>CALROI020000008.1:0-172843 GCA_943369765.1 Phycisphaera mikurensis NBRC 102666 | reverse complement strand
ACCCCCTCATTCCTACCCTCCCCCCATGACACGACTCTGCCACGCTGGACCCGTCGCCATCGGCCCCGGTCAGCCCCTCGCCATCATCGCAGGCCCCTGCGTCCTCGAGTCCCTCGACCACGCCCTCGCCATCGGCCGAACGGTGCAGGCCCTCTGCAAACCCCTCGGCCTGCCGTACATCTTCAAAGCCAGTTTCGACAAAGCCAACCGCTCGTCGATCAATTCGCCCCGAGGCCCCGGCCTCGAGCAAGGGCTCGCATGGATCGCCGCGATCAAGAAGGAACTCGGCGTCCCCGCGACCACCGATATCCACGACCCCGCGCAGGCTGAGCCCGCCGCCCGCGTGGTGGACATCCTGCAGATCCCCGCATTCCTCTGCCGCCAGACCGACCTGCTGATGGCTGCCGGACAGGCCGCTGCCAAGCACAACCGGGCGGTCAACGTGAAAAAGGGCCAGTTCATGGCCCCCGCGGAAATGAAGGGAGCGGTCAAAAAGCTCGCTGAGGCAGGCTCCACCAACACGATGCTCACCGACCGCGGCACCTTCTTCGGCTACCACCGCCTCGTCAACGACTTCGCCGGGCTCGGCGACCTGATGGAGCTCGGCAGCCCCGGCGGCGCGCCCCCCGTCTGCTTCGACGTGACCCACTCCACGCAATTCCCCGGGGCTGAAGGCGAACGCACCGGCGGCCAGCCTCAACGGGCCCCGCTGCTCGCCCGCGCCGCGACCGCTGCGGGCGTCCACTGCCTCTTCATCGAGTGCCACCCCGAGCCCGCCAAAGCCTTCTCCGACGCTGCGACCGTCCAGCCGCTCTCCGCCATGCCCGGGCTCCTGGCCAGCGTCGCCGCGATCCGCCAAGCCCTGAGTGGAAACCTGAGCGGAAAGGGGCACGCGTGAGCTGCGTCGCCGCCTGCATTCACCCCGATCCGCTCGTCCTCACGCTGGCGCAGTCCGCCGCCCGCAACACATCCGGTTCGCCACCGATGGTGATGTTCTTCATCCTCGGCGCGGTGATTCTCGCTGTCATCATCCTCACTGTTGTCTCCAAACGCAACGAGCGTAAACGCCTCGAAGCCGTCACCGCCGCACTCGAATCCCGAGGCCTCACCCTCGCCAGCGTTGGCAACGCCACACCCCCCGCCGTTGCCCTCGCACCGCTCCCCAAACTCGTCTCCCGCCCCGAACGCACCACCTGGGCCGCCGAAGGCTCTATCGACGGCGTTGATCTCGTCGTGCTCGAGCACCACTACACCACCGGCTCGGGAAAGAGCCGACAGACCCACAACCACGCTGTCGTCTCATTCCCCGTCCCACCCACATGGCCCAAGATCGACGCCTACCCCGAAAACTTCTTCCACAGAATCGGCGAACTCTTCGGCTCCAAGGACATCAAGGTCGACGACGACGCCTTCAACAAGCGTTTCCGTGTCACCGGTCCTAGCGAGGACTTCGCCCTCCTCCTGCTCACCCCCGAAGTTCAGGCCCAGATGCTCGCATGGGACAAGCAGTTCACCCTCGCCGTCGGCACCGGCCGACTCTGCATCGTCCGAGGCTCGCACCCCACCGCCGAGCAATGGCAGACCCTTATCGACACAGCCCTCGCGCTGCGACTGGCGCTGCCACCCGAACTCGACGGATGGGTCTCCTGATCAGCAACCGGTCTCGAACGCCTCGACAAAGTCGAGATAGTCGAAGAGGTCCAGGAACTGATCCCCATTGACGTCCGCCGACATATCCCCAGTCTCAAACGCGGTGACGAAGTCGAGATAGTCAAAGAAATCAACGAAGCCGTCCCCGTTGAAATCCGCCACGCAAGGCCTCGGACCCCACCGGGCAATCCGCGACGAGTCCACCCCAGAGGCCAACGTGAAACTCCCCCCCGCGAACAAACTGCCGTCATAGACCGCGACCGTGCCCGTGAATCCGTTCAGACCGCCCCCAAGCGGCGACCACGCCGAACCGTCCCACGCGGCGATGTTGATCGCGGGCAGACCACCCGCCTCGAAGAACAGCCCCGACACGTACAACCGCCCCGCGTACGACGCGAACCCGCTCACACCGACACCCTGCATCCCCGCCCCCATCGCGTGCCACGCCCCGTCGTACCGCGCGATGTCGAGCGCGGACACCCCGTCAATCGTTCCAAAGTTCCCCCCGGCGTACAACTGCCCGTCGATCGAGGCCAGACCGTCGATGCTCCCGAGAAAGTCCAAACCCGCCCCCGCGATGGGAGCCCACGCGCCGTTGTACGCGACAAGCCCCGTCGCCGGAATCCCGCCCGCCTCCGTAAACTCTCCACCGACGACCAGCCTGCCGCCGTGCGAGGTCATCGCGTTCACAAAGTCGTTCGGCCCGCCGCCGTTCAATCCCTGCCACGCCGCACCGTCCCAGCTCGCCACGTTTGTCGCGGAAACACACCCCGCAGACGTGAAGCTCCCGCCGACGTAAAGCCGGTCCTCAAAGACCGCCATCGCACGCACCTGCCCGAACCCGCCGGTCACGCCCACGCAGTTCCCAACGCCCAACGGGTTCCATCGAGTTCCGTCCCAACGAGCCACCCGGTTGACCCGTGTCCCTCCCGCCTGCCCGAGCTGCGAGAAGAACCCGCCCGCGTAAAGCTCTCCGCGATAGACAACCGCGCAAAAGGCCCCGTTCGCAAAACCACCGCCGCCAAACGCTCCCCCCGAACCCAGCGGCCTCCACGTCGTGCCGTTCCATGCCGCCACGAAGTTGGCCCGCACGCCACCTGCTTCAAAGAAATTCCCCACCGCCACAAGATCCGTGCCGAACGGCATGAGCTGAAGCACCGGGCCATTCAACCCGTTCTGATTCAATTCAAACCCCGAAGCCCACTCCAAAGGCTGAGCGGCCACCACCGCAACCGGAACCATCGATAAGCACAAGGCACATCGAGAAACCGAGAATCTTGACATTTTCTTCCCTCCGTAAAGCGGACCTAGCCAGCATAGTGGACAACCGCCCCCGCGCCAAGCCCTTTCTTTCATTGACGACCCCGTCCCGGCACCGATACCCTCCAACCTATGACCATTCGTCGCATCCTCGTGACCGGCGGGGCCGGTTTCCTCGGTTCGCACCTCTGCGAGCGCCTCGTCGCTCAGGGACACGACGTCGTGTGTCTCGATAACCTCTTTACCAGCCAGAAGTCGAACATCCTCCACCTCCTCGGCAAGCCGAACTTCGAGTTCATCCGCCACGACGTCACCCACCCGATCTTCCTCGAGGTCGACGAGATCTACAACCTCGCCTGCCCCGCCGCCCCAGGCCACTACCAGTACAACCCCATCAAGACCATGAAGACCAGCGTCCTGGGCGCGATCAACATGCTCGGACTCGCCAAACGCTGCAAAGCCAAGATCCTGCAAGCCTCCACCTCCGAGGTTTACGGCGACCCCACCGAGCACCCGCAGACCGAGTCCTACCGCGGCAACGTCAACCCCATCGGCCCCCGCGCCTGCTACGACGAGGGCAAACGCGCCGCCGAAACCCTCTTCTTCGACTACTACCGCTCCAACAAGGTCAACATCCGCGTCGTCCGCATCTTCAACACCTATGGCCCGCGCATGCACCCCTTCGACGGCCGCGTCGTCTCCAACTTCATCCGCCAAGCCATCCGCGGCGAGGACATCTCCATGTTCGGCGACGGCTCGCAGACCCGCTCGTTCTGCTACGTCGACGACCTCGTCGAAGTCATCATGCGCATGATGAACGGCCCCGACACCTTCGTCGGCCCCGTCAACATCGGCAACCCCCACGAGTTCACCATCCTCCAGCTCGCGAAGATGGTCCAAGAGATCGTCGGCAACTCCGGCCCCACCGGCACCATCCACTTCAAGCCCTTCCCCCAGGACGACCCCAAGCAGCGCAAGCCCGACATCTCCCTTGCCAAAAAGCACCTCGACTGGGAACCCAAGATCCAACTCCGCGAAGGCCTGACGAAAACCGTCGCCTACTTCAAGAGCATCAAGTGGGAAGACTTCCGCGCCCCGACGCCGAATTACTAAAGAGCATCAAAAACGATGTGCCACTGACTCGGACCGCTTCGGGCCGAGTCAGTGGTTGTGCGTCAATCGCGCGACGTGCGTCCAACCACTGACTTTGGCCGAAGCGGCCAAAGTCAGTGGCACAGTGCTTCCAACCGTCCATTCGTGGTACAGGCCTCTGGCCTGTACGCATCACCTCCGCCTCTTCCTCACGCCGCTTCCCAAGGCGGGTGGCCCGGGTGCCACCAGTTGACGCCGCAGCACCGACCCCGATCGCGCGAATGGCGCACTCGGCGTCTACTGGTGACTTTCCGCGACCCACGCACAACCATCAGCAGGGTCGAAGCGACCCAACTGATGGCACCCAGCTCTTCTACTTCACCTTGCACACGCCCGTCTCACAATCCTTCCGCCCCGTCAGCCACAGCCGGTTCCGCGCGAACCACCGGTACGCGAGGTCGGAAAGCCACCGCAGCCCGGGCCACGCCGTCGGCGCGAGCACCCAGCCCCAACCGATCGCGCCGTACGCGTGGCGGAAAACCTCGACGCCCGTCACCAGCCGATTGCCCGGCAGCACGCCGTGGATCTCGCCCATCACCGCTTCGTACGTCGTGCCATAGCGGGCCGCGTCGAAGCCGGGGGCTGCGATGTCGATGATCGCCAAGCGTCCCCGCCCGCCATCGAGCCAGCGCATCATCGACGCTTCTTTCGCGCACAAAGGGCAAAGCCCGTCAATCAGGATGGTAAATGTGGGTTCTGGCTGAAGTTCTGGCTGAGGTGTTGGCATCGCTACCCTTCATTTCGACCGCCGACCACGAACGGATGCCGCATCCACCCCACGATTCTCGGCGAACCCGCAGGGACGCCCCTGAAGGGCCGTGCAACCATACACATGACGCCACACTCACAAACCAACGCCACGCCCGTCCCCCAGTGGCTCAAGGCCACCCTCGTCCTCGCGGGCGTCTACAACCTCGTCTGGGGTGCTGTCGCGGTTCTCGCCCCCAACTGGCTCTGGGACCTCCTCGGAGCCACCCGCCCCAACTATCCCGAACTCTGGCAGTGCATCGGCATGATCGTCGGCGTCTATGGCCTGGGCTACCTCATCGCCGCCCGCGACCCCAACCGCCACTGGCCCATCGTCTTCGTCGGCCTCCTGGGCAAGATCTTCGGCCCCATCGGCTTCGCACAGGCCCTCGTCATAGGCACATTCCCCCCCGCCTTCGGCTGGACCATCCTCACCAACGATCTCATCTGGTGGGTCCCCTTCTCGATGCTCCTCTGGCTCGCCTTCAAGAACTACGGCACGCAAGGCCGCCCCGAGACCACACCCAACGACTTCGCCTCGCCGCTCGACGCGATGACCGCCACCCGCATCGACAGCGGCGAAGGCCAAGGCCGCACCCTGCTCGAACTCTCGAACGAAGCCCCGCGCCTCGTCGCGTTCCTCCGCCACACCGGCTGCACGTTCTGCCGCGAAGCCGCTGCAGACCTCTCCGCCCGCCGCGCCGCGATCGAAGCCACCGGCACCCGCCTCGTCGTGATCCTCCTCTCCGCAAGCCCGCAAGCCCAGTCGTTCCTCGCGTCGTACAACCTCGCGGATATCTCGCTCATCTCCGACCCCGCGGGCCGAACCTACCGAGCTTTCGGCCTCCGACGCGGCACGCTCTGGCAACTCTTCGGCCCCGCGAACATCTGGCGCGGCTTCATCGCCGGCATCCTCAACCGCCACGGCGTCGGCACCGTCGACGGCGACGCCTTCCAAATGCCCGGCACCTTCCTGATCTCCAAAGGCCAGATCGTTCGTGCCGAACCCGCAAAATCCGCCTCCGACCGCCCCGACTACACCGGCATGGCCTGCTCGCTGAACTAGCAATGCGCTGCGAGAATGCTGCACAAGCGCTTTCGCCCCGACGACTACCATCGGTCATGCCCTCCCTCGTCTGCGTCCCCATCACCGTCCACGACCCCGACGTAGCCCTGGCTCTCGCGGCGCAAGCCAAGACCGCAGGGGCTGACCTCGTCGAGTTCCGCATCGACGAACTCTTCACGGGTGACCTCGAAGCCCCCGCAGGCGGCCCCCACCCATCCGTTCTCGCCATCGACCGCCTCGTCGCCGAGTGCCCGCTCCCCTGCATCGTCACCTGCCGCTCAGCCTCCGAAGGCGGCGGCTACGACGGCGACGAGACCGACCGCGTCTCCCTCTACGAACGCCTCGGCACACGCGACCCCGGTCACGCCCCCACTTACCTCGACTTCGAACTCGCCGCCTACACCCGCTCCGCCAACATCAAGCAGAAGATCAACCTCGCCGTCCGCCACCCCGCGCAACAACGCGAAGTCGGCCCGTCGCTCATCCTCTCCTCCCACGACTTCCAGGGTCGCCCCGCCGACCTCACGCGCCGAGTCCTGGCGATGCAAGCCGAACCCGCCTGCACCGTCGCCAAGATCGCCTTCAAAGCCCGCTCCCTCCGCGACAACCTCGAGCTCTTCGAGCTCCTCGCCCATCGCGACAAGCCCATGATCGCCCTCGCCATGGGCGAATTCGGCCTCATGTCCCGCGTCCTCGCCCCCAAGTTCGGCGGCCTGCTCACCTTCGCCGCCCTCCGCCCCGCTGAAACCACCGCTCCAGGCCAGCCCACCGTTCGCGACCTCTTGAGCCTCTATCGCTTCCGCGAGATCAACGCGGCCACCCGCGTCTACGGCATCATCGGCTGGCCCGTCGCCCACTCGAAGAGCCCCCTCGTCCACAACGCCGCGTTCGAAGCTGCGGGGCACAACGCGGTCTACCTCCCGCTTCCAATCCCGACGCCGGACGGCCCACATTCCCCCGACGACGCCTACCTCGTCTTCAAAGCCACCCTCCTCGACCTCGTCCACGACCCCCGCCTCTCCTTCAGCGGCGCAAGTGTCACCATCCCGCACAAAGAGCACCTTGTCCGCCTCGCCCGCGAACAAGGCTGGTCCATCGACCCCGTCGCCGCTGCTGTGGGCGCCGCCAACACGCTCGTCGTCACGCGAAGTGCCGCCGACGCGTTCGCCTCCGCTGCGATCTCGAACACCGACGTCCCGGGACTCATCGATCCCCTCCGCGAGACCTTCGGCCCGCTCGCGGGCGTCAACGCCGCCGTCATCGGCGCCGGCGGCGCAGCCCGCGCCGCGATCTACGGCCTCGCCCGCGAAGGAGCCACCGTCGTCATCTACAACCGCGACACCGCCAAAGCCCAAGCCGTCGCCGACGAACTCTCCCCCCACGCAGCCGGCAAGATCCGCGTCATGCCGCTCGATGCCCTTAGCAAGTCATGCTGCCACCTCTTCATCAACTGCACCCCCGTCGGCATGCACGGCGGCCCCGCCCCGGACCTTTCCCCCATTCCCGTCCAACTCCTCGCGGATTCGCAGAACTGCGGCCCTTCGCCCCTCGTATTTGATACGGTGTACAACCCCGTGCGAACCCCGCTCCTGCAGGCTGCGGAAAAAGCCGGCTGGCGCACGATCGACGGGGTGAAGATGTTCGTCCGCCAAGCCACGCTGCAATCACAGGCGTGGACGGGACGTTCTCCTCCGACGGGCCTGTTCGACGGGCTCGTCCGAGGCTAAGTGTGAAGGCCAGGAGCTTTCGATGCTCGACAAACCGATTCTGTACCCGACCGCGTACCGCTGGGTGATCATCGCCGCGTCGCTCGACGTCATCTGCACCTGGCTCATCCTCGCCCTCGGCGGCCGCGAACTCAACGCCCTCGCCCGAACCGTCATCGAAGCCGGCGGCCTCCCCGCCATGCTCGCCTACAAGTTCGCCCTGATCGCCCTCGTCCTCATCATCTGCGAGCACATCGGCCACCTCCGGTTCAACACCGGCCGCCGCCTCGCCGCCGCCGCCGTCGCCCTCAACGCCTTCCCCGTCCTCGTCGGCGCGTCCCAGCTCGGCCTGCGATCCATGCTCTAACAGAGCCCCCGCGCAAGCCGCGCGGCAGTGTACCCATCGCAAAACTGAGAACCGAGATAGTCAACCCGAACAAAACCGCCCGCACCCTCAGCACCCCACCTCAAACGCGGCGTAGTCGAAGAACTCTAAACCCGTCCTGATTGAATTCACTCATCAACCCCTCCCTCAGGGAGGGACTTACGACTCGATCCCGCTCGAACGCAGAAGAGTCTTAAAGCTCTCGCTGAACACGAAGTTCCACTCCGGGAACGCCTGCCCCGCCATGTTGTTGTCGAGGTGGCTGAACATCAGGTCGATCGTGCCCACGCGTTCCACCGCCCCACCGCCGCCACTGGCTGCGGGCTCGATCAGTTCCACCACGCCCTGCGTGCTCGCCCCCACCGCGTCCATGTGCGTGATGGTCGCCGTGTACCGCAGCGTGTGCCCGGGCCTGGCGTCGCGGGTCATCTCCGCTTTGCCGACCTTTGCCAAAATCACCTTCTCTCGAAACTCTTCCGCATGGCCGACGAGAATGCCCGCGGACTGGGCCATCCCCTCGACGATCAAACTCATCGGCATGATCGGCGTCGCCGGCCGCTTCCCCTTGGCTGCGAAGTGATCGTGCACGTGCTCTTCCGCCATCGACACATGCTTGACAGCCACCAGCCGCTGACGCGGGACCAGTTCAACGACTCTGTCGATCCACATCCATCGCATGGAGAGGGGCCCAAGAAGGGGAAACGCGATCAGCCAAAGAAGAATGCGAAACACAATTCGGCGTCTGCTCTCTGACCCTAGTGCCTAGTGCCTAGTGCCTAGTGCCCAGTGCCTACTTCCCAAGTTTCCGCTCGACGTAATTCACAAGTGTCTCCACCGTGAACACCGACGCGACCTTCTTCAGGACCGGGTCCTTCTCCCACGCGCTGAAATCCACATGCGGCAGCTTGGCTTTGAGACCCGCGATCCCCGCAGGTGTCACGCGCCCGTCCTTCACAAACTCCGCGTTCTGCGCCACGCCCTCGGGGAACAACTCACCCTGCGGGATCGTGATCGAGAACGCCTGCTGAAGCTTGAACACAATGTCGAGGAAGTCGATCGACTCCGCCCCAAGGTCCGACGTCAGCCGGGCTGACAGCGTCACCTCGTCCTCGTCCACCGCCAGAGCGTCGACCAGCAGTTCCTTGACCTTCCCGAAAATCTCTTCGCGTGTCATCTCTGATTCCATGACCGCGCCGACCGGCACCCTGAATAGTCGGGCACCCCGCACGCGTTCTGTGTTCGAACAGCTATGTTAGCCTTCACTCTACCGATTATCTTCACACACCCGCAAACCCAGCTCCCGGGCCCACTTACGCCCGCGCCGGCCGCAGCGTGATCCGCCCGCTCGCCGCCACCGGGTGTTCGATGCCAGCCGCCGCCGTCGGTTCCACCAGCAGCGCCTCCGCCTTGAACTCTTCCCCAGCCTCCGTCACCTTGAACCGCGTCACCTCAACCCGAAGCGTCGCCCCCGGCGGCACAAAACGCCCGTACTTCAACCCCCGCACGCCCCCCAAGACCAGCGGCGGGTTCGCCACATCCTCCGGATCCGCAAGCAAGCGCGCCGCCTGCACCATCGCCTCAAGCATCATCACGCCCGGCAGCACCGGATACCCCGGGAAGTGATCCTGGAGATACTCCTCCGCTGACGAAACATGCTTGATCGTGACAATCCGGTCCGAAGACCGCTCCAACACCGCATCAACAAGTGAAAAATGCACGCCACAGGATAGCCCTGTCTGAATTTGGCCATTTGGCAATTTGACCATTTGGCAATTTGTTTACCCTACCCTCCCCCGTGCCCGCAGCCATCGACGACGCCATCTGCATCCGACACTGGGACTGGTCCGAGACCAGCCAGACCGTCTCGCTGCTCACACGCTCCCACGGCGTCCTCCGAGGCATCGCCAAAGGCTCCAAACGCGAGAACTCCAAATTCTCCGGCGGCATCGAGCTCCTCACCCGCGGGCAGGTCCTCTTCATCGCCAAGCCCACCTCCGAACTCGCCACGCTCACCGAGTGGGACCTCGCCGAGATCTTCCCAGGCCTGCGCCTCGCCCTCCGCCGCTTCTACGCCGCCATGTTCGTCGCCGACCTCATCCAACACTCCATCCAGGACCACGACCCCCACCCCGTCGCCTTCGACGCCACCCTCACCTGCCTCCGCACCCTCGGGGCGGTCGACCCGGGCACCACCAGCGCAGGCATCGACGAAGCCCTCGCCCGCTTCCAATGGGCCCTCCTCACCGACACCGGTTATCGCCCGCAACTCTCCACCGATGTCCGCACCAGCGTCAAACTCACGTCCCGCGAGCGTTACATCTTCGCCCCCCACCTCGGCGGCCTCCTCGACGCACCACCGGACCACTCCGTTCCCACTTGGGCCGTGCGCAGCGAGACCATCGAGTGCCTGCGCACGCTCACGTCCGGCGAACACCCCGAGCCCCACCTCCCCCACAGCCCCGAAACCTGGGAAAGAGCCGCCCGCCTCCTCGCCGCCTACTTCCGAGAGGTGCTCGGGCAACCTCTCGCCTCGCTCCATCAGGTCTTCGTCGCCAGCACCCTCCCAAGCACATCTCGATCACGGTGAAGTCCGGCCCCGGAACGGCCGATGCTCCCAAGAGCCGCGGGCCAAAGGACCGCCGCGGCCCCCGGGCATCCGCGCCCGTGTGACAAGGTCCGGAAAGACGCGCCCCGATGAACAGCGAGATGCTCGAAGAGATTTTGGCGTGCCCCTCGCTCCCCACGCTCCCCGTGGTCGCGCTCAAGGTCATCGAACTCTGCTCCGACCAGAACGTGCGCTTCTCCGAACTCGCCAAGACCATCCAGAACGACCAAGGGCTCACCGCCAAGGTCCTCCGCACCGTCAACTCATCCTTCTACGGCCTCCGCCAACGCTGCGGCTCCATCGACAAAGCCCTCGTCATGCTCGGGCTCTCCCCCGTCAAAGCCCTCGTCCTCGGGTTCTCCCTCGTCTCCTCGATGGAGTCCAACAAAGACGACGGCTTTGACTACCAGGACTACTGGCGCCGCGGGCTCTTCACCGCCGTCGGCGGAAAGTGCATGGTCGAGGCCGCCGGCGCCAAGTACGGCGACGAGGTCTTCATCGCCGGCCTCTTGCAGGACATCGGCGTCATCGCCCTCGTCCGCGCCATGGGCCGCGATTACCACGCCGTCCTCTCGCAAGCCCAGGGCGACCATCGCAAACTCGTCAAGGCCGAACTCACCGCCCTCGAGATCCAGCACCCCGACATCGGCGCCATGCTCGCCCAGCGCTGGAAGCTCCCCGACTCGCTCGTCATCCCCGTCAAGTACCACGAACGCCCCACCGCCGCACCCGCCCAGCACAACGAGATCGTCCACGGCGTCGGCATCGGCAACCTCGTGCATGACGCGATCATGAGCCCCGACTCGTCCGAGCCGCTCCGCAAACTCTACGACCGCGCGGGGCAGTGGCTCAACCTCACCACCGACAGAATCGACATCGGGCTCAAACGCGCCAAGGAAGCCACGCGCGAAATGGCCGACCTCTTCAAGCTCGACATCGGCCTGGCCAACATCGCCGGTCTCGAAGCCCGAGCCGAAGTCGCCCTCGCCGCCGCCACCACCACCCCCGGCGACGGCCCCACGCCCTCCGTCGGCGTCGAACTCATGCTCATCGATCCCACAGACCTCGACCCCGCCACAGGCGTCATGGGTCGCAAGGGATTCGAATGGGCGCTCCGCCGCGCCTTCATGATCTCCTCCGAACAGTCCGAGCCCGCCTCGCTCGTTCAGGTCATGCTCGATCCCGGCCAGGCTTTCGACAAAGTCCCGGAGTTCGCCGCTCGCCTCGCCACCCTCCTCAAGAAGCACTTCACCCCCACCGGCGCAGCCATCTGCAAGCTCAGCGACCGCGTCTTCTCCGTCGTCACCGTCAGTTCTTCCGACCGTGAAATGGTCAATCTCGCCGCAGCCGTCCGAACAGCGTTCGACAAGGGCGACGCGAAGGCCTTCATGGGCGTCGTCCACTTCGGCGAAGGCGCACCACAGAAGTTCACCGACCCCACCGAGGTCGTCCGCGCAGCCATCGCCGCTGTCAATGCGGGTCGTGCTCCGGGCGGAAGCGGGCTCGCCATCGCAGGATCCAAGGCAGCCGCCTAGGAAACCGGCGAAATCGACGGCTCCTCGCTCGCCCCCGACCCCACCGACGCCGGCGGGATGATCTCCCGCTTGCGCAGGTGCGCCAGCACTTCCCGCTGCATCACATCCGCGGTGGCCAATTCCTCGACCGTCACATGGTCCGCACCCAATTGCGTCGCCTGGAACATCCCCGACAGAAACGACGTCCGCACCGCGATGTACGCCCCGGGGTTGAGGCGCCTCGCCTCCTTGCACGCCCGAAGCACCGTCGGCTCGTCCGGCACCGTCAAAATAATCGCTGCCGCCTCCGACACACCCGCCGACTCCAGCACCTCGGTGTTCGTCACATCGCCATACACCACCCGACGCTTTCCGATCTTCGTCTGCCGCTCTACCGTGTTCACGTTCAACTCAATAATCACAATCGAGACGCCCGCCACCTCAAGCCGGTCCGCGATCGCACGCCCCACAGGACCGAACCCCGCGATCACCACTTTCGCCGCTTCTTCGTGCCCCGCGTCCCCTGCCGGCGTCCCGGGCTCCGCCTCGCGCAGAACGCTCGTCCGAATCCACGGCGCCAGAGGAATCCTCGCCACCCTTGACGACAGCCGATGCGACGGGCCGATCAGCATCGGGCTCACCACCAGAGACCCCAGCACCACCGCGATTGTCAGCCCCGTCTGCGTATCGCTCAAAACACCCAGCGCGGTCGCCGCCCCGATCACCACCAGCGCGAACTCTCCCGCGTTCCCAAGGTACACCGCCGTCAGCCACGACGACCGAGGCGAAAGACCAAACGCCCACCCGCTCGCCCAGATCGTCAGCACCTTCAACCCTACAAGCAGCACACACCCCACCAATACCACATCCCACCCGCTCATCAGCACATGCGGATTCACCTGCAGACCAACCGCCGTGAAAAACACCGCCATCAAGATATCCCGCACCGGCGCAAACTGACCCGCCAACTGATGCCGGAACGGCGTCGATGCCAGAAGGAACCCCGCGAGAAACGCCCCCATCTCCGCGGAAAAACCGAGCAAACTCGTCCCGATCGCCGCCGCCAACGCCACCGCACCCGAAAACACCAGCATCAACTCCCCTGACCCAGACTTCGACACCCACCCCAGCATCGCCGGCAACACCAGCTTCGCCACAAGGATCAGCACGAGAATCCCCCCAAGACCGATCCCCGCCCGCGCGATCACCTCAGCCCACCCCGGCAACGCATCAAGCCACTCGGCCGCCAAAAGCGGATGACTCTCCCCCGGCCCCGCCACGATCGGCCCCACCGCCAGAAACGGCAGCACCGCCAGCATCACCACCGACGCCAGATCCTGAACAATCGAAACGCCAAGCCCCACCCGAAAGTGCACCGATCGCGTCTCACGCCGCGCACCCACCACCCGCACCAACACCGCCGTCGACGACAACGCCAGCGGCATCGCGATCGCAAGCGAAGCCCCCGGCGTCAGCCCGCACGCAATCAAGATCGGAAACACAATCGCGATAAACGCCGCGATCGACGTGATCCCGATCGCCACAATGTCCACCATCCCCTTCCCGATCGCCTTCGCATCCAATTGCAACCCGATCGAGAAAAGCAGCAGCACCACCGCCAACTGCGAGATCCGGTCCACGCTCTCCGACGTCCCCACCCATCCCAGCGCATAAGGCCCCACCAACGCCCCCGCCACGAGGTACCCCGGAATCGCCTCAAGCTTCAGACGCGCGAACACCGTCGCCACAACCGACGCCACCAGCATGATGAGCATCAAATCGACCGCGACGCCGGTCGAACCATGTGTTCCTGCGAGAACTGTGCCGACGAAAAAGTGCATCACGCCGATCGTAGTGCCGCACTCGCCCAAAGCGAGCCCTACACCGCCCGAACCCGCTCCACCAGCACCGAGAGCAACGTCAAATCCGCCGGCGTCATCCCCTCAAGCCGCGACGCCTGCCCGAACGTCCGAGGCCTAAACCGCGCCAGCGACTGCCTCGCCTCCGTCCGCATCGTCACAAACGACCCAAAATCAACCCCCGCCGGAATCGACCGATGCTCCATCTCCGCCGCACGCTTGATCTCCGCCCGCGCCTTCACCACATAAGGCTCATACTTCCGATCCGCGTACACCGTCTCCATCACCCCACGCCCCACTCCCGCCAACGCCGGGGCATGTGCCCCGAGCCACGCCACCAAGTCCGTGAGCTCAAACTGACTCGTCCGCATCCGCCGCTCCATCGGCATCCCGTCATCTTTCCCGCTCATGATCGCCGCATGCATCGCCCCCATCGCCGCCTGCCGCTCCGCAAACGCCGCACGCCGCGAAGCCCCGATCTCCCCACGCAGCAACCCATACTCCTCCGCCCGCGGCGTGAGCCGATCCGCCGCGTTGTCCGCCCGCAACAGCAGCCGATACTCCGCCCGGCTCGTGAACATCCGGTAAGGCTCCACCGGCGTCTTCGTGATGAGATCATCCATCATCACTCCCAGATACCCCTCCTCACGCCCGAACACCACCTCGCTCTCCCCACGCACAGAACGCGCCGCGTTCAGCCCAGCAATCAACCCCTGCGCCGCCGCTTCCTCATACCCGCTCGTCCCGTTGATCTGCCCCGCCAGAAACAAACCCTCCACCACCTTCGTCATCCCCGTCGCCAGGATCTGGTGAGGCCTCACCATGTCGTACTCGACCGCATACCCGTACCGATAGATCTCCGCCGCTTCACACCCCGGCATCGACCGCACGATCGCGTCCTGCACATCCGCGGGCAAGCTCGTCGAGATCCCGTTGCAATAGATCCAATCATCCCGCAAGCTCTCAGGCTCCAGGAACACCCCGTGCGAGTCCCGATCCGCGAACCGCACCACCTTGTCCTCAATTGACGGACAATACCGAGGCCCCACGCTCTCAATCTGCCCCGAATACATCGGCGCCCGATGCAGATTCGCCCGGATCACCGCCCCCGCCTCCGGCGTCGTGTGCGTCTGCCGACAATCCACCTGAGGCAATGCTGGGAACGGCTTCGACGGCAGCAGCTTTGACGGAAGCGTCACCCCCGCCTCCGTCAACTCCGAAAACGGCACCGGAACCGCATCCCCCGGCGCAGGCTCAAGATCATCCCACCGAATCGTCGACCGCTTCAGTCGCGGCGGCGTCCCCGTCTTCAACCTGCCCAACTCAAACCCATGCGACTTAAGCGCACCTGAGATCCCCACCGCCGCCGCCTCCCCGTGCCGCCCGCCCTCGGTCTTCGATTCCCCCGTGTGCATCAGCCCCCGCATGAACGTCCCCGTCGTCAGCACCACCGCCCGCGCCGACAGACGCTCCACGCCCTCTCGCGTCATCACCACCACGCCGCGAATCTTCCCACCCTCGACGATCAACTCTTCGACCGTCCCCGCCACAACCTCAATCTCAGGCCTCATCGCAATCAGCCGCTGAACCTCTTCCGCGTACGCATGCTTATCACACTGCGCCCGAGGCCCATACACCGCAGGCCCCTTGCTCGCGTTGAGCCTCTTGAACTGAATCCCCGTCGCGTCCGTCGCCAGCCCCATCAACCCATTGAGCGCATCCACCTCCCGCACCAACTGCCCCTTCGCAAGCCCCCCAATCGCCGGATTGCACGACATCACCCCGATCTTCCAAGGATCAATCGTCACCAACGCAGTAGCATGGGCTTCCAGACCATGTCTTCGCCCTTCGCCTTCCCCCCCAAAAACATTCGCGCAAGCCCACGCCGCCTCCACCCCGGCATGCCCCCCACCAATCACGACAACCTGATAATCACGCGTCTTCATGCTTCGTGGCACAGGCCTCTGGCCCGTAATCCAGTCCTCCCTTACGGCCACCCCGCCCCGCTCCGCAAATCCTTCGGCGTGCTCCCCGCAAGACGAATCGCCTCCATCCCCGCAGGCGACAAATCCTCAGGCTTCGGCGGCACGATCTGCGGCACCACATACAAGTCCCCCGCCGTCCCCGCCGCAGGCTTGATCCCAAGCCCGCGAAGCCGCAGCCGCTTCCCGCTCGGCGTCCCCGCTGGAATCTTCATCTCCACGCTCCCCTCAAGCGTCGGCACATTCACCGCCGCCCCAAGCGTCGCCTCCGCCACCGTCAGCGGCACATCAATCACCAAATCAAGACTCCCCGCCTCCCCTTCCCCACGCCGAAACAGCGCATGAGGCTCCACAATCACCCGGATGTGCAGATCCGTCGGGTCCCCCTCCTCATCCATCGCCCCAAGCCCACGCAGCCGCATCGTCGTCCCGCTCGCGATCCCCGCTGGGATCTTGATCTCCACCGACCGCGACGAACCACCTGAAGACACCCGCAGCGATTCCGTCCCGCCCCGCGCCGCCTTCACAAACTCCACGTTGATGTCATGCACCTGAGGCGGCTCGGGCTCGGGCTTGCGCCCGCGCTTGGACGACCGCCGCCCCGACGTCGACGACCGCCCCCCGCCCATCCCCCCGCCGCCGCCGCCAAAGAACGTGTCGAACATCGACCCCAGATCGTCCGGATCAAACGACTGCCCACCCACGTTCACACGCCCGGAGTTGTACCCCTGGTTCCACCCCGGCGGCACCCCACCGCTCCCCCCACCACCACCATACCCCCCGCCCGCCGCACCGCTCACGCCCGCCTCGCCGAACTGGTCAAACGCCTTGCGCTTCTTCTCGTCGCTCAAGACGTCGTAAGCGTTCTGCACCTCGGTGAACTTCTTCTGCGCGTCCGCCGCTTTGTTCACGTCCGGATGCAGCTTGCGCGCAAGCCCCCGATAGGCCTTCTTGATCTCATCCGCCGAGGCCGTCTTCGACACACCAAGTACTTCGTAATAATCGCGTCCCATCGTCCGCAACTGTACGCCCGCCACCCCGCGATCCCGCAAAAAAGACAACGCCCGCGGACAATCCCGCGGGCGTTGCATTGATCACAATCCGCTGCTCGCGGCTTACTTCACTTCTGCCTTCTTCTCACCCTCGGCCGGCGCGGCCTCGGGCTGCTTCACGTCGGGGCCCGCCGCCTCAGGAGCCGGCGGCGCGGGAGGAGCCTCAACCGCAAGCACTTCGATCTCGAACCACACGTCCGCATTGGGCGGAATCGCGTTGCGGCCGCGTTCGCCCCACGCCAGCGCGGGCGGGATAAAGATGCGAACCATCGCGCCCTTCCCGTAACCCTTCAGAGCGTTCGTCCACCCCTTCACCAGCTGCCCCTGGGTGAACGTCAGCGGCTGCGGCTTGCCGCGCGACGAATCAAACGGCTTGATGCTGCTGCCGACCCATCCGGAGTAGTGCGCCGAGATCCTCTCGCTCGTGTCGATCTTGATCGAATCTTCGCCCTTCGCGTATTCGACCACGATCAGCCCTTCGTCCATGTTCTTCACCGTGACAAGAGGAGCCGAGCGAGCCCATGTGACCGCCGCGTCCTTGTCGCCCCAGACGACCTTCCCCGTCGCGTCCATCCCGCGATCAAGAGTCGTGGCCGTGTCCTTGGTGATCGTCATCTCGCTGGTCAGCTCGACCGCGCCCCCGACCGCCGTCGGATACGGGTACGGAGTCTTGCCCTTGAGCCCGTTCGCGTCCATCGTCAGTTCAAGGTCCAGCGTCCCGACGAGCCAAGCGCGGTTCATGTCCGACGGGAACCACTGCGGGATGTACGACATCCCCGCCAGAGCCTTCACCGCCGTGTCCGTCCCGTCCGTCGCGCGGTGCAACTCGTACGTCCGAAGACGGATCTTCCCCTGATGCTTGTACAGCTGGTAGATCGCCGTCCGGAACGGAGCGTGCAGGCTGTCCGCCCGCGCAATCTCCGAGAACATCGCGTTGTCGACGCCGCTGATCACCACCGGCGCAACGTTCATCACCAGAGCCGCAGCCCCGGACCCGTCGCCCAGCGGAACATCCTTCGTGGTCTTCCACGTCCCCGCGATCATCTGCCCGGCCTTCTCAAGGTCCGCATCCGTCCACTTGAACGAGGACGCCGACCGAGGAGGAGGCGGGGGAGGACCCACAGGCGCCGCCGGCGCAACCGGCTGCCCGCCACCCGCATTCACCGGAGGCTGAGCACCAGGACGCGGGAGTGCAGCGGGCCTCGCCGCGCCGTCAGACCCAGGCTGCGCGACAGGCTTGCCCGCCGCACCCGTCCCAGGCTGGCCAACCGCCGTCGCCAGAGTCGCCAGCAGTGAGAAACCGCCGACCGCGATCAGCTTCGCTTTCAAAGACATGTGCTTCTGTGTCGTCTTCATCACGTTCATGTTCCTTCTTGGGCCCCAATGTGGCTCAAACTCGGCAATCGGGCCGCGACCGGTCGCGGAAACCTCCAGCCCTCGCGGGCATTCGCCAGCCCCCGCCGCGACGCGGATGCCGGACCTCCTCCATCGTCATCCCGCCCCGACCACGCCGAATATCGACGCACCCGAACAGGACGCTCCCAACGCTAGGCCAACTCAGGAAACATTTTTCGGACCACGCCAACCAGATCCTTAACATGGCTGATCGACTCGTTCATGAACTTCTGCTCTTCCTCGTCCATCTTGAACGTCAGAATCCTCTCCACACCGTTCGACCCCAGCACCGCCGGCACCCCGACAAAGTACCCCTTGCCCTTCTGCCCCGAAGCGACACCGAATTCCTCTTCGCAGTACGCCGCCGTCGCGATCACACGCTTCTTGTCCCGCACGATCGCCTCGACCATCTCGATCGTCCCCGCCGCCGGGGCGTAGTACGCGCTGGTCCCCATCAGGTTTACGATCTCGCCCCCGCCCACCTTCGCACGCTGCACGCACGCCGCGATCTTCTCTGCGGGCAGCAGATCGCTCACCGGGATCCCGTTCACGCTCGTCCGCCTCGGCAGCGGCACCATGTCGTCCCCGTGCCCGCCCAGCAGCAGCCCCTGAATGTCCTCAACGCTCACGCCCAGCTCCATCGCCAGGAACGTCTTGTACCTCGCGACGTCCAGCGCGCCCGCCTGCCCCATCACGCGATGCGCAGGGAACCCCGTCACCTTCCACGCCACATACACCATCGCGTCCAGCGGATTGCTCACCACGATCACGATCGAGTTGGGCGCGTACTCGCGAACCTTCTCCGCGCAGTTCTTCACGATCCCCGTGTTCACCTGGATCAGATCATCACGGCTCATCCCCGGCCGCCGCGGCAACCCCGCCGTGATCACCACCACGTCGCTGTTCGCGATGTCCGCGTAATCAAACGTCCCCGTGATCTTCGCGTCAAAGTTCTCGATCGGCCCGCAACACGCCAGATCCAGAGCCTTCCCCTTGGGCATGTGCAACTCGGGCTTGTCCTTGTTCTGGATATCCAGCAGAACAATGTCGCCCAGCTCCTTCGCCGCCGCCCAGTGGGCGCACGTCCCGCCGATGTTTCCCGCTCCGATGATGCTGATTTTGGCCCGACGCGTCGGCATGGTGATCTCTCCGAGTTTGGACCCGCGAGCCGTGTGCCCGTCGTCCGAACAGCCACGCCGCGGGGGGCACAAGCATAGGCCCCGGCCCTTCACTTTCCCCCGCTTTCCACCCAACCCCTCCCCGCCAACCCCTCCCCGCCAACCCCTCCCCGCCAACCCGTCCCCGTCAACCCGTCCCCGTCACACCCCCCCGCCTTCCACCCAAGCCCTCCCCAAAGCCGTCTCCAAACAAAGAGCCCGCCGCACATCGCGACGGGCTCTCAAAGTTCTGCAATCGACCCCACCCCAAATGCCTGATGCCAATCGCCGCTCTTACTTCTTTCCAGCAATCAAGGGAAGAAGCTGACTGTTCGACAGGTTGAGCGACCCGAGCACGCTCGCCGCCGCCGTCGCCTCGCCCGCATCCTTGCTCATCGCCGAGTCACGCAGACGCGAGATGTGCCTCGCGTCCATCTTGTTCCCGTACCGGCGGGCCGACGACCCGAGCTTGCCCAGCATGCCCACCCGCTCCTCGCCCGTGGCCTTGAACGCCGCATCGGCCAGAGCCTTCTGCGTCGCCTGCTGGTCGATCCGCGAGATCACCTCCGCCACGTCCATCCTCACCGCCGGCCTGGGATCCCCGAGCGACGACATGAGCGACTGCGCCGCGTCCTCGACCTTCAGGATCTGGTTCCCGCCCACCGCCAGATCGCGAAGCACCGACAACGCCTGGAGCGAATACGCCGAAGACTCGTCCGCCGAGATCGGACCACCGGTCGTCGAATCGGAGATTTCCTTGATCGTCGCCAGAACCGCCGATTCGCCCGCCGCCGAAGGACGAACCGCGATCCCCGAATCGGTCGAGTACCGCTTGCGGAGGTCCGGAACATTGTCCTGCGTCGCCAGGATCACAATCGGCGACGCCGCCAGCTTCGCGTTCGCGCGAACCTCGCCCACCGCGTTCGACGCCTGCTCAGCGTTCAGATTCGCCGTCACGATCAGGTCCACCGCCGCCGCCGTCGCCAGAGGCTGGGCGATGTCGTTCATCGTCTTGCCATAAGGCAGCACCTTGTAACCCGCCTTCTCGACCATCCCACGCACCGCCTGGTACACCTCGACGCTGCTCGCGAAGACGACCGCGTTCCGCTCCGAAGCCTCGCGGATCGCCCCGGCGAGCGTCGGCACCACACGCTCGGAACCGGCAAACGCCTCACGCGGGTGCGCCCCGCCCAGAACCATCGCCGCTTCGTACTGCACGCGACGGTTCGGATAGTTGATCGCCTCGAGCAGCGGCTGACGCGTCAGCCCGCTCGACCAGAGCGAAGACCCGCCCGCCGTCTTGCTCAACGCCGCAATGGCCTTGCGAGCCAGAGGCGTGTTCTTCCCGTCAATCGCCCGAGCCAAAACACGCTGGCACGACTGCGCGCCCGACGCCACCGCGTAATACATCGCGTTCTTGCGCTCCGAGGAATACACCGGGTTCTCGTACCCTTCCGGCGTCTCGATCTCACGCTTGAAATTCGAAGCAACCCACAACGCCACCGCCTCGGGATTCTCCGTGTTCAGGTTCAACGCCCGCTCCACGCTCCGCATCGCCATCGCCTCGTGGTACACCGGCGTCCGGATCGCGGTCATCGTGAGACCCACCGACGGAGCAAAGTCCCAGATCAGCTGGAACTCATCCTGCGGAAAGCTCGTCACGTCCGCGCTCTGCATGGCGAACCGCTCCGCGAGCGCGAGATACAACTCGCTCGAGGGCACGCCGTTCACCTCATTGAACCGGGCCAGCCCGCGCTCGCACGCCGACCGCACCGCCGCGTTCTTCGTCGTCTCACGCAACTCCGCCATGTACGCCAGCGACGCGGGATACCCGATATCGCCCAGCACCATCGCCACACGCTCCTGCCCGACGCCGTCCAGACCCAGCAGCGCCGCGCACAGCGGTTGAACCGCTCGCGAGCCCATCGCCGTCAGCACGTTCTGCGCCTCCGCCGCCAGCACCGCGTCCCCGCGGTTGTCCAGCAACGCAGCGAGCAACTGCGGCACCGCGTACTCGCTCGCCGCTTTCAGACGCTCCGCGCCCAGCACGCGAGCCCGGGCGTTGCCCGTCAGCATCTTGATCGCCTTGGCGATCTCGTCTGGGTCGCGGGCAATCTCCAACTTGCCCTTCTCGTAGCTGCTCACCAGGCTCGACGCGAGCGACGCCAGATCGGCGACCCGCTGCGCCTTCGCAGACGCCGCGTCAAACCGCTCGGTCCCCTCGCCCGTCTCCACAATGGTCACAAAGTCTCGGGGCTTGAGCTTCCGAGCCGTCAGCTCGTTGCCCATCGCCGCCGCGAGCTTGTAGTTGTCGATGTTGATGTAATGGATGAAGTCGCCCAGCAACTGGGCCTCGGTCTTCTTCGTCACCGATTCTTCAGGAGCCTGGGCATGGGCCGGCACCGCCAGCCCGACCGACGCGACAACAGCCGCGACCGCCAGCGCACCGGCGCGGAACGTGGGAGCGAAGAAAGCACAACGATGGTCGCCGCGGGTGTGGGGCACAAGAAACTCCTGAGGTCAAAGTCGTTCAACGGACGGTGGTCGGTTCATTCGCGTCAAGAACCCGTGGGGCGGGTTGCCCCACGTCGCACGGATCTTGGTCCGCACAGGTTATCTGCTTTCGCGTTCACCCGGCGAAGGGGAACCGAGGGGGGTCGGGGTCGGTGAGGGTCGGTACGCAGCGAATCGGGATCGGTTGCCACCGTTGGCCTGCCAGTTCCAGGGCTCGAAGTGATCCGAATGGCCCAAATTGGCCTCCCTCACCCCGCCCGGGCACGCGCCGGACGGGAAAGGGGACCCACACTGTACCAACTTGGAGGGCCGAGTGTCAATCGGGGGGCAATCCCGGCACCCGTCGCCGACGAGCCGCCAAGTTCCACGCGAGGACCGAAAACCATCAAAATCGGGGGTCCGGGTCCCATCGATCCCGTTGTTTGCTCCGGATTGACGGTTTGAACCGGCGTGCAGTGAAGTCACCCCGGCGGGTTGCCGATCGTTGGGGTGTCAAGCAACTCCAAGCCAGGAACCGGCTGGGAGGACCCCTTTGGTTTCCAAACCTGCGCGTTCTAAGAGGTGAGATGATGGCGTTTGAAAAAGAAGTCCTGACGACCGGCGAAGTGGCCAAGATCTGCAATGTGGCTCCGCGAACCGTCAGCAAGTGGTTCGACACAGGCGCTCTCAAAGGCTACCGAATCCCCGGCTCCCGCGACCGCCGAATCCCCACCTCCGAACTCCTCCGCTTCATGAAAGCCCACTCGATGCCCATCGACGGGCTCATGTCCGGCAAGACCCGCGTCCTTCTCGTCGACGGCGAACGTGAAGTCGTCGACACCCTTGCCAAGATCCTCACCGAACAGACCAACTACGAGGTCCGCACCGCCAACACAGGCTTCGCCGCTGGCATGGAAGCCGAACGCTTCAAGCCCCATGTCATGCTCATGGATATCCACCTCGGCGACAGCACCAACGGCACCGGCAGCGGCGAAGCCAAGCAGGTCGCCGAAATGATCCGCAAAAGCGAGAACCTCCAGTTCACCCGCATCATCGCCATGAGCTCCAAGCTCACCGACGGCCAGGTCCACGGCCTCCGCGCCCAAGGTTTCGACTCCTTCCTGAAGAAGCCCTTCCAAGTCCGCCAAGTCGTCGAATCCATCGAGGCCGCGACCAACATCGCCGCCTGAGTCCACGTGACCTGTGAGGTCTCACCAGACCCTCCCACATACTGTCCAACAACGCCGGGCCCTTGGTGTGGCCCGGTGTTTGTTTTTCGTTTGTGCTCTGTACGATTTTCCGCCATATCGACGAACTTCGATACGTCTCCCACCCTATATCTCCCTGAGGCCTCTCATCCGCGAAAACACGGAGGCCTCGGGAGGTACCCGTGCTTCGCACCACCGGCATTCACCACATCACCGCCATCGCGTCCGACCCGCAACGAAACCTCGACTTCTACACCGGCGTCCTCGGCCTGCGCCTCGTCAAACAAACCGTCAACTTCGACGACCCCGGCACCTACCACTTCTACTTCGGCGATGAGACCGGCTCCCCCGGCACCATCCTCACCTTCTTCCCCTGGCCCCACATCAAGCGCGGCGTCCAAGGCGCGGGCAGCGTCAACGCCACCGCCTACGCCATCCCCAGCGGCTCTTTGGCCGCCTGGGCCGATCGCCTCAGCTCCCGCAGCGTCGCCACCACGCGCACCGAACGCTTCGGCACACCGGTCCTCGCCTTCGAAGACCCCGACGGCCTGAAACTCGAGCTCATCGAAGACCCCCCGTTGAACACGGTCCCCGCGTGGACCGGCGGCGGCGTCGGTAGCGACATGGCCCTCCGCGGGTTCCACTCCGCGACGCTGCTCGTCCGCGATCTCGCCAAGATGGACCGCCTCCTCACCGGCTCCTTCGGCATGGACAAAGTCGGCACCGAAGGCGATCGCACCCGCTTCCGCGCCCTCGGCGACGGGGCGGGCCCCATCGGCCGCATCATCGACGTCGTCGCGGACCCGACCGCATCGATCCACAAGCTCGGCGGCGGCATCGTCCACCACATCGCCATGCGGGCCAGTTCCGAAGCCCAGCAGCGCGAATGGGCCGTCACGATGATCAAGGCAGGCCTGCGCCCCACGCCCGTGGCCGACCGGTTCTACTTCCGCTCCATCTACTTCCGCGAGCCCCAAGGCGTCCTCTTCGAAATCGCCACCGACGGCCCCGGCTTCGCCACCGACGAACCCAAGGACCAACTCGGCCGCACGCTCAAACTCCCCGCACAGGAACACATGCGCTCGAGAATCGAAGCCCTGCTCCCCAAGATCACAGCCTGACAATCGCGAACACCCCCAAACCCCTCTCCCATCGAGCCCCCCACGCAAGCGGGGGATGCTCAACCTTCCAATCATCACTCAACCCATGTCTTCCCAAAACCTCAACGCACACCTCAACCTCCACTCCCATCTCCACGAACCCGGAGACCCCGGCTCACCCACGCTCCTCCTCCTCCACGGCACCGGCGGCGACGAGCACGACCTGGTCCCGCTCGCACGCCGCGTCGCGCCGGGCCGCCCGCTGCTCAGCCCGCGCGGCAACGTCAACGAGCACGGGCAACTCCGCTTCTTCCGCCGGTTCGCCGAGGGCGTCTTCGACCTCGACGACGTGGCCCGCCGCGTGCGCGACCTTGCCGCGTGGCTCACGGCCGCACGCTCGCACTACGCAATCGACACCCTCGACGCCCTTGGCTTCAGCAACGGCGCGAACACGCTGGCCGCCGCGATGCTCACCGTCGCCCCACCCACACCACTCGTCCGCAAGGCCGTCCTCCTCCGCGCGATGGTCACCGTGCCGCCCACCACCGACATCAAACTCAACGGCACCGACATCCTGATCGTCTCCGGCACCCGCGATCCGATCATCCCGATCGAGAACGCCAAGAAACTCGCCTCGCAACTCCTATCCGCTGGCGCGACCGTCCGCCACGAGATCCTTCAAGCCGGCCACGAACTGACGCAGGACGACCTCCGCCTCGCGTCGGCGTTCCTCGCACCGTGAAGGCACACCGGTGTAACCACCGCGCCCGTGCGCGCCAAGAGCGATTTGCATCACGATCCGCCGTGCCGCGTCCGAACGACCGACCCGGGGCCTGAGGTGCCGACCGATTCCGGCCGCGGCATGAGGCATCCACTGCTCGGCGTGAACATTCACCCTTTCAGGCGCACAAGGCAGGACACCGTCGACCGATCGCTTGCCCGACCAGTTCCCGACCACTACACTGGCCCCATGCCAAGCTGGGTACCCGCCTTCATCACCGCGCAACTGATCGTCTCCGTGGTCACGCTCTTTGTGATGGTCCACGTGATTCTGATCTCCGTCGCCTACCTCGTGCAGGCAGAGCGCAAGGTTTCCGCCTACATCCAGGACCGCATCGGGCCCAACCGCACGGGCTTTGACTTCGGCCTGCCTTTCCTCTCCTTCCTCAAAGGCTGCATGGGGTTCGGCCAGCCCCTCGCCGACGGCATCAAGTTCCTCATCAAGGAAGACTTCACGCCAAGCCGCGTCGACAAGATCCTCTTCACGCTCGCCCCGGCCATCGTGGTCATCCCGGCCCTGATCGGCTTTGCCGTCATCCCCTGGGGCGGGTTCTGGAACGGCGAATTCCTCTGGTGGGACCTCTTTGACGGCGAGGTCATCATCGCCGGGGCGAACATCAACATCGGCATCGTCTACCTGCTCGCTGTCGCGTCCCTGGGCGTCTATGGCATCACCATCGGCGGGTGGGCCAGCAACAACAAGTTCTCGTTCCTCGGCGGCATGCGTGCGACAGCCCAGATGCTGTCGTACGAGATCCCGATGGGCCTGATCATCCTCGTCGTGCTGCTGACGGTGGGGTCGCTCCGCACGACGGACATCTTGGAGTATCAGAACGCTCACGGGTGGCTGGTCTTTGCCCATCCGCTCGCAGCGTTGATCTTCTACGTGTGCATCCTGGCCGAGTCCAACCGCGCCCCCTTCGACAACGCCGAGGCCGAGCAGGAGCTCGTCGGCGGGTACCACACCGAGTATTCGTCGATGCGGTTCGCGTTGTTCTTCCTCGCGGAGTACGCCCACATCGTGACGGGGTCCGCGTTCTTTGTGCTGCTCTTCTTCGGCGGGTTTGAGCCGCTGCCGTTCATGAAGGTCTGGGGCATGGAAGCGACCGGCTTTGCCGCGGTGCTGATGAAGTTCGGGATTTTCTTCGGCAAGACGGTGGCGGTCGCGATCTTCACGATGGTCGTGCGTTGGACGCTTCCGCGACTGCGCTACGACCAGATCATGACGATGGGGTGGTCGGCGATGATCCCCATCAGCCTGACCCTCGTGATCGGGACCAGCATCGGCATCTATATGGGCCTGCACACCCGCCCGGGCGTCGAGGCGACGCTGATGATGGCCGGGATCAACATCGCGACCGTCGTGCTGGCGATCCTCGCCCAGCCTCTCTTCCCCAAGGCCCTGACCAACCGTCGCCTGCCGCTCTACGGCTCACGCTTCTCGCCGGTCGTCGGTGAGCGTGTGAACACGAGGCCGACAGACGCGATGGCGCTCGAGGATCGTCCGATCCAGGGGACGGCACCGTCGACTTGATCGATCGCGGGATCCGATAGGGGGAGGGTCGCGTGACGTTCATTCGAACCTTGAACCCCACGGCTCTGGGGTTGATCGGATTGGCTTGGAGCTTGATGTTCCTGCCGCTGCTGGCGTCGGTGTGCTTCAACATCGCAAGGCCGAGGCATGACCCTCGTCCTCGGCTGCTTCGCATGCATGTGACGGGATGCGTCATGGTCGTGCTCGGCGTTGCGGGCGCGACGGTCGGCGCTCTGATCTATGCGTCGTTCCTGGGCCGCGCGTATTCGACTCGGGATCGGGGCGCGGCGATTCCGTGGTTCCTCTCGCTTCCGGCGTCGGTGCTTCTGTATCACTATTTTTTGATCAGGATCCGGCGGACCCTTTAGAACAGAAACTGTGGCGGCGGTTTCGCGATGCGAGCCATGAGTTCCGGGCCGTCGTTGCGGGGGCTGTTGACGAAGGTGGCGACGGGATAAGCCTCCCATTCGGGTGTTTCGGCGGGGGCAAGGAGGCGCATCGCGTCGTGGTTGTCGAGCGGGTCCGCGGCGAGCCGCTGTTCCCCAAGGCGTTGACCAACCGCCGCCCACCCCTCTCTGGCTCGCATTTCTCACCGGTCGAAGGTGAACGTGTGAACACGAGGCCGACAGACGCGATGGCGCTCGAGGATCGTCCGATCCAGGGGACGGCGCCGTCGGTGTGAGTTCGCGGGACTTCTCCGGCATCCCAAGGCGCCATCGGAGGCTTCGACGACTCCGCGTCGGCGCGAGGACTTCTACACGCACGCCAGCAGGGCGTGGGCGTGCGACGACGCTCGAAGTGTGGCTGCTTCCGCGATCGAGGCGGGGACGAGGACGGTCTGGCCTGCCTCGATCAGCGTTGCGCCGTCGGTGGCGCGGAGGTCGGCGTGGCCTTCGAGCATCATCACGACCGTGGCGCGGGGGCCAAAGCCCACGGGGGCTGAGTTGGTGGCGGTGATGGTGAGGCTATCGACTTGGAAATACTCGGTGGTCACGAGGCGGCCTCGGGACTGGCCGCTTGGCACGCGTGCGGCCTGCGGGGCGGGGCCGAAGTCGATGCAGGCGAGGGCTTGCTCGATGTGCAACTCTCGCCCGGTGCGGCCCCAGTCGTAGACGCGGTACGTTGTGTCGCTGGGGGTCTGGATCTCGGCGGCGAGGACGCCCGCGCCCAGGGCGTGGCAGGTGCCGCTGGGGAGATTGTGGCACTCGCCGACGACAGCAGCGACAGCGATCATGTCGTGGACGACCTCGCCGGTGGCGATGTGCTTGGCGAAAAGCTCGCGGGTGACGCCGGGCTTGACGCCCTTGTAGATCACCGCGCCGGGCTCGGCGGCGAGGATGAGCCAGCACTCGGTCTTGAGGTTGGCCTGAGGATGAGCCGCGGCGTACGCTGGGCTCGGGTGGACCTGCACCGAGAGGTTCTCGCGAGCGTCGAGAAACTTCACCAAGAGCGGGAAGCCGCCGGCCTCGGAGAGTTTCGCCGGGCCGAGAAGGTCGGGCCCCCACTGTTGCACAGCGTCACGCAGGGTCTTTCCCGCGAGAGGGCCGTTGACGATGACCGACAAGGCCGAGCCGCCGCCGCCGCCGGAGGCCGAGGTCGCGGCCAGGTCGGCGAGTTCCCAACTCTCGCCGATGGGGAGTGCGGGGGGGAGTTGCTTTCCGAAGGCCTCAAGCCGGCGTCCGCCCCAGACCTTGTCTTTGAGGATCGGCGCGAAAATGAGCGGATACGGCTTGGGCATGCGGGTGAGGATCGACAATTACGAGAGGGACATGCCCAGGATTGTCGCCTGGAACGTCACTTTGTCGTTGGTGACGCCCATGACGTCGCAGAGGAATCGGCGGCGGCTGACGCGGATGTCCTGGCAGAGCAGGAGCAGCTCATCGCCGGGGCCGACCATCCCGCGGAAGGTTGCTTCTTCGATCTTGCAGAAAACCGAGAGACCGACATCGGGATAACGGCGGTAGTAGAGGTACGCGGCGAGCTGGGCTGCGGACTCGATCTGCAGCACGCCTGGGTAGAGCGGGCGGTCGGGGAAGTGTCCTTCGCACCAGAACTCATCGGCACGGATGTGCTTGACCGCGACGCCGCGGACGAAGTCGTCGCTGTACCAGAGGATGCCGTCGAGCAGCATCATGTTCCCGCGGTGCGGGATGACTTTGCCGATATCCTCGCGCCCGTGGATCGGGCGCGTGGGATCGAGCTTGGGCATCTCGAACAGGAACTTGGATTGTTCCGCGCGGAGCGGTGCGGAGGGCGAGGGAGGGGTTTCCATCGAGCGGGTTCCAGAGCCGGCGGCTCGCGCTTCAGGGCTTGGCGGGAGAATCGGCCTCGCGGGTGTCCAGCACGGCGATGCGCACGGTCTGCGCGGCTTCTTTGATGTCCTGCATCAGCTTGCGAACGCGGACGCCGGCGGCCTTGTTGCCACCCTTCCACTTGAGAATGTCCGCCTCGGCCTCGGTGACCAAACGCTTCATGGTTTCAAAGGCTTCCATCATCGTCCTTTCAAAGACCCGATCAGAAACCGATCACCAAAGACTGGGTCGGGGTGGGCCTTGGCGGTATATTCCGCGTCCCGACGGGCCGAGACAAGCCAGAGCCCATTTCCGGAGATCAATTCGTTCTTTGTTCGTATCAATGCAGCTGCGGGAGGTACTTCTCGATGACTTCGAGGGCCCCGCGGACGTACTTGGCGTTGTGCTCACGGCCGAGGAAGAGCGGAACGACCGACGCCATGAGGAGACGGCGGGCGATGGCGACGTCGGTGGCGTGGGTGTCGACGGAAAGCCCGGCTTCGCGGCGGAGGCGGGAGAACTCGGCGAGGGGCTTGATCCCATGGAGGAACTCGGCGTGTCCCCAGAACTGCCGCTCAAGGTAGACGGCGTCTTCGACCCAGTGTCCGGCGTGCACGAGCGCGAGGTCGATCAGCACGCAGTGCGAGGTGCCGTCGGGTCCTTGACGGCGGAGCGCGTTTCCGGGATGAAGATCGCCGTGGCACCATGCGTTGATCGGGCGGGTGTTCCATCGCGAGAGGATCAGGCCGAGGGACTTCTGGACATGCTTGATGGCGTCGAGCCATCGGAGCTGGTCTGGCATCTTGCTCTGACGGACGGCTTCCTTGGAACGGGCGATGTTCTCGTCCCATTTGAGGACTTTGGGAGCTTCATCGGGAGGGCGGACCGATGCGGCGGCCTGCTGGAAGTCCACCGCGGCTTTGAGAAGATCGCGAACAGCGGGCTCGTCGAAAGACTTGGCGAGGGGTACACCCTCGAGACGTTCAACGACGAGCCAGCCGAGGTCGAGCCCGCCGAGCGACTCGCCGCTGGCGAGCACGCGTGGAACGATGGGGCCTCGTGTGTGGGTTCCGGCGTTGCTGAGATCGCAAGACCAACGCAGTTCGTTGTGGGCGACGGGGAGTTTGACGAGCACGCGTCGGATGGCGTAGGGGCTGCGGTCTTCGGAGTCGTTCCACGGGGCGAAACCGGTGGCGGCCCCGCCGTGCTGCCAAGCGGCGTTGAACCACTCGACGGGGCCGAGGCGTCCGCCGCAGGCTTCGCGAAGGATCGGTTCGAGGTGAACGGCGAGGGAGTGGGAGTCGCCCGGGCTTCCCGGGAGGGTGTGAGACCCGCCGGGGGAAGTCGGCTGGTGGAGGGAGGAGAATCCGACGGTGTGCGTCACGTTCGGTGGGTGCTCCGTTGGTCCATCTTACCGTGCGGAACGAGTGTCGTGCAACCCGAATTGTCGTCGATCGGGCGGAATCGCGTCCATGAGGGCGATGAACTGAGCGGTGGTGAGGTTCTCGGCCCGGTCGGTAGGGTTGATTCCGGGGGGCCACGCCATCGAAGAGGCGGTCTCGCGGCCCAGAATGGCGCCGAGCTGCTTACGGCGTTTGGTGAAAAGGAACTGGACGAACTCCGCGAGGAGGCGGAGGTCGGTGGGGAGCGGGGTTGCCCGGCGGGTCAGCCCGATCATCGAACTGTCGACATCGGGGCGGGGCCAGAAGCACTCGGGGGGGAGCTTGGCGACGCGGTGGCGTTCGCAGGCGGCGTCGGCGATGACGGAGATGGTGCCGTATGGGTCGGAGCCGGGGGCGGCGAGAAGGCGGTCGGCGACCTCGCGCTGGATGGTGACCCATTGGCTTTGGCACTGCGGGTGCGAGGTCATGAGTGCGAGCATGACGGGCGTGGCGGCGGCGTAGGGGAGGTTGGCGACGAGGCGGAAAGGTCCGTCACCCAACGCGGCCATGACTGCGGGGGCGATGGTGCGTTTGTCGGCGAGGCAGTCGCCATGGACGAGGGTGAAGCGCGGGTTGGAAGCGTGCTTTTCGCGGAGGAGGTCGGCGAGTTGGTCGTCGAGTTCAGCGGCGACGACGCGGCATCCCCGGGCGAGGAGTTCTTCGGTGAGTGTGCCGGTGCCGGGGCCGACTTCGAGGACGAGGTCGCTCGCGGCGACGCCCGAGGCGTCGACGAGTTTCTTGATGAGGTTGTGATCGATGAGGAAGTTCTGGCCGAGGGCTTTCTTGGGCGTGAGGCCTCGGGCGGCGAGGAGTTCGCGGATTTCGGCCAGGGTCTGCATGGGGAGTTGTAGGGAAGGCAAATGGCCAAATGGTCAAAGGGCCAAATGGCCAAATGGCCAAAGAAAACGAGGGACGGAGGGAGTGGGAGCGGAGAAGAGTTTCAATTTCAAATTTCAAATTTCGGAACCATCGCCGTCTCACCACGCTCCGTCGATGATTCGGTCGATCGCGAGGGCGACGCCGTCTTCGTGGTTTGGGGCGGTGTGTTGGTTGGCGATGGCTTTGACTTTGGGGATGGCGTTGCCCATGGCGATTCCCAGGCCTGCGCCTTCGATCATCGAGAGGTCGTTGATCTCGTCGCCGATGGCGGCGATGCGGGACGCGGGGATCCCCCACTGCTTGGCGAGGTGGGAGATGGCGGACCACTTGGTCGCGTCCTGATCGAAGGCTTCGAGGACGTGGAGGGTTTCGCCGCTGGCGTTGGTCTTGATGTGGTCAGGGGCGACGACGGCTCCGAACTGGTGGACGACGACGGTGTGGGCGAAGCGGTCGCGGATCTGGGTTTCGGCGGAGGCCATCTGAGAAGAGAAGCCGCAGGCGCCGACGCGGACGGTGTGCTCGGGGTGTTCGTCGTGGTCGAGGGAGGCGACTTCGCGGACGCGGACGGACATGGATTCGAACCACCAGCGGGTCACGGGGTCGAGGGGGATGTTGCGGGGGCCTCGGACGACGAGGTAGTCGTAGCCTGCGGCGACGGGGTCTTTGAGGACAAGGGCGGCGTGGTCAAGGTCGAGCATGATGTCGACGGCTTGGGTGACGACGTGCTCGGGCATGGCGAAGCGGTGGAGCGTGGCGGAGGTCTCGGGGCAGGCGATGATCGCGCCGCCGGCGACGACGACGGGGTCGGTCTGGGTGATGGCAGCGGTGACGTGTCGGCATTCGGCGAGCCCTCGGCCGGTGCAGATGACGGTGCGGATGCCGGCGGCGCGGGCGCGGTGGAGTGCTTCTTTGTTGCGCTGCGAGACCCCTCCGACGCCGCCGCCGTGGCCCAGCAGGGTTCCGTCGAGGTCGATGGCGAGGAGGTCGTAGCGGGGCATGGGTCGAATATAGCCGTGCGGGTTTGGGGGTGGGGGCGGGATGCGCCTTGACAGGGCGTGCGGGGGTGTCAAAGGTCGGTGCATGAATGTTGACACACTGGTTGATCGCGGGGTGCTGCCGGATGCGGTGATCCGTCTTGGGATCAGGCGGCAATTGGCGGAGCGACTGCGCGAGGAACAGCGTGGCGGGGCGGACGCGGTCAGCGAGCGGTTCCGGGCGTTTGTCGCGGGGCTTCGGACATCGCCGATTGCGGTGAACACCGCGGAGGCGAACGAGCAGCACTACGAGGTGCCGCCGGCGTTCTACAAGATCGCGTTGGGGAAGCGTCTGAAGTACAGCAGCGGGCTTTACGCGCCGGGGGTCACGACGCTTGACGCGGCGGAGGAGGCGATGCTGCGGTTGTACGAAGAGCGGGCGGGGCTTGTGGATGGGCAGCATGTGCTGGAGCTTGGGTGCGGGTGGGGATCGCTGACGTTGTGGATGGCGGAGCGGTTCCCGAAGTCGCGGATCGTGGGGGTTTCGAACTCAAAGGATCAGCGGGGGCATATTTTGAGCGAGGCGGCGGCGCGGGGTTTGCGGAATGTCGAGATCGTGACGTGCGACATGAACACGTTCGAGCCAGGGGCGTTGAAACCGGCGGGCGGGTTTGATCGGGTGGTGTCGGTGGAGATGTTCGAGCACATGAAGAACTGGCCGGAGCTGTTCCGGCGGGTTTCGACGTGGCTTGGGGCGGAGGGGCGGTTTTTCATGCACATTTTCACGCACGCGACGCTGGCGTATCACTTTGTGCCGCAGAGCGAGAGCGATTGGATGGCCAAGCACTTTTTCACGGGCGGGATGATGCCCAGTGACAGTCTGCCGCTGTATTTCCAGGATCATCTCAGACTCGAGGAACACTGGCGGGTGTGCGGGACGCACTACGGGCGGACGGCGGAGGGGTGGCTTGCGAACACGGACGCCAAGCGGGACCTGGTGCATCAGATCTTTGCGGAGACGTACGGGAAGGGCAATGCGGAGATGTGGGTGAACCGGTGGCGGGTGTTTTTCATGGCGTGCGCGGAGCTTTGGAATTACAAGGGCTCGGGCGGGGCGGGGAGCGAGTGGCTCGTGTCGCACTACCGGTTTCGCAAGCCCGCGTGAGCACTCGCGGCACGCGCGAGGGAATGAGGCGTGGCTCAGATCTTGCAGGAGTCGCGGAGGATGCGGATCTGCTCGACGGGGACGAGTGTGCCGGTGTCGATTCCCGGGCAGGTGCGTTTGGCGCGTTCCCACGTCACTTTCTCGCGAAGGAGGCTCGGCCAGAACGGCCAGGTGCGGCACTGCGTGGGGCGGTCCTCGTAGACGCCGCAGACGGCTTTGCCGGGGATCTTGTCGCGGTCGAGGAAGATGCAGTCGTGCTTGGTGACGCCGTCCATCTGGATGGCCCGCTCGTTGAGGGAGCGGCCGTGCATCATGATGTGGGTGTAGTCGCGGAGGAAGGTCTCGAGGTCGAGGCTGAATCGTTTGGCGAGGGCGGCGCACTCGGCGTCGTTCACGATGACGTACCCCTCGGGGCCGGTGCAGCAGTTGCCGCACATCGTGCACGAGAACCGCAGGCCCGCGGCCCCGCCCATGCCGATGCGCGGGTCGACGGGGGAGAACCACTCCGCACGAGCCCCGAGCGTCGGCGAGTCGGGTGTCTTTGGATCTCCGCGTCCCGAGCCGTCGTCGTTCATGGCGAACCTTAGGGGCTGTTCACATGTTGTCGATGAGGCGCGTGGCACCGACGCGGGCGGCGATGAGGCGGCGGACGGGCTTGCCGGCTCGTGGTGCTTCGAGGGTTTCGGCGTCGCGGACCACGGCGTATTCGGGGACGATCCCTTCCGCCGCGAGGGTCTCGCGCATGAGCCGCTCGGCCTTTGCGGGATCGGGCTCGGCCTTGGCCGCACGCAGGGCGCGGCTGATCGTCAGGGCGCGTTTGCGTTCGTCGGGCGCGAGGAACCTGTTTCGGCTCGACATGGCCATCCCGTCGGGGTCGCGGACGGTCTCGGCGGGCACGATTTCGACGGGAAGACCCCCACCACCCTGCATCGCGGTCATCGCGCGGATGACGGCGAGTTGCTGCCAGTCCTTTTCGCCGAAGACGGCGGCGACGGGCTTGACGGCGCGGAAGAGGCGGAGGACGACCTGACAGACGCCCGCGAAGTGGCCGGGTCTGAACGCGTCTTCGAGCCCGGGGGCGGTCGCGACACGCGGCAGTTCCGGCACGCCGGCGGCGGGCCCGAGCGGATAGACATCGGAGACGGAGGGCGCCCAGACGGCCTGCCCGCCTGCGGCTGCGCAGAGGGCGACGTCGGCGTCGAGGGTTTTGGGGTAGCGGTCAAAGTCGGCCTTTTCGGTGAACTGCGTGGGGTTGACGAAGACGCTGGCGATGACGGGGAGCCCGCTCTGGACGGCGAGCCTGACGAGAGCGGCGTGCCCTTCGTGCAACGCGCCCATGGTGGGCACGAGGACGCAGGCCCCGACCGAAGCCCGCCACTGGTCCAGTTGTTCGACCGTCGTCAGGACTTGCATCGGCGATTGTTGCCCGGCTGGCCCGGGCTGGGCGTTCGATCGGTCATTCTGGCGGCCTCGAAAAAAAAGAGACCGGATTGGGCGGAATCGTGTCGGGAACCGAAGGCGCGAGGCGTCGGTATGCTGTGGCGAGGCACCACCGCCGATCTTGAACCCTGCTGGTGCGGAGGAATGACCATGGCCAAGTACATGCTGTTGCTGCTCGACAACCCCTCGGACTACGCGTCGCTCACCCCCCAGCAGATGCAGGACCTCGTGAAGGAGTACGGGCAATGGGCGGGGCGGATGGGGCAGGAAGGGAAGTTGGCGGGGGGCGAGAAACTGGCGGATGAGGGCGGCAAGGTCATCACCGGCAAAGGACCCAAAGCCGTCGTGACCGACGGGCCGTTCGCCGAGACCAAGGAAGTGCTCGGGGGGTACTTCATCATCAACGCAGCGTCGTACGACGAGGCGGTCGCGATCGCCCGGTCGTGCCCGCACTCGAAGTACGGGTGCGCGACGCACATCCGTCGCATTGACGAGATGACGTGAGCGACCCCGACTCGCAATCTGAACCCCACGATCAAGTCGCAACCCCCGAGACGGTCGGCACACTCGCCGACCGCCTCTTTCGGCAGGAATCCGCTCGCCTTCGCGCGAGCCTCGTCGGCCGTCTGGGCACCGGTCGCCTCGACCTCGCCGACGACATTGTTCAGGAGACGCTGCTCGCCGCGTTGCACCACTGGCGGTTCCGGGGCGTCCCGGACAACCCCGCCGCGTGGCTCACCCGAGTGGCCCAGCACAAAGCGGTCGATGCGGCACGGCGCGATCGGAGGCACGACGAGGCCGCACCGGCGTTGCTCGCGTGGGCCGCGTCGCGTGAAGAGAGCAACAAGAACGCGGGGACTCGCGACGACCCCATCCGCCTCATGCTGCTCTGCGCGCACCCGCTGCTCGCCGAGCAAGACCGCGTGATCCTGACGCTCTCGCTGGTCGCCGGGTTCGGGACCAGCGAGATCGCGCGGGCGTTCATCCTCTCGCCCTCCGCGGCCGAGCAGAGGCTGGTGCGGGCGAAACGCACGCTGCGCGATTCCGGGGCGTCGATGGAACTCCCCGAGGGTGATACGTCCGAGCGACTCGGGAGCGTGCTGGGCACGCTCTATCTCATGCTCAACGAGGGATACTCGACGCACACCGAGGATGAAGGCACGCGGCGCGAACTCATCGCGGAGTCGCGCCGACTCCTCGGGATGCTGCTTGCCAGCCCCGTGGTTCCAGAGGCGGTGCGCCCGGACGTGCACGCGCTCTGCTCGCTCGGCTCTTTCCTGTGGGCGAGGGTTGGCACGCGCGTGAACCCGACCGGCGGGCTTGTCCTTATGGAGGACCAGGACCGCACGCGATGGGACAAAGCAGCCATCGGCGAGGGGTTCTGGCATCTGGCCCGCTCGTGCGCGAGCGAGCGTCTGACGCCTCACAGCGTGGAGGCAGCCATCGCGGGGTGTCACGCTGCGGCACCGACCTTCGGCGCGACGGACTGGGGTCAGATCGTGGACCTGTACCACCTGCTGGCTCGGATGAAGCCGACACCGGTGGTGTTGCTGAACGCCGCAGCCGCGGTGGCGATGCATCTGGGCCCCAAGGCGGGGCTCGCCGCGCTTGACGCCATCCCCGTCGCGGGTCTCAGCGAGCGGTATCACCTCGTGGAGGCCACGCGTGGGGAGATCCTCCGTCGCGCGGGCCGGCGCGAAGAGGCCGCCAAGTCTTTCGGCCGGGCCCTCATGCTGCCGTGCTCGAAGCCTGAGCGCGAGTTCCTGCAGGGGAGGCTCCGCGAAGTTGGCGCAGAATAGACGGCTCAATTGGCACGACACACTCCTTCACCGCACATAACCTTCCGCGTTGCCACCCCTTGCTGTCATCCTCATCACCCACACCACGCGGCATCTGCGGCGGTCGTTGCTCGCGGTTTCGGCGTCGCTCCGCAGGCCCGACGCGGTTGTGGTCTCGTGCGACGGGGATGGTGAGGACCTGGCCGCGTGCGTGCGTGAGAGTTCGGCGGAGTTTGATCTTCCGCTGACGCTGGTCCGCCGGGCGCACACGGGGCAGAGCCGCTCCCCGCAGGTGCGGAACAACGCGGTCCGTGCCCTTTCCCACCACCTCGCCCACACCTTCACGCCCGACACACGCCTGGTGTTTCTCGACGGTGACTGCGCCCCCGCGCCCAACTGCTTCGACATGCACGAGAGTCTGGGCCAGGGTGGGAAGGTGGTCGTCGGGTTCCGCGTGGACCTGACGGAGGCTCAGGTGGGCGTCTTTCGCGAGGCAGCGGTGCGGCGGGGGCTGCCTCCGGCGGAGATCACGCCCGAGCAGTGGGCGACGCTAAAGGATCGCGACCGTCGGTATCGCAAGGCGTTGCTCCTCCGCCGACTGGGTTTGGGCAAGGCGCACAAGCCGAAGATTCTCTCCGCGAATTTTTCGTGCACGCTCGGGGCGTATCGCGCGATCAACGGGTTTGACGAGGAGTACATCGGGTGGGGTGCGGAGGACGACGATCTTGGGCGACGTCTGTATCAGTCGGGCGTGAAGGCGGCGGTGGGCGTCGCTTCGGCGATCGTGTACCACCAGTGGCACGCGACGCGGGCGCCCGGGGCGTGGGCGGACAACGCTGGAGCGCCGCGATTCCTGGCTGCACTCAAGGGGGGAACTCCCGTGCGCGCGGCTCGCGGGCTTGACAACCCGATTGATCAGCCGGCGTGCGTGGTTGAGCGATTTGGCGGTGAGGCATGAGCCACGGGACCGAATGGGCTGCTCGTCTGAGGCGTATCGCGGGGCCGGTGCTTGCGAAGACGCCGCTGGTCGCGCCCGCGACGGCGGCGGAGAAGCTCGACTACATCGGCTCGTTCACCGACGAGGCGGGCACGCGTCGGCACTGGGATCCGTTCCTGCTCGGGCACATGCTGGGTGTGCGTGTGAAGCCTTCGCGTGAGCCTTGGCTTTGGTCGTGGAACGCTCTGGCATCGACCGAGCCTGATGCACTCCGCATCGGGCGATTGTCGCCCCCGTTCTTTGCGGAGCCTGATTCGTGGTCGCTTGAGCAGGAGACGGAGAAGGAACTGGCGGGCTTGCACGCATGGTCGTGGCTCGTCGGGGGCGGACCACTCGCTCACGCTCGCGGCTCGGTTGATCCACGGTTCGACGCTGCCGTCCAGTGGACGATCGCGAACATCCAGCCCGACAACGCGACGAACCATCCCTGGGCGATCCAGGTCTTTCTCTCGCGCGCCGCCGACCCCACGCCCGACACGGACGCCCGCATGTACGCGGAGACGATGCTCCACAACTGCCTCGTGACCACCGGCCAGCCCGATCTGGTCTCGGCCCTCATCCTCTGGGACGCGGCCAACTGGCTAACACCAAACGCCTAAAGCCTGGTGCAGGTACCTTCCTCAGCACTCTGTCTCGAACGCTGCAACAAACGCGATGTAATCGAAGAGATCGACAAACCCGTCGTCGTTGAAATCAGCCTCTGCTTCCGAGCTCTCGAATGCATTCACGAATTCTGCGTAATCGAAGAAATCGAGAAAGCCGTCGCGGTTGAAGTCCGCCGGGCAAGGCCGGGGCTGCATGCGCGTCCAGAGCAGTGCTTCGCCACGGCGAGCCACGAGGTTGTAGCCCCACCCCGTAATTGTGACAGAATCCCCTTCGCCGACAATCCCAGTCGCTCGGGAGGACTGGAACCGCCCGGGAAGAATCGTGTGAAGATCAAACCAAGAGCCTGCGGTGCCGTTCCATATGCACGCGTGCTCTTCCCCCCCGACCTCAGCCCAGCCCACTTGCTCCAACGCGTTCATATCGAGCACAGAGGATCGGCTGGCATGTGCATCTGGGTGGAGATCAACGAATGATTCCGATGTTCCAGACCACATGCAAGCACGATTGATCACGGTCAGGGCCAGCCGAGAATTGCCACCTTGCTGCGCGCCATTGGTTGCATATGCGAATGACTCATCGATTCCCGCAGGATTGAGATCCACCCAAGTTGCGGCGGTTCCATTCCAGAGGCAGGCATGAAAACTCGAGCCCACGACCGTGAAGCCTACCTGCTGTCCGCCGTCCGCGCCCCATGCTTGCGAATACCGCGCGCCTAGGGGGTTGAGATCCACCGCTGAGGCCGCTGTGCCGCGCCAAAGGAAGGCGTGATAGTCAGCACTCACCTGCGCGTAACCCACTTGTTGGCCGCCTCCCCACGAGGTCATGGAAACGGCCACCGAACTAGTCGAACCGGTTGGATTCAGGTCTCGTGCCGATGCAGCGGTGCCGTGCCACAGGAAAGCGTGGTTTCCGTTTGCTGTGCTGACGTTCCCAACTTGCCATTCACCGTCGGTAGCGATGAGCGAAGAAGGAGAGTAGATGCCGGTTCGAGGCGGGTGGAGGCTCACCCACGAATCTGCTGTACCCCTCCACAGACAGGCTTGATAGCTTCTGCCTTGCTGATACAGGATCCCCACTTGCTGCTCGCCAGAACCATGGAGCAATTGACTGCTCGATGCGATGGACGGGTGAAGGCTAGAAACTGTCCACTGGGCACGCGCGCTAGTAGAGAGCACGACGCACACGAGGGCGAGCGGCATGAGGGCGTGTGCACGTCGGAGTTGGGTCATTGTGGTGCCTCCTTCGGGGTGGATCGGGGCGGTCGTTCGGGTTCAGTGTACCAAGAAAGGGGTCCTGCGCTCCAGAAACCTGCCCGGGTCTTTCCAAGGCCACGCTCCCCGTCAAACCAGCCCCGTCCCGCTCCACGGGAGCCTCGTCTAGCGTCACCAAGGCCGGGCGGAGCGGGGGTTTGGCGGGACGAAATGGGAAATGGTCGAGACGAAAAGGGAAATCGTCCGGGCCCCGTGACGCTCCGTCCGGGGGTTTTGCCGGTTGGTCGAGCCGATTTGTCACACCGTCGGGCCGAAATGGAAAATCGTCGAGAGGATTTGTCGCTCCGCACGAGTTATGCGACGTTGGGATGGGGGGGTGTGGGGGTGCCACGTCTGATCCGCTTCGGTCGGACGTGCGCTGGCGGGCGGTGCCTCCCAGCACGTCCGGCCCTTCGGGTCCGGACGTGGCACCCTTCCTTGCCGCTACCCTCGCCCGTGCCCCCCCCAGCCCCCACCTCCCCCCTTACTTTCGCCATCTCCGCCAGGTCCGCGACCACGCATGCTCGTGTCGGGCGGGTGTCCACTCTCCATGGCGACTTTGACACGCCCGCGTTTATGCCGGTGGGGACTCGGGGGTCGGTCAAGGGGATTCTGCCGCATCTGGTCGCCGCGACCGGGGCCCAGATTCTGCTCAACAACACGTATCACCTGCTGCTGCGGCCGGGGCCTGAGCTTGTCGCGGAGATGGGGGGCGTGCATCGGTTCATGTCGTGGAACGGGCCCATTCTGACGGACTCGGGCGGGTACCAGGCGTACTCGATGGCGGATATGAACGCGGTCGACGACGACGGCGTCACGTTCAAATCCATCGTCGACGGGAAGACCATTCGCATGACGCCCGAGGAGTCCATCCGCGTCCAGAATCTCCTCGGCCCCGACATCATGATGGCGTTTGACGACTGCCCCCCCTCCGAAACGAGCCCCGAGCGTGAGCGAGCGGGTGGTTCTGAGTCTCCCGCGACTCCCGCGATCGACGCACCCACCCACACCCCCGCCGACCCGCGTCTGACGCGCGTCCTTCGCAGAGACCGCAAGTACAACCACGCGGAACGCCTCGCCGTCGCGAACGAGCGGACGGTGCGATGGCTTGATCGGTGCAAGGCTGCGCATGCGCGGCCGGGCGAGCAGTCGCTCTTCGGGATCATCCAGGGCGGGACCGACCCCGTCGCGCGGTCGTGGTGCGTCGAACGCATCTGCAACATCGACCTGCCGGGGTACGCCATCGGCGGCGTCGCGGTGGGCGAGGGGCCCGAGCAGATCGCGGCGGTGGTGCGGCACACCGCGCCGCTGATGCCCGACGCCAAGCCGCGGTACCTGATGGGCGTCGGGTACGAACGCGACCTACTCGCCGCTGTCCGCGCGGGGGTCGACATGTTTGACTGCGTGCTGCCGACGAGGAACGGGCGCAATGCGAACGCGTTCACGCCCGCGGGGCAGATCCGATTGAAGAACGCCAAGTACGCGCGGGATCCGCTGCCGATTGATCCGTTGTGCGACTGCCCGGCGTGTCGTCCGGCGGGGTACGCGATGCAAGGGCCGGCGGGTGTGGACCTTCCCCACTTCTCGCGCGGGTACATCAGGCATCTTTTCAACGCGGAAGAGATGCTGGGGCCGATCCTCGTCACGCTCCACAACCTTCGGCACTTTCAGCGGTTCATGGCGGACCTGCGAGCCACGATCCCGACGGACGACTGGACGGGTTTCGTCTCGCGCTGGCCTGTCGCGGCCCCGGGGATCGAGGGCGCGTCGCACTGACGGCTCGCTACCCCTCCCCCTGAAAATCGGCTCCCAAACGCCTACCGTTCCCCCTTGCTCACGATCGCAGACCCAAACAAAGGTTGAACCATGATGTATTCTGATTGGACCGGCCCTTCGGCCAGCCCGCTCATGCTTGTCTTGGCCCAGGCTGGCAACCCCAGTAATCAATCCCTCGGCGGCCCGGCTCCCACGGGAAGCCTCGAGGCCACACCGGGCATTCCGACGGCCGGCGCGGCCCCGCTCGGCCCGACATCGACTCCGGCGTCTCCACCGCCCGGGTTCGGCTTCCTGTGGATCATCGTCGCCGTGTTCGCGTTCATGATTTTCATGCAGTGGCGGACGGGCAAAGCGGACAAGAAGAAGCGGCAGGACCTGATGGAGTCGCTCAGCAAAGGCGACATGGTGCAGTTGATCGGCGGGGAGATCGGCACCGTGACGGACATCCGCGACGCCGAGGTGGTCATCAAGTTTGAGGAAGGGAAGGTCCGGTACGTGAAGTCCGCGATCCAGACGGTTCTCAAGCCCGTCAAGCCCAAGGACGGCGCGATCGCCGCGATCGAGACCAAGGACGCCAAGAAAGAAATCGCCAACGCCTGATCGGGAACTTCAGCATCAACGGCAGAAGCACCCCGCACGAACACTTACGGAACGAGCACCACGATGTCGAGTCTCTGGAAACGCATTCTCCTCCAAGTCGCCGTGCTGGCGGCCTGCACCTGGTTCATCCTGCCCATCGAGAAGCAGCTTCGCTTCGGGCGCGACCTGGCAGGCGGGATCAGTTTGGTTTACAACGTCCAGATCGGGCCGGGCGAGGCCGACGGCTCGGTCATCGGGAAGGTGATCGACGCGGTCAAGGACCGCATCGACCCCAAGGGCGTGATGGAGGTATCGGTCACGCAGCTCGGGTCCGACCGGATTGAAGTGACGATGCCGTTGCCGGGCCCGAAGGTCAAGGAGCTTCGCAGAGTCTTTGACGAGTCCGTGCAGAAGCTGGGCGAGTTCCGCCCGACGCCGGGGCGTTTGCAGCAGGTCTTCGCGCTCCCTCCGGCCGAGCGTGACGCGAACATCGCGTCGCTCGCCGCTGGCCGCCCTCTGATTGCGGAGAAGATCAAGGAAGCCGCCGCGCTGTACGAGTCACTCGCGGCCATGGACGAGAAGATCCGGACGCTTCCCGCGGAAACTCCTGCGGGAGAGCGGGACGAACTGGTCGGGGAACGCGCCCGGATCAATCCGAAGTACCGGGCCGCGGTCGACGCGCTCACGGCGAGCGTGATCTCGCCGGACACGGTACGTCGGGTGCTCGAGCTCCCGACGCTCAAGCGTTCGATCAAAGGGGTGGAGAAGGACGAGCGAGTCCTCGACGACAGCCAGCAAGAGATCAAGCTCAACGAGTTGCTCGAGCGATTCCCGATCCGCGCGGGCGAGATCAAGGCGGTCGCTGCGGCGTACCAGGCCTATTCCGAAAACCGAGTCACGCTCGACGACCCGCAGGATCTGATGCGTCTTCTCCGCGGGTCGGGCGAGCTGGCGTTCCGGATCACGATCTCGCCCGGCGAGAACGGGCACCCCGAAGAGGCCGCCCTGCGTCGCGAGCTTGCCGAGCGGGGTCCCGCGGTCGCGCGGCGTCCCGACGCGCGTTGGTTCAAGGTCAACGACATCACCAGCTGGTACGACTCGGTCGGGCAGCGGGACCTGCTCCGTGCGAGCGCGTCGGCCTTCTTCTCGAATCTGGGGTACGTCGGCGAGGCGTACCTGGACGGGTACTACCTGCTGTGCTGGGACACGGCCAACGCCAAGCTGACCTCGGCGAGCGGCAAGTGGTCCGTCGCCAGCGCGATGGAATCTCGCGACGAGTTGGGCAAGCCGTCCATCGCGTTCTCGATGGACAACGTCGGGGCGGTTCTTCTGGGCGATCTGACGAGCCGGCACGTTGGTCAACCGATGGCCATCGTGCTCGACGACGAGGTGTACACGGCGCCCCGGCTGATCTCCGCGATCTCTCGGTCGGGGAGCATCACGGGTGTCGACTCCAACTCGGAGCGTCAGTACGTCATCAAAGTCCTGGTCGCCGGCGCGCTCCAGGCCAAGCTCAGCCCCGAGCCCATCTCCCAGTCGGTCCTGAGCCCGAGCCTGGGGCAGGAGAATCTTCAACGCGGCATCCAAGCGGGGTACATCTCCTTTGGAATCTGCGCCGGATTCCTCATCGTGTACTACTTCTCGTGCGGGCTGGTTTCCACGCTCGCGCTCGCGCTGAACACCTTCCTGCTCGTCGCCCTGATGGCCTTGAACAAGGCCGCCTTCACCCTCCCGGGCATCGCGGGCGTGATTCTGGCGTTCGCGATGGCGGTCGACGCCAACGTGCTCATCTTTGAACGCATGCGTGAGGAGCTCGCGAAGGGGATCGCGCTCAAGGAAGCCGTCGGGCTTGGGTACAACCGCGCGATGTCGGCGATCATCGACGGCAACACCACGCACCTTCTCGTCTGTTCGGTTCTGTTCGTTTTCGGCACCACCGAGATCCGCGGGTTCGCGGTCACGATGAGCATCGGTGTCGTGACGACTCTTTTCGCCCAGCTCGTCTTCACGAGGCTTGTCTTCGACATCGCGCTCAAGCTCGGGTGGAGGACCACCTCGATGCTCCCGATGGCGGTTCCGTTCGTCCAGCGAGCGTTCACCGTGAACGTGGACTGGATGAGGCTCCGCACGCCCTTCTACGCCATCTGCATCGCGGCCACGCTGGCGTCCTTCGCCCTGATCGGGTACCGCAACCGCGAGATGTTCGACACCGAGTTCCGCGGGGGCACGCAGATCGTCCTCCAGCTCCGCGCCGACGAGACCGGCAAGCAGTTGACCCTGACGCGGGCCGAGGTCGAAGAGCGGTTCCACAAAGTCGCCGACAGCGATCGCTTTCCGCGTGACCTTCGCAACGTCACGATCCAAGTGATCGACGCGCGTGCGGACCTTTCCTCGGACAAGTTCAGTCTCAAGACCCTTCTCCCGGACACCGCGGTGGTCTCCAGCGCGGTCCTCGAGGCGTTCGGCGACGTGATCGAGCGACGTGCCGAGCTCAAATTCAAGGGATCGGACATCGCGGAAGGGGACTCCATCCCGGTCTTCCCGATCAACCGCGCCAGGCTGGGAGAGGTTCTCGGCAAGCCCGACCTTGGCGTGACGCTTCCGGAGTACCGCGGCGGCGTCGCGACCCTCCTCGAAGATATCTCTCCCCCCGTCTCCCTCAAGGAACTCCGCAACCGGATCACCAACGCGAGGAACAAGCCCGGCATTCGCGGGACCACTCGCACCCTGTCCGACCTGGTGATCCTCTCCGGTGATGAAACCGCTGTCAAGTCCGCTGTCCTCGTCGCCCTCGACGCCGAGCACCTCAGCATGGGCGCGACGGACGACTGGCGTATCAACGTCCGGGATACCGAATGGGCCGTGGTCCGCGCCGCTCTGACGGAGGAGACCTCGCTCCTTTCCGCCAACGAGTTCAGTCCTGCGATCGCCAAGACCTTCGTCGCCCAGGCGGTGCTCTGCGTGGTCGTTGCCGCGTTTCTCATCGTGATCTTCATCTGGGTGCGATTCAACTCGATTCGGTTCTCGATCGCCGCGATCGTCCCCACGCTGATGGACTGTCTGATTGCCGTCGGGCTGATCGCGGCTGCCGAACTCATCTACGACCACCTCCCCGGGCTCGCGAACGCGCTGGGCATGGTCCCCTTCAAGATCGACCTCACCGTCGTCGCCGCCGTGCTCACGGTGCTGGGATACTCCATCAACGACAAGATCGTGCTCCTCGACCGCATCCGCGAGAATCGCGGGAAGGCCAAGCGGGTCACACGCGAGATCGTCAACAACTCCGTCAACCAGTGCATCAGCCGGACGCTGCTCACCGGCACCACGACGATCCTCTCGACCATCGTCCTCTACACGGTCGGCGGCGACGCCCTCAAGCCCTTCGCGTACTCGCTGGGGATGGGCATCGTCGTCGGCACCCTCTCCTCGATCATGCTCGCCGCACCGATGGTCTGCGGCGCTGGTGGCACGGACGCTGAAGCCTCCGACGACGAGGCGAAGGGCGCAATTCCTGCGCTTCCCGCCCGATAGAAACCCGCAGGTTGGGCCCTCGCGCACAAGCTCGAAGGTCTTTTGAGTCGATAGACTCCAGTGGAGCTTCTCGCTGAATGGAATCCGCTTCTTCCAGACTGATGGCCGCGACCGGATGCCTTGTGCTCGTCTGGATCGGTGCGTATTGGCTTTACGAACCGAGCGGCAAGGGCTCCAACGGCATCGCGCCCCTCCCCGATTCACTCAGCACGCCGCTCCCGGCGGCTCGCACCGGGATGACCAATCCGACACCCGCTCCGGCTCCCGGCCCCAAGCCCGAAGCTTCTCCGGCAACGCCAGCTCCTGAGCCTGCCATCCGGCCCGCCCCTGAGCAGCCCCCGGCACCACAGCCCAAGCCGCCCGCCCCCGCTTCGACGGTCGTCCCTCCCGAGTTTGAAACCTACACGGTCAAGCAGGGCGAGACCTTCGAGACCATCGCCAAAGCCCGGTACGGTTCGTCACGCCTCCACACGGTCATCGCCCGCGCCAATCCGATGAAGGACCCACGCCGGCTCAAGCCCGGGGACCAGATCCGCCTGCCGAAGGACCCGTCGAACATCCAGGGCAAGCCTGTCGTCACTCCGCCCGCCAACCCGACCCCCGCGTCGAACTCCACGGACTATCTCGTGCAGAAGGGCGACACGCTCTCGGGCATCGCTGCAAAGGTCTGGGGCTCAGGAAAGAACTGGCGGGTGATTCTTGAGGCCAATGCGACCCTGCTCCCCTCCGAGGACGCCCTGCGGCCTGGGATGAGGCTTCGGATCCCCTCCAAGCCCAAGGACTGATACAGTCGGCGGCATGAAGACCCACCGCCACGAACGCTCGCGGACCCCGTCCAAGGACAAGAACAGGCAACGCCCCCTCTACGTCATCACGGGCGGCGCGGGGTTTGTCGGTTCCAACCTCGCCGCGGCGCTGGTCGCTCGCGACCCCGACACCGAACTCATCGTCATCGATGACTTCCGCTCGGGCTCCTTCGCCAACATCGTCGAGGCGTTCGCCCGCCACGATCTTCCGCCCTTCAGCGGCGTCGTTCTGCCGATTCCCATCGAGGACTTCGAGTTTGACGCGCTTCTGGAAACCGCCGACATCGACGCGGTGTTCCACCTGGGCGCGATCACCGACACCACCGTCGCCGACGAGGCGGAGATGCTCGCCGTCAACACCACGCCGATGATGGGGCTGATGCACGCCTGCGTGCAGGCCGACGTCCCGCTCGTGTACGCGAGCAGCGCGGCCGTGTACGGCACCCCGCCGCAGGCCGCGGCACGCAAGCCCTTTCCGCTCGCGGCGGCCGGGTCGCCCAGCAACGTGTACGGGTTCAGCAAGTGGCTCATGGAATGCGAGCACCGCCGGCTGACCGCCGCGGTGCCCACCCCGCCGCACGTTGTGGGGCTTCGGTACTTCAACGTCTTCGGCCCGGGCGAAAGCCGCAAGGGCAAGATGGCCTCGATGGTCTACCAACTCGCGACCAAGATGCTCAAGGGCGAGGCCCCGCGTCTGTTCCGCGACGGCTCGCACGCTCGCGATCAGGTCTTTGTCGACGATGTGGTCGCGTGCACGATGGCCGCCGCTGGCCTGGGCACCAAGGCCAAACCCACGCCGGGCGTGTACAACGTCGGCAGCGGCGTCGCGACGTCGTTCAACGACATCATCGCGGCCCTCCGCCCGGCCCTTGGCCTGGGGAAGAACGAGCTGACGACCGAGTACTTCGACATGCCGCCGGACATCCGCAAGTTCTACCAGGACTACACCTGCGCGGACGTGTCGGCGAACAAGGCAGGGCTGGGCTGGGAACCGTCGCACACGCCCACGGACGCGATCGCCAGGTACGCCAGGATGCTCAAAAACGCCTGAATCTTCGCCCGGTGGAGAACCGATCGCGTGCTCACGCCGGCGGCGATGTTTCGCGTTCACGCCGCTGCATCGCCTTGAGCATCAGCTGTCCGAGAGCTTCCCTCGCGTCCCCGCCCGCGTGCATCAGGAGCTTGGTACGGGCCCCGATGGAAACTCCCGCCGATTCGCAGACGCGGCGGAGCAGTTGTTCGTAAGGGTCGGCGGGTCTGGCCAGCCAGCGCCGGAGCACGACCGCCGCGGTCAGCACGAGAATCGCGATTCCCATCCAGAGCGCCAAGACGAACCACGCGGTGTCGGAACCGGGATGGGCCTGCGGCGTGTCGCTGACGATCAGTCGCATCGGCCCGTCCGCGAGAGTGAACATCATGCTGCCTCCATCGCGAGAACGCCGAGGTCCTCGCGGAATCTTGCCGCGGCGTCCTCGAGACGAGCCCGGACGCGGTGATCGTCCTCGGTTTGGAGTCGGTGCTCGACGAGCTTCGCGACGACACGCCGCCCCACGACCTCCGCCACGCGCGGGAGCATCCATGCCCCGGCGAGCCGGTGCGACGCGTCCGCGTGCCCGGACATCTGATTTACTTCGCGAAGCGCGTCGGAGGAGGAAATCGATCCGTTCCACGCGAGCCTGCGCACCGCGTTGGCGCGGACGCGATGGTTCGGATCTCCCTTAAGTTCGAGCATGGTGCCGGTCCGAGCAATCTTGTCGGAGCAAGCTTCGACCGCGTTGGCCCGCAGGCGAGCGTCCGGAGCGGCGAGGCATGCCGCGACAGCATCGGCCGCGCCGTTCCCGAAGAGCCTGACGGCCGTCGCCGCGACGCGGGCCTGGGGCGTTCCCGCCGGCGCGTCCGCGATGATCTGCTGTTGAACCAGTCCCGTGACACGTTTGCCAAGTCCGACGCGCAGGGCGAGCCGCATGAGCACGATTCGCTCGGCTGTGTCGGCCTGTTCCCACCGATCGCGCCATTCGCGCTCAAGCCCGGCGGGGTCCGCCTGGCACCGCCGCCGAAGCCCGATCACCGCGGCAGACGACTCGGTCCATTCGAGGCCGAAGCGAGCGATCTCACCCGCCGCGATCAGTCGCACCTCCGCGTGCGGGCTGCGCTGGAGGGCACGCCAAGGTCCGGCCGCGCCGCTTCCCGCCGTCGCGGCGGAGCGCGCCACGCTTGAGTCACGATCAAACGCGTAGTCCATGGCGGTTCTGCTCGGGGTCGTCCGCCAGGCGGCGAAGCGGACCAAGGGCGAAGGATGCGCGAGCGCAACCCTCCCCCACCGCTCACGTGCCGCGACATCGACGCCCAGACCGGTCATCAGCTGCGAAACACCGATACAGGCCTCGTGGCCCAGACGCGAGAGAACGCCGAACGACATCGGAACCATCCCGGCAATCAAGGCGGCACGATCTCGCGGCGAGAGTCGGGCGACAGCCTGCTGTCGCGGGTCGCTGCGGACGAGGTGCGCACGTTCGAGCACCATCGCGTGAAACCTCGGTCCGCACGCTGCGCGGAGCCGGTCCACGGCCGCCGCGGTGAACGAAGGCACCGCGAGGTGTTCCCACGCTCGAAGTCGAATGGAATCGTGCCCGCCCGATCTCAGGGCGCGGGCGAGGAAAGCCCGGCTCGCGTCATCCGCCGCGATGAGGTCCCAGGCTGTCCGGTCGGAACCGGGCCCGGTGGTCGCGACGACCCCCGACGCGACAGCCCGGGACTGGTGCAGCGCAAACTCGGATGCGGCGTGGCGCAGGACGCCTCGGACCAGCTCGACCAAGCGAAGGTCTTTCCCTGCGCCATCGACAAGACGGCGAAGGGCTGAGTCTGCGGCCGTGGCAACCTGCGGATCCGGGTCACTCAATCCACGGACGAGGACATCCGGACAGTGCACCCATCCGCCATCGGCGATCCACGCGATTGTCTCCGCACGAATCGCGATGTCTGAATCGAGCGAGAGCGTTCGAATCAGCTCGCACCGACGCGCCAACTCGATTTCGGGATCCAGCCCAGAGGCTGCGAGGCGTTCTCCCTTCGCGATCAGGATCCGCCAAGCCTCTTCCAAGACCGCTTGTCGACACTTGGGCAGCACGTCGAGCAACGGGGGCACCCAGTGATCGCGATCTGCGTTCGGACAGACCAACCCCACCGCAATCCAGATTCTTGCGAGGTCGTCCGGCGCAAACTTGTTTTTCAGCGACCCGAAGGCAAAGTTCGTCTTGGTTTTTCCGGACCCGTCTGCTATCGTGGCCACTCCACGGGGGAACCCAAAGCCCTTCCGCGTCGGAAGGACCCCCAAGAGGTTGTGGACAGTTTGTCGGAAGCTCGACATCTGGGTCCCGATCTGATCCAATGGCGTCTCACAAGGAGGTTGTTCAACGCACCACGCGTTGGAATGGAGCGCAACGGGTGTATCGGCCCAAGCGGGGAAAAACCCGTGATCTCGGGGGGGGGGTATAAATCGGGGCGCCGGCGGAGAGACCGTCGCCCACGTCCGGAACAAGCTTCGAGACCCGTTGGACGCGGGGCCGAGGCGATTTGAAAGCGTCGGGGCGAGAGAGAGATTCGCCACCACGTTCACCACAATAGGTGGATCGACCGGAAAAGACATGAACGTTCCAACAAGACCCAATTCAGTCCTGACCCATCAAGCACTGCTTTACGACCGCGCCCTTCACCCGGAGCTACTCCCGGTGCGCACGAAGCGGATCACCAAGGGGGATGGCTACGAACTCGAAGCTTGGCTGATGCCCGGCTCGCACGCGCTGGGGTTCTCCGCCGGCAGCCAGCACGCCACGGAGCTCTTCGCGGACTCGGGAAGAAACCTGCCAACCGCGGGCGTTCTTTCCGCGTTTCTCGCGGCGGGCGAGCATGAGTTCGAGCACTCGTTCAGCCCGGGCGGGCTGACGTACATGTTGAGCGTTCAGACCGAGCAGCTCGCGGACAACCTCTTCGCGGACGTGTACCGAGAGATGCTCGACCTGGCGAAGGAAGAAGCACCCCTGATGCACCATTGGAACGATGATTCGGGCAAGTGCCTGAGCATGGTCTCGATCCAGAGGCAGCAGCGGCAAGTGCACGCCCAGGCGTACCACCTGATCGCGACCGGATCGCTCGTCATCAGGACGCAGTCGATCTTTGAGCTTGCCTGAACGGGCACCAGGCACCCTCCTGTACGCGCTTGGAGGGTTCATTCGGCGTCGGTCGGTGGCTAGAATCCACCGATGCCCCGCGCGAACGTCATTTCACGAATTACCACGCCCCGCTGAGAGGCCTTCTTTGGCCGCTCGCGGGGCGATTTCGCGCCACACGCATTTCCCGCCCTCCAACCACGTCCGAACCTAAACTCGGACCACCCAAGATTCTCCCGGGCGATCCCGTGCCGATGCGGGCCCCGCCCACTCCCTGAAAGCAACCATGTCGAACCCCCCGACCACCCCCACCACCCCCGCCGTCGCTCCGAGCCTCAAAGACACGCTCAACCTCCCGAAGACCGCGTTCCCGATGAAGGCCAACCTCGTGCAGAACGAGCCGGCCAGCCTGAAGCGCTGGCAGGCGATGAAGGTCTACGACCGCTTGCGCGAGGCGGGCACGAGCAAGCCCAAGTTCGTCTTCCACGACGGCCCGCCTTACGCCAACGGCAACCTCCACCTGGGGCACCTGCTCAACAAGTGCCTCAAGGACTTTGTCGTTCGCTCTCGCACGATGATGGGGTTTGACTGCCCGTACGTCCCGGGGTGGGACTGTCACGGCTTGCCGATCGAGCACAAGGTGATGACCGACCTTCAGGAGAAGGGGAAGCTGACGAAGCTGATGGGGTTGCCCGACGATCAGCGGAAGACCGCGGTTCGCCGCGAGTGCCAGGCGCACGCGGAGAAATACGTCAAACTCCAGCGGGGACAGATGGAGCGATTCCTCACTCTTGCTGACTATGAGCACCCGTACCTGACATTCCAGCCTTCGTTCGAGGGGGCCACGCTCGAGGTGCTGGCGGCGCTCTGCGAGCAAGGGCTCGTCTATCGCGCGCTCAAGCCGGTGCATTGGTCGGTCGCCAACGAGACCGCTCTCGCCGAGGCTGAACTCGAGTATCAGGACCGCGAGGATCTCTCGGTGTACGTCGACTTTGAGTCGGCGGACATGGACGCGGTGTACGACGCGTTCGGGCTCAAAGAAGTCGAGGAGACCGATGACGAGCCGGCCGCCGAGGCTGAAGAGAACTCCGGAGCCTCCTCCAAAGCCCCCAAGCCCGGCACGCGTCCGCTCGTCCGTCCGTCGTTCATGATCTGGACCACCACGCCCTGGACGCTCCCCGCGAATCTCGCGATCGCGGTCAACCCGAAGTTTGACTACGCGTGCGTCTGGGTCGATGGAAACGTCACCGTGCTCGCAGCGGAAGCGGTCGATCGCGTGATGAAGATGCCCACCGGCGAGCACAAGGCTGAGCAGTTCGTCGTCCTGGGCACGTGCCCGGGCGCGAAGCTCATCGGCCTCAAGTACCGGCACCCCTTCGTCGCGGAGACCGAAGGCTCGCGTTCCGAAGCGTTCCGCGCCCGCGAAACCGTCCTCGCCACCGCGCCGATCCACACGATCGTCGGGGCTGACTACGTCACGCTCGAGGACGGCACCGGGCTCGTCCACACGGCGCCCGGGCACGGCACCGAGGACTATCAGACCGGGCAGGCTGTCGGCCTTCCCTCGTACTGCCCCGTCAAGGGCGACGGCACCTACGACGACACCGTGCCCGAGTGGCTCCGTGGCAAACTCATCTGGAAAGCCAACGACGAGGTCGCCCAGCACCTCAAGAACTCCGGGCACCTGTTCTTCAGCCACAAATTCACGCACAGCTACCCGCACGACTGGCGCAGCAAGACGCCCGTGATCTTCCGGTGTACGCACCAGTGGTTTGTGGGTGTGGATCGGACCATGCCCAAGTGGAACGCCAGCCTGCGTGAGCTCGCGCTCCGGCAGACCGCGCCCAAGGGCGGCGCGGAGATCACGTTCGTCCCCGAATGGGGCCGAAACCGCATGCGGGGTATGCTCGAGAGCCGCCCCGACTGGTGCATCAGCCGGCAGCGTTCGTGGGGGATGCCGATTCCCGCGTTCACGCTCGCCGACGGGACGACGTTCATGACCGCCGCGTCCGTGCGGGCTGTGGCGAAACTCGTCCGCGAGAAGGGGACCGACGTCTGGTTCTCCTCGCCCCCCGAGGAACTGCTCAAGTACTACGACCCTGCGACGGACAAGGACCTCCCCGACTCCGTCTCTTCGTCTCTCCGTCTCTCCGTCTCTTCCCTCCGCAAGGGAGCTGACATCGTCGACGTCTGGTTCGAGTCCGGCAGCACGTGGAACGCGTGCATGCGCGAGCGAGGCCTGGGGTTCCCGATGGACCTGTACCTCGAAGGCTCCGACCAGCACCGCGGGTGGTTCCAGTCGTCGCTGCTGCCGTCGCTGGGCGTGATGGGTGTTCCGCCGTTCAAGACGCTGCTCACGCACGGGTTCATCGTGGACAAGGACGGGAAGAAACTGAGCAAGAGCCGCCCGGACGCGGCACGTTTCGAGGTCGAGAGCCTGTGCAACGAGTTCGGGATGGACGTCATGCGTTGGTGGGTTTCGAGCCTGCCGTACGAGAACGACATCAAGGCGGACATCGCGTTCTTCACGGAGTTCGGCGAGAGCTACCGCAAGGTGCGCAACACGCTGCGGTTCATGCTCAGCAATCTCGACGACTTCAAGGCGACCTGCGACGGGCAGGCCGGGCATTGCGTTCCGCTGGACTCGATCGCGCCGACCTCGCTCGACGCATGGGTCTTGGCCGAGTTTGACACGCTTGCTGCAACGGTGAAGAAGGGGTACGAGTCGTACGACTTCCGCGGGGTGCAGCAGGCGTTGTACGACTTCTGCAACGACACGCTGAGCGCGGTGTACCTCGGGGCGGTGAAGGACAGGCTGTACTGCGACGCGAAGGATGCTCCGCGCCGCCGGCGGACGCAGACGGTGCTCTGGGACCTGACCGACGGGCTTTGCAGGCTGCTCGCGCCGATCCTGTGCCACACGGCCGACGAGGCGTTCCGCGAGCTGAGGCGAGCGGACAGCAAGGACACCAGCGTCTGCGTCCATCTTCATGAGTTCCTCTCCAAGGGGAGCACCCCGGGATTCGGCGCTGCGTCCGACGCGGGGTGGGCCACGGTGATGAAGTCGCGTGCGGCGGCGCTCGCGGCGATCGAGATCGAGCGAAAGACGCTCGGCGTCGACAACCCGCTCGACCTGGGCGTCACACTCCCCGACCCCGACGGCACCCTCGCGCGGTTTGATCCGGTCGACCTCTCGGACCTGCTCGGCGTGAGCAAAGTGTGGGTGGACGCCAAGGCTCAGGCGATCACGGTCGAGAACGTGCAGAAGCGCGGGTTTGAGAAGTGCGAGCGGTCCTGGAAACGAGACGGCACGGTGCGTGCTCGCGCGAACGGGGCGAAGCTCTCGGATCGGGATGCCGCGGCGATCGGCGTCGTCTGAACGGTGCACTGCAACCCTTCGAACTGAGGAATCAACCCCCTGTATTAGTCCTGGGTTTCGGTCGATAAACCACCTGCGGCATGTCGCCGCGGAGGTGGTTGCGATGTCAAATCCCGGGGCCGATCCACGGATCTCTTTGAGCGAACTTGCTCTGGACGGGCTGGAAGATCAGGCGTCCACGGCGGCTGTCTCCGCGGGCGAGGCGTCGGCCTCGTCATCCCCCGAGGACCCGATCAGCAGGCTCGCCCGTCTGGCCGCTCGGATCTTGCATGCGCCGCTGGCGAGCGTCGCGCTGACCCGCGAGTACTACGCGCGCTGTTCCCCTGGACCTGCGATCGAGGCGGCGCTGTACGACCGGACGCAGTCGATCGGCGCGAATGTGCTGACGAGCGGCAGTGCGATCATCGTCCCAGACACGACCAAGGACCCGCGATTCGAGTCCCATCGGGAGACCATCGACGTGGGTATCCGTGCATTCGCGGGCGTGCCGATCGTGCTGGCCTCCGGGGCTGTGATCGGAGCGATAAAGGTGCGTGATACTCGCGCCCGCGTGTTCACTCCCGCGGATATCGATGCGCTCACTCTTCTCGCAGGGTTCGTCTCTCGGGAACTCGCGTTTCGGGATCTGGCTGCGATGGTCGAGGAACGGGCGAAGGAATCTCAGGCCGCTCGCCCCCTGACAGGACGGGCCGTGCTCGTGGTCGGGGCATCCGAGCCGGAACGCAGTCTTCTCCGGCATTGTCTGACGCTCGCGGGAGCGCTGGTGGACGCTACCGAACCCGGTGCGCCCACCGAGGAGTGTCTCAGCGACGCGGAGCTGGTCGGTGCGCCCTACAGCGTGGTCGTGCTGGCCGCGAGCGCGAGCGCATCGGCTTCGCATGTTCGCTCGCGTGCGAGCAGCGTCCCCATCGTGGCGGTGTGCGATCCGGGCGTTTCCTTCGCTTCTTTGCTCGGGGCGGGGTGCGACGAGGTGCTCCCGGCACCGCTCGGCAACGGAACGCCCGTCGTGGAGGCCTGCGAGCGCGTCGTTGATCGGCTCACACGCTGAGCCATCGGGACTCAAGACGAGCGACATGGTCACCGGACGACGCCGCTCGCTGTCGCCACTGTTCGACCGTCAGGCCGGTTCCCGGCAGGATGAACACAGGGAGGACCTCGGCGAGGGGCTCGAGCACGAACCTCCGTTCCGAGAGCCTCGGGTGCGGCACGACGAGATCGGGCTCTTGGATGATCTCGTCACCGAAGAGCAGCAGGTCCAGATCCAGAGGCCTGGGACCCCATCGCGGGCCGAGCGTGCGGTCGCGGCCCGCCTCGCGCTCAACCTCAAGGAGAAGCGTGAGCAGCGCACGAGCGGAGATGGTCGTTTCGACGACGAGGACCGCGTTGAGAAAGTCGTCCTGCGTGACGGGCCCGACGGCGGCGGTGCGGTAGATTGACGACGCGGCGACGACTCGAACACCGGGCGCCGCGCCGAGCCGCCGGGCGGCAACGCGGAAGGCCTCGCGGACGTCTCCGACGTTTCCGCCGAGCCCGAGACAGGCGGTGGTCGCGTGTTGGATCGGGTTCGTCATGCCCAAAGCAAAGCGGCCCCGCGTGCGGAAGCAAGCGGGGCCGTCAAAATTCGTGCGGAAGGACTGGTGCGGAAAGACCGGCGGGTGGAGCGGGCTATTCCTCGACTTCTTCCAGTTCCTTGGTCCGGTGCTGCATCTGCGCCTTGAGGCGGAGGAGGATCGAGCTGTGCATCTGGCTGACGCGGCTCTCGGAGAGGTCGAGCGTGGCCCCGATCTCCTTCATCGTCATGCCCTCGTAGTAGTAGAGGATGACGATCAGTCGCTCGGCGCGGCTGAGCCCCTTGGTGATGAGCTCCTTGAGGTCGCGGCGCTGCACCTCGTTCTGCGGGTTGCGCTGGGATTCGTCCTTGATGACGTCGATCTCGCGGATGTCGCGATTGCCGTCGGAGTTGAAGCAACGCTGCGTGAGACTCCGCGTGTTGACGGCGGAACTGTCGCGTTTGAGCTTGTCGAACTCCTCGCCCTCGAGGCCCAGGCGGCTGGCGACCTGATCGTCGGTGGGGCTGACGCCGGTGGCCATCTCGATCTGCTGGCGGGCCTGCTCGAACTTGGAGGTTCGGTGGCGGACGAGACGGGGGACCCAGTCCATCGAACGCAGTTCATCCAGGATCGCGCCGCGGATACGCGGGGCGCAATAGGTCTCGAACTTGACCTTGCGTTCGAGGTCGAACGCGTCGATGGCGTCCATCAGCCCGAAGACGCCGGCGGACATGAGGTCCTCGATGTCCACCTCGTCGGGGAGGCGGGTGTGGATCCGCTCGGCGTTGTAACGCACGAGAGGAAGGAACCTCTCCATGAAGTAGTTTCGGATGGCGCAGCGGCGCGACGAGTCCTCGGGCAGACGCTGAAGCTCACGCCACACGTCATTCACGGGTTTCTTGTCGAACTCGGAACGCGACTTCGACAGTTCAGCTTGGCGATACGCAGCGCGGTTGGCCTGACGTGACAGCCCTCGCGCGACCTTCATGGTCGTCATGGTCGACTCCTTGACCATTCTCAAGCCCGGCGGAACTCCTCGGCCGGGCTTTCCCTGGATTCCATTCCACGGAAGCATTCCATGCTCCCGACATAGTGATAACAACTTCACACCCGGTCATGCTCGAAAAAATGAGAAAATCCGCAAAATTTGACCAATTCAGACGGAATCTTTGCTCCGAACCCCCGGGTTTTCCACCGGTTTTCCACCGCCGCCGGATGAAACGTCCCGCCGATCAGTCGCCTCGCGAGCCATGGACTCGACGCGACTCCCTATCACAATCCCAACAAAGTAGAAAATGAGCATGACCGGAATGGCCCGCCCGAGGGTCTCTGTGGCTGAAGAGCCCGCAACCAAACCCGACAAAACCGCCACTGCGAAGGCGGAAAGCCCAAAGATCGATGCGATCACCTGACTGGGAGCGTGCATCGGGAGGGTCCTTGCGGGTCTTGAATCACGTGGAACACACGAGCATCGGATCGAGAACAAACAGTCTTGACAATGACCCGAAACTTGTTGTGATTCGGGCCAAGTGCCGACCCGCGCGAGAAGTTATCCACAAGTTGTCCACAGTTCCCGAGCAACTCTCGTTCGTTATCAAGCGACTGTGGTTTGAATGACACGGATCGATTCGGTGAGGGTTGCGAGCATTGCCCTGATCTCGACGAGTTCCGTGTGAATCTGCGAGAGCGAGTTATCCGCCTGAGCGGCGCTGGCTTTGGGCTCGGTCGGCCTGTTCGGTCTTTGTTGAGGCGGGGCGGCAGGCGTGCGTGTGACATCCACAACGGTCGTTTGCACGTGCGTTGGAGCCGAAGCCCACGAGACCGTCCTGAAGCCCTTGGTGTCCGCCACGGGCTTGGTCAATCTCGCCAGCTGCTCCGCGGGCGCGCCGGCGACGACGGCCTTGATCGCGGCTGCATCGGCGGCGGTGGAAGACTTGGGTGACTTTGGTTCCAAGACGGACTCCTTTCAGTGCGGCGGTGCTCTTCCAACACGGGGCGGGTCAGGCCGCCAGCAGGGTGGTTTGTTCTTCCGCGGGGGTGACGAGGGCGAGGGACTCGACCTCGATCCCGCCGGCGATCTCGTTGTACCCCAGGACGGCGACGCCCGGGACGTGCGGCTCCAAGACCTGGCGGACGACCGAACGGACCTGCGGGCTTGCGATGACGACGGGCATGTGTCCAGCGTCGGTCACGAGGCGGAGGCCTCGGGCGATCTGGTCGGCGAACCTCGCGGCGGCCCGGGCGGGCATGTTCACGACCGTCCCCGCGGGCCCACGATCGATGAACGAGTTGATCTGGTCCTCGATCGTCGGGTCGAGCGTGACGCAGACAAGTTTGGGCTTGATCGCCCCGGGTGGTACCGACGCGTACTGGTTGCAGATCGTTCGGCGGAGCCCGTTGCGCACGTACTCCGTGAGCACCTCCAGGTCCTTGGTCTTGGGACCCCACTCGGCCACCGTCTCCAAGACCGTCTCAAGGTCGCGGATCGGGACCCGCTCACGCAGAAGGTTCTGCAGCAGCTTCTGGAGTTCCGTCGGCTTGAGGATCGCCGGGACGGTTTCCTCGACGAGCTTGGCTGCTTTCTTTTTGCACTCTTCGAGCAGGTTGCCGACTTCTTCACGCGTGAGCAGTTCGTCGGCGTGCGTCTTGACCATCTCGGTCAGATGCGTCGCCATCACGGCGGTCGGCTCGACGACGGTGTAGTTCATCGCTTCGGCCCGCCCGCGGAGCGAGGGCTCGATCCAGCGTGCCGCCAGGCCGAACGCGGGCTCGGTCGTCGCTTCGCCGTCGATGGTCCCGCTGGCGATCCCCGAGTCCATGGCCATGAGTTTGCCGGGGCGGACGAGCCCCTCGGCGACGGGGTTTCCGCGGATCTTGAATCGGTAGGCAGAGGTATCGAGTTGCACATTGTCGCGGATGCGCACGGGCGGCATGACCAGGCCGTACTCGAGCGCGAGTTGGCGGCGGACGGCGGAGATGCGTTCGAGCAGATCTCCCCCACTGCCCGCGTCCACGAGACCGACGAGGCCGTGACCGACCTCGAGTTCGAGGGTGTCGACCTTGAGCAGCGATTCGACCTGGGGCGGCTCGACGGGCTTCTTGGCGGCGGCGGCGGCCACCTCCTGCTCGGCGTAGACCGTCGCCTTCCGGGATTTGTTGATCGCGAAAGCGATCCCAAAGAGTGCCACGGCGGTCACCACGAGCGGGATCGTCGGCAGCGGAGTCAAGGCGAGCATGAGAAGGAAGAAGCCGGTGATGATGAGCCCGCGAGGCTGGCTGACCATCTGGTCGGCGAGTTCGTCGCCGAGTTGGGCTTTGCTGCCCGAGCGGGTGACGATCAGCGCGGACGCGATCGAGACAACCAGCGCAGGAATCTGGCTTGTCAGCCCGTCACCGATCGTCAGTTTCGTGAAGACCTCGGCGGTCTTGCCCGCTTCCCAGCCCTTCTGGAGCATCCCGACGGCGAACCCGCCCAGGATGTTCACGGCGGTGATGATGATCCCGGCGATCGCGTCGCCCCGGACGAACTTGGACGCACCATCCATCGCACCGAAGAAGTCCGCCTCCTGACCGACGCGGGCGCGGCGGCGGCGGGCTTCCTTCTCGTCGATGACGCCGGCGTTGAGGTCCGAGTCGATGGCCATCTGCTTTCCGGGCATCGCGTCAAGGGTGAACCTCGCGGCGACTTCGGAGATGCGCGTGGCACCCTTGCTGACGACGATGAACTGCACGATCACGAGGATGAGGAAGATGATGACGCCGACAAAGAGCGAATCACCCGCGACGAAGTTGCCGAACGCGGCGATGACGTGCCCGGCGACGTGCATCGCCTCTTCGGGCGAGGACGCGTCGGCGGTCAGGACCAGGCGTGTCGAGGCGATGTTGAGCACGAGTCGGTACAGGGTCGCGGCGAGGAGAAGCGAGGGGAACGCGCTGAAGTCCAGCGGCTCGTTCATGTAGACGGTGGTGAGCAGGATGATGATCGACAGCGCGATGTTGAGCGCGATCAGCACGTCGAGCATCGCCGACGGTAGCGGCACGAGGAGCACCGCCAGGAGCGAAACGAACCCAACGGGCACGATGAGCCCGCGGAATCGGCGCACCTGGTGCATCCAGTTGGGGAGAATGCCGGGATTCGGGGCTGTCGTGGTCATAGGAGGATCAATCCGGGAGAACCCGCTCGCTCACGCTCGGGGCTCGTGAAGACGGTCAGGCCGCCACCCTTTCTTTCAGTCGGTAGACGAACGCCAGGACTTCCGCCACCGCCTGATACTGCTCGGGGGGCACTTCACCGCCGACGTCGACGGCGTAGTACAACGCGCGGGCGAGCGGCGGTCTTTCAAGAATCGGAACGTCGTGGGCGGCCGCGATCTTCCGGATCTCAAAGGCCAGATGGTCCACGCCCTTGGCGATCACGCGCGGGGCGCCCATCTTTCCCTGGTCGTACTTGATCGCGACGGAGAAGTGCGTCGGGTTGGTGATGATGACGTCGGCCTTGGGGACGGTGTTCTGGGCACGCTGCTGGGCGAGTTGGCGCATGATCTTCATCCGCCGCCCCTTGAGGTGCGGGTCGCCTTCCATGTCCTTGTGCTCGTCCTTGAGTTCTTGTTTGCTCATCCGCAGGTCCTTGTGATGCTGCCACCAGTTGAACCCGTAATCCGCGACGCCGATGAGCAGCAGCAGCACGAGGATCCACGCGGCGGCCTTGGCGGCGAGCACCGTGACCATCAGCATGCCCGGCACCAGCCCCAGGGACGGCAACGCGGCGATCTCGGCGGCTTGACTCTTGATGACCGACCAGGCGACCCACCCGACCACGAGGAGCTTGAGAAAGCTGCTCAGCCCCTTGACGATGCCCTTGAGGCTGAGGACGCGCTTGAACCCCGAGATCGGGTTGAGGCGGTTGAGGTCGGGGATCAAGGGGTGACCGGACCAGTTGAAACCCACCTGCAGGATGTGGGAGACGGTGGCGATCATCGCGGCGGCGATCATGAACGGCACCGTCGCCAAGCCGCATTTCAGCCCCGCCTCGCGGATCATCATGACCGTCGATGCGTCGTCGAGCGCTTCGCTCCCGGCGCCGGAGATCAATTGGCTCTTCATCAGTTCGCCGCCGAGCGAGAGCAGCGTGGCCCCCAGGCCGCCGAGAAGCAGCGCGGTCCCGATCAGGTCGACCGCGCCCGACAGATCCATGCTCTTGGCGATCTGCCCTTTCTCGCGGGCGTCGCCGAGCTTCTTCTGCGTCGGCTCCTCGGTTTTGTCGCCCATGTCTTCCGCCACAGCACACTCCTGCTAGTTCTTGACTTCCGACGTGCCGAGTTCATGCGCCCAGGTCGCGGTCTGTTTGAGGACCGTGTCGATCTCGTCACCCGCCGCGATGGCGACGCCGCCAAGAGCGACCGTCAGCATCGCGAGCCCGGCGTAGGACTTGAATGTGAACCCGACGGTCATGACGTTCATCTGAGGCATCGTCTTGCCGACCGCGCCCAAGGCGACCGTGAGCAGCGCGACGATCCCGACCACCGGCAGGCTCACACGCAGCGCAAGGGAGAGTCCCGACGTCACGGTGTCGGCCAGCAGATCGAGCGGCGCGGACGCGAGCCCGATCCCGCCCGCGGGAATCGTGCGGAACGTCCCCGCGAGCGCGAGGAAGAGGGATTCAACCCCGCCCAGCATGACGAAGATCGCCCCAGCCACGATGTAGAGGAACTGCCCGAGGACGTCGAAGTCCGCGTCCATCTCGGGGTTGTACACGCGTGCGAGCCCCAGGCCCATGATCTGCCCGGAGAAAGACCCGGCCATGTCCATCGCGAGGAGCGGGACCACGGCGATCATCCCCATCGCTCCGCCGATGAGCGTCTCGCCCAGGAGCATGGGGAGAAGGTCCATAAAGCCGATCGAGGTCGTGCTCTGAAACTCGTGGGGAACCACGGGGTAGATCGCGGCGGCGAGCGCGGCGGCCAGCAGGGCGCGGGCCCGCATGGGCACGCTGGTGTTCGCCAGCACGGGGGCCGCGATGAACAGACCCGCCACCCGCGCCAGCACAAGGCCGAAGGGGACGACGTGATCGAGGATGGGAACGATGGACGCCATGAGACGTTCTGCCCTCAGACTTTCAGGGTGAAGAGAATGCCCGAGTAGTCGACGAGCCGTTGCACGATCCACCCGGTGAGGAGGATGGCGACGACGAGCATGATGATGATCTTGGGGACGGTGGCGATGGTCTGGTCCTGGATGGACGTGACCGCCTGGAGGACGCTGACGACCAGCCCGATCAGGACGCCCGCCGCGAGGATGGGCGCGGTCACTTTCAGCGTGATCACCAGGGCCTGCTGCACCATTTCAATCGTGGATTGGTCCATCGACACGGGGAATCTCCTATGCAAGCCACGGCATCAGCGCGTGGAAGGTTGGCAATTGACGCCCGAAGGACACGAGAGCCGCGGTGGCGGTCGGCTGCTCGAAACTGCGCATGAGGCTCCCGACGACCAATTGCCATCCGTCGACCATGACGAACAGGAGCAACTTGAACGGGAGGCTGATCATGACCGGGGGGAGCATCATCATGCTCATCGAGATGAGGATGGTGCTGATGACCATGTCGATGACGAGGAACGGGAGGTAGATTCGGAACCCCATGACGAACGCGGTCTTGAGCTCGCTGAGCAGAAAGGCCGGGACGAGCGTGACCATGTCGACATCGGCGCGGGTGAGGGTCTCCGGGGCGCTGGTGTCAACGCCGCGGTAGTCCAGGACCATGTACACGCTCGACCAATTCCCGGTCGCGTCGATCTGAGCGAACATGAAGTCGCGCATGGGCTGCTTGGCCTGGCTCCAGAGTTGGTCGTAGTCGCGGATCTCACCGTTCTGGTACGGGACGATCGCTTCGCGGTTGATCCGCTCGATCGTCGGGGCCATCACGAGCATGGTCATGAAGAGCGCGAGCCCGGTGGTGACCTGCGGCGGCGGGATCGACTGCGTTCCCATCGCCTGCTTGAGCAGTCCCAGCACCACGATGATGCGGACGAAGCAGGTCGTCATCAGCATGATCGCCGGGGCGAGGCTGACAACGGTGAGCAGCACGAGAACGCTGACGATGGGGCTGATGCCGGGAGCCTGCGACCCGTCGATGCGTTGCCCGGGGAGGGCTTTGGACGCCTGGTCGAGCAGCTGGATCGGATTGATCGAACCCCCGGCAAGTTCGGGGACCGCGACGGTCGGCCTGAACTCTCCCGGCGTTGAAGGTCTGCTGAGCCCGGGGCCCTGCACTTCCTGCGCAACCGCAGCCGGGGAGGTCAACACGACAAAGGCGAGGATGGCCGCGATCAGGATCTTCACGCGACCATCTCCGTGCGGCGTGTCCCGACGCCAAGGGCCGCTTTGGCCCGCATGGCCGCCAGACGGGTCCGGAGTTCCGCCGCGGCGTCGGCACCGGTCTGCGTGGTGGTCCGTTCTGCTCGAGCGACCGGCTGCTGGACTTGGCGCGGGGCCGCGGTTCGTTCCTGCTTTGAAGCCTCCACAGCCGCACGCAGCATGGCGGCGAGGGCTTCGTGCTCGGTCTGCTTTTTCGCGGCTTTGGGCTGGGGGATGGCGCGGGCCGGTGCGGGCTCTTCGTGCGTGAGGCTCTCATCCTCGAGGGCCTGCTGGAAGCGCTGCGACGGGGCCTTGCCCTCGGCTGCGGACGCCTTGGCGACCATCGAGGCGACATCGGCCTCGGAGGTGAACTCGCTGAGGGTCGTGAGCGTGGTGGCGCTGGTGCCGAAACGGCCGCCCGTACGCGATTGGCTGAGCAGCAGCACGCGGCGGTCGGCGCGAAGGAGGATCAGCGTGGTCCCGCGGTCGAGCGGGTAACGCCCGAGGATCGACAGGATGCCCGAGGGTGCCTTGCCGCCCGCGCCGATCGCGGCGGCGAGCCCGCCGACGCGCCCGGAGAGCTTCTTGACGACGCCGGCGATGAGCACGATCAGCGCGAGGACCGCCGAAAGAGAGAGAACCGTCTTGGTCACACCCAGTCCGCCAGCCGAGGGGGTCGTGGTGGTCGGAGCCGCCGCTTGCGACTCGAGGTTCGGCTTGGACGAGCCCAGCGGCGTTCGCGCGTCCCGAGACGCTTCGCCGGCGAAGGCGGCAGGTTCGCGAACCGGTGTGGGATCGATGGGAACGAATCGTTCGGGCTTGGGAACGTCCAGGTCTTTCCTGGCCGGGACGGCGATGGGTTCTTTCGGCGCGGGTGCCTCGGCCCGCTCCGGCATGGGCCCGATGAAGGTGTCTTCCGGCCCGACTCCCGCGGCGCTCGCGGTGAGCGCGGCGGCGAGTGCGACGGTGAGGAGCGACGTTAGGTGTTGGCTGTTCTTCATCGCATTCTCCAACCGAGAGGCCACCGCACGGCGTGGTCACGCCGCGTTCTTCGCTTGATTCATCCGGTTCAGGCGGCCGGAGTGGCCACGGCGGTCGCCGGGTCTCCGACCTGCTGCAAGATCTCGCTCACGCGCACACAGAAACTGTCATTGAGCACGAGCACTTCGCCCCGCGCGACGTGCCGATTGTTCACATAGATGTCCACAGGGTCGCCCGCGAGCTTGTCGAGCTCGACCACCGCGCCCTCGCTGAGTTTCAGCACGTCCTCGACGAGCATCCGCGTCCGGCCGAGTTCGATCTTGACGTCGAGATTGACGTCCGAAAGCAACTCGATAGCCTTCTGCTGCGCTGGCGTGAGGTTGGCGGTCAGCGCGGGCAGCGACATCGGCGTCGCCCCGGCGGGTGTCTTGGGGCTGTTCCCAACACCCATACCCAGCCCGCCCGCGAGACCCGTCACGGCGTCTTGGGCCGCCTTGAGCGCAGCCTCCGCCATCGTGCCCGCGCCGTCCGCTGGCGCCGCACCGGTTCCCCCAACTCCCGTCGACTCGTTTGGTGAATTCGCGTTCGTCGTCTCGTCGGCCATCCGTGGCCTCCTTGTTCCGCCGGACTCCCCGGCGACCCATGGCATCGGCACAGCCGACGCGCAAAGCCACAATTCACCCCCCCCCTGCGGCGCAACAAAATCGCGCAGGTCCGGAGCGAAACAGGTCCTGTAACTCTCACTCGGCCGGAAAACCCCGACAACGAGGGATCAAGACCTTCTCCAAGAGGCTTGTCGGCTCCGAACCGGTCGTGTCCTTCCCGAAGACCTCGTCCAGGTACGCCGACAATTGCCGGTTGACGGTCTCGAGGCCCGGCTCCTTGAGCTGGGCAGAGGTTGCCCGGCGGAAGATCGTCGCGATCCCCTCGTGGATCTCCGCCACCCGCTTCTGGAGGACGCCGCTGACTTTCTCCTCGTGGCGTTTGCGCACGCGCACGGTGATCGAAGCGTCCCAGACCCAGACCCGTCCGGTCTGCATGTTCTGGAAGTGGTCTTCCACGATGGGGATCTCGACAAACTCCTCTTTCGAGGAATCTTCGCCGTGGGCGAGCGTCGTCGCGTCGGCGGAGGCGGGCTTCTTGTTGATCATCCCCACCACCATGTAGACCGCCCCGGCCTCGACGATCATGAGGGCCGCGATGATGATCGGGAGTTTGGACCCTTTCTTCTTCGCGGGCTCGGCGGCGGCTGTGTCTTTTTTGGGTTCTTCTGCCGACATCGTGACGTCTCCCAGGGGTTCCATGCCGGATTTCAGGCCCGGCCTCACTGATCGTCATCGACCGTGCGGGGGATTGGAATCAAACGAGCGGGCCGCGTCGTGCGGGCGGTCACCGTCACGTGTGGTGCAGGCTGGACGATCCTCCCGGGCGGCCTGAGGGCCCGACCCGATAACGTGCGGTACGCTTGGTGCATGCTGCCGTGCCTTGCTTTGTACCTCGCGTCCCTCGCCGCACCCGCACCGGCCGAATCGGCCCCCGCGGGGCCGGTTGTGATCCGTGTCGCCACGTTCAATGTCGAGGACGTGCGCACGGAGGACCTGCGCGACCCGAACCAGCCTCGTCTCAAGAGACTGGCCGAGGTCATCCAGCGCATCCGCCCCAACATCATCCTCCTCAACGAGGTCGCGTACGACATGAAGGGTGCGCCGGGGTTCAAGGAGGGCGAGGCAGAGGGGCTCAACGGGCAACGCTTCGCCGACACGTTCCTCGCGGTCGCCCAGGCCAACGACGTCAAGCCGATCAAATACAAGGCGTACTCGGCCCCGTCGAACACGGGGCTTTTCAGCGGGTTTGACCTGGACCGCAACGGCACCGTGACCAATCAGTATCCGACGCCGCCCGGCACGAAGCCCGACGGCTCGCCCGGCGAGCAGACGCCCGGCGGTCAGGCTTTCGGCAACGACTGTTTCGGGTTCGGCACGTTCCCGGGTCAATACGCGATGACGCTGCTCGTCGACGAGCGGCTCACAATCGATGCGGAGCACGTCCGCACGTTTCAGATGTACCCGTGGGACTACATGCCCGGGCACCTGATGCCCGCAGCCTCGGACGGTTCGGACTGGTACGCGGGCGGGGCGAAGACAGCGATGCGTCTGTCGAGCAAGAGCATGTGGGATGTCCCGGTGAAACTGCCGAACGGGGCGGAGTTGCGGGTGATCTGCAGTCATCCGACGCCGCCGGCGTTTGACGGACCCGAGCAGCGCAACAAGAAGCGGAACCACGACGAGATCAGGCTGATCCGCGACTACATCGACAACATGGCAGGGCTTGTGGACGACAAGGGTCTTGAGGGCGGGCTGATCATGCGGAAGGAAGGGCCGCTGGTGGGCGTGACGATCCCGTTCGTCGTGCTGGGCGACCTCAACGCCGACCCGAAGGACGGCGATTCGTTCCGGAGCCCGATCGCGAAGATGCTGTTCCAATCACGGCACATCAACTCCGCGGTGGTGCCCGAGAGCGACGTGAAGATCGAGGGTCTGGACGCTTGGGACACGGCGATGTTCAAGTTGCGGGTGGATTACGCGCTGCCGAGCAAGTCGGTGCGGGTGCTGAACTCTGGCGTGTGGCGGCACATGCCGGTGACGGGGAAGACCGCGGCGAAGCCGGGGGAAACGGCGGTGGCGCAAAAAGAGAGGTTCCCGAGCGACCACTTCCCGGTATGGATCGAGATTGAAGTGCCCGCGGCGGAGGCGCAAGAGGTGCAGAAGTGAGCGGGTCCGAGCCTCTCGCTTCGATCGCGTCTTTCCTCTCGCCCCGGCCTTGATACGCCCGACCACTTTCCTCGCCGCGGAGCGGGGGCTGAGTTATCTCGGGTCGCTCATGCGTCCGGCGAAGAGGATCTCGCCTGTCGCGTCGTGACGGATCATGAAGATGAAGGGGCGGTCGGCGTGGAAGATCACGGGCTTGGGCGGGTCTTCTCGCGAGGGGGCGGCGGAGGTCGGTGCCATCGGGACGGCGGTCGCGGCGGCGGCTTCGGTGCCTTTCTCGTCCAGTTCGACGTCGGCGACGTGGATCACATCCGAGATTTTCATCGGCTCTTTCGCCATCTTCTTGAAGGCCGCTTTGTCGCTGAAGGCGTTGCTCATGCCCAGGGCGTCGAACTGCTGCTTAAGCGACTGACGCGTCTGGAACTTGAACTTAGGGAGTTGGAAGTCCACCAGCGTGCCCCTGAACGACTTGGACGTCGTTGCGAACGAATCCGCGGAGAGGGACTGCTCGACCTTGGCGAGCTGGCCTTCGTCGGGGAGGATGACGATGAACGAGACGCCGCCTTGGTAGGGGACCTGCACCGCGGCGAAGCTGGCGGCGTCGTTCCTGGCGTACGACATGAAGCGGACGTCGGCCATGGTGGCTGGCTTGATCGTGATGCCGGTGCTGATGTGGAAGTCGCGAGGAGCGGTCGACGAGGCAGAGAACGGCGAGACCCACGAGCCCTTGAAGAAGACAGCGTTGGTGAGGACGAGCTTCGCGTCTGTGAGGTCCGACGCGGAGACCAGTTCTTTGATGCGGTGGTTGGTGTGCGTGTCGGTCCAGGCGTTGATCATCGCGGCGGACTTGGCCGGGTCCTTGTCGAGGGTCCCGACGTCGGCGGCGTAACTGACCTTGAGCCGATCGTTGAACGCGGGCAGCACGGGCATGCCGAGCCAGAGGCGGTTTGCCTCAGTCCACTGGTAGGTCTTGGAAGGGTGGTCGGCCTTGGGCGGGGTGAGTTGGCGCGTGAGCGACGCGAAGGAGTCGTGCAGCATGTCGCCGGCCTGTGACCAGCGCATGACCCGCGCAACCTCGGCGGCGGTTTCGTCCGCAGCGCCGACGGACGTCATCGCTAGGGCGGTCGAGATGCTGTGGGGCGAGAAGAAGACGTTTCCGTCCGACTTGGCGAGTTGCTTGTAGAGGTCAAAGGCGAAACGGGCGTTGTCGCGGGCGAGGGTCTTCGCGTCGCTCACCTTCGGCTCGGCGGGAAGGGTGACCTCGGGCGGGTTCAAAGGTACGTACGCGAGCCCGGAGGCGGCGGCAAGAGCGAAGACGGCGGACGCGAGGATGCGGCGGTTCATGGGGGCTCCTTGCCCATCCAGCGCGAGTGAAGCTCATCCGGTTCACGGCTGCTTAGGCGAACCGGGCTCGACGTACTCGAAGACCTCGTCCAAGGGCTTCCCGAATGCGCGGGCGATCTTGAACGCGACCTCGAGGGAGGGGGAGTACTTGCTGCCTTCGATGGCGTTGAGGGTCTGGCGGCTCACGCCGATGCGGTCGGCCAGGTCCTGCTGGGTCATCTCGCCGGCGCCAAATCGAAGCGTGCGGATGTGGTTGCGTACACCGGTGGGTGCAGGTTCCATGGTCAGACGCCCCGCTTGTAATAGAGGAGCTGAAGGGCGAGCTTCAGCACTTCACTCAGGAACAACGACGCGAGCAGCAGGTGGACAACCCAGACGGGCTCGATCCCGAGGATGAGAGCACACATGGCGAAAAAGACGCCCGATCCGAGCACCCACGACGAGTTGCTCTCCGCACGCCAACCAATGAGACGGTCGCGTTCGTCGCGTTTCTCGATCTTGCCTGTGAACGCGGCCAGAACATGCCCGAGAGCCATCACGATGACGAGCAGAGCGGTCGCGGCGATAAAGACAGGAACGAAAGGCGCGAGCAACCTGACGCCGTTGGCGAGCATGACCCCGGACAACGCGAAGTAACCCCCGAGCACGACGACGAGGCTGACCAGTTGAACCCAGACACTTTTCTCTTCAAACGACGGCAGCATGACAGCACTCCCTTTTGATCGACATCGGGCCGAACGACAAGAATGTTCGACTCGATGTCAAGAATACATGACATGCAAGCCGTTGTCAAGAACTCTTTACATTTTGCGTTGGAGCACCCTCATTGAGTGACTGCGAATCAGGAGGGTTTGCCTCAGGACTGCTGGGGCCCAAGGGCGATTTGGGGGCCCTGAGGCTGGTCACGGCGCCGTGTCCGCGGCGGGCGAACGAGCCGGAGAGGTTGGCGAGGACGATGACAAAGGAGATGAGCCACATCGAGTGCCAGAGGGGCCCGCGGGTCTGGTCGTCGCGACCGACGCAGAACGCCATGACGAGGATCGTGGTCGCGGCCACGAGCACGGCGTATCGACGCGGGATCGCAGACTCGAGGGTCTCCCCTCGAGCGAGCGGCTTCGGCGTCTGCGGCTGTGGCACGGTCACGTGTTGAGTATGACGCGGGATCGGTGCCCTCGCCGCACTTTCGGGACTGGGCGGGCTTATCGGGCGTCGACGAGGCCGCACAGTCGTTACAGCAGCGTGCTGGCTCCGGCTGAGGCGACGGTTGTGAAGAGGCGATGCTGGCGGGCGGTACGGGCGTTGTAGGCGGAGGCCAGGGCGTGATCGAGAGTGTGGGCGGCGTCGGGTGTGCAGAGCGCGATGGCGCACCCGCCGAAGCCGCCGCCGGTCATGCGGGCACCGTACACGCCGGGGACGGTGCGGGCGATGTCGACTGCGGCGTCGAGTTCAGGACAAGAAACGCGGAAATCGTCGCGGAGGGAGTCGTGCGAGGCGTTCATCAGAAGGCCGACTTCGGCGATGCCGCCACGGCGGAGGGCGGAGGCGGCGGCAAGCGTGCGGAGATTTTCGGACACGACGTGGCGAGCGGCGGCGAGAAGATCGCCGGCGAGCGATGAAGCCGCGACGCGTTCGAGCCCGCCTTGGTCGGTCACTTCGCGGAGCGATGCTGCGCCGAGTCGTTTGGCGGCTTCTTCGCACCAGCGGCGTCGGACGGCGTATTCGCCCGCGGCGAGCGAGTGGCGCACGCCCGTGTCGATGACGGCGATGACCACGCCAGCGGGAATCGGGACATGATCGGCGACGCTGCTGCGACAGTCGAGGAGCATGGCGTGCCCCGCGCGGGCTTTGGCGCTGACGGTTTGGTCCATGATCCCGCAGGGAACGCCGGCGAAGTCATGTTCGGCGGCGCGGCCGATATCGGCGAGATCGTCAGGAGAGATTTCGGCGTGCGTGAGTTTCGCGAGGAGTGTCGCGAGAGCGATCTCGAGCGACGCGGAGCTGGAAAGACCGCCGCCGAGGGGGACGGACGACGCGATGGCGATCGAGACGTGCGGGACGGGCGTGCCACGCGACTGGAAGGCTCGGACGACGCCTCGGACGTAGCCGCGGGGCGATCCGCGGTCGGCGGCGAGGTTTGGGAGCTGCAAATCGCCGGGGTCAAGATCAACAATTTCGGGATGATCGGCGAATGCGATGCGAAGACGGCGGTCGGCTGATGCGGCTGCGACGGCGACGCAGACGCGATCGATGGCCATGGGCATGACGAACCCGCCCGAGTAGTCGGTGTGCTCGCCGATGAGATTCACGCGGCCCGGGGCTTGCGCCGCAGCGACGATCGCGTTTGACGTGACCTGCGAGAGGCGCACGCGGGCACGCTCGAAAACTGGAGCGACGTGGGCGAGCATCAGGCCGCTCCGCTCGGGCGGACCACGCGGGCGTAGAGGGTGCTGAACGCATCTCGGGAATGAGCGAGATCGCTGCTGATGGAAGACGCGGGATCGACACGATCCGTGGCGTGCACGCAGGCGGCGCACGCGGCGGGGACGCTTGGCCAGTGCCCGACGCCGACGCCCGCCAGGAGGGCCGCACCGTACGCGCCGCCTTCTTCGGTCGTGGGGATCTCGACAGGGACGCCGGCGAGGTCGGCGAGGAGTTGGCGCCACTGGGGGCTCTTGGCTCCGCCGCCGCCGACGCGGAGTGTGCGGACCTCGACGCCCATGGACCGCACGAGCGTGAGGATCTCGGTCATCGCGAAGGAGACGCCCTCGATGATTGCGCGGACGAGGTGGCCGCGGCCGTGGCGGAGGGAGAGGCCTACGAACGCGCCGCGGGCGCTCGGGTCCGGGTGCGGGCAGCGTTCGCCTTGCAAATACGGGGCGAAGACGAGGCCTTCCGCGCCCGGTGGCGTCGCCCAGGCTTCGGCGAGCAGCGCGTCCATCGGCACGCCCGGGAAGAGGCGGTCCGAAGCCCACTGCAGCGAGCCGGCTGCGGAGAGCATGACGCCCGTGACGCACCACGCGTTCGCACCGGCTGCGGAGCACATCGCGTGAGTGCGGCCTGTCGGGCCGGTGGAAGGCAGGTCGGGCGTGAAGCGGTCGGTGTGGGCGTAGACGACGCCGCTGGTGCCGAGGATCGCTAGGGCGCGGCCGGGCTCGACAATGCCCGCGCCGACCGCGCCGCACTGGTTGTCGCCGCTGCCGCCGACGATGAGCGTGCCCTTGCGGAGGCCCAGCGCTTCGGCCCCAAACGCGGAGAGGGTGCCGGCGGGTCCGGCGGACTCGACGACGCGCGGGAAGAGCGTGGGATTGACCTTGAGCTTGGTCATCAGGTCCGTTCGCCAACGGCGTGCTGAAACGTCGAAGAGCAGCGTGCCCGAGGCGTCGCCGGTGTCGGTGATGAGGTCGCCGCTCATGCGGAAGCGGACGTAGTCCTTCGGGAGCAGCACTGCGGCGGTCTTGGCGAAGTGGTGCGGCTCGTGTTGGCGGAGCCAGAGCAGCTTCGGGAGTTGGAACCCGGTCATCGCAGCGTTGCCGACGGCGCGGACGAGCGCGGCACGACCACCAGCAGCAGTTTCGATCTCGGCGAGGTGATCGGCGGTGCGTTGGTCGTTCCACAAGAGAGCGGGGCGGATCGCCCCGGGCGAGCGGCCGCCGCTGAGGAGGGATTGGCCGTCGAGAAAGACCGAGCCGTGCATCTGACCTGAGAGGCCGACGGCGCGGACTTGGTCGGGACTGACGCCGGCGACCGCGAGGGCTTGTTTGACCGCGAGGATGGTCCCTTGCCACCAGGCTTCAGGGTCCTGCTCGGTCCAGCCCGGCGCGGGCGTGAGGAGCGGGGTCGGGGCGGAGCCGACCGCGAGCACGCGTCCGTCGGGATCGAGGAGGACCGCTTTGGTCGAGGATGTGCCGATATCGAGCCCGAGGAGCATGGCGGGATGATACCGACCCGACGCCCGGCTGCTCATTCACGCGTTGCGTGGGCGGTCAATGCCGGTTGTCGCGCTCGGCGGGCTGAATAGGTCGAGGATGCGGGTCTCTTCGATCGCCCGGCAGTTGTGCGGCAGGTTCGGCGGCAGGACAAGCACCTGACCCGACGACACCTCGACCTCGCGGTAGTCGGGCGTACCCGGCGTGCCCAAGCCAAAGACGCAGCGGCCCGAAAGGAGCACGACGAACTGCTCGTTCTCGTGGTGATGGCTCGCGAGCGTGAAGCCTTTGTCGAGGACGACGTCGGAGACCATCATCTTCTCGCCAACCACGCGACGACGCGAGATGAGCGGCATCGGGCGATCGACGGGCAGATCGGCGAGGGTGAGGAGTTGGTGAGCTTGGGGCGTTTGCATGGGCATGTGCTATCCTGTGATGCGGCTGAGTTTCGATTGTGCGACCGCGTGCTGCATCGCCTCTTCCTTCGAACGAAAGAAGCCTTGGAACTCCGGGAGTTCTCCGGCGACGTCCAACGAGCTTTCCTTCAGGGCAAAGACGATGTGCCGCGTGTGAGGCCGACGCGGGCCCGGTGATCCGTTCTTGCTTTGGCGAGAAGCCACGATCTCAAGCCAGGGCGAATGCTGAATTTCTTGAATGTCGTAGTGCTTGAGCCCGAGGTTGTAGTACGGGTGCTGATGGAACGCTTCGTCGTTCGGACCGGAAGCTTCGATCGCCAGCGGGTTGCGCACGACCACGAGGGCCACGTCGAAGCTGTCAGGCCGGACAACGGATTGAGCGACGCTGTACGCGATCCAAGCGTCCTGGGTGACGACATGGCTCGCGCCGTCAACATCGGGGCTGGGGCGAGGCAATTGGTCCAGAACGTGAACTGATGGTGCGGTCGTGTTCAGAATCAAGGCATTCATCTGATAAGTCTCTTCCGCGAAGAAGCTCTCCAATCGCTTGGGATGGGTTCGCTTCATCCAGAATTTCGGAAACTTCAGCTGGAGAGATTCCACGGTCCTTTCGATTCGGGCCCCGACTCGACCCGACATGTCGGTCGCCACGAGCATGGCTCGAACGTCAGGCTCCCAGTCGTGAAAATCGCTTTCAAACGCAACCGGTCCCGGCAGCCACCAGATGTGAGTCACTGACCAGCCAGGGGTCTGGAAATCGAGGATGATCGTGCCGGACTCTTGGGCAAGTTGGAACTCGACATCGTGCAACGCCATGCGCCTGCCGGCGGCCGCCATGCGGCGAGTGAGACGGTGATTTCTGAACCGCCACTCGATCCCAAACCAAATCATGGACACAACCACCAATACGACAAACAGCGGCAACCACAATATGAAGAACACAAAGAAGAACGGAGAGGCCAAAATCAGCAACCATGTCGGCCACCGGCGTGCCACACAAGTTGATGTTTCCACTGCGTCAGTCACAACGAACTGTATCTCGGCAGATACTGCACCTCACCAAGAAACGAGAGAACTTCTACAGCCCCTCGTCGTCGGGCTCTTCGGGTTCGGGTTCTTCGGGGACGTCCACCCTCGCGGTTTCGCCGAAGATCGCCGAGCCGACGCGGACGATGTTCGCGCCTTCCTTGATGGCGTCTTCGTAGTCGCCGCTCATGCCCATCGAGAGGAGGTTGCACTGCCCCTCGCCGAGGTTCTGGGTGCGGATCTCTTCGTAGAGGTCGCGGCAGCGGGCGAAGGTGGCGCGGGTCTCGCGCTGCGTTGCGCCTTCAGCGGCGATGGTCATCACGCCGCGGAGGCGGACGTTGATCATCGTCTCGATCTGCTCGGCCATCGGGACAGCCGCCGGGACGGGGCAGCCGAACTTGCTGGCTTCGCCGGAGCAATTGATCTGCAGGAGGACATCGATGACGCAATCGCGGCGGAGGGCGATGGCCTGGAGTTCTTCGGCGATGCGGAGGCTGTCGACGGAGTGCACCAGGCGGACCAGGTCGACGATCTTGCGGGCTTTGTTGCGTTGGAGGTGGCCGATCATGTGCCAACGGATGCCGCTGCGGCGGGCCTCGGTGGGGCTTGGGTTGTCGGAGGCGCGGTTGCTGCCCAGGACGGGGAGCTTGTCGTCGCCGAGGGGGAACAACTGGTGTTCGTCGGTGCCGCCACCGCGTCGGATGGAAGGGAGAACCTTGAGGCGGTTGAAGTACTCGTCGACGAGGGCCGCGTGCTGCATGAGCTGCTGGACGCGGTTCTCGCCCAGGTCGCGGTGCCCGAGGTCGATCAATTGGCGGATCTGCTCGGGTTCGGCGTTCTTGGTGACAGCCACGAGGAAGACGTCGTTTTCACGGCGGCCCGAAGTGGCGGCGGCCCGCGCGATGCGGTCGCACACCTGGGCATATCGGTCGGCGAGAGAGTCCTGGTTCATGGTCGAGGTCTGCATAAGCCCTCCGGGCATCCTACAGGGCGTCCTGCCCTTCCCCCACACCCCCCAAAAAACCTGCGCTATCGCTTTGACACCCCGTGACCGGAGATCCCCGGCCACGTGGGCGTAGGATAATCACTTCAAGGCCTCGCAGTTTCAAGAAAACCCCTGATCCGAAAGAAATCTATCGGCCCCTTTCCAGGAACCCCCGTCCATGAGCACCACCGCCTCCCCCACCGCTTCCACGTCGACCCTCGCGGTCGGCAGCCTCGCCCCGGACTTTACCCTCAAGACGCAGGACCGAGCTGATTGGACGCTTTCCGAGCACGTCAAGAAGGGGGACGTGGTCCTCTGCTTCTACCCCTTGGCCTTCACAGGGACGTGCCAGATCGAGATGAAGTGCGTGAACGACGAGATGGCGACATGGACCAAAAGGGGCGCGACCGTGATCGGCGTTTCATGCGACAGTTTCGCGGCCAACAAGGCCTGGGCGGACCAATTGGGCCTCAAGCAGACCCTGCTCTCGGATCTGCACCGCACGGTGTGCAAGGCGTACGGCCTCTACTGGGCTGACCTGAACGTCAGCCAGCGCGGCACGGTCGTCATCGGCAAGGCCGCCGACGGTAAGGGCAAGGTCACGTGGATCCAGGCCCGGGCCCCCGGCGCGGCGATGGACTGGGAAACCGTCCTCGGCCAGATCGGGTGACCCTGCCGTCCCCACGAACTGAGGAAGGTGCCCTACGTGTCGCCTTGAGGCGAGGGCACGCTCTTTTTGCGCTCTTCGGGGGCTCCCGTTTCGCGCATCCAGGGACTGATCGAACAGGCGAGAGTCACCCTCCGGCGGCGGGGGCTGGGGCTGGGGGGACGGGCGGAGGGGCGGGCACGGCCGTCCTCAGATTCACGGCCGCTCCGTAGTCGTTGATTTCGATGGTGGTCATGCTTCCCGGCGTGATGAAGACGTTTGTGGTGCCGTTGAGGCGGACGGGGAGACCCGCGATGGGGACCATGGCCACGCCTGGGGAGGCCGGCCCGCCTGTGACGGCGTTCGCGCCAGAAATCGCGGTGACCGGGACCCCGCCCCCTTGCACGATGGACATCCCGGAGGCGAACTGAACCAAGAGGGTGCCGGAGGTGGGGAACGTGACGGCTCCACCCTGCATCGTGGTGCCTTCGATGGTGCCCAGAGAGGCCCACGCGAGAGGGGTGATCGTGCCATCAGGGTTCTGCACCGAGACGATGACGGCCACGGGATCGGTCAGTTGTGTGGTGATCCTGATGTCGTTGCCGAACTGGATCGATCGCTTGGGGCCGATAGCGTAGTTCCGCGACCACAGGCCGACGGCCAGCATGAGCAGGACGAGCAGGCCGGCGACGATAATGAACGGCAGATTTCGCATGATGGATTCCGGCGAACCGGCCTGAGCCAACCATTGTTCCGGCAATCAGGGCTTGGGTTGCACTGGTCCGGTCTTGGCAGAGGTCTGCGCGGGGGGCGCGGGGGGCTTGAACGCCAGCACCTGATCGACGCGGCGGCCGTCCATGTCGACGACCTCGAACGTCCACCCTTGCCATTCGACGGTCTCGCCGGTGTCGGGGACATGGCCGAAGAGGGCGACCACCATGCCCGCGAGGGTCGTGACGGCGGGCAACTCGTCGGGCGAGGGGTCGGGCAGGCCGAGAGCTGTCATCGCGTCGTGGACCGAGAGCATGCCGTCAAGGAGGAACGAGCCGTCTTTGCGGCGGATGACGCGGGCGGCGGGCTCTTCGCCGAGCCTGGAGATGTCCCCGACGAGGGCTTGCACCACGTCGTTGAGGGTGACGAGCCCCTCGACGCCGCCGGACTCGTCGACGACGAAGGCGATGTGGGAACGGCTTTTCTGGAAGGTGTCGAGGAGTTTGACAGCGGGCATGGCCTCGGGGACGAAGAGGGGTTTCTGGGCGACGTCGATCACTTTGAATTCGAGCGAGGAGAGGAGGCCGTAGGCGATGAGGTCTTTGATGTGGACGACCCCCACCAACTTGTCGAGCGAGCCTTCGACGACGGGGAAGTGCGAGTGCGGGCTGGTGCCGACGAGGACGCGGACCTCCTCGAGGGTCATGTCGTGGTTGATGAAGATCATCTCGTGGCGGGGGACCATCAGGGACTGGACCTTGAGGTCGCCCAGGCGGAAGAGGCGCTGGAACAGTTTGTGTTCGAGGGGGCCGAAGACGCCCGTGGTCGCGGCCCGGCTGACGAGAGCCTTGATGTCGTCTTCGGAAACGTCGTCGCCACGCGTCTTGATGCGGAGGACAGCGAGGATGGCGTCGGTGGAGATGCTCAGCACGCGGACGGCGGGCGAGGTGAGCCACGCCAGGAGCGTCAGGGGGCGAGCGATGAACGACGCGACGCCCTCGGGGTAGGCCATCGCGATCCGCTTGGGGACCAGTTCGCCCACGACGAGGGAGAAGTAGGTGATGACGATGACGACCAGACCGAAAGAGATCGAACGGGCGTAGGGCTCGAGAACGGGGATCTTGGCGATCATCGGTTTGACGGATTCGGAAATGGCCGACTCGCCGAAAGCACCGGCGAAGATCCCGATGAGGGTGATCCCGAACTGAACCGTGGAGAGGAAGGCGGTGGGCTGGCGGGCCAGAGCGAGAGCGGCGGCGGCCCCCTTGTTCCCGCGCGAGGCGGCACGCTGAAGGCGCGAGGCCCGGCTGGTCATTGTGGCGAGTTCGGCGGTCGCCAGGATGGCGTTGAGCACGAGCGCAACCGCGAGGATGAGGATCGGGACCAGCATGGAGAGGATCATACCCAACGCGGGGGGAAAGCACAAAGCGGCAAAGCACACACCACAAATGTTGCCTCAGAGATGCCGATCTTTGTGCTTTGTGCTTTGTGCCTTCCGTGCCGCAGCAATCCGTTCACTTCACGTCGACAAGGGTGTGTATGCTCTTCTCACCAGCAAGGAAACCCATGTCCACCCACCGCGTCCAGCATCCCGACTTGAGCACCTTCGGCCCCGGAGCGATCGTCGCCATCGACGGCGACGACGCGCACCACCTGATCCGCGTCAAGCGGCTTGAAGTGGGCGCGCCCGTCACGATCCTTGACGGCTTGGGGCGCATCGCCACGGGGAAACTTCACGCGACCCGCAAGCACGGGCGCGACGGGTGGGCGATGGATGTGCTGGTCGCGACGGTCGAGGTGGTCGGCAGGCTTGTTCCGGCGGTCCACGTCTGGAGCAGCGCACCCAAGGGGGATCGCCTGGCGTCGATGATCGAGGGGCTGTCGCAGGTCGGTGCGGCTTCGTGGTCGCCGATGACCACGCGGCACACGATCGTGGAGCCGGGGTCGGGGAAGATCGACCGGCTCGAACGCGTCGCGGCGGAGTCGGCCAAGCAGTGCGGGAGAGCGTGGATGCTTGAGATCGGGCGCGGGGGAGACCTCGCGGCGGGGCTCGAGCGCGAGCATGTCGTCATCGCCGACGCGTCGGGGGAAGAGTACAAACCGGCGGGGCACGCGGCGGTGCGCCTGCTGATCGGGCCTGAGGGAGGGTTCGCGCCCGAGGAGATCGACGGGGCGAGGGCGGCGGGAGCACGTGTGTGCCGGTTCGGGCCCCATATCATGCGGATTGAGACGGCGGCGGTCGTGGCTGCGGCGATGGTGATCGCCGCCGGGCACGCGCCGGGGCGGTAGCGGGCTGGTCGGACGCTCTATCATCACGTTCAGGAGTTACCACCGATGTTGAACCACGCTGTTGCTGTCATGGTCCTGCTCGCGGGTTCGGCTGTTGCCCAGCCACAGACCCCCACCACCCCCACCACCGGGCCACAGGCGACGCCCGGGGCGGCGGCTGCACCCATCGCGTTGCCCGAGGCCACCGCGAAGAAGGCCAAGGAGATGCGGGCCAAGGCCATCGACTTCCTGCGGTCCAAACTGGACAAGACCGTCGGGGCGTGGGGCGTCCGCGACGGCGTGGCACCCTTCCCGGCGATCACGGGGCTTGTGATCCGCGGGATGTTGCTGGAGCCGGGCATGACCGAGGAGGACCCGACGGTGATGGCGGGGCTCAAGCACCTCTTGTCGGCGCAGAAGCCCGACGGGGGGTTCTATGTCGCGGCGTTGCCGACATACAACACGGCGATCTGCTTATCTGCGATCTCGGCGTCGAAGTTGCCGCAGGCCAAGGACGCGATCGCGAAGGCTCAGACGTTCCTGAAGAAACTCCAGTTCTCCGAGGACGCGGCGGCGATCGCGGGGCTCGATGAATCGCCGCGGGCGGTCAGCCCGTCGGATTCGTTCTATGGCGGGTGGGGGTACGGGAAGCACGGGCGGCCGGACATGTCCAACACGCAGTGGGCATTGGAGGCGTTGCACGATTCGGGGTTGCCGACGGACGACCCGGCGTTCCAGCGAGCGCTGGTGTTCTTGCAGCGGTGCCAGATGGTCGACAGCGTGAACGACATGCCGTACGCCGACGGGACCAACCAAGGCGGGTTCATCTACGCCACCAGCGAGAACAAGGACAAAGTCGGGATCGGCCAATCGTTCGCGGGCGTGATCGAGGAGACGCTCAGCGACGGGACCAAGGCTTCGAAGCTGCGGGCGTACGGGTCGATGACGTACGCGGGGTTCAAGTCGTACATCTACGCGGGGCTCAAGAAGGACGACCCGCGCGTGACGCTGGCGAAGAAGTGGATCTCGGAGAACTACACGCTCACAGAGAACCCGGGGATGGGGCTGGACGGGTACTACTACTACCTGCTGACGTTCGCGCGGACGCTTGAGGCGGGGGGGGAGACGACGATTGTGACGCCCGGGAAAGCAAAGGACGCCGACCTCAAGAGTTCGCCAGCAGGGGGTCTTCCAACCGTTGGGCATCTCTTCGAACAGAAACACGATTGGCGTGTCGACCTCATCGAGCGTCTGGGCGCGTTGCAACAAACTGACGGTTCGTTCGCCAGCGTCGACGACCGGTGGATGGAGAACGACCCCGTGCTGATCACGGCGTACTCACTCATCGCGTTGCAGCACGCGTCGAAGTAGCGTGCTGTCTCAGCGTTTGCGGGTCATGGTGAACGTCACGTTGTGCGACGCGTCGGGCTTGCCGTTCTTGAGGCTGGTCCAATCGACGTTCACGTGGTCGGCGTCGACAAAGGTCATGACCATCGACCCCATGTACATGTCGTCGGGCTTGGCGAGGTTGGTCACGCTGTCGGGGCCGAACGCGATGGACTTCCCGTTCATCGCCACCGCCCGCATCCTGGGCTGGTTTCCAGCCGCGCAGTAGTGCGTGACGAGCATGTGGTGCCCGTCCATGTGGTACATGTTGGTCATCTCGTGCGGCGTGCCCGGGAACATGATCTCGCGGACCGCCGAGCCGTTGGAGGTTGTCTTGAAGATCGCGGCGGTCGTGACGACGCCCTTCTCGTCGGGCATGGTCCATTCCCCGTCGAGCGACTTGAGTGTGTCGAGGGTGAGCGCGGGCGAGGCGGGGGTGGACCCCTTGGGCGCGGACGAGCAACCGGCCAAACAAACCAGCGTGAGGACGGCGAGCGGGATGATGCGGTTCATGGGGACCTCCTTGGGTGGGATTCGATAGATAACCGATCGGTTAGTATACCACGGCCGGGCCCACGCCGCAAGCGGGCACGCCCGACGCCTGCAAACCCGGGGATATCCTCGGGGCATGACCTACGGCGGACACTTTTCCAAGACGGCCAAGAAGGCGATCAACCGGTTCTACGAGCACGCGGACACCCGCACACTCACCCAATTGCAAGAACTCGTCGGAGAGGTCTATCTCGCCGAGGGGAAGGCGGCGGACAAGTTGTGGATCAAGGCTGGGGAGGCCCTCGTCAAGGCGGGCGTGCCCGCAGCCCAGGCAACGCCGGTCGTCGAGGCACGCGATGCAAAGAAGTTCGCCGAGGTGGTCGCGGCTCTCCTCAAAGGCGGTCGATGAGCATCGGCTGATGTCCCCCCCCCGGCGACCATGACGACACCGATCGACCACATCCTCGCGACGCCGACGCTCGCGGAGATCGCGGGCTCGTTGTCGGCGGGGCGTCGCGTCGTGGCTCGCGGCTCTGCGGGGTCGGCCACGCACCTGATCGCGGCGGCCATCGGCAAGATCGCGGCGAGGCGCGTTGTGCTGGTCGCGGCCCACCTCGACGAAGCGGACGAGGCGGTCGATGAATTGCTCTCGATGGGCGTCGAGGCGGCGCGGTTTCCTGCGCTCGAAGCGCTCCCGGGTGAGTCGGCGGCCGCGCTGGACTTGTTCGCGGAACGACTCCGCGTGGTTCGCGGGCTTGGCTCGGGCACGCTGCCGCGTGTGCTGGTCGCGCCGATCCAGGCGCTCATGCAGGGCGTGCCGCCGATCGAAACGCTTGAGAAGCTGTCGCGGGAGATTTCGCGCGGGCAGACTGTGCCGATGTCGGGGCTCGTGCGGTGGCTCGAGGGGGCCGGGTATTCGCGCCGAGACGCGGTCGAGGAGCCCGGCGAGTTCGCGGTGCGTGGTGGGATTCTCGATGTCTTTCCGCCGGGGGGTGGCGAGGGTGGTGGCGATGCGGCGGCGAAGGCTGTCCCTGTTCGTCTTGATTTCTTCGGCGACGAGGTCGAGAAGCTCACCGAGATCGACATCAACACCATGGGCTCTGACCGTGCGATCGACACGGTCGAGTTGCTCGCGGCCGACCCCTCGCTCATCCAGAGCGACCGCGGCGTGCTGCTACCCACGTTACTGCCGACCGGCGTCATCGTCGTGCTGAGCGAGCTGGCCGAGGTCGTCGAGCAGGCCCGCGGGTACTACGAGCGTGTGACCGACGCTCGGGGGATTTTCGGCCCGCCGGCGGTTCTCGCGGCGTTGCAGAAGCACGCGCACGCCATCGCGGAGATCAACCGGTTCTCCGCGGGCTCGGCGAGCGCGGACGCGGCGGTTGAGTTGCCCGTGGCGACGATCCCGCCTTTCTCGAAGGACCTTGCCGAGGCGATGAAGGAACTCGCGACGCTCGCGGGCGAGGGAAGGGCGCTTGTCTGCTGTCAGAACGAGGGCGAGCGGCACCGATTCGGCGAGTTGCTGGCTGAGCACCTCTCGGGCGCGTCGAGCCGCATCGCTGCGACGGTCGCGTACGTCCACGAGGGGTTCTCGTGGCTGGACGCACCGGGGCAAAGCAAGCAGAGCGTGGCCGTCGTCCCCTATCACGAGCTGCTCAACCGGTTCACCGTGCGTCGTCGGGGCGGGAAGATCTCCGCCGGGCGCGCGATGGACACGTTTCTGGACCTCTCGGTCGGCGATTTCGTCGTCCACGCGGACCACGGCATCGCGCAACTTGTCGGCCTGGCGATGATGACGCCGCGGGACCTGCCCGGCGCGCCCAAGGCTGTCAAGGGAAAGAAGGAACTCGACGAGCAGGAGTATCTCGTCCTTGAGTTCGCGGGCAAGAGCAAACTCTACATTCCCGCGGTGCAGATCGACCTGGTGCAGAAGTACGTCGGCGGGTTCAAGGGCAAGCCGCCCCTCTCGACCCTCGGCGGGACCCGCTGGCAGAACCAGAAGGACAAGGTCGAAGAATCCGTCCGCGATCTGGCGGGCGAATTGCTCCGCGTTCGGGCGGCACGCGAGCATATCCCCGGGATCACCTTCCCCGGCGACACCACGTGGCAACGCGAGTTCGAGGATGAGTTTCCGTACGAGGAGACCGAGGATCAGCTCTCCGGGCTGGCCTCGATCAAGGACGACATGCAGAAGGACCGCCCGATGGACCGCCTCATCTGCGGCGATGTCGGGTTTGGCAAGACGGAACTGGCGATCCGGGCGGCGTTCAAAGCGGCGGAGTTCGGCAAGCAGGTCGCGGTGCTGGTGCCGACCACCGTCCTCGCCGAGCAGCACGAGCGGACGTTCAAGAGCCGATTCGCCGGGTACCCCTTCCGCATCGAGTCGATCTCGCGATTCAAGGAGGGGAAGGAAACGCGGGAGATTCTTGAGGCTGCTCGGAAGGGGCAGATCGATATCCTGATCGGCACGCACCGCGTCCTCTCCGACGACGTGAAGTTCGCCGACCTCGGACTCGTCGTCGTCGACGAGGAGCAGCGATTCGGTGTTGAGCACAAGGAGCGTCTGCTTCGGCTGAGGCTCACCGCCGATGTCCTGACCCTTTCCGCGACGCCGATCCCCCGCACGCTGCACATGGCGCTGCTCGGCATCCGCGACATCAGCAACTTGACCACACCCCCGGTCGACCGGCGGGCGATCGTGACGGAGGTCATGCCGTACAACGAGCGCCGCGTCCAGCAGGCGATCAAGCGGGAACTGGCCCGCGAGGGGCAGATCTTCTATGTGCACAACGCGATCCACAACATCAAGGAGGTCGCCGACCGCGTGCAGGCGCTGGCCCCGGAGGCACGCGTGGTCTTCGGGCACGGGCAGATGGAAGGGGACGAGCTCGAGGACGTGATGCTCAAGTTCATCCGTGGAGACGCGGACATCCTCGTCTCCACGACGATCATCGAGAGCGGGATCGACATCCCCTCCGCGAACACGATGATCATCGACGACGCCGATCGGTTCGGCCTCGCCCAGTTGCACCAGTTGCGAGGCCGCGTCGGACGCAGCAAGCACCGGGCTTACTGCTACCTGCTGCTGCCGCAGGAGCGGGCGCTGACGGATCAGGGCAAGAAGCGTCTGGCGGCGATCGAGCAGTACTCGATGCTCGGCGCGGGGTTCAAGATCGCGATGCGGGACCTTGAGATCCGCGGCGCGGGGAACATCCTGGGCCCCGAGCAGAGCGGGCACATCGCCGCTGTCGGGTACGAGATGTACTGCCAGTTGCTCGAGGGGGCGGTGCACGACCTCAAGGCCGAGGCCCCCAGGCCCAAGCCGAGTTCGACGAGCATCGAGATCGGGCTCACCGGCACCATCCCGCGCTCGTACATTCCGAGCGATCAGCGTCGCCTCGAAGCCTACAGGCGCATCGCCACCGCCGCCTCGCGGGCTGACCTCGACAAGGTCAAAGCCGACATGGTCGCGGCCTACGGCGATCCGCCACGCATCACCGTGCGTCTGTTCCTGCTGGCGGAACTCCGGACGGCGTGCGCCGCGATGGGCGTCAAGACCGCGACCCTTCGCGGGAGCGATGTGGTCTTTCTCGTGACCGACGCCAGGCAGGTCGCGGAGAAACTGGCTGCTGTTCCGGCCGGGCAGACCAAGGCGATCGAGGCCCGTGTTTCGGTGCTGGCGAGTCAGACGTCCGACACGCTCGCCGAGGTCTATTTCCGTCCGCCGGAGAAGTACCTTGAGCCCGAGACGCTGCTGAGCGTGCTCCGCAAGCGGCTGTGCTCGTGAACGCCAAGAATCAGGCATGGCGAACTGGGCCGCGAACGACCACTACGAGAACAACGACACCCCGCCGCTGGGACTTTTCGGTGTCTTCGTGCTTGCTTTGGCGATCGGCGTCATCCTGTCGTTCCTGTGGGTCGGCAACCTTCGCCGCGTCGCTGCGGCCCCCGAGTGGCCGACTGTCGACGGCCGCGTCTCGGTCTCCTCCATCCTCTCACGCGGCAAGCGCTCGCTGAAATACGACGTCATCGCCGACGTCGAGTACACCGTGGACGGCCAGAAGCGCGAGCTCTACGCGATGGAGATCGCCACAGGCGTCTCGCAGGGCGAAGCCTCGACCAAACAGCCCAAACGCGGCTCGATCATCAAGGTCTGGTATGACCCCGCCGACCCTGCACGCTCGACCGTCGTCGCCGTCTGGTCCGACGCCCACACGTGGCAATTGTGGATTCTCGTCGGCTGCTGGGGGACTGTTCTGGTGACATTCCCTGTGCTGTGCTGGCGGCTCCGCAAGGCCTCTCAGGGCATTCTCTACGGCACAGGCTGACGCTCTCTATTTCGTCAACATGGCTCGCAGCGTTGCCGCCATCTCGGTTCCGGCTGCAGCGTCCAATTTCCCCGCCCCCCAAACGATGCCGAGCCCCTTCCCGTCGTCATACTTGGGAATCACGTGGAAGTGGACATGGAACACCGCTTGGTGCGCCGCTGCCCCGTTATTCTGAAGGATGTTGAACCCGGCGCACCCGGTCGCTGCTTTCATCGCCCGGCAGATGCGCGGCAAAGCACGCCCCACCGCCGCTGCCGCGTCGTCGCTCAGGGCGTCAAGGGTCGCCGCTGCCTCCTTGGGGATGACGAGCGTGTGCCCGCGTGAGAGCGGGAAGACATCGAGGAACGCCAGCACCGCCGCGTCCTCGTAGACCTTGTGGCAGGGGATCTCGCCGCGGATGATCTTCGAGAAAATCGTGTCGCTCATGGCGAACGATACGACCGGCGTCTCGGGCCCGCAACGTCTAGTTCGTGATGGACCAGTCCGGCCCCGTCGCGCCGTTGGCCCAGCGTTCCATGTCGCGGAGGTCTTCCCACCCGAGCATTTCCGCGTGTCCGTCGACCGCAGCCGTGACCGCTTTGTTCATGTGACGCAGCGACACATACCCGGAGTTGAGCCCGGGCGCTTCGGTGCGGTCGTCGTACGCTGCCTCCCATCGCAGCCCTTCGGAGAGCGAGAACCGCGGCGGCTCGACGCGGAAGAAACCTTCGGGACGCCCGAGCGACGGGGCCAGATCCTGCGCCTCGCTGCGTGCGGAGACAAACGTCAGGAGTCGGCTTGGCCTCTTGGCATCCTCGAGTCGGATCAGGTGCTGCCGCCCGAATCGCTGCTGGAAGATCCGATCAAAGGCCCCGAACCGCTCGGCCCCGCCGACAAACGCGATGTTCATGCCCAGGCTCGGGAAAAGGCTCACGACATACTCGTACGACACGCCGACTTGCGCGAAATCGGCCGAACGATCCCTGATCTCTCGGAGCATGTGGTCGGACTGATAGAGCCCGCGGAAATCGAAGTTGAGGTAGGGCGCGAGCCGCCACGGGTACCGCTGGGCCTCGTCGCCGACGATCCGCTCGCCGACTTGATTCACGACAACCATCGGGCCCGCGACCATCGCTCGCGTCGGATACCCCGTGAGCACCTGCCCCTTGTTCGAGTCCGAGTAGACGGCGAACGCGGTAGAGAGTTGTTTGGCGGCGGCGAGCTCGCGGCACTGCCGCCCGATTGCCCGGGCCTTGCCCAGCGTGGGGATGAGCAGCGCGATCAGAAGCGCGATGATCGAGATGACCACCAAGAGCTCCACGAGCGAGAAACCGCCGCGTGCGGGCAACAAAGACCATCGGCCCGCGTTTCCATCCGCGTGAAGCAAGGTCGTCCGGCGTCCAGAATTGATGCATCCAAACATCTTGTTGAACCGTAACCCTTCTTGCTCTATCGTAATCCCCCGTCGAGCCGCCCGCCATTGTTCCGCTGTGTTTCTTGACAATTCGGGTCGTGTTCGCCATATGCTGAGGAGTGAAGCCGTGATCCGTACCGCTGCCATGATCGTTCTCGCCTCTGGAGGCTTCGCCCAGGCCCAGGTTTTCGATGTTTCCTTTGCGAGGCCGACCGCCGATCGGTGGATGTACCCGTTTAACTTCAGCCGGGGTTCGGAAGCGGCCTCACCCGCGTTCGGGGCGATTCTCCAGTCCGGGTTTGACGATCGAGACTCGCAGATGTTGCTGGGTTTCACGACCGGGGGCGCAAACGCGATGGTTCCGCCGGGTTTGGGCGCCCAGTCCTACCGCGTGCTCTCCGCGAGGTTGACGGTGGTGGTGTCGAACGATCTGGAGAGCCGGTACGACCCGACGTTTGATTCCTTCACGTCTCTCCTTCCCGACAACGATCCCCGCCGCACCCAGGACGCCGACGCAGGTCGGCCGGTCGAGGTGTTCGGGGCTGGATACCGCAACGGGTGGACGCTGGCGACCTTTCTGGAATCCAGCACGTTCGGTGGGACCCCGATCGTGCAGCCGGCGGAAGGCGCGAGGAACGTCTTTGCCGCGACCTTCGACGGGGCGGGGGTCGCGACCGACGTTTCACGCCAGGTGCGAGAGGGCTTTGACGCGACGCCGCTGGCCACGGGCACCACGGACACGGTGGCGCCCGGCGACTTGATCCCTGCGGGCACGACCTTCACGTTCGATCTTTCGCCGTGCGATTCGTCGGTGCAGCGGTACCTTGCCGGTGCCCTCAACGAGGGAAAGATCAACCTCGTCGTCACTTCGCTCGAGCCGGCCTCAGGCGGACCCGGCGGCGGAACGGGTGAACGCACGTACCCCATCTTCTACACCAAGGAGAACGCGGTGAATCTGCCCGCAACGCTCACGCTTCGCGTGCGTGTGGGCGAGCCGGCGGACTTCAACGGCGACGGGTTTGTGGATTTCTTCGACTACGCGGATTATGTCGAGGCGTTCGAGACCGGCGGCGCTGGCGCGGATTTCAACCTCGACTGCTTCGTCGATTTCTTCGACTATGACGCGTTTGTCGCGGCCTTTGAGGGGTGAGCGAACCGGCTACCTCGGCTCGCTCGGCGCGGCGTCTTCGGCCGGCCTGAACTGGGAGGGCGCGGTCGGCGGAGCTGCTTCTGTCGCGCCGCTCTTGAGGAACTCCTCGCCCTGCCGGTACTTGGGCCTGGCCTTGATGGCCGCTTCGAGGCGGAACTGACGCCACTTGTAGTCCTCGAGGACCTTGGGATCGCGTTCGACCATCATGCCCCGGCGGACGAGATCGAGGCACTTTTCCTCGTCGTAGTTGGTCAGCGCGGCGGTCTCGATCGCCCCGCGGAGGGCGAGCGGGTCGTTGGGCGTCAGCTCGATGGCGCGGAGGAAATAGTCGCGTGCGGGCATCGGCTGCCCGGCGTTGCGGTAGATGATCCCGAGGTTGACCAGCGCGCCCTGAGCGTTGGCGGGATTGAGCTGGACCTCTTCCTTGAGACGATCCGACGCGTCGAGGATGTTCCCTTCGTCGAGGAGCGCGACGCCGAGGTTGGTGCGAACGCCGGGCAGCTCGGGGAACGCCTGGATGGACCGGTAGTACCAGTCGATTGCCTTCTTGGTGTCGCCGGCGACCTGCGCTTCGCGTCCTCGGGCGGCGAGCCGAACGGCCTCCTGCCTGCGTTCCTCCAGCACCACGCCGTCGTCTCCGCGGCGGTTGGAGTTGCACCCGATCGCGGAGGCGACGAGCACAAGTCCGGCGAAGAGACGGAGCGTGCGGTTCATCTTCGGGTTCCGCAAGATCGGATTGGAAACTGTGGAGGTGGGCATGATCAATTGTCCTTCTTCTCCCACCTGATGAATGTCAGGGAGATGGTCCAGTCGTTGGGGCCCGGCTTGAGCTGAAGGCGGTCGATCTCAAGCCCGGGGATCTCCCGGCGGGCGATATCGATCCACGCCATCACGTCGGCGATGGTGTCGTGCTTGATGTTCTGATAGACGAATCGCTTGGGGACGTTCCCGCCCTCGACTCCACCGGCCTGTTCACGGGCGGGGGTGCTGGCGAGAACGGCCTGCAACCTGTCGTTGGGGCAGATCTGTTGCAGCTTGAGAGGCACGCCGGAAATCGCGGGATTGGCGCGGCTGTCGCGGACTTCCTTGAGCTTCTGGCGTGCGGCTTTGATCTTGCCGCCTCTTTCCTGAATCACTGTCGCCTGAGCGATTCTGGCGTCTACCTGCAAGAGGGCGCGGCTTCTCGCACCCCAAGCCAGGAAGACCGCGATGAGCGCGACGACAAGGAGAACCACCGCGAGAATGAGGAGCGTGGCGGGCGTGTTGCGACGCGAGGCCGACGCCGCCATCGCCGCACGATCGCCGCGGCGTTCCATCACGCTCTGCAACTCAGAAGGGATCATGACTTACCCCCGGTGATCGAAGGAGCGGCGGCCGGCGCGGGCTTGGGAGCCGCGGCGGGCGTCGGCTTGGGGGCGTCGGGCTTGGCGTTCGCGGCGTCCGGGGAGATCCAAGTGCCCCGGAAGGAGTACTCGAACCCATCGCCGCCACGACCGGGGTTGGACGTGGACTGCCACCCGGTGAGATTTGACCCGGAGATCTCCTTCAGGGCCTGCTCGATCGCGGTCGCCTGCTCGAGGGAGGCCAAAACCTTGACGATCACGCCCGAGTTGTCAAAGGTCACGTCCGTAAGGTGAATCTCGGGGTCTCCGAAGATCATCGTGATGGTCGCCAACTCGTCCATCACGGGGCGGATCTCGTTGCGGTTGCGGCCCTTGATGGAGCTGGCCTCGGTCTGGAGTTTCGTCAGTTCGGTCCCGAGTTTGTCGGCGACGGCCTCGACATTGTCGAGCATCTTCGCGTCGATCTCGCGGACCAGTGGCCGCCATGACTCGATGGCGCTGAGCGCGGCGGCCTGGGCTCGTCCCGCCTCGACGCGGAGCGCGTAGGCGTAGGTCCCGGCGGCGGCGGCGACCGACGCGACCGCGAGCGACGCCATGATGTAGAACCGCCGGTGCGCCCGCGTGGGCCTCATCGAAAGAGCCGGGATCGAGCCCATCGCCGGGCTCGCCTTGCCGCCGGGGGCGTCGTCGATGCGTTCGGCCAAACGCGTCAGCGTGGTGCCGAGCGGGTCTCGGTCCTCGGCGAGGTCCATCGTGGCCCCGGGGAGCGCGCTGGTGAGCGATTGCCCGAACGCGGCGAGCCCGGCCTCGTACTCGGTCTCGCGCCCAGGCGGCGGGGCGGGGATGACTGCGATGATGCGGACGGGCGAGCGACCCAGTTCGAGCGACCAGGCGAGCCATTCGGCCGCGAGGCGAGACGCCTCGCGAGTCCCGATCACGACGTGGTGCGATGGCCCCGCGTCGCGGGTCGGGAACGACGCGGTGCGACCGGCTTCAACGATCGCGCCGTCGTTCACGAGACGCTCGGAGGGGACGCGCATCGATCCGCCGGCGAGCAGCGTGCCACCCGAGGACCACGCCCAGACGAGGCGGCCTGTCGGATCGGCCGCGATCACCGCGGTGGTCGGATGGGACACGACTTCAGCGGTGCCGGGCTCGGTGGCGGCACGCCGCGCCGAGGGATCCCAAACAGAGGCGAGAGCGTGCCAGATGGTCGTGACAATCCCGACATTCAGCCCGCGCTCGTCGAGAGCGTCGGCGAGCAGCCGGGCGGGGACGTCGGAAACCGCGAGAACCGCGGCACGCACCGGACGCGGGGCGGCCTGCTTTCCGCGGCCCTTGCGGCTGAAGCTCGGCGTTTCACCGAGCAACGCCACCGACGCTTCCTCGCGTGACGCGGCGGATTCGGCCAGAGCGGACCGCTGCGCGTGCCCCTCGTGCCCGGGAGTTTCGCCGAACTGACGCGCGAGCACGCCCAGCACGTCGGGATCGGCCGACGGAGCCGACATCCACCCGCAGAGCGACCCCTCGGTGTCGAGGCACATGACGTCGAGGTGATTTCCGGCGGGCTTGAGCCTGCCGGTGAGCCAGGCGGCGGCTGCGGTGACGTCGGCCGTCAGGGAGCCGTTCTCTTTTGTTGGAGGCGCAACCCAGACCTCTTCGGACCGTTCGGCGACGAGCCGGAGACCGACAATGGCATCGCCTTTGACACCACGCTGGACATAACACACGCGAACTGCCACTTAGTGATTCCCCCCGGTCTCTTTCATCTTCGAGAGCTCGTCATCGACGACGCTGGGATCGAGACCCTCGGCCTTGATCGAGGCCATGATCTTGTCGCGGAGCTGCGACGCGACCGCGGGATTCTTCTCTTTGGCGATCCTCTCGAGCATCGGGGCGAACCGCTCCATGGCGACGGCCCGCTTGTTCTGGTACTCCGCGGACGCCTTCGCGTCCAGCGGGTGCTCGGCGCCGCCTTTGCTGGAGCCGGACGTCTTCTTGAGCGTGACAGGCTTGCTTCGCGCGGGCCTGCCGCCGACATAGGACACCACTTCGCCCGAGCTGTCTGCACGCGCGATGACGCGCTCGGTCCCGTTCTCATCGAGCGTGACTTCGGTCTCGGTGATCCCCACGACCTTGGCCGAGTGGGACACGGACTCGAGCGTGTACGAGATTGTCTTCCCCTTGCTGACCGACTGCTGCTTCCCCTCGACGCTCAGGATCGCGAGCATCACCGGGCCCAGTCGAACGGGCCCGACATACTTGATGTCGCCGACGGGCTGGGTTGGCTGAGGCTCAATCGGCTGCGTCTCCGGGATCATTTCGGGTTCGATCCGGACTGGGTGGTTCTTGATCGAGTTGAACCGAGCGGCGATGGCGGCGCTGTCGATCTCGGGCCTCTCGGACTTGGGGTCGGGATCGGTCTTGACCTCTCCAGCGGCGGGCGCGGGCGGGTCGTAGGGCTTGGTCGCTTCGGTCACGCGGTCGTCGTGGTTGACGGGCTCGCTCTGCGTCACCCATGCCGCGGCCCCGATGCCGAGAACCAACGGCGCCACCGCGTACATCGAGTATCTGGCGGCGTCGGTGCGTGTCAGGCTTCTCAGAAACATCGCTTGGGTCCTTCGCCACCAGGAGGGTGGCACGATCAGCACGGAGAGGGTACGACGGGACGAGTGTAGTTTACCCCTGGGGAACCCACTTGAGGTTCATGACGTGGCCTTTCCGCGACTGACCTTGGTTGGCGCCGCGGCTCGGACCGGTCGTCGAGAGGTACCCCTCGTACCTCCCGATGGGCAGACTCCCATTCCGGAGGATGTCGATACGGATCGTCCAGAACGTGGTTTCGGACGTGATCATCCGGGACAACTGGGCCTGCTGCTCGGGGGGGAGCTGAGCGTCGATCAAAGCCTGGTTAAGCGCCTGCGCGTCCACAGGCCCCTGGTCACGCAACTCGAGCACGCTGGTGACAAACCCCTGCCCCTCGTGGATCGAATCGGTGATTCCCTGAACAATCGCGGACAGAACCTCCCGCTTGGCCTCCATGAGGCTGACCTGCGTGGGGCCCATCGGCCTGGTGAATGTGCGCCAGTTGGTCGGGGCTTCCTGCTTGATCGCGTCAAGCGAAGCCTTCGCGTCGAGAAACGCCTGGCCCGTCAGCCCCGAGAAGTCCGAGAGGAGCGTCCCTTGCGCGTCCTTCACGGAGATCCGCATCACGTCCGAGCCCTGAGACTTGGCGGAGAGCCCGTCGGGCACGGTGATCTCGAGGATTTTCCCCTCGCCGTCGATTCGGTCGCGGAAGGACTTGAACCGCCCGCCACCGGACAACCACGCCTCGATCACGTCGGCGACGCCGCGGGTGGTGTGGTGGGATTCATATTGCGCGACGTGCCGGCGCTGAATCATCGACTGCGCACCCTGCCGTTGGAGGACGAACGCCGCGGTCAGCGTCAGGACCATCGTGAGCATGAGTACCAAGGGCATGATGAAGGCGCGGCGGTTCATTCGCTCTCCACCTTCTTTCGAGTCGGCACGGATCCACCTCGGGGCTTGCTCCTGCCGTCCGCGCCCCCGCCGTCCGCGTCATCCGACTCGTTGGCGGTGACCTCCGCCATCGCGGTGTAGTCGATCTCCATAAGCCATTTCACCGATTGACCATTCACGAAATCCATCTGCACTTCCGCGTACGCCGGCAATTCATCCCGCCAGGTCACGGTGTGCTGGTCCATCCATTGCCCTTCGCGGTACATCCGCCATGTGCATTTGAGCACGTCGGCGGTCAACATCGTCGGGTATCCCGCGGCCAGTGCCATGGGAAGCGGCTCGGCGGTCGGGTCTTCCTGCGCCGGGGGCATCGGGTTCCACCACAATTCCATCAGGGGGCGATCGGCGAGGTCCGCCCGCGCATCGGGGCCGGGTTTGGTCTGCTGAAGTCGAAGGACAAACGCGCCGCGGATCGCACGCGAACCGCCCGTGGCGGAGGGGTCCACTCGTTTGTCCTTGGCGTCCGCTTCGGCCTCCTCGATACGGGCTTCTTCCGCGCCTTCACGCTTGAACACCGGCACCGGAGAACTGGTGAGGACGAGCTCCAGTCGCTGCGCCCCCGAGGCGGAAAGGAACGGGTCCGAATCCGCGCCGGTATCCGGCGCGAGAACCACGCGCGGGGGTGGCGGCGGGGGGACCGAATCACCGGAGGGCTGGTCCGTGTCTTTTTCCCCGGGCGTCGTCAGATTCTTTGAGCCGCTCGAAGGCGACCCGCGGCCCGCGCCTCCGGTGCCTCCGGGATTCCCGGGGGAACCCGGAGGGCCGCCGGCACCTTCACCGCGCGGTCTTGGGCGTTCCGAAGTCGCGATCGACGAAAATGCATTCTGGAACGCGCGGCGTGTCCGCTCGATGTCCGCGGCTCGCTCGAATCGGCCCGACAGCTTGCGATCCGCGCGGTCCACAGCGTTGAACATGGTCAGGGCGGCGCCCAAGATCACCGCGGCAACAGCTGTGGCGAGCGTCAGTTCGAGGAGCGTGAACCCGCGTTGGTGGTTCATCGGCCGCCTCCCCCCACCCCACTGGTGCTCCTGGAGGTGCTGCGGGACGAGCTCGCACCGTCGCGACCGCGCCACCCGGGCAGCCTGCCGCCCTTGAGATACTCGGTCATGGACCCGCGGTAGTTGTCGTACATCCGTTTGTTCGTATCCGGGCGGGTCATGTTGGAGATGGGGTCCATGAGCCTGGCGATCTCCGCATTGGGCGAGGCCTCGTCAAACTCGACGGACCCGCCGAACTCCTCATCGAGCCAGACCCGCGCCCTGATGAGATGGATCCGGTCAAGCCCGAACCCCTGGCTCTGATTGAGCTCCGCGGGCGGCTGCACCGCAGGGTCGATGCGCACGTCGCTGCGGATCAGGTCCCACCGGTACGCCTCGCCGGTGGTCCAGGTGATCGTGTCCCCCTCCTGCCACGGCGAGTTGGGGTCGTCGATGTACATCAGCAGGAGGCGATTGGCGAGCTCGGACGCGGCAAGCGAACGCTGCTCGCGGACCTGGCTCCCGTGCACGAACGAGAGCACGTTCATGGTCGCCATGATCACGATCCCGAGCAACGCCATCGCGAAGACCACCTCGAGCATCGAGAGGCCTGTGCGAGCGAGATGGCGTGCGCGGGTGTGCATCGTCGGCCTTACTGGTTCATGGTCCAGACGTCGATGTCGTCGGCGGATGGGGAGACGCCGTCCTCGCCGGCGGAACGCAGGGTGTACGGGCGGTTGGGGTCGGTGGGGTTGGGCTCAAAGAAGAAATCACGTTTCCAACCGTCCTTGAGCGGGTTGTTGGGGTCGATGTACGCGGGCGAGAGCACCGCGAGCGAGCTCGGGTACGTTGAGTTTTCGCCGTTGTACATCTGGATCGACTGCTTGATGATCGACATGGTGGCCTTGGTCGCGCGGATCTTGGCCTTGGTGGTGAAGGTCCCGAAGTTAAACGCGGCGACGGCGAGCAGAACCCCGATCACCACCAGCACGAACGTCAGTTCGAGCATCGAGAAGGCGCGGGCTGAATGAGCGATTCTCCGACGGTTCATGGCAAACTCCTTCAAAGCGTCAGGGGCGTCAGACCCCTTGAACGCGGCTTGTCAGCGAGATCAGCGGGATCATGATCGACAGCACGAGCGTGCCGATCATCAGGAACATGAGCACGATCATCCCGGGCTCCAGGATCGCCAGGAGCCGCTGGGACTGCTTATCCACCTCGTCGGCCATATCCGCCGCGAGCGTGTCGAACGCCTGCTGCAAATCGCCCGACCGCTCCGCCGCAATCAGCAGGCGTCGGCTGGGCAGGGGCAACGTCTTGACCTCGTCGATCAGCACGCGAAGAACGCCGCCCTCGATCAATCGCGTCCGGAGCCTCGTGAGTTCACGGCGGAGCTGCGGGTGCGACACGGCGCCCTCGGCGACCGCGAGCGCGTCGGCGAGCACGACGCCGGTCTTGGTCATGGCGGACATGACCGTGAAGAACCGGGCGCACTCCTGCGCCATCACGACGTCCTTCATGAACGGGAGCGTCCGCATGACCTTGGCGATCGCGTCCCCGACAAAGCCGCGGAAGACGATGGCGAGCACGATGAGCAACGCCAGCCCGCCACCGAACCACATCGCGTTGTCGCGGAGCGTGACGCCGACGAAGTAGACCAGTTCGCTGAACCAGGGCATCTCGTTCATCGACTGCTTGAGAGATTCGATGATGCGGGGGACGACGAGGGTCATCATGCCCACCGAGACGATCAGGCTGATGGACAGCACGATCATGGGGTAGAGCATGAGCGTGAAGGCTTTGCCGCGGATCGCCACCTGACGCCGAACGGTGGTGGAGAGCTGCTTGGCAGCCCCCCCGAGGTCGCCCGTGCGTTCGGCCGCGCGATAGACCGAGACCGTGACGCCGTCGAACCCGCCGACGCCGATGAGGCTGTCGGAGAAGCTGCTGCCGGCGGCGACGAGTTCCTTCATCTTGGCGACGCGGGGCTTCATCGAGGCTGAAACCGCGGACTCGCAGACCTCCAGAGCTTCCACCAGAGGCACGCCCCGCGTGAGCAACTGGGCAAGCTGGGTGTGGAGTTCAGCCTGATCCTTCATTGAAACCGGGCGAGCATGCCCACCGCCGCCGAGGGCGGGCAGGGCCCACGAACGGAGGGGGACGAGTTTCTTGACGCGGAGTTGAGCGGTCAGGTCGCGCTGGTCGCGGGCTCGGAGCAGGCCGAGCGTCCGCCCACCACCGGGCCGGGCGGCCTCGTAGAAGAAGGGGCGTGTCGCGAGGACCTTGGCCCCCTGAACATTACCCGAACTGGATGCCGCTCGACTCATGGTGAACTGTACCCGACTTTGGGAGATGGTTGGGTGCCCGACCGGGCGGCCCGTCCCTCCCTCTCTTCTATCGCGGCCCGGCGTCCGGGGGTTCACTTTTTCAGAGTCGAGGACCGGGAGTCCTCTCCCGTGCGCCCGAACCTAGAGTGTGCTGAGATTGGCAAACGACGGATAACTCCAAGCACGGATAACTCTCAGCGAGGATTCGCATGACCACGGCAGTACGAACGGGCACGGGACCGATCAACCTCACTCCGGGCACCGGCACGATGCGGGCCCTCTACAAGCACCACGCGGGGGTCGGGCTGAAGTTTGACGCGGCACGGCCCAAGCCGGTCTGCGGGCCCAGGGACGTTCTCGTGAGGGTCAAGAAGGTCGGGATCTGCGGGACCGATCGGCACATCTGGGAGTGGGACGCGTGGTCTGCGGGGCGCATCCCTGTCGGGATCGTGACCGGGCACGAGTTTGTCGGCGTCATCGAGGCGGTGGGGTCGGCGGTCACCAAGTACAAGCCGGGGTTGCGGGTGAGTGCGGAGGGGCACATCACGTCGTGGTCGGATTACAACAGCCGCACGGGCAACGCGCACATCGCGAGTGACACCAAGATCGTCGGCATTGACCGCGACGGGTGCTTCGCGGAATACGTCGTGGTCCCCGAAGAGAACGTTTGGCCGGTGCATCAGCAGATCCCCGACAAGATCGCAGCGGTCCTCGACCCCCTCGGCAACGCGGTGCACACGGTGATGGCCGCGGGCGTGTCGGCCAAGAGCGTGCTGATCAGCGGCGTGGGTATCATCGGGCTGATGGCGGTTACGGTCGCCAAAGCGGCTGGCGCGGGGCGGATCTTCGCGACCGACGTCAACCCCGAACGGCTCAAACTGGCGAAGAAACTGGGCGCGGTGGAGGCGTTTGATGTGCGTCAGGGCAAGGGGTACATCGACGAGATCAAGAAAGCCTGCCGCGGCGAGGGCGTGGATGTGCTGCTCGAAATGAGCGGAGCCCCCTCCGCCTTCGACGACGGGTTCCGCTCGATGCGCAACGGCGGCGTGGCGGCGATCCTGGGCATCCCCAGCAAGCCCATCACCTGGAACATCACCGAGCACGTGGTCTTCAAGGGCGCGACGGTGCTGGGGATCAACGGGCGCAAGATGTTCGAGACGTGGTACCAGATGGAAGAGCTGCTGCTGAGCGGCAAGCTCGAGCTCGACGAGATCGTGACGCACGAGTTCCCCCTCGAGCAGTTCGAGAAAGCGCACGAGACGATGATCTCCGGGGAGGGGATCAAGGTTGTGATGAACGTTTCGCAGTAGTCTTGGGCGGAGACAACAGCCGTTGCGCATCGCTCGAGTGTTGACGATGGAACCAGCAAGTGTGGAGCACAGAGGTGCTCGCCTTGAAGCGTGGGACCGCCATCACAGCATGTGCAACCCCGAACATGGAACCGAGCACAATGTTTGCCGAATGAGCAAGCTCAAGGTTCGTGTGGCGGTACTCAGTCGGTTTCTGGAGGTCATCATGTTGGCTCGTCTGTGCATCCTGCCGGCCCTTCTCGCGTTCGCGTCCATCTCAGGCTGCCTCGTCAGCAGCGACTCGCACGTGACCTATTCCGGCAAGCACGTCTCGAGCGACGACCTCGCCCGCATCGTCCCTGGCAAGACGACCGAGGCGGAGGCCACGCAGATCCTCGGCAGCCCGTCGTTCACCGCCATCATCGACTCTGAGACCCGCGAACTGCGGTGGAACGGCACGCGCCGCGAGCACTCGTCCGGGGCGGTCTTCCTCCTGTTCCACACCGACAACACCACCGAGAAGCGCGAGTCCATCGGGCTGGCCGTGAAGAACGGCGTCGTCACGGGCATCCGAACCGAATGAGCCGCGTACTCACCGAATCGACGCGTCGAAGCCGGCTCCTCACCGAGTGCGGCGTGCCCCACGGGTTCTCGACCCGGTTGGGCGGCTCCTCGACCGATGCTTTCACTTCGCTCAACTTCGGCAACCCCGGCGAACTTCCGGTCGGTGTCGCCCGGGACCCCAAGGGCAACATCGAAGAGAATTTCCGCCGAACACTCGTCGCGGCGGGGTGTCCGCGCCGACGCGTCATCCAGGTCCATCAGGTTCACGGCTCCGACGTGCACGTCCATCCCGCGGACACCATCGGTCCGGCGGTTGTCTGGGGCGATGTGAAGGCCGACGGGATCGTCACCGAGGACCCCCGCGTGGTGCTCGCGGTTCGTGTCGCGGATTGCTGCCCGGTTCTTCTGGCGACTGCCGACGGCAGGGTTGTGGCGGCGGTGCACGCCGGGTGGCGTGGTGTCGTGTCGGGGGTCACCGTCCGCGCGGTGAAAGCCATTCGGGAGAGATCCGGTGCTGAGATCGTCGCGGCGATCGGCCCGTGCATCTCGTTCGAGCAGTTCGAGGTCGGTGACGAGGTCGCGGCGGAGTTTCGCGCCGCGTTCGGGCACGCTGCCGACGTGCTGGTCCGCCCGCGCGGGGCGCAGCATCCCGGCAAGTCCTTGGTGGACCTCAAAGGCGCGCTGGCGGTGCAGTTGCGGGCGGCTGGGGTCCATCAGATCGATATCGACCCCGGCTGCACGGTTTCCGAGCCGGAACTCTTCTTCTCGCACCGGCGCGACGCGGGCGTGACGGGCCGGATGATCGGGATGATCGGGCCGCGAGGCTGACACCCCGGCTCCCCCACCGCCGACGCGACCGCTACGCTGGAGCGGATGTCCGAACGACCCCTTCAACCCGCCACGCCGGCCGACTCGATCATCGGGATCGACCTTGGCACGACCAACAGTCTGGTCGCGTGGTACGACGCGCGGGGTGGAGCTGGCTCGCGCGTGCTCGCGGATGAATTCGGGCGGACGATGCTGCCCAGCGTGGTCCGGTTCGGCCACGGCGACCCCGTGGTCGGGCACGAGGCGAAGATCGACAGCCCTGTCGGCTCGACAACCATCGCCAGCGTCAAACGCCTCATGGGACGCTCGCGGGCCGACGCTGCGGCGGACCTCCCGTTCCTTGGTTACACGGTGGTCGAGGGGCCCAACCGCACCGCCCGAGTGCAGATACCGGCGACGGAGGGCGGCTCGACGCTGATCACACCACAGGAGGTCTCCGCGATCATCCTGCGTCGTCTCAAGGGCATCGCTGAGCGTGCGCTCGGGCATGCGGTTGCCAAGGCGGTTATCACGGTTCCGGCGTACTTCGACGACGCCCAGCGGCAAGCGACGCGCGACGCGGGGCGACTCGCCGGGCTCGATGTCGTTCGCATCGTCAACGAGCCGACCGCTGCGGCCCTCGCGTACGGCCTGGGCACGCTGCCCCCGGGCTCGCCGCCGAGAACCATCGCGGTCTACGACTTCGGCGGCGGGACCTTCGACATCTCCGTCCTTCGCCTGACGCCGGGCGAACCCACGAGCAAGCCATCGGGTGAGACCGCGTTCTTTCAGGTGCTTTCGACCGCGGGCGACACACACCTGGGCGGAGACGACATCGATCACCTGCTGGTCGGGGTGTTTGCGGCGGATCTCGCAGCCTTGGGAGGAGGGGGCACACCTCCGCCCGACGCGACCATGCGGCGTGCCCTTGCCGCGGAGGCCGAGCGGGTCAAGGTTGCACTCTCCGAGCACGACCGCGCCGAGGCGGTGCTGGTGACGAGCGCGGGGGAGTATCGCCGAACGATCACGCGGGCGGAGTTCGAAGCGCTGATCGAGCCTCTGGTCGCGCGGACCATCGCCGCGTGCCGACGGGCGACGCTGGACGCCAAGATCGCTGTGGGTGGGTTCGACGCGGTCGTGCTCGTCGGCGGCTCGACGCGCATCCCGGCTGTTCGGCGTGCGGTTGCGGCGTGCTTCGGCATCGAGCCTTATGCCGCCATCGACCCCGACCGGGCTGTCGCGCTCGGGGCGGCGGTGCAGGCGGGCATCCTGTCGGGCGCAGCGTCAGGGGCGCTGCTGCTGGATGTCATCCCGCTTTCGCTCGGGATCGAGACGGCCGGCGGCGCGGTGGCCAAAATCGTCATGCGCAATTCGACGGTGCCGACGCGAGCCCGCGAGATGTTCAGCACGCAGGTGGACCAGCAGACCTCGATCAAGATCCACGTGGTTCAGGGCGAGCGCGAGATGGTCGAGCATTGCCGCAGTCTGGGCACGTTTGACCTCCGCGGCATCCCGCCGATGCCCGCCGGGCTGCCGCAGGTCGAGGTTGAGTTTCTCGTCGACGCGTCGGGCGTCTTGCAGGTCTCGGCCCACGAACGCCGCAGCGGCAGGCGGGCCCAACTCCAGATCGTGCCCAACCACGGGCTCACACGCGACGAGGTCGATCGCCTGGAACGCGAGAGCGTGACGCACGCACGCGAGGACATGGCACGGCACCGCGTGGTGGACCTTGTCGTGAACTCCCGCCTGGACCTCAAGTGGATCGGCAACAGGCTCGAACTTCACGCGAGCCGGCTGGACGAACCCGAGCGTGCCGCGCTCACGACGCTGATCGCTGAGCTCCGCACGATGGTTGAGAAAGCGGCGGCGGATTGGCGCAGCGTCGACGCTAACGCGATGCAGAGACTCAAGGAGAGCCTCGACCGTCAGAGCGTGCGACTTCAAGAGATCTCCATCACCGAGTCCTTGCGGCGCGACGCCGGACCGGCATGAACACGTCTGATGCGCGAGCGTTGGATGGTCGTGGAGGTTCTCTCTTGAGGCTCGAGCCTCTGGCGGATTGAAAAACCCCACGCTTGCACGTGGGGTTCGATTGATGCGTCCGGTGCCTGGCTTACTTCTTTTCTTCGGGCTTCTTGGGGTCCGCGCTTGCGGGTGCAGCGGGCTTGTCGGCCGGCTTGTTCGCGGGCTTTTCCGCATCCTTCTTGGCCGCATCGATCAGGTCCTGAACGTCCTTGGGGGGGTTGAACGTGGAGGCGGGCAACTCGGTGTTGTGCGTGATCTTGGTGAACGTCATGACCTGCTCGATCTTGGCGCCCGCGCTGATGGCCATGATCGCCTTGTACGCGACCTTCATGCCGTCCACGTCGCGGTAGTCCGCCATCGTGGTCGTGGCCTTGACCTCGCCCATGGGGCTGTCGATGGTCATGTCGAGCTTAACGAGCAAACCATCGGCCTTGCTGTAGTACGACGTCCGCTTGGAGTCGCCCTTGGTGATCATCTCGACCTTGTAGCAATCGACATCGCCGATCTTCTCGATACCGACGCACTCGACGCTCTTGTAGATGATGTCGGGGTAGAGCTCGGCCGCGAGCTGCGCTTGTCGGTTGCTTTCCTCGAGCTCCTTCCCGTCAAGGAGCCTCGCGCCCTGCATCGGGTCCGAGTTCCACGCGTGCTTGCCGTCGTTGCCCTGAACGATGGTCCCCATGCCCTCGATCTCGATCGAGAGGGACATCGAGCCCGGTGCCTGCTGCATCATCTTGAGCGTGCCCTTCATCCCCATCGGCTTGAGCTCGAAGGTGCCCTCGCTCACGCGGGTCTTGACCTTCTCGTATGCCGCTTTACCCCCGGTAGCCTCGACGTACTTGGCGAGCACCTCCTTGCCGGAAGGGAGTTTCTCGTCGGTCTTGGGAGCCGCGGGCTGAGCCGGAGCCGCCGGGGTTGCGGGTGCGGGCGGCGTGGCCGGCTGCGCGGGGGCGGTGCTCTGCGCGAGGGCCGACCCCGCGAACAGCATGAGGGCGAGGGTTGAGCGAACAATCGAGCGAGTGGACGACATGGTGGACTCCTGTAAATCGATCAAGCGGCCGTTTCCCTCCGGCCTCAGTGAGGTTTGGATCATTGGGTCTTGGTCGTTGCCGCCGTGGAACGAATCCACTCCGAGGCAGCGTCGATCGCCGGATCTCGCCCGACCAGAAGCATCGCCCGGTCGGGTGCGGCGATGGTATCCGGGGTGACGCCGTCGCCCTCGAGGGCCTTTCCGCCGGCGGAGATGTAGTTCGCGAAGGCGAACTGGAACCCGTCGCCGTTGGGGAGTTTCGCGATGGTCGAGGGGAGCGCCTGCCCGGCGGAGGGCGTCCCGAAGATCCGAGCCCGGCCGAGATCTTTGAGGCCGCCCGCGAGGATTTCCGACGTGGAGGCCGACGTCTCATCGATCAAGATCGCCACGGGCCCGGCGAAGACGCTGGCCCGCGGATAGACGATGAACTTGAGGTTGGACTCGCGTGTCTTCATCTCGCCGAGGGTCGCCCGCTCGCTCATGAAGTGCCCGGCGACGCCCATCGCCATCGCCCCGATCCCGCCGGGATTCCCGCGAAGGTCGATGATGATCCCCGCGCAGTCGCTGAAGGACGTGACCGCCTTGGTGACCTGGGGCATGATGCGCGCGGGGTCGAGAAACATCGAGAAGGTCAGGTAGCCGACATCGCCCGCGCCGGTCGCGGCGGGGATCCGCCGCGACGCGAACGTCACGAACATGGTGGGCAGATTCCCGAGGGTACTTGCGGTGCCCGAAGGCAACCCGAGGGTCACGGGCACGGTGACGCTCTTGTCGGTGCCGTCGAGAAACTTCAGATCGAGTACTTGCCCCACATCACCGTCGAGTTTGTGTTCGAGGATACCCACCGCCATCGTTTTGCCCTTGACGTTGTCGCCGTAGGCCTGCTTTACCTTGGCGATGGTGTCGCCCGTGCCTTCGAGAATCCACCCCGGCTTCACGCCCGCGCGTTCGCCCGCCGAGCCCGGATCGACACGGAACACGAGCGCACGCCCTTCAACCTCACGCAGATGAATCCCCGACTCGCCCGCTTCACCCTCGCCCTCCGTCGCCCTTCCGCCCGTGCCCTCGTCACCTGCCACCGCTTCGTACGACGACGCGGGGATGATCCCAAAGTGCGACTGTCCGAGCTTGTAGATCATTGCGTTCATCGCCCCGCGGGCGTCGTCCATCGTCATGGCGGATTCGGCTTTGGGTCGCAGTTCAGTCCTGACCGCCTCCCAATCAAGCCCGCCCAGCGTCGGGTCAAAGTGCTGATCCCTGATGGTCGTCCAGACTTGATCAAACGACGCCGCGTTCTGGGCCCGCTGCTCAACCGAGAGCGTGACCACCGCAGGCTGCCCCGCGCACCCGGCGAAAGCCGCAGACACCGCCAAGACTCCACCCGCCAACCACCCCGCCACCCGTCTGCCCATCCCGATTCCGGTGCCTCGCGTACTTTTCATCATCGCTCCTTCGCCCGAATGTAGCCTCAGAAGGGCTGTTTGGTTGCATCCTGTAGGATTCAAGCCCCAATCCCCTTTCCTTGCTCCCCGCACTTCTATAATCCCGACCCGCACGAATCTCGAACCAATCCGGATCCGCAATGCCCCTGCTCTCGTCCACCAACATCGGTCACACCTACGGCCACCGCCAAATCTTGGACGGGGTTTCCCTCAACCTCGAACCGGGTGAACGCATCGGCATCGTCGGGCGCAACGGATGCGGAAAGTCCACGTTCCTCAAGATCCTCGCAGGCCTCATGAAGCCCGACGACGGCGAGGTCTCGCTCCAGCGCGGCATGACCGCCGGGTACCTCCACCAGGACCACAAACTCGATCCCGAGGACACCCTGCGCGGGGCCGCCGAGGCAGCCTTCGAGAAACTCCACGACCTCCACAAGCAACTCGATGGCATTTTCCACAAGATGGAAACGGCCCAGGGCGACGAACTCGACAAACTGATGAAGAAGCAGTCGATCGTCGAGGCCGAGATGGAACAGGCTGGCGGCTATGCGGTCGACCACAAGATCGACGAGGTCCTCCACGGCCTTGGATTCACCGACGCCCAGTTCTCCATCCCCGTCAGCGGGCTCTCCGGCGGCCAGAAGGGCCGCGTGGCACTCGCCAAGATCCTCCTCGAAGCCCCCGACGTCCTGCTGCTGGACGAACCGACCAACCACCTCGACATCGAGGGCCGCCTCTGGCTCGAGCACTTCCTCGTCGACGAGTTCAAGGGCGCGGTGCTCATCATCTCCCACGATCGGTACCTTCTCGACAATGTCGTCGAGTCCATCGTCGAGATCGAACGCGGCCGACTGATCGAATACCCCGGCAACTACGCCGACTTCCGCGAGATCCGCTCGCACCGCCGCCTGACGCAGCTCCGCGCCTTCGAGAACCAGCAGGACATCTTCCGCAAGGAAAAAGCGTTCATCCTGAAGTACAAGGCCGGTCAGCGCGCCCGCCAGGCCAAAGGCCGCCAGTCCAAACTGACGCGGGCCATCGAGCAGACCACCATCGACCGCCCGGTCGAGATGGAGTCGTTCAAGCTCAACCTCCCGCGGGCTGAACGTTCCGGCGACATCGTCGTCAACGCCCGCGGCATCACCAAGCAGTACCAGGCCGACGACGGCACCTGGAAAGTCCTCTTCAAGAACCTCGACCTCCAGATCTGCCGCGGCGAACGCTGGGGCATCCTTGGGCCCAACGGCGCGGGCAAAACCACCCTCGTCCGCGTCCTCCTGGGCGAGATCCCGCCCGACGAGGGCAAGGTCCAGCTCGGCTCCCGCGTCTCCGTCGGCCACTTCAAGCAGACCCACGAGCACATCGACCCCACCAAGCAGGTCTTCCGCTACATCCAGGACATCATCAAGAAAGAAGTCCCCGGCACCATCTACAGCGAGCAGGAAGCCCGCGACCTCGCCGGTGCGTTCCTCATCTCAGGCTCCGAGCAGGACCGCGAGATGGGCGGCCTCTCCGGCGGCGAGCGCGCCCGAGCCGTTCTCGCCGGCCTCCTCGCCTCCGCCAAGAACATGCTCGTCCTCGACGAACCGACCAACCACCTCGACATCCCCTCCGCCGAACGCCTCGAAATGGCCTTGACCCCCGGCGAAAACGAACGCGACGGATACAACGGGTCGATGATCCTCATCTCCCACGACCGCGCCCTGCTCGACTCCACCTGCGATCACATGATCATCCTCGACGGCCACGGCAACGCCAAGGTCTTCCACGGCGGATACTCGGAGTGGAAGGAAAAGGACGAGGCCGAGAAGGCCGCCGAAGCCAAGGAAGCCTCCGCCGAGAAGGAACGCAAGGACCGCGAAGCCTCGCGCCAGCGCAAGGCTGACGAAGAGAAGAAGCAAGCGACCAAGCAGCAAACCGTCGAACGCTCGCGCACCAACCCGCAAGCTGACAAACTCGCGAAGATGAAGACCGAGCAGATCGAGAAGCGCATCGCTGAGATCGAGGTCCAGATCACCAAGATCGACAAAGACCTCAACAGCGGCGACCATTGGCACGACAACGCCAAGATGAACACGCTGGGCGCGACCCGCAAGAAACTCGCTGAAGAACTCCAGCCGCTCGAGATGGAATACTTCAACCGGCAGGGGTGAAACGAGCCCCGACCGTCAGGGAGCGGGTTTGTTGTTGCGGGTTGCTGCGAGATTCAAGCAAGACCCACTCGCTTACGCTCGGGGCTCGTTTGGCTTCCGCTTCCGCACCACCCGCCAGATCACAAACCCAGTGACGCCCAGCACCGTCCACGTCGGCAGCCCGCCGATCACCGTCTCGACCGCCCACCCCGCTGACGACACAAGGTTGTTCGTCGCGCGGTCCCACGACCGGCCGATCTCCTGGCTGAACCTGGCCCCGAACGAAGGCGTCTCCTCCACCACAGGCGGCGCGATCGTGACATCAGGCTGAGGCCTGATCGTCAGCGTCAACGTCGCGAGCGACACGAGCCGCCCCATGTGCGACTTTGACGCTTGCATCCGCTCGATATTCCCCCGCACGCGGGCCAACTGCTCGCGAAGGTCCAAGACCTCCTTCAGCGGCGCATCCTTGCGAAGGTCGAACAGTTCGAGCATCTCTTTCTCGACACGCTGCTCGTTGCGGATCTGAGCGTCAAGGTCCGTGAGCCGATCCGTCACGTCGTCGCCGCCGGTTTGTTCTGCGGCGAGTTCGCCGAGCCCGCGCGACGCCTGCATGACTTCCGCGAGACGCGAAGGCTCAAGCCGGAGCACCACCCGCCCGCTCATCGCCTTCCCCGCGCCGCTCAGGGTTGATTCCTGCACAAACTCGCCCAGTTCGACCTTGACCAGGTCCTGAGCTCTGCGGAACGCGACCTGCACGTCCGTCGCGACAACGTCGACCATCGCACGACGGATGATCTGGCGGGTTGAAGACGGTTCAGAATCGTTTGCCAACCGTGACCGAAGCCCGAGAGACCCGTTGGCCGAGCCGAGAACTTGAAAGTTTTCAGGCGGAGGCGAGGCCGAACCGCTTGCAACGTCAAAGTTCCTTTGCGCGTAGCCCGAATGTGCCGCAGCAGCTCCCTCACTCCCGATGACGCCGCCCACGACCACGCTGCCAAATCGTTCCTGACCGTCGACACTCATGCTGCCCGCAGCAGCCATACTAAAATCCGGCGTCGGCACCTTCCTCGGATCGCTTTCCCAGCGACTGGCAACTGATGGATCGAACATGATGCCCGTAGCCTCAGGCTTCTTCGCAGATGCCAGATCCTTGCCAACTCGAAGCGTCGGCTCGCTCGAAGGCACCACCATCCCCGCCACCACCAGCCCCCCCGCCGCGACGACCAGCACCGCCGCGATCTGCCGTTTGCTCAGCCCACGCCAAAACCCGATCGTCCCCACCACCGCGGGCGTGTCGTTCGCCGTCGTCGCAAGTGCCCGCGCCAGCGGCCCTCCGCCCTCGCCCTCGACGCTCCCGGTCCACGTGGTCATCGCCGCCAGCCTCGCTTCCAGTTGTTCATCCACAGGCATGTGTTCATGCTCGTTCATCGCGCACCCTCCGGCGACAGCGCCGCCCGCAAGTCCCGCAGCGCCGCGTGAAGCCTCGATTTGACCGTTCCCAAAGGCACCCCAAGCACCGCCGCTGCTGTCTCATGCGTCAGGCCGTGGTGATAACACATCAGCACAACCTCCCGAGGCCCCTCGCCCAGTTCCTCCATCGCCGCCAACAGCCGTTCATCCGCAAGCGAACCCACACCTTCCGCCGCGACCTCCCCCACCACCGCGTCCGTCGTCGTTCGTGCCGCCCGCATCGTCCGACATTGGTTCACCAAGATGCTGTAGATCCACGTCTTGACCCCGCTCTTCCCCTCAAACCCCTTCGCGAAGCGAATGACCCGCACCCACGTTTCCTGCACCGCGTCCTGCGCCAAGTCTCGCCGCCCGCCGAGCAGCCCGCACGCCAGCCCGAGCATCGACCGCTCGTGCCGGTCCGCCAGTGTGGCCAGCGCGTCGCGGCTCCCGCGGACGAACGCTGCCAACAGGATGTCGTCGGGCTTGGATTCTGTCATAGGACGCTCAACACCGCCGCCGGTGTAGACCGCGCACGACCCACTTTGGTTCGCGCAATCCGCCGCGAAAGTCAGAGATTCATGCCAAAAGCCCACGGGTGGCCAGTGTCTCACATCGATCAGCAGGACGCTGGCAGCCGGCCGGACTCGGTCTTCACCAAGGTCGTGCTCGCCGCGGGCAGGCGGTGCAGCGTCCCTTCACTGTCCACCACGATCTCCGCCGCCGGCTCGATCCGCCGAACGATCCCCCGCGTCCGCCTCCCCGCGTGCTCAAAGACCTGGTGCGTCCCCACCAGCACGTCGTGCCCCTTCCACCGCTCGCTCAGCACCTCGGGCGTCACGTTCAAAAGCCGATCCAGTTCCACAAGCAACGTCCCCAGCACGTCCAGCCGCGACACACAGTCCTGCGTCGAGGACAGCATCGCGATCGAAGCCGCCCGGCCCCGAAGGTCCTCGGGAAAGTCCTCCCGGCGTTGGCTGACATTGATCCCGATACCCAAGAGGGCGAGCCCATTCCTGACCTCGACCAAGACGCCCCCGACCTTGACCTGAGCGCCCGAGGTCGAGCAGCGGGCCACCACGTCGTTGGGCCATTTGATCCCCGTCGTCTCCGCCGATGGGCCGTTGATCCACGTCGTGACCGCGTGGCACGCGGCAATCCCGCCCGCGAGCGACATCGCCGCCGATGTGTGCTTGCTCGCATCCAGCCCGATCGTGACCGCCAGCCCCGTCCCGGCCCCGTGCTTCCACTCGCGCCCAAGCCGCCCGCGGCCCGCGGTCTGCTCCATCGCGGTCACAATCAACCCCGGACGCCCGCCCGACAGGCGTTCGCACTCGTCCTGCGTGGAGCCGCAGGACGCCAGCGCGGCGCCCTTCCATACCCACGGGAACATCGCGGGGAGAGCCCCGACACACCGCTCCCAGGTTTTAACATGGTCGTCAATCTGCATTCAACACGCGTCCAATCCTAGATCGACCGACACCGCGCCGTGCGTCAGGCTCCCGACGCTGACACGATCGACTCCAGTATCGGCGATCCCGCGAATCGTCTCCAGAGTGACGCCGCCGGAAGCCTCAAGAACAAGCAAACTTCCTTGAGTATCCCGCATCCGTACCGCCACTTTCAACATCTCCGCATCCATGTTGTCCAGCAGAACCATGCCGAGCCCCGGAGGCGGTGCCGACAGAAGAGCCTGGAACTGTTCCAGCGAATCGACCTCGACCTGAACGAACGCCGGCTTGACACCCGTCGCCATCACACGCTCGATCGCGGAGCGAACCGAAACAGGGAAATCACCGGCCCCCACACCCGCGAGGTGGTTGTCCTTGATCAAGACCGCGTCAAAAAGCCCCATCCGGTGACTTTGCCCGCCGCCGCACCGCACCGCATACTTCTCCAGCACACGCAGCCCGGGGGTGGTCTTCCGCGTGTCGCATAACTGAGGCTTGCCGTTCGGCCGCGGGCCCATCGCCGCCACAAACGCCGCCGTCCGCGTCGCGATCCCGCTGAGCCTCGAGACGAGGTTCAGCATCGGACGCTCCATCGCCAAGATCTCCCGCACCGGCCCCGTCAGCGTCGCCACGGGGACCCCGGGCGACGCCCGATCCCCATCTTTCGCGTGGAACTCGACCGTTACACGGGGAGCAAAGATCTTGATGATGTCCGGGATGGTGGCGAGTCCCGCCATAACAGCAGCAGATCGAGGCACCACCGCGTATCGCCCCTGCGCGTCAGCGGCGATGGTCGCGTCGCTCGTCAAATCCCCGACCGTTCCGAGATCCTCGTCGCGGGCCAATTCCAAGAGTCGACGGACGAATCCGGTCTCTCTGGCCGCACGGTAGATGTCCTCAAGCTCTCTCACGCGTCTTGGAGCGTACCACAATTCCGAGCCTGTCGCCATCTCGTGCTATGATCTGCGAAAGGAGTCTGTATGGGTCTCATGGACGGCAAAGTCGGCCTCATCGTCGGGATCGCCAACGATCGTTCCTACGCCTGGTACATCGCCGAAGCCCTCAAGAACGAGGGCGCACGCATGGCCTTCACCCATCTCCCGGGCGAGAAGAACGAGCGTCGCACGCGCCGTGCCGTTGACTCCCTCGGGATCACCGATCCGATCATGATCCCCCTCAACGCAGGGAGCGACGCCGAGCTCGACGAGGCGTTCGCCTCCTACAGCAAGTCCTTCGGCGACAAGATGGACTTCCTCGTCCACTCCATCGCCTTCGCCGAGACCGAATGGCTTCAGCACGGCAAGTTCGTCCAAACGCCCCGCTCGGCCTTTCTCTCCGCCATCGATATCTCCGCCTACACCCTGGTCGCCATGGCCAATCGCGCCCGCCCGATGATGACAGCGGGCGGGTCCATCATCTGCATGAGTTACTACGGCGCCGAGAAAGTCATCCCCGGCTACAACGTCATGGGCGTCGCCAAAGCCGCGCTCGAAGCCTCCACCCGCTACCTCGCTGCCGAACTCGGCGGCGACAACATCCGCGTCAACGCCGTCAGCGGCGGGTACCTCCGCACCCTCGCGTCCTCGGCTGTCCAAGGCACCGACACGATGGCCCAGCGCAACCTCGAGCGGGCACCCCTCCGCCGAAACGTCGAAGGCTCCGACGTCGGCAAAACCGCCGTCTACCTCCTGAGCGACCTCTCCTCAGGCGTCACCGGCGAAACCATCTACGTCGATTGCGGCGTCAACCTCATCGGCGCCTGACAACTCCCCTTCCAGAAGCGATGGGAGAGGGGGGACGGGTTTACCTCTCTCCAAACTACCCCTGCACGTCAAGCCCAAGCGCATCCTTCTGCGCTTGCTTCTGTGCCTGCTTCTCCCGCTGCTGCTCGTGCTGCTGCTCGTGCTGCTGCCGCCGTTTCTTCCCGCCGTCTTCCGACGTGGCGTGTTTGGCAGCATCTTCAAATTCGACGCTGTCATCGACGCGCGTCACCTGCCGAGGCACGTCCGGTGTGCCGGACTTCTTCTGCGCGTCCTTCGCAGCCTGCTGCTGTGCAGCACCAAGCCCCGCCAGCGCATGAACAGGATTCGTCCCGAAGACGCTCATACAAGGGATATCGACCCTTCCGCTCGCGGATATTCAAGATTGCATCGCTTTTTGAGTCGGCTCCCGGTGCAAACCGCATAATCCGGAGAGAACCTCGGGGCACCGAACGTCTTGAAATCGCTTTCAATCCCCGGTGTCGTTGCGAAGGCGTTTGATCTGGCCGGTCGCCTTCTTGTCGTTCAGGCGGCGTTCGCGCGCTCCACGCGAGGGCTTGGTCGCGACGCGACGCTTGGGCCGGACGAGCGCACGAAGAACGATCTCCCGCAATTTCTCGATGACCTCGGACTTGTTGCGTTCCTGCGACCGGAACGCGTCGCACGTCAGGATCAGCTCGCTCTCGGTCGTGATCAGCGATCCCGCGAGCGAGGCCAGACGCTCGGTCTGTTCGGGGCGCAAGCCCAGATCCGCGACGCGCACGCGTAACTGACACTTGGTCGCACGCTTGTTGACGTTCTGACCGCCCGGGCCGGAGCTGGAGACAAACGTGAACTCAAGTCGGTCGTGCGGCACCGCGACACCGGGGCCGAGCACGACACCCGCGACCTGCGCCGAGGCCGGACGGCCGGCGGGGCCGTTGGGCGAAGTTGGATGACCGGCGGCGTTCATGGGCTGAGTCTATCAAACCTCCCCCTTCCGGTCGAGCGGTTGCGCGGTTCGTGGGCGTTGCAGTTACACTGTCCGCATGAATCTGACCTTTTACGGCGCGGCGGGCGAAGTTACCGGATCTTGTTATCTGCTCCAGACCGACCGCGCACGGGTTCTGATCGACTTTGGTTTGCACCAGGGTGGGCGGCAGGAGTACCAGCGCAATTTCAACGCACTCCCCTTCCCGGGCTCCAACCTCGACGCGGTGCTGCTCACCCACGCCCATATCGACCACGTCGGACGCATGCCGCTCCTGCCGGGGATGGGGTACAACGGCCCCATCTACGCGACCGAAGCGACCTGCGACCTTGCGGTCATCATGCTGCGAGATTCAGCACGCCTGCAAGAGAGCGACACCGAGCGCCTCAACCGTCGCCTGCAGTACGAAGGCCGCCCCTTGGTCGCCCCCCTGTACACCGTCGAAGACGCCGAACGGGTGCTTGGATTCTTCAAGCCCGTGAGATACGGCAACACGGTTGAGGTCGCCCCGGGGATCCGAGCCCGATGGTTCGACGCTGGGCACATGCTCGGTTCCGCCTCCATCGAGATCACCATCGTGGAGAAGGGCAAGACGACCGTCCTGGTCATGTCCGGCGACATCGGGCACAAGGGCTCGGCCATTCTGCGCGATCCGGAGGCACCACCCAAGGCCGACGTGATTGTCATGGAATCAACCTACGGCGACCGCGATCACCGCACGATGGAGGCCACTGTCGAAGAGTTCACCGGCATCATCAAGGAAGCCATCTGGGACAAGGAAAAAGTAATCGTGCCCGCGTTCGCCGTCGGGCGATGCCAGCAGTTGATCTACCACCTCCACAAGATGCAGCACACGGAGCGGGTTCCTGAGTTTCCGGTGTACGTCGACAGCCCGATGGCGGCCAAGGCGTTCCAGGTCTACCGCCAGCACCAGGAGTTGTACGACCAGGAGGCGATCGCCGCGGGCAAGCCAGGGCACGGGATCTTCGACCTCGAGGGCCTTGAGATTATCGAGAGCGCCGACGAGAGCCGTCGCCTCAACGGGAGTTTCGGTGCTGGGGTCATCATCGCCCCAAGCGGGATGTGCACCGGCGGGCGGATCCTGCACCACCTCAAGCACAACCTGTGGCGAAAAGGTGTCCATATCCTGATCGTGGGCTTCCAGGCGGGCAACTCGATCGGCCGCCGCCTCGTCGACGGTGCCGACACGGTCCGGATCATGGGAACGACCGTCATGGTGCGCGCAAAGGTACACACCCTCAACGGGTTCTCCGCCCATGGCGGCAAAACGGAACTGCTCGACTGGGCCGGCGCGGTGAAAGGAGCCAGCGGCAAGCCACCGCAGTTCATCCTGACGCACGGGGAAGACGCCCCCCGCAAGGCTCTGGCCGGGTCGATCGCCACTCGGTTCGGGGTCCAGGCTCGGCTGCCCGGGTGGGGTGACAGCCTCGATCTTGCGCCCGCGTGAGGCACCGGAGCGGACCCCTGGCGGAAATCACGGGAAGTGTGCAGGCTTGGAGGATCACCGGACGATATTGATCAGTCCCGAAGGTGTCGGTGCGCCCAGCTCGCACGACCCCTTGACGGGAGTAGGATTCAGCCCATGAGTAGCACTGACTCGCAACCCGCGTTCTTTGAAGTGGACCGCCGCACCCTCGTCCAGCTAGGTGTGCTGGGTGGTCTGAGCGCGGCCCTCACAGGGCTTGGCGGATGCGCGGGCGGCGGGGGCGGCACCGCCCTGGGCCCCCGGTTTGATGAGGGGCTGGGCAAGCCACCACCGAAAGTCATCGCGAACAACCCCAAGCCTCAGGTGCCCGTCACGATCCAGCCCGACCCGATGCCCGCCGTGTCAGGCGTCATCCCGCGCTCAGCGTGGACGAATTCGGCGGTCATCACCTCGCGCTGCAACCCGATGAACGGGATCAGCCGGATGACGATCCACCACGCCGCGATCGACTACACCGAACTTCGCACCCAGGACGACGTCAAACGTCGGCTGGGCAGCATCCGCAACGACCACGTCAACCGCCGCCCCGAGCCGTTCGCGGACATCGGGTACCACTACATCATCGACCCCCAAGGCCGGGTCTGGGAAGGGCGCTCGACGAAGTGGCAGGGTGCCCACGTCGCGGACCGTAACGAGAACAATCTGGGGATCATGCTGCTGGGAGACTTCACCAAGCAGCGCCCGACAACCGCGCAGATCAACTCGCTGGACAGCTTCGCAGCCCAGCAGATGCGCAGGTTCAACATCCCCGTCAACCGCGTCTACACCCACCGAGAGCTCGGCAAGAGCGCGTGCCCCGGGGTCAACCTCCAACGCTACATGGACCAGACACGTGGCGGCGGCGGAAGGCTTCGGACAGGGTAAGAAGCGGTTACCGAATCTGCAATTGCATACGGACCAATGAAAGACCCCGCCCCGCGCGGGGCTTTCTCTCGGGGTCGCGGATTTGTGATGATGTCAGCCCATTTCCCCACCCCACCGGCTGGTGCCGGGGCTCGGATGACTCACTCCAGCGTGAACCAGTAGACCTCGACGCGACGGTTCTTGTTCATGTCCGTGCTCGCGGGCTCCTCCCATCCGCGGCCGATCGTCTCGATCCGCTTGGGGTCGATCTGGTACTTCTCCATGAGGACCTTGCGGACCTCCGCCGCTCGGTTTTTCGAGAGTTCCATGGCTTCGAGAGACTTCTTGCGGACGAGCGAGTCGCCGCCCGCCGAGCGATACTCCTCGACCTTGCTGTTGTCGACGTGCCCGCGGAGCACCACGAAGGAACCCGGCGAGACCTGAAGCAACTTGCGGATCGAGTCGAGGTTGTCGAGGTTGGCCTTCGCGGCCATGTCCAGGGCGGCGGAATTGGGCTCGAACAGGAACCGGATGTCCTTGGAGAGAAGCGGGTCGTTCTCAAGGCCGCCGGTCCGCCCCGCGGTCGGGTCGCCCTTGATGGGCGCGATGACGATCTTCTCGTCCTTGTACAGCCCCGACGCGTCGAGGGCCTTGAGGGGTGCGGGCGAATAGAAACGTTCGCTGTCCACCGGGTTCTTGATGATGGAGGAGCCGTAGGCGAGCACGGAAGACTGGTAGATCCCGCCGAAGGACCCTGCCATGTCGATCGCGCCGGAGAAGAACGCGAGGTTCTCGGGCAGGTTGGAAAGGTGGACTTTCCCGAGTTCGCGGGTCGTGCGAGCGGGGTCCCATTCGAACACTTTGCCGACCAACGCGTGCGTTTGCGGCTGATCGCGGACCATGCGGTTGCCTTCCAGGGCCCCGTCCACAAGCCCGGCCAGAATCTTGGGGTTCTGTTCGGCGAACCCCTTGTTCACGACGAGCAGGTCCGCGATGACCAGCAAGTTCCGGTTGGTGACGAGAAGTTTCGCCTTCCCCTCGGATTCCTGCACGAGGTCGGTCGTGGCGGGGTCCCACGTCACGCACCCGGCCAGACGGGGTGAGGCGGTCTTGAGTTCGGCCCCGAAAACCTCCGCGGCCTTGTCACCGTCCTCGGCAAAGACAAGGTTGATCGCGTCGGCGTTGGGCGTCGCGGACAGGTCGTCGAGCACAGCAACGGGCGCGCCCGCCTCCTGCGCGAGGAACCTCAGAAAGAACTCAGCTTCGGTGTACTGCGTCGTGACGACGACCTTGCCCTTGAGGTCGTTGATGCGTTTGATGCTCGTGGGCACGACGATGCCCGTCGCGCCGCGCGAGAACCCGATCTGCATCGGGACCACCGCGCCGAACTGTCGCCCGAAGACCGCGAGCACGTCGGCGGTGGTCGCGGTGACGCCCACCTGTCCGGAATTGAGCCGGTTCCACCCTTCGTCCTCAGAGAGTTTGATCCGGACGAGGAACCCGTGCTTCTTCATGAAGACCGATTCGGGATTCGGCGCGAGCCCGCCGTTGGCCGCGATGATCCCCGCGTACCCGGCGTAGGCGGAGAGTTCGACATCGACCGTGTTGTCCTTGAGCACGTACGTCGCCTGCGGCGCGAGTGTCACGACAGGCTCGGGGGTGATCAGGGGGAGGTCTTTGAGAGGGGCGGCGGCGGCGGGCGCGGGCGTGCCGGGGGAGGGCTGCCCGGGCACGGGGGCCGGTGAAACAGGCGGCGTTCCCTGCTTGGCCATGAACACATACCCGCCCACTCCGATCAGCCCGACGATCATCAGGAGCGAGACGATGATGCCCAGCGGCGTCAGTTTGGATTGGTTCTCTTGCATGCGGTTGCCCTTTGACTGTGAGCGAGCCTGGTGGAAGGTGGGATTACTGCGGGATCATCGGCGGCTCTTCGGCGAGCAGCCCCGCGACGGTGTCGTTCAGCGAGGCCTGCTCACGGATCCACGTCGTCGTCCCCTCGAGCGAGTCCGCCGCGCGATTCACGCGTTCAGCGGCACGTTCGGGGTTCTCGGCGACCATGGCCTCTTCGCGGACGAGTTCGACGTGGTGCTCGATCCGAGCGAGCTCGGACTCGATGTGTTCAAGACGATCGTGCCCCTCGGTGTGGCGGGAGAGTCGCCGCTTGAGCACTTCCTGCTGCGAGGTCAGGCTCTCGCGGAGTTCCTCGGGGAGGTGCTCTCGGGAGAGACGGTGCGAGAGGTCCTCGACGCGGTCGAGCATCGAAGCCATGTTCTGCTCGCCCTCGCCGGCCTCCTCGAACATTTTGCGGAGCGACCGTCGCATGACCAGCAGTTGGAGATAGGCCCAGCGGAACGCGGCGAGACTGTCGGCTTGTGCTGACGCGGCGGCGCTGGACGCGCCGCGGATCTCCGCGAGGATCGAGCGGCACCTGGCGTCGAGCGTGCTGAATCGCTGCCGCTCGGCCGCCCCGAGCCTGGTGAGGACTTTCTGAACACGTCCCTCCGCGTCTTTGCCGCCTCGGAGTCGCTCCTTCGCATCCACCAGGTCGCGAAATCGCTTGCTCGAAACGCACGCGAGCAGGTAGCCGGCCTCAAGCCCCGCGCCGATGAGCCAGAACCCGGGATTGAGAAACCCGAGCAGGCCGACGGCAGCCAGCCCGACCCAATTGGGCGGGATGGGCACGCCGACAGGCCTTGCCTTGAACGCCGCCCAGAGATAATCGCGCAGTCGTGCCATCGCTCCGGCGATGATATGCGGCATCGCTCGCAGCGTCGGCTCGGCGGATCGTTCGTCGTCGGTTAGACCGCGGCTTCCATCTTGTCGCGAGACTGACGCTCGGCACGCTTGCGCATGCTCTCGTCCAGGATCTTCTTGCGGAGACGGATCGTCTTGGGCGTGATCTCAACCAGCTCGTCGTCCTCGATGTACTCGATCGACGCCTCGAGGCTCATGCGACGCGAGGCCTTGAGCACCACGGTCTGCTCTTTGTTGGCCATACGCATGTTGGTGAGGTGCTTGAGCCGCGTGACGTTGACGGTCAGGTCGTTGTCACGGTTGTGCTCGCCCACGATCTGCCCAATGTACACCTTGTTGCCGGGCTCGACAAACAGCATGCCGCGGTCGGAGAGCAACTCGCACGCGTGCGTCGTGACCGGGTTGGTCTCAATTGAAATCAAGACGCCCATGAGGCGGTGAGGCACCTCGCCGGACACGGGGGCGAACCGGAGGAAGCTGTGGTTCATGACGGCCTGACCCTGGGTGGCGGTCAGGATGCGCCCGCGCAGGCCGATGAGCGCCCGCGAGGGGATCTCGAACAGCATGTGGGTCATCGTGTCGCCGCGGCCTTCCATCTTCTTCATCTCGCCCTTGCGGGACCCGACCAGTTCCATCACCGCGCCCATCGTCGACGTCGGGCAGTCGATCACAAGCTCTTCGACCGGCTCGTGCTGTACGCCATCGATCTCCTTGATGATCACCTCGGGCTTGCCCACGGAAAGCTCAAACCCTTCGCGGCGCATGTTCTCGATGAGAATCCCCAGGGAGAGCACGCCGCGACCGGAGACGAGGAACTCGTCGGCGGTGCGCCCGGACTCGACGCGCATCGCGACGTTGGTCTGCAGTTCCTTGTCCAAACGCTCGCGGATCTGCCGGCTCGTCACGAACGTGCCGTCCTCGCCCGCGAACGGGGAATCGTTGATCTTGAAGAGCATCGTCATCGTCGGCTCGTCGACGCGGACCGGCGGGAGGGCGACGGGGTTGGCGGGATCGGCCACGGTGTCGCCGATGTCCACCGAATCAAGCCCGATGATGACGCAGAGGTCGCCCGCGTGGACGCCGGCGGAATCGACGCGCTTGAGCCCGGAAAACTGCTGAAGTTTCTGCACGCGGGTCTGCACGAGTTTGCCATCGCGTTTGATCACGGTGACGTTCTGACCGGGCTTGATCGTGCCAGCGAAAACGCGACCGATCCCGATTCGGCCCACATAATCGTTGTAGTCGAGGGTCGTGATCAGCACCTGGAGCGGCGCGTTCACATCGTCGGTCGGCGTGGGGACGTGCTTGATGATCGCGTCGTAGATCGGGAGGAGGTGCGTCGGCTTCACGCCGTCTTTCGGCGGCCAAGTGTCGCTCGCCCACCCGTCACGCCCCGAGGCGTAGACGACGGGGAAGTCCAGCGCGTGATCGTCCGCGCCCAACTCCACCAGCAGGTCGAAGACCTCGTTGAGGACCGCTTCGGGGCGGCCGTCGGGGCGATCGACCTTGTTGATGATGACGAGGGGCTTGAGCCCGGCCTCGAGAGCCTTGCCCAGCACGAACTTGGTCTGGGGCATCGGGCCGTCGTAGCTGTCGACGACCAGGAGGCACCCGTCGGCCATGCGGAGGACGCGCTCGACCTCGCCGCCGAAGTCGGCGTGGCCCGGGGTGTCGACGATGTTGATGCGGTAGTCGTTCCCGTCAGGGGAGTGGTACGTCACAGCGCAGTTCTTGGACAGGATCGTGATGCCACGCTCGCGTTCGAGCGGGTTGGAGTCCATGATGAGCCCGTGCTGCCCACCCTCGAGCTTCTCGAGTTCGCCGGCGCGGAACATCCCCGACTGCTTGAGCAATTGGTCGACAAGTGTCGTCTTGCCATGGTCGACGTGGGCGATGATGGCGACATTTCGAACGATCCGGACGGTCTCATCGGGCATGCTCAAACCTCGTGGGCCGGACTGCTTGGGTGGGGCAATCCCGGCTCTGGAACGGCGACGCCCGACCGCGACAGCGGCCGAGTCAGCCTTGTTGAAGGGGTCCCCCAAAAACCCCGAGCCGGATGATAGGTGGACAGAGGATCACTTTCGTCATTAGGAACGTTTCCAGCGGCGAGAACGAGGGAGACCCCGTGGGTTTTCCTTGATCTTGACGCTTGTGGGCGCGGAATTGACTCCGCTTCCTTTCGAAACCATAGAATCCGAACATAGACCTACCGGCCAGTGAGGAACTCCCGCGTGAGGGTTCTCACGAGCCGGATCCCAAACGCCGGGCCAAGGTCCGGCACCACGGAGCATCGAACATGAAGAAGACGAATCTGATCGCGTTTCTGACGTTGACCCTCTTTGCCTCAGCGGGCATGGCACAGAATTCCCTCACCGACAAGGCCAAGGACGCTGCGAAGCAGGCCGAGCAGGCCGCGAAGGACGCAGCCGACGCCGCCAAGAAGGCCGCTCAGCCCGGGGACAAGAAGCCCGACGCCGCCGCCGAGGACCCGATGATGGCCGAAATGATGAAACTCGCAGAGCCCGGCGAGATGCACAAACACCTCGAAAAGGCCGCTGGCGAATGGGAAGCCAAAACCAAGATGTGGATGGCCCCGGGCATGGCCCCCGAGGAATCCACAGGCAAGGCGGTCTTCCGCAGTATGCTCGGCGGGCGTTTTGTCCAGATGCAGTACTCGGGCACCATGATGGGCTCTCCCTTCCGCGGGTTTGGGATCTACGGCTACGACAACGCCTCCAAGAAGTTTGAGTCCATCTGGATCGACTCCTTCAGCACCGGCATGATGAAGGGCACCGGCGAACTCTCCGCCGACAAGAAGACACTGACGTGGATCGTCGAAACCCCGGGCATGGACGGCAAACGCGACACGATGCGTCACGTCGAGACCTTCATCGACGACAACACCACCAAGTTCGAGATGTTCATGAAGAACCCCTCGGACGGGAAAGATTTCCTCATGATGGAGATCATGTACACCCGCGGCAAGGGCGTGAACAAGGGTGAGAAGGGCACGGACGAGAAGCCGGCCGCCACCGCCCCCGCAGGCACCAAGCCGGCCGCCCCCACCGCGATCAAGCCCGCCGCACCCGCGGCCCCGGCCGCTCCGGCGACCCCCGCCCCCACCAACCCCAAGTAATCACACGCTCTTCACAAAGAGCGAAAGGGCCCGGCGAAAGCCGGGCCCTTTCGTTGTTCGTCACGCCGTCGAATCACGTCCGCTTGAGGTTCTCGCGCGTCAGCATCAGGTCCAGCGTCTGCACGATGATGTCCGCTTCCTTGGGCGTCATGTCGTTGTAGAACGGCAGGGCAAGAGTCCGCTCGCTCAGTTTCTCCGCGATGGGGAACATCCCGCGCTCAAACCCGAACTGTTCCTGATAGAACGGCTGCAGATGGATGCACGGGAAGTAGTCCCCGGCCCCGATGTCGTGCTTCCTGAGCCCCGCGATCATCCGATCGCGCTCTTCGAGGCTGTAGTTCGTCGCAAGCCTCACGACAAACACGAACCAACTCATCACCGTCTCGGGATCGATGGTGGGCAGAATGAGGTCCTTGTGCGCCGACAGGCGCGAGAAGTACAACTCCGCCGCCGCGTGGCGTTTCTTGAGAATTACGTCAAGCCTGCGCATTTGCGCGACGCCCAGTGCGGCGGACAACTCGTCGAGCCGGTAGTTGTACCCCAGGCGTTCATGCCGAAGCCAAGACCCGGTCGCTGTGCCACCCACGCCGCCGCCCGCGCCTGGTGCGTGGGAAGAGTGCGGCGGACGCCAGCCCATGGGGCGGCCTTGGTTCCTCATGCTCCGGCACAACTCGGCGAGTCTGTGGTCGTCGGTGACGATCATGCCGCCTTCGCCCGTGGTGATCTGCTTGTTGGGATAGAACCCAAAGACCCCGACCCTCCCGAACGACCCGCAAGGCCGTCCCTTGTACGTCGTTCCCAAGGCTTCGCAGCAATCTTCGATCATCGCGATCTCGTGTCTTTGGCAGATCGACTCGTACGCGTCCATGTGCGCGGGGTTGCCAAAGGTCTCAACCGCGATCACCGCCTTGGTCTTGGGCGTGATGGCCGCCGCCAACTTCGCAGGGTCCATGTTCATCGTGCGCGGGCAGATGTCGACGAACACAGGCTTGGCCCCGACGAACAAGATCGCGTTCGACGACGCGATGAACGAGAACGGCGTCGTGATCACCTCGTCACCCGGCCCGATCCCCAGCCCTTCCATCACCAGGTGCAGGGCTGAGGTCCCGCTGTTGACCGCCACCGCGTGCTGCCGCTTGACGCGGGCGGCGACGAGCGACTCGAACTGCTCGACAAAAGGCCCCATCGAGAGCCGCTTGGACCTGAGCACCTCGAGGACCAGTTCCTCTTCAAGGGGTCCGATATCGGGGCGGCTGAGGGGGATTTCGAGGTGGTGAGAAGACATATGTGGAGATCATCGGCGGCTTGGTCATCCGGAGTGGAGTTTCGAGCCCTTACACATTCCGATCAACATTCACCCAAACCCCGCGCTCGCCCCTCCGGCACCCGGTACCATGCCCGCGATGCCAAACGTCTGGACAAGTCGAGGAGTATGGCTCGCCGCCGGGCTCGCCTGTGCGTGCGGAAGTTTCTTGCCCGAAGCGTTCGGCCGCTCCGAGGACATTCCGGTCCAGGCACCTCAACCGGTCACAGGCGTGCGAGGCCCCTTGTCCTTCTCGGCCGCCCGGGCCTCGGTCTGGACTGAGTCGGAGACCGCCGCGGGGTCGCAGGTCCAGCGGCTCCTGCTCTCCGGCGATGTGGTCATCCGACTCGGCAGTTACGAGTTCCATGCGGCCCGGGCGGCGGTGTGGCTCGAACGCATCGACGATTCTGCCGTCCCGGTAGCGGAGGGTGCGGCTCCGCGAGCTGGCGTCTATCAGGTGTACATCTACTTCGACCGCGTGGGCAACCCCAAGGCCCCCGCGAGCGTCTCGATCGCCGCCGATCGCCTGCCCGTGCGGGCGGTGATCGATGTCGACGGGGCGGTCGGCCTGCGGTTTGATTCCGCGTCGCGCAGCAGGCCCGCGGACGCGTTCCTAGGCGAGGCCGAATCGGTGCGAGAGGAATCGCGGCGAAGGGCCGCGACTGGCGAAACGCCGCTCGAAGGCTCAAGCATGCCTTTCGAGGCCGAGCGTCCCTTCCGCCAACCCACCGCGGTCGACGCTTCCACCGCCAAGCCGTACCGGAACGTGCGTGAGTTTCGCTTGAGCGACGACGCCGCGGCGATCGAGCAGGGCGTGGCACGCCTCCCCTTCGGTGGGGACAACGCGCCGATCTTCGCGAAGCAAGGCGTCATCACCTTCGCGGCGGGGAACATCGTCTATCAGGGCAAAGGAAAGGACGGCGAAGGGCAGGCGGCTGTCATCGCGTCCGATGGCGTCACCGTTCAGTATGTCGACCCCCGGACCAACAAGGGCCTCCAGATGCAGGCCCAACGCGTCGTGATCTTTCTCGCGAGCGGCGAGGACGGCGCCACCCCGGTCGGAACCTCTTTCGGCGTCAGCGAGGTCTCGGGCGTCTACCTCGAAGGGGATGTTCTGGCGACGGACGGAAACTACACCGTGCGCGGGCCCAAGGTCTTCTACGATGTGCAGAAGAACAAAGCGATTCTCCTCGACGCGGTCTTCTGGACCTACGACGAGGACCGCGGGCTGCCGTTTTATGTGCGGGCCGACGTGATCCGCCAGGAGAGTCTCAGAGAGTTCGGTGCCACCCGCGCCCGCTTCTCGACCTCCGCGTTCTTCGAGCCCGAGTTCTCGCTTGGCGCTCAAACCCTGACGATCCGGCGGAAGGAAGTGACACGCACGACCGCCGCGACCGATCCCTTGTCCGAACCGACCCGAGCGGGGCTTGTGATCCAGGGCGGGGGCAGGACCGACAGTTTCGGGCAGAGCCAAACGACGACCATCACGCTTGTCGAAGCGTCGGACATCACGCTCAACGCCGAGGGGCTGCCGATCTTCTACGTCCCCGACTTCAAGGGCGACCCCTCGAGCATGCTGCTCAAGGACGTGCGCTTCGAAAACAGCGGGGCCAACGGGCCGGCCGTCAAGAGCCGGTGGAATCTCTCCCCGCTGCTGGGCTTCCAGCAGGCCGAGGTGGACCTGCTCGCGCAGTACTACTTTGACCGAGGCGCGGGCCTCGGCGTCGACGCGGGGTATCAGGACGAGGACAGCCGGGGCAAGCTCTTCGCCCTGTCGATCATCAACGACGGCGGGCAGGACCTTCTCAAGCCCGGCACGCGGCGCGAATGGGACGAATCCACCCGCGGCATCCTGCTGGGCGAGGAACGCATCACCTTCGGCGAACACTGGACGATGTTCGCCGAGGGGAGTTACATCAGCGACGAAACGTTCGTCGACGCCTTCCTCGAGCCTCTGGGCGAGACGCGCCGGGAATTCACGAGCCAGATCAATCTCGCCCGCCGCCAGGACAACTCGATGTTCTCCGCCGGGGCCAAGTCAAGCCTCAACGACTTCGTCGCCAACGAGTACCTGTTGCAGAGCAAGGGATATTCGGTGCAGAAAGCCCCCGAATTGACATACCTGCGCCAATCCGACCGCGTTTTCGAGGACATGCTCGACATCGGCGAGGTCTTCTGGACGCAGGAGTACCGGTACAGCCACATGGCGATGCAGTTCGACGAGGTCTACGCCCGCGAACGCGGGTTCGACACCGACGCGCTCGCCCAGCGGGCCTTTGGCATCAACGCCGATCAGCGGCTCTCCGACAGCCTCCGCGGAGCGGGGTACCGCGAGGACAGCGTCAACCGACTCGACACCCGTCAGGAACTGGCCGCCCCGCAAAAACTGGGCCCGGTGGACGTGACGCCGTTCGTGGTCGGCAGGCTCACCGCGTACGACAACGATTTCACGACCTTCTCGCCCCAGGAGACCGACAGCACACGCCTCTGGGCGTCCGGGGGCGCCCGGGCGACGACGCAGATCCAGCGTGTCGACGACTCGGTCAAGTCCGACTTCTTCGACCTCAACCGCATGCGGCACATCGTCGAGCCGAATGTCACCGTGTGGCACGCCGGCACGAACGTCGACCGCAAGGACCTCCCCGTGTACGACGACGAGGTGGAGAACCTCGCCGAGGGGACGATGGCGCGGATCGGGCTCGATCAGGTCTGGCAGACCAAACGCGGTGACCCGATCGCGGAAGCGATGGGCAAGGCCCACTCGGTGGACGTCTTCCGGTTCAACTCAGCCCTGGTGTTCTCTTCGGGCGATGTCGATCCCAAGAACCCCTTCGGTCGCTGGGTCGAGTTCCGCCCCGAACTCTCCAACCCCGGGAACTATTTCACCGGCGACGGAGCGTGGCAGGTCTCTTCCGCGCTCGCCCTCACGGGAAGCACCGTCTACGACCTCGACACGCGCCAGCAGGACCGCACCAGCGGCGGGTTCCTCATCCAGCACAGCCCGCGCTACTCGAGCTTCGCCGAACTCCGGTACCTCAACCCGCTCGATTCGACCTACCTCGACCTTGGCGCGTCGTACCAGCTCACGAGCCGCTACCGCTTCACCGGGCTGGCGAGCTACGACGTCAGCAACGGCGGGTTCCAGGGCGCGGGCGGCGAACTCACGCGTTCGAGCGACGCGTACTCGCTCGGCCTGAGGCTCTCGTACAACAACACGACCGACTCGACGAGTTTCGGGTTCGTCGTCAAGCCCGCGCTTTCCGCCCGCAAGAAGCGCGTCAAGATCCTGGACGACGAGATTGATTCAGCGACACAGGTGACGACGGAGTCGCTGCGATGAGCGTTGGCGGGGCGGGCGAAGCTGGGCTGACACGGGCCCTGCCCGGCGCACGGCACGCGCTGGTGCTGCTCCTGCTCATCAACCTGATGAACTACATCGACCGGTACATCCTGGCCGCCGTGGTGCCGGATATCACCAAGGAACTCTTCACCGCGCCCGACGGGACGGTCGATCCCGGGGCCAAGACCAAGATCGGTTGGCTTTTCTCCGCGTTTCTGATCGCATACATGGTGATGTCGCCGGTCTTCGGTATTCTCGCCGACCGGATGCGCCGCTGGGTCGTGATCGGGATCGGGGTGCTCGCATGGAGTATCGCGTCGGGCACGTCCGGGCTTGCGACGGCGTACTGGTTCCTGCTGCTGATGCGGGTGTGCGTGGGCGTGGGCGAATCGGCCTACGCCCCCATCGCCCCAACCATCATCGCGGACTATTACCCCGTGTCGCGCCGGGGGAGCGTGCTCGCCTACTTCTACGCGGCGATCCCTGTCGGGAGTGCGCTCGGGTTTGTCATCGGCGGGGCGATGGCCTCGTGGTTCTCATGGCACTGGGCGTTCTTTGTCACCGTCCCTCCGGGAATCGTGCTTGGCCTGTGGTGCTTCTTCAGGCCCGAGGTGCCGCGGGGCAACGCCGATCTCACGACCGCGACTCGCCCCATCACCTGGCGCGACTACGCGAGTCTCTTCAAGATCAAGTCGTACTTCTACAATGTCGGCGGGATGACCGCGATGACCTTCGCGATCGGTGGGATCTCCGCCTGGGCTGTTGACTACATCCACACCTACCGCGGGCAGGACAAGGACACCACCGCCAAGATCTTCGGCGGGATCGTCGTCGTCTCAGGCCTGCTCGCCACGCTCAGCGGCGGATACCTCGCGGACCGGCTCCGCGCCCGGTTCAGCGGCTCGTACTTCCTCGTGTCCGGCGTCGGCATGCTCATCGGCTTCCCGCTCTTTCTCGGCGTCCTCTATGCCCCCTTCCCCTACGCCTGGGGCTTTGTCTTCGCGGCGGTCTTCTGCCTCTTCTTCAACACAGGGCCCAGCAACACCATCATCGCCAATGTCACCCATCCCTCGGTCCGTGCGTCCGCCTATGCGATCTGCATTTTCGTGATCCACATCCTGGGCGACGTCATCAGCCCCCCGATCATCGGCTACATCACCGACAACACCAAGTCCCCCGAATACCCTCACGGCAACATGACCCTCGCGTTCCTCGTCGTCGGTCTGGCCATCCTGGTCGGCGGCGTCTTCTGGCTCCTGGGCATTCGCCACCTCGATCGCGACACCAAACTCGCCAACTCGAGCCTCGACCGCTCCATCCCCGACAAGCCCCTGGCGGAGCCGAACTAGAATCGCCACGATGACGCGCACCCGCACCTCGAACACGACCTCCCGCCCCGGCTCAACCCGCACCACGGGCATGGTGGTCGCCGTCGGCGTCGGCCTCGCCGCCGCCGGGCTCATCGGGTACGTCGCCCTCACCAAGCCACGCCCCGAGGACGCCCCCAGAGACTCAACCCGAGCCCCGCTCCCGGCGGATCTCGCCGCCCTCGCAACGAGCGGCAACAGCCCCGCCGCCAGCAATCAGACCGCTGAGGGCGTCCGCATCGAACTCGCCGACAAAAAGGACCCCACCCGCATCGCCACGATCCTCACCGCTCGCTCGGTGACCCCGCGAGAAGGGCGCAGCGCCGACGTCACCGAGCCGGGCGCGATCGTCTTCCTCAAGGACGGGCGGACCCTTCGCATCCGAGCCGCCACCGGCACGTTCAGCAGTTTCTCCGCCGACCAGGCCCCCGAACGCGGCACGTTCAAAGGCAAGGTCCGTGCCGATCTCTACGCTCCGGGCGTCTCGCCCCGCACGACGGAGTGGGACAGCCTCTCGCCCATCGCCTCGTCGGATTTCGGCGATCTCTTCGACTTTGACATGACCTTCGGACGCATCCTCATTCCCGGAGCGTTCGTCGTCCGTGCCGACGGCCTTGAGATCCGCGGGACCGACGCGACGCTCGTGCTGGACGAGACCGCCGCCGCCCTCCGCTCGGCGCTCATCGCCCGCGACTTTGCCGCCACGCGCGTTCCCGACACCACCATTCCCGCCACTTCACCCGCCAAGAACGAACCAGCCGCACCAACGTCGGCAGGAGCCTCCCCGACCCCCGCCACCGACGCGATGTACCGCGTCACCATGTCCACCCCGGTCTCGATCATCGCCGGCGCAGACAAGACCCTGCGAACCATCGACGCCGACAAGGCCTTCGCGTTCCTCCGCCTCGTGAACAACCGTCTCCGACCCAACGCCATCGCCCGCATCGAAACCACCGCCAAGCCCGAGGCCTCGTCGCCCGCGTCGTCGTCCACCACCACAGTCACATCGGGCGACGAGCCCTTCACGCTACGAACCACAGGCCCCGTCGAGATCAAACTCGCCACCGACACGCCCCCCGAACTCGCCGCCAACGACCTCGCACTGCGCCTCGAAGGCACCGCCAAGCCCGTCCGCTTTGCCGACGCGGGCGCGAAGTCCTCGGGCCACAGCCCCGTCGTCGAATACGCCGCCACCAAGGGCGACCTCACGCTCATCGGCTCCGCGCCCGACTCCGTCTCGCTCAACACCGCGGGGAACGGCTCGCTCGCCTCACAGTGGCTCACGCTCAACCTGCCGACCAAGGTCGGGCAGATGCGAGGCCCCGGCTCCGTGCAGGACGTCTCCAAGCCCGCCACCGGCGAACCCGTGACTCGCAGAGTCACATGGGCCGATCAGGCCGACTTCGGGCTCGCCGCGACCGGCAAACGTTCGTCTTGGGAGATCGCCTGGACCAAACTCTTCGGCGGGATGACCGGCACCGACGGCAAGAGCGCGGTCTCGTCCGATTCGCTCGCCGTCGACTTCGCCCCCGGTTCGCAGCCAACCCGAGCGAAACTCGACGGCGGCGCCGCGGTCCGCGCCGACAAAGCCAGCGTGCTCAGCGCCTCGTCCATGGACCTGGCCTTTCGCACCCTCGCGACCGGCAAGACCGAGCCCAGCCTGCTCACCGCCAAGGGCACCGTCGAGGCACGGGACTCCGAGCGGTTCCTCTCGTCCGAACTCCTCGAAGCCGAGATCGCACGCAACGACAAGAACGCCCTCGCCGCGACCAAGGTCCTCGCGAAAGGCTCCGTCAGTTTCAGCAGCGGGGCCGCCGACGCACAGTCCAATCGCCAGATCGTCGCCGCCGCGGACGAACTCCGCGCCAACATCCCGCTCCAGCAGGCGGACCTCATCGGCAAGGAAGCCTCGATCACCCAGCAGGGCTCGGCGATCTACGGCGAACTCATCAAACTCGACGGCGTCGCCAAGTCCCTCAAGGTCCAAGGCCCCGGCCACTTCGAGGCCATGCCCGGCGAGCCCGGCGGCAAGGGGCTCCTCGCCGCCCGCGCCTCGTGGGGAGACTCGATGTCCTTCGACGACACGACCGGCGTGCTCGAGGCCCTCGGCGGCGCACGAGCCTCAGCCATGCCCGACGAGTTCACCATCGACACCATCAGCGCGGAAAGAGTCACCGTCCGCACAGCCCGCAAGCCCGCCGCTGAAGCCACCGACAAACCCGCCGCGGGCGCACTGAACACCGGCGACCGCGAAATCGTCAGCCTCACCGCCGAGGGTTCGCAGGCCGCCCCCGCCAAGGCCGAGGCCCGCCGCTATAACGGTGTCGTGAACCTCGACAGCGTCGCCGATCGCCGCGTCGAACGCCTCCAATACCTCGAGGGCTCAACCATCATCGCCGATGTCGCACAGGGAACGCTGAACGTTCCGGGGAAGGGACGATCGCTCGTGCTCGACCGCACCGCAGCGGCCAACTCGCCCGCCGCTCCGTCAGCAACACCCACCTCCTTCCGCGGGACCGCGCTCTTCGAATGGACCGACGCGATGACCTTCACCCGCTCGTCGGGTGTGCTCGACCTGAAAGGTGCGGGCGGCGGCGTGAAAATCACCAGCGACAACACCCGCGACGACAGCGTCGTCTTCATCCAGAGCGACGCCGCCAACGCCACCCTCACCGGGCTCGACAATCTCGGCAAGCCCACCGGACAGCCCGGCGAAAGCTCCGCCCGCGCCCAGCTCAACAAGGCCGAGGCAATCGGCAGCGTCTTCGGCCGGTTCAAGTCCATGGGCTCCGAGCGTGAACTGAACGCTCACCGCGCCTTCTACGACGCCACGGCCTCTCTGCTCACCATCGAGGCCAAAGAGGGCGACGAGGTCTCACTCTTCGACACCGCCACCGCGACACCCGTCCGGGCGGCCGAACTCCGCTGGGACCTCGCCAACGACCGCGTTGAAATCGTCAAGCCCTCGCCGATCACGACGCCGAGATAACGACTCGTCCACGTTTGGGCCCACGTTCGGGCCCGCGTTCATCGTGTCGAGTTGCGGATCCGCTCCGTCTCAGCGTGCAGCTCGTCGCGCTCGGCCTGTGTGAGCGAGTGCATCCCCTCACGCTGCACTTTGTCGAGGATCGCTTCGATTTTTGCATCTGCTTTCTGGGCCCGCTCCGCCGGACGCGCACCCTTGGCCCGTCGCGAGTCGGTGAACACGTCAAAGAAATCCGTCAGAAGATGCGACCGGACGATGAAGAAGAACCCGGCGAGCGCGCCCCCGATGTGCGCCGCATCGCCACCGGCGTTGGTCCCGCCAATCAACAGGTTCATCGCCGCGATCGCCACATACGCGTACGCCGCCATCTTCATCTTGATCGGCGTGGGAATGAACAAGACCGAAATCTCGTCGGAGGGGTAAAGCCGGGCGCACGCCATGATCACACCGAACACCCCAGCGGAAGCCCCGACAAGCGTCGTGTGCATGTCCTGGAAGAGCAGCCCGGGCACCGAGCCGAACCCGAAGCTCGCCGCCACCATCCCCGCGATGTTGAGCGTGAGATACGCGAGCCCGCCGAAAATCCCGCAGACGAGATAGAACGCCAGGTACTTCCGCCCGCCGAGCTTGTCCTCGACCGACTGACCGAAGGCGAACAGCCCGAACATGTTGAAGAACAGGTGCGAGATGCTCCCGTGCAGAAACTGGAACGTCACCAGTCGCCACACCTGCTGCTTGACAAACCCCATCTCGGTCGAGAAGTGCCCGTACGCCGTGATCGCGTCCGTCGCGAGAACCGTCTCGGCCACGAACGGCCCGCCGGTCGCCGGGTCGACGATGATCACCACCGGGTTCGAGCCCTTCTGTTTGAGCGTGCGAAAGTACGGCTCACCAAGCACCAACTTCTCGCCCTGCTTGACAGGGTCCCCGTTCGCCCGAAGCAGAACCGGATATCTCTCGTACAGTTCCTTGTCGTACGCGAAAGACCGCGTGGTGACGGGCGTGGGCATCGCGCTCCCGAAAATCGCCATCACCGCGAATATCGCGACATTCACCACGATCAACCACGTGTTCACAGACCACACCGCGGGCCGGCCACCCAGCGACGGCGGCACCGAGCGTGGCGGATCGGCAAATCGCGAGGATTCGCCGGACTGCGCGTAATGTCGATCACTCAGGCCCATGCGGTACGGTTCCAGAACTCGGACATCGTACCCACACCGGTCGCTGTTGCTCCGGGCTACTCGCTCCGCAGCCGCTTGGTGGCGTGAGTCAGAATCTCCCGCTCATCATCGGTCAGCGAACCCATCCCGCTCGCGGAGATCTTCGCCAGGACCTTGTCCAGCCCGAGCTCGGGATCCACACCACGACCTTCGTGCCGCACCACCGAGACCTCTTCCTGAGCTTCAACCTCGACCTCATCGACCTCCGGCTCGGCCGCGGCCACCACCGTCGGGTCCGCACCCGCGATCCAATCCGGGGGGAGCCCGGGCGACGCGTACGCCGGGCGATCGACAAACTCCGACCGCCGAAGCTCAAGCCACCCCGCCAATCCGCCGAACACCGAGAGCGCGATCAACAGCGGCTGCTCCGCCGAAATCCCCACAATCGCGAGCAACCCCGCGACGATCAACGACATAAGCCCGACGATCGTCCGAGCCCGATCACGCTTGGCGTACCACGCCCACACCTCGAAAAGCCGCCCGCCATCCAGCGGCAACATCGGCAGCAGATTTAGCCCCCCCACCACAAGGTTCGCGTAATACGCCCACCAGACAATCGAAAGCGGCAGCGACTCGATCGACCTCGCCACCGCTCGCACGTCAAACGGGTTGAACCACATCTGCCGAACGCTCGCGCCCATCCACCAGAGCGTCGCCAGTAACACGGTCCCCACGACCAGGCTCACCACCGTCGGGATGAGAGAGACCAGCAACTTCGGCACCAACGCCCGCGGCGGAGTCGGACTCACCATCGCCCCCAAGGGCCAGATCACCACATACTCAGACTCTCCACCCACGCGACGCGCCAGCCACAGGCGTGCAGCCTCACGCAACCCCACCGTCAACATCACGAACCCCACCACCATCGCGATGTTCTGCGGGCCGATCCGGTCCGCCGGCACCGCCAGCATCACCTGCAACGCGATCCAGAAAACCGTAATCCAATGAACGCCCACCCGATACCCGCTCAGCGTCACAAGGCCCACCGACCACGTCAGCGGATCGTCCCACCGCGCCACCATGTGACCGAAACTCGGCCGAGTGTCCGCACCACGCGCACGAGGAACCGCCGAGGGACGCACGCCCTTCGCGCGGCCACGGTCCGGCCCGAAATCCGGGCCTTCCCCGACACCTGACTTTCTGCCTCGCTCGCTCGCCACGTCGTTGGCTCCGTCTGTCCAGAGTGTCCCACAACCCGGACCTCAACACAAGAGCAATTCGCCCCCCAACCCTCATCCGTTGCACAACTCCTCTAAATCAGCCCCCGGGCCCTCGCCAACAGGAGCGTCAAAATCGTCTTCCCATCCTCAAACCCGCCCCCCTCCGCCATCCGCATCGCCTCCGCCACCGGCAACACCTCCGGCACCAGATTCTCGTCCTCCTCAAGCGCCTGACCCACAAAAGTCAGCCCCGTCGCCACATAGGACCACATCAGTTCATCGGTCATCCCCGGTGTCGTATAAAACCGATTGAGGGGGGTCAGGGTTGCGGCCTGATAACCCGTCTCCTCGATCAATTCCCGGCTGGCCGTGACCACAGCCTCCTCCCCCACTTCCCGTGTGCCCGCCGGCAATTCCAACAGATCCCGACCAATCGAGAACCGCTCGTTGCGCACAAAGACGATGCTCCGGGACCCGTCCGCCCCCTCCAGCACCGGCAACAGCACCACCGCCCCGGGGTGCCGAACGCACTCGCGTGTGATCTCCGTCCCGCGGCTCGTCCGGAGCGTCAGCCTCTCGAAGTCGTACTTCTTGCCCTTGTGCAGGGTGGTCCGGCCGACCTCGACGATGCCCCGGTTGGGGCTCGGTGATGGGAGTGTCATGCCGTCAGGGTATCGGATGCGCCCGCCGCAGGCTCGGAGAAGTAGGCGTCGCCCGCCCCCGCAGCCGGATACTTCCCGCCCGTGCGTTCGCGGATCTTGGCACGAAGCTCGTGCCGCATCGCGTCAATCTCTCTCGCCAATCGGACCATCGCCGCGTCCACCCCGTCCTTCATCAGATCGTCATACGGGATCGGCTCGCCGAACATGATCATGGTGGGAGAAGTGAACGGCCTGGGCCGCGGCGCACCGATCGGCCATGCGTCGAAGTTTCCCTCGACCGCCACCGGCTGCACCGGACACTTGGCACGCTTGAAGAGCAACGCCGTGCCACGCTTGAACGGCTGCAAGGCACCGTCGGGCGTCCGACGCCCCTCGGGGAAGATCGCCAAAGCATGCCCGCGCGCCAGCACCGACAGCGCCGCCTTGATCGCGGGCGTGTCGCTCTGCCCGTCCTCGCGGATGGGGATCGCGTTGAGCGCGCCGATGAACCATCCGAAAAACCGAGACTTGAAAAGCCCGAGCCTCGCGATATACACGATCTGTCGCTGCTTGACGAACGCGCCGATCATCGGCGGGTCGAGAAACGATTGGTGGTTCGCGACGATCAGCAGCGCGCCCTCGGCGGGCACCCGCTCGGCGTACAACGACCTGGCACCGAACAGCCCCTTCAGCGTCATCCGCGCGATAAACCTGCACACGGTGCAGATCAGCGACTTGATCACGCTCGAATTGGGGTTGCGGGCTCGGATCCGGGCGAACATGGTCCAGTGTATTCGCAAAAACGCCGTTCGGCCCGCCAAGGGCCACGCCGAGCCGCTATTCCGCGATCACGCTCGCCATCGCCGTCGTTCCGGTGTGACTCAGCGAGACGTGCCACCGCGTGATCCCAAGCCCCGCCGTCACCTTCGCCGCTTCCCCCGAGACCGCCAGAATCGGCCTGCCCGAGGGCTCGCGAATCACCTCGAAGTCCGTCCAGGCGATCCCGTCACGCCACCCCGTCCCCAGGCACTTCATCGCCGCTTCCTTGGCCGCGAATCGGGCCGCCGCGTGCTCAGCACACCGTTTCACATTCTGTTCGCAGTACGACCGTTCGCCGGGCGTGAAAACCCGCGTCCAGAACGCCTGACCGTGGCTTTGGATCATCGCGGCGATGCGAGAAACTTCGACAATGTCCACACCGTGTGCAATCATGGGATCAAGTCGCCCGCCTGGCTTCAGTCCTTCTTGGACTTGCTCTTCTTGTCAGATTTGGGCTCGGATTTGGGCTCGGGCTTGGGCTCGGGTTTGCTTTCGGGCTTTTTCTCGGGTTTGGACTCAGCCTTGGACTCCGGCCGAGATTCCGACTTCGATTCGGGCTTGCTCTCCGATTTCGTCTCGGCCTTCGCGGCGTCCTTCGGCTTGTCCGACTCCGCCGACCTCTTGTACCCCTCGGAGCGATAGTCCGTCTGGTAGAACCCCGACCCCTTGAAGACCAACGCCGCCCCGGTCCCGATGAGCCGCTCGAGCGCGGGCTTCCCGCACGCGGGGCACTTCTTGAGAACCTTGGCCGTCATCGACTGAAACTCTTCGAACGCGTGCTTGCAGGCTTTGCAGCGGTAGTCATACGTGGGCATCGTCGTTCCTTACGCGGGTGTGACCGCAACCTTCGCCGGCCTGACCACCCGTTCGACGCCGCCGGAGGTGATGGTGTACCCGGTCTGGAAGCACGACGCGATCAGCCCGGGGCCGACGCCGTCCGCCGCCTGTTGCAAGACCGCCTCGTGCCGCCCCGGCTCGAACGCTTCGCCCGGCTGGGGCATGATCACACCCACGCCAAACCCGACCAGCGTCTTCATCAGTTCATCGCGGATGACCTTGACCCCGCCCACCACCTGCGCCACGCTCGCCTTGGCCGGGTCCACCGACAGCGCCAGGTCGAAATGATCCAGCACCGTCAGGATGCTCGCCGTCACCGACGTCATCCCCTGCAGCTTGGCCTGCTGCTCGCTCTGGATCGCCCGCCTCTGACTGTTCTGATAGTCCGCCGCCAGTCGCAGGTACTTGTTGTTCGCCTCAGCGAGTTCCGATTCGAGTTTCTCGACGCGCACGCCGAGCTCCGCCGCCGACTCGACCTCGTCGCTCATGTTCATCCCGAAATCCGAATTGTCATCGCCCATGATCGTCCGTCCTTCCCCGCCACCCGCTCTACACACCCGCTCATCCGCTGAACGCTTCCTTGACCTTCTTCCAGAACCCGTCCCGCTCGGGCATCACGCTCTTCTCTTCCGTCTTCGCAAACTCTCGCAGCAGCTCTTCCTGCTTGGCGGACAGCTTCTTGGGCACCTCGATCAGCACCACCACGCCCATATCGCCCCGCCGTTGCGACCGAAGGTTCGGCAGCCCCTTCCCGCTCAGTTTCAACATCGTCCCGTGCGGCGCACCCTTGGGGATCGTCAGCATCGCCTTCCCGTCGATCGTCGGCACCTCGACCTCCGCCCCCAGCGCCACCTGCGTGAAACTGATCGGCATCTTCATCACGAGGTGGTCCCCCTCGCGCTGGTACAACTCGTGCTCCGCCACGCGCACCACGACGTGCAAGTCGCCACGCTGCCCCTCGCCCCCAGGCGACACTTCCTGAGGCGGCGGCTCTCCCTCGCCCTGCACCCGCACCGCCTGCCCGTCCGAAATCCCCGCGGGGATCTTCATCGTCAGCTTCCGCTGCTTCGCGACGCGGCCCTTGCCGCGGCACGTCTCGCACTTGTCCTTGACCATCGTCCCGCGCCCCTGGCACCCCGGGCACGTCGTCACCATCCGGAACATCCCGCCCATCCCCGTCTGCTGCACCTTCCCCTGCCCGCCGCACGTTGCGCACTTGACCGGCTTGGACCCCGGCTTGGCCCCCGACCCGCGGCACGGCTCGCAGAGGTCCGCCCGCTGAAACTCGATATCCCGCTCGCACCCCTTGAGGACCTCCTCGAGCGACACCTCGACCTCGTACTCAAGATCGTACCCGCGTGCAGGCCCGCCCCGGCCGCGGCCCCCACCACCACCGCCCATCCCGCCCATCCCGGAGAACAAGTCGCCGAACATCGAGAAGATGTCCTCGACGTTCATCCGGTTGAAATCGTGCCCCGCGTTCCCCGCCCCGCGAAGCCCCTCGTGCCCGTACTGGTCGTAGATCTTCCGCTTCTGCTCATCCGAAAGAACCTCGTAGGCCGCCGCAGCCTCCTTGAAGTTCTTCTCCGCCTCTGCATCCCCCGGATTGCGATCGGGGTGGTACTTCATCGCAAGACGGCGGTACGACCGCTTGATCTCCTCGCCGTCAGCGGTCTTCTCGATGCTCAGGATTTCGTAGTAGTCGCGTTGAACTGGCATAACAGGCACTCGGCACTGGGCACTGGTGAAAACACTCTAGGAAGAGGGTCCTTGGCCCTTCGACCAAGGACCCTTTGTGTACGTTCATCAAGGCTCCGAACCCTAGTATCAAATGCCTAGTGCCCAGTGCCTTCTTCTCATCAGGCCGTCGCGCCCTCGGCCGGCGCGGTCTCGTCCTTCAGCTCCGTGATCAGCACGTCCGTCGTGAGCATCAAGCCCGCGACCGACGCCGCGTTCGTCAGGGCTGTCTTCGCCACGAGCGCCGGGTCGATGATCCCAGCCTTCACGAGGTCGGTGTACTCGCCCGTCGCAGCATTAAAGCCGTAGGACGTGCCGCCCTTGCCGCCTTCCTTGACCTTCTCGACTACGACGTCGCCGTCGAACCCGGCGTTCTCCGCGATCGTGTACGCGCACGCCTCGACCGCCTTGGCGACGATCTGGTATCCGGTCTTCTCGTCGTCGGTCTTGGCCTTCTTGCTCGCGAGCATGATGGCTTCCTGCGTGCGGAGCAGCGCGACGCCGCCGCCGGGAACGTACCCTTCCTTCGCCGCTGCACGCGTCGCGTGCAGCGCGTCGTCGACCATGTCCTTGCGGGCCTTCTGGACCATCTCGGTCTCGCCGCCGACGTGGATCATCGCCACGCCGGAGGTGAGCTTGGCCAGACGCTCCATCAGCTTCTCGCGGTCGTAATCGCTCGTGCTCTTGTCGTGCTGAGCCTTGATCTGGCTCGCTCGCGTCTGGATGTCCGCCTTCTTGCCCGCACCCTCGATGATCGTCGTCTCGTCCTTGGTCACGACGATCTTCTTCGCACGACCCAGTTCCGACAGCTCGATCGAATCAAGGCTGCGGCCCAGATCCTCCGCGAAGAACGTCCCGCCCGTGAGGGTCGCGATGTCGGCCATCATCGCCTTGCGACGATCGCCGAACCCCGGAGCCTTCACCGCGCAGATGCGGAGCGTGCCACGCAGGCGGTTGACCACCAGCGTCGCGAGAGCTTCGTTCTCGACCTCTTCCGCGATCAGCAGGATCGGCTTGCTCGCCACCGCGATCTTGTTCAGCATGGGGAGCAGGTCCACCAGGTTGCTGATCTTCTTCTCGTAGAGGAGGATGTACGCGTCCTCGAGCACGCACTCCGCCGTCTTGGGGTCGGTCATGAAGTAGGGCGACAGATAGCCCTTGTCGAACTGCATCCCCTCGACGTAATCGAGGGTCGTGTCCGCGGTCTTGCCGTCCTCGATCTCGCACACGCCGTCGGGCCCGACCTTCGAGATCGCCTCGGCGATGAGGGCGCCGATCGTCGCGTCGTGGTTCGCCGAGACCGTCGCGATCTTGGTGTAATCTTCCTTGCCCTTGCACTTGGTCGCCATCTGATCAATCGCAAGCCCTGCCGCGACCGCAGCCGCGGTGATCCCGCGCTGCAGCAGCACCGGGTTGGCCCCGACCGTCACGTGGCGGATCCCCTCGGAGAAGATCGCCTGCGCGAGCACCGTGGCCGCCGTGGTGCCGTCGCCCGCGATGTCCGCAGTCTTCTTGGCGACCTCGTTGACCATCTTGGCGCCCATCGCCTGGAACGGATCGGGAAGCGAAACTTCCTTCGAAACCGACACGCCGTCCTTGGTGATGGCGGGCCCGCCGTAGGACTTCTCGATCACGACGTGACGCCCCGCGGGCCCCATCGTGCACTTGACCGCGGCAGCCAGGGCGTCGACGCCCTTTTTCATCTCGGCCAGGGCCGCGTCTTTGAACATGAGTTGTTTGTTTGCCATTCTGAACTCCTAGGCATCGGGCATCAGGCATCTGGCATCAGTGCTGAGAACCCGGCTTTGTCTCTGACCCTTCGACCGCCCGGATCAGACCCGCGAGAATCTTCCCAGACTCTCGACAGCGTTCCAAGGCTTCGCCGTGACTGACTTCTGACATGTATCCCAACCGCACGGCGAACATGAGTTGGGTATCGATCTCGAACAACGACCCGCGTGCAATCCTGAGAAACCGGAGATAGTCGGCACTGCTCGCCCGTCCGTATCCCTCGGCGATGTTACTTGAAACCGACACGACAGCCCGGCGCAACTGACTCGTCAACCCAAATCGCTCGTGGTCTGGAAACGCTGAGGTGACCGAGTAAATCAGGAGGCCGAACTCGAAGGCCTTCTGCCACGCGATCAGATCACGATGCGAGCGAATCTCTGTCATTTCTGATGCCTGATGCCCGATGCCTGATGCCTGATGCCTCTTCTTCAGCCTTCGATCACCCCGAGCAACTCGGTTTCGCGAAGGATCAGATGCTTCACACCTTTGATCTCGACCTCGGTGCCCGAATACTTGCCATAGACCACCGTGTCGCCCTTGCGCACGTTCATCTCGGCCCGCTTGCCGTTCTCCAGACGCTTGCCGGGGCCGATCGCCATCACTTCGCCGCGCACCGGCTTTTCCTTCGACGACTCGGGCAGAAAGATCCCGCTGGCGGTCTTGCTCTCAGCTTCGATCGGCTTGACCAGCACGCGGTCTTCAAGTGGCTTCACTGACATGGTCGCTCCTTCAAATGCCCCTCCCCGAGGGAGGGATTGGTTTCTTCTCGCAAGGCCCCGTCAACGCGACGCAGCCCTGATCGTCTTGAGTTCGCTCCGAATCGCTTCCTTCATCGCCCCGTCACGCGACGGGTCGAGTGTGTACTTCTCAGCCTCAGCCCCCGTCGGCATCTGCCCCCACACCGGCAGCAGCGGCTGCGGGTCGGTCAGTCGCCTCGGGAACACGTGAAAGTGCAGGTGGTGCGCCTGGTTGCCCAGACACTCGTAATTGATCTTGTGACATCCCGTCGCCTTCGACACCGCCTCCGCTAGCTGCGCCATCTCGTCGAGAAACCGCACCCGCGTCGCCGCCGGCAACTCATGCAGCTCCGTCGCCGGCGTCTTGCACAGCAGGAGCGAATACCCGCGGAAGAACTGCGAGTCGCCCATCACGGCAAACCCCGTGTCGAGCTCCGCGATCAGGCCGGCATGCCGCCCCTCCCGGGCTTCGCCGACGCGCCGACAGATCTCGCAGTTGTCCTGATGCTTCGCCATGGTTAGTTCGCCACCGCCGCCCGCCGCATCTTGCGACGCTCCATCCAGACCTCGACGACCACGGGGAGCACGCTCACCACGATGATCCCGATCACGACCGCCTCGAAGTTCCGCCGCACCCACGGGATGTTCCCGAAGAACCACCCCGCCCCGACGCAGACCCACACCCAGATGAACGCCCCGACGATGTTGTACAGCACGAACTTCGGGTACGTCATCGCGCCCGCGCCCGCCACGAACGGCACAAACGTCCGCACGATCGGCACGAACCGCCCGAGGATCACCGCTTTGCCGCCGTACTTCTCGAAGAAGTCGTGCGCCTTCTGCAGGTGCCGCCGGTTGAGCATCCGCTCGATCCGCGACGAGCCTTGCCCCGGCTCGCTCTTGAAGACCCGAGGCCCGATCCACTTGCCGATGTGATAATTCACCGCGTCGCCAAGAATCCCCGCGAACGTGAGCAGCCCCAGCGCCCACCAGATGTTCAGAATCGGCCCGCGATTCTCTCCCGGTGCCGCCAAGGCCCCCACCGTGAACAACAGGCTGTCCCCCGGCAGGAACGGCATGATCACAAGCCCGGTCTCGGCGAAGATGATCGCAAACAAGAGCGCGTAGACCCACAGCCCGTGGCTCTGGACGAATCCCTCCAGAAACCCCGGAAGGTCGCCCATGATCTCGCGGGCGCTGTGAAAGAATTGAAGAAGTTGATCCATGCACGCGGTCTCTTGCCTTCACTCCGTCTCTGCGTCTCTTGCTCTCTTCGTCTCTTCCGCTCAGACCTTCGGACGACGCGACACCGACGACTTGTCCACGCTGCCACCCTTGACGTTCCCGTGCGCCTTGATCGCGTGAGGCCCGCCCGTCGGCCCGGTGCCCTTGCCACCGACGAGGCCGGGGTTGTTCCCCGTGTTCAGGTTCAGCTTGCCCGTGAGGTTCCCGCTGAGGTTGCCACCAAGGCCACCCGTGCCACCCGCCCCGAGCAACCCGTTCTTCCCGCCAAGATCCTTTGCCTTCGCCATGATCGTTCTCCTTCTCGTACAAACCGTGAATGAGCACCCAACGCAACGAAGCCCGGCACACGAAACTCGCGCGACCGAACTTCGGCCGCGCGAGTGAAGAGAGTTCTTCTTAGAACCCCATCCCGCCCATGCCACCCATCCCGCCCATCCCACCCATGCCGCCCATGCCACCCATCCCGCCGCCGCCCGCGCCGGCCCCTGCGGGCTCCTTCGGCTCGGCCTTGGTCGTGATGATGCAGTCCGCCGTCAGCAGGATCGTCGCCACGCTGCTCGCGTTCACGAGCGCCATCCGGTCAACCTTCGCCGGCGTGATGACGCCCTGCGCCACCAGGTCGCCGTACTCGAGCGTCAGCGCGTTAAAGCCGAAGTTGCCCTTGCCCTCTTCGACCTTGCTCACGACGACCGAGCCCTTCTCGCCCGCGTTCTCCGCGATCGTGAAGAGCTGCACGGAAAGCGCATTGTGGACAACCCGCATGCCCGCTGCAAAGTCGTACTTCGCACGGCCGAGGTCCTCGCTGCTGACGTCGCCCTTGCCGAACGCCGCCTTGTATTCCTTGGTCGCCTCGATGGCCTTGCGGGCGCGGATGAACGAAACGCCGCCGCCGGGGACGATCCCCTCAGCGACCGCTGCACGCGTCGCGTGCAGAGCGTCCTCGATGCGGGCCTTCTTCTCTTTGAGTTCAGCCTCGGACGCCGCCCCGACCTTGATCTGCGCCACGCCGCCCGACAGCTTCGCCAGACGCTCCTGCAGCTTCTCGCGGTCGTAGTCGCTCGTCGTCTTCTCGACTTCCGAGCGGATCTGAGCGATCCGAGCCTGGATGGCCTTCGTGTCGCCCGCACCCTCGACGATCGTCGTGTTGTCCGCGTCGACCTCGAGCTTCTTGATCATGCCGAGCTGGCCGAGTTCGACCTTGTCGAGCTCGATGCCCAAATCCTTCATGATCGGCGTCGCGCCCGTCAGGATCGCGATGTCCTCGAGCATGGCCTTGCGGCGGTCGCCGTAGCCGGGCGCCTTCACCGCGACCACGTTCAGCGTGCCGCGGAGCTTGTTGATCACCAGGGTCGACAGGGCTTCGCCCGTCACATCCTCCGCGATGATCATCAGGGGCTTCTTGGCCTTCATCACCTTCTCGAGCAGCGGGACGAGCTTGGCCACGCTCTCGATCTTGTCCTCGTAGATCAGCACCAGACACTTGTCGAGCTCGACCTTCATCGCGTCCGCGTCGGTGATGAAGTTGGGCGAGAGGTAACCGCGGTCAAACTGCATCCCCTCGACGACCGTCACTTCGGTCTCGATGTTCTTGCCTTCTTCGACGGTGATCACGCCGTCCTTGCCGACCTTGTCGAACGCGTCCGCCATGATCTTGCCGATCGCCGCGTCGTTGTTCGCCGAGATCGCCGCGACGTTCTGAATGTCGCCCTTGCCCTTGACGGGGGTCGACAGGTCGTTGATCGCTTTGGCCGCGACCGTGACCGCCGCCTTCATCCCGCGGACCAGCGCGTTCGCGTCCACGCCCGCCGCCACCGACCGCAGCCCCTCGCGGAACAACGCCTCAGCGAGCACCGTCGCCGTCGTCGTCCCGTCGCCCGCATCGTCGCTGGTCTTGCTGGCGGCTTCCTTCACGAGCTTGGCGCCCATGTTCTCAGCTTTGTTCTTCAGCTCGACCTCTTCCGCCACCGACACCCCGTCCTTGGTCACCGTCGGCCCGCCCCAGGACTTGTCCAAGACCGCGTTGCGGCCGCGGGGACCAAGGGTCGCCTTGACCGCACGGGCCAACTTGGTCACGCCGGCGAGAAGGGACTGACGAGCATCAACGTCGAAGGAGAGTTCTTTGGCCATGGTCTGATCGCTCCAATTCTTCAAGAAATCGCGTTTGGATTCTGAAAGGGTTACTCAATATCGGGATCGGTGATTCGGCACCGTCCCCCGGCACTCTGTAGGCAAGCCGTGTGCCAGCCCGCGGACAAAGCCCCGGCACCGTCACCCCCTCTCCCTCCCCCCGAGGACACGAAACGAGCGCACCACCCCGCCGGGTGAGGCCGACCCGGACCGACCGTCTGCCGTTCTGACAGCCGAACCTTCCCGGGGGCGCGGCACTACGATCGATCGATGAAACTGATCCTGGCCAATCCGCGCGGGTTCTGTGCCGGCGTGCGCATGGCTATTGACGTCGTCGACCAGGTCCTCGACATCATCGACGAACGCCCGATCTACGTCTACCACGAGATCGTCCACAACAAGCACGTCGTCGCCCGTCTCCGGGGCCGCGGGGCTGTGTTTGTCGACGACCTCGCCGAGGTGCCCCGGGGCAAGATCGTGGTCTTCAGCGCCCATGGCGTCTCGCCGCAGGTCCGGGCCCACGCCAAGGACCTAGGGCTCACCGCCATCGACGCCACCTGCCCCCTCGTGACCAAGGTGCATTCTGAGGCCATCCGCTACGCCCGCCAAGGGTACCAGATTCTCCTCGTCGGGCACCCCAACCACCAGGAGATCGTCGGCACCAGCGGCGAAGCCCCCGAAGCCACGCAGGTCGTCGAATCGCCCGGCGACATCGCCAACCTCGTCATCCGTGACCCGGCCAAGCTCGTGTACCTCACGCAGACCACCCTCAGCACCGACGACGCGGGCGTGATCATCGACGCACTCAAGCGGGCCTTCCCGCTCATGAAAGCCCCGCCCACCGAGGACATCTGCTACGCGACCACCAACCGTCAGCACGCGGTGCGACGCATCGCTCCCGAATGCGACCTGGTCATCGTCGTGGGCAGCAAGAACTCGTCCAACTCCGTCCGTCTCACCGAGATCGCGCAGAACGTCGGCACCCCGGCGATCCTGGTCGACGACGTCGGCGAACTGCCGGACCCGCTGCCGCTCCGCATGCGCGAGCCGGGGTCGGGCAGGCCGCCATGCGTGCTGCTCACCGCGGGCGCGAGCGCGCCCGAAGACCTCGTCGCGGCGATCTGCCGTGCGTTCGTCAAGCGGCACGACGCCCAACTCGAACAATGGGACGTGGTCGATGAGGATGTGGAGTTCAACCTCCCCGGCACGCTCAAGAAAATGATGCACGCCAAAGGGATCGACCCCGAAACCCGCCGCATTCGCGTGCAGAAGACACCCATCACGCGAGAGTCGTACGGCGGGACCGCGGTGGCGGTGACGATCGGTGGCGTGCCAGCAGGCAGGTAAAGTCGTGTCTCTTTCTGCACGTGACTCATCATGCCTGAAAGTCAATCCGAACAAAACACAGGAAGCGAGACCTGGAAGCAGGCCCCCTTGATCCGCTCTTTGCTGGTGTGCATCGGGATTGGGCTTGTGATATGGAGCATTGTCCAGACGTCAACAACGATCCGCTCGAGCCACTGGAATACCCCCCGCGAAGGCCGCCTCGTCTACCAACTCACATACTCACTGTCGCCCGAAGGCCGAATGCGATTTCGACGCAAGGTCGAGGAATTTGATCTCGAGAACGACGACGTTGTCTCGATTGACATTCGTACGCGAGAGGTGGGGTTTCCGAAGGTGTACTGCATCGAAGTCTGGCTCGCCACTCACTCAGTGTCGCCCAACATTTGGAAGTCGACGACAGCATCTCCGCTGAATTGGGAGGTGGCAGCTCCTCAGATCGCTTCAGAGTTTCAACGGCGAGGCCACCCAAACCAACAGGCGACCGCGATTCTGGCCGCGCCCGCGGTGCACATTGTTCACAGCAGCACATGGGACGCGATCGAGTCGATCTGGAGAGCAGGCAGAAGCACGCACATCTCCAGCCTGGTGATGGCCGCTATCGCTCTTGCCACTATCGTGTTTCGGCACCGTCTGGCCACCCTCGTCAGCACCGCACTTCACCTGACGAAGATCGGCGCGTGTGAATGCGGGTATCCCCTGATCCCGAACGCAGAAAGGTGCCCGGAGTGTGGCATGACCTTTCGAATTCGAAGGCTGAAGCCCTCTCCCCGAAACAATTTGAGTGACCGCTCGTCGTGATTTACTCGTACCGACCGACGATCAGCGTCACGTTATGCCCGCCAAACCCGAAAGTGTTGTTCATCGCGTATTTCACGCGGCGTTCGCGGGCGTGGTGAGGCACCAGATCCACATCGAAGTTATCGTCCGGCGAGTCGAGGTTGATCGTCGCGGGGATGATCCCTTCGCGAACAGCGTGGATACACGCGATCGTCTCGATCGCGCCCGATGCGCCGAGGGTGTGCCCGTGCATGCTCTTGGTCGAGCTCATCATGAGCTTTCCGCCCGCGGACTTGCGGGCGTGGTCGCCGAAGACCGTGAGGGCGGCCATCACTTCAGCCTTGTCGCCCAGGGGCGTGCTGGTGCCGTGGGCGTTGACGTAGCCGATGTCCGTCGGGTTCAGGCGTGCCTCGCGGAGGGCCATTTTCATGGACCGGGCCGCGCCGCCGCCGTTGGGGTCGGGCGCCGTGATGTGACCAGCGTCGCAGGTGTTGCCGACGCCGAGAAGCTCGGCGAAGATCATTGCGCCGCGTGCTTTGGCGTGGGCTTCGCTTTCGATGACGAGCATCGCGCCGCCCTCAGCCATGACAAACCCGTCGCGGTCCTTATCGAACGGACGGCTTGCCTTGGTGGGGGCGTCGTTGCGGGTTGAAAGGGCTTTCATCGTCATGAACGCGCCGATGCAGAGGGGCGTGACCGCCATCTCGCACCCGCCGGCAATGACGACATCCGCCCAGCCTCGCTGGATCATGTCGATGGCTTCGCCGATGGCGTGCCCGCTGCTGGCGCACGCCGTGGCGTGCGCGCTGCTGGGGCCTTTGAGCCCGTACTTGATCGAGATGTTCCCCGCTGTCGCGTTGATCATGAGGCGGGGGACGGTGAACGGATTGATCCGGTCCGGCCCGCGGTCGCGCATGACGAGGGTCTGCTCTTCGATGGTCTTGATGCCACCGATGCCGCTGCCGACGACCACGCCGCAGCGTTCGAGGTCTTCCTTGGAGAAATCGATGCCCGACTGGAGCACAGCCTCGTGGGCCGAGGCAAGGCCGAAGTGCGTCACCCGGTCGAGGCGGCGTGCTTCGCGGGGGTCGACCGCGCCGGACTTGGAGATGTCCCAATCCTTGATCTGCCCCGCGATGGTGCAGGACCAGTTCTTGTAGAGGTCAAAGTCCTCACCCTGGATCGTGCTGATCCCGCTGCGCCCTTCGCGCATGCCAGCCCAAGTCTCCACGGCGTTATGGCCGAGGTTGGTGACAGCCCCGATCCCGGTGATGACCACACGCGTCGATTCGTTTCGGTGCATGATGAAGGTCCGGAAATCCCCACTTCGGTCGCGCGGATCCGCTCAGCCCGCGCCCCCGCGCGAGCCGGTATCGGGCTTACTTCCCGGCTTTGGCGGTCTTGATGAACTCGACAGCCTCGCCGACGGTGCGCAGCTTCTCAGCTTGGTCGTCGGGGATCTGCGTCGAGAAGGCGTCCTCGAGCTCCATGACCAGTTCGACCTGATCGAGGCTGTCCGCGTTCAGATCGTCCACGAAACTCGTCGTGCGCGAGATCTTGCCTTTCTCAACCTGCAACTGCTCGGCGACGATCTCGATCACTTTAGTTTCGATCTCTTGCTCGGTCATGGACTACTCCAGGCTTAAAACCACTGCTATCCCACGAGGTCGGCCGCGCCGACCCTTCCCAACACACCCCCCGAATCACCGCAAACCCGAGCTGCCGTCGATGCACGACCGGCAACTCCGCCCCCCTGCCGCCCCCTGAGGTGCGAAAGCCATTATACCAGACACCCCTCCCGCTTCAAACTTGCGCGCCGGGTCACCACCCATAAGAGGGTTTGCCGTCTCCGCGGCTTTTCCAGTCGGCAGATTATGGGCAGCCCCAGCACGACCGGGCCAGACCGCACGACACACCCCGTGTGCGCGTTCGGAACATCCGTCGCCGCATGCGCCCCGAAGGCGGGATGGTGGAACTGATCCTCAGTTCGTGCGGATAGAACTTCGATGACCTGTCTGCCTCAGGGACGATTCCTAGGCGGGCAGAGCCCATCAGGATCGTCACCCCCGGCGTCAGAAAAGGGAGTGACCGATGGCCGGCAAATCTCGTGACTCGCAGCGCAACAACTCCGACGACTCGCACCACGAGCCCCAGGAGTTCGCCGAAATGGTCGCCCAACTGCTCCGCGACCGGCAGCCGGATTTCTCCGTCGACCTCACCGGCCCACGCGAGATGCTCGTCAACGGGCGGCGACTCGACCTTGAGAACCTGCACCGCATGGTCACCAACGAGCCCGACCGCTCGGGCGAGATCATCGAGCACTATGTCGAGCAGCTCTTCGCCTCCGACGCGGCCCGGGTCATGACCATGTCCCTTGACTTTGCCCGCCCGCGGATCATGCCACGCATCCAGCCCGAGTCGATCTTCGAGCACCTCGCCCGCGAGCAAGTCGCCCACGTCCCGTTCGTCAACGGCACCGTGGTCGTGTTCGTCACCGACCTCCCGCAGATGACCGTGAGCATCACCACCGAGCAGGTCCTGCGCTGGAACCTCACCATCGACGACATCGACCTGATCTCCCGCGAGAACCTTGAACGCTACGCCCCGGAACTCGACGTCCAGTTCGTCGAGAGCAAGGAAGGCGGCAAGGCGGCCATCCTCGGACACCACGACGGGTACGACGCGGCACGCCTGCTCATGAGCGACCTGCACCAGCGTCTGGCCCCGCACCTGGGCGGCGACTTCTACGTCGCCACGCCGGCCCGGGACATGTTCGTGGCGTTGTCTGTCGGACCGGACAAATTCGTCCGCCGCCTGCACACACGCGTTGAGCAGGACTACCGCCGCCTGCCTTATCCGATCACGCACGACCTGTTCTACGTCACACGCGACGGCGTGGCGGGAACAAGAGCCGAACCGGAAGAGCAACGCGACGCGGCCTGAACCGAAACCCGAACCTCTTTGAAGGGCCCCCACGAGCATCGCGGGGGCCCTTTTGGCCATTTGATCCTTCGACCATTTGGCCATCTGCCTTTCGCTGACTATTGTTGCGACGTCCTAGGCGACCGGTCCCTCGATGGCCCCATCGTCTAGCCTGGTCTAGGACGTCAGGTTCTCATCCTGAAAACTTGGGTTCGAATCCCAATGGGGTCATTTTGCTCGCCCGGCACCAAGGTGTCGGGCGAGGTTTTTTTTGCGATCGAACGGTCCGGCTCGCGTTTGAACCGGGCACGGACCGCCCTGAAGAAAGCAGATCTGCAAGGCCTGGAAACCAAATCGGTGACCGTCGGATCTCGCACGCGCGCGGGCCGTTGAGCGCACGGGTCAGGAACGCCGATCTACGCCGCCACCGCCGACAACGGCAGGGTCATCAGGATCCGGAATCTGCAATCCGGATCGATGCTGCACGAACTCGAGCCCGGGCTCTGCGTGTCTGTTCGACGGACTTCAGCCCCGAGGGGCCCAGTCTGGCCTCCGCGAGCGGAGACGGCACCGTCCAACCGTCACAGGCGTGGAGAACCGCAGGATCGCTGAGGAGGACGAGGGATGACGCACAGAAAGCCGCTGATGGGAGCGTCGCCAGCCGATTCCCTGATCGGGCGATGGACCGACCGCTCAACCCTCGGTATTCTGTCGGCATGACCCCATCTCGTCTCCTCGTCGCGTCGATTCTCGTGCTGTCCGTGCCGGGGCAGCTCCGTGCGCAGACCACCCCGCCCCAGCCGACCCCGCCCGCGTCCAGCGCGATCGCGCCGGGATTGGCGGCTTCGTCCGCCGGCGAGGCGCACCGGACCGATCTTCTCGCGTTGCTTGGGTCGATGTCGGCGCGCGCCCTGGACGCGGATTTCGAAGGATACATGCGTCTCATCGACCCCGCCGACGACCGCTTCGTCAACGAACAGAAGTACTGGGCCAAAGACCTGCTCAAGAAGCCCGCCGCCGATCTCACGTTCTCCCTCGGCGATGAAATCCGCACGCCGAGCGAGGGCGTCGCTGAAGTCCTGCTCACCGTGAACTGGGCCATGAAGAAGGACGACGGCACCACCGCCAAGCCACGCGAGGTCAGTTTCGACGCACGCTTCACCAAGCGCTCGGGCGTCTGGACCTATTCCGGCGAAGCGTGGCTCCGGCACGAAGCGCCCGGCGTCATCGTCTTCTACTGGCCGGGTTTCGAGGACCTCGCCAAAGGCGTTGCCGAGGTCTTCCCGGACATCCGTGCCAAGGTCGAGCCCGGCTTCAACCTCGTCATCCCGCGGGCGCAAGAGGTCAAGCTCTACGCGTCGATGAAGCACCTTCAGCACTCCATCTGCCTTTCGTACACCGACGGGTTGGGCGGCTGGAACGAGCCCGGCGAACCCATCAAGCAACTCGCCCACAAGGGCCAAACCGGAGAGAGTTCCAAAACCGTCCTCGCGCACGAGTTCGGGCACGCCTGCACCTTCGAGATGGGGCCCACCGCCAACGAGATGCCTTGGTGGGCCCTCGAGGGCGTCGCCGAACTCTCCGCCGAGGTTTATTCGAACAGCCGCGACTCCAACGACAAGGCGGTTCGGAAGATGGCCAAGGACGGCAAGATCCCCGAATGGAAGGACCTCACGACCTTCGGCGAAGTCTCGGCGGCGAACTACGGCAAGGTCTACACCCTCGGTCATCACATGCTCGGGTTCATCTCCGAACGCTTCGAGCGCAAGGGCCGCGTCGCCTGGCTTCACGCCATGGCCAACGGAAAGACCCTCGACGAAGCGACCCGCTCAGCTCTTGGGATGAGCTTCGCGGAGCTCGACGCGGAATGGCAGCACGCGATCGCGCAGCCGCGAACCGACGACGAGAAGGAATCTGCAGCCAAACCCGCGACCACCCGCGAAGAATGACGTTCAGCGCGCCGAGGATGAGTCGTCGAGTCCGCGGGCTTCTCCGTTCGCTCAATGCCTAGTGCCCGCCCCCGTGCCCGTCGTCCTTCTTCTTGGTTTCTTTCTTCGCTCCGGGCTTCTCGGGTCCCGGCTTGAACGCGGGCACAGGGAGTTTGGGGGCGTTCGTCGCCTTCCCGCCGGCCTTGGCAGCCCCGCCGTGGCCATCATCTTTCTTCGCGCCGTGCCCGTCGTCCTTCTTGGTGCCGTGTGCGTCGTCCTTCGCGGCCCCGTGGCCGCCAGCGTCGCTGGCCGCGCCGTGCTCGCCGCCGTGGGCGTCGCTTCCGTGCGTGTCGCTGCGCACGACCTCACCCGCCGCACCCTTCCGATCGTTCCTGTCCGCCAGCTTCACGCCCGGATGCGCCGGTGCCGGGGACGGTGCCTCGTGGATGAACCGCACATACACCCCAAGCGTCAGCCCGACGAACAGCGTGTAGACACCCAGCCAGCCGATCGTGTCCCGCAGGGCTCGAGGCTTGGAATTCAGCGGGGCGCTGATCGCAGCCGCGGCTCGCAGCGCATGGGGTTCGAGCTTCTGCGCCACCTCAAGCCCAACGTGCCCCGCCGCGTGCAGCACGCGTCGCGCGGTTGTTGTCGTGTGCGGGGGCTCCTCCTTCGCCGGAGCGGGAGCGAGAGCGTGGGCGACAACGGGGGCCACAACGGGGGCGAGAACGGGGGCGTGAACCGGAACCTCCGCGACCGCCGGAACAACCTCCGGCACCACAACCGCCTCGGGCTCCGGAGGGTTCGGCACTTCGCCAAGCCCGTTCAGCAGTTCATCCGTCAACGACGCGAACGCGTCCTCCGTCGCAGGCTCAGCCGGAGGCTCTTCGGGCTTGGCTTGAGACTTCGAGGCGACAACCGACGCCATCACATCGATCTCGGGTGCCTCGACCTGGTCCAACCCAGCCAGCAACTCCTCCGAGAGCGACGCAAACGCGTCAGCGGCTTCCCGCTCCGTCGAAGCACCGGCTTGAGAAGTCGCCTGTTCCAACGGAAGACCCGCGGCCGCGACCGGCTGCTCTGCAACGTCATCCGAGACGACTTCAGCCGACACGATCTCGACAGGAGCGACTTCGGCGAGCGATTCCAAAGCGTGGTCAGACTCTGCACGCTCAATCGAGGCTGCAACCTGAGGCTCCGAGTCCGCCGCAGCCTGCGCGGGGAGGGGCGACACCGCCGAAGCGACCTCCCGCACCATCTCGTCGACCGCCGCCGCCAGATCCTGCAGCGTTTCGTCCGCGGGCGCCGTGCCGCCAGCTTGATCCGAAGGCGATTCGACGGCATGCGGCTGCCCGTCCAACTGAGAACCCAGACGCTCGACCGTCTGGCTCATTTCGCTGAGCAGCGTCTCGACGCTTTCGTCAAGAGAAGGCTCGGGTTTGGGATCGGTTTCCGTCGACATACACGCTACCGCAAAGAACGCTCCTGATGGACTCTCGATAGCCATCGGCCGAAACAAGGGCCCCGGAGAGCCCGAACTCCAACCAGGCACCAGTGTCGCAGATTCCCGGTGGTTTGGCGCGGCCCGGCCGCCGGGAGAACGCGCGATAACCCGATTCCGGGTCCGCGTTTGTGTGAAGTTATTCAGACGTGACGTGGTTCGCCAGAACTCCCAACCCCGGGATCTCGATCTCCACACGATCTCCCGACTTCAGGAACACCTGCGGCGTCCGTGCCATGCCGACCCCGCTCGGCGTCCCCGTCAGGATCACCGTTCCCGGCAGCAGCGTCGTCCCGCGCGTGCACTCCGCCACCAACGTCGCCACGTCAAAGATCATGTCGCTCGTCGGCGTGTCCTGCATCGTCTCACCGTTCAGGCGGCACAGAAGCCTGAGCCCCTGCGGGTCCGGCACGCGTGCCGCCGGCGTCACCACCGGCCCGAGCGGGCAGAACGTGTCGAAACTCTTCCCTCGGTTGAATTGCCCACCGGCCCCGTCCTTCTGCCACCACCGCGCCGACACATCGTTCGCCGGGCAGTACCCGAGCACGCACGACAGCGCTTCGCTCTTGGGAATGTCCCGAAGCGGCCGCCCCTGCGGGTGCATCAGGATCACCGCCAGTTCCGCCTCATAGTCCACCTGCGGACGATCCTGGCAGATCTTGGGGATCACGATCGCGTCGCCGTTGAGTCCAGCCGACATCGGGTTTTTCGTGAACAACACGGGCCGCTCGGGCGCGCCTTTCCCCTGCTCGCGTGCGTGGGCCGCGTAGTTCATCCCGATGCCGATGATGTGCCGCAGCAGCAGGAGCGTCCCGTTCGGAAGCTCGACCGAGACACCCAGCGAAGTTCGAATCAGGTTCATGCCGGAGGGTATCCGTTTCGGACGAATCGGGCCCGAAAACGAAGACCGGGCATCGCCACCAGCGATGCCCGGGTCTCATGTTCCCACCGGCGATTCGGGCACGATCACCCGAAACCCCACCCGCCTTCCCCACCACCCGTCAAACCGGCCACCAGCCGGACCCTATTTGTTTAGTGCGACGTCGCCTTGGGAGCCTGCAGCCAGCTCGGCGTGGGCGTCGAGGTGACCGGGGTCGCGTTGTTCGCGGGCCCGTTCATGTTCGCCAACCGCGTCACGCGGGGCTTGGGCTCGATCTCGCTCTCTTCGCCCGCCTTCGCGGCCTGCGGCCCGACACGGCATTGACCCGTGTACGTCGCGCCCTCGGCCACGATGATCGCGGCCGCGTTGATATCACCCTTGACACGCGCCTTGCCCGACAGGCTCAGGCGTTCGCGTGCAACCACGTCACCCTCGATGGTCCCATCGACGATGACGCTGCGCGCCTCGACTGTGGCTTTGCACAGAGCGCCCTCGGCGATATGAACCTCGCCGCCGCTCACGATGCGCCCCTCGACGCTCCCGTAGATCTTCGCCGCTTGATCCAGGACAAGCTCGCCCTTGAACTTCGCGTCGCGTGCAATCACCGTTACCGTGTTCTCGTCAGTTGGCATCCGAAGCCTCCGCTAGTGTCCCCACCCAGCACGGATCCTCCGTGCTGCTTTCTCAAGGGCCCGTGTGTGGGGTCTGACCCAAGAGTAGCCGGGACACTCTCGCTATCGGCCGGTCCGGACCTTCTTGCTTGAGAATCGCACCCCCCGCCCGCGCAGAAAACGCATCGACCCGCCCCCCGCAGGCGAACACAACCCCGACATGCACGAATACCGACTCGTCTCCGACTTCATCATCCCCAAGCCCCGTCCGGAGGTCTTTGCCTTCTTCTCAAACGCTGGAAACCTCGAACGCATCACCCCGCCCTGGCTCAACTTCAAGATCATCACACCCCTCCCCATTGAGATGAAGAAGGGGGCTCTGATCGAGTACCAGATCAAGCTCAAGGGCATCCCCATGGGCTGGCGGACCCTCATCTCGGCTTGGGACGCACCCCACTCCTTTGTGGACGAACAACTCAAAGGCCCCTACGCCTTGTGGCACCACACCCATGAGTTCTTCGAGGTCCCCGCCTCGTCCTCCTCGGGCCAGCCCGTCGCGACACGAATGGTCGACACCGTCCGGTACGGCCTCCCGCTGGGCCCCCTTGGTCGCGTCGCTCACGCCTTGTTTGTCCGGCGAGACCTCGAGCGGATCTTCGCGTTTCGCCGAGAGCACATCGAGCGGATCATGGGAAAGCACTGACCCCCCACCTCTTCCGATGGCGAGGCGAATGGGGTGCACGTCTCATACGTCTGATAACTCGATTATCGACTGCCCGCCTACAAACCCCTGATCTTGGCGTCCAGTTCCTGCAGCAGGACCGGGCTGAACCCCCGGTCGTGGAACCAGAGCACCTTGCCGGTCGCGTCGAGGAGAAGCACCCGGGCCGGCATCGGGTTTTCCGTGCCGGTGAACGCCTGGATCAGTTCCGCATCTCTGTAGACCGTAATGACACCGGCCCAGAGCTCCTGAGGGATGCCGCCACGCATGCCATTGTCGATCTGGTTCGCGAAGATCCCCGGGAACATCCCTGCGATCGTCGGGACTTCGTAGAACGCGATCGGCGTCTTGAGTTGAAGGATGCCCACCATCCACCGGTCGATGTCGAACTGCGTCGACTGCTTGTATCCGATGAACAAAAGCGAGGGTTTCCCGGCGAGATCCGCCGGCAGCGTCCGAGGCTGCTTCTCAAGGGTTTCCCCGCGCACCGTGGGAAAGGTCTTGCCGAGGATCGAGTCCGGATCGACCTTGATGGGCGAGGAACACCCGACCATGAACAGAGCGGGCGCGAGGAACGCGAGCAGGTGGTACTTCATGGCGGAGGATACGACCGTTGGGGAGGTCTGGATGCGAGGCCGCGTCGCGCAGAGGCGGAGCGTGCGATGTCAACAGGCTGCCACAATGCGATCTTGGTACGCTGCGCCCATGCTCTACGCCTTGCGCTCCGGAGAGGACTTTCGAGAACACATGAAGTTCCGGCTGCTGCTCGGCGCGATCGCGGTGCTCGTGATTTCGGGGTTTGCCTGCGTCAGCGAACTGCGGTACCTGTGCTTTGGGAAATCAACGGTCGCCGAACTTGTTGGGCTGGGTGAGGAGACCACTCGGGGGCGGTACGGAAGCACGAGCGTCCACACCGTGGTGAAGTATCGGTTCACGGACCCGGCGATGGCGGGGGTCGAGATTGAGGATCGGTGGGGGAAGCTCGTCCCAGCCTCCACCGTTCGTACCGAGTCGGATCGGGTGTCGGACGACTGGGTACCGCCCGCCTCCGGAACGCTCGACGTCCAGTATCTTGCCGGCTCCGCGGAATCATCGCGGCTGGCGGGGCACACGCGGGCGTGGCTCTGCGCACCCATGCTGGTTTCACTGGTGGCGGTCGCCGTGCTGGGGGTTCAGTTCACCCGCGAATACCGCGAGCACGAACGCCGCAAGTCGAACGCCTGACGCCGCATACAGCCGTCGAGATGGAACCATCGACGAACGCGATCGCGAAAGGTCACTTCGACCCTTTGGCGGGAATCTGCCACCACGTCTCGGGCTTGGCTTTCTTGATACCGGATTCAAGCGTCGCCATGGCCTTCACGACGTCGGTCCGTTGATCAGCCTTGGCTCGGTCGAGGACCAGACGCATCATCGCGTTGCGGTAGAGGACGCCGTCGGTTTCCAGCCTTCCCGCCTGGTCGACCGCTTCTTCGTGATAGGTGTCGACGCCCCACGCCAGATAGGCTTTGGTGGCGGACTGGGCGCCGCATTGTTCCATCAGTTCATACGCGTGCGTCTTCAGCACGAGAAGATTTGCGGCGTTGTCTCTCTCTTCGGAGCTTGAGTAGGAGATGTCGCCGTTGCGTTCCGCTCGGGCTGCAGCCCGTTCGAACTTGAGGTAGACCCACCCGCACAGCAGGATCACCCCCAAAACTCCGCCGATTCCTTCACGCGCACCAAACATGCAAATCTCCCTTTGAGAGATTGGATTCTACCGGATCAGGGATTTCATTGCAAGCGGAACTCGCCACTTCTCCCATCGCGTTTGGCGAAGAAGTTGAAAGATCCTCGATTGCCACGTTGCGGGGCCCCTGAGGGGCCCTGGTCAGGCCCCCACGCGGAGACCGTTCGGCGTGGTGACGATGGTCGAAGCAGCGGCGACCCTTCTGCGCAGGTGCGAGAGGGCGTAGACCGCTGCCTCGGCCTGGGTCCGACCGACGACCGCGCCCGAAGGGGTGCTGAGCCCGTCCTTCCATTCGGCGCGGAAGCAATCGAACAATTGGATGTGACGGATGGTCAATTCAAACCCACCGGATTTGAATTCCGTCGTGACCCGACTGACGCCCGGGTACCAGCGGCCATCGGTATGTCTGAGGCAGCCCGAGCTATCGAGGGCTGTCCATCCGGTGGCGTAGAGCTCATCGATCGCGAAATCGAGTCCCATCGGCGACCTCCTTTGGTTGTCGCCCACCAACACGATGCTCAGCCGAGGCGGACGATCCGTCCCGGCCTCTCGCCGCCCGTCGCACAACCGGACGGTTCCTTCTCCACCGGGCAGTCTATCAGGAAGTCGGGATTCCGCCAGCGCTTTCTCGGAAAATCATCGGAATCCGCGGGTTCTCTGCGGATCCACGCGCACCTATGTACGGAATGCGAACAAGTCGGCCGAATTCGCGTGTCGGGACCGGCGGCGGCACCCTCGCGGGGGCTTGAGCACGGCTAAACTGCCCCCCACACGCCCATCCGGTCACGGCTTTCGCCGGTGTACCGGAGGGTCTCTCGGGGCCTTGCATGAAGTTGCTGGACATTCTTTCGCCCGAATGCGTCAAAGTTCCTCTCGGCTCAAGCGACAAGCAGGGTGTGATCCATGAATTGGTCGACCTGCTGGCGGTCGCCGGCAAGGTCAAGGACGCCAAGGCCCTGAAGGACGCGGTGTGGACCCGCGAGTGCACACGCACCACCGGCATCGGCCACGGCCTGGCGATCCCGCACGGGAAGTGCCCCGGGATGACCGGGATCGCGATGGCGATCGGCAAGCCCGCCAGCCCGATGGATTTCGAAGCCATCGACGGGCAGCCGGTTCGGCTTATCGTTCTGCTCGCCAGCCCCCCCGACAAGACCAGCGACCACATCCAGGCGCTCGCGCAGGTCAGCCGGCTGATGATCATGGAGTCGTTCCGCGAGAAGATCTACGCGGCAGCATCCTCGGAAGAGATTTATGAATTGCTGAGGTCCCAGGAGAAGCCGGCGTGAACCCTGCGCATGGAGTGGGGGCGGGAAAGCCGAACGCCGATGCTGAGGGACGGGTCTTCGCACCAAAGCCGGCGGTCGAGCACGCGCTGGACCAGTTCATCGGTGAGCTCCACCTGCCTGTGAATCTTGTCGATGCGATCGAATACGCCCTCATGGGCGGCGGCAAGCGGCTGCGGCCGGTGCTGGCGTGGTGGTCGGCGTGCGCGGTCGGCGGTCCGGGCGAGGCGAGTCTGCCGGCGGGCGTGGCGGTTGAACTCATCCACACGTTCAGCCTTGTCCATGATGACTTGCCGGCCATGGACAATGACGACATGCGACGCGGCAGGCTGACGCTGCACAAGCACGCGGGCGAGGCGATGGCGATTCTCGCGGGGGACGCGATGCTCTCGCTGGCGTACACGCATCTGGCGGAACAGTCGCGACTGATCGGCGGCGAGTTGGCGTCCGCGCTGGTGGTCGAACTGGCTGCGGGGACCAACGGCATGATCGCCGGGCAGGTCTACGACACCCTGGGCGGGTTTGAGCCCTCGCTGAGCCAGCGTGACCGACTCGACCAGATCGACCTGAACAAGACCGGCGCGCTGATCGCGGCGGCCTGCCGCATGGGCGCGATGCTCGGGCTGGCCCGCAAACGCCCCGGCGTTGCGCAAGAGCCCCCGGCCGCGATCACGACCTACGCCCGAGAAATCGGGCTCATGTTCCAGGCGGTCGACGATCTGATTGATGTGACGCAGGAGAGCGAACACGCGGGGAAGCGCACCCGTAAGGACGGGGAAGCCGGGAAGATCACGTTCCCCAGTGTGCTGGGCGTCGAGGGCACAAGGTCCGAGATCCAACGGCTGTGTGAGAGCGCCAAAGCGGCGATCGGCCCGCTGAAACACGACGCGGAACCGCTTGCGGAGCTCGCGGACCATCTCGCGACTCGGAGCCGCTGAAACCATCGCGAGCGTCTTGGTCGTTCTAGAATTGACGGTTGCCCGCCGCGCCCGGAACGGCTCGGCGGACGAAAGGACTCGTGGATGCCCCTGCTCTCGACCATCGCGTCGCCGGCCGATCTTCGCAAACTCCCGATGGAGCGGCTGCCGCAGCTCGCCCAGGAGATGCGTGAGGCGATCTGCGAGCAAGTCAAGAAATCCGGCGGTCACCTCGCCCCGAATCTCGGAGTCGTCGAGCTGACCATCGCGATGCACTATGTCTTCGACTTTGCGCACGACCGTCTGCTTTTCGATGTCGGTCATCAGTGCTACCCGCACAAGCTGCTCACCGGGCGGCAGGGACTCCTGGGATCGCTCCGGACCCGCGAAGGGATGGCGGGGTTCCCCGAGCCTCGGGAGAGCTCCTACGACCTCTTCAGCGTCGGGCACGCGGGCACGGGGATCTCGACGGCGGTGGGCGTGGCACGCGGCGACTCGCTCAACGGCGAAGGCCCGGAGAACAAGGCGTCCATCTCGCGACGCACGGCGGTGGTGATCGGGGACGCCTCGATCGTCAACGGCGTGGCGATGGAAGGGCTTAACGCTGCGGGGTTGCTCAAGCGGCAGTTCCTGGTGGTGCTCAACGACAACGGGATGTCCATCAGCAAGCCCCAAGGCGCGATCTCGCACTACTTTGACCGGCTTCGCATCAGCCAGAGTTACGCGGACTTCAAGCAGCGGGCGAAGGACGCGCTCAACGGCGTGCCCGGGGGCGGGCTGGTCCGCGACGCGTACCACTGGTGGGGCGAAGCGGCAAAGAACGCGACGCACACGACGGACATTCAGAGCGGGTGGTTCGAGGGATTCGGGCTCAAGACGGTCGGCCCCATCGACGGGCACGACTTCCCGACGTTGATCGCGTTCCTTCGCGAGGCGAAGGATTTCAACCGGCCGCTCGTGATGCACGTCAAGACCGTCAAGGGCAAGGGCTACGACTTCGCCGAGAACGACAGCAGCAAATTCCACAGCCCCGCGCCGTTCAAAATCGACGCGCAGGTGGACGAGGAAGGGTGCCGGGTCGAGATCAAGAGCGAGGGGCGGAGTTTCACGACCTCGTTCGGCGATGCGTTGCTTGATCTCATGGATCGTGATCCCAGGGTGTTGGCGTGCACAGCGGCGATGCCGGACGGGACGGGGGTTTCCAAGCCGCTCGTGAAGTACCCGGACCGAACGTTCGACACGGGGATCTGCGAGAGCCACGCGATGGACATGATGGCGGGACTCGCCAAGACCGGTTGGAAGCCGTTCTTCGCGGTGTACTCGACGTTCGTCCAGCGGGCGTTTGACCAGGCGTTCCAGGAGGTCGCGCTGCAGGGGCTGCCGGTGCGTCTGTGCCTGGATCGTGCCGGCCTCGTCGGCGGCGACGGCGCGGTGCACCACGGGTTCTGCGATATTGCGATCTTGAGGACGTTGCCCGGCGCGGTGCTGACGGCGGCGGCGGACGAGCCGAGCCTGCGGGCGGCGCTGGAGCTCATGCGGACGTACGACACGGGGCTTTCGGCGGTGCGGTACCCGCGCGACTCGGTGAGCGAGATGCTCCTGGGCGAGGCGTGCCCCGCGTTTGAGATGGGCAAAGCACGCTGCCTGAGCAAAGGGTACGAGTGGCTTTCGGATATCGAGGGGCACGCGTCGGAGAAGCGGGCTTCGGCGCCGGACTTGGCGGTGCTGGGGTACGGCACCTCGGCGATCGATGCGCTCAAGGCGGCGGCGATGGTGGGCGAGGACTTGAAGGTGGCGGTGTGGGACGCGCGGTTCGCCAAGCCCGTGGATATTGAACTGATCACAAGTCTGTTGTCGCGGCGGATTCCGATCGTGACGGTCGAGGATCACAGCGTGGTGGGCGGGTTCGGGTCGGCGGTGCTCGAGGCGGCTCAGGAGCGCGGTCTCAACGCGTCGCGGGTCATCCGCCTGGGGCTGCCGGACCGCTGGGTGTATCAGGACAGCCGGGCGAAGCAGATGGCCGAGATCGGGCTGGATGCGGCGAGCCTCGCCAAGCGTTACCGCGAGATCGCGGCGGGCGGGGCGGTGGAGTCGTCCGTGCGGGTGTGAATCAATTCGCGTTGGGCGCGTCGCGGGGGCCGTCGGGGCCGCCGCCGGTCTGCTGCGCTTCGGCGAGTCGCTTGCGGATCTTGGCGGCCTCGCCGGGCAGGTCCTTGGCGTCCAGCACCTGAGCCAGGAGCGTGAGGGCCTTGATGTCTCGTGGGGCGATCGCGAGGGCGGCACGCAGGTCGTTCTCCGCGGCGTTGCCGTCGTTGGCGAGCAGACCGACGAGCGCTCGCCCGACGAGCAATTCCGCGTTGCGAGGCCTCGCCTTGATCGCCGCGTCGAGCCGCTCGCGGGCCTGCGCGGGCTCGCCCGAGAGCGTCAGCAACCGTGCCGCCTCGACCTGCGTCGCCGGGTCGCTCGCCTGCTCGGCGTAGAACGACCGATTGATCCACGCTTTGGCGTCCGCGAACTTCCCGTCCATCGCAAAGAGAGTCGCTTTGGAGAGCGACACCGCGCCGGGCTTGGGATGGGCGGCGATGATCACGTCGAACTGTTCGTGCATCTGCGGGAGCGTCATCCCTCGGAGTGACATGATCTGGATGAGGTCCGCGGCGAGCAGCATGCTCTGGGGCTTCTCACGCTCGAGAATCTCGACCGCGGCGTCCTGCGCCCCCTTCAGGTCGGCGAGGGCGAGACGGGCCTGAGCGAGGCGGTGCGTGTCGATCGGCGACAGATCCCAGCCGAGCCCGCCGTCGCGCCACGCGTCCGAGCGTTCCAACTTTGTCTTGACCCGCTCGGCCAGCACTCGGGCCTCGGACGACGCGACAAACTCCTTCGACATGACGTTGGCCCGATCCTTGCCGAGTTGCTGCATGAGCCGCACGTGGTCGACCGCGGCGGTGTCGCGAAGGTAGAGCCGAACGTACCCGGACCACGCCGACGCACCCAGCATGGCAGCGGTCATGAGCAGCATGAGGGCGCCGAAGGGCTTCAGACGCCCCTTGAGTTTCAACTGCAGGTTCTGAGCGCGGACGTTGGGCTCGCGGAGGATTTGCCACGATTTCGCGACGCCGAACGTCGCCAGAGCGGCCAACCCCGACGCGAAGAGAAGAGGCACCACGCCCATCGTCCCGCGAATGCCGAACAGGACGCCCACCCAGACCAGAAACAGGACGATCTCAAACTTGAGCGACAGGTCGTAACGAGGCGTGCCTCTTGGATGACCGCTCCGCCGTGCCTTGGCCTCCTCGTCGCGCGGGGCGGCGAGGATCGAAGGCTTGCCGATTCCAAACGACAACGCTCCGTTCGGGCAGACGCTCACGCAGTCGAGACACTTCATGCACCCCGGATCGACGACCATGCCGTAGTCGCGGACCTCTTCGTGGACGCGGACGTTGCTCGTGCAGACCGCGGTGCAGTGGCCGCAGTGCTCGCAATTGTCGTTGACGACGATGCGGGCGGGGGCGAAGCGATCCGCAGGCGAGAACAACGCTCCGTACGGGCAGCCGTAGGTGCAGTACCCCTTGGCCCCGAGGAAGTAGACCACCACAAATCCGCACACGAGCAGGAACGGGATGGCGATCGCGATCGGCGGGAACGTGGCCCAGAGGTCCTCGACGACCACGTGCGTCTCAAGCCCGGGCCACGGGGCGGAGCGGCCGAAGTACATCGGGAGCGATTCGCCCAGCGCGGGCGTCAGCACCCACCGATGAAACGCCGGCCATCCGAACATGTAGAACGCCATCACCAGCGTTCCCCACAATACCAGCCGCGTCCGGAACGGCTTGGGATGCACGCCGACCTTCTTCATCATCCACGCGCACAGGTCCTGCAACGCCACCACATGGCACGCCCACCCGCAGAACCACCGCCCCATCAGCAGCGTCGACAGCAGGATCGCCATGAGCAGGATCGCCCCGGGATTCAACTGCCCGGACTGGATCGTGTACATGGCTTCGGAAGGCTCAACCGGCCCGAGCGTGGACCGCACGCCATCGTCCTGGCCTGACCGCCACCAAAGCCCGAGATGGATGGCGAAGGCGACGTGCACGAGGATGAGGACGATGACACGCCAGAACGAGGCGCGGGATTTCTTGATCTTCCGCCCTTGCGGAGCGGAGGTCTCGCCGGGGAGAACCGTGAGGGGGACGGTGCGCGAAGTGTCGTGGCAGCCGGTCAAGCCAGCAGGATAGCGACCCCCACCCCCCCACCGACACTCGCCCCCGCCGCCGGACTCTGAGAGCGGGCCTGCGGGCAGAACAGAGGCCGAATCTCAAGAGGGGCCCTGGATTCGCCGATACCCCGCTGGAGTGTTGCGGGCTTGACCCTTGATGGGAAAGCCCTAGGATGGTGACTCGACTTGGCGATTCAGCATCGGGGTCGAGGCAAAGTGGAGATCGGGCACAGGCCCGGTGACAAATCGGGGGCGTAGCTCAGTTTTGGTAGAGCGCATCCATGGCATGGATGAGGTCACGAGTTCGAGTCTCGTCGCCTCCACTTTCAAACGACACCCGCCCGGACAATCGTCCGGGCGATGTTGTTTTTGGGATTCTCACGAGCCCCGAGCGTCAGCGAGCGGGTTGTGTTTCTCCTCGCACCCCCACACACCACCCCACGGCCTCAGCCGAAACGGCCCGACGCGACCCCCTCGAATCGGAAATGCGGACGTTCGAGCGTTCAACCCACGCCGCCAACTCGAAGGCCAAACCACGGGTCGCGGGACGCTCGCATAAACGTCGTGTCAAGTCAGACGCACGCCCCGCTGAGGCCTTACGCCCGGCACCGGCGGCGGAAGTGCGAAGGTCGTGGCCGTCCAGCTCCAAGACCGGACGCAACTCTCCGTACGGACGACCATCCACGATGCGCCGAAGCGGCGGATCGTGGCACCCCCGCCTTCCGTTATGCTGAGGTGGATGCCGGAGAACAAAGCCACCGTAACCCCGAGACCAGAAAAGCGGTCGTGCCACCCGCCGGTGTTGTTCTCGGGATCTCGCGTGGGTGCGCGAGGCCCGCGGCGGCGCAGGGCGGGTTTCGGGATTGCCAGTGTCCGTTCTCATCGAGTCGGATGAGTCACTCGATCTGTCGTGGCAGTCCGAGCGATCGGCAGAGAGGTATCAGGGTGGCGTCGCAGTTGCTCTGAGCGTCGCGGCTTGATCGTTCAATCCAAGGGCCTCGAGAATTGAGAGTCGTTGATCGCGGATTGCGGCGAGCGTGACGTGGGCGGGGTTCGAGCCGAGAACCTGAAAGGCGATGTCGAAGGCTTCTCGCGAGGGCTCGTCCGCACCTGCGAAGTCGTTTCGCATCATGCGTGCCGCGGCGACTTCGTACAATGAGGTTGCGATCGCCAGATTGCCCGGCTGGACGCTCGCCCGCATCACTTCGAGCCCTTCGATGGCGTACCGCTCGGCCGCATCCGCGTTGTTGAGGGCTCGCTCAACGCCAGAGAGTGCGCTGAGGTGATACGCGATGTGCGCCTTCTTGTCCGGTTCGATCCGGCGATGGATTTCGAGCGAATCCAGCAGCAGGGCGCGAGACTCCTGGAACCGCTTCAGCCGGAGCATCGTGCGTCCGAGGTTGTACGTCGCCTGCGCGACTTTGGGGCTTTCGGCTCCCAGGGCGGCCTTCTGGATGCGGAGGGCCTCGATCAGATGCTCGACCCCTTGCTCGGGCTTTCCCGCTTGGCTGAGATTGACGCCGATGTTCTGTCGGACCTCGCCGATGTCGGCGTGGTCCGGCGGGAGGACGCGCTGGCGGATCTCCAGGGCGGCGGAGAACTGGGCCTGTGCCTTGTCGAACTCGCTGAAGGCGCGGAAGACGATCCCGAACACGTTGCGCACGATCGCTTCGGCTTCGGGAGGAATCTCGTCTCCTTTCCCGAAACGGTCAGCCGCGAGGTCGATTGCTTGCCGGAGGGTTGGGTCCTTCCCCTGCGACCGCAGCGGGGTCGCGAGGTCGAACACGTCCCGCAGCGACTCGGCGACGGCCCGCGAGATCTCAGCGTCCTTTCGAGAGCGATCGGCGAGACGCTGGGCCTCTTCGGCGAGCAACTGATACCTCGCGCTGACCTCGCGTTCGTCGTCGCGGGCGATGGCGGCGGCCCGGGCCTGCATCCCGGTCGCGACCACGCCAGCGGCAAGGACCACCGCGCCGAGGGCCGCCGTCACGACGAGCGCGCGGTTGCGGCCGGCGAACTTGCGGAACTGATAGATGGCGGTCGCGGGGCGTGCGGCGATGGGCTGTTGATCGAGGTAGCGGCGGAGGTCGGCAGCGAACTCGGAGACCGAGTCGTACCGTCGCACCCTTTCCTTGGCGATGGCCTTCTCGATGATCGTTTCCAGATCGCCGCGGAGGGACGGCACGAGAGAGCCGAGCCGGACGGGCGCGTCCTCGACGATCCGGCGTGCGGCGTCGACCAGGGAGAGCCCCGAGACTGCGAGAGCGGGCTTGCCGGTGAGCATCTCGAACAGGATGAGACCGAGGGCGTAGATGTCGGCGCGGGTGTCGACCGCCTCGGCAGCTCCCGTGATCTGCTCGGGGCTCATGTACGCGAGGGTCCCGATGAGTTGCCCCGGCGAGGTGTGCCCCCCCTCGCACATGGTCGCGTCGTTGAGGCCGGCCGTCGTTCGCTTGGCGATGCCGAAATCCAGCACGCGGGGCTGGGCGACGCCGCGATCCATCGCGACGAGGATATTGGATGGCTTGAGGTCGCGGTGAATGATGCCGTTCTGGTGCGCGAACCCGACAGCATCGCACACACGCAGGAACAGGGACAGCCGGTCCTGCGTGGTCAGCCTCTCGCGCGTGACGTGCTCGGTGATCGGCCGTCCGACGACAAGTTCCATCGCGAAAAACCGGATCTGTCTGCGGCCCTGCTGATGCACGCCGGCCTCGAAAACCTGCGCGATGCCGGTGTGGTGGAGCGAGGCCTGGATCTGCCCCTCGCGCTCGAACCGCGCGCTCATGCCCGGTGAGACCGCGGCGAGATCAATGATCTTGAGAGCGACGAGTCGGGCAGGATCGTCCTGCTCGGCCTCGTAGACCTCAGCCATCCCGCCCACGCCGATCCTGCGGATAAGCCTGAATCGACCAATGCGTTCAGGGGCGGGGTGCCCGTGCGTGCGGGTTTCGAAAGCCCCCCCCAGGCCCCGACCCGACGCAAGATCGGGCTCGGCGAGGATGCCGCCCTCCGCGCTGTCAAGCACGAGCAGCGACTCGACCTCGGCCCGCACCATTTCGTCCCCGGCGCACGCGTCGTCCAAATATCGAGAGCGGTCGGCGTCGGCGAGGTCGCACGCACCGGCAAAGATCTCACGGATCTTGGTCTGGGGGGGTCTTGAGATCATGGACGTGTCCCTCCAAGTTCGCGTCGGAGCCAGGCCCGGGCGAACCGCCAGTCCATCTCGACGGTCTTGTCGCTTACGCCGAGTACGCGGGCGGTCTCGGGGATGCTCAGACCCAGGAGGAACCTCAGCTCGACGACGCGGGCCTGCCTCTCGTCCACCGCGGCAAGGCGTGTGAGCCGATCCTCAAACTCCAGCGGATCAATGACGATCAGTTCGCTGCCGGCAATGCCGGTCAGGCTCTCTCGTGCCGCCCCGCCGCCTCGCTTGTCGGCCTGCCGCGCCCGCGCATGGTCGATCAGGATCTGTCGCATCGCCATCGCGGCGACAGAGACAAAGTGGGCCTGACTCTCCCATGTCGAAGGGCGACCGGTCGTGATCTTCACGAACGCTTCGTGGACGAGGGCGGTGGGTTGGAGGGTGTGATCGGGGCGCTGGGCCCTAAAGTACGAGGCGGCCAGGGCCCGCAGTTCCTTGTACGCTCGCTCGAGCAGTTCGGGTGCTGGGTTGGTTTCGTTTCCCCGTACGGCGGACAACAAATCGTTGACATCCCGGCTGGCTGGTGCGTTCTCCGCTTCATTTGGACGGATTGTCACATGCACCTCCGAGTCCTGCGGTCGGAACTCGATGGCGAAACGAATCGCACCCGTGCTCCTCCTGCCTCTCGGAGTATACCCGAATCGGGTCATGCCGCCCGTTTGACGACTCTGCCCGCCGCGGGGCGTGGTTGCGTGCGGACGCAACCCGAAGAGCCCCGCGAGAAACCTCATTCCGTCTGACGATTCACAGGTTGCGATCATGGACTTCGCTCCTTTGCTTACCGTCGTGTGGCCCCTTCGAGGGCCCGAACTGATCAGGGCGCGATCTGGACGTTGAAGATATTGGAAGGCCGCCCGGAACCGCTCGAGGCGGGGTTGCTGACCTGCAGGCGGACAGCGCCGAGGCGAGCGACCTGTGCATCACCGACGGTGGCGCGGATGAGGCCCTCGCTGTCACGTGTGGAGGGGATCTGAATGCCGTCCCAGTAGACCTTGGCTCCGGGGGCGAAGTTGGAACCGAGGATGGTGAAGTTGTGCGAGTCAGGCGGGGTCTGACCGTTGACCGTGACGGGGAAGAGCGGGGGCTCATTGACGGTCATGGTCTTGTTGCTGACGCCCTTGATGGTCGGACGGGGCCAAGTGATGTTGAGCGTGAGGGGGACAGAGACGCCGCCGCTGGCGACTTGAACCGGGTTCGAGAGGGTGCCGCCGCCGCTGCGGAGTTGTTCGGTGTAGTCGGTGCCGTTGGCGGGCGTGAAGACGGTGATGCGGCGTGCCCCGTAGGTGGTGAGGCTCGCAGCGGGGATGTAGGCGGCGAGTTGGGAAGAACTGACGAACTCGGTGCGCAGGTTGGTGCCGTTGAGTTGGACGACCGAGCCCGGCGTGAAGTTTCCGCCCTTGGGGTTCTCGAAGCCTGCGAAGAAGGGAACGCTCTCGGGTCCGGCGACCACGATGCGGAGCTCGTCACCCGTCGCGACCGAGCCGGGAGGGACGATGGCGGGGTTGAGCGTCTGCAGGACGGGCTTGGGAGCGGGCACCTCGATGGTGCGGGTGCGGCTCGGGCCGCCGCCAGGGCCGGGGTTCACCAGTTCCATGGTGAGGAACCCGGGAGCGGCGTAGAGCCCCTGCTGCATGCGCGAGCGGAAGAGCCCGTCGTTGATCACGGGGCGCTGACGTTCGAGCGCGATGCCATCGACGACGAGCGAGGGGAACCCGGGAGGGGCCTTCTGCCCAGAGGCTTCCCAAGGCTTGAAACTCGGGAAGTACGCCGTCGCGGAGATGTTCGGATCGCTGAACCCGGCCATGATCGCGGGGTTCCAAAGCACCGTGCGGAGGTAGGTGTAGTAGTCACGGCGTGCGATGAAGGAGTCGTTGCCCGCGGGCGTCCCGCCGTCGATGGCAATGACTGGCTCGGAGAGCCACTTGGGGTCGCCCGCCCAGATCGTCTCCTGGATGCCTTGGAAGTTGGGCATCGGGTGCTCGATAGCGAGGTCGATCGTCTCGGACCTTCCGTTGTTGTTGGTGACCCAGAGCCGCGCGATGCCGGGGAGCAGGAAGAACCGGCGGGGGATCTGCACGAGGAGCGCTTGATCGTTGAGACGGGTGGTGGCCAGTACTTCGCTCCTCCCGTGGTGCCTGATGCGGGCGCGGTTGATCCCGACGCCGGTAAAGAACTTGCGCCCGTAGAGGATCATGGGCTCGGTGCCCGACGCCATATCGTTGAACTCCGCGAGCGTGGGGGTCCTCTGGTCGTACATCAGCATGCGGGCGCTGGCGCGGCTGCTGCCGATGAGTTGCGGGAGGTTGTTGGTCGAACTGGCCGAAACCTGGATCGCCGCGAGTTCGACATCGTTGGGGAAGTCAAACTCGCTGGAGGTGGTGTTGACGACATTCACGCGGCCGCCATTGAGGGCGCTCTGCACGTTCGGCTTCATGGCTGCCAAGAGGTCCTGGCGGAGCGAGCCGGGCTTGAAGTCGAGATCGATGACGTCGACGCCGACGACTTCGAGTGCCGCTGAGATCCTCAGAGGATCAAACCCGGCGAAGGCCCCGAACCGGAACCCCGTGCGGTTCTGCAGCGACGCCCGCATCCCGAAGGTCGGCGTGATCTGAAGATTGGCGTCGGCGGGCAGCGCGCCGACGGTGTGGGTTGCCTGATAACTGAACCGCCCGCCGCCCTCGTCAATTCGGTTCAGGTACACACGGGCATCGGGGACCGAGGCGTCGTCAAAGTCCAGGTCCACATAGGGACGCATGACCAGGTCGAGGTCCTGCTCGAGTTTGATGTTGCCTTCGAGGTAGGCCTGGAGGATGCCGATCTCGACGCTGGCGTCAAAGTCGTTGTTCCCTGCAGGCGAGCCGTACCCAGCGGAAAGCGGCACTCCGATCGCAATCTGCGACAGCAGATTCGTCACCGAGACGTTCGCTTCAAAGAACGTCTCGGAGAGACGGCTGGAGAGCGTGGGGCCCGCGAATGCTTCGGTGAAGTACCCCTCGGTGCCCAGGTCGGGAAAGCGGACCCGGCCGCCCACGTAGTTGCCGACAACGGGGACCACGCCGAGATCCAGCCACGTTCCCCCCGGGGGGATCGGGAGCGCATCCAGACCGATGATGGTCCGGTTCATGTCGATGTTGCGGCCCTCGAACCCGACATCAAAGAACGGGTTGGGCGCTCCGAACGCCTCAAGCACGGAATCCCGCCCGAAGACGCTGAAATCCATGTTCGCCCGGGCTCTTGCGACAAGCCCGGCCTTGAGAGCGGGCCTGGCGTTGGTGATCAGTTCCATGCCCGCCGCGTCGGGGTCGAAGTTCATCACGACGTCGAACGGCTGCCCGACATTGAGTTCCTCTTCGCCGGGGATGGCAATGGCGAGTTCGCCCGTGGCGGAGGCGTCGTAGGAGCCGCCCGTGGCCTCGGTCTCAAAGGCGACGCTGAAGATGGTGTTCGAGATGTTGATGTCCAGCCCGCCGCCCGCGGTTCCAATGCCGTAGTCGATCTCGACCTGCGTGCTCGCGTCGAGGTTGCCCAGCAGCGCCCCGACGTTGAACGAGAAGAGGTTGAAGGACTGGTTCGCAAAGCCGAACCCGGGCCCGTCGGGGTTGGCGGGCGACCAGAGGCTGTTCCCCTCGATCTTGACGACGGGGTAGGACTTGGCGATCTGCGGAATGGAGACGTAGGGCTGCTCGTAACGGATGCAGTAGAACTGTCCGCCCGAGGTCGAGAGGCGTGTGCCGAATCGGTCGCCTCCGACGTAGACGCTGCCGCCCGCATCGACCAAGAGCCCCGAGATGGTGATCTGGCTCACCGTCTCCGCACTATCAAATTTGGGCGTGGCATCCATCGCCCAGACTGTCGCGCCGTTCGCGGGATTGAGCTTTAACGTCCGAACACCGCCCGGGCTGCCATGCAGGCCTGCGACGTACGGATTCCCGATCCAATCGAGTACGATTCTCTTGCCGTTGCCCCCACCGCTTTGTGTGTTGAACCATTGCTGCACTCCCTGCGCGTTGTACTTGACAGTGTGGATCGCGGCGGGCGGCGCGCTGCCGGCCGTATAGACATTCCCAGCGTCGTCAACCGCGATGTCTTCCGCCGAAGCCGCGACCCGCCACACCAGCGCGCCGGTCGTCCGATCGAGTTTTAGAGTGCTGGTGCCGGTGGTGTGCGGATTCCCATCGCGATCAAGGTTCATCGCGAGCAAGTAGCTGTCCGGGACGGGATCGATGTAGGTCCACTCCACAACGCCGTCGATGGGGCTGAGTTTGACAACGGCGGACCTTTCGTTGTTGAGCCCGGGATCGCCGAGCCCGCCCGCCACGAAGACCTCGCCAAACTTATTGATACGAATCGCGTTCGTCGCCCCCGAGCCCGGGATGTAGGTGATCCAGCGTCTGGTGAACCCCGCGTTCCGAGAATCGTGCTGCGCGACAAACCAGCGCTGGATCCCCGCGTCGTCGCTCGACTGCCCGCACAAGTAGATCATCCCTTCGGGGTCCACCGCCATATTGGTGGCCGTGGTCCCGGAGTTCGCATTGCTGGCGGGGTAGTTGAACTCGCTGAGAACGTTGTAGTTCCCGGTCGCCCCGTCGTACTTCTCGAACGGGTACGTCCCCCGACCCGTGGTTCCCGCCGCGTAAGTGTTACCCAGGAGGTCGGTGGCCGCCGCGAACCACGTCGGCCTCGTTGTATTGGGGCGGTCATACTCGTGGGCCCAGTTCTGCGTCCAGCCCTGCGACGCGTCTGCGGTACCCTCGATCTCGACAATCCGGACTCCGTCCGCATTTTCCAGCCCGCCCGCGAGCACCACGTCCCCCTCGTAATTCAGCACCATGTCGAATACGCGACGTTGAATCGAATCCCCAAGGCTCGGCGTGTACAGCCACGACTGCGTCACCAGCGGGATGCCACGGTCGTCGAAGCCGCCGTCGCGGGGGACAATGTCGTCCGGCGTTCGCAGGCTCGGCCTGATCTGGGCCTTGCGGAACCCGTCGTTGAGTTGGTCGGGGCCCACGAGGGTGTCCCATAGAGCTTCCTGGGCTTCGTCGGAGAGATCGTTCCAGCCGACGGCTTCACGCATCACCTTGCGTTCGGCGGCCTCGCGGCGCATCTGGGCACTGAGGCTGTCGGCAGGCTCGTGGATCTTGGTCGACTTGACCAGGTCGGTGACGCTCGTCGCGGCCAACTTGGCTTGCGGTGTGGCGGGCTGGGCGAAGATATCGCCCCCGACCGCCAGGCCGAGGATCGCGGCGAGTGCGACGCGAACGGAAGACATTCGGCGTGAGGTGTTTTTCATGGGTGTGCTCCTTTGTGGATGGGGCGCGGATTGCGTGGGGTTTACTTGGAGGCCACGATGCTGCCAGCGGCCGGATCGACTTGCTGATCAGCAGGCTGATCGGCGGGGATGACGCGAGGGGCCGAACGCGGCGCGGTGTTGATCTGTCCGCGGCTCGCCGGCTGCCCGTACAACTCGGGGCGGATGTACGTCCCCTTCTCGCCCGCACCCTTCACACGCTCGACGGGCGCGCCGTACGTCTCGACGAACCGGTCGTTGCGCTTGGCTTTGACCTCCCACGACACTTCCAGGGCCGGAGACCCGCCCGCGATCTTGAACCGGTTCCCGCTGACCTTCTCAGCGACGTGCAGCATGGGGGCCGGCCCGCCGACCGCCGTCAGCGTGTACCTGGCTTCGATGTTGATGGAGTCGAAGTACTCGGGGAGTTCAACCCACGCCTCGCCGACGCCGTCGAGCGTGACGATGCCGGAGTACATGTTGAGCACTTCGGGGCTCTCGATGCTGTAGTGGTAGAGGACCTTGTTCTCAGGGTCGAGCGGGTGGTCGATCATGAAACTCTTGGTGCCCGAAGCACCGAGGCGCCCGTTGGCGTACACGCCGAAGGCGGACGCACCGGTGGCGGTGCCGTAGACGCCGAAGTTGGCCCCGGAGGCAGTCGCCTCGCCGAGGATCGCGATGGCGTTGGCGGAGGAACTGGAGGTGTACGCCCGCAGGCCGTAGTTGATGCCCGTGGCCGCGTTCGAGGAAGCGACGAGCCCGGTGCCGGTGGTGCTGTTGGTCTCGAAGAGCCCGCCGACGGAGTCGAGGGTTCCGGCGGTGGAGGTGCCGGTGATGGCCACGCCGCCCGCGAGGGAACTCTCAGCGGTGATGCCCGAGAGGCGTGTACCGGCACTGACGTGGAGCGAGGAGTCAGACAGGACGGCGGTGGCGACGCCGACACGCCCGCCCGAGGGGCTGATGATGGTGTCGCCCCAAGCGGTGCCCTGGGCGCTCACAGACTGGATGATGCCGTACCCGTTGGTGGCGGCACTCGCGCTGAGTCTGACAGAGGTCTGCCCGGTGGCGCTGCTGCCGATGGTGACGCCGTCGATGCCGAAGACATGCAGCGGTGTCGCGGGAGCATTGGTGCCGATGCCGAGGCGTCCGTTGCCCCTAATGCGCATCGTCTCGGTCATGGCCGCGCTGGTTCCGTATCCGAAAGCGATGTCGGAAGTCGCCGAGTCGGAGTGAATCTGGAGGAGGCTGGCTTGGATGCCCAGGCCGTAGTGGTTCCCGGAGTTGCCGAAGAGAGAAATCTTGTCGCCCACTGACGATGCGAAGTTGAGTGGGAACCCCGGAGCCGTCTGCCCGATCCCCACCGAGCCCGCGAAGGAGTTGGTGAAGTTCCCGAACGCGTTGGCGGCGTTCTTCATCGCGACGTTCGCGCCCAGGCGAGCGTCGGCGACCGTGCCTGTCGTGAGGTTGCTCGCGTTGAGCGCGGTCAGCCCCGCGCCGCTCCCGGTAAAGGCGTTGGACGCGTTGCTGAAGGTCAGGGCGTTGGAGTACGTGCCCGACAAGACCGCCGACGGAAGGGTGCCGCTGCCAAGGTTCGAGGCGCTCAATCCCGTGAGGGCCGCACCGTTGCCGGCGAAGACGTTCGCTGGGCTGTTGAATGTCACCGAGTTCGTGTAGGTGCCTGAGAGGCGTGCGTCGGGGAGCGTGCCGGTCGAGAGACTGCTCGCATTGAGTGCTGTCAGGCTTGCACCGTTGCCGGCGTAGACGTTGGACGCGTTGGTGAAGTTCAACACGCCGCCGTACGTGCCGGCGAGGCGACCATTGGGGACCGTGCCGGAATTCAAGCTGCTCGCGTTGAGCGAAACAAGATTCGTGCCGTCGCCAAGGTAGACATTGAAGGGATTGCTGAACGTCACCTGGTTCGTGTAGGCGCCAGAGAGGCGAGCCGAAGGCAACGTGCCGCTCGCTAGGTTCGAGGCGTTGAGGGATGTGAGCCCCGCGCCGTTCCCGGTGAGTGAATTGGACGCGCTGCTCAGCGTTAACGCGTTCGAGTATGTGCCCGAAACTCGAGCCGACGGGATCGTGCCGCTGGTCAGTTGATCCGCGTTGAGGTTGATCAGAGACGCGCCGTTCCCACTGAACGTGCCCGCGAACGAGTTCGCGGGGTTCTCGAAGTCAAGGGTGCCTCCATACGTGCCTCCCAGAACCGCCGAAGGAAGTGTGCCCGTCAGGTTCGCCGCGCTCGTGTAGTACGCTGAAGACTGCCCGTTGAGCTGGGTGGCGTTCGCCGCCGTGGTCGCGGTCGTGGCGGTGGCCGCGTTCGTGGCCGTTTCCGCAGTCATCGCATACGACGCCACCGGCGCCGCCGTCACCGACTGCCTCGGCGAGAGCGACTCCCACCCCGACGGATCGCCGCATGCAAGCCCCGTGTCGGGCCTGACATCGACCTCCAGGTGCCTGGCGTCGGCGCCGAACGCCCCAAAGTCGAGGACGACCGTGAACTGCCCGTCGGTCACCATCACGTTGTCGGCGCACAGCGCGGGCCCCATCTGGACCCCACCGGCCGACGCGTCGTAAAGCCTGAACTGCAGGTCGAAGGTGCCGTTGACCAGCGCCGCAGAGGCTCGGAGTTGCCCTTGGAAGGTAAACGAGGTACTGATGGGGTCCGCGAGAGCCGCGGACGCGAACGCGAGGCCGGCCAAGCCGGCGAGGACAGCGGGTGATCGCAGCCTTTGAAAGCCGGATGTGCGGTTGCGGACGGGAGAGGCCGACGGGTGAAGGTTCTTTGACATGGGTGCTCCTCGTGAACGCTCGCCCGACCGGGCGGCAGCGCCGACCCCTGGCCGGCAGACAGGTCACGAGAAACACGTGGCAACCCCCTTACGGAATTTTCGCTTTCCGATCACCCAGTCACCCGAAACCGCCTCTTTCGGTGTTTCTGCCGCACCATCAGCACCTCTGTCGACCCGATCGCCCAACAGAATCAGCCAATGAAACCTACTGAAATCCAAACAATTCAACGAACGTCCGGCTCACCCTGCCTTCAATCGCCGCCGACCCCAACCCACATCCGAGCGGTACGTCTCTCGCGTTTCCGACGAGACCCGAGCGTCCGCGACCGGGTTGCATCCTTACTCGACACCCCCGCCCGGCCCCCCACCTCCAACTGAAGATCGCAGCGCTGTTCCCTCGAGTCGAAGATGCGGCCTTCCGAGAGTTCAACCCATGACCCCGCGTCAAGGCCCACACCACGGCTCGCGGACCACGTTTGCAATCGCCGTCGTAAGTCAGCCCCACGCCCCAAGAACGCCTCGCGCCCGGCACGATCATCCACAAGTGCCAGATGGTGCGTGGAACCGCCCAACGCTCTGGATGGAGTGGTCGTGGCATCGAACGACCATCCACGATGCGCCGAAGCGGCGGATCATGGCACCCCCGCCTTCCGCCATGCGGCGGTGAATGCCGGAGAACAAGGCCCCGTAGGCCCGGGCACAGAAAGCCGGTCGTGCCACCCGCCGACATCGCAGCCGACAGGCCACGGCGTTCGTGGACGAAAGAATACTTCTGAAATTGAGATTGGGTTTAGATGTCGTGAGGCCGTAGAATCCCCGCTGCTGAGACGCCGGATCAGATACACTGCCAACGTTCACCTCGGACGACTGTCTGGTGCCGAGGGTGGCGGTCCCCCTTTCAAGAGCCTCGGGGGGGCCATGCACGTCAAAGCAGGGGCTTGCTCGGTCGGATCAGAGTGGTCCGAACCGGAATACACATTTGTTTGGCCTGAAGGAGAGAGAATCATGAAAGCGAGTTTGTCCTTATGGTTGGCGGCGGCGGTGGTTGGAGGTCTGACCTCCGCGGCGTCCGCACAGTTCGCGAACAACTGCGGTGCTGCCCCCGCCGTGAACGAGGGCGTGTACAGTTTCAATCTGACCGGCTTTACCAACGATTATCCCGGCGCCTGCGGCTCTACCGGCTCCGCCCCGGATGGGTGGATCCGCTACGTCGCCTCCGGCAACGGCACGGCGACCGTCTCCACCTGCGGCCTCACCAGCGGTGACACGGTCCTGACCGTCCGCAATGGTGACTGCGGCGGCGCCGAGATTGTCTGCTTGGACGACTCTTGCGGACCAGACGGGTTACAGACCTCGGTGAGCTTCCCCGTGACGAGCGGTTCCGTCTACTCGATCCGAATCGCCGGTTTCAGCGGCAACCTCTTTGCCGGCCAGGTCGCCATCACCCGCCCCAACGACAACTGCTCCGACGCCACGAACGTCGGCAATGGTCTGGTGGCCTTTGACACCACCGGCGCCAACACCGACGGCGCATCCAGCTGCGGCTTCAACAACACGAACGACGTCTGGTACCGCTACACCACCCCGGGCGCCGGGACCCTGACCGTCAGCACCTGCGGCACGGCCGGCTTCGACACCGTGCTCACCGCCTTCAACGGCTGCGGCGGCCGCGAGGTGGCCTGCAATGACGACGCCTGCGGCGTCCAGAGCACCATCAACGTCCCGATGTTGGCCGGCACCTCCGTCATCGTCCGCCTCGCTGGCTTCAACGGCCAGAGCGGCGCCGGCCAGGTCCGGTTCAGCTTCAACTCCGTCGACTCCTGCCAGAACGCCCCGGTCGTCGGCATGGGTCTGTTTGGCTTCAACAACACCACCGCCATCGACGACGGCGTCGACGGTTGCCTCGGCGCCAACGATGTCTGGTTCCGAGTCGTCTCCCCCGGCTACGGCTGGCTCGACGCCACCACCTGCGGTCTGACCGGCATGGACACCGTCCTCGCCGCCTTCAACACCTGCGGCGGCCCGCAGATCACCTGCAACGACGACTCCTGCGCCTTGCAGAGCGGCATCTCTGTTCCCGTCACCCCCGGCAGCGAGACCCTCGTCCGCGTCTCCGGCTTTGCCGGTTTGCGCGGTTCGGGTCAGGTCAGCTTCACGTTCCGCTCCAATGACAACTGCGGCAACGCCACACCCGTCACCGACGGCGTGTACGGCTTTGACACCGCCACCGCCTCCTCCGACGGCGCCTCCGTCTGCGGCGGCTCCGGCAACAACGTCTGGTTCCGCTACGCCGCCCCGCGCCTGGGCCGCCTCAACGTCAACACCTGCAACCTGACCGGGCTGGACACCGTCCTCACCGCCTTCGACGGCTGCGGCGGCGGCGCCCTCGCCTGCAACGACGACGCTTGCGGCTTCGCCAACCTCAACAGCTCCATTGACTTCTCCGTCCAGCCCGGCAACGACTACCGCATCAGCCTCGGCGGCTTCCTCGGCGACCGCGGCTCAGGCCAGGTCCGGTTTACCTTCACCCCCTGCCGCGCCGACTTCAACGGGGACAACTTCCTCGACTTCTTTGACTACGACGCGTACGTCGACTGCTTCGAGACGGGCGTGTGCCCGCCCGGCGAAACAGCCGACTTCAACGGCGATCAGTTCGTGGACTTCTTTGACTATGACGATTTCGTCTTCGTCTTCGAGACGGGCTGCTAAAAAACCCAACCCCATCCAAGAGCCCCGGGCCAACGCCCGGGGCTCTTCTTCCGAGCCACCGCGCACCCCGTCAGGCGGGTGCCACCGATCGCCGGTTCCTCCGGCGATCGGTGGATGAGCTCCCGAACGCACCACGACACACTGACGGGATGAAGCCGCTCCCGATCCGCAAGCGGCGGGCAGCATCGCAGTCGTCCGACCATCGGAGTTGTGGCGTGAAAGCGGCTACGAGATCGACCGCCGGGACTGTCGTTGACGAAGCGCGACCCTTGATGTTCGGTCGTCCGCCGCCTTTCCCTTGCTTGCGCTGCGGGCTCTAATGGAACGGGTCACTCTTCCGGGACGCCGATATCTTCGTTCCACAGCTCCGGGCGTTCCTTGATGAACGTCTCCATCAGCGCGATGCAGCGCGGGTCGTCCGCAAGGGTGATGTGGATCCCCGCAGCCAACAGCCAATCTTCCCGGCCTCGGAACGTCTGGTGCTCGCCGATGATCACCCTCGGAATGCGGTGCAGCACCGCGGTCCCGCTGCACATCGCGCACGGCGAAAGCGTCGTCGCCATCGTGAGCGTGTGCCAATCGCGGCGGCGCCCCGCCGCGCGGATACAGACGGTTTCCGCGTGAGCGGTAGGGTCCCCGGTCTGAACGCGGAGGTTGTGCCCCGCCGCGACGATCGTGCCGTCGGGCGTGGCGAGAGCAGCCCCGATGGGGATCCCGCCTTCGCGCAGGCTCTTGACCGCCTGCTCGTAGGCGGCGTCGAGAAGGCGGCGATCTCGTTCGAGCATGCCCATCGGTTAGCGATCGTCGACGGAGGTGGCACGAGGAGCTTTGGACTTGGCGCCCGGGGCGGACTCACCCGGCTCGCGCAGGACGAGCTTCAAGATGCGCGACTTGGGAACGGCCATCTCGTTCTTGAGCGA
>CALROI020000007.1:0-182664 GCA_943369765.1 Phycisphaera mikurensis NBRC 102666 | reverse complement strand
CGTCAGGGTCCATCTCGCCCCAGCGCATCATGTCGGGGCGGTCGGGAAGATTCTCGTTGCGGTCGGGGAGGAACTCGACAACCAGCTTGCGACCGACGGGAACCTCGTACGACCAGATCTCACTGCCGTCGCGGGTGTCCCGGACGATGACGGTCTTGGGGAGATGGGGGGTGCTGACGTAAGTGGTGGTGTCGTAAGAGGCTTCGGCGCCGCCCTCGCGGTACGGATTGCAGCCCGAAGCAGAGATCACCGAGAGGATCACCGGCAGGACGAAAAGTGAAAGAGTGTGACGCATGAGGGGTCGGTTCATGATGGGTTCCTTCCGGCAGACGGGCGATGAGGCCTGCCCGGCAGCCAGTGTAGCGGCTGAATCATCGACAGGTTCGCCGTGTGTTCTGCATTTCGTCGCCCCGCCGGGGTTACAGTCCACACGATGAGCACGCGCATGCGAATCGGGCATGGGTACGACCTGCACCGGCTGGAGCCAATGGCACCGGCAGGGCGGGGGAGGCCCCTGGTGCTGGGCGGGGTGGCGGTCCCGAGCGACCGTGGCCCGGTGGCCCACTCGGACGGCGACGCGGTGATGCACGCCCTGACAGACGCGCTCTTGGGGGCGATCGGCGAGCCGGATATCGGGCAGCTGTTTCCGGACACCGCGCCCGAGAACGCGGGTCGCGATTCGGCGGTGTTCCTCGTGGAAGCCTGCAAAAGGGTCGCGGCGCGCGGGCTGGTGGTTGTCAACGCGGATCTCACGGTGATTCTGGAACGGCCCAAGATCGGTGCGCACAAAGCGGCGATCATGAAAAACCTGTCCGCGCTGCTGGGTGGCGCCGCGGTCAACGTCAAGGGCAAAACGCACGAGGGTGTCGACGCGGTGGGCCGGGGCGAGGCGATCGAGGTCCACGCGGTGGTGCTGCTGGCGTAGTGCCGCACGAGAAAAACGCAAGACACTGCCCTCTCTCGCTCTCTCCAGCGGGGGTACAGGCGTCTGTGCCTTGCGTTGTTCACTTCGTCGACCGCTTCGCCATGAAGGGCGAAGCCAGCGGGCGGAAACGAGCCGACAGCATAAACGACGGGGGTGCAATCCTCCAAGAGAAATCCGACAAGGATTGGCAAAGTTCTGGAAATACCGATCAATATCCGAACGTGGTCACGGCGTTTCCCGGGGGCCCAGGAGGATGAGGTCGAACTTGGCGGCCTTTCCGGCCCAAAGCACGGCACGTCCGCGGATGACACCTGCGCCCCCCTCAGTGACCGCACCCTCCACGCGGAGGAGAACCAGTGCCGCAGCGGGTGGGTCAAAGGGTCTGACGAGGGCGGAACTCCAGCGCGGGCGGAGGTCAATCCCATGGAGGGCTGCCGCGCGGCGCGCGTACAGAAGCACCTCGGGGCGTGCCTCCACGGCACCATCAGCCCAGAGTTCGACATCGGCGAAGTTCAGATCCGACGCGACGATCGCCCGAGCGATGGCTTCGCCGGTAGGCCTGCCTGAGCCGCGGCCGCCGTCACCGGCCCGGGCTCGGTCGGAGAGTTGCGAGACGATGATGCCGGCCGTGACAAGCAGCGTGGTCAGCGTGACGCCCGCGATGCGAAGGCGTCGAGCGTTCGAGGGGGTCGAGGTGATCGCGAGAAGGCCGCCGAGTGCGACGGGCCAGAACGGGACGACGGGCATGGTGTATCGCGGGTTGGAGACGCCCGCAGCGGTGAAGACGAGGAGCGAGACAATCGCGGCCAAGATCATCCCGAAGAGCACAGCCGCGCGAGGGTCGGTCGATCGGCGCCCCCAAAGGGAAGACAGCGAGAGCACCGCGAGGCTTCCCGGGAGAGCGGCCGCGAGCCCGACGAGTGGGAGCGAGAGGATCGAGGCGAGTTTCGAGATGTCCCAGAGGAACTCGCCGGGTGACTGCGTGACGGTCGGGAGTGTGCGGTACGGCTGCGCGAGCCATGCGAAGAGGGCGCCGCCGATGAGTGCGCTGGCGAGGATCGGTGGTCCCGCGACCCGAAAGCATGCCGAGAGCGACGGACGCGAGGAAGTGTTGCCGGGATCGCCCGGGCCACGCACGAGCCAAAGAGCAGCGAGCACGCTTCCGGCGACGGCCGGAAGACCTGCCGGGCCTTTGGTGAGAAGCGCGCCGAAAAGGCCCAGAAGCATGAGCACCGGCGGAAGGGGACTCTTCGCGAGCGAACACCGCCGGCGCACAGCGGGATCAAGGACGCTCAGGCACGCGAGCTGGATGAAGAGGGTGTGGAGGGCTTCGATCTCTGCGGAGCGACCGGCTTCCCAGAAGAACGGCGTAAGACCCTGGGCGAGACCAGCGATGAGGCCGGCCGTGGGGCCGAACCAGCGGCGGGCGAACCACCAGGCGACGAGGGGCATGAGCGTGCAGGCGGCGGCGGACACGGCGCGAGCGGCGAACTCGGTCTGGCCGAAGATCGACGAGGAGGCTGCGATGGCCCACATCATGCCGGGGGGCTTGCGAAAGTAGGCTTCGCCGAACATGCGCGTGACGAAGTAGTCGCCGGTGTCCATCATCTCCCAGGCGGGGATGGCGCGGAGGCCCTCGGAGAGCGAGAGGCCGGTAGAGCCCAGGCCGATCCAGTAGACGAGGATGCATGCGGCGACGATGATCGCAAGATCGATCGCCGGGGCTCGGCGTGGCGTGTGGATGGCGGGGCCCGTCGTCATGCGAGGGGCAGTCTAGCGGGTCCGGACCGACCCGCAGCTGCGACGATCATTTGAGCGTGGCGAGGTACTTTTCGGGATCTTCCCAGAAGGTCTTGGGGCAATTGGGGCAGCAAAAGCCGATGACCTTGCCCTTGTAGAGGATCTGGTACTCGGGCTTGATGGGCGTGCCGGCGATGGGACAGACGGTGTTGACGGGCTTGAGATCGGCCTGGGTCTGAGCGGCCGCGGGAGCGGCGGCGTCGTTGGTAAGCGTCACCGTGGTCTCGGCGTCGATCTTCTCGGTGGTCGCAAAGTCGCCCGCGTTAATCGTGAACCCGGGCTTCATGGCGCGGAGACGTTCGATCGTCTCGGGCGTGAGCCCCGCGTCCCAGACGTAGAGCTCTTCGAGCTTCGGGAGTGCCGTGGCGAGGGCGTAGACGACCTCGTCGCTCCCGGCAAGTTTGGTGCGGGCGAGCACGAGCGACTTGAGCGAGGGATGCCCCTTGAGAATCACGAGGATGTCGGACGTCACTGGCGTGGAACCCAGGTCGAGCCTTCTGAGGTGCGGCATCCTCGCGATGAGCGTGAGCGTGCGCGGACCGATGGCGGTGCGGGCGAGGGTGAGGTCCTCGATGGAATCGGCGAGCGGCTCAAGAAGCCGCTCGGCAGTCGCGTCGTCGATGGTCGGCGCGATGGCGGCGAAGCTGACGATCAGTCGCGGGTTGTCGCGGGCGACGGGCTCAGCGTGGGCCAGCGAGGTGCGGAGAGCGGTGACGGCGGCGGCATTCGGCAGGGCGATCGTGACCGGGGCGGGCACGGGGACGACGGCGGGAGCGATCGAGGGTTTCGAGCCCCCCGCTCCTTCGACAGGCTCGTCGAACGACGCGCCGCGCTTGATCCACGCCTCGATCGCGGCGATCTCGGCCTCGGTCGGCTGGGGCTTGCCCTCGGGGGGCATGTGGTCGTCGTCGGCGAGGGGAAGTCGCATCCGATCGATCATCTGGCTCGCGTCAGGCTTGCCGGGGACGAAGAGGCTGCCCAGGTCGCCGCCGGCGAGGATGGCTTCTCGCGTGTGCATGGCGAGGCCACCCTTGGTTTTCTCTTCGCCATGGCAGGCGTAACAGGTTCGGGCGAGGATGGGCTCGATCTCCGCCGTAAAGCGTGTGGTGGCGACGAGCGCCGGCTGCTCGAACTCGGCATTGGGCTCGCGGTGCGAGCGATCCGCGAGAGGACCGAAGAGGAAATCCGCCCCGTGCGTCATGGTGGCGCCCAGATGCCCCGTGGGGATCATCGTGAGCATGGTGATCGCGAGGGCTGCGCGGCGCGGCCCGGGCCTGTCGCCCCAGAGCGACAGAGCGGCGGTGAGGCAGGCGAGCACGGTGAAGGCGATGCCGAAGTAGAAGTGGCGGTCGATCGTGGTGGTGTCGTAGTTGTTCCCGCTGCCTTCGAGACTCAGCACGTACCCGCTCACACCGGCGGCGATGGCGGACGACGCGCCGAGGAACGCGAGCACGCGCACGGCGCCAAGCCAGCCGTTACCGCGGGCGAGGAACATCGCGGCTTCGACCGCAGCGAGCCCGATGAAGATGCCGATGGGGGCGTGCAGGAGCATCGGGTGCGCTCTGCCTATGACTTCGATCCATGCGTTCATGCGGGGTCCTCGGGCGGTGTTGCTGTGATGGTACCGCGGCGGCACATCGCGAAGTGAGGAAATCCACGAATCGGCTGAGGCAGCCTCATCGTGGGCGTGGGTTTCACGCCAGAATGTCCTTGCGAACCTTGCCGAACACATCGGTCAGGCGGAAATCTCGGCCCTGGGCCCGGTAGGTCAGCTTCGTGTGATCCAAACCAAGGCAGTGCAGCATCGTCGCGTGAAGATCGTGGACATCCATCGGGTTCTCGAGGATGTTGTAGCAGAACTCGTCCGTCTTCCCGTACGTGATGCCCGGCTTGATGCCGCCGCCAGCCATCCAGATCGTGTAGCAGCGCGGGTGATGGTCGCGCCCGTAATTGTCCGCGGTGAGCGTGCCCTGCGAGTAGACCGTTCGGCCGAACTCGCCCGCCCACAGAACGAGCGTGTCGTCGAGCATCCCGCGCCGGCGCAGATCCTTGACCAGCGCCGCCTGCGGCTGATCCACCGCGGTGCACTGCCCCTTGAGTTCCGTCGGCAGGTTCCCGTGCTGATCCCAGCCCCGCATGTACAGTTGAACATACCGCACGCCCCGCTCGGCCAGGCGGCGTGCGAGCAGGCAATTCGCAGCGAACGACCCCGGCTTTTTCACCTCCGGGCCGTACATCGAGAGGGTCTCCTCGCTCTCGTCGGAGAAATCCGCGAGTTCGGGGACGGACATCTGCATGCGATACGCCATCTCGTACTGCGAGATGCGGGCGCTCACCTCGGGGTCCATCGACCGGGCGGCCTCCTGCTCGTTGAGCTCGCCGACGAGATCCAGCATCCGACGGCGGTCGGTCCGCGTCACGCCCGACGGGTCCTGCAGAAAGTGCACCGGGTCGCCCACGGACCTCATGCGGCACCCTTGGTGCTCCGAAGGCAGGAACCCGGAACCCCAGAAGCGAGCGGACAACGCCTGCATGTTGCCCGTCCCCTGCGTGATCAGCACCACGAACGTCGGCAGATTGGCGTTCGACGAACCCAGACCGTAACTCATCCACGCGCCCATCGAAGGGCGGCCGGGCTGCTGGTTGCCGGTCTGAAAGAACGTGATCCCGGGCTCGTGGTTGATCGCCTCGGTGTGCATGGTGTGAATAAAGCACAGTTCGTGAGCGATGGAGGCGGTGTGCGGGATGAGCTCGCTCAGCCACACGCCGTCCTGCGCGTTCTTGTACTTGGAGAACTTGAAGATGGACGGGGCGACGGGGAAGCGGGCCTGGCCGCTGGTCATGCCGGTGAGGCGTTGGCCGTTGCGGATCGACTCTGGAAGGTCCTGGTTGAAACGTTGGCGGAGCGTGGGTTTGTGGTCGTAGAGGTCGATCTGACTCGGCGCACCCTCCATGTGCATACAGATAACGCGTTTGGCCTTGGGAGCGAAGTGAGTCCCGGCGCGGAACATCGCCTCGGCTCTCGCGGCGTCGTCGGCGCCGGTGCCTGTTGGGCCGTTGCCGAGCATCGAGGCCAGAGCAAGCCCGCCCAGCCCGGCACCCATCGTGGCGGCGGCCTTGCCGAAAAACCGCCGACGGGTCAGATCGAGATAGTGCTGCTCGAGCGGGTGGGTCGCGGATTGAATGGGGTCGCGTTTCATGGTGACTTTCTCGTGACTGGCGTTAGTCTTGCGTGACGGCTTCGTGCAGGTTCATCATGCTGCTCGACAGCATCGTCCACGCGGCGAGCTCGGGAGAGGCGAGGTCTTTGGGTCGTTCGGCGACGCCGATCTTGACAAGCGATTCCGCGTCGGCGGGTGCTGCGGCGTAGCGGGTGCGGAACTCGGCGAGGGCCTTGGTCAGCATCGTCATCTCGCGATCGCTGGGCGTGCGGGCGGTCCAGCGGCGGAACATCGTCTTGAGTCGAGCCGCGTCGTCACCGGGGGCCGCGAGCGTCCGCTGGGCGAGCACGCGGGCGGCCTCGACGAACTGCTCGTCGTTCCACAGAACGAGCGCCTGGAGGGGCGTGTTGGTGCTCGGGCGGCTCACCGTGCACATCTCGCGTGTCGGGGCGTCGAAGGTCAGCATCGACGGCGAGGGGGCGGCACGCTTCCAATACGTGTAGAGGCTGCGACGGTAGAGGTCCTCGCCCATCCCGCGCTGATACTCGCGGGTGTTGGACTGCGGCATGGCCACTTCCTGCCAGATCCCTTCGGGCTGGTAGGGCTTGACCGAAGGGCCGCCCATGCGCTCGGCGAGCAGGCCGGCGTTGTAGAGCGCCATGTCGCGAATCTGCTCGGCGCCCAAGCGGCGACGCGGGTAAAAGGCGACCAGCCTGTTGTCCGGGTCGGACTCGGCGAGGTCGGTACGGACGGTGGAACTCTGACGGTACGTCGCGCTGGTCACCATGAGACGCAGCATGTGCCTGACGTCCCAGCCGGACTCTCTGAACTCAATCGCGAGCCAATCGAGAAGTTCGGGGTGGCTGGGCCACTCGCCCTGGTAGCCGAAGTCGTCGGTGGTGCGGACGAGGCCGCGGCCGAAGACCTGCTCCCAGAGGCGATTGATCGACACGCGGGCGAAGAGAGGATTCTCGGGGGAAGTGATCCAAGCGGCCAAGCCGAGGCGATCGGAAGGGGCGCCCGTGGGGATCGAGCCGAGCCACTTGGGCACGCGCCTGGAGACCGGGCGGGCCTTGTCGGGCTGGTCGTACGCGCCGCGCGACAGGACGTAGGTCGGGCGCGGCATGGGGAGTTCTTTCATCACCATCGTCTTGGGCGCGTCCGCGTCGAGGGCTTTCTTTTCCGCCTCGATCGCGTCCAAACGTGCAGCCCGCTCGCGGTAGGCGGGGAGGGTCGCCTCACGCCAGGCGCGGTCGAGGCGCGTGGCGAGTTCGGGGTGGCGAGCGGCCTCGGGAACGATCGCCGCCACCATGTCGCCGACAAGCGTTTCAGCCGACGCCGGCCGTTCAACGCTCGTGTAGTACGCGCCGCCCGGCCCGCCCGTGTTGGCGATCTTGAAAACCACCGCGTTGCGCCCGGCTTTGAGTTCGATCGTCGCTTTGTCGCGGCCCTGCTCGATCCCGCGCTCAACAAACTTGGCCGCGGCCTCTTTCGTGTTGACGAACATCTTCCAGGCGTCGTCGCTCCCGAGCGTCAGGTCCAGCGTGCGGGGCGTGGGCGCGTAGATGTAGCGTCCGAAATACTCGGCGAGCCGGCCGGCCGGAGTCAGCCGAGCGGTTCCGTCGTTGAACGTGGCGTCGAAGGCCCATCGGATGTTCTTCTTCATTCCCCAGGCGGTCCCGAAGGCAAGTTCGTTCTCCGCGACGCCTTCCGCTTTCTGCTCGGGGCCGAATTCGGGCTCGTAGACGCGATTCTCAGCATCACCCGGGAATGAGCCGGCGTGGTACCAGCGGCTGGTTGCGGCGGGGAGCCTCGCGAGACCGACCTCGTTGATGGTCCCGACATCGAGCCGGACCTTGGCAAGTGTGTGTTCTGTATAGGTGGAGACCTGCTGGATGCTGACCGTCAGGTCGGTGCCGCCCTCGAAGCCGAAGGGTTCCTCCGCCAAAAGGACAGCGACGCGCGCTCCGGGGCGCTCGTGCCCTTGCAGAGCCCATCCGGCTGATGTCGGGCGGCCGCCGTCGATGATGTTCGCCACGCCGAAGTCGCCGTTCTGCTGCGAGTGGTCCGCCCACACCCAGACGAACTTGACGGGCTGCTTCTTGGACGGGTCCGCGACGCTGGAGGCTTCGGCCTTGACCGCCGACACGACCGCGTTGCCGTTGGGGGCGCGGCCGACCTTGCCGTTCTCGCCGGGCATGACCTCGAGCGCGAGAAGCCGCAGCCCGGTGCGGGGCGTGCGGAGTTGCACGGTGTAGGTAGAGGTCGGCGGGTTGGGGCCGCTCGCGGCGATCGAGCGATCGGACGCGGGCGTGAGGACCGCACCACCGTCGGCGCTGGCGGCCACGACTTCGGGGGCGGCCCACTTGACGCCGGATTTGCTCGACATGTCCTCAAGGAACGCGCGGTACTGGGCTTCCTCTTCGGGTGTCTTCTCGCCGATGGTCGTGCGGATGCGGTCTGCTTCCGCCGCGAGTTCGGCGATCTTGGACTTCTGGGCCGCCGACGGCACAACGATAAACGGCTCGAACGCCCGCTTGGCATCAACCTCTTGCGAATAAAGCCCAGGCTCCTCGATCGAGTTGAAGAACGCGTACAGGCTGAAGAAATCCTCTGCCGAGATCGGGTCAAACTTGTGATCGTGGCACCGCGCGCACCCGACCGTCAGCCCCAGCATCACCGACCCCACCGTGCTCGTCCGATCCACCGCGTACTCGACCAGATACTCCTCCGCGATCGCCCCGCCCTCGTCCGTCGTGACGTGGTTGCGGTTGAACCCGCTCGCGATCTTCTGCTCGGTCGTCGCGCTCGGGATCAGATCCCCCGCCAGTTGCTCGGTGACGAACCGGTCGTACGGCATGTTCGTGCGGTACGCTTCGAGCACCCAGTCGCGCCAGAGCCACATCTGCCGCCCGGCGTCCATGTGGATGCCGTTGGTGTCCGCGTACCGCGACTGATCCATCCAGGGCGACGCCATCCGCTCGGCGTACCGCGTGATGTAGGGCTCCTGCGTCAAGAGTTTGTCCACCAAACGCTCATAGCCACCCGGCGCAGTATCCGCGAGGAACGCGTCGAGTTCTTCCGGCGTCGGGGGAAGCCCCGTCAGGTCCATGAACACGCGGCGGGCCAGCGTCGTCGCCTCAGCCTCGCTGCTGGGTTTCACGCCTCGACCTTCCATGCGTGCCAGCACAAACCGGTCGAGCGGGTTCTTGGCCCACGCTCCGTCGGCCACCGTCGGCTCGGCGGGCTTGGTCGGCGTCTGGAACGCCCAGTGCGTCTGGTACTCCGAACCGCTCTCGATCCACCGCTTGATCGTCTCGCGTTCCGCGTCGTTGATCGCCCGCTTGCCGCTGTCGGGCGGCGGCATGACCACCGCCGGGTCCTTCGAGTTGATCCGCCGCCACACTTCGCTCTTGGTGATATCCCCCGGCGTGATCGCCGACCCGTCCTTGCGAGCCTTGGTCGCGTCCTCGAATTGGTCGAGTCGCAACTCCGCCGCCCGCGACGCCGCGTCGGGCCCGTGACACTTGAAGCATCGATCCGAAAGGATCGGCCTCACGTCTCGCCCGTAGAGCGCAGCGGCACCCTCGCCGCTCGGGCCCGCCACAGGCAGTTCGCGTTGCCCGGGCGCACCACCCAGCCCCGCGAGTACAAAGAGAGCAATTCCTCCAACGCCCGCCGCGAGCGGGAGCGGACTGACGATCGATTTCCGGCTGGGTCGGCGCATGCCGCAGCATACACGATCACCCCCTCCCGTCACAATCCCCAAGACCGGCCAGGTAAACCGGCCAGATAGACCGGGCAGGGCGGCCAAAGGAACCTCCCCCACTCCTTCCCGGTATGATCCGTTCCCACATCCTGTCCCCTCTCAACAAAGGACCCCCCATGGCCTCTTCCACGACCGCCTCCCCCAAGTCTTCCACCAACACCGACCTCCTCAAGCGGCTCTGCGAGACGCCGGGCGTCCCGGGGCGCGAAGAGCGGGTGCGGGCCCTGATCCAGAAGGAAATCGCCGGTTTGTTTGACTCCACCGAGACCGACTCGATGGGCAACCTGATCTGCCGCCGGGCCGCCCGTCCTGGCAAACGCCACAAAGGCATGAAATCCGCCGAGCCCCGGGCGAAAGCTGAAAAACGCCCGACCCGCGTCATGCTCCTCTGCCACATGGACGAGATCGGCTTCTACGTCTCCTCCATCGACGACAAGGGCAACATCTACGTCAACCCAGCGGGCGGTTTTGACCCGCGCAACCTCTTCTCCCGCCGCGTCACCGTCGTCACCGAGACCGGCGACCTCTCGGGCGTGATGAATCCCGGCGGACGTCCGATCCACATCTCCTCCGCCAAAGACCGCGAGAAGGTGCCGGAGGTCAAGGAATTCTTCGTCGACCTGGGGCTGCCCGCAGCCGACGTCAAGAAGAAAGTCCAGATCGGCGACTACGTCGTCATGTGCGAGCCCGCTCTCCACCTCGGCAACAAGTTCGTCTCCAAAGCCCTCGACAACCGCGTCGCCTGCTGGCTCGGCATCGAGTCCCTCCGCCGCCTCGTCGACAAGCACGACGGCGAGCACAACTGCGAGATCGTCGTCGCGTTCACGACCCAAGAAGAAGTCGGCCTCCGCGGCGCGAAGACCGCCAGCCACGCCGTCCTCCCCGACATCGGTTTCGGCATCGACGTCACCCTCGCCTGCGACGGCCCCGGCGTCCCCGCTGAAGAAGCCGTGACCAAACACGGCCTCGGATTCGGCCTGCACATCAAAGACGGCTCGTTCATCTCCGACTACGCCCTCATCAAGGAAGTCGAAGCCGTCGCAAAGAAGCACAAGATCCCGTACCAACGCACCATCCTCGCCGCCGGCGGCCAGGACGGCGCCGCCGCACAGCAGGCCGCTGCCGGCGCAAGAGCGGTCGGCGTGGTGGTCGGCACCCGCTACATCCACACGGTGACAGAGATGATCGACCTCGTGGACCTGAACGCAGCGAGAGACGTGCTCGCGGCGTACATGGCTGGGGTGGCGTAAAAAGCACCGGGTCGCGGGCTCCAGCAAGGACGTAAAGACAGAGCCCCGAGCGTGAGCGAGTGGCGCAGCTATGCCGCCATAGTAGTCTTTTGCTCAGGTCGAGCACGACACTCCTGAATTCGGTGTATTCTCTTCGAAGACAAGAACAAGGAACCACCAATGGCTGTCCCCAAAAAAGTCCTCGAACGGCTCACGTCGACCCTAAAGCCCTTTCAAGCAATTCTCCAACAGCAGCGTGCACGGGATGTTTCCGAGGCTGACACGGTCACAATCGTGAAGGACATCCTCTCTGATCTCTTCGGCTACAACAAGTACGCCGAATTGACGAGCGAACACAGCATCAGGGGCACCTATTGCGACCTCGCCGTCAAAATTGATGGCAAGTTGGCATTTCTGATCGAGGTGAAGGCGATCGGGCTGGAACTGAAGGACTCCCACGTCAAGCAGGCCGTCGATTACGCTTGTAATCAAGGGTGCGAGTGGGTGGTACTCACGAACGGGATCGACTGGCATCTCTATCACGTTCTGTTCAAGAAGCCCATCGACAAACAGGAAGTTGCTCACTTCAATCTGCTCTCAACGAGCCACAAGAATGAAGCGCATCTCGACATGCTTTATCTTCTGACCCGCGAGGGCTTCACCAAGTCAGCCCTCATCGAGTACCGCGACCGGAAGGACGCCACAAGTCGGTTCATGCTCGCGGCGATCGTACTGAACTCTGAGCCCGTGAAGTCCGCCATTCGTCGAGAGATCCGCAGAGTGAGCGAACTTCTGATCGAACCCGATGTTATCGAGAGAATGCTCCGCGACGAGGTCATCAAGCGAGAAACGATCGAAGGCGAACAGGCCGAAGCCGCGATTCGCCGATTCAATCGCACGACAGATCGTGCCTCCGCGAAGGCCCCGCCGAAAGAAAAGACTCCGCAGGTCGCGACCGATAGCACGGCAACGGCCAGCCCCGAGTGATGCTGCTTTGGGGTGCCCCTTTGTTCCTTGGGCGGCTGGGAAAGCCCTTTCGCGTGGGCGCGAAGAGGTTCTTCCCAGCTGTGAAACTGCATAGGCAAACACTCATGCTCTTACGCGGGGTCGGACAGTGGCTTCGAGGGCCGAAACCCTGTGAAGAGACTCCCGGCCCCATGGCACGGTCAAAGACCCGCGAGGAACCGGCCGATGTCGGTTCCATCGAGATCGGCTTTGGTCATATTTCGGGCCATTTCTTCATTCTTCGGCTTCGCCCACTGATATTGACGGTCCTTTGGAAGTTCGAAGGGCTTGAGTTCGGATTGCGTCTCGCCGTACACCAGCTGGACCGCATGCGTCGGAAAATAGTTCTCGGTAGCCCTACGTTCGGACGTCAGGCATCTGATTCCCAGGTCCTTGCACGTACGCTCAAACTCCCTGATCGCGGTCGACTCGACCGGGCCCTCGCGTGTGCGATCGCTGTCCACGACTGCGCACACGCTAGGCGTGAACTTCAAAAACTCGCGAAGATCCTTTTCCCGGTTTCCACAGATCGAGCCGGATCCACCCAACGAGTGGAGCACCACGCGCCTATCGAGGCCGTAGAGACGCAACCAATGCGAGAAGACCTTCACATCGGTCGGCCCCTCGACGAGAAGTATCGTGTGGTATCCAAGCTCGGCATTGATACTGGCGGAAGAGCCGGCCGCACGCTCGTCGATCGCAATGGGAGTGTCGAAGGGCTCGATCCAACTGTTTCCGTCCTTTCGACGCACAGCGTACACATAGTCCGCCATCACGCGGGCCAGCCCGACGCTGTGGGTTGCCATCACGACACCAACCGTCGCAAATTCCCGAAGCAGTTCAACAAGGTCGGTTTGCAATTTGGGGTGCAAGCCGGCTTCCGGTTCGTCGATGAAGATGTATGGCGGACGCCGGGTCGCGGCTTCTGTCAGAATCATCAACATATGTGCGACACCCCCCCCGACTTCTTGAAGATCATACCTCTTGTCGTCGATTGTGAGCGTCAACGAACCTCCTGTGTCCGCACGTACCGCGTCAAATGACGATACCCCAAGCAGTTTGGCGATCAACTTCTGAATCCGAACAGAATCGTCTACCCCTCGTCCTGACCGCTTTGATCGCAAGGCACTCCATTGATTTATGAAGTGCGACCCGAACTGCAGATCGAAGTTCCCTTCACTTGCCGCACTGTTCAGTGCGTGGCGAGAAGCAGGAAAGTAGACAGATCTGGACAGCTCGTCGAAAACGGCCTGATAGGGCGCCATGTCTTTGCCACCAAAGACCGATGCCGCAGTCTGCAAGGTCAAGGAGGTGGCAACATCCGGCCAATGAGGTTTCCAATCTGGGGGCACGATTGCAGCGTGCTCAAGCCCCTCTGGCGTGGTCACGAATACAACGCCCTCTCTACCGTACTCCCATTGTCCCCTTCCGACCTCGATGGGCACCTTAAAGTGTGCCATGAGCCCCTGGGTTTTTCCATCATGAACGTACCGCAGTCGCTGCTCCACCATATGGCCTGAAACGCTAGCGTTCGTCTCGCCCACGAAGCTCTGAACGGGTGGTTTCTGATACGCAAAATTCCCGAATCTGCCTCGAAACTCGTAGAAGAAGCGGAGCAGTGTGGACTTCCCGGAGTTGTTCATTCCGAGAATCGCGGTAACCCCCGGGCGGAGCTTAAAACTAGCCCCGGGATGGTCTCCGAAACACCGGTAGCCTCTGAGCGTGATTTCGATCTCCATCCCAGCCTCCCTTGCGTGGTTCTGCCTTACCCGGATCGCCGATCCCAAAGACCGCTGCCGTTGACATGACACCGCATTCTACCCGCCGAGTGCCACCAGTTCGGTCGCTTCGGGCCTACTGGTGGTTGGGCGTCGGTCACGCGATGGGACTGGGTGGACAGAGTGAGATGTGCCACTGACTTTGTCCGCTTCGGACAAAGTCAGTGGCTGGGCGCCCGTCGCGCAACCGACGCACAATCACTGACTCGGCCCGAAGCGGGACGAGTCAGTGGCACAGCCGGGTGCCACCAGTTGGGTCGCTTCGACCCTACTGGTGGTTGGGCGTCGGTCGCGGAAGAGCATCAGGAGACGCCGTGGTCATCCATCGCGCGATCGGGACCAACACCACAGCGTCAACTGATGGCACCCATCCAAGACCACCCAGCCCCAACGGGGCCAAACACGAAAGCCCGGGCCGTAAGGCCCGGGTTGGGCGCGACCCATCACCAAAGCCCCAACGGGGCGACACATCCTTCGATGCCACGCCCTTTCGCGTCAGGCCGTCGCGGTGTTGTAACCGCCTCGGCTGCGCGCACCAAACTCGACTTGCACCACGATCGCCCAGGCCGCGTTTGGACGACCGCCCCGGGGCCTCAGGACCCGGGCGTTGACGACCCCGTGGCGACCCATCCATCGCCCCGCATCAACAACGACCGGGCTTGTGCGCCCGCCATGAGAGCTCGGGCGATATTCATGAGCCACCCGCCACCCGCCCATGACTCGCGGTTCGCCCCTCCCCCTCCTACCTTCCCCCATGCCCCCACTCCCCACCCTCCGTAGCGCACGCGTCACCGTCATGGGCCTGGGCGCCTTCGGCGGCGGCGTCGGCGTGGCTCGGTGGCTCGCGGGTCAAGGGGCCAGGGTTCTCGTCACCGACGGCAAGCCCGCGGACAAACTCGCAGCGTCCGTCGCTGCGCTCGACGACCTCGTGCGGGCGGGTACGGTGACGCTCCGGCTGGGCGAGCACGACGAGCGTGATTTCACGAAGGAACGGGCCGATCTCGTCGTTGTCAATCCCGCGGTCCCCACGCCTTGGGACAACCCGTACCTGAAAGCCGCCGAGGCTGCGGGTGGGGGGGGCGGTGGGGCGGGGGTGCCGCTCACCACCGAGATCGGCCTCGCTGTCGCGTCGCTTCCCAAGGACGCCCGCATCCTCGCCGTCACCGGCTCGGTCGGCAAGTCCACCACCAGCGCGATGATCCATCACGCGTTGACCGCGATGGGGCACTCAGCGGTCTTCGGCGGCAATATCGGCGGCTCGCTGCTCGGACGAGAGACGCCACGCGACGCGTGGATCATCCTCGAACTCTCCAGTTTCATGCTGCACTGGCTCGGCCGTGACAAGTTTGCCCCCACGGTCGCTGTCGTCACCAACCTCGCCCCCAATCACCTCGACTGGCACGGCTCGATCGACCACTACCGAGCGAGCAAGCAGAACATCCTCGCCCACCAACATCCCGGCACCACCGCGATCCTCGGCGACGCCTCCGTCGCCGATTGGCCGACGCAACCCGGCGTCCGCCGCGTCGTGATCGACGCCGCTGATGGCGTGAGCGGCCTCGCGGTCCCGGGCCGGCACAACGCCCGCAACGCCGCCGTCGCCAAGGCTGCCATCCTCGCCGCGATTCCAAACGCCGATCCCGCGGCGATCGACGCGGCGCTCCGCACGTTCCCCGGCCTGTCGCACCGCTTGCAACGCGTCGGCGTGTTCGCCGGCGTCACCTGCTTCAACGACAGCAAGTCCACGACGCCCGAGTCCACCCTCCTCGCCCTCGAAGCCATGCGCGAGTTCGGCCTCAATCACGTCCACCTCATTGCCGGCGGGTACGACAAGGGCTCGGACCTCTCGCCCATCGCCCGCCTCGCCAGCGAACTCGCCGGGCTGTACACCGTCGCCCAGACAGGCCCCGCTCTCGACGCGGCGTCGGGTGGGAGGAGCACGCCGTGCGCCACGGTCGAGCGGGCGGTGGCCACTGCGTTCGAGCGGGCCAAGGCTGGAGACGTGCTGCTGCTCTCGCCCGCGTGCGCGTCGTGGGGACAGTTCGAGAACTTTGAACGCCGGGGCGAACTTTTCGAACGCCTCGTCCGGGAGCGTGGCTCATGAAACCGATGCTCGGCCCAAGTCTCCTGCTTCTCCTCGCGGCGGCGTCGTGTCGCAAAGGCACGGTTGAGCCGCCCGCACCGACGCTCCCACCGCAAGCGGCGCAACTGGTCCCAGACCAGCCGCCGCCAGCACCGCCCGTCGTCGTGCAAGCGGTCACCCCCCCACCACCCCCACCCCCCCCACCACCAGCACCAGCACCAGCACCAGCACCGCCGCCGATCCGCGAGATCTTTCCCGGCGTTCGTCTCGACCTGGCCGCCCGCGCGGTCGAGTTCGACGGCACGATCGTCCAGGGTGGCGGCGACGGCATGGTCACCTATCTTGAAGTCCTCGTCTGCCGTCCCAACTCGCGCGAACACGAGTCCATCGTGATGAGCGACGTTCTTCCCTCGCACGTCCACGCGGCTTTGTTGCTTGCGGGAGCCCTCCCGGGCAAGCCCGGGTCGTGGACCTATGACAAAGACACGAAGATTCTCACGCCACACCCGCCGGCGGGTGACACGGTGATCGTCACGATCGCGTGGGGCGAGCCCGAGGCCCGGACCGTCAGGCCGATCGCCGAACTGGTCAGGAACGCGAAGAACCGTTCGACGCTCGCCTCGCGCACGCCGGGGTTCGTCTTCGCTGGCTCCGCGCTCCTGCAGCGGAGAGTTGAACGCCGATACGCCGCCGACGTCTCGGGCACGATCATCGGGCTGTGCACGTTCGGCGACGAGCCCATCGCGTGGGGTGAGATCATCAGCCACGAGGAAGCCGTCGACGATCCGGCGTGGGTCGTCGATCCGGCCACGCCCTCGAAGGGGACCAAAGTCGTCGTCCGGGTCCAGCTTCCCCCGAAGTGATATCATGGTGCGTTGTTGAATCACGTTACAATTCTGGCGATGGTGCTCTCCGCCGCGACGGTGGGATTGCAGCCCGAGCGTGATTCCGGTCGCGGCCCCTCGTCGAAATCCAAAGCCTCTCCAACCCCGGCACGGGGCGGAGATGCAGACCCTCTTTCCCGCGGAATGAGCAACGACACGAGCAGCATCGACGACGGCGTCGGGTTCGGCAAGGTGTACGAACTGCCGCGTCGTCGCGGGCAACCACGGCGCTTCGCACGAGTCCATGGCGCGCTGATCGCGGTCTTCCCGCTTTCGACGTACGAATCCACGGACGACGGGGAAACCGCCTCGGTCCCGGCCGGAACCACGTATTACCTGGGGAGCGACTGGTTGCGGCGTCTGAGCACGCCCGTGGTCCGCTCGGATGCCCTCGGGCTCCTGTCGGCGCCTTCGGAGGTTGATCTCTCCGCCTCGGGATTGGTTCGATCCGATGTCGATAGGCGAGCAATCGCCCCGGATTCGTCCGCGGATACATCGTCCCGGAGGTCGATCTGGACGGACGAGTCGTACCGTCGCGAGCGGATTGCAGATCTCCTGGGTCCGGGCGCCCCTCAATCGCCGCGCTCAGTTCGCTCCCGCGCCGAATCCGAACCCAAAAGCGACAACGCTCCCGGACGGTGAGGTCCGGGAGCGTCGAAAGCGGGCGACGAGGCTTGAACTCGTGACCTACGCGTTGGGAACGCGTCGCTCTACCACTGAGCTACGCCCGCATGACCCGAGTATACGCGGGGCCGAACGCCCCGGACAAGCCTCGGGGCTTCTTCCGGAAATCAGCGGCTTGGGGCCATCGGATCGACCTCGGGCATCCCCGTCATGGACGCCTGCGTCCGCTTCACCAGCCCGAACCAGACCAGGCAGAAGACAGGCCACGCCACGCTCAGGGCGACCATGATCACGGTCATGATGTTCTGCATCCCCGACCCCATCTGCATGCCAGCCTGGCCCGCCCATTTATCGCCCGGGTTTTTCTGCACCCAATCCGCCATGGCGTGCTGATACTGCAACGCGAAGATCGTGTACACCGCTGTCCCGGCAATGCTCGTTACGGCGTACAACAGGTGAGCCATCCGCCCCGCGATCGACCGGCGAACTGTCAGGATGCCCGCCACGATCAGCAGGACCGTCACCAGCGCACCAAACGCCAACGACGCGATCATCGGCGGAGACGGGATCATCTCCTTCGGGGCGGGGCCCATCTGCTCTTCCGCGGCCTTGAGGAGCTGAGGCATGAACGCGAAGTAACCCGCGCTGCATCCGCCGCAGAGCGTGCCCAGCGATCCCCAGACAATGCTCAGAATCCCCACCACCTTCGGCCATTGCGGCACCTCGACGTACACCTCTTCGTACTGCCCCTGCGGTTCCTGCGCTTGAAACTCGGTCATATCCAACCTCCACGGGAGAAAGCTCAATGTGTCGACCGCTCGGCGGCCGTCTTTTACAGCTGCTGCAAAAACCGAACGTCGTTCTCGAACAGCATCCGGATATCCGGGATGCCGTACTTGCCCATCGCCAGACGTTCGATCCCGAACCCGAACGCGAAGCCGCGCCATTCCTCGGGATCCACCCCGCAGGCTTTCAGCACGTTGGGGTGTACCATCCCGCACCCGCCGAGTTCCATCCATCGCACCGGCTGATCCGGCCTCAAGCGGATTTTCATGTCGAATTCCGCGCTCGGCTCGGTGAACGGGAAGAACGAAGGCCTCAGGCGCACCTCCGCGTCCTTCCCGAAGTACGCCCGCGCGAAGTGGAGCAGGGTGCTCTTGAGATCCACCATCGACACGTCGCGATCGAGGTAGAGACCTTCGATCTGGTGGAACATGAACGAGTGCGTCGCGTCCACGGTGTCGGGCCTGTAGACCCTTCCCGGAGCGACGATCTTGATCGGGCCCGGGAGCTTCCCGCCGCCGGCCGCCACCGCCGCCTCCATCACGCGGATCTGCACCGTGCTCGTCTGGCTCCGCAGCATCCGAGGCTTTGCCGCGGTGCGCGGGTCGTCGACGTAGAAGTTGTCGATCGGGTCCCTCGCCGGGTGGGCCGGGGGGATGTTCAGCTTGATGAAGTTGTGCTCGTCGTCCTCGAGTTCGGGGCCGTCGGCCACCTCGAACCCCATCCGCGCAAAGACCTCGCCCAGTTCGTCGCGCACGCGTGTGATGATGTGGCGGCGTCCCTGAGCCCAGGTCTGGACAAATCCGGGCTCGGTGACGTCGATCAGTTCGTCCGTCGAGGGCTTCTCGCCCATGCCGGCCTTCCGGGCTTCAAAGGCCTGCTCCAAAGCCGCACGGGCCGCGTTGAGCGCTGCCCCCACCGCCGGCTTCTGATCCTTCGGGACCTCCCGCAAGCGGCCCATCAGGTCCGCCAGCGGGCCTGACTTGCCCAAGTGGGCGGATTTCCACGCGTCAATCGCCGCGTGGTCAGCGGCGGCGGCCAAAGAGGCCAGCGAGGTGTTCTGGGCGGCGGCGATGGCGTCGAGCATGAGGCCCAAGCGTAGGTTCGGCCCGGCCCCGAAAAATGACAACGCCCGTGCGCGTGCGCACGGGCGTTGCGTTCAATCGTGTGTCCGAAAGGCTTAGTTGGCCTTCTTCTCGCTGCAACCAGCGGAGGACGCGCTGCAGCCCGAAGCGGCCGCCGAGCAGGCTTTCTTCTCGCCCGCGACCATGCCGGGGGCCGCTTTCGCGCCGTCGGTACAGGTCTTGCCTTCGGTGCAGGCCGTGCCGCAAGCCTTCTCGCCCTTGACCATCCCGGCGGAGGCGTCGGTCTGGGTGGAGGAGCAACCGGCCGCGAGAGCAACGACACCGCAAACAGCAACAGCAAAGATACGCTTCATAGAAAACTCCTGAACAGGTGATTTGCGAGGAGATCAACCCCCGCATCGAACTCATCCCGGCCGAACAACAACGTTCGGCCACGGCGACTCATTCGAGTCATCGTACACACTTGGATGCCCATAGGTTCGATGAAGTTCCGTCGATTGAGCCAATAGACACAAAAAACCCCGGTTCACCCGGGGCTTGTTCGGTCTCTGATAGATTCTGGCGGCTCCGTCGGCGAAGCTCAGGTCGTCGCCGGGGCGTCCTTACGGACTTTGGCGGCGAAGGCGGTGCGTTTATCGGCCTGACGACGGCGGGTCGAGACCTTGCCGCCGATCTCGGGGCCTTCTTCGTTCCCGCAGAACTGGATCAGGCACAGCTCAGCGGCGTCACCGATGCGGTGGCGGCCGAGGCGGACGATGCGGGTGTACCCGCCGGCACGGTCGGCGAAACGCTTCGCGACGTTCTCGACGATGTGCGCGGTGAGGGACGGGGCTTTGCGGATCTCGCCGAAGCGGTTTCGCTCAACCTTGGAGGAATCGGGGATATCGAAGAAACCCTTCGCGCGGTCGCGGAGCGTCTCGACGTGGGCCTTTTCCTGCTCCGTCGGGGTCTTGGGGAGATAGATCCAGTCGAAGACCTTGCGGTCGCGACCGAGCTTGCCCGCGATTGAACGCCGGACGTGCTGGTTGTCCCCGCGCTTGGCGAGGGTGACGATCTTCTCGACGAAAGGCTGAACGCACTTGGCCTTCTGCTCGGTCGTTACGATCTGTCCGTGCTGGAACAGGGCGATGGCGAGGTTGCGAAGGGTCGACAGCCGGTGGGCTGTCGTACGACCAAGGCGGTATCCGGCTCTGCGGTGGCGCATGACTCAAACTCCGAAACAGGGTGAAGGCGGTGTGCCGACGCCCGAAAGACTGCCAAAGGACAGGTCGTGATACTAGGCCGCCGTCGACCTCTCCGCACGACCCGATGTTAATCCCGACCAAAACTCTTCCCGAAGCCCGGTGGCCGGGCCTGCTTCCTCGCCCGTTTACTGGGCGGGAATCTCCGGCTTGGTGACCTGGTAGCCGTCGGGCATGACCGTGCCGAAGTCAAGACCGATATCCACAAGCTTCCGCTTCACTTCGCGGAGGGAGGTCTTCCCGAACGACCGGAGCTTGAGCAGTTCGGCTTCCGTGAAGATGACCAGCTGCGCGACGGTGTCGATCCGGGCGGACTCGAGACAGTTGGACGCACGGACCGAGAGGTCCAGGTCGGCGATGGGCATGTTGAGCTTGCGGATGAGGTCCTCGTCGACGCTCGCGGCGGCCGCGGCCTCTTCGGAGATCCGATCCTCGCCCAGGTCGAAGTACTGAACGAACGGGTTGAGGTGCTTGCGGAGGATCTTGCCGGCCTCGACGATCGACATCTCGGGGGAGAGGGTGCCGTTCGTCCAGACTTCGAGCGTGAGCTTGTCGTAGTTCGTGCGCTGACCGACGCGGGTCTCTTCGATGCGGTAGCGGACGCGCTGCACGGGCGAGTAGAGGGCGTCGACGTGGATGAGGCCCACTTCCTGGTCCTCTTCGGCGGCGTAACGCTCGGAAGCGGGGACGTAGCCTCGGCCCTTGCCGACGTGCAATTCCATCTCGAACTCGACCTTGTCCGTCAGCGTCGCGATCACGAGGTCCTTGTTGAGGACCGTGATGGCGGTATCGGCCTGGATCATGTCGGCGGTGACTTCGCCGGGCCCGCGGGCGGCCAACTTCATCGTCTTGGGCTCATCGCCCTCGAGCTTGACGATCAGGTTCTTGACGTTCAGGACGATGTCGGTCACGTCTTCCATGATGCCGGGCATCGACTGGAACTCGTGCTGAGCACCCTTGAGCTTGATCGCGGTGACGGAGGCGCCTTCGAGCGAAGAGAGCAGGACGCGACGGAGCGAGTTGCCGATCGTGGTACCAAAGCCACGTTCGAAGGGCTCGACGTAAAACCGGCCGTAGTTCGTCCCCGTGTAACGAGGATCGGCCACCACGTGCGACGGGAGTTCAAGGCCACGCCAACGGTACCTCATGAGGATGTCCCCTAGCAGCAGATGGACCCGGACAGGACATTCGCCACAATCGCGGTGCACGGCACGTTACGGCTCTGCTGGACAGCCTGCAACGACCTTCTGACCGGGGCGACCTTCTTCGATGCCGCGCCCGGTGGGCGCGAGCGGAAAGACGAGAATCAAATCAGACGCGGCGACGCTTTGCGGGGCGGCAGCCGTTGTGCGGAACCGGGGTGTGATCCTCGATCGCCGTGACACGCAGGCCGGTGGAGACCAGCCCGTTGACGGCGCTCTCGCGACCGCCACCAGCGCCGGTGATCCGGACCTCAACCTCGGACATGCCCATCTTGCGGACCTTTTGGCCGCAGGTTTCGGCGGCCCGGGTGGCGGCGAAGGGCGTGCTCTTGCGGCAGCCCTTGAACCCGATCGTGCCCGCTGAGTCCCACGCGACGGTCTCGCCGTTCATGTCGGTGATGGTCACGATGGTGTTGTTGTTGGTCGCGCGAACGTGCGCAATCCCGCGAACGACGTTTTTCCGGATCTTGCCCTTGGACATCGATACCTCGCTGCGGATCCACCGACACGATGTGTCGTCCCCGCGTGTGATGCTTCAAAACCGGGCCAGTACACGGCGGCTGCCGATGCAGACGCGTGGGGAACCCGTGAACGATTACTTGGACTTGACCGACTTCTTGCCGGCGACGGTCTTCTTCTTGCCCTTGCGGGTGCGGGCGTTGGACTGGGTCCGCTGGCCACGCGTGGGAAGGCCCTTGCGGTGACGATCCCCGCGGTAGGACTTGATGTCCTTGAGCCGCTGGATGTGCTGCTGCACCTGGCGACGCAGCGCGCCCTCGACGAGGTAGTTGGCGTCGATCAGCGAGGTGATCTGCGCCAGCTGCATCTCGGAGACGTCGTTGGCCTTCGTCTCAGGATCAATCTTGGCTTCGTCGAGGATCAGCTTGGCGACATGCTCGCCGATCCCGTGAATGTACTGGAGTGCGAAGAAGATTTTCTTCTTGTCCGGAACGTCGATACCCGCGATACGTGGCACGCCGATGCTCCTCTGCGCTGACTGGACCCGCTCTGGCCTAGGGCTGGCGGATCGGAATGATGAACCCGGAAAACCCGAGAATGAACAACTATTTGGACTGAATTACCCTTGGACCTGCTTGTGCTTGGGGTCGCTCTTGCAGATCACGCGGACCTTGCCCTTGCGACGGACGATCTGGCACGCACCGCAGACTCGACGAACGCTTGCTTTGACCTTCACGATCAACCTTCCGTGCCGGTCAACCGGCGGTGAAACCGGCGTTTGGAGCACTCCTCCCGCCGGCTTGGTGACTGATGAGACCCGATTCGCCGCCGAACCGGGGACAAGAGTGTACTCTAGACCACACCTCGCCCAAAGTCCCGCTCGGCCAACGACAAACTCTGTACGAAATTTGCGTCAATGACCGAAGAGGCTCGATCGATACCTAACACAACACTATCAGCTTGTTCGTTGAGGGACATAGGCTGAAGTCTGAGGAGGAGGAGGACCGCCGCCGCCGTGGCGGAAGGTGATCCGAGCCTTCGTCAGGTCGTACGGGCTGATCTCAACCGTGACGCGATCTCCGGGGAGGATGCGGATGTAGTTCATCCTCATCTTGCCCGAGACGTACGCCAGCACCTGGGTCTTCTGCTCGTTGGGCAGGCGGACCTTGAACATGGCGTTCGGCAACGCTTCCGTGACTTCGCCCTCGAACGTGAACTTGTCGTCCTGTTTGCCCATAAGGCTTGTGCATCTCCGGTGCTCGCGGCGGCGAGCGGCTGGTCCGTCCGCCGACCTATCTCGATCCCGTCCGAGGCCCGCGGATTTCCTCGCCGTCGCGTAGGAAGCCCTGGTAGTTTCGCATCAACAGATTGGCCTCGACGCGTTGAAGGAAATCAAGCGTCACCGAGACCACGATCAGCAGCCCGGTGCCTCCGAGGAAGTGCGTGATGGACTGGCTCACCCCGAGCGACTTGTTGATCACCAGCGGGAGCACCGCGATCACGCTGAGGAATGCCGCACCGACAAACGTCACGCGGGACATCACCGTGTCGAGATACTCGGCAGTGCGCGGTCCGGGGCGCAGGCCCGGGATGAACGACCCGTGCTCCTTGAGCTGCTTGGACATTTCCTCCGCGTTGAACTGGACCGTGATCCAGAAGTACGAGAAGAAGTAGACCATCACGATATAGAGCATGATGTACGGGAACTCACCCGACGCGAAGTTGTTGTTGAGCCACACCGCTGTGGTGCGGAACAGGCCGCTCCCGCCGTCGCCGCCCTGCGCGCGTGTGTACTCCTCGAGGTACGAGAAGAGCACCCCGGGGAACATCATGAGCGTGCTCGCGAAGATCACGGGCATGACGCCACCGTGGTTGATTCGCAGGGGCAGGAATGACTTCTGGCCGCCGAACACCCGATTGCCGCGCGTGTGCTTGGCCTGCTGAACAGGGATGCGGCGCTGCGCGACCGTCATGAGCACAGACCCTGCGCACACCAGAACGAAACCCCCGATGATCCCGAAGAGCCCGGGTACTCCGAGCATATCGGGGTCGGCCGGGTTGAACGAGATGATGAGGTCGTGGACCGCCGCCGGCATGCTGGACAGGATCCCCGCCATGATGATCATGGAGACGCCGTTGCCGATACCGTGCTTGTCGATCTGCTCGCCGAGCCACATCAGGAAGAGAGTGCCGGCGGTGAGAGCGGTCGCCGCCATCACCCACCAGAGCGGCTGCCCCACCACCTGGGGGTACACGAGATTGGCTTTGTCGAGCCAGATCAGCCAGCCGATCGACTGGACGATGCACAGACCGAGCGTCGCGTAACGGGTCCATTCCTGGATCTTCTGGCGTCCCGTGGGGCCTTCTTCCTGGATTTTCTTCAGCGCGGGAGAAGCCGTGCCCATGATCTGGAAGATGATTCCTGCGGTGATGTAGGGCGCGATGCCCAGCCCGAAAATCGTCGAGTGCGAGAGGTTGCCACCCGAGAACGTCGACACGTACTGGGTGATCTGCGCGAAGGTCGACTTGTCGCTGAGATCGGCGAACATCTTCTTCATCTCGTCCTGGTTGACGCCCGGAAGAGGAATCCAATGGCCGATCCGGAACACGAAGAGCATGGACAAGGTGAAAAGCACCTTGGTTCGGAGTTCGGGAACTTTAAAGACGTTGAGCAGCGTTTGCAGCATCGGACCGGACTCGTCCTTTCACAACCCGCGCCTTCGGCCGGGCTGTTCTGAGATACTGATCACACGATCAGGTCGGAAAACAAAGCGGGCGACCTGAGGAGGCCGCCCGATGGGGAACCGTCGGTCATCGTCATCCTGCCCAAGCAGAGCGGCGATGGGCTTGACGTATGTTAGGCCTTCGCCGGCTTGCTCGGCTTCTTCTTGTCGTCGGCGGCCGCGGGGGCCTCCTCGACGACCGGCGCGGCCTTCTTCTTGCTGCGGTTGAGCTTCTTCGTAAGGTTCTTGGGCGGTGCTTCCGGGTTGTTGAGATCGACACCACGGACCTTGTCGCGACGGGTGCCCGTCTCGGTGAACGACCCGCCGGCCGCGACGATCAGCTTCTTGGCGTTGGCCGAGATGCGCTGGGCGTTGACCGTGAGCTTGACCTTGAGACCTTCGTCGCCGACGTCACCGAGAATCTTGAGGTTCTTGGAGTCGTCACGGATGAGCCCGGCCTTGACCATGGACTCGGTGTTGACGACGCCGCCCTTGGTGAAGGAGGGGTGCGAGACGATCTCGGCGAGATTGACGATCCAGAACTCGGTGCGGAAGGCGGCGTTGGTGAAGCCGAACTTCGCCATGCGGCGGAAGAACGGCATCTGTCCACCCTCGAACGAACGCTTGCCGGAGTAACCGGAGCGTGCGCCCTGGCCCTTGTGTCCGCGGCCGGACTGCTTGCCGTGCCCGGAGCCCTCGCCTCGGCCCACGCGCTTGCGGGCTTTGTACTTACCGGCGAGAACTGTCACATCGTGAATCATCATGGCTTGTTGCTCCTGCTGGGCAGGTTATCGATCTGAGGAACCAACCCCAACACTTCGAATTTAGGAAAGACGGTCCAACTTCAACACTCAGGCCTTCGGGGCGCCGCCGGCGGGTGCTCCACCGTCGGCAGCGGCGGCATCACGACGCGGGCCACGGGGGGAGGACCCACCGCGACCACCGCCACCGCCCGAACCCCCGCGCCCACCGCGACGCTCCTGACCCAGCGTGTTCACGGGGCCCTTCATCTTGGCACCCTTGCCGCTGGGCATGAACTTCTTGCCGGCCTCGATTTTGTGCTCGATGTCGCTCTCGGAGATCGTGATTCCACGACCGGCCGCGATCTCTTCGCGGGTCTTGAGCTGCTTGAGGCCGTCGAAGATGGCCTTGACCACGTTGAACGCGTTGGTCGAGCCGTAGCACTTGGTGAGACAGTCGGTGATCCCGAGGACCTCGAGGACCGAGCGGACCGTGGTCCCGGCGACGACGCCCGTTCCCGGGCTGGCGGGGATGAGACGAACCTTCGAGGGGCCGAACGAGCCTTCGACGGTGTGGGGGATCGTGCCGCCGGTCATCGGGACCTTGAAGAGGCCGTTCTTGGCGTACTTCTCGGCCTTCTCGACGGCGAGGGGCACTTCCTTGGACTTTCCGTAGCCGTAGCCGACGCGACCCTGACGGTCACCGGCGACGACGAGGGCTCCGAAGGAGAACCGGCGACCACCCTTGACGGTGGCGGACGTGCGGTACACGCCGATCGTGGTGTTGTTCACACCGCCGCGGTCTTCCTGGGTGAAGTTCGAATTGTTGGACCTGCTGGGGGCTTGGCTCATGGCTGCTCTCGTCGGACGTGCTGCGTTCGTGAACGCGGGGAACTCTCGTGGGGACGACTACCTGCTTTTAGAAATCCAGACCACCCTTGCGGGCGCCCTCGGCGAGCGCCTTCAGGCGCCCGTGGAACTTGAATCCGCGGCGATCGAAGACCACGGCCTTGACGCCCTTGGCCTTGGCGCGCTCGGCGATGGCCTCGCCGACCTTCGTGGCCGCGTCCTGGTTGCCGGTCTTCGCGAGACCGAGCTTCTTCTCCATCGTCGAGGCCGACGCGAGCGTCTTGCCCGACAGATCGTCGATCACCTGCGCGTAAATGTGATTCAGCGACTTGTACACCGACAGACGCGGACGCTCTGTCGTTCCACTCACCAAGCGGCGGGTGCGAACGATGCGGCGCTGACGACGGGCGGTTTTGATGCTCTGCTTGTCCATAGTGCCTTGCCTTGGCTAGTGCCCTGACTCGGACCCGGGTGGGACCGTGTGTTACTTTCTTGAACCGTGACTCGAACGCTGTCTCAAACCCGACTCTTACGAACCGAACTGCTTGCCCTGCTTCTTCTGGATCACTTCTTCGGCGTACTTGACACCCTTGCCGTTGTACGGCTCGGGCTTCCGCTTGGAACGCATCGTCGACGCGAACTGACCGACGAGCTGCTTGTCGGAGCCGACGACCTTGATGGGCGTGATGTCGCCGTTGGTCTTGTCGACCGTCACCGTGACGCCGTCGGGAATCGGGAGGATGATGGCGTTGGCGAAGCCGACGATCATCTTGAGATTCTTGCCGGAGACCGACGCGGACCAGCCGGTGCCGACCACGTGCATGTTCTTCTGATAGCCCTTGGTGACGCCCTCGATCATGTTGGCGATGTGAGCCCGGGTGGAGCCCCAGGAGGCGGCGGCTTGGCGGTTGTCCTTGGAGAAACCGTCGGCGAGTTCAACCTTCACGCCCGCGGCGTCGGAGGTCACCTTGATCTCGGGGCGGAACGCGTACGACAGGGTCGTCTTCGCACCAGCCACCTCGACGGTGTTGCCCTTGATGGTCACTTTGACACCCGCGGGGACTGGAACGACTTTCTTTCCGATTCGAGACATTCTGGACTCCTTCGCGTGTGGCTCGCCGGGTGCTTTCACCGACTGGACTGGCTGCCCGGGCTTCCGCGTGCTTTGGTTTGTTTCTCTGCGGACCTGACAACTCAACTCAATGTTCGAAGACTCAACTCGAAGACTCGCTCGATTACTCGACGACGCACAGCAGCTCGCCGCCGACGCGTTCCTCGCGGGCCTTGCGGTCCGAGAGGACGCCCTTGGAGGTGGAGACGATCGCCATGCCCAGGCCGCCGAGGGGCTTGGGAATCTCGGTGACGCCGGAGTAGACCCGACGGCCGGGCTTGCTCATGCGCGTCATGCGGTGGAAGAGCGCCTCGCCCTTGGGGCCGTAGCGCAGCTTGATCTTGATCACGCCGGACCGACCGTCGTCGATGATGTCGAAGGCATCAATGAAGCCCTCGGACTTGAGGACTTCCGCGATACCGCGGCAGACCTTGTTGTTCAGACAGTCCACCGTCTTGGACTTGTTCCGAGACGCGTTGCGGATCCGGGTCAGCATATCCGCGATGGGGTCACCGATGGCCATGGTCGTCCTCTGCATTCGGCGGCACGGTCGCGTGCCGCGGGTTCGTCGTTCCTACCTCAAATCCCGTCAAATCTTCACAAACAGAACTCTTGATCAAACCGGGCTTCCAAAGAACCGGTTCGCTTACCAGCTCGCCTTACGCATACCCGGGATCTTGCCCTCAAGGGCCAGCTTCCGGAGCATGATGCGTGAGAGGCGGAACTTGCGGTACACCCCACGGTCACGCCCGGACAGCTCGCACCGGTACACCTTGCGGGTGCTGAACTTGGGGATCCGCTTGCTCTTGGCTACTTGGGCCTTGGTTGCCATACTTCTTCGCTCCGTCTCGGTCTTGATGCTTCGTTCAACCGATCCTGAGGCCAGGACCGGGGTTTGGATACTTACGACTTCTTCTTCTTCTCTTCCGGCTTCACGAACGGCATGCCCAGGCATTCCAGGACGAACCGCGACAGCGCCGGGTCCGACCGCGTGAAACAGACGTTGATGTTCATGCCGTGCGTGAAGGTCACGTCCGCCATGTTGATCTCGGGGAACACGCCCTGCTCGTTGACGCCGCAGGCGTAGTTGCCCTGCTTGTCGAAGGCTTTGTCCTTCAGGCCGCGGAAGTCCTTGATACGCGGGGTCGCAAGGTTGATGAACCGATCGAGGAAGTTCCACATCCGGTCGCGCCGGAGGGTCACCATCGTCGCGATCTCGAACCCTTCGCGGAGCTTGAAGTTCGCCACCGAACGCTTGGCCTTGAGCACCACGGGCTTTTGCCCGGTGATGGTCGTCAGCGTGTCGATGGCGCCCTGACGCTTCTCCGGCGGAATCTTGGTACCTTCGATGTGCCGTCCGAGGTTCACGTTCAGAACAACCTTGTCCAGCTTGGGCTGGCACATGGGGTTGGTGAGCCCGAACTTCTCAGCGATCTTCGCACGGACTTCCGTGTCAAAGACCGTCTTGAGACGGGGGACACGCTTGGGGCCGGGATCGGCGTCGGCGTGCTTGGAGGCCCGTGCCGCCTTGGACTCGGGCTTGCGCCCGCCCTGAGGCTTGGCCGGTTTTTTGGATTTGTCTGCGTCGCTTGCCATAGGTTGAACTCGCTCTTACTTCTTCTTGCCAGCGGTCTTTGCCGCACCACTCGCCGCCGATTTGGCCGTCTTCGCGGCACCGCTCTTCTGATCCTTCGACGGGCTCACCTGCCCGATTTCTTTCCCGCCCTTGACGGCCACACGCCACTTGCTCCCGTCGGCCTTGGTGACAAACCGCACGCGGGTCGCCTTGCCGTCCACCACCGGGCTCACCTTGGACATGTGGATCGTGTTCTCGCGCTGGATGATCCCACCGGCCTGACCCTGGGCACGGGGCTTGACATGCTTGGTCTGCATGTTGACGCCTTTGACGAGCACGCGGCCGTCCTTGGTGTCGACACGAAGGACCTCGCCGACCGTCCCCTTGTCGTCCCCGCTGGTCACGATGACCGTGTCACCTTTCCGAACATGCTTCGCCATATCACTTCTCGCTTGTTGCCGGCGTTTCTATCCGCCGTTCTTCTGACCGTTCTCGAACATCGTCTGTTTAGACCACTTCCGCCGCAAGGGACACGATCTTCATGTAGTTCTTGTCGCGGAGTTCACGGGCGACTGGCCCGAAGATGCGGGTGCCCTTGGGGTTCCCGTCGTCCTGGATCAGCACCACCGCGTTGGAATCAAACTTGATGTACGACCCGTCCGCACGACGCGTGGCCTTGGTGCAACGCACCACGACCGCCTTGCTCTTGTCGCCGGCCTTCACGTCCGAACCCGGGAGGGCCTTCTTGATCGAGACAAACACACGGTCGCCGATCGTCGCGATGCGGCGTGTGAACTTGCCCGAGGCGGTCGATCCACCGTACACGCGGATCACGTAGGCGATTTTCGCCCCCGAGTTATCCGCGACTTCACATCTGGTTTCTTGTTGCAGCATGGCTCTGTCCTTCCGCCGCACTCCCCGGGGCCCTTATCGGGGCGGGAAACGAGGCCGGTTGCTTGTCCGGGTTGTCCTACTTGATTTCCTTCGCGCTGGCCAACGCTTCGGCCTGGGCGCTCTTGGCCTCGATCACGCGGACGAGGGTCCACGTCTTGGTCTTGCTCACCGGCTTGCACTCCGCGATCTCCACCACGTCGCCGGTCTTCGAGACGTTCTTCTCGTCGTGCACCTGAAGAATCGTCCGCTCCCCGAGGTACTTCCCGTACTTGGGGTGCATCGACTGGTAGGCCACCACCACGCGACGGCTCTTGTCGCGCTTCGAAGATTCGACGACACCGACCTTGGTGCCCTTCGATTCGGGTGCGCCCTTCTTCTTCGGGGCTTTGCTCTTGCTGTCGCTGGTCTTCGCGGGCATGTGCTGGTTCGTCCCTTCGCCAGGCCCCGTGTCCGAGGCCGGCCTTTCCTGAATCATCGTCTCAATGAAATCCGTTTACTTCTTCGTCGACTCGAGCTCGATCTGCTTCTTCCGGGTCAGGACCCGCGCGATATCGCGCTTGAGGTGCCCGAACCGGGTCGTGTCCTCGACCTTCTCGGTCACGCTCTTGGCCCGCAGCTCGTACAACTCCTTGCGGAGCCGCGTGAGTTCGGGGGCGACCTCGTCGATCCTCAGTTTGCTGGCTTCTTTACCCTTCATCGCATCGTCCTTCTTGCGGGATCATTCCCGCTCAATCGCTTGCATTCCCAACCCCAACGTTCCGCCCGGAGACCTCGCCCCGGCGTTTACACCTTGACCCGGCGGCCGACAAACCGGCACTTGATCGGCATCTTGATCGCCACGCGGGCGAACGCCGCCTTCGCTGTGACTTCCGACACGCCCGCGATCTCGAACAGCATCGTCCCGGGCTTCACACGAGCCGCCCAGTAATCCACCTCGGCCTTACCCGTACCCATTCGGGTTTCGAGCGGCTTCTTCGAAATCGGCTTGTCCGGGAAGACCCGGATGAACAGCTTGCCTTCACGCTTGAGGAAGTGCTGCGCCGAAACGCGGCCGGCCTCGATCACGGTCCCTTTCAGCCAGCAACCCGCGAGGGCCTGCAGACCGAAATCCCCGAACGCGACGTAGTTCCCTTTCGTCGCCTTGCGATCGCGGACATTCCGCATCTCTTTCCGAAACTTGACCCGCTTGGGCATCAACGCCATGCGTCACACTCCACTTACGACAATCAGACCAGTGACAAACTCAATCCGCTTCAACCAGACATTCCGAATTGGACTCTTACTTCCGGCCGCGGGCACGGGCCCGGCCGCCGGCAGCGTTGCTCTCTTCTTCGGTCCGCTCCGTCGTGTACATGCCCTTGTAGATCCAGCACTTGATGCCGATGATCCCCGCGGGGGTCTTCGCCTCGGCGGTCGCGTACTCGACGCGAGCCTGGAGCGTCGACAGCGGCATGCGACCCTGAGCAACCGACATGCTTTTGGCGATTTCAGCCCCGCCCAGACGGCCCGACACGCGGATCTTCGCGCCCTGAGCACCGGAGGTGATCATGGCGTCGATCTTCATCTTCAGAGCCCGGCGGAAGGCCATCCGCTTCAGGAGCGCCTCGCCGATCGCCTCGGCACAGAGCTTGGCGTCCAGATCGGGGTTCTTCACTTCCATGATCGAGATCGCAACCTTGCGACCCGTCATGAACTGCAGTTCCTGCGTCATCCGCTCGACCTCGGCGCCCTTGGGCCCGATGACCAGACCCGGACGAGCGGTCTTGATGATGATCTTGAGCTCTTCACGCGTCCGCTCGATGTGGATATCCGACACCGCGGCGAACGGGGGCTTGCGATTCAGCCTGTTGTCCAGGTAGTTGCGGATCTTCTCGTCCTCGATGACGAGTTCACCGAACAGGGCCTTGGGGGCGTACCAGCGGCTCTTGTGGGCCTCGGTCACACCGAGGCGAAACCCGAATGGATGTGTCTTCTGTCCCATGCGTCACTCCGGGGCGGGGCGATAGGCCCGGCCCGATGGATTACTTCTTCTTCTTGGGGCCTTTGGTGCCGACCGACACGGTGATGTTCGCCGAACGCTTGATGATCGGGTGAGCCCGACCGCGATCCTTCGGCTGGAACCGCTTCATCTGGACGCCCTCGTCGCAGCGGCTCTCGAGCACGTACAACTTGGTCACATCCGCCTCAAACGCCGTGGCATCCGCCATCGCCGCCATGAGGCACTTCTTGATGTTGACCGCTGCACGCTTGGTCGTGAACGTCAGCATGTTGAGGGCCTTGTCGACCTGCTGCCCGCGGATCATGTCGATGACGAGCTTGGCCTTGCGAGCCGACCCGCGGTTGTTGTTCAGCTCGCTCGTGAACTTGACGATCTCGGGGAGCGTCACGCCCAGGGCAGCCGCGATCTTCTGGCAGTCCGACGCCTTGCAGCGCGGGTGGTCGTTGTTGCGCATCCAGTTCTGGATCGCCGACAGAGCGTTCGCACCCTTGATGGAGGGGCGCTCGATCGTCGCCGCCAACTGCTCCACGGCGATGCCTCTCGCCGCCGCCAGTTGTGTCACTCGTTCGCCTCGCAGTTTCACAGGTCAATCCTTCCTTCAATCGCCCCGGCAACCAGACGGTCCCGTGCGCAGTTCACTTCGTGATCCGTTCTTCCGTCCTTACTTCTTCGCCGCCGAGTCGTCGATGCCTTCCTTCTTGTTCGTGTGCCCGCGGAACGTGCGGCTCAGCGAGAACTCACCCAGCTTGTGCCCGACCATGTCCTCGGTCACGAACACGTCGATGAACGTGCGACCGTTGTGCACCTTGAACGTGTGCCCGACGAACTCCGGCACGATCGTGCACGCACGGCGCCAAGTCTTCAGCGGTTCTTTCCGCCGAGCCTCGTTGAGCTTCTCGACCTTCCGGTAGAGCTTCTCATCGACGTACGGACCCTTCTTGAGGCTGCGTCCCATGTTCCTGTTTCCTGCTTCTTCAGGCTCCTAAAGCCTGCTGGTAAACCTTGATGCCATACCCGACGCTGTCTTACTTCTTCTGGCCGTACCTCGTGCTCACACGACGACGGATGATGAGCCTCGTGCTCGCCTTCTTGCGGTTGCGGGTGTTGCCACCCTTTGCCAACACGCCGGTCGGGCCGCACGGTGCACGGTTGCCCTTCGAACGACCCGAGCCGCCGCCCAGCGGGTGGGCGTGGTGGCTCTTCGCCACACCGCGGGTGATCGGACGCATGCCCATGAGCCTGGACAGTCCGGCCTTGCCGAGACGGCGGAGGCGGTGATCGATGTTGCCGACCTGACCGATCGTCGCACGACAGTTGATATCCACCTTGCGGGTTTCGCCCGAAGGAAGGATCAGCGTCGCGTACTGCTCATCCCTGTTCGACAGCTTCGCGAAGCTTCCCGCGGAGCGGCACATCTTGGCGCCGTTCCCGGGCAAGAGCTCCACCGCGTGAACTTCGAGACCTGTCGGGATGAACCGGAGCTGCATGCAGTTGCCGACCACCGGCTCCACAGCCTCGGTCGCGCTGGTCAGAATCTCCTGGCCATCCTTCAAGCCCATGGGGGCGAGGATGTACCGACGCTCGCCGTCGGTATACTCAACGAGAGCGATGTGCGAGGAACGGCCGGGATCGTACTCGATCCCGATGACCTTCCCGACGATCCCGTTGCGGTCTTTCCGCTTGAAATCGATCAGACGCAGCATCGACTTGACGCCGCCGCCGATGCCGCGGGCCGTCACGATGCCGTGATGGTTCCGCCCGCCTGTGTGGGGCTTGGGGCGGAGCAGGTTGTGCTCGGGAGTCTTCTTGGTGACCTCGGCGTGCATGTTCACCGACGCGTTGCGTCGGCCTGCACTCGTGGGTTTGTAAATCCGGATCGGCATGATTCAGTTCCTTCCGCCCAGCGGAGGTTCGCGTACTTCTGTTCAGAACAGTTCGATCGAGTCGTCTGCGTGCAATTTGATCGTGGCCTTCTTGCTGATGGGCTCAGCCACCACGCCATACTTCAACCGGCGGAGCCCGCCCTTGCGGATCTGCGTGCTGACCGACTCCACTCGCACCTTGTACAGCTCTTCGATCGCGTTCTTGATCTCGACCTTGGTGGCCCGAGGATCAACGAGGAAGGTGTACCGCTTGTGGTCCGTCATCTGATCCGTGTTCTTCTCGGAGAGAAGCGGATGCTTCACGATGTACATCGCGGCTACGTTCGCTGGCATTACTTGGTCTCCTTCTTCGCAGCCTTAGGCTTGGCCGTCTTGCTCACCTTGGGAGCAACGGGCTTGGAACCGGCCTCTTTCGCTCCGGAACCGTGGGCCTGCACACCCGTCTCGGACATCCCCTTGGGCGAGAGCTTCGCGTCCTTGCCCGTCTGAGACCAGGGACCCGCGAGCCATGTCTCAAGATCAGACTTCCCGATGACCAGGAAGCGGTGGTTGAGCATGTCAAAGCAGTTGAGTTGGTCCGCGCGGATCAGCGTGACGTCGTCCACATTCCGGCCGCTCTTGCGGGCGTTGTCGCTCTTGGCAGCGTCCACCGAGAGAGCAACGACCGCCGACTTGTCCACCTTGATCGCCTCGAGGAAACCAAGGAAGCCCTTGGTCTTGGGCTCGGGAAACGAGATGTCGTCGATGATGCGGACTTCGCTGTCCACCAGCTTCGCCAAGAGGGCGTTGCGGTTGGCTTTGCGGCGCATCTTCTTGGGCATGTCCAAGCGGAAGTCCTCGCGGACCTTCTTCTTGGAGTGACCGTGGCCGCCGCCCTTCATCAGGTTGACGTTTTTGTCACCGTGACGAGCGTTGCCCGTGCCTTTTTGCTTGTAAATCTTGCGGGTCGAACCCTCGACCGAGCCGCGGTTCTTGGTGATGCTCGAGCCCTGACGGGTCGACGCATGGTACCGAACATAGGCCTGCTTGATCAGCGCGGGGTTGACCTCGCCGCCGAGCGCGAGCTCGTCGATCTTCAGGGTGCCGACTTGTGTGCCAGCCATATTGAGGACGGGGACATCCATCGTGTCATTCCTCGCCAAACGCCTCTGCCGACGATTCACCGGGTTGCCCCAAGTGGTCGTCGTCCGCCTATCCGCCTCGCCTCCTATCGCTCCGGGTCGCACAGGACTAAGCCTGATGCTTCGGAACTCGCACACGCCACGCTGGCGGGTACGGGGGTCGGGTCAGATTCGACTCGGCCGTCCGGATCAGCACAGTTCAGGCTCTCGCCAGACCTGTCTCTCGCTGATCCTTCATTTGTCGTCACCCGGCGGTTTCGAAGGTGTCCGACACTCTCGTGTCTCGCGTTTCGACCTCTCGGGCTCGCCGGTCCCCGCCTGGTGGGGGCCGACGATCTTGACTCTGCATCCAACAACCGGCAACGATTCAGAAGTGCCGGGCCTCGATCATTGGCCGGCCAACCTCAAAAGTCATCTCCCACACCCTCGAATGCGTTCACTTCTTTGCAGCCAGCGCCTTCTTGGCCTTGCTCGTGTAGAGCCGGACAGCCGCGCGGATCGTGATTGTGCTCGTGTTGGCCCCGGGAACCGTCCCCTTGACCAGGATCAAGTTGCGGGCTTCGTCAATCCGGACCACGTCGAGGTTTCGACAGGTCACGCTGACATTGCCCATCTGGCCCGACATCTTCTTGCCCTTGGCCAACCCGCCGCCGAAGCCGCGGTTGGAACAGAGCGAGCCGATCGAGCCCGGTGCACGGTGCTTACGCTCGGTACCGTGCGACGCACCCATTCCCTTGAAGTGGTGGCGCTTCATCGTACCGGCGAAACCCTTACCTTTGTTCGTGCCGGAGACGTCGACGTACATGTTGCCTTCGAGAGCCTTGACCGTCAGGACCTGCCCGAGGGTGTAGTCCGCAACGCCCTTCTCATCGACGAGGAATTCGCGGTGGTGGCGCTTGGGGGTTGCCCCGGCCTTGGCGTCGTGCCCGATCACGGGCATCGTGCTGTTACGGGCCTTCATTTCGCCCCAGCCGATCTGAACAGCCGAGTACCCGTCGTTCTCTTTCGTCTTCACCTGCGTCACGGTGCAGGGACCGACCTCGAGAACCGTGACCAGCGTGCTCGTGCCCTTGGCGTCGTACACACGCGTCATACCGATTTTCTTGCCCAACAGTGCCAGTGCCATCGCGTCTGCCCTTTGCGGAATCCGGTGCAAGCCCCTATTGGCCGCCCTGATCGTCCGTCTTTAAACCCCACCAACCTCAAATCCCCCAGCCCATCCAATCCAGCCCAACGAAAAGGGCTCGGCGAAACGCGCCGAACCCTCGAGAATCAAGCCTTGATCTTCACAAACACGCCCGCCGGAACGACCAGGCGATTGAGCGCCTCGACCGTGCGGACGTTCGGATCGAGAATGTCGATGATCCGCTTGTGCGTGCGGATCTCGAACTGTTCACGAGATTTCTTGTCGATGAACGGCGAGCGAAGCACCGTGTACCGCTCAACCCGCGTCGGCAGCGGCACAGGGCCCGCGACCTTCGCGTTGGTCCGCTTGGCGTGCTCGACGATTTCTTTCGCCGAAGCATCCAAAGCGAGGTGGTCGTAGGCTTCCATCCGAATTCGAATCTTGCCGCTGCTCATCGATACCTCTTTCAACCTGAAAAACACTGCCCGATCCGGAGGACGCACACTCCTCTCGGAAGGGGGAGAAGGATAGACACCCCCCCGCCTCAGTCAACCCGGCGCGCAACCGCCCATAATCATCGTTGATCACCCCCCTCCGAGACCCCCCCTCCAGTTTCAGCGGGAACGCCTCGCCCGCCGATCCGTATGCTATCGGAGCCCAGGTCCCTTTCGTACGAACAGGAACAGAACGATGCGACGCCCCACCCTCACCTCTCTGCTGGTCGTGACTTCCTGCGTGATTTCGAGCTCATTGCCCGGCCAAACTACGAACGCCGTGCCGCTCCCCGCGAGCGCGGCCAGGCCGAAGCCTCAGCCCGCCACTGAACCTAAGGCCGAGCCGAGGACAGAACCGGCACCCGCCGCTCCCAGCCAACCCGCGCCCAAGGGCGTCACGACGGAGTTTGAGCCCGCCCCGCTCACGATCGAGGATGCCAGAATCACGCTTCTGATCCCCAAGGGGTCCAAGTCGGAAGCCCAGTACGGAGCGGGTACCGCCGAGATCCAGATCGTGCCCGCCGACAAGTCGTGGCTCTTGCGGATCTACACCAGGCAGTTTTCCGACCGCGCGATGACCACCGGCGAGCTCATGAAAGCCCAGATCGAACTCGTCGAGGCCGCCGTCGTTCAGGAGGGGCTCAAATCCACCATCATCGAACACAACAAGGCCGCCCTCGTCGCCGGCAGGCCGGCCGAACGCGTCTACATCCAGGTCCCGAGCAAGGATGGCAAGACGGAAGTCGTTCGAGGGATCACCGTGTTCAAGTCCCAGCCGGGCACGTTCGTGTTCTGCGACTTCTTCTGCGACAAGTCACGGTTTGAAGCCGCCCGAATCACGTACGAGGACACGCAAACCACGCTCACCGTGGTCGATCAGGCCGAGTCGCAGGAGCGTGTGGCCGCGCTCATCAAAGCCGGAACCTCGCTGCTGCGCTCGGTGTCGGAAGCCGACCTGAAAGAGATCGTCTCGCGGCCCGAACGATGGGAACGCCTCTACGTCCCGGCCAAGGACGGGAACGAAGCCGACGCACGCGAGGTCGGCTATCGACGCGTCCGGACCGGCTTCGGCAAGCGGTCTCAGTTCGCGCAGTTCGGGAGCGAAAAAGACGACGCGCAGGGCTTCTTCGTCCAAGTCGATTCTCGCGTGCGTGTCGGCGAGGACTTCGCCGATGTGCAGGGGATCTTCTTCCTGTCCACCGACCACAAGCAGGAACTCTGGACCCTCACTACCGCGCTCAAGACCCCGGACAAGACCATCGTCGCGAGAGAGACCGGCGCCCGCCAGGACGAGAGCATGACCGTGACCACCGTCACAACTACCGACAAGCCCGGCGCGACGAGCAAGCCCATCCACACGACCGTCCCCAGCGAAGGCTATCTCTCGCGCGTCGAGCACTACCTCCTTCCCCAGATCCTCGTCAAACAAAGGGTCCTCTCCGAATTCGGGTTCTACAGCTACCAGCACGAGGACCGGCAGATCCGTTTCCGCCGAGACTCCCTCACCCAGGCCGACAAGAACGGAAAGGTCTTCGAGCTCACCAGCAGTCTGCGATCGATGGGCGGCGAAAAGGCCTTCCTCCAAACCACCCGCATCCGCGACACCGGCGAGCTGATCGAAACCAGAGTCGCGGACGGATCCGTCTGGGAGCCCGCCTCGATCCAACGACTCCTTGAGCTCTGGCGGGCTCAGGGCCTCCCGATCAAGTAGCGAGGCCACCGGCGGGCAACGCCCGAGCCTCGCGTGCTACGCTCGCCCTATGGCCACCGAGCGCGTCATCTCCCCCACCCTTGCCCCCGAGGAGGACCAGCGCAACTGGGCCCTCCGCCCGCAGAAACTCTCCGAGTACGTCGGGCAGGATGACTTCCTCGAACGCCTCGCCATTGCTGTCGGCGCCGCGTCCAAACGACAGGAACCCGTTGAGCACATTCTCCTCCACGGCCCGCCCGGCCTGGGCAAAACCTCGATGGCCCACGTCATCGCGGCCGAACTCGGCACGAATATCTTCATCACGAGCGGCCCCGCCCTCACCAAAGGCACCGACCTCGTCGCCGCCCTGACCCGGCTTGGCCCGCGCGACGTCCTCTTCATCGACGAGATCCATCGCCTGCCCATCCAGGTCGAGGAGTTCATCTACCCCGCGATGGAGGACTACCGCGTCGATGTCACCGTCGACAGCGGGCTGGCTGCCCGCACGGTGCAGATCAAGTGCAAGCCCTTCACGCTCATCGGCGCGACGACGCGGGCAGGGCTGCTGTCGGGGCCTTTGCGCGGCCGATTCGGCATGACGCACCACCTGCGCTACTACAGCGTTCCCGAACTGGTCCGCATCCTCACCCGCGCGTGCATGCTCCTGTCGATCCCGCGCGTCGACGAGGCCGCCCTCAACCTCATCGCCGACCGCTCGCGGGGCACGCCCCGCGTCGCCAACCGCCTCCTCCGGCGCGTGCGCGATTTCGCCTCCGTCCGCAGCAAGGGCGAGATCTCAACCGCGATGACCCAGAACGCCCTCGCGCTCGAAGGCGTCGACGAACTGGGGCTGGACGAGCTCGACCGCACCTACCTCCGCACCATCGGCACGATCTATTCCGGGGGCCCCGTGGGGGTCGAAGCGATCGCGGCCACCATGAACGAAGACGCTGTCACGCTCGAGGATGTCGTGGAGCCGTATCTGCTGCAGATCGGTTTCCTCGCGCGAACGCGCCGGGGCCGAGCACTCACCGCCCGCGCGATCAAGCACCTGGGCTTGAACTGCAAAGTCCCCGAAGACGCCGGCGGCGACTGATCGCCGAAAACAGAGCCCGCAGCGCGAGCAAGGGGGAATCGGCGAGGGTGACCCGATCAGGATCGGACACCTTCGGCGGAGCAAGCTCCACATGCTTCACCTGACGATCAATTGATCAGCGAAAGCAACCTACGCGGCCCTGAACCGGACCGGCGAACTCTGCCCTACTTCTTCGCCGCAGGAACCATCGACAGCGCCAGTTCCTTCTCGACGTACAGCACGCACCCGCAGTTCGTGCACCGCGTCAGGCGGCCCGTCGACAGCAGGGCGTTGACCCCGTCCATCGTGAGCGTCCGCTGGCACGACCCGCACGTGAACTCATAGTGCTTGCGGTCGAGTTCCTCGATCGGCGCCATTGCCTCTTCGCCGCGTGAGGCGAGCAACTTTTCAAACGTCGATAGCGCCTCGGACGGGATGCCCGTCTTGGACGCGTCGCGCTCCGCGAGCAGTTCAGCGAGCCGCCCCGCGATTTCCTGGGCCTTGGTCTCTTTGTCTGCCGCCGCCACGCCCCGCACCTTCATCCGCTCCGCCCGCTTGGTCTCGAGCTCCGCGGCCTGCTTGGCGACTTCTTCCAGCTTCGTCATCGACTCGAGCGCCTGGACCTCGAACTTGTCCTTCTCGATCTTGATGGTGTTGTGCTCGGTCAAGAGAGCGGTGTAGTCCTTGCTCTTGGTCGTGGATTCCATCTGCGTCTTGATCGACGCCATCCGGGTCGAGTGCTTCGTTGCCTCAGCCTCGGCCGAACGCTGGGCGACCGTGATCTGTTTGGTCTGCAGGTCGAACGCAGCCTTCTGAGCGTCCAGCAAGCCCAACTGCTTGTCCTGCTCGGTCAGAAACCGCTCCGCAGCGGTCAGGCGTCCTTTGAGGCCCCGGATCTGCTTCTCAAGGTTGAACAGGGTGAGCAACTTGGCGGTCACGTGCATAGGCGAGGAGGCTCCAACCGAGGGCCGGGTATGACTTTCCTAGAGGATAGGCCCTCGCCCAGACGCGAGGCGTCAAAATCCCGCCACCTTCTACCGCTCCACGAACCACCGCAGCCACCACACCGCGAACGGCATCACCAAAAGCGGCGAGTCCAGCACGTCCAAAACGCCCCCAAACCCCGGCAGCGAGTGCCCGGAGTCTTTCCGACCCGCGTCCCGCTTGAAGAGGGACATCATCAGATCCCCCAACTGCCCCACCACCGCACAGCACGCCCCCGCGATCGCTGCCGCCCACACCGAAGGCAGCAACTCGTTCGGGAGCAGTTCTCGCAGCACCACCACGCCCAGGGACGCCATCCCCGCCGCCAGGACCACCCCGCCGCCGAGCCCCTCCCACGTTTTGCCGGGGCTGAGCCAGGGGATCAGCTTGTGCCGCCCGATCGCCCGCCCGGTGAAGTACGCGCCGGTGTCACAAGACTTGGTCACGATCAGAATCCACAAAAGCACCCACGCAGAATGGTCCCTGCGAATCGTCAGCACGCACCCGAACATAAGCCCCAGGTAGGTAAACGCGAGCAGGGCTCCCCCCGCCGCCGCCACAACGCCCTGCGTGTTCTTGTGCCTTGAGTAGTACGCCAGCGACCCCAGCATCACGACAATCGCCGCGCTCCCCACCACCGACGCTCCCGTGTCCCCCGGCAGCGCACCTGGCACCGTCGCCGACGCGATCAGACCGATCAGCGCCGCCGCACACGTCACGCCGGTCTGCGCCAAAATCCCCTTCTCCCGCATGATCCGAGCCAGTTCACGCGCCGCCATGAATGCGATGGGGAGCATCACCGCAAAGATCACCGCCCCCGGCGGCACCGTGCTGAGCCTCGTAAATCCCGCCATCACTTCCGGCACGCGGCCGCCCGCCAACGTCTCGTCGAGCCACAACAGCCCGACCAACGTCGCGATCAGCAGAATCCCCAAAGGCAAGCGGTGCTTCAACACGGGGCAGAGCATATCGCCACAATGCCCCGACAGCCTCCCCTACCCTCGCCCGTGGCTATTTACCTCCTCGGGCTCCGTGGCAGCGGCAAAACCACCATCGGGCGGATCGTCGCCCCATCCCTCGGTCTTCCCTTCGTCGACCTCGACGACATCACCCCGGGCATCCTCGGCCACGCCACCGCCGCGGGTGCCCTCCAAGCCCTCGGCCTCCCCGCCTTTCGCGACGCCGAACGCCAAGCCCTCGACGACCCGCGCGTCCTGACTGCGGGCATCGTCTCCCTCGGCGGCGGCACGCCGACGCACCCCCCCTGCGAAGCCGAACTCCGCCGCCGAACCGCCCTCGGCGACCGCGTGATCTACCTCCGCGCCACCCCCGCAACCCTCCGCGAACGCCTCGCCACAACCAACCTTGCCGCCCGCCCGTCCCTGACCGGCGCGGACCCCTTGGCCGAAATCCCCACCCTCTGGGCCCAACGCGACCCGCTGTACCAGTCGCTCGCGACGACGATCATCGAGGTGGATGGTCTCAGCGACCGATCCGTCGCAGATCTGGTCGAGCAGGGCTGATTCAGCAATCACGGGGACGATCCAACCTCTTTCTGTACCAAACAAAACCCGTTCGGCTTGACTCAGCCCCCCGACTCCCCTTCGCTAGCACCGACCCCTCGAAAGGATTTCACCTCTCGGGACGTGCTCCGCAGTCGATTTTGGGGGCCCAAACGCCCTCTCGAACCGACGTAACCCGCGGATACCCGCGATCTCTCAGCTCTTGCCCCTCTCAAATAGATACGCACCATGGCAAAGAAGGCATCCGCCACCAAAACCACCACCAAGAAGAAAGCCGCCAAGTCCGCGGCTCCCTTCGACGCCAACGGCACGCCCACCCCTGCCGCCGCCGCACCTGCCAAGGCCCCAGCCAAGGGCGGCAAACGTGGCCGCTCCGGCAGCGGACGCACCTTCAAGCCCTATACACCCGGCACCGCTTCCGGCAAAGACCTCGTCATCGTCGAGTCCCCCGCCAAGGGGAAGACCATCAACAAGTACCTCGGCGACAAGTTCCACGTGATGGCCTCCGTCGGGCACGTCCGCGACCTCCCCAGCAAAAACCCCAAGGGCGTCAAGAACCCCGTCCCCGGCGTCGACCTCGAGCACGACTTCAAGCCCACCTACGTCGTCACCGAGGACCGCGAACAGATCATCAAGGACCTCAAACGCGCCACCAAGGACGTCAAAGACTCCGGCGGCGAGGTCTGGTTCGCCACCGACTTGGACCGCGAGGGTGAAGCCATCGCCTGGCACCTCGCGCAAGAACTCGGCATCCCCAGCAAGGAAGCCAAGCGCGTCCGCTTCCCCGCCATCACCAAAGCCGAGATCGAGCGGGCATTCAAGAACCCGCACGAGATCGACGAGGACCGCGTCAACGCCCAGCAGGCCCGCCGCATTCTCGACCGCATCGTCGGCTACCAGGTCTCGCCGCTGCTCTGGAAGAAAGTCGCCCGCGGGCTCTCCGCCGGGCGCGTGCAGAGTGTCGCGGTCCGCGTCGTGGTCGAGCGTGAGAAGGAGATCCGGGCGTTCATCCCCGATGAATACTGGGCGGTCGAAGCCTTCTTCACTGCGGAAATCGCCAAAGCGTCGGGCCTGGCCAAGTCCTTCGCTGAGTTGCTCGGGCACAAAAACGAGAAGGGCGAAGGGCACACCGTCCGCGAGATCAACGCCTGGCTCGGTGACCAAGGCGGTATCCGGGCTGAACTCGTTGACATCGGTGGCGAGAAGTTTGACGGCCGTGCCAAGAAAACCGGCGAAGCCCTCGCTGAATGGGCGAATAGCGTCGCAGCGTCCGCAGGCCTGACCAACATCAAGAGCAGCGTCCGCGACGACGAAAAAGGCAAAGGCCCCGCCAAGTTCGTCCGCACGATGACCGGCACCGTCGACACCGCAACGCCCTACAAGATCACCTCGATCGAAACCAAGCGCACCACCACGCGCCCGACCCCGCCCTACATCACCTCCACCCTCCAGCAGGCGGGCAGCTCGCGCCTCGGTTTCGGCCCCCAGCGCACCATGCGCACCGCCCAGACCCTCTACGAAGGTGTGGACGTCCCGGGCGAAGGGCCCGTCGGTCTCATCACCTACATGCGTACCGACTCCACGCACCTGTCGAAGGACGCTCTCGACATGGCCCGTGGGTACATCGAGTCCGCCTACGGCAAGAAGTACCTGCCCGAGAAGCCCAACTTCTTCACGAGCAGCAACAAGGACGCGCAGGAAGCCCACGAAGCCATCCGCCCCACCAACGTCGAACTGACGCCCGCCAAGGTCCGCCGCGCCCTCAACGACGACCAGTTCCGCCTCTATTCGCTCATCTGGGAGAGGTTCGTCGCCTGCCAGATGGTCCCGGCTGAGTGGGACTCGACCGCCGTCACCATCCAGGGCGGCAAGGACAAGGCAAAGCCTCTCAGCTTCCGAGCGAGCGGACGCGTCCTGGTCTTCGACGGCTTCTACAAGGCCACCGGCATCCCCAAAGCCGCCGACGAACAGACCCTGCCGCCCCTCAAAGAGCAGCAGCCCGTCGCGCCCTTCGGCATCGACCCCGAGCAGAAGTTCACCCAACCACCCGCCCGCTACAGCGAAGCGAGCCTCATCAAGATGCTCGAGTCCGAAGGGATCGGCCGCCCGTCCACTTACGCCTCGATCATCTCGACCATCCTCGACCGCAAGTACGTCGAAGCCATCGACCGCCGCCTCTATGCGAGCGATCTGGGCGAGGTCGTCACCGACAAACTCATCGAGGCCTTCCCCGACATCATGGACCTGGGCTACACCCGCGAGATGGAAACCCAGCTCGACAAAGTCGAAGAGGACCACCTCGACTGGGTCGACATGCTCGCGCGGTTCTATGGCCCTTTCAAGAAGAGCCTCGCCAGCGCCGAGACCAGCCTCGTCCACGCCAAGGCTGAGAGTGTTCCCGCTCCGTACAAGTGTCCCAAATGCGGCGCGGGCACAGCGTTCAAGTTCGGGAAGAACGGCAAGTTTCTTTCGTGCGTCCGCTACCCCGACTGCGATTACGCGAGCCCAGTCGACCGTGACGGCACGCCACGCCCCGCCGTCGAAGGGATCGACGTCGCGTGCCCCAAGTGCGGCAACGCCATGACCAAGCGCGTCGGTCGCTTCGGGCCGTTCTTGGGCTGCTCGATGTATGGACACAAGGAAACCCCGTGCGACGGCATCCTCAACATCGACAAAAAGGGGAAGGTCGTCGCCCCCAGTCAGCCCCCCATCACGACCGACATTCCGTGCGCGGCCTGCGGCAAGCCTCTGAACCTCCGCGCCGGGCTCAAGGGCCCGTGGCTCTCCTGCTCGGGCTTTCCCAAGTGTCGCGGCCGCGGAAAGTGGGCTGAAATACCCGAGCCCAAGCAGAAGGCGATGGAACTCGCCTTGCTCAACCACGACAAGACCAACCCGATCCCCATCATCCGCACAATGGACGGCAAGCCACTCACCGACAATCGCGGCAAGCCCCTCGCGACCGCGCCGACCGTTGACACGCTCGCCGGAGACTCACCGCAGACGCTCGAACAGATCGCCGACGAGATCGGCATCTAACTCGCGCCCACGATGAGTCTTCGAATCGTGGAGTTGTCTTGTGGCCTTGTCGCGGACACGCTCAGAAGATGCTCGGCAACGCCAGCGCCCGTCGAAGCGTCGTCACCTGCCCCAGGTGCCACCCGTCGTGCCAGCAGATCTTCATCAGCATGTCGATCCCGTCGTTGGCGAACCCGCCCGTGGCTTCCTTCAACGGCACCGACAACGCCTTCTCGTCCGCCGTCTCCAGCCAATTGCGGACCGCGCTCCGACACCCGTCGAGGTACCCGCGGACTTCCGCCAGCGGCGGGTACGCCTTGAGGTCGCTCTGAGGCTTGGACCCCATCCCGAAGAGGGCTTGGTACGCTTCGGGCACCTCCGTCCCGGGGATTTTCAGGACCGACCCGAGCCACGCGTCGGTGGCGGCGAGGTGTCCGATGCTCCAGATGACGTGATTGTCCTCTGGGCCGGTCTGGTACGTGAGTTTGTCCGCTGGCCAGTCATTGATGGCCTTGAGAAACATCATCCGGGTGAACTGCATCAGGTCGATGAGGTGGGCGCGCGTGGTCATGTGGATTCTCCTTCCCGGACGCTAGGACGGCAGGGGCCTCCGCGAGCGAGCGGGGCCCCGCCGGACGTGCTAATCTCTCCGCTGGGCGTCCAGCCATAAGGGGCTTGGTGCGACCTTTGTTGATGGGACACCGTGATGCCACGAGCCATACGCGCAACCTTGCCCGATTCCCAAGCCGAAGTCGCCCCCGTTCGGGCCAAGGGCAAGGGCTTTCTCTTCCTGAGCGAGTTCATCCGATCTCCATTCCGGATCGGCGCTCTCCACGAGAGCCCCCCACGCGTCGCCAGGACGCTCGCGGCAGACCTCGGGCTTGAACACGCCCGAAACGTCGTCGAGTTCGGCCCCGGCACCGGCCCGGTGACCCGCGAGATCCTCGCCGCCATCCCCAAGTCATGCCGTTTCCTCGCCATCGAGAAAAGCCCGAGACTTGCCAAGGTCTTCCGTGAACGCCACCCCGGCGTCGCGATGATCGAGGGATCGGTCGAGGATGTCCGCCGCCATTGCACACAGCACGCGATGGGCCCGCTCGATGTCGTCGTCAGTTCCGTTCCCTGGATCCTCCTCCCCAAGCCTGTCCAAGACCGCACCGTCGCCGAGACCGTCGCGGCCATGCGCCCGGGCGCTCGTTTCAGCATGATTACCTACAGGCACGAGCGCCTCGGAATCGTCAAGAGATTCATCGATCTCATGCGGGCGCACTTCTCGCAAGTCGAGCCGATGCACCCGGTGCGGAGCCGTTTCGGGCACGCGTACGTCTACCGCGCGACCCGGTAACCAAGACAGACGACTACGCTGTCTTCAACCAATCCGACCAGATCGAAAGCACCAGCAGGTGGTACAGCCTCTGGCTGTGGTCCGTCGATCCGCGTTCGTGCTCGGCCATCATCGCCTCGATCCGAGCCGCGCTGAAAGGGACGCACCCCGAGAACGCATCGAAGGCATCGGGACGCAGAACCCGCGCGTGCAGCAGCGTGCGCAACCCCGCGAAGTTCGACCGAAACCACGCCCCGATCGGGACCGCAAACCCAGACTTGGGCGCGTCCGCGAATCCCGGCGGCAAAATCACGCGCGCCGCCTCGCGCAAAACCCGCTTGCGACCCGCGTGCTCAGGCGAAGGCTCCGCGAGCCTTGATTCAAGGATAGAAGACGCGAGAAACGGCGCACGCACCTCGAGCGCAACCGCCATCGACGCCGTATCCACCTTGCGCAGCAGATCCTCGGGCAGGTACGAGAGCGCATCCGCACGCGACGGATCGGCGAGCGACTCGCGCCTCCCGACGCCCGGCGGAACCTGCGCACCGGCGAGATGCGTCCATGCCCGGGACGGAAAGATCGCGAGAAGGTCCTCGTAGCCCCAACCCCGGGCCGCCGCCGCCAGCCGCGCGACGCGCGAGCGGCGCGAACGCGGGTCCGCCCCGCGACCGACGACGGCCGGCATGAGCGCAAGGAGTGAGCCCATCGATCGCAGCATCCCGGCCGCACGGTACCGCGCGTACCCGTCGAACAGTTCGTCCGCGCCGTCCCCCGAGAGCGCCACCTTGACGTGCGCACGGGCCGCACGACTCACCCACGCGGTCGGAAGGAGCGAACTGTCCCCGAGCGGCAACCCGAGTTGCGGAATGAGCCGCTCAAGGTCCTCGCACGGTGTCGCGTCGCACTCGAGCGTCGCGTGCCGAGTGCCCAGGTGCCGCGCAATCTCCGCGGCACGCGCCGATTCGTCGTACGTCGAGTCCGGCATGCGCACCGTGAACGTGCGCAGATCCGCGACGTGACGCTGCGCAGAGGCAGCGATCAGCGGCGAATCAATCCCGCCCGACAGGAAACACCCCACCGGCACGTCGGCAACAAGCCGCTCGCCGACCGAACGATCAATCGCCGCAAGCACCGAGGCGGTGTCGTTGAGACGATCGGGGCACCCACCGCGCGCGGGCGGTGACCACCACTGCTCGACCGACCAACTGGGAGACGCCGCGGCGAGATCGAGCACGGCCCGATGACCGGGCGCGACCATCTCGACGCCGACGATCGGCGGATGGGTCCCGAACCCGAAGGCCGCCCACGCGCGCATGCGGGCGGGATCGATCTCGTGACGGCCGGCGGGCGCCAGGGCCCGCTTGATGGCGAGGAGTGCCGGCAGCGTGCTGGCGAACGCGAACGCGGTGGTGCCTTGGCCGCACGCGAACGCGGCGTGGTAAAGCGGTTTCTCCCCGGCGCGGTCGCGGGCAAGGGTGAGCGTGCCGGCGCGGCTGTCCCAGACAGCGGCGGCGAACATCCCGTCGAGCGAGCGGAGAATCGCGGGCCCCTTGGCTGCCCACCCGAGCGTGAGCACCTCGGTGTCGCTGTGGTCGGACTCGAACGCCGCGCCGGAAGCGACGAGATCACGTCTCAAGGTCGGGTGGTTGTAGATGCACCCGTTGAACACCACGGCGACGCGATCGGACGGTGAGCCAGCGCGCGCACGGACCATCGGCTGATGTCCGCCCGCCTCGTCGATGATCGCAAGCCTGCGGTGCAACAGGTGGACGCGCGCCGTCAGGCCGCTCGAGAGACTGAAAGCGTCTTCAAACTCCCCCCGGCCGTCGGGCCCGCGGTGGGCGATGGCGGCGTCCGCGGCATCAAGAGCGGGTCGGACCGGGAGCATGCCGGAACTGAGCGGCGGCCCGACAAGGATGATCCCGGCGATTCCGCACATGGCAGGAGGATACGGGACGGGCGCGGCGCAAGAAAAACCGAAGGAACACGATCCGGAACGTTTCACCCCCAGAAAGGGCTAGGCGAGACGGCCGAGACGTGGCATAATGCTCGTGAACCATGAACCCGAACGCCCCGCGGCACGAAATCATGGTGTGAGCAACTGATCGGAGCGCAGAGATGAACGTACGTACGCGGATATCGGTCCTGGCCTTGGTTTTCGGAGCGGGCGAGGCTCTGGCGAACGACAACCCTGTGATCATGCAGTGGTTCGAGGCCAAGTGGTCCGACATGGAACGGCGCATCCCCGACTGGTACGTGGCGGGGTATGGCGGGGTGTGGCTGCCGCCGGCGAGCCGCGCGAACTCGTCGGGGTCGGCGGGGTACGACGTGTTTGACCGGTTTGATTTCGGCCGTCCCGGCAACGAGACGGCGTACGGGACGGACCAGGGCTTTCGGACGGTGATCGCGGAGTTCCACCAGGCGAACGGGCTTGTGTATCTCGATTCGATCCTCAACCACAACTCCGGGCGGCAAGGCTCGGCGGGGTTTCAGGCGGCGGGCGGGTATCCGGGGTTCTGGATGGCGCCGAGCGCACCGATCGTGGACAAGACGCCCACGAGCAACTGGGGCGACTTTCACAACGGCAACGCGCAGGGGTACCTGCAATCCGAGAATCCCAACGGCGCGAACTATGATCTGTTCCGGGGTGATCTTGTCGCGCTCGTCGACATCGCGCAGGAGAGCAACAACCAGTTCATTCGTCAGCCCGTGACGCCGGGCGATCCGCTCAACATTCCGGCGGGCACGATTTACAACCTGCCGAATGCGGCGAATCGTGCGGCGTATCCGGACCGGCAGGCGACTCCGGTGACCTTCACCAATCCGGGGACGGCGCGCTCACCGGGCGCGAACAATTTCACGATCTATCCGTTCAACGCTGCAGACCCGACGACGGGCGACCCGGTCGCGGACAACGCGACGGGTCTCTTGATGCGATGGTCGCAGATGATGGTGGACGTGTACAAGGTCGATGGGTTCCGTCTTGACGCGATCAAGCACGCGCCGCCTTGGTTCTGGGACACGTTCTACGACTCTGCGGTCTTCAACCGGCGAATCACGCCCGACGGCAGGCGCGTGACGCCGTTCAGCTTCGGCGAGTCGGTCGAGAGCAACTCGCAGATTTTCAGCCAGTTCACGCGCAAGGACGGGTTCGGCAACCGCGACGCCCTCGACATCGTGGGCTCGGGGTCGCTGCGGGACCTGGTGAACGCGGGCGGCGTGGGGACGTGGCTTAATGTCATTGACAACCACCTCGACAAAGCGGACGACAACGACAACAACGGCTCGCTTGGTGTGAACCACGTCTACAGCCATGACAACGGGACGACCGGGGATGGGACAGCGGCCCCGGCGGACGCGACGACACGTCAGATGGGGTATTTCGCCAACGCGTACACGTTCATGAGGCCCGGGATCGCGAAGGTCTATCACAACGCGCGGGGTATCGCTCGCTCGGGCGGGTTCTGGCCCAAGGGCGGGGTGCTGACGACTCTCGGCGTCAACCCCGCGACGAACGTGGTCGATCGCACCTTTCCGACGCTTGCGGGCTTGCACAATTCGTACGCCCGCGGGTCTTGGAACGTGCTCAACGGCACGGATCCGGTCAATCAGAGTCTCAGCGACGTGATCATCTTCGAGCGGCGTGCGCTGGCGGGTGCGTCGTGGTCTTCGCATGTGCTGGTGGGCGTGAACGACAGTTACGCCGACGGGATCGACACACGGAGCGTGCAGACCTCGTTCCCGGCGGGAACGCGCCTGGTCGAGATGACGGGGAACGCCAACGACCCCGCAGTGGACCCGACCAACGCCATCCCGAGCATCCTGACCGTCGACGGCACCGGTCGCGTGCTCATCTCGGTGCCTCGCAACCGGGCGGCGGGCGCGGACCACAACAAGGGATTCGTGGTTTACGGCCTGGCGATCCCGTCGGGCACGGTGACGATCACTCCGACGAACGGGCAACTGAACGCGGACCCGGTGAATCAGTCGCGTCAGCGTCGACGCCTCAACGCGATCCCGGTGATCTCGGCCAGCACGTTCGACGTGCAACTGACGACGACGCACGGCGACCCGGGTGTCGGGAACAACAACAACGCGGACGACAACGCGGTCTTCCGGTTCAACCAGGGGACCCTTGACCTCAACGGGAACGGCGTCGTCGATATTGACGGCTTGAACTCGGTGGTGCCGGGGTACGAGCAGTTTGTGACGCAGCGGCAGCCTCTGGCGGGCACGGCGAACGTGAACGGGATCTACAGGCAGACGATCAATACGGCGTCGCTCCCCGAGGGGCTCAACTACCTGTCGGTGGTCGCGTTCCGGAAGCGCAACGCGAACGAGGTGCCGATTTTCCGCGAGCTTCGGAGCGTGGTGTACATCGATCGTGTGGGGCCCTCGGGAGGCTTTATCAACCCCGCGGCCACGACGACGTCGACCTCGCTGCGCTTTGACGCACGGGCGGGCGACCGGACAGCAACGCGGGCGCACATCATCCTGAACGTGCCTCCAGGCGACGACCCGCTCGCCGCGCAATACTCGAGCGTCCAGACGCTCTGCATCAAGACCGACCGGTTCGACTACTTCCGCACGCTGACGGGGCTGACGCATGGGTGGCACACGGCAACGCTGACGTTCTTCGAGGAGACCGGGCGCGGCTCGGCCCAGACGCACTCGTTCTTTGTCGACCTGTGCCCGGCGGACTTCAACAACGACGGGTTCCTGGACTTCTTCGACTACGACGAGTTTGTCGAGGCGTACGAATCAGGATTGCCCGGCGCGGACTACAACGGCGACGGGTTCATCGACTTCTTTGACTATGACGACTTTGTGCTGGCGTACGAGGTGGGGTGCTGAGCAGAAGGCTTCTGCTTTTGACATTTCAAGTTTGAATTTTGAAGTCCGTGCAAGAACCCGAGGATTCGAAGACTCGTCCTCGGCGTGGGTCCTGCGATCATCCGCGTGCTTTGTTGGCTTCGGCGACCATTTGGCGGCACCGCGCTTCGTCGACGGGGTTGGCCCAGTGGCCGTCGCGTTTGATCCAGCTGCCGACGATCAACGCGTCGGCGTGTTGCCAGAGAATGCCTAGCTGGTCCGGCGTGACGCCGCTGCCGACCCAGACGGGGAGTTTGGTCGCTCCGCGGGCCTCGGCGATGTCGGCGGTCGCGGCGGGTTTGCCGGTGGCGGTCCCGGTGATGATGATCCCGTCGGCCCCGAAGAACTCCGCCCCTTCGACCGCGTCGGCGATCGACAGGTCCGCGGTGATGGCGTGCGAAGCGTGCTTCTTCTTGATGTCGCAGAAGACTTTGATGTCGCCCGCCCCGATGGATCGGCGGTAGCGGAGCAGGGGGCCTGCTTCGGCACGCTCGAGCAGCCCTTCGTCGGCGACGTGGGCGAAGACGAAGTTCTCGCAGCGGATGAAAGAGCCGCCCGCGGCCTGGGCGACGGCGAGAGCTTCGCGGGCGCCGCCTGAGAGAACTTGGACGCCCAAGGGGAGCCGGGAAGCTGCGGCGCGGACGGCCTCGGCGGCGCGGGTCATGCAGGCCACGACCTCGGGGCCATGCTGACCGTGGACATAGGGAGCGTCGTGCATGTTCTCGACGATGATGGCGTCGAAACCGGCGGTAGCGAGGATTTTGGCTTCCTCAGTGGCCTGATGGCAGAGTTGGGCGACCGACATGGAGGCTTTCGGGGAGCCTGGGAGGGCGCCGACGTGGACCATGGCGATGAGTGCTTTGGGCTTGGCGAACATCGGACCTCCAGAGGGCGGCACCCCACCGAACCTGACCCGACCAGCGTAGGCGGATGCGTGTGCAGGGAGGCGGGGGTGGTGGTATGCTGACGGCTTGCGACATTCCCGGGCACCTGTTCGTGCCCGATGAGGATCCTTCCATATGAGCCAAATCCCTCCGACGAACCCACCCCAAGGCCGAGACGCGGCATTCAACGATCCAGCGATGCGAGGGCTGAGCGAGGGCGCGATGGCACCGGTGAAGTTGCGTCACCCGGCGGGCCTGCGGGTCCTGTTCATGACGGAGATGTGGGAGCGATTCAGCTATTACGGGATGAAGGCGCTGTTGACGTTGTTCTTGGTGACGGTGGTGGCGGTGGCGTCGCTGAAGGACGGGGTGTACACGAACACGCTTGAGATCACTGAAGTTCGAGCGGAATCGGACGCGAAAGACGCCAAGACGTTCGACATCGTGACGCCGATCGAGTACCACGTGTTGGTGGGTTCGGGGAAGAGTGCGCCGGGAGCGGCGACGGGGCCGGCGGCGTTTGCGCGTCGGTTGGACGAGGCGACGAAGAAGGAGAGCGTGACGCCGGTGACGGAGAAGGATCGTCCGTCGCTGGTGGTGCGTCGGGCCAAGCAGGTGGCGGACCCGACGGATGCGACGAAAAAGATCTGGGCGGCGGACGAGGCGGCGGGGCTGAACGATGTGGTGGTGACGTCGCGCGGGACGGTCGAGGGCGGCAAGCAGTCCTTCGACAATGAAGAGACGGCGTTCATCGTCACGAATCCGACGGACAAGCCGGTGCGGATCAAGGCGCAGATCGCGCGGACCGGCGATGATTCCAAGACGTACTTCAAGGTCAACGACTCGCCGACGCTCGTGACTGGGGAGGTCAAGCCGGACAAGGAACTCAAGGACGAGAAGCCGTTTGTCGTGCGTGTGGAGACGAACCGTGCGCAGGGCGGGATGAACTGGACGAAGGACCGGGCGGGTTCGCTGATCGCGTGGTACACGGGTCTTGTGTATCTGACACCGATCTTGGGCGGGCTGTTGGCGGACCGGTTCCTTGGGACGCACCGGTGTCTTCTGATCGGCGGGTCGATCATCGCGATGGGGCACTTTGTGCTGATGGCCGAGACGGTGCCGACGCTGTACGCGGGGCTGGCGCTGGTGGTGATCGGGACAGGATTCTTCAAATCGAATGTGTCGACAATGGTCGGGGAGTTGTATCAGGAGGGTGACGCGCGCCGGGACGCGGGGTTCACGATCTTCTACATGGGGATCAACCTCGGGGCGTTTATCGGGCCGCTCGTGTGCGGGTGGCTTCGCGTGAACTACAGCTGGTCGCTTGCGTTCGGTGCGGCGGGGTTCGGGATGGTGTTCGGGCTGATCCAGTACTCGATCGGCCGACGGAAGTATCTGTCGGGGATCGGTCTGCCTCCCGCGGAGCGTCGTTCGCTGTCGCAGAATTTGCTGGAGGACAAGCCTCTGACGGCGCAGGAGAAGCAACGGATCGGCGTGATTTTCATCATGGCGTTCTTCGTGATCTTCTTCTGGGCCGCGTTCGAGCAGGCTGCGGGCTCGATGGTGTACTTCGGCGAGGAGCGGACGGATCGCACGTTGCCGTCGTTCCTCTCGTTCATGGTGGCTGCGCCTGCGCCCGGGCAGCTGCCCTCGTGGCCTGCGGAGTGGCTGAACTCGGTGAACCCGCTGATGATCCTGTGTCTGGCGCCGATCTTCGCGTCGTTGTGGGTGCGTCTGGCGACGCGGGGTAAGGAGCCGAGCACGCCGGCGAAGTTCGCGATCGGGTTGATCACGCTGGGCATCGGGTTCCTGTTCATGGTGTTTGCGTCGCTGGCGGGCGAGGGCGGTGCGAAGGTTTCGCCGTTCTGGATCTTCGGGGCGTTCCTCCTGCACACGTGCGCGGAGCTTTGCCTGTCGCCGGTGGGGCTTTCGATGGTGACCAAGCTCGCGCCGGTGAAGCTGGCGTCGATGCTGATGGGCGTGTGGTTCGTGTCGAACTTCTTCGCGAACTTCATCGCGGCCAAGCTGTCGGGGTCGGTCGACAAGATCGCCGAGACGGGTGTGGCGGGAATTCCGGGGTACGCCGGGTTCTTCTCGATCTTCGTCGTCGCGCCGTGTGCGGCCGGGTTCGTGCTGATCTTCCTTGTGCCGACCATCAAGAAGATGATGCACGGGAAGGGCTGATCGTCAGGAAGTGACCATTTGAGAAGCCCACGGGTTCGAACCCGTGGGCTTCTTTGTTGGGCTCTTTCGGGGCTTACGCTGCGTTGCGCATCGCGTGGTTCTGCACCGCTTGGGCGAATCGGACGATCTGGTTGGTGACAAACGCTTTGTGCTCGCTGGTTGCGCCGAACTCGAACGATGCGCCGCAATAGGTGTTCTGCTCGCTGTCGAGGTGGGTGTGGACGAACTTGGCCGCCAGCGAGAGCGGGGCGGCGACCTCGGGGCGGAGGTCGATGCGCATCCAGTACGCGCGGGAGGTGTCGATGCACCCGTGCTCTCCGCGGGCGACGAGCAGGCCCGCGCCGCCGCCGCCCAGGTTGAGCAGGCGTGCTTTGAACATCGGGCCCACGCTGGGAAGAACCTGGTCGTTGGGGTTGAACACGGCGGGCTTTCCGGCCCGACGGTTCTCGTCGAGCGTCGCGACCAGCCCGCGTGCGGCGATCTCGGCTCCGAAGACCGACGACTGGTCCAGCAGCGGGAAGACCTGGACCTCGGGGAGGTTGAGGGACGTGGTCGAGACGCGCATGAACTCACGCCTCATGCAGCGTTCGACCTTCTCGGGCATGGCGATGACGATGGCCGACGCTCCGGCCCCGACACGCGACGGGACGCGAGAGATGCCGGTGACGGCGGCACTGAACATCCAGCGGTTCTGCCCGACGACGAGGGCCACGGTCAGCATCGTCCCTTCCGGGATCGGGACCGACTGGTTGAGCGTCATCGGGGTTTCGAGGAGGATCTGCGTGTCGGTGAGCCCCAGGATGCGGACGCGCCAGACAAGATCGACGCCCCGGGGCGAACCCTCGGGGAGGTCGACGCCTTCGCCGCGGGCGACAGCGATCTCAAGGCCGCCGTTGCGCTCGTAGATCTGGTGGAGGCATTCACGCCAACGTTCTGTTCTGGACCTTTGTGCGGGCATCTGTGGTTCCCCTCGGATGAGATTCGGAAAGTCTCTCATCGTCGCGAGGGGCTTGCGGCTTGAAGCAGGGGGTTTTTCGGGGGCCCGACCGGGCTGCACATCCGGCACAGGCCGCACAGACCGCCATCGGCGTTTGGTGCGGTTACGAGATCAGTTCCGCGATCTGCACCGCGTTGAGAGCCGCCCCCTTGCGCAGTTGGTCGCCGCAGGCGAAAAGGCACCACGCTTCGGACCTGCCCTGGGCATCGGGCGTGTACGCCGGATCGGGGCGGAGGCGTCCGACGAGCACATCATCGGTTCCGGCAGCCTTGAGAGGCGTCGGGAACTGGTTGGCAGCACGATCGTCGATGATGTGGACGCCGGGAAAGCCCTCGTACGCCGACAGAGCCTCCGCGTAGGTCGCGGGGCTCGTGAGTCTGAGCGTAATGGACTCGCTGTGGGCCCGCATAACCGGGACGCGCACGCACGTGGGGCTCACCGCGAGGGCCGGATCTCCAAGGATCTTCCGCGACTCGTCAATGATCTTCTGTTCCTCGCCGTTGAGCCCCGTCGTCGGGTCCACCGCGGCGTTGTGGGAGAAAACGTTGAGGAAGCAGGGCTCGGGGAAGGGGGAAGATGTTGAACGCGCGGGCTGAAAGCCCGCACCCCGCGAAGCATCGATCTCTTCGGCGAGCGCATCAAGGCCCGCCTGTCCTGCTCCCGAGACCGCCTGGTACGTCGAAACGACGATCGAGCGAACGCCGAAGCGGCGGCGGAGGGGCTCGATGGCGAGCAGCAGGATGATCGTCGAGCAGTTGGGATTGGCGACGAGCGGCACCGGCCTGGGACCCGCGGACGACACGATCAGGTGGCTGTTGATCTCGGGCACCACCAGCGGAACGTCCGGGCGCATCCGGAAGGCGGACGAGTTGTCGACGACCGTGGCGCCCGCCTCGATCGCGTGCGGCGCAAGGGCCCGCGCAACGCCTGACGAGGCGGCGAAGATCGCGGTCTTCACGCCCGAGAAACCTGCTGGCGTCGCTTCCTGCACGACGAGCAGCGTGCCCGCGTAGGGAATCGTGAGCCCCGCCGAACGAGCGGAGGCGAGCGCGAGGATGTTCGACGCGGGAACGCGGCGTTGCTCGAGAATCGAGAGAACCTCACGCCCGACCACGCCGGTCGCGCCCACCACGGCGATGCGTCCGGTGGAAAGACTCATTGGAGGACTCCGTGGCTGGTGAGGGCGAGTGGCTTGGTATCGACCGCAGAGGCGATCAGGGCCGCATTCGGCGTCAACCCTTGCCTGCGCTGCGGGCTCGTGAGGGCTTGGGTGAGGTCGGCGATCAGGTCGGCCGGGTGTTCGATGCCGATCGAGAGGCGGATGAGGTCCGCCGGCGGCTGGCTGCTCGGGCGGGGGATATCAGCCCCGGCGGCGGCGGCTTTGGCGATGGGGGCGTGGCTCATGCGACAGGGGACCGTGGCCGAACTGCCCACGCCGCCGAAACTGACGGCGATGGAGAAGAGTTTGAGGCTTTCGACGATGCGGACGGAAAGATCGGAGTCGCCGGTCTCGAAACTGACGACCGCGCCGGGGCCCAGGGCCTGAGAGAGATGCAGATCGTGACCCGGGTGCGTGCGGAGACCTGGAAAGTGGACGCGCGTGATGGAGAGTTCGGAGGCATTTGGCGTTCCACCCTTGCTTGCGCTGCGGGCTCTGTCGGAGAGCCACTCAGCGATCTGCTGGGCGGTCTGTTGCTGGCGGTCCAGCCGGAGTGCGAGGGTCTTGATCCCGCGAAGGAGCAGGTAGGAGTCCATCGGCCCCAGCACCGCGCCCTCGCCGTTCTGGATGAAGTAGATCGTGTCCGCGAGTGCACGATCCTTCACGACGACCACGCCCGCGGTCACGTCGGCGTGGCCGCTGAGGTACTTCGTGGCCGAGTGCAGCACGATATCGGCGCCCAGTTCGAGCGGCCGCTGCAAGTAAGGCGTCATCGCGGTGCCGTCGACGCAGAGCAGTGCCCCGGCCGCGTGGGCCTCGCGGGCGATGCGCCGGACGTCGCAGATTTTCAGCAGCGGGTTGCTGGGAGTTTCCAGATAGACAAGCCGCGTCTTCTCGGAGATCGGCAAGGGCTCTGTACCCGTGAAATCAGCGTAGCGAACGAGGATGCCGCGTTCGGTCAGAATGCGCGAGAAGAGGCGGAACGCCCCGCCGTAGAGGTCCTCGCACGCGAGCAACTCGTCACCGGGTTTGAGCAGGCGTGTGACCGCGGTGATCGCCGCGAGCCCGGACGCGAACGCGAAGCCGCGGACGCCCCCTTCGAGTTCTGCGACGAGGTCTTCGACCGCGCGTCGTGTGGGGTTGCCGCTGCGGGCGTAGTCGTACTGACCGAACTCCAGCGCGCTCTCTTGTTCGAAGGTCGCGGTCTGGTAGATCGGCGTGTTGGTCGGACGGGTGGGGTCGCCCGGGGCGGCATCGAAAGAAACGAGTCGAGTGGCAAAGTTCATCGTTGGCTCCAGAGCCCTCTCCCGATCGGAGGAGGCTCGGTTCAGTCAGTGTGTCGGAGAGGTGACGGAGTTGTGGGCGGACTTGAGTTCGACGACGGGGTCCTGCGTGACAGAGCGCGCGGCAAGCTCCTTCTGCACGGGGAGAATCACCGTGTCGCCGCCCCAGATGAGCGAGCCGTCGAATCGTCCCGGTGCTGAAACCGTGAATTGGGTACGGCGGTCGCGGGCGTAGCGCACCGCTTTGTGCTGCACGATCCCGCCGGTGAGTTGGAGCACGTCCTCGTAGTTTGCCCGCAGGTATCGGCGTGCGTTGACAGGGTCCTCGGAAGGGTCGCGGTCGTAGAGCCCGTCCACGTCCTTGAGCAGCACGCACTGATCCGCGAAGAGCTCGCCCGCGAGGAACAGAGCGGTCAGGTCCGACCCGCCGCGCCCGAGCAACGTGGTCTGCCCGTGCTCGTCGCGCCCGAGAAACCCTGGGACCACGAGGGCTGACCGACGGGCCAGGGCCCGATGCACCGCGCCGCGGTCGAGGTCGACCGCTCGCGAGTCGAGAATGGGCCCCTCGGTGCGAAGGCCGATCGCGGCTGCGTCCAGGACGCTCGCGGGTGTGCCCGCTTTGGCGAGGGCCAGCCCGAGCAGCGCAGCGGTCGTCGCTTCGCCCGTCGCGAGCAGGGCGGCAGTCGCGCACTCGTCCGCATGGCCGCTCGTGTTGGCGTCCTTGCGGGCGCGGTCGAGCAAGCGGTCGGTCGCGTCGCCCATCGCGGAGACCACCGCGATGACGCGGTGCCCGCGCGAGGTCCAATACTGGATTTCGCGGACCGCGATGCCGAGATGGTCTTCGGTTGGAAGGACCGAGGAGCCGAATTTGAGCACCGTGAGCGAGTTCACCACGCCGCACCCCCGGTTGCTGTCAAGCTTCCGCCCTTGGGTTCGGACGTGACCCCTTGCGTCCGCTTCGCGTTCGCGAGAGCTTGCTCAAGGTCCGCGATCAGGTCCCTGGGGCTTTCGAGGCCCACGGACAGGCGGATCAGCCCGTCGGTGATCCCGATGGCGAGGCGTTCTTCGCGAGGCACGCTCCCGTGCGTCATCGTGACCGGGTGGGTGATCAGGCTCTCGACCGCGCCGAGGCTCTCCGCGAGGCTGATGAGTTTGACCGAGTTCAGCACGCGCACGCCGGCATCGACGCCGCCCTTGACCTCAAACGCGATGATGCCCGCGTGCAGCGTGTGCTGACGGAGTGCCAGTTCGTGCTGCGGAAAAGAACGCAGGCCCGGGAACCAGACCCGCTCGACCGCCGGGTGACTCTCGAGCCACTCCGCGACGACCTGGGCGCTCTCGGAGTGTTGGCGGAGTCGGCAGGGGAGCGTCTTGATCCCGCGGAGCGTGAGCCACGCGTCCTGCGGGGCCTGGATGCTCCCGACGGACTTGCGGATGAAGCGGAAACGCTCAAGAAGCGTCGCGTCGTGGCTCGTGAGGGCGCCGCCGACGGTCGCATTGTGCCCCTCGATGTACTTCGTCGTGGAGTAGACCGAGACGTCCGCGCCCAGGTCGAGCGGGCGAAGGCCAACGGGCGTGAGGAACGTGTTGTCCACCGCAAGCGTGATCTTCCGAGGCTTGGTGATGGCGGCGATCGCGGCCACGTCCGTCAGTTTGAGCGTCGGGTTCCCTGGCGTCTCGATCAGCACGAGGCGCGTCGTCGGGCGGATGGCCCCACGCACAATCTCGGGCCGGCTCGTGTCGACGAACGAGGACTCGATGCCGAGCCCAGAGAGGACCTCGCGGAGCAGCCGGTAGGTCCCGCCGTAGATCACATCCGAGCAGATCACGTGGTCGCCGGACTTCAGTACGGAGATGAACAGGGCGTGGATCGCCGCGAGCCCGGTCGCAAAGCAGACCGAAGGCGGTGCGGCCTCGAGACTGCCGAGGTTGGCCTCAAGGGCCGACACCGTCGGGTTGCTCGCCCGGCTGTAGGTGTGCCCCTTGTGCTGCCCGATGGCTTCCTGCACGTAGGTGGCGGTCTGGTAGATCGGGGTGAGGATCGCGCCGGTGGTGGGGTCGGGCGTCAGCCCGCCACGGATGCACAGAGTTGAAAGATCTTGGGTTGAAAGGTCACGGGTGGTCTTGTCAGTGGACATGGAATCCTCGTACCCGCGGCAACGGTGCCGCGCGGCCCTTTTGGTTGGGATCAGAGTTGGCGGGGGTGAACGAAAACGAACGAAAGCCGCGAGCCGATTGGGCCCCCGGGGCTGCGTTTCACGTCACTTGTGCGGAAGAAGGGTCTCGCGGATCCTCGCTCAGAACGCACCGGTGCACACGCAGCCCGCGGGGGCTCGCATGGTCATGCACATTCGGTGTTTCATTCGCAGAGAATTCAACGCGTACTCCTGGAAGGGCGGGAATGGTACCAGTCCGGCACCCCCGGGTCAAGACTCACTCCCGCTTGAGGATCATCCCCTCGGACCAGATATCGGGCGTCCGAACCGCGAGTTTGAGCACTTCCGTCAGACGGTCAGGATCGACAACCAGCCACTTGCCCTCCGCCGGCGGCAATCGCGCCTCGCCCGACTCGCCGTAGAGCGGCTTGACATCCGGCAGCCACACCACCTCGTGCCTCATTGATTTCACGCTGAGCGAGTCGCCGAGGCGATTGATCCAGATGACTTTGTGCACCGGGAGCACATCTCCGAAACCGTCCTTGATCAACGGGTCGTCGCGCGCGATCTGGTACGCGAGCAGCGTGGTGTCCTCGATCTTGAGAAGGACCGCTTCATAGGCGCGCTGGCCTGTCACGCCCTCCTCATCGGGGCCCCACGTCACGACAAACCGGTACGCGGGCGTCGGCACCTTGGCGGAAGATGGATCCTTCGCATCGCTCTTGTTGAACTCGCCGAGACGCCCGCCCGTCACCTGGGCATCCCTGCGCTCGATCCGCACGGGGATTCTCGTGGATTTCTCGATACCGTTGTCCGTGCTCCTGAATTCGGCGAACCACGAGCCGACCAATCCCTCATCGAAGGACAGCAGGTCCTTCTTGTACGCCGGGGCGTAGTCGATGCACCCGGCGAGCGCGAGCGTGAAGCAGGCGACGACGAGAACGAGGGGCAAGCGGTTCATGATGTCTCCTTCCCCGCACCCGTGGTATTCTTGTCGCGATGAGCAAGCCAAACAAGCCTCGGCGGGACGGGGGCTCTTTGGAGGCGCCCGGGCCGGCGAGGGTGCTCCTCTCAAGCCCCACGGGGCGCGACAAGGCCGAGTACCTCCGCGTGCGTGAAGACTCCGCTGAGTGGCTTGAGCCTTGGGAGCCGCGTCTGCCCGCTTTGGCGAGCGGCGGCGGGGAACGCAGCCCCATCGACGACGAGGCCTTCGACCGATTTCACAAGTCCGCTGAGACAGACACAAGCCGGCGGTTCCTGATCCGGCTCATCGACCCTCAATCCAAGACCGCCAAGGCCGGCCCCATCATCGGGCAGGTCAGCATCAACAACATCGTGCGCGGGCCGTTCCTGTCGGCGACGCTGGGGTACTGGATCGCCAGGCCGCACTCGGGCAAAGGGCTCATGGCCGAGGCCCTCTCGCTGGCCGTGACCTTTGCGTTCTCGGACCTCGCCCTCCACCGTGTCGAGGCGAACATCATCCCGCGGAACGCACCGTCGATCGCCCTCGTCAAGCGGCTCGGCTTTCGATACGAAGGAACCGCCACTCGCTACCTCCGCATCGCGGGGCAGTGGGAGGACCATGAGCGTTGGGGGTTGACCGCGGAGGATTGGCCCCGGCCGCGTTGAGGAACGCGACGGCGAGGCTTGCGGTCGGAAATGCCCAGGAGAGGACTTGAACCTCCATGCCCTTGCGGGCGCTACCACCTCAAGGTAGTGCGTCTGCCAATTTCGCCACCTGGGCGGTGGCCCAAGGGGCCGGGAGGCCCGCTGGGGGAGACAAGGATAGCAGCCTCCGACCGGAGGTCGAGGGGAGGGGGTGGGCGGACCTTGAAACGGACCTCCTGACCTCGATTCGATGGGAATCTGGGCGGATCGCGGCAGGGCGGGGCTTGGGCGACGGTGCGACCTCCCTCGCCGGCGTCGCAGGCGAGGCGCCGAAGGCGCGGCCGAGCTGTGGTGCCCGCGGACGCGTGGGCGAGCGCCCCTCCGTCACGCGCCGGGCTGGCGGGGAGGTCCGGCCGTTCGCGTGCAGGTCAGCACGCTCCGGTCTCGAACGCTTGGACAAACGCGTCGTAGTCGAAGAAATCGGCGAACCCATCGGCGTTGAAATCCGCGACCCGCTCCGGGAGTGTCCCGGGGCAGGTGCCTGTCTCGAAGCACTCGACGTACGCCTCGTAGTCGAAGAAGTCGATGAACCCGTCGTTGTTGAAGTCCGCCCGGCAGAAGGCATCGACCCGAACGGCGTCGCTGTGCGAGCACATCGTGAAGACGACATAACTCCCCGAGTCTTCGGGACGGATGTTCTGCAGCGTGAGCGTCGCCGACTCGGCCCCACGCACGCGTTCCGACTCGAAGAGCTCGATCGAGTTCTTGAACCACTGCCAGGTGGGCCCGTCGCCCGATGTTGCCAGCACGACGTCTGTCCCCGCGAGGACGCGACGCGACGGGGGCGTTGTGATCTGTTGCCCCAGGCACGGGTTGCCCCCGACATAAACCCAAGCCCCGTCGGTGCCGACATTGCTCAGAAACCTGGTGGGAGAGTCGATCGGGCTGAGGTAGACCGAGACGCCGCTGTTTCGGACCTGCTCCCAGGGGATGCGGACGTGGACAAGGCCCTGCTGATTGGGCATGGTCATGCTGAACCGAAAGACCTCTGCGGGATTGGAAACGTTTGCCGGTGAGCCGATGGCGGGCGCACGCTGGTTGGAGAGGATGCCCATGGCGACCGAGTCAGCGGCGTCACGCGTGTCATCGATGCGGAAGGTGTTGGCGGAGGCAAAGACCGCGATAGTCTGCCCGCCGAAGTTGAACGGGGCGATGCGACGAGGGTTGGTGACCGAAACTGGATTGCTGAAACCGAAGGCCTGCCCGCGGATGTTGTACACGGCGGAAGCCAAGGCCGCGCCGGACGTGAAGCGTGCCAGCACGCGAACGTCGATGACCTGCCCGGGCGTGGCGGCGACGAACTCCGTGAACGCGCCGCCGGGAACCGCCACCTCAACCGAGAGCGTCGCGTCGAGCCCCTGCTGGGCCTGCGCATCCCCCACCGCTGCCCCAGCAGCACCCGCCACCACCATCAATCCTCGCATCGTCGTCGCCAAGATCGCTCGGTCGCCTGTGATCACCATGTGAATCCTCCCGGGTCCCTCTCTCCTTTCCCCACTATGATACCAGCCCTGCCCGCGCTTGTACCGGACGAGTCCAGGTACTGAAACGAAAAACCCCACGCCTTCGCGTGGGGTTCGTTGATGGGATACGAGAACCGGACCTGCTGTTCAGCAGCCGGATTCGAAGATCGTGACGAACGCGTCGTAGTCGAAGAAGTCGATGAAGTTGTCCCCGTTGAAGTCGGCGGAGAGGGGCTCGAAATTGGGGCAATCCCCGCCCTCAAAGCAGCTCACGAACGCGTCGTAGTCAAAGAAGTCGATAAAGCCGTCGCAGTTGAAGTCCGCCGGGCAGATGCTGAATGTCACCGTCTCGCTCGTCGCGTTCCCGCACGGGCTCAAGAACTGGCAACGCAGCAGGTACGTGCTCGCCTGCGGGAACCGCCCAGGGACCATGCCCAGGAACTGCCCCGTCGTCCCGAAGATCTCCATCACGCGCCCGTCGCTCATGGTGTTCGGGCCGTCCGTGAGCGCCGTGAAGTTTTCCGGGTCCGACAGCGACGCCACCTCCCACTGCGAGGTCAGGTCCGCCGAATTGCTCACCGCCACCGAGAACACGCTGGCGAACGACCCCGCGCACGCCGTCGTGCTCGCGGGCTGCTGGTTGATAAACGTCCCCTGCTCGAACGTCACCAGGGCGGGCTCGCTCGTGACGGTGCCGCACGAATTCGTGATCACGCACCGGTACTGCCCGTCGCGGTTGTTCCCGCACGTGGCCTGCCCGACGCGGAGCTGGCTCTTGGCGACGCCCTCGTAGTCCCATTCGCCGCCGTACGGGAAGCCCGAGCACGCCTCGGTCAAGTCAATCCACTGCCCGGGGTTCTGCGGGTCCTCGCGCTGCCACGCGTAAGTCATCGGCCAGGAGCCCGACGCGAAGACGTTCAGCGCGACGCCGAACGGCGTGTACTGCGTCGACACCCCTCCCTGCGGCTGCAGCCCGATCCGGGGCTGATCGCAGGCGATCCCGCCCCCGTTGAGGTAGAGCACGCCGTGGTTGCCGGTCTCAAGACCGACGCTCTGAGGTTCGCACGTCGAACGCCCGTCCGTGATGCTCACGCCGATGGCGTTCCCGTCCGCGCTGATCGTCCGTGCCGCCGTCAGCGTGAGCCCGGGCTGTGTGATCGCGTTGCCGGGAGCGACCGACTCAAGATAGATGCCCAGATCGACGGGAACTCCGGCGTTGATGGCCGGGTTCCAGATGAAGGCGCGGCTGACGCGATCAAAGAAACCCGTCCCGTACGACGCCGTCCCCACGATCGTGTTCCCGTCATCGCTCACCGCGAGGGGGGCAAAGCCCAGCAGCGGCTTGGTCTCGACGCCATCGAAGAAATCAGCCAACTTGTCGAGAGCCTCGGGCGACCAGGAGTTGTCAGGCTGGCGGACCCAGCGGACGAGCTGGACATCGTCGATGTTGAAGGTGGCTTTGTTGAACGTCGGGTCGGTCGCGCCGACGATGACGGTGCCCGTGCCGTTGACGGGATTGGTGTCGAAACTCGGCGATACCGTGTTCAAAAGAGTCTGCACGCCGTTCGTCCAGACGCACGATCGCCGCGCCTCGTAGGGGCCGAACTCGGGATCGATGATCTCGCCCAGGTCGTACCCCGTGACGACCGTCCCGTCGTTGTTCACCGCGTCAGCCCGCGAGGTTGTCGTCCCGGGCTGCACGGGGAGCGCCGTGACGATGCCGGTGGTGCGATCGGTGATGAACGCGGCAAAGCCGCCGCACAGGCCGTAGGAAGGGGAGCCATCATCTCGGAAAAGCTCGGCCGTCCACGCCCCGCCCACGATGTACCGCCCGTTGCCGGAGAGGTCATTCGCCGAATTGATGCTGCCGTCGCAACGCGTCCCGCCGAAATAGCGGCCCGTGGCTGCATCGAGCGTGCGAGCGATCGAGCCGCCGTTCACCCAACCCGTGGCGCTGGTCCAACTGTGGGCGATCGTCGGGATCTGGCATGGGCTCGGAGGCGGCAGCGGCTCGCCCGGCGTGCAGTCGCCGAACTCGCAGTACCCGTTGAAGCAGTTCAACGCGCCCCAATCGGATGTGTTCGCCTTGCCCGTGGCGAGAACGGACAGGTCGCTCGACCCGCGGATCGGCTCAGCGGACAAACCCGTCCCCGGTACGCGCGTGTACCCCACGCCACGCTCCCACACGTACGTCACGTACTCAGCGATCGTCGCATCAAAGAAAAGGCCGGTGGTCTTGGTGCCGTTGGCGGACAGATCGTCCGGAAGCCCGTTGATGACAAGCACAGGCTGCGCGACCGCCGCTGTGGCCGCAAACCCCAGACCCGCGAGCATCGCAAGCCGAAGGGCCCGTTGTGACTGTCCGAGAGTTGCACGATGCTTCGCCATGGTCAGATCTCCTGAAATCAAACTCGTCAAGCAGACAAGGCCAGGCACACAAGGACCCGAGTCTGTCGGCCGATGCTCAGATAATAACGGCGATCCGTTTGTTTGCAAAGACAATTCTGAAGAAAACTAAAAAAACACTAGAATGGCCATCCATCGACCGAATCTTGTTGTAGAATGATCTCAGGCTGGGAAAACGAGCCTAAGGAACGACTTTGAACCTAACAGAACCCATTCAACTTGTCGAAGAGAGCCGCGAAGCCTTGCAATCTGTTCGTCGGGCTCTCATCGAGCTGTACGACGCCGTCGGGTCCGACCCGAGCCATCCGCAGGAAGTGGCTCGGCGGTTCGATCTCAATCGCAACCTGACGTGGAAGCTCGCGCGAGTGATCGGCGCGCCGGACCCCCTCGCGGCTCTCAACCACCTGCCCGGGCAGGCGGGGATTGAGCTCGCCATCGAGGCGTTCGAGCGCGCGGGTGCGCCCGCCTCGGCGGGCGAGGGTTTGCGGACCGCGATGATTGAGTTCGCGGCGGTCGTGAAGGAACACGCGGGTGACCGTGAGCAGCTCGAACTCACGCTCGAGAGCATGGGGATGTTCGAGCATGACGCTGCGAACGTCAGCGGGCGCGAGCTTGCGTTTCGGGGCAACAGCAGCGTCTGGGGTGTGCAGGCCAGGACACGCCTCTCCACCATGATGGTCGCCCCGGGACGCATCGAAGGCACGCATGACTACATCATGCTCTCCGGGCTCGTCGGGCTGCGACGGCTGCGCCCGAGCGTGCAGTGGCGCCTCGCCCGCGCCCAAGTCCACACCGACCGCGGCGCGCTCATGAACGACGGGCCCGGGATGGAGGAGATCGAAACCAAGAAACCCGGCGACCTGCCGCTCATCATCCGCGAGTTTTGCTCGCCCAACATGCCGGCGTTGCTCTCCCAGCCCACCAACGACGGGATCGAGATGTGCCTCCCCGCGGGGCAGGTCGGTAATCGGGCCGCCTTTGACTGCTATTTCGGGTACATCTATCGGGGTATCCCCTCCCGCCCCGCGCCCGACAACCTCCATGGCTCCGCGGCCGCCCCCATCACCCTCCCCGTCGAGTCGCTCGTCTTCGACCTGCTCGTCCACAAGGACGTGATCTTGCGCGACAAGCCGGAGGTCAAGATGTACGGCTTCCCGCAGGGCGGCCCCGACGGCCCCGCTGCACAGACCGCGGCCAACGAGCTCCCGCTGCACGAACGCCTCGTCGACCTCGCGGGCTCGCCCCCCGCCCTCGCGACAGCGGCCGTGCCCGGGCTGGCCAAGATGGCGACCACCCTCTACGTCCGCATGAACTGGAACCCCTCGGATTTCCGCGGCATGCGGATCCACGTCAAACACCCGCCGATGGCGTCGCGCGTGGTGATGCGCTGGCCGCTGGAGTAGAAACGCGCCACACGCGAGACCCTGCACGACAAGTCGTCAAAACCGGACCTTCTCGAACGCTGTCCCGTTGAACCTGTAGACGCCATGCTCGTGGGTACCGACCCACAGGACGTCTTGGCGGTCTCGGTAGATCGAGTACAGGGTCACGATCGCATCGCCTTCCTTGACCGGATAGTGGGTCATGCGGGTGCCGTCGTAACGCCAGACGCCCGATCGAAGCGTCGCCAGCCACAAGTCGCCTTTCTTGTCTTTGACCGAGGACATGAAGACCTCGGGGAGGTCCTTTACGCGAGCGACGCCCGGCTGCTTCCGCAATCGCAGATCGCCCGTGCCTTGCCCGGCGGGGGCACCTTGGTCGTGCCCAACGTCGAAGCGATGGAGCGTGTTGCTGAACCAGAACCTGCCATCCTTGTCCTCCGCGATGGAGCGAAGGCCGAAGCTGTCGTCCTCGGCAAAGCCCAGCTCGGTCTTGGGCGTCCATGCGAAGGTCGTCCCGTCGTACCGGCAGACGCCCAGACTGGCCGTGCCGAACCAGAGGTGCGCTTTGCTGTCCTTGAAGATGGTGTAAACGTCATACGGGCTGTAGATCATGCCCGGAAACTTGGCACGCGGGTGCTTGGCGATGTGGTCCTCGCCGGGCGCGGTCTTGGGAAACGCCAAGCGGTGCAGCATCGTGCGGTCGTATCGGTACACCACGCCCTCATCCTGCCAGCCCGTGAACCAGAGGTCATCGGGCGCGAGCTTCCACTCGCTCTTCTCGGCGACCTTGAGCGAGCGGAATGCGCGGCCGTCGAACTGGCTCACGTCGCCGTCACTGCCGACCAGGATGTTGCCGGAGCGATCCTGTTGGATGCTTCGTACGCGATTGCCGCTCAGGCCGTGCGCCGTCGTGAAGTGGAGGATGGCTTTCCCGTCCCAGCGGTAGACACCCTGCCCATCGCTCCCGAACCAGAAGGCGTTGTCCTTGGCCTCAAAGATGACGAAGATGCTCTTGTCGATCGCCGAGACGACATCGCCGCTCAGTATCGACGGTTCCTGCCCGGAAGGCACCGAATGCTGTTCGGATGGGTCCCCAGCCCTCACGATCGTGCTCGGGTCACGGCGTGTGCACGCGGCCCAGACCGCGGCGAGGCAGAGAGTCACCAACAAACGCCCGAGCCTCGAGGGCCGACGGACCAGTGGTGACTGCAAAGCGAGCCTCCTCTTGCAACGGGCCGGCCGAGTGGTCGACGGTCCCGGCCGATCATACCGAACCAGCCCGCGCCGGTTGCCGCGAGCATTCCTCGCAACGACTTCCGCCCGCGGCCACATCCCCCGGGCACCGAGAGGTGTCGCTCTGCCCGTGCCGTGCCCGATAATACCGGCTTCGAGGAAAAACTCGCCGAAGCACGCTGGCGGGGCGGACCCGCCTCGGTACGATCTGTCCACGGAGGTTCTCGTATGTTTGCACTCGATCGTCGCGCGGCTTTGTCCTTGGTTTCGGTGTGCTCGGCGTGGTGCGCCGTCGCGGCCCACGCTGATTTCACCGGGCGCAGCATCACCCTGCCGCGTTGGGGGCTCACGTCCAACGGGCAACTCGGGCTGGGCGATGCTCGGGTCGAGCGTTTCGAGGACGCGTTGCTCGAGCCCGGGCTCCAGATCGCTGTGACGACCGGAAACGGCTCGTACGGGCCGACCGCGACCCTTCCGTCGGTGTTCGTCACGAGCGTCGACGCGTTCGGCACGGCCTTCCTGAATACGCAGTGGGACGGCGTCGCCGGACTGGTCAACACCGCGACCAACCAGACCCGCTTCTACAACGATTCGAACAACTGGGGCGACATCGAACTTCGGTTCGACCCGCCCGTGAAACTCGTCGCGTTCAGCATCGCGCAGCGCCAAGCCTCCACCATCCTGTCGATCAATGGCGTCGGCCGCGGCGAGTTCGGGACCTTCACCGGGATCGCGCCCGCCGACGGCCGCGGGGGCTACGCCGTCATCGAGGCCACCGGCAACGACACGATCTCGAGCATCCTCCTCGACAACCGGGGCGGCGATGGGTTCGTGATCGATGCCGTCGCGTTCACCGCTTCCCCGCGCCCGGACGTGGTCGGCTCGGGCGTCCTGGCCCCGCTGTGGGGCACGAGCAACGCCGCCCTCGGGATGGCGGGCGCGGTCATCGAGGATTTCGAGGACGCGGCCCTCGTGCCTCGGCTCCAGGTCGAGTGGAACGCCCCTGCGGGCAACGTCGGGCCGACCAACACGCTTCCCGCGTTGTTCAATCCCGTGGCTGAGGACCCCTTCGGCAACGCGTTCGACCTGGGCGTCTGGGATGGGCAGCGTGGGCTGGTCTCCGGGCGCGGAAATCAGTCGTTCAACTACGCCGACGGCACCAACTGGGGCGATGTCGCGCTGCTTTTCGATCCGCCCGCGTTCGCGGTGGGGATGAGCGTCCAGCAGATGGACAGCCAGGCCCGGGTGATCGTCAACGACCGCGACATCGGCACCTTCGGTCAGGTCAGCTCGCTCCCCGTCAACAGCGCACGCTCGGGCTACATGATCCTGACCTCCGCCCAGAGCGCCATCATCACGTCCGTCCGCTTCGCCAACTTCCGTACGGACACCGCTGGCGACGGGATCATCCTCGACCATGTCGGCGTCAAGGGTTGCGGCGGAGATTTCAACGGGGACGGGTTCCTCGACTTCTTCGACTACGACGCGTTCGTCTCGTGCTTCGAAGGGACCGGGTGCCCCCCGGGCCAGTCGCCCGACTTCAACGGCGACGGGTTCGCCGATTTCTTCGACTACGACGATTATGTCTCCGCGTTCGAATCCGGGTGCTGAGACCGCCCCCCAACACCATACCCCCAACCACTCACCGCCCCACCGTGCCACCCGTCATCGGCACACGCTCCCGTCAAGGCTCCGGGCGTTGGGCCCGGAGCCTCTTTCACTGACGCGTGGTCACTTCGTCGCGCCTTGGAGGACGAGCCGGATCGCGTCACCAGCCCCGGTCAGGCTCTCGCCCGCGATGAGGCCGGCGCAGAGTGTGACGAAGAATCGGGTGCTCCAGTTGGGATAGAACTTGGCGATGATCGCCCCGATGGCGGCGCCGATGAACATCGAGATGGAGTTGGTCCCCGAGATGACAAACGCAAGACCGACGGCGGAACAGCTTGGAACATAGAGCGCAGCACGCTTGGGGAGCATCTTCTCAAGCACCGGGAACACCACGCCCGCGACGGCGGCGATGAGCATGGCGGTGGTCGCGCCGGGGGGGAGTGAGTCAAGGCCGCGCTGGAAGACCTCGGCGACGGCCTTCCACATCGCGACGGCGGGCGCGGGCCACTCGGGCGTGAGGAGCATCTCGGCGGGGTTCGGGATGAGGATGAGGTAGAAGGCGCAGCCGACGAGTGAACCGGCGATCGCGCCGCCGATCTGCCCGACGACCTGGTAGCGGGCGACGGCGCCGAGGATGTGGCCGCACTTGAGGTCGTGCATGAGGTCGGCGCACTGGGACGCGGCGCCCGCGGTGATGCTCGCACCCATGAGGTTGGCCGACGCGTTCTTGGGGAGCATCACGGCGAAGAGGAGTTGCGTGACCTTGCCCATGGGTCCCACGGGCGTGACGTTGGTCTCGCCCGAGACGCGAGTGGCGACGATGGCCAGGACGAAACTCAGGAGCACCGCGAAGATCGCCGCCCACCAGGCGATGCCAAAGAGCCAGGTCTGGAGCCCGACGCAGATGATCATCGCTGTTGTCAGCGAGAAGAAGAACCAGCGGCGAGAGACATCGCCCGTATCCTCGGCCGAATCGCCGCCCCCGCTCCGCCGGAAGGAACGCAGGATCGCGGGCATCGAGAAGCCGAAGGAGACCAGCGAGGCGACGACCATGAGGGTCACGCCGGGCCAGAGCAGCCACTCGGCGAAGGGGACGATTTGCTGGTCGGGCGGGAGGGCCGCGTTGTGGGCCATGGCCTGGGCTTTGTCGAGCGCGGTGCGACCGGAATCCACGAGCCAGGGGGCGATGAACACGTACGCAAGGACAGCGCCGCCGAGGAGTGAGATGCACGATCGGAGCCCGACCAGCCCTCCGACGGCGATCATCAGCAGCGTCGGGTCCAGGGCGAGCAGATACTTGGAAGCCGGCGCGCCGCCCACCGTCAACCCGAGATCGGTCGTCTTGGTGAACTTGAGGATGTTGATGATCTTGAAGCCCGCGGCGACCACCGCACCAACAGCCAGGACCGCCACGCGGCGGACCGCCTCGGCGCCGGTGTTGTAAATCTCCTTGAGGGTCTCCGCGCAGGCGAGCCCGCCGGGGAAGGGGAGGTTGTCGCGGACGATCATCTGCTGCCGGAGGCCCATGGCGACAGCGATTCCGACGAAGCAGACCGAGCACATCCAGAGCGAGAGCTGCCACCACGGGAAGACGGTGCCCTCGAGCAACGTGACCGCGGGGATGGCGCTGACGAGCCCCGCGCTGGAGACCGCGCCCGCCGCCGAGCACGCCGACTGATTGATGTTGTTCTCAAGACGGTTCATCATGGACACGCGGCCCATGGCGGCCTTGCTGATCGCACGCCAGAGCACGAACGCGAGCAGGATGCCCGTGATGGACATGTTGAGTCCCCAGCCGATCTTCAGCCCGGTGTAGACGTTGCAGATCGAGAGCGTGCCGCCGAGGATCATGCCCGTGGCGAGTGCACGAAAGGTCAACTGAGGAGTGACGAAATCGACAGGCGGCGGAAGAGTGGTGAGGGATGACGAACTGTCGGCGGTGGTCATGGGGCGCGGCTCCGAGAAGATCCGGGGTCGGTCTGTTACATCGGCACGAGAGTGTATCGGAGTGACCCGCTCCCCGCACGGAACAGGACACGCGCAAAGAGGATGGGGCGCGTCGCAACGATCGCGATCCGTGACACCCGCCCCTCTCGAAATCCCTTCGCTAGCATCCGCCCTCGAACGCTCCCACAAACTCATCGTAATCGAAGAAGTCCGCGAAGCCGTCGTTGTTGAAGTCTGCGTCTTCGCCCGCCGGGCAGAACTCTCCCTCATAGCACGCGACAAATTCGTCGTAGTCGAAGAAGTCGATGAACCCGTCCGCGTTGAAATCCGCCGGGCAATAGGGCACCCAGCGGAAAGTCGCTCCGAAGTCAGCCCCGGTGCTCCCCCACTCAAACGACGGATCGACAGACGCCTCCGCGACCATGTGGATCTCGTAGGTCCCGGGGTTGAGGATGCCCGAGTCGTCGATCAGGGTTTCCGAGTTTGACTCGTTGAATTGACGCACGACCGACCCGCCGGGCCCGAAGATCGTGACGAACGCCGTCGCGTAGACCGCCCGCACCGAGCCATTGATCCAGAATCGGATTGGTGCATCGACTCGGAACACAACCTCAAAGCCGGACCGCCCGGACGAAGATTGCAGATCGCTCTCGGGCCCCGGCGTCGTGCTCGCGCCACCCTGCCCAACCGCCCAGAAGCGGTCCTGGCCGACCCCGCTCTCCTGAGTGCCGACGCCACAGCCGGTATTGCCGAGCGGCGTGGTGACGCACGCCGTTTGGACACTCCGGAAGGTGCCCAGACTCGCGTCCGTCTCCTGCCGCCCGTCAGAGACCATGTCCCCGCTCGCAGAGGCGGACGTGCCACGTCTCGTGACGAGCGGCGTGACCTGCGCGAAGCACACAGCCTCGATGGACGCGACGCAGCAAACCAGCACCGAGACACGCAGCATGCTCATAGGAACCTCCAGAAGAACCGAGACGGAGTATACCCGACGCCGGAGAAACCGAGATGCCCACGCCACGAGAGTCGTTCTTTATCAGACGCGTGGACACCACGACTGACAAGCCTCTCCCAGTGGCCTTGGATGTGCCTGCGATCGAGATCCGACGCTGTGCGTGCCAGCGGTGAACCATCCTCGACCATCGCGTCAACCGGTGGCGTGGCGACAACCGCCCGAGGCAATCGCGTGCCACCGATCGCTGGCTCCTCCGGCGATCGGTGGGTGGACTGCCGATCTCGACGCGTGCTGGCTCGTCGATCGCAGCCCGCCAGCAAGCCCACGGACTGGAACGGTTCGTTCGCGCGGCGTGGGGCTCGGCACACTGGCGAGAGCCGCCCGGAGCCGCTGATCGAGTGCGACCCGCCGCGGGGTCAGGGTTGGGAGACGTGGAGTGGCTGGAGGTGTCATGCACACGGGCAGGAACAGACGTGGTGCTTCAGCACCGAACGCCGGAGGAGCCGGCGATCGGTGGCACGGTTGGAAAGACGCACCATCGGTGCCACCTGCCGCAGACGGCTCGTCGTGCACGCGGCAAGCACGAGGCTAAGCGAAAGCCCAACCAACAACTGCCCGAGCCGCGAGGACCGACACACCATCGGGGTCTGCAAAGCCAACCTCCTCTTGCAACGGGACGACGGAGTGGTCGAAGGCCCCGACCGATCATACCGAAACAGCCCGAGCCGGTTGCCACGATCATCCCGAGTCAAGATGGTCGCGACCGGCCTGTCAGAGCCCGCAGCGCGAGCAAGGGGGAAGCGGGCTGACGCACCCGATGCAGTGCCAGCCCTCTTCGTCAACTTGCTCGGAGATGGGTTGTGGATCGCTTCCGGGTCGCCATTGGTTTCATGCGACGCGACTCCGAGGGCGCATCCCTTGCCGCTGCGGGCCGGTGTGGATTGCGGGCCTGCTTTCGATGCTCCCTTGCTTGCGCTGCGGGCTCTGAAAATCAGCCGGGTGCCATCAGTTGTCGCCGCTTTAGGCCCCCACTCGCGCGACGGACGCTCCCGGCGTCTCCTGATGCTTCCATGTGACCGACGCCCACTCATGGGTAGGGCAAAGCGACCCGACCCAAGGCACCCGGCCGGACGGTCGTGAGACCGGGCGGATCGGTACACTCGTGCCATGAACCGTGCCGAGGATGGACTGACCTATGAAGCGTGGCTTGCGTTTGTCTTTGATCACCCGGTGTCGGACCCCAGCTGGTGGTGGGACGATCACGACGAACTCGAAGCGGTGTCCGCCGAATCGACCCGGGATCCCGCGCGGCTCCTCGCATTCCTGACGCGGCTCTTTCGAGAGCCCGGCGGATTGATCGAACGATACTCGCGCGAACAGATCGATCAAGGATTCATGTTCCTGATCTCCTCTGCATGCTCTAATCAGATGTACCCGCTTGTGCGCAATGAACTGCCGTGGCCAGACCGTCTCGCGTGCATCGAAGCGATCGTGCCGCTCTTTGAGAAGCTCATGGGACCGGTGTATGGCGACGACACCGCTCACCTTCAGACCGAAGCGGAGAAGGAGAAGCCCACCTTCTCGTGCTATATGTGGTGGGATGTCATCGCGATCTGTCCGCACCGCGATGACGAGGGGGATCGCCTCGAACTGGAGGCCTGCCTCCGCGTGATGGAGCGAGTGCTGGCGCTTCCGTGGGATTCCTGCCGCGAGAGCGCTCTTCATGGTCTTGGCCACTGGGAGTACTTCGCCGCGGAACGGACGCGCCCGATTGTTCAGAAGTTCCTTGAGCGAACGGACCTCAAGCCCGCTATCCGCGCGTACGCGGAAGCGGCGCTCGATGGCGGCGTGCAGTGATCGTGCCGGATGCCATCAGTCGAGGCCGCAGCACAGCCCTGATCACGCGACAATTGCCCCCGGCCTCTACCGATGCCTCTGCCGGGTGCCATGAGTCGACGCCGCACCAAGGCCCCCGCTCGCGCCATGGACGGCCCCGGCGTCTCCTGATACCTCCGTCTGACGACGACCACTCATGGGTGGGGTCGAAGCGAAGCAACCCATGGCACTCGGCATCTTCCGTTTCTCGGACCCATGAGCGGGCTTTGGTGGGGACGCTCATGTTGGGTTCTCGTCTTCCCGTTGCGGACCACGGGCGAGCGGATGGGCTGTTCTGGCGCCGCGTTCGGGTTTTCGGGGGGCGTGGCGCGGGGTGTTGGCGTCGTGGCGCGGGCTCTACGGGGCGTGGCGCAGAGCGCGCCACGCGTGGCGCGCTCTTCCCTTGGACGCTTTTTCGTCTCCGGCGGGCCAAAGTGCTCCCAAAGTGGTCGCCCGGAGAGCAAAAGTCTTCGCCTGCGCTCCTCAGGCGAGGACTTTTGCTCTTCAGGCGGCGTGGCGCGCTCTTCAGGCGAGGCCTTTTGCTCCTCAGGCGTTCGCCTGAGGAGCAATCTGGTGTAATTTCGGCGTTGGGAGCGTTTGGCGCGGCGTGTGGGGGGGTGGGGGCGCAGCTTTTGCCGCCCGGGGCCTGGGTGGGTAGCTTGCCTGCTTTCGATGCTCCCTTGCTTGCGCTGCGGGCTCTGAAAATCAGCCCTTCAGCAGCCGTTCCAGATAGTGAATGTCCACGCCGCCCTTGCGGAAGTCGGCGTTCTGGACGAGCCTTTGGTGCAGCGGGATCGTCGTCTTGATCGGGCCCACGTGGAACTCGCGGAGGGCTCTCGCGGCCCGGTCCAGGGCCTGCTCTCTCGTTGGGGCGTGGACGATCAGCTTGGCCACCATCGAGTCGTAATTCGGCGGCACCACATACCCCGGCACGACGTGCGTGTCGAGGCGGACGCCCAAGCCTCCGGGCGTCTCCCACTGCGTGATCTTGCCCGCGCTGGGGCGGAAATTCTCCGCCGGGTCCTCCGCACAAATACGGCACTCGATCGCGTGGCCGTTGATCTTGATCTCGTCCTGCTTGAAGGGGATTTTCTCGCCCGCCGCGATCTTGATCGACTGCTGCACGATGTCGATCCCGGTGATCATCTCGGTCACGGGGTGCTCGACCTGCACGCGGGTGTTGACTTCGAGCATGTAGAAGTCGCCCTTCTCGTCGAGAAGGAACTCGCACGTAGCCGCCCCAGCGTACTTCACCGCGCGGATCATCTTCGCCGCGGATTCGCAGACCTTGGTGAACTTCTTGCGGTCGATGTGCGGAGCGGGGGCTTCTTCGATCACCTTCTGGTGGCGACGCTGGAGCGAGCAATCGCGCTCGTGGAGGTAGACCGCGTTGCCATGCTTGTCGCCGAGCATCTGGATCTCGACGTGCCGGGCTTTCTCGAGGTACTTCTCGATGAACACCGCGCCGTTGCCGAACGCAGCCTGTGCTTCCTGGCTCGCGACGCGGAGCATCGAGCGAAGCGTGGCCTCGTTGTGGCAGACCTTCATGCCGCGGCCGCCGCCGCCCGCGGAGGCTTTGATGATGACGGGATAGCCGATCTGGATGGCGACCTTGACCGCTTCTTCCTCGTCCTCGATGGCGTCCTTGGACCCCGGGAAGACGGGCACGCCGTTCTCCTTGGCGGTCTTCTTGCACGTCACCTTGTCACCCAAAGCCTGCATGGCTTCGGGGCTGGGCCCGATGAACTCGATCTTGCAGTCGCGGCACGCCTGGCTGAAGTCCGGCCGCTCGGAGAGGAACCCGTACCCGGGGTGGATCGCGTCGACATCGGCGATCTCCGCAGCCGCGATGATCCGCGAGATGTTGAGGTACGAGTCCTTCGCAGGCCCGGGCCCGATGCAGATCGCCCGATCGGCGAGCTTCAGGTACGGAGCGTCCTTGTCGGCGGTGCTGTAGACACACACCGTCTCGACGCCGAGTTCGCGGCAGGCCCGCATGATGCGGAGAGCAATCTCGCCTCGGTTGGCGATCAATACGCGCTTGAACATGGACGCTCCGGAGAGTTCACCACAGCGGCACAGAGACACAGAGAGAAACGCGAAAGGCGATGAGATTCAAGGAACTGAAACCGCGTCCGCGCTTTCCTCGGTGTCTCTGTGCCTCTGTGGTGAATTGTTTTATGGTCTGACGAGAAACAGCTTCTGCCCAAACTCAACGGCGTCCCCGTTCTTGACCAAGATCCGCTCGACCTTGCCGGTCTTGCCAGCCTTGATCTCGTTGAAGACCTTCATCGCTTCGATCATGCACACAACCCCGTCCGCCGAAACGGACGAACCGACCTTGACGAACGGGCCCGCGTCGGGGTTCGGAGCTGCGTAGAACGTTCCGACCATCGGGCTTTCGATCGCGATCATCCCCGCATCGTCGTTCGCGGCGGGGGCCGCGGGCGCACCGGCAGGAGCCGGGGCTGCCGCCGGGGCGGGGGCGGCGACCTGCTGAACCGCAGGGGCGTAGGTCTGCACCACGCCCTGCGGGCCACGGCGGATCGTGACTTTTTCGTTGGCGTCGCGGAGGTCGAGCTCGGAGAGGTCGTTGTCGACCATCAGCCGAACGAGTTCTTTGAGAGTTGAGGCGTCAATCATGAGGGATATCCAAAGGGAGCCCGCCGATCGCGGGCAGATAGAAAGGACGACCGGTCGGCATTCTACCCACAACCCGACCCGAACGCCCCGCACCCGCTCCCGATCCGACCACATTCCGAACCCCGCCGGACCGGCTCGTCACCCGAGCGTCGCCCATTCCAGGGTCTTGGGCAGGTTGGACAGCTTGCGGCAGCCGCCTTCCGTCACCAGGTAGTCGTCCTCGATGCGGACTCCGCCAACCCCGGGAAGATAGATCCCAGGCTCGATGGTCACCACGTTCCCCGCTTGCATCGTCGTCCCTTTGAGCATGTGGCTCATCCGCGGGTCCTCGTGCGTGTCCAAACCGATCCCGTGGCCCAGGCCGTGCCCGAACTGCTCCCCGTACCCGGCTTTGGTGATCACGTCACGAGCGACCTTGTCGATGGCGGTACTGCTCTTCCCGGCGGCGAGCGCCGCAGCAGCAGCCTCGTGGGCCTCGAGCACGATCGCGTAGATCTCCGCGACCTTCTTGGGCCACTTGCCCATCGCGAACGTTCGCGTCAGGTCCCCGCGGTATCCGCGGTACTGCGCCCCCCAGTCGATCAGAAGCCCCTGATTGGCCGCGACCTTGGTCGAACCCGGGCGATAGTGCGGCAGGCTCCCGTTAGCTTTGGCAGCCACGATCGTGCCGAACGAGAACCCGGTCGCTCCCTTGTCCTTCATCGCGGCTTCGATCCGCCCCGCCAGAGCCGCCTCGGTCTGCCCAACCTCGATCGTCGGCAGGACTTCAAGCAGCGCCTGTTCCTGGATCTTGATGGCCTTGGAGATCAGCGAGACCTCGTGCTCGTCCTTGATCCGCCGCATGCTCATCACCACGCCGGTCGTCGAAGCCAGGGCCCCCTTCTCCACCCGCTTGGCGATCGCGTCGCGGTCGGCGACGGTCATGTATTCCGCCTGGATGCCGGTTTTTTTCGCTTTGACCGAAGCCAAGATGTCCCCCACCGCTTCAACCATCGAGGTGGTGCGGATCACGATATCGGCCAGCGGCTTGAACGGCGCGAGTTCCTCTTGGTACCGGAAGTCACTGACAATGACAGGCTTGCCCCCACCGCCACCGCCTCCACCCACCAGCAGGTACGAATCGCCGCCGGAGTAGCCGGTGAGATAGCCGACATCGACCGGGCTGGTGACCAGAAGGTGCGAGAGTTCTTTCTCGTGAAGGAACGCGGCAACCTTGGCGAGGCGGGCTTTGAACGGGGAGAAATCAAGCGGAGTTGGGTTCGACATGGGCGCGATGATAGGGTTTGGGGGTGCCGCGGGGAGAATCTTCCGGGCCCGTAGGAACCGAAACCCGACGCGCCGGTAAAGCCCACCACTCTTCGACCGCCGATACGGTTCCACACCGATGCACCACCGTCCCACCCCTTCCCTCAGCGTCACGCCCGCAGGGGCCCGACACGCCCGCATCGGAGCGGGAGTGTGGCTGCTTGTCGCGGTGACGATCGCGGTCCTCGGGGTACCCGTGATCGCGATGGGAGTGGACTCGATCGGGAGCGCGAGCACGGGCGGCTCCGGCGGAGCTTGGGGGTTGACTTGGGAGTCGCTCGCGCGGTCGGTGGGGTGGGCTGCGCTCATCGGAATGTTGGCAACGGGGCTCGGAATTCCGGTCGCGTGGGCATGCCGTCGATCCCGAACCGGATGGGCTGTCCTGCTCCTCACGCCCGCGATGTTCCCGAGCTTCCTCGCCTATTCCGGCTGGGGGATACTCCGAGCGCCGCTCACGGTCACAGGAGACTTCATCGGCTCGCTCAGAGATAGCGGCTGGGAGTGGCTACCGGGCTTCATCGACCGAACGCTCGCGATCGGTGGCCTCTCACTGTGGGCCGCCCCGCTCGCCGCGATCGCCATGCTGCCGGGCGTGCGTGCGCTCAGCGACCACACGCTTGACGCCAGCCGGCTCGAGTGTGCGGGGTTCCCGCGGGTGGTCTTCCTTCTTCGTGCGTTGATCGGTCCGATCCTCTTCGCGGTGCTCGTGGTGGCTGCGATCATGCTCGGTTCCGCCGTGCCGCTGCACCTCGCCCGCGTCCAGACGGCGTCGATCCTCCTCTGGGCCCAGTTGGACCTCACCCCGCCCTCGCAACATTGGCGCGTCTGGATCGCCGCGTGGCCGATCGTCCTCGCGGCCGCCCTGCTCGCTCGCGCGACGAGCGTGCTGGGCACCTCCGCCGACACCGCGCCCACGACCACGCCCAACCCTCGCCGCACGCCGTGGTGGGTTGCGGTGGCAGCCCTCTCGGTCGTCGGCATCGGCACCCTTGTGCCGATGGCCCTCTATGCAACCAACCTGCGCTCGCCGAGCGCACTGTTCCGGTACTGGCGCGATCACGCGCCGGCTGTCACCACATCGATCCTGTTGGCGGTCTGCTCCGCCGGGCTTGCGGTGGGTCTGACGCTCGCCGCGTGGCACGCGGCCAGCAACGGGCAGGGCGGGAGACAGGCCGCTCTGGTTCGTCGCCTCGCCGCCGTGTGGACGTTCGCCGGGCTGCTCCCGGGCGTCATGGTCGGCTCGGCGGTCGCACGCGGGTTTGCGAGGCTTGACGCTCTCGGATTCCAACTGGGCGACAGTTTCCTCCCCATCTTGGTCGCCCACGCGGCACGGTTCGGGTTCCTCCCGCTCTGGGTCGGCATCTGGATGGCGGCTTCAGAGCCGAGGGAAACGCGCGACCAGCGCCTGATCGACGGGGCGGACACCGTCCCCGCGTGGTTCCGGGCCTCGGTGCTCGGCTCGCCCGGGACCCTTGCGGGCGTCGCGGCGGCGGTCTTCGTCCTGAGCCTGCACGAGATCGAGGCTGCGGTGCTCACCCTCTGGCCGGGGGGCAGCCTGCTCACCCGGGTGATTCTGAGCGACCTTCATTTCTTCCGAACACAGGAGCTTGCCGCTGGCGTAGTCGTGATGGCGGGGCTCTTTGTGCCCCCCGCGCTGGCCGCCGCGTGGTTCTTCGGGCGAACGCCAAGGCGGTAAGGTTCGGTTGACGGGCGGGCCCGCCGCATCCCGGGCCCGGATCGCCAGTATCATCCCCAGCCAATGCTGTCCCTCGTGCGCTCAATCCCCGCCTTTGCTTTCCTCACGATCGTGGTGGCAGGGTGCAGCCGGACCGATCCTTCAGCCTCAACGCTCACCAATGTATCGATCATGGGCGAGGTCGGGACCTCGCCGGGACAGTTCGCGTTCCCGCGTGCGCTCGACACTGATGGCAAGTCCCTCTGGGTGATCGACAAGGCGGGGCGCGTCCAGCGGTTTGATCTGGCCTCGGGGAAGTGTGTCGAGTACTGGGGGATGCCCAAGACCGAGTTCGGCAAACCGACAGGCGTGACCGTCTTCGCGGGCGACCCGCCGCTGCTCTTCATCCCCGACACGCACTACCAGCGTGTGATGGTCTTTGCGGTCGCGCCGCTGCCCGACAAGCCCCTCGAAGGAACGATGATGCAGGAGGCTCCCAAGCCCATCACGACGTTCGGAAGCCGCGGCAAGGGCCCGGGCGAGTTCATCTATCCCACGGACATCGCGGTATTGCCCACCGAGGACGGGAAGCGGCCTGCACGTCTGTACATCGCCGAGTATGGCGACAACGACCGGGTTTCCATCTACGAGCCCGACGGACAGGGCGGATTCGCTTTCAAGTCGTCGTTCGGCGTTTGGGGTTCGGCTGAGGATTTCCCGGACGAGCCGTCGAAGGTCGTGTTCAACCGCCCGCAGTCGGTCTCGCTCGACCTTTCGAAGCGGGAACTGATCGTCGCGGACGCGGGAAATCACCGATTGGGCCGATTCACGCTCGACGGCACGCTCATCAAATGGGTCGGCGGCGCGACCAAAGCGGACGACAGCCCCGTGCATTACCCGTGGGCGATCCAAGCGCTCGGCGACGGCACGGCGATCGTCGTTGAGCAAGTGGCGGCGAGGCTTCAGCGTATCGACCTGACCACGGGCGAGAGTCTGGGCACGTTCGGAGGCCCCGGCCCGAGCCCGGGCCAGTTCGCGACTCCTTGGGCGATTGCCGTGATCGGCTCGCGTATGTTCGTGGCGGATGGCGGGAACAACAGGGTGATGACGGCGGCGCTTCCGCCGGCTGGGCCTCACAAAGTGGCGGGTGGGATGGCAGGTGGGATGGCAGGTGGGATGGCAGGTGGGATGGCGGATGGTGTGGCGGATGGTGTGGCGCACCTGGGAGGAACACGATGACACCGACATGGACGCTCGCGGCACTCTCGGTGGGTCCGATCCAGTTCGACAACCCCAGGTTGCTTTGGATCTACCCGGTGGTGGCGGTGCTCTCGGTGCTGATCGCCCGCAAGAGCCTCTCGGGCCTTGGAAACATCACGCGATGGGTCGCGCTCGGCACCCGCCTTCTGGTTCTGGCGCTCATTGTGGGCGCGCTGGCCGAGCCGTCGTGGCGGAAAGAGTCCAAGTCTGTTGCGGTCACGGTGCTGGTGGACGTGAGCGATTCGATCCCCGCCGCCGACCAGAAGCTCGCGGAAAAATACCTGCAGGCCGCCGCGGCCGGGTCCAAGCGTGAGCCCGAGGACAAGCTCGGCGTCATCACGATGGCCCGCGAGCCTTATGTTCAGCAACTGACCTCCAAGGTCGCGTCCACCATCGAGCGCGGGTTTACCGGGAAGACCGACGCCACGGACATCGCGGCGGCGGTCCGCCTGGCGCTGGGGATCGCCCCCGCCGATTCGGCCAACAAACTCATCCTCGTTTCCGACGGGAACGAGACCGTGGGCTCTGTTCTGGCGGCGATCGCGGCGGCGCAGGCGGCGAACATCCCCATCAGCATCTACCCCATCCGGTACAGGTACGACAGCGAGGTGCTGATGGAGCGCCTTGTGGTCCCCCCCACCGCGCGCGTGGGCGAGAACGTCTCGCTCAAGGTGGTCCTCAACGCGACCACGCCCGCGTCGGGCACGCTTTTCGTCCGCGACGACTCGGGGCCGATCGACCTGGACCCCGCGTCCGACAAGAGCGGGGTCAGGGTTCAACTGGAGAAGGGCCCCAACACGTTCGCGGTCTCCGTCCCGGTGCTGAATCGCGGGGCGGTACGGTTTGAAGCGACGTTCGAGCCAGACTCCAACGCCGGGGCGATGATCGCCGACACCCGCATCGAGAACAACCGGCAGATCGCCGTCACGTTCGTCTCGGGCGAGGGAAGTGTTCTGGTCATTCGCGAAGATCCCTCCGAGACCAACGCGTTCGTCAGAGCTTTGAAGGAGTTCGGGATCCCGGTGTCGGAGACCGACGTCGCGGGTGCCCCTCGCGACATGGTCCAGATGAACGCGTTTGACGCGATCGTGCTCGCCAACGTCCCTCGCACGCTCTTTACCGAACAGCAGATCGCGGACCTTCAGCGGTATGTCCGCGAGGGGGGCGGCGGTCTTGTGATGCTCGGCGGAAACAACTCGATGGGCGCGGGGATCTGGATGGACACGCCGGTGGCGGAAACGCTGCCGGTGGACCTCAACCCGCCTCAGAAGAAAGAGATGCCGCGTGGAGCCCTGGGCATCTGGTGTCACTCGGTGGAGATGCCCGACGGACGGTTCCTGGGTGGGCGTGTGTGCAACGCGGCGGTCGACGCGCTCTCACGCCTCGACTACGCGGGAATCGCGGAGTGGGGCCCGACGGGCGCGGGGTGGGCCCACCCGATGAGCCCGCTGGGCGACAAGACCAAGATCAAGCAGGCGATCAACCGCCTGACGTACGGCGACATGACCGACTGGACGCCCGCGTTGCAGGCTCTGCTCGCGGGGATGGAGAATGTCGACGCGGGGCAGAAACACTGCATCCTGATCTCCGACGGCGACCCGATGGCCCCGAGCCGTGCCTTGCTCGACAAGTTCAGAAACTCCGTCCCGCCCATCTCGATCACGACCGTCGCGATCGCCTGCCACGGCATCCAGGACCAGACGGTCATGGAGAACATCGCAAGGTACACCGGCGGACGGTTCTACAAGATCAACCCGGGCCAGGAGAACAAGGTCCCGGAGATCTTCATCAAGGAGGCGATCACAATCCACCGCCCGCTCATCCGCGAGGGGAAGGCCTTCACGCCCAAGATCAGCGGGATTTCCTCCGAGACTTTCGCCGGAATCAACTCCCTGCCGGGCGTCACCGGATACATCCGCGTCGCCGAGCGTGGCGGGCTCGCGCTCGTCACCCTCAAGAACGACGAGGACGAGCCCCTGATGGCCCAGTGGAACTACGGCCTTGGGCGCTCGATCGCGTACACGTCCGACGCCGGCGGCAAGTGGGCGACGCAGTGGCCCTCGTGGGGTCAGTACGCGGCGTTCTGGTCGCAGCACATCCGCTGGGTCATGCGGCCGACGAATTCGGCTGTGGCCGTCCGCGTGACGCCGGAGACCAAGGGCGACGAGACGCTGTTGATTGTCGAAGCCTCGACTCGCGAAGGGGAGCGTCTGCCGTTCGTGAACTTCCAGGGTCGCATCGCGTCGCCCGACGGAATGGCGGATCAGGACATCGTCCTCCGCGAGATCGGCCCCGGGCGCTACGAAGGTCGTGTTCGCACCGCCGGCGCGGGAACGTACATCGCGAGTCTCCGGTACCGCATCCCGCGCGGCGACGGCGGGCCGCCCCTCGAGGGCTCCGCGTCCGCCGCGATCAACCGTCCCTTCGCGGACGAGTACCGCACGCTGAAGGACAACGCTGTCCTGCTCGATCAGGTCCGCGACAAGACCAGCGGGTTGACGCTGCCGCGAGACCCTGCCGCAGCGGACCTGTGGAACCGCGAGAAGCTGGCGTTCCCGGTTTCAACGCACCCCATCTGGCTGCTGGTTTCAACAATCGCGATCGCGCTCTTTCTGGTCGATGTCGCCGTCCGCCGCGTGCGGATCGACATTCTCGGCATGGCCGCGGCGGTGCGCCGCGCCGCCGGGAAGGACAAGAAGCAACAGGCTGAACTCTCCGGGCTGCGTGCGGCCCGTGACAAAGCCAAAGCGTCGATCAAGACCCGAGCCGACACGCTCACGCCGATCCCGGCACCGATGATGCCTCTAGAGCCCGGCGTGGCGGGTGCAAAGTTCGATGCGACCGACGAGGAACTGCGGGCCGCCCGCAAGGACACGAAGTCGGACGTCCCCGGAGCGGCCCCGGCCGACCCGAGCAAGCCAGCTTCCAAGCCCAAGTCCGCGAAGGAAGACGCGGAGCAGGGCATGTCGGCCCTCCTGAAAGCCAAGCGTCGCGCCCGCGACGAGTTCGAAGACCGATAGCGGACCATTGACTCCCGATTTCGCCCCACAATCTCACCTCGGAGTGATTTCTTCACAAGGACCCCTATGGCCACCATGACCGAAGCACCAACCACCCCCGCTGAAGTGAAAGCCAAGTGCGACGCCTTCCGTGAACGCTTTACCCGCCTCAAGGGCGAGATCGGCAAGGTCGTCGTCGGCCACTCCGACGTCGTCGAATCCGTGCTGATCGCCCTCTTTACCGGGGGCAACGTTCTGCTTGAGGGCGTCCCCGGGCTGGGTAAGACGCTGCTGGTTCGGTCGCTCGCGCAGACGCTCAGCCTGCCGTTCAGCCGCATCCAATTCACGCCGGACCTGATGCCGGCGGACGTGATCGGCACGAACATCGTCATGGAGGACGCCGACACGGGGCGGAGGAAGTTCGAGTTCCAGAAGGGCCCGATCTTCGCCCAGATCGTGCTGGCGGACGAGATCAACCGTGCGACGCCCAAGACTCAGTCGGCGTTGCTCGAAGCGATGCAGGAACGCTCGGTCACGGTCGCGGGCAAGACCCACAAACTCGAGAAGCCGTTCATCGTGCTCGCCACGCAGAACCCCATCGAGCAGGAGGGCACGTACCCGCTCCCCGAAGCCCAGCTCGACCGGTTCATCTTCAAGCTGGTCGTCGGCTACGGCGAACTCAACGACCTTTTGACGATCCTCGACCGCACCACGGGCACGAGCAACCCCGAATGCTCCCCCATCATGGACGGGCCGGCGATCCTGGAGACGCAGGCGCTGGTTCGGGGCGTTGTCGTCGCGCCGCACGTGATGCAGTACGTGGGTCGCCTCGCCATGGCGACGCACCCCGGCGGGCCGTACGCCGCGGGCGGCGCGGACGGGCCGGCGAACAAGTACGTCCGCTGCGGCTCGTCCCCTCGCGGAGCGCAGGCGATGCTGCTCGGCGCAAAGGTGCGGGCCCTGATCGACGGGCGGTTCCATGTCAGCTTCGCCGACGTCAAGAGCGTGGCCCCGATGTGCCTGCGTCACCGCCTGATTCTGAACTTCGAGGCCGAGGCGGACCGGGTTGATCCGGACACGATCGTGAAGCAGATCGTCGAGAAGACGCCGACGGAGCCCGTGAAAGTCTGACCTCCCGGGACCGCCGAGCCGTTGATTCGCCGACGATCGCCCACTCTCTCTTGACGCGAACACGAAAGCCACCCGCCACACCAAAAACCGGATCAAACGATGAGATTCACGCCAATTGCCTTTCTGCTTTTCGTTCTTCTCACGACCGTGATGCACGCCGGATGCGCCTCGGGCCCGTCATCACCGACGTCCGATGCTGCCGACAAGTATGTCGGCGAATGGCGTTCGGCGAACGATGTCTTCGTCAGTTGTTTCCGCCGCCCGGATTCCGCTTACGTCCTCCGCTCCAACCGCTCGGGAAAGGAGCGGACCTCGGAGGGGGAACTGATCGATGTCGAGGGGACCATGATGGTCAAAGTGAGGGTCTTTGAGCCCAACGCGGAAGAGCTTTCCAACGGAAAGATCCCGCTCTATCAGTTTGGCGTGCTCAAGCTCGCGGACTCGCGCCTGCGGTACACGCCGGTGCGCGCCGACTGGCTCGCAAGCACCATGCGCTCGCACGGCCTAGGGAGTTCGGTCGGCAGCGAAACGGTGGCCCGCGGAGCCGGCGTGGGTATTCCCCCGGAATGGTCCGACCTCGAGCACATCCTTCGGGACGCGGTGACCGAGGACGGAGCTCTTGAAGCCACGGAATCGTTCGAGAAAGTGAAGTAGGACCCGCATGCTCAAGACCGCGAGCCCCAAACGCCTGGAAGGCATCGAAGACCTGGCGACCCCCGCCCAGATCGCGAAGGTCGCGCCGCTCGATCTGACGAGTCGGCGGATCTTCTCGGGCAAACTCAAGGGCGAACGCCGCTCGAAGAAGCGCGGCGAGTCCGTCGAGTTCGCCGACCATCGCCCCTACGTGATGGGCGACGACCCACGCCATCTGGACTGGAACCTCTACGCCCGTCTCGACATGCTTTTCCTCAAGCTCTACCTTGAGGAGGAGGACCTCTCGCTCCACATCGTGATCGACGCGTCGGGTTCGTCCGACACGGGCGATCCGAGCAAGTTCGTCTTCATGCAGCGCGTCGCGTTCCTGCTCGGATACATGGGGCTTTCGAATCTCAACCGTGTCGCGTGCACGATCATCGGCGGGACCACCACCAAAGCCGCCCCCGGCACGCCGCCGGAACTCGTGCGGGCCCTTCGCGACCTGCGGGGGCGTCGCCGCGTGATGGAACTGTCAGAGTTCATCCTGAACACCGAGCCCGGCGGCTCGTCGAACTTCCGCGCCGCCGCCGAACGCATCGCCCTCTCCCGTCGCGGCAAAGGTGTCATGATCCTCATGTCCGACTTCCTGATGAAGGAGGGGTACGAGGACGGCCTTCGCCTCATGGTCGGGCGCGGGTTTGATCTCATCGCGATGCAGGTCCTCTCCCGCGACGAACTCAAGCCCCCGGTCACGGGCGATCTGCGTCTGAAGGACATCGAGGACGCCGACACCGCCGAGGTCACAATCTCTTCGCCGCTGCTCAAGCAGTACGACAAGATCGTGACGGCGTTCCGCCGCCGGCTCGAGGAGTTCTGCCATCGCCGCGGGATCATGTACCTCCTGGCGACGCCCGACACGCCCCCGGAATCACTTCTGATGGACACGCTTCGATCGCGGGGGGTGCTGAAGTGACGTTCCTGACCCCTCTTTATGCCGCTGTGGCCGCCGCGATCGCGGTGCCTTCGCTCGTGATCCTCTACTTCCTCAAGCTCAAGCGTCGCGACATGGAGATCTCCTCGACGCTACTCTGGAAGAAAGCGATCCAGGATCTGCAGGCCAACGCGCCGTTCCAGAAACTCCGCCGCAACATCCTGCTGCTCCTGCAACTGCTTGCGCTCATCGCGGCGATCCTCGCCCTGGGGCAGCCTCAGATCAACTCGATCAAGACCACGGGCGGCCGCCACGTCATCCTGATCGACCGCTCGGCCAGCATGAACGCGACCGACGAAGAAGCCAAGGGAACCGCCGTCTCACGCCTCGAGGCCGCCAAGACCGAAGCCCTCAATTTCATCCAAGGGCTCTCCGAGCCCGGGCTCATCGAGAAAGACGCAGGCGACACCGCGATGGTCATCGCGTTTGATCGTGAGGCCTCCGTCGTTCAGCAATTCACGGGCGACAAACGCAAACTCGCCGACGCGGTTCGCGGTATCACCCCGACCGACGGCCCCTCGCTCCTCGAGCCCGCTGTCCGCCTCGCCCGCGCCCAGGCCCCGCGCCTCATCCTTCAGGACACCCGCATCGTCGACGGGCAGGCGGTGACCGATATCAAGGTCATCGAGGGCATCTCCGACCGCTGGCCCATCAGCCTCCACGTCTACACCGACGGCAAACTCCCCGACGCGGACCGCGCCGTGGCCGGCCCCTCCGACACCGTTGAGTTCCACCGCTTCGGAAAGCCGGACACGCACAACATCGGGATCGTCGCGATGCGCGCCGACCGAGAGTTTGACACCCCTGCCAATGTGCTGCTCTTCGCCGGGCTCCAGAACACCGACCCGGCCCCCGTCAAGGTCGATGTCCAGCTCATCCTCGAAGGGACGCAGGGCCCGATCAAGGAAGTGACGATTCCAGGCTCGACCGACAAGGGACCGGGCAACGCGGGCGTCTCGTTCAAGTTCGAGCGTCCCGAGGCCACCGCAGCCGAGCTGGTCGTCCGCAAGGCCGACTCCATCGCCGATTCTCTCGACGCATTCTCCACCGACGATCGCGCCTGGCTCATGATTCCTCCCGCACGAGGGCTCCGCCTCGCGCTGGTTTCCAACGGCAACCTCTTCCTCCGCCAGGCCCTGGCCGTTCTGCCGCAATCCGGAGAGCCCACGCTCTTCACACCCGCCGAGTACCAGGCCGCTCTCAAGAACGGGAAAGCTTTCGAGTTCGACGTGACCGTCGTCGATGGCGTCGCGCTCGAATGGGGCGACCGCAAGAACACGCTCCCGCCGGGACGATTCCTGATCTTCAACAGCATCCCCAACGCGATCGACGCCTCCACGCTCAAGCCGACCCAGGAAGGGAAGAACCCCGACAGCCTCGGAGCCGTGCTGGTCCCGTCGGGCGAATCCGGCCCCTCCACCATCGTCTCCTGGCAGCGTGACCACCCGGCGTTCCGCTCGCTCAACCTCGACAACCTGGACATCTTCAAGTCCCTCAAGGCCGAGATCCCCACGGGGTCCACCGCCCAAGTCCTCGGCGAGTCAACCTCCGGGCCTGTCTTCTTTGAGCTCATCACCGCCGACGCCCGTGCCCTGGTCGCGACCTTCGACCCCACCTCGTCCGATTGGCCCTTCGATGTCTCGTTCATCGTCTTCCTGTCTTACTCCACCGACTACCTCGGCACCGGCGGCGGCTGGGCGGTGGCCCGCTCATCCCAGCCCGGGCTTACGCTCTCAGACCGGCTCCCCGACAAGTCTTCCGCAGTCGAATGCACAGGCCCCGGCGGGATCACCGTCGGTGCCGGGCTCGCCCCCGACGGGTCGGCCTCTTTCGGCCCCTTCCCAAAGGTCGGCATCTATACCGCCTCTTGGACAGGCCCCGGGGCGGCGGGCGACGTAACCGCCAACGGGACCTCCAAACGCCGATTGGCGGTCAATCTTCTTGACCCGATGGAATCCGACATCCGCGCTGCCCAAGAAATAAAGCTTGCCTCGACCGACGCCGCGGCCAGGAAGGGAGAAACCGGCGGATCGGTCCGTATCCTTTGGCCTTGGATGCTCCTCGCCGCCTTGGCCGTGGTCATGCTCGAATGGTTCATCTACAACCGCAAGGTCCACATCTGACTCACCCCAGCAACCGGCCCACCATGAAGCCAACCACACGTCCACACCTCCTTCTCGTCGCCTTGGGGGTGCTCGCGTGCCTCGGGCTGGTCACGCCGGTGGCTCAAGCTCAGGACAAGTCCATGCTCGCCCGGGCGGAGTTCGGGTGGAACACCACCATCACCGCGGGGCGGTGGTGCCCCCTCCGCGTCTGGCTCGACGGGAGCCTCGACGGCGCCGCGCCCGTCAGCGGCCTGATCCAAGTTTCCTTCGCCCAGGACCGCACGCAGAACGTCGCGATCGTCGTCCCTGCCTCAACCACTCCGGGCAAACTCACGCCGGTCGATCTCGCGGTTTGCATTCCCGCCGACGTGGGGACCGTCACCGTGAGCTTCATCACGAGCAAGAGGGACTACACCCTCGAGTTCACCCCGCCGCCAACGTCCGGGCAAACAGCAACCCCCACGCGGGGCGAGCAACGTCTGGGACTGCTCTTTGGTGGCACCCGCGGGCTGGTCGTGCACGCCGGAATCGGCTCCATCGACCGATCATTCCCCAAGCCCCGCGAGGTCGATCGCGCCCCAAGCGTCGGAGGCCAGATCGTCGAGACCTACCTCGCCGCCTCCGGCGGTGAACTCGCCGAACTCCGCTGGCGGCAACTCGCCGTCACCGATATGGCCCTCGAAGAACTGCCCCCCATCCCCCACGCATACGACGGGCTCGAAGCCCTGGTCATCGATCCCGCCAAGTCCGCCGGGATCGACCCCCGCGTCCGCGCCGCCATCATGGAATGGACCGCCGCCGGAGGCCGACTCATCCTCCTCGCCACCGACGAATCCAGCGCGTGGCGCCAATGGCTCCCGCCCGCCGGTGCGGGCGAGTGGATCACCCCTTCGACACCCACCCGAGTCGCCCCCCCCGACGCGTCCCGCGAAGCCCTCGCCGCCGAGATCACGACCATCACGGTTTCAAGCGACGATTCGAAAAAAAACGACCCCAACTCGTACCGGTACGGAGGGCGAAGCAAGGACATCAAGTACGAACGCCAGCCCCCGCCCAACGTGCCACTCCGCAAGGAGATCCTCGCCCGCACGTTCACGCTCACCAAAGCTGGAGAGGCCCAGGGCTGGTCCACGTCGTGGCCGTCTTCCGCGGGCGGCGGGCTCATCGCCAGCGGCCCCATGGGCATGGGTATGGTCACCATCCTCGGCGTCGACCCCGAGACGATCCCCGACACGCTCGACGCCAGCGCGTCACAACGCCTCTGGCGTGCGGTACTCGCAGCACCTCTCGCAAATTACATCTCGACACCCTTCAGCAACTCCCACCCGCGTGACGAGCAGATCTCTTCCGCGCTCAACTCGATCATCAGCGTCCCGCCCCTCGGCAACATCGTCTTCATTGTCATCCTCGTCTCGCTGGGCGCGCTCGCCCTCCTCCTCGGCCCGATCGACTGGTTCGTCCTCAAACGCTTCCGCGCCCGCCAGCATTCCTGGCTCGTCGCCCTCGGCTGGATCTCGCTCGCCTCGGTCGCAGGTTTCCTGATCCCCCCGCGCCTGCGCAGCGGCCCGCCCCAGATCAACCGCCTCACCGCCATCGACGTTCTCCAATCCTCCAACACGCCCGACGCCCGCGCCGCCGCATGGCAGAACGGTCTCACCGGCATCTTCGCCTCCGGCCCGCTCACCATCGCCCCCGACAAGGATCCGCAATCGCCGATCGCGGGCTCATGGTGGCACGGGATCGCCCCCGAGGACCCGTCCAGTTACTCCCCGTTCTCCAGACCCCAGAACCGCGGGCTGAGCATTTTCGCCCCGCTCGTCACGCCCCAGCTCACCTCCGCCGACCGAGATCGTCAGAACGTCCCCGAGCCCTTCACGATGCCCTCGTGGAGCTACCGCACCTTCGCCGACTCCTCGACGCCCAAAGCCCCTCCGATTCGTGCGGTCGTGACACCAAGCGGCAGCGGGTACTCGGTCGCTCTCAGCGGGCTGCCCACCAGCGACCGCATCGTGAGTCTCGCGCTGCGCGTGTCTTCGCTCAAGCCCATGCCCCCTTCCGAGGTCTCGTTCATCGATGCCACCGGCGCCGCGATCTCGCCGACCGCAAGTATCCCCGAACCGCGTGACGACAGAATCTACCGTTACGACGACTTCGGAAATCAGATTCCACGTCCCCCCGCCGACCCGAACGCGCCGTTCTGGGCATCCGACATCCCGGGGCCCGCCAACCGCGCCGCCGCCATTTCCGCACGCCTCGATTCCGGCCGTTGGGCGATGGTCGAGATCGTCCTCTCCGACGCTATCCCCTCCGCACGATTCCTCACCGAACAAGCCCTCGTCCAAGAGAAGTTCGAAACCAGCAACCTGACCTCGATCCGTCTCCTCGTCCCCATCGCGGCGTCGACGGACAGCCCCAAACCCCAAACCCCCTCGGCCCCGCCGTCCAAGGAGCCTACACCTTGATCGAGATCAGAAACCTCACCAAACGCTACGGCTCGCTCACCGCCATCGACAATCTCTCCCTGACCTTGGGCAAGGGCGAGATCTTCGGCTTCATCGGGCCCAACGGCGCGGGCAAGACCACCACCATGAAAGTCCTCGCCTGCCTCCTCAAACAGGACTCCGGCGAAGCCTTCATCGACGGCTGCGACACCCGCAAAGACGGCGACCGCATCCGCCGAGTCATCGGGTACATGCCCGACTTCATCGGTGTCTACGACGACCTCACCGTCGACGAGTACCTCCAGTTCTTCGCCGCCGCGTTCCAGATCCCCCGGGCCCGCCGCCGCTCCATCGTCGACAACGTCCTGGACCTCACCGACCTCACCAGCAAACGCCACGCGATGGTCGAGTCCCTCTCGCGAGGCATGACCCAGCGCTTGGGTGTCGCCCGCGTGTTGATCCACGACCCCAAGGTCCTCCTCCTCGACGAGCCCGCGTCCGGCCTTGATCCGCGCGCCCGTATCGAGATGCGCTCCCTCCTCACCGAGCTTGGCAAGATGGGCAAGACCCTCATCATCTCCTCGCACATCCTCTCCGAGCTCGGCGAGATGTCCACCTCCATCGGAATCATCGAACGCGGCAAGCTCCTCTACTCGGGAACGATGAAGGACGCTCTCAACAAAGCCCGTGCCGGCGAACGCGTCGAGATCCTCCTCCAGCCCGACTCGGCCGCCCCGGAACTCATCAAGGGCGCCATCGAGCGCGACCACCGCGTCGCCCGCGTCGTTCAGGCCGCCGAAACCCCCTCCACGCTCTTCGTCGATCTCGTCGCGGGCGAGCACGGGCACCACTTCCTCATTGAAAACATCATCGCGAGCGGCGGCAAAATGGCAGCCTTCCGCCCCGTTGAGATCAAACTCGAGGACGCCTTCCTCAAGCTCACCACCGGAGCCCTTCAATGACCGAAGGCCCCGCCCCCACGCCCACCCCCGCGCCGGAACCCGCCCCTCGCCCCGCGATCGCCATCGCCGCGCCCATTCCCGCATCCCTCCGCCGCGGCGGGTTTCTCGACAACATCAGGGCCGCCTTCCGCTACGACTTCCCCGGGCCCGTCTTCCAAAAAGAAATCCTTGCCAGCCAGCGCAAGTTCGCCGCCTTCGGCAGCAGGATGATGTACGTCCTGATCCTCGGCGGCATCCTCTGGATCGTCTACGCCGCCACCAAGTCCCAGGCCGACTACGGCTACAGCCCCGTCCGCACGCTCCAATCACTCCAGGCCGTCGCCCCATCGCTCACCGCCGCGGTGCTCTGGGTCCAGGCATCACTCCTTACACTTCTGGCCCCGGGCATGACCTCCTCCGCCTTCTCCGAGGAACGCCGCAAACGCACGCTAGACGTCCTCCTCACCTCGCCCATCCGCCCCTGGCAGATCGTCTTGGGCAAGCTCCTCTCGGGCGTCGCGGCCCTCGGCGTGATCTCCCTGTGCGCCCTGCCGGTCCTCCTCGCCGTCCGCGTGTTCGGCGGCGTCGAGGCTGAGTACATCTTCGGCGCCTTCGCCCTCTCCCTCTCTCTCGGCACGCTCATGGCCTCCCTTGCCATGCTCAGCTCGCTCTGGTGCAAGAAATCCTCCACCGCCGCCTTCCTCGCCTTCATCTTCTTCTGCATCATCCACGGGCTCCCCCTGCTCATCGGCGGGACCCTCGCGAGCATCATCCTCGTTGGCGGACCGCCTACCGGCTGGCTCGAGACGCTCTTTACCGTCAGCGCTCCCGTCTCCCTTATGTCGCTTATGTCGGGCATGATCGGCCTGCCGGGCTTCCCGTTCAACCCCACCGAGGCCTGGATCGCCGGGACCCTCTACAACCTCGCCATCACTGGAATCATCTTCTTCTTCTGCACAACCGTCCTCCGCCGCGTCATGCTCTCTCTCGCCTCAGGCGACTCCCCCTCCACCATCGCCGTCGGACGCGTCACCATCACACGCACGCTCCCCTTGACCCCGGGCGCCTCCAACCGCACCGACCCGACCACAGCCGCCAGCGGCATCGCCGGCATGATCGACTCGTCGAGCGAGAGCGAGGACCGCGAGCAACCCCTCACCAAAAGCAAGAAAAGGCCCATCGCGGGCCGCAAGACCAGCCGCGCCGTCGCCGACCACCCCGTCCTCTGGCGAGAGATGGCCCAACCTCTCTTCAAACGCCCCGTGGTCGGCATCCTCAGCATCATCGCCCTCACCGCCTTCACGCTCTGGGTCTTCGCGATGAGCCGCATCGGCGGCGGCCGCGACCACGAAGCCCATCTCTACATCACCAACATGGTCTTTGCCGTCGTCATGCTCCTGCAAGCCTCGACCCTCACCGTCGCGGGCTTTCCCGCCGAACGCGAAGCCAAAACGTGGGACGTCCTCCTCTGCTCCCCGCTCTCCTCCCGCGCGCTCATCATCGGCAAGTTCGCCGGCGCACTCCGCTCACTCTGGCTCCTCCCCGCAGCCCTCCTTCTCAACCTCACACTCCTTGGCGTCATCGCCGGAGTCGTCGCCCCACTCGTCGTCCTCCACGCGATCCTCATCTTCACCGGCCCCCTCATCTTCCTCGCCGCCCTGGGCACCCGCTTCTCCCTCGCCGCTAAAAGCTCCAACGGCGCGGGCATGCGCACCACAGGCATCGCCGTCGGGCTCTGGGGCGGCACCCTCATCATCGGCGGGATCTGCTGGCTCCTCCTCGACGCCTACAACCTCGGGCAGTCCATCTGGAAAGACCTCGTCAACCGCTGCATGGACGTCGCCTTCTTTGTCAATCCCATCTACAACTTCGCCAACGCCCTCCAAGGCGACACCGTCAACCGCTACAACGCCGGCGACTACACCCTCGGCAGCCCCGAGTCCCGCATCACCGTGAACGCCGCCACCTTCACCCTCGCCATGCTCGGCAACCTCGCCCTCTACCTCGCCGCCGCCGCACTCATCCTCAAATGGTCCGCAGCGGTCTTCCCGAAGAAGTCCGGACGGACGTCGTAGGAAGAAATCGAACGCGGAGGTCGCGGAGGATCGCATGAAGCGGCGGGCGGCACGGCCGCCGTCCGGCCTTCGAGGCCTCGTTGGGGTTCGTTGACGAGCGCGGGCGTGATGCAACAGTGAGCGGGGGTGCCACGATCCGCCGCTTCGGCGCATCGTGGATGGGCGTCCGTGCAGCATGAAACGTCGAATCTCAAGGCGTGATATCTTGCGGCATGAGCCCGTCCGATCCTCCGCTTCGCAAGCGGCTCCGTCGCCATGAGCACAGCCACCATCTCCGCTTCCTCACATTCTCGACCTACCGCAGGCTTCCGCTCTTTCTCAACGCTCGGATCCGCGATCTCTTCGCTCAGCACCTTGCAGCGGCTCGCCATCGGTTCAAGTTCCATCTGTACGCGTGGGTCGTGATGCCCGAGCACGTTCACCTGCTCTTGTGGCCTTGTTTGCCTGAGCACCCGGTGTCCGCCATGCTCAGGACGTTCAAGGGAGACTTTGCGGACGAGGTCATCGCACGTTGGCAGAAACTCGGAGCCCGCGTGCTCGACCGGCTTGTCACGCCGCAGGGCAAGCCGCGATTCTGGCAGCATGGCGGCGGATATGACCGGAACATCTTTTCGGCGGCTGTGCTCGCGGAGACGATCGAGTACATTCACCAGAACCCGGTCAAGCGCGGATTGGTCGCCAAGCCCGAGGACTGGGCGTGGTCCTCGGCACGCTGGTGCGCTGGGCACCGGGACGCGGATGCTGCGACGGAGATCGCGATGGACCCGCTGCCACCCAAGCGGCCTGGCTGAGGAGGGTTGCTGGGCGGAGTCACGCGCTGACGTGCGAGGCGACAGCGCAGTCTGCAATCCATCCACGATGCGCCGAAGCGGCGGATCGTGGCACCCCCGCCCCCGGTTGTACCGCGACCGATGTGCGAGACCACGGATGCCACGACCATTCCCGGGGCAAAACTCGACAGTTCCGATCCCCCCAAGTGCAAATCGCACATGCCTAGCGCCTATGGCCTGATGCCTGATGCCTCATGCCTTCCCAACCAACCCCACCACATCCTCCGCGCACCCCCAGCACAACGTGTACCCCGACCCGCCGTGCCCGTAGTTGTGGATGACGTGCGAGCGTTCCGCGTCGCGCTCGACGCGCACCGACGGCCTGTACGGCCTCAGGCCCACCGCTTCGCGAACCACCCGCCCCGGACGAAACCCGCGCGCCCGCGCACGCGCCAGGATCGACTCGCGCGTCGCCGGGTCGGGCACGAGGGACCGGTCGTCCGCGCTCGCCTCGACCACGCCGCCGATCACCACCTCCGTGCGCCGAGGAATCACGTAAAAGGAGCCTCCGCCTCCCGCCTTCTCCGAGTCATGCGAGATCGACATCGTCAACTCGACCTCACCCGGCTCGCACACCACGACGTGCCCGTACAACGCCTTCATGCTCGGGTCCCGCGCGAGCGCCTTGGCCCCAAGCCCCGCGCAGTTCACCACCACATCACCCTCAACCTCGTCCAGAGACTCAAACCGCTGCACGATCATCGGGCGGTCCAGTTGCCGTTCCAGCCAGGGCATGAACACGGGGGACTCCGCCCGCGGCGCACGCACCCGCCATGCCCATCCTTGTGGCTGCCCTCCCCACCACGCCTCGGGCAACCCCGACGTGACCGCTTCGAGGTCCGGCGTGTCCGCCGACCACCAAGGTCGCTCGTGGTCCCCCGCGTCGCGCAACTCGTACAGCGTGATCAGGTCGATCCCGGCCGAAGAGTCCTCAGCCGCAAGTTGGTTGTAATGTTCGCGCGTTCGGGCCGCCCAGCGGCTCACAAGCGCAGGCGGATCGCTCCGGAAAGGGTGCCACAACGCCGCCGCGACCCCTGAAACAGACGCCAGCCCCGCCTTCTCGGCAAAGACCTGCACGCGACACCCCGCCCGTTGCAACAGGATCGCCGTCGTCAGCCCGACGACGCCGCCGCCCACCACCGAGATCCGCTTTGAACCGTCCGTCCCGCTCATGCACGCCTTTCACGACTCCACCCCCCCACCGTCCGTCCGTACACTCTAGCGATGTCCCTCCCACCTCCCCAATCCGACCAAGCTCAGCCTCCCCGCGTCGCCGAGCCGAACTGGCGAGAGCGGCTCGAAATCGTCGACGGGCTCATGCGCGAGGTCAGCGGGCAGAACGACCCCCAGCAACTCGTCAAGATGTACAGCAAGGGCGTCCGGCGCCTGGCCCCCATCGACACCCTCGTCTCCCTATCGCGCCGCGACCTGGCCCCGCCCTGGTACCGCATCACCCGGTTCTCAGGCTGGCCCGAGGACCACAACCCTTGGGCGAGCCGCGACAAACTCCCGCGCTTCAACCACGGGTTCTTCCACGACCTCCTCTACGCCCCCGGCCCCACGGTCATCGAGGACCTCAAGGTGCCCGCAGGCGACCCGGCTGAGCCCTATCTCGCGGGGATGAAATGCCTCTTCGCGATGCCGCAGTACGAGGACGGCGTCGCGGTCAACATGGCGGTCTTGGCGTGGCGCGACCGGTCAAATCTGCGCCACGAAGGGCTCGCCAACATGCTGTGGCAGTCCAATCTCTTCGGGCGCACGACGGCGAACCTCGTCCTGCGGGCCGAACTGACCAAGGCCTACCGCGCCCTCGACCGCGAACTGGCCGTCGTCGGGCAGATCCAGCACTCGCTGCTCCCGCAGGAATTGCCGAAGATCCCGGGGCTCGAACTCGCGGCCTTGTACGAGCCCAGTGCGCACGCGGGCGGTGATTCCTACGACATCTTCACGCTCCCCGACGGCCGGTTCGGGCTTCTGATCGCCGACGCCTCCGGGCACGGGACGCCCGCCGCGGTCATCATGGCGGTCATGCACGCCCTCGCCCGGGCGTACAACGGACCGCCCGAACACCCCTGCCAGTTCCTCGACCACCTCAACGAACGCCTGCTCGCGTCGTACACGTCGATCAACGGGTCGTTTGTCACCGCGTTCTACGGGGTGTACGACCCCAAGGAACGCACGCTGCGGTACGCGTGCGCCGGACACCCGCCGCCTCGCCTGCTCACGAAAAACGGGATGGTCGCGCTCGACGCGGTCGGGGGTTTGCCGCTGGGCATCATGTCGACGCAGGAGTGTGCGGAGGCGACGGTGAAGCTGGAACGCGGCGACATCCTCGCGCTCTACACGGACGGCATCACCGAGGCCCAGAACTCGGAAAACGACCTGTTCGACGTTCCCCGGTTCGACGCGATTCTGCGCGAACACGCGGGGAGCATGCACGATTTGGCCGAATCGGTCTCCGCCAAGGTCTGCGCGTTCACCGGGATGGGGGAACTGCCCCCCTCGGATGACAGGACGCTGCTGCTGGCTCGGGTGACGTGAAGCCGATTGGCGACGGTTGAGAACGGTCGGCTTGGGTTCCCACACGGATACCAGACGTGAAAGGGCGGCGCAACGGCTGCGCCTTTGCGGTATTCTGTGGTTCGAGTCCCAAAGCCCTTTCAAGCACCCATCGACCCGAGGCCACCATGCCGAATGAATCTGTCGTTCCCCCCACCACCTCCGGCGTTTCTGTTGATCGTCGCGACTTTGTCAAGACCGCCGCGGTGGTCGCCGCGGCGGCGGCTGTGCCGTCACTCGCGGTTGCCCGCTCGGCCAACGTGCGCGGGAGCGACACCATCAAGGTGGGCCTGATCGGATGCGGCGGGCGCGGGACCGGGGCGGCGAGCCAGGCCCTCGCGGCGGACAAGGGCACCGTCCTGTGGGCGATGGGCGATGTCTTCAAGGACCGTCTTGAGTCCAGCAAGACCAACCTCTCCGAGGCCTTGGGCGACACCGCCAAGGACAAGATCAATGTCTCCGCCGATCGTCAATACACGGGTTTCGACAACTACAAGGGCGTCATCGACTCGGGCGTCGACATGGTCATCCTGACCAGTTATCCCAACTTCCGCCCGGCGCACATCAAGTACGCCCTCTCCAAAGGCAAGCACGTCTTCGCTGAAAAGCCCGTCGCGATCGACGCGGCCGGTATCCGCGAGGTCCTCGCGAGCGGCGAAGAGGCCAAGCAGAAGAACCTTGCGCTCATGATCGGGTTCTGCTGGCGCTATCACCCGGCGCTGCGCGAGGCTTTCGGCCAGATCCTGGGCGGCGGGATCGGCGATGTGACGAGCGTCTACACGAACTACCTCACTGGCACCCTTCCTCGCAACCCTCGCAAGGCGGAATGGTCCGACCTCGAGTTCCAGATGCGCAACTGGTGGCACTTCAACTGGATCAGCGGCGACCACATCGTCGAGCAGTCGATCCACTCCGTCGACCGCATGTCCTGGGCCATGGGCGACCGCATCCCGGTCGCTGTGAACTGTCTGGGCGGGCGTCAGGCCCGCGAGGGTCCCGAGAGCGGCGACGTCTACGACCACTTCAGCGCGATCTACGAGTACGAGGGCGGGATCAAGACCTACCACTCCGCCCGGCAGATCAACAACTGCTACGGCGACAACTCCGACTACGTCTACGGCACCAAGGGCCGGGCGGTCGTCAACGGCTGGCAGACGCAGAGCCTCAAGACTTACGACTACGCGGGCAAAGAAACCTGGGCGTACAAGGGCAAGGACACCTTGGACATGTACCAGTCCGAGCACAACGAGCTCTTCGCGAGCATCCGCGCGGGTAAGCCGATCAACGATTGCCCGAGGGCGGTCAACTCCTGCATGCTGGGGATCATGGCCCGAATGTCCGCGTACACGGGCAAGACGGTCACTTGGGATCAGGCGATGAAGAGCAAGGAAAATCTCCAGCCCGAGGCGATGTCGTGGGACATGAAGGTGCCCGAGGTCGTCATCCCCATGCCGGGCAAAACCAAACTCATCTAGTCCTTCGGCGAACGGCAAGGAACCTATCTCATGGAACTGACGCGTCGTGAATTCGGCGGGCTTGCGGCGAGCGCCGCCCTCGCCGGTGCTGCTTTCGCACAACCCCGACCATCGGACAAGTCGGCGGACGAGCCCGCGGCGGCCAAGCCGAAGCGCACCCTGCGCAAAGCGATCATGCTCGGGATGATCGGCGAGGGCAAGACCTGGGAGGACAAACTCAAGGTCGCCAAGGACGCTGGGTTCGAGGGCATCGAGGGTGACAGCCCCGCGCCGCAGATCGACGATCTGATCGCCTCCGCCGCCAAAGTCGGCATCGCGATTCACGGCATGGTGAACTCGGCCCACTGGTCGCTGCCTCTGAACGCCCCGGGCGACGAACCCGCGAAGAAAGCGGGCGAAGCCCTCGAGACCTGCCTCCGCGACGCGAGAAAGGCCGGCGCGAACAGCATCCTCCTCGTGCCGGGCGTCGTGAGCGAACGCTTGCCCTACGACGAGTGCTGGAAAGTCTCGATCGAGAGGATCAAGAAGGCCATCCCGCTGGCCAAGGAATTGGGCATCACGATCGCGATCGAGAACGTCTGGAACCAGTTCATCACGAGCCCGCTGGAGGCTGTCCGGTACCTCGACGAGATCGGCGACCCGATCGTCGCGTGGCACTTTGACATCGGGAACGTCATCAACTTCGGCTGGCCCGAGCAGTGGATCAAGATTCTGGGGCCTCGGATCGCCAAGCTCCACATCAAGGACTTCAGCCGCAAGAAGCGCAACGACGAGGGGCTTTGGAAGGGCTTCGCGGTCGAACTGGGCGAGGGCGACGCGGGCTGGGACCGCGTGATGAAAGCCCTCGACGACTGCGGGTACTCGACCGACCCTTTGGGCCGCTGGGCGACCGCGGAAGTCGGCGGCGGCGACAGCAAACGCCTCATCAAGGTCAGCGAGCAGATGGACCGTCTTTTCGCGATGTAAGCCGCTACGCGGGGTCCTGCCAGACGCTCGGGTCGCATTTGCGTTCCATCCACGCGCCGGGCACCACGGGCACGTAGCCCATCTTCTCGTACAAGCCGTGGGCGTCGCGTGTCGCGAGGCACCAGCGACGCAGCGATTGAAGGCGGGGATGTTGTTCGAGGGCTTCGAGCATGCGGCGAGAGAGCCCGTGCCCGCGGTGTTCCTCATGGACAATGACATCGCAAAGCCACGCAAACGTCGCTCCGTCGGTCACCACGCGGGCGTAGGAGACCTGCCTCCCGGTCGAGGCCTCGAACGCACCGACGACGACGCTGTTGGCCATGGCTTTGGCCACGATGTCGCGTTTGATGCGAGGCGACCAGTACGTCGCGGCGAGCATCGCGTGGACGTCGTCGAGCCGCATGTCGCTGTGGTCTGTGCTGACGTTGTAGGGCATGCCCGAGTGTAGATCGGCGGGGCTCTTTCCCCGGCCCCGAGGCTGTGCAATAATCGCCCTCATGCCAGCCCCAACGCCCGAAACTCGCGTCATTCTCGAAATCGCTGTCGACAACCTCGCCGACGCCATTCTCGCTGCCGAAGCGGGGGCCGACCGGCTCGAACTGGTGGCCGACCTGGCGAAGCACGGCCTGACGCCCAGCGTCGAACTGGTCCGCGACGTGAAGGCGGCTGTCGCGGTCCCGGTGATGGCGATGGTGCGGGCTGATGCCGGGCCTTTCCTGGCCACGCCTCGTTCGGTCGCGTTCGCGATGCGTGACGCGGAGAACGTGCTGGAGGCCGGGGCCGACGGGATCGTCTTCGGCATGATGACGCCCGAGGGGCACATCGACCGCGGGGCGGTGGCGATGCTGGTCGAGACTGCCCACGGTCGGGCGACGTGCTTTCACAGGGCGTTTGACCTTTGCACCGACCCCGAGGGGAGTCTGGCCGCCCTGATGGACCGGGGCGTGACGCGGGTGCTGTCGGCCGGGTTTGACGTGCGGGCGACCGCGGCCGCGCTGGGGTTTGATCACGACCCCGCGCCGGATGTGCTGTCGGGGGCGTCGCTCCCGATGCGTCTGCGCCGATTGAAGTCGTTCGCGGAGCAGACCGAGGGGCGGATGCAGATTCTGCCGTGCGGCGGCGTCCGTTCGGCCAACGCGGCGGAGTTTCTCCGCGGCACCGGCGTGCGCCAGCTGCACAGCGCGTGCCGGACCAAGGGCGGCACTCGCCTCAGTCGTGATGAGGCGGTTGAGTTGCGGGCTGCGATCGACGCGTAAGCAAGTTGATGGACGCTGAGTCTGAGGAGTCTTCGACGAAGGCTCGGGTTTGCGGGCCGCATCACTCGATACACCCGGGGCTTCGAGGACACAGCGCCGGCGTCAAGGGAGCGTGTTCACGGCCCCTTGATCTTGGAACCCAGCCACACAGCGAGCGCGGCTTGCACCGCAAGAAACGCCACGCCGATGCACGCGCCCGCGAGGAACACCAGAGCGGTCGGGAGCGACGTGCGAAAGAGGCGTCGCATCTGCGCGAGCGAGCCGAACCCCATGCCGGCGATGGTCGCCAGCGGCCAGAGCAGCAGGAAGTAGCCTGCGGCCGTCCGGCTCTTGACGCTGATCAGGTAGCCGACGAGGCAGACCAACGTCGGCAGCAAGACGCCCCAGGCCAGCGGGACGTACCACGCGGGCACGGGGTCTGCCTGATTCTGCTCGGCACGATCATGCATCGCGGAGGATAGCCCCATCACATCACGATTCAGGCATTGCCCGCTGCACGCTTGTCGCGGAACCCGATGAGGAAGATGACAAGCACGACTGCTGCAGCCACCGCGGGGATGGTCCAGATGGTCTTCCAGTCGCTGCCGTAAGACTTGGTGATCTGCCCGAAAACCTGAGCTCCGATGCCGAGGCCGAGCCCCTGCGTGACCAGCACGAGGAAGCCCTGGGCCTGCGAGCGGATCTCCTTTGGAGCTCGCTGATCAACGTAAATGAACCCGGTGACGAAGAAGAAGTCGTAGCAGATGCCGTGGAGGAGGATGCCACCGAGGATCATCATCATCGCCGGATCGCCGCTCAGGCCCGCAGCCCCTGCGAAGAGCCCGTAGCGCACGACCCACGCCAACATCCCGACCGCGAGCATCCACTTGACGCCAAGCCGGGCAAAGAAGAAGGGCATGAGCAGCATGAAGGCGATCTCGGACATCTGTCCGAACGTCATCTTGAATCCGACATCCTCGATCCCCTTCTCGCCGGCGTATCCCGCCGCGAATCCGTAGTACCCCGCGAGCGGGATGCAGATGAGGAGCGAGCAAACGGTGAACACGGCGAAACTCGGGTCCTTGAGAAGCCGGAGCGCGTCGACCCCGAACAACTCGCCGATACGGACCTGCTTTCCGGCGGACGGGGGCGGTGTGTTGGGGAGGGAGAACGAATAGAGACCAAGCGCGATTCCCGCGCCGCCGGCGAGGTAGAAGAACTGGTCGGTCTTGTCGGCGCCGAGCACCTTGGACACCACGACACCCGCGACGATCCAACCGATGGTGCCGAGCACGCGCACGAGCGGGAACTCCTTCTCCGCGTTCTTGATGTGGGCGAAGGCGACCGAGTTGGTCAGCCCGAGGGTGGGCATGTAGCAGAGCATGTGCGCGAGGAGCGCGAGGAGGTACGGGAGGTGGTTCGTATTGATGAACGGGGCAGCGTCTCCGGTCGCGGGGGGATTGAGTTCATCCGCCTTGATGGCTGCTGCGGCCAGGGTGGGCACCGCCATCAGGGCTGCACCGCCGAGAACGTGGAGGAACCCGAGGACTTTCTGCGAGGCGAAGAACCGATCGGCGATCATTCCCAGGATGAACGGGGAGAGGACGGCCGCGATCGGGCCCACGGTGTACGCGTGCCCGGTCGAGGCGGAGAGTTTCGAACTCATGAACGTGCCCATGGTGACGTACCACGCGCCCCAGACGAAGAACTGGAGGAACATCATCACGGACAGTTGCGAGAGCACCACGGGATTGGTGCGGGCGAGGGATGGTTCGGACATGCGGGCCCTTTCGATCGCCGATCCGGTCGGGCGGTGGGATTCCACATCCTGTCACGCCAAACCGATCTCGGAGGTCGCAGTGTACCGAAAGCCGAAATCCCGTGCGCGGGCCCGGTCGTGGTTCACCCTCGCAGAAGGGGCAGGATGACCAGGACCATGATGTCGTACGCCGCGTGCGTCCCGACGACGATCCCCAGCCCCCGCATGAGGAAGACCACGCCGAAGTAGACCCCGGCCGCGGTGTAGAAGAAGACGTGGGAGAAGGGCGAGCCGCCCGTGAACGACACGCCGTGGTACACCGTGAATGCCACCGCGGAGCCGACGACCGCCAGCACGCTCGCGGCGGTGTCCGGGAGACGCAGGGCGTCGTGGAACACCAGGTGCAGGACCGTGATGAGCAGCAGGCGGAAGAGCATCTCCTCGTAAAGGCCCGCGCCGATGGAAAGGACCACCTTGCTCTGCCAGCCTTGCGAGATCCCCTCGGTGGTGGCCATCATCGCCGCCTGACCACCGCCGCCACCTCCACCCAGGTTCATAGAGGTGATCAGCCCCAACACCAGCAGCGGTACCATCCAGAGCAGCGACTCGCAAGCCATCCCACCCAGCACCATCGGCTTGGGTTTCCATGACTTGCGCGTGAAGACGTGCCAGACCGCGAGCACGACCAGCAGCATGGCCCCCGGCAGGTACAGGCTCGACGTGCCGAAGTTTTCGAACAGTTTCGTCAACGTCCGGTGGGCCAGGATCGTCTCGCGGAGCGTCCCATCGCTTGAGGACAGGTAGACGACCAGGCCGATCTCGTACACCAGCACGAGAGGGAGCACGAAGAGCAGGCAGTGAAGCGGGGCGGCGCTGAGGCGACCGTAGGTATCGACGGGCTTTCCGAGCCGAACGGGTTGTCGTGTTTCTTTCGCCATCCGCGCCCCGAGAGTACACCGCCACGCCGCACCGGCGCGGTGCGGCCATGAAAAAACCCAGCCTCATGACGAGGCTGGGTTCAATGTGTTCTGCGAACTCGGCTTACTTCTTCATCGGCTTGGCGGACGAGGACGCCTTCGTCACGCCCTGCTTGACCTTCAGCTTGGCGACCAAGCGGCTCTTGCGGCGGGCAGCCTGATTCTTGTGGATCGTCCCACGCTGGGCGGTCCGGTCGATCACCTTCTGGCAGGTGAGGTACGCGGCCTTGGCCTCTTCGGCGGTGCCGTGGAGGATCTTGTCGGAGAAATCCTTCAGCGAGGCCCGCATCGCACGAAGGCGCCAGCGGTTGAGCGCGCGACGCTTGAGGTTCTGACGGATGCGCTTCTGTGCGGTGCGAGAATGAGCCATATCGATCGTGTCCTCAATAATCTTGGATGGGAAGTCGTGGATGCCTGCGTGACCCCGGGCGTTCAGCCTGCGCCGAAGGTAGACCCGGGAACTTCAATTCTTGCCGACTCCCGGCCGGAATCAAGCCCCCCCAAAGGTTCTGCTCGCCGCACTTGCCGAACTCACCCTTCGGAGATACTGTACCGGTTCAGCGCGGGCCCTCCGCGGCTGTGGGTGTAGCTCAATTGGATAGAGCATCTGACTACGGATCAGAAGGTTGAGGGTTCGACTCCTTCCACCCACGTTCAAGACCCCAAACGATGACCGAGCCCGGCGAATCTCGCCGGGCTCGGTCGTTTTTCCTCTCAAAACCGCTTGACTTGGCCAATCACTCGTATAAAACATACGTTTGAATCATTCGTATGACTAACGAGGCACAAAAATTCCCTTTAGACACCGAACACAATCCGTCTCTGCACGGGGTTGGGCTGGCTGCCACTCGGGAGAGGATTCTCGAGGCTGCCGGAGAGGTGATCGCGGAAGTTGGCTTCAGAGATGCGACGGTTCGAGATATCTGCGGCCGGGCCGGAGCGAATCTTGCCGCCGTGAACTACCACTTTCGGGACAAGACGGGGCTCTATGCCGAAGTTTTCGAGCGGGCGCGGTGCGCGTCGGACGCGGAGTGGCTGAAGGAACTTGAGACTGCCGCCGGATTGCCGGCGGAGCAGCGGCTGGAAGTGTTCATCACGGGGTTTGTGCGCAAGCTTCTCGATCCTGGGCGTCCGGGTTGGCACGCGAAACTGGTGAGCCGCGAGATGATCGAGCCGACGGGGGCGCTTGACGTGATGGTCGAGCGGTCGATCCGTCCGCAGTTCGAGATGCTCTGCGGGATCGTCGGCGAGATGCTGGGCGTTCCGCCTCAATCGCATCCTTCGTATCTCTGCGGCGCGAGTGTCATCGGGCAGTGTTTGCACTATCACCACACGCGCGAGGTGACAAACCGTCTCTACCCGGGGTTTTACGACGAGCCCCACATCATCGAAACGCTCGCGGCGCACGTCACCGCGTTCAGCCTCCACGCCATCCGCGGGCTGGCTGCACAGATGAAGACGACGGGAGCTCAACCGTGAACTTCCTCGCGCTCCGCATGCTGATCGGCGACCGCTCGAAGTATTTCGGGATTCTGGTCGGCCTGACGTTTGCCAGCCTGCTCATCACGCAGCAGGGCGCGATCTTTCTCGGGCTGGCGACGCGGACGTACCAGTTCATCGCCGACACGCCGCAGGGCGATCTTTGGGTCATGGACCCGGAGATGGAGCACCACTCCGACCGCAAGAAGATGCTCGAAACGACGATCGACCGGGTGCGGAGCGTGGACGGCGTCGAGTGGGCGGTGCCGATGTTCCGCTCGTTCGCGTCGCTCCGCCTGCCGAACGGGTCGCTCAAGTCGTGCATCCTGGTCGGGCTTGACGATTCGACGCTGATGGGGCTTCCGGGGCGCTTTGTCGAAGGATCGGCCGAGTCGCTCCGCCGGGACGCCGGGGTGGTGGTCGATGTCGCGACGACCGCGAGCATTCTGGGGGTTCGCGGGGAGGACGGGGTCAAACGCCCGCTAGCGGTCGGGGACGAGTTGGAGTTGAACGACACGCGGGCGGTGGTGGTGGCGTCGCTTGCGCAGAGGCCGAGCTTCTTCTGGGAGCCGACGATCTTCACGACGTACACCCGGGCCAAGCAGTTTGCTCCGCGTGAGAGGCGTCAGTTGACGTTCGCGATGGTCAAAGTCCGCGAGGGTCTCGACGTGTCGGCCGTGCAGCGAGAGATCGCCGCGACGACCGGGCAGATGGTCCTGACCGGCCCCGAGTTTTCGCGCAAGACCGCGATGTACATCCTGACGCAGACGGGCATCCTGATCAACTTCGCCATCGCGATCGGCCTGGGGTTCCTCGTCGGTGCGGCGATCGCCGGGCAGACGTTCTTCAACTTCGTCAATGACAACCTGCGGTACTTCGCTGCACTCAAGGCCATCGGCGCCACCGATCGAACACTCGCGGGCATGGTGATCGTGCAGGCGTTGGTCGCGTCTGGATGCGGGTACGGGATCGGGGTGGGGTGTGCCGCCGCGTTCGGGACCGGCGTGGGCGATACGCTCGCGTTCCACCTGCCCTGGATGTTGCTGGTCGTCAGCGCGGTGTTGGTGATCGGAATCGCGATGGGTGCCGCGGTCGTGAGCATCCGGAAGCTCGGGAGACTCGAAGCCGCAGTGGTCTTCCGCGCCTGAAGAAACAAACCATGTTCCTCCTCTCTCTCAAAATGATGATCCACGACCGTGCCAAGTTCTTTGGCATCCTGATGGGCGTGATGCTCGCGTCGCTGGTCATCACGCAGCAGGGGTCGATCTTTGTCGGGATCATGTACCGTGCGTGCAGCATCATCACGGACATGCCCGCGGCGGAGATCTGGGTGATGGACCCGAAGGTGCAGTACATCGAGGATCAGAAGCCGATGACCTCGACGCAGCTCCCGCTGGTGCGGGGCGTCGAAGGGATCGAGTGGGCGATGCCGTTCTACAAGGGGCAGATCCGCGCGAGGCTCAGCAACGGGCAGGTGATCAACTGCGCGATGCTCGGGTACGACGACGCGACCCTCGTCGGCGGGCCCGGCGTGATGCTCGAAGGCAAACTCGAAGACCTGCGCCGGGCCGACGGCGTGATCGTGGACGCGGTCGCGGCGTCAGGCCGGCTCGCCAAGCCCGCCACCACCCCCGGCGGACAGCCGACGCCGCTGACGATCGGGGATGTGCTCGAACTCAACGACCACCGGGCGGTCGTCGTGGGGATCGCCAAACTCACCCGCTCGTTCCAGAACCTCCCCACGATCATCACGACGTATTCGCAAGCGACCACGATGGCCCCGCGTGAAAGGCGGAACCTGACGTACATCCTCGTCAAGCCCGCGCCGGGCGTGGACGTCAAGGAACTCTGCCAGCGCATCCGCGACGACACCGGGCTTGCCGCTTTCACCTCGTACGAGTTCCGGTGGATGACGGTCAACTATTTCCTCAAGTACACGGGGATCCCGATCAACTTCGGGCTGTCGGTCGCGCTGGGGTTCCTCGTCGGGACCGTGATCACCGGGTTCATGTTCTACAACTTCACCCTCGACAACCTGCGGTACTTCGCCACGTTCAAGGCGATGGGCGCCTCTGACAGTTTGCTCATGCTCATGCTGCTCCTTCAGGCTGTCACCGTGGGCGTGCTCGGGTTCGGACTTGGCGTGGGGCTCACGGGGCTGTTCGGGCTGTCCGCCCAGAACGCGCCGATCGCGTTCTATCTGACGTGGCAACTGCTCGTCGTGGCGGGGTGCGCGATCATCATCATCTGCATGCTCGCGGCGATGCTCTCCATCCGCAAGGTCATCAGGCTCGAGCCCGGGGTTGTGTTCAAGGGTGCGTAACAAGCCGGAGAAAACATGACGACGATCACCATGCCAATCTCACCTCTCTCTCCCGACGCCGGCGGCCGCCCGACGGCGGTCACATGCCGGAACATCACCAAAAGCTACGGCACAGGCCAGGCTGTCGTCCGAGCCCTCCGAGGCATCAACCTCGACGTGTACGAGGGGGAACTGATGATGCTCGTGGGCCCCTCGGGGTGCGGCAAGACGACGCTCATCTCCGTGATCGCCGGCGTGCTGGACCGCGACGAGGGAGACTGCCGCGTCTTCGGGCAGGACTTTGAGGCGCTCTCGAGCTCGGCCCGTGTGCGGTTCCGCGGGAAGACGATCGGGTTTGTCTTTCAATCGTTCAATCTCATCCCGACGCTGACCATCGCCGAGAACGTCGCGGTGCCGCTGCTCCTGCAAGGCGTCTCCCGCCGCGAGTCCATGGACCGAGCCCGCGAGATCCTCGGCAAGGTCGGCCTTGGCGACCGGTGGAAGGACTCGTCGAGCAAACTCTCGGGCGGTCAGCAGCAGCGCGTGGCGATCTCGCGCGCGATCGTCCACGCACCCAAGCTCATCGTGTGCGACGAGCCGACCAGCGCTCTTGATCATGCGACGGGCGAGAAGGTCATGGAGCTGCTCCGCGGCTCGGCGGTCGGGACCGGTCGCAGCCTGATCGTCGTGACGCACGACAACCGCATTTTCCACCACGCCGACCGTATCGCCCACATGGACGACGGGCAGGTCGACAAGATCGTGACCGACCCGTCGCAGTTGTAACACACCACGCACGCCCAGAAACGCACGCCCAATTCATGGAGACCCCCATGTCGAAGATCCTCAAGTTTGTTAGCGACACGCTCAAGACCTACACCATCCCTCTGCTCGCCATCGCCGGGATGGGGATGGCGGCGTTCACGGTCGTGAAGTCCGCCCGCCCTCAGATTTCAACGCCGCCCGTGAGCGAGCCGCCCAAGACGCCATTCTCGAGTTCGGTCGCGGGCTCGGGGATCGTCGAGCCGAGCACGCAGAACATCGCGATCGGGACGCCGGTCCCGGGCGTTGTGCTCGCGGTGGCGGTCGCGGCCGGAGCGGATGTCAGCGCCGGGGACGTGCTGTTCAGGATCGACGATCGCGAGATTCGTGCGACGATGTTCTCGCGTGAAGCAACGCTGATGTCACGCCGGGCTGCCCTCGCGGTCGCTCAGGCGAAACTCGACGCGCTGAGGGCCTATCCCAGGCCCGAGTCGATCCCGCCCGCCCAGGCCAGGGTCGCCGAGCTGGTAGCGTTGCTCAACGACGCCCAGTCCCAGCTTGCGAAGTTCGAGAACGTCAATGATCCTCGCGCGGTCTCGCAGGACACCGTGAACCAGAAGCGTTTCGCGGTGCAGACGCAGGAGGCTCGCCTGTCCGCGGCTCTCGCAGATCTGGAACTCATCAAGGCCGGCACGTTCAAACCCGAGCTGGATTCCGCGTCCGCCGGCGTCGCCGAGGCCGAGTCCATGGTCGCGGCCGCGGCTGCTGATCTTGAGGCTGCTCGCGTTGAGGTCGACCGCCGCGTCATCAAGGCGCCCATCTCCGGGAAGGTTCTTCAGGTCAACGTCCGCCCCGGCGAGTTCGCCCAGGCGGGCGCGGTGCAGACGCCCCACATGATCGTCGGGTCGCTCACCCCGCTGCACGTGCGCGTCGATGTTGATGAGAACGAGGCGTGGCGTGTCGGCGAGGGGCGTGACGCTGTGGCGTTCCTTCGCGGGAACAGCGACTTCAAGGCGACCCTCAAGTTTGTCCGGTTTGAGCCGTACATCGTCCCCAAGAGATCCCTCACCGGCGAGAGCACCGAACGGGTCGACACCCGCGTGCTACAGATCATCTTCGCCGTCTCCAAAGCGGACTTCCCGATGTTCGTCGGCCAGCAGGTCGACGCGTACATCGAGGCACCGTCCCGCAGGACGGAAACGCCGGTGTCAGCCCCCGCGAAATAGAACCCATCCTCCGACGCCGTAAACTCCGTGTCGTTTCTCCGAACAACCGCGCACGCTGAATCGCCCCCCCACCGCCCTCCGACTGGCACCCCCGACAGGAACACCATGACTCGCTCGACCCTCCTTGGTCTCTCCGCCGCCTCGCTCGTGCTGCTCGCCGGCTGCACGGTCGGGCCCGATTACGTCAAGCCACAGATTCCGACCCCGGCCGGGTTTGCGGCGGTCACCGAAGCCGCAGCGGCTGCCCCCGCGCCTGCGGATCTTGCCGCGTGGTGGACCACACTCGGCGACGAAACGCTCACTTCGCTGATCGCCTCGGCGATGACCTCGAATCATGACATTCGCCTGGCGGTGGCCCGTCTGGACGAGTCGCGAGCCATCGTCGGCGTCGCCCGCGCGGACCGGGGAGTGCAGGTGGGTGCGAGTGCCGACGTGACCCGGAGCCGCGAGAGCGAAACCACCACCAACGGCGGAAGATTCAGATCCGACGAGGGCGACAACTACCGTCTCGGGGCCAACGCCTCGTGGGAGCTCGATTTCTTCGGTCGCGTGCGTCGCTCGATCGAAGCCGCGAACGCCGATCTTGACGCGGCGGAAGCGTCCGTCGAGGATGCCCGCGTCCTGATCGCGGCCGATGTCGCGCAGAGGTACGTGGACCTGCGCGGGGCCCAGCAGCGACTGGAGGTCAACCGTCGCGCGATCTTCGTTCGTGAACAGACACTTGAACTTTCGATGGCGTTGCTCAAGTCGGGGCTCGCGGCGGAGTTTGACGTTGCGCAGGCCGAGGCGGAACTCTCGCTCCGCAAAGCCTCCAGCCCAGCGTTCGAGGCCTTGATCCGCCAGAACGCGCATGCATTGGCGGTTCTCTGCGGCAAATCGCCCGCGGAACTACTCAGTCTCGCTCAGAGTTCCGGGCAGATTCCGGTCCCTCCAGCGTCTCTCTCGCTTGGGGCACCCGCAGACCTGCTCATGCGCCGCCCCGATCTCCGCCGGGCTGAGCGTCAGCTGGCCGCGGCAACCGCTCGCATCGGGATCGCCACCGCGGATCTCTATCCGCGCTTCTCGCTGCTGGGCTCATTCTCAACGGAGGCGGCCAACACCGGCGACCTCTTTGACATGGACAGCCGGGCTTACTCCTTTGGCCCCAGCATGTCCTGGTCGGTTTTCTCCAACGGTCGGGTGCGGGCGAGTATCGACGCCGCCGATGCCCGCACGACGCAGTCGCTGATCCAGTACGAGCGGGCGGTGCTTGTCGCGATCCGCGAGGCCGAGGACGCACTGGTCGGGCTTTCGAGCGAGCGTGCGCGGCTGGACGCGTTGCAGGCGTCGGTCCAGGCCAACGAGCGGGCGGTCGAGCTTGCGGAGTCGCTTTTCAAGACCGGGCTGAGCGCGCTGACCCCCGTGCTGGACAACCAGCGCAGGTTGTACGACGCTGAGGACCAAGCCGCCCAAAGCCGTACCTCGGTCGCTTCCAACGCGATCTCGGTGTACAAGGCCCTCGGAGGCGGGTGGTCTCCCAAGCAAGAACCGGCCCCGGCGGCCCACTGAGTCAGAAGGTCACGCCCAGCTGCACCCCGAGGATCGTCACGTCCTCGTTCGCGACGCGTCCCGACGGGTTGATGATGTACTGCACGCTGGGCTGAACGTACAGCCACGGGGTGATTTGCGCCTTGTAATTCGCCTCGAACAGATGCTCGTCGCGGTCGGCGCCGGTGAGGACATCCTTGCTGGCGTCGATCATCGACCAGTAGACGCCCATCGTGTCGTCGCTGCGCTCGCTGCAGACACCCTTGAGCGTCGCGCCCACGGCGATGTGCTGACCGAAGACGGTGACATCCTTGTCCGCCCAGCCGTACTGCGTGTAGACGAACACGCCCTTGTCCTTGTTCTCGTCGTCCTCGCCGCGCTGCCACACCTGCTGTTCGGCGAGGGCGTAGAACCCTTCGGTGCCCTCTTCGATGTTCCCGTCAAACCGGGCAAAGTCGCCCGACGCGTGCCATCCGCCGACCGCGGCACGCCCCGAGCCCATGCTCTCGAAGGACCATGAGTACCCGGTCTCCGCGATCCAGTACCACGCCTGGCTCCGAGAGTCACTGAAGAAATCCGCCGGTCCGCGGCCGCCGGTGCGGATGCCGTCCTGAGTCGCCCCGTCGAACCACCCCGCCCCGATGTACCACGCGTCGGTCGGGTAGACAAACGCCACGATTCCGGTCGCCTGCGCCGGGACGGTCGGGAGATAGAGAATGGTCGGGGACGCGCACGCCGACATGTTCTGCTGATCGGCGGCGGCGTTCACATACGCGAACTCGCTGTTCGCGTCGATCTTCCCAACTTTGAGCCGCGCGACGCCGTCCCACATCTTCTGCTGGAACCACAGTTCTCCGACCTCGTCAATGTTGCGTCCAAACTCGATGCCCGAGGGACCCTGGAACGACCCGGCGTCGGCGAGAACGCTTTCCTCGTCCGACGACATGAAGTCCACGAACACGCTGGAACCGTTCCAGCCGCACATTTTCTCGAAGTCGAACTCGATGTTGAAGTTCCAGAGCGTTCGCACGCTGGAGTCCTGGCTTGCGCCGCCGTCCACCACAGACGCCGCGTGCATCGTGAACGAACCGTTGAAATTGATCCCGGTGTTCTCGAGCTTTGTCCGCGCACCCCACCAATCGCCGGTGACCCTGTCCCTCTTCCAGAACGAGATACCTTCCGCTTCAGTCTTGGGCTCGGGCTCTGATGCGGGCTTGCGATCTCGCTCGCCCTTCTCTCGGCCGGGAAGATCCTGCGGCCCCATTTCCATCTCGGAGACCGCCGCAAGTTCAGAACCGTCACCAGGACCGACGCCTGGAACGTCCGTCGTGGGCGGCTCTTGCGGCAGGGCCAGCGCAGAACCCGCGAAGCTGATGACCAGACCGATGACTCCGCCATTCTTGCGCATTGCCTGTGACTCCGGAGACTCGTGCCGCGGAGGCGACGCCGAGTCCCATCAAGTCGGCGGCTGATGGTGCCGACTTTTGCAGAATCAGGCCAGGGTGGGCAAAGACACGCCCCATCACCCGTCGAAAGATCCGGCCGGGCAACAAAATCGTAAAAGTTACGCCCGAGAATAAAAACTCCTGTGCATCCTTTCAAATCTTGGGTACAAATAGAGAGGTACAGATCAAGGTCGCGTGTCGTCCGGCCGATAAGGTCTTTGTTTGGTTCATTCACTCCAGGCTGTCCAGTTCAATGTGCCGCCCGCGATGGGGCAGGGAGAGAGACTTGAGTTCACAGTCTTCAAAGCGATCCGTCATGTCTCGCGCCGCTGAAGCAGCTTGGATCGTCGTTCCAGTGGCGGGTCTCTTGGCGGCCGTCGGAACAACCGCGGACCCGATCACCACAGCAACGGATTTCTTCACCCCCGGCACGCAGCCGCTCGAGTTCCTCGAGACATTCGAGACCGCTCAGGTGTGCGCGTTCTGCCACGGCGGATACCAAGCCGAACATGAACCCTTCCGCCCGTGGGTGGGCAGCATGATGGGTCAGGCGACCCGCGACCCTGTCTTCCACGCTGCGGTGGCCATCGCCAACCAGGATGCTCCCGGATCCGGCGTTTCGTGCTTTCGGTGTCACTCCCCGATGGGCGAACTCGAAGGGCGCGTCACGCCGGACGGCTCGGAGCTCATCGACTTTGATTTTGAGGGGATCTCCTGCATCATCTGCCACCGCATGGTGGACCCGGAGTACAAGCCCGGGATCAGCCCGGCGGTCGACCTCCCGATTCTCCAGGGTCTCGACCATCCCCCGGTTTCCGCCCACAATGCCGCGTGGATCTTGGACCCGGAAGATCGCCGTCGCGGGCCCTTCACGCTCACCCAGCAAGCCACTTACCACCCCTGGCTGCAATCCCCCTTCCACCAGACCTCCAACCTCTGCGCCACCTGCCACGAGGTCTCCAACCCCGCGTTCACCAAGCAGCCCGACGGCACCTACGCGCTCAACGCGTTCAACACCCCGCACCCGACACAGAACAAGCTCGACATGTTCCCCGAGCAGCGCACCTACAGCGAGTGGAGCAAATCCGCGTTCGCTCAGGCCCCGATCGATATGGGCGGCCGCTTCGGCGGGAACAAGCTCCTCGTCAGCACGTGCCAGGACTGCCACATGCCCGACGCGACGGACACCGCCTGCGAGCCGTTCCTCGGCGGCGCGGTCCGCGAGGACCTTCCCCAGCACCATTTCGCCGGGGCCAACACATGGGTCCTTCGCGCGGTCAACAAGCTCTACGACCAGAGCGAGACCAATCTCGACGACGAGACGGTTGAAGCATCCATCGCTCGCAACCTGGCGATGCTGAGCTCCGCGGCCGACATCAATCTGTCCGTGGATGCCGGGCAACTCAACGTTCGCATCGTCAATCAGACCGGGCACAAACTCCCCACCGGCTACCCCGAGGGTCGCCGCATGTGGGTCAACGTCGTGTTCGAAGGTGCGAGCGGCGCGCTCGCCGAGCGTGGCGCGTACAACTTCGACACGGCCACGCTCACCGAGGGCGACACCAAGGTGTACGAGGGCAAGATCGGGATGGACGCCGCGACCGCCGCCATCAGCGGCCGCCCCGCCGGCCCGGGGTTCCACCTCGCCCTCAACAACACCTGGTTCTCGGACAACCGCATCCCGCCCCGCGGGTTCAACAACGCGGAGTTCGCCTCGGTCCAGGCCGCCCCTGTCGCGTACACCTACGCCGACGGGCAATACTGGGACGACACCGAGTTCGCGATCCCGCCGGGCACGCGCCGCGTGGTGGTGAACCTCTACTACCAGACATCAAGCCGCGAGTACATGGAGTTCCTCCGCGACGCCAACACGACCAACAACAGAGGGCTGATCGTGTGGAACGAGTACATGCGATTCGGAAAGTCGGCCCCTCACCTGATGGTCCAGTCGACCATGAACATCTGCATTGCCGACTTCAACTTCGACGGGTTCATCGACTTCTTTGACTACGACGACTTCGTGGCGGCGTTCGAGGCGGGCACCCCCACCGCCGACGTGAACGGCGACCAGTTTATCGACTTCTTCGACTACGACGACTTCGTCGGAGCTTTCGAGGCCGGCTGCGGCTAAGTCGCACGATCAAAGGACCATTGCGACGGTCAACACGATCGCCTGCACCACCGCCAGCGCGGACTTGACAAAGACCGCCACCGCCCGCCCCGCCGCCGCCCCGGTTGCGGACGTGGCGGAGTCTTTCCACGTGCGCCCCGCAACACCCCGTTCGGTCAACGCCGTGACGATCCCCGCGCCACCGATCGCGCCCACCAGCGTCCCGACGATGGGGATGGGGATCAGCACGGTGCCCGCGATCGCGCCCGCGATGGACCCGACGAGTGCACCGGCCATCCCTGACTTACTGGCGCCGAACTGCTTGGCACCGGCCGCGGAGGATCCCATCTCGGCGATTTCTCCCAGAGCCGCCAGCACCGCCACGCCCCCCACCACCCACCACGACATCGGTGCCGGGGTCATCAGCACATTGGCCAAGACCGCGGCCAGAACCGTGATCCACATCCCGGGGAGCAGCACGATCGTCAGCACGACCCCGACCCACGCCGACAGCACCACGAGGATGATCCAGAGCCATTCCATGTGAAACGTTATTCGGGAAAGAAGTCCCCCGCTTTCGGCCCCCGCTTCCGACCCCCACCTCCGATCGGCTATCCTGCCCCTTCGGAGAATCACACCGTGCACCCACTCGCCCGCCTCATCCTCGACGTCCCCGACTTTCCCAAGCCCGGGATCGTCTTCAAGGACTTCACCCCGCTGCTCGCCGACGCGGAGGGCCTCGCGTCCGCTGTCGACCTGATGGCCGCCCCGTTCCGCGACAAGCACATCGATGTTGTCATGGGTGCCGAGTCGCGAGGCTTCATCTTCGGCACCGCCATCGCCCGGGCCCTCTCGTGCGGGTTCGTCCCCGTGCGAAAGTCCGGCAAGCTCCCCCGCGCGACGCACCGCGTGTCGTACCAGCTCGAGTACGGGACCGACCAACTCGAGGCCCACACCGACGCGGTCAAGCCCGGTCAGCGCGTCCTCCTCGTCGACGACCTGCTCGCGACCGGCGGAACGCTCTCCGCGTGCGGGCAGCTCGCCCAGAGGCTCGGGGCGACCATCGTCGGGCTCACCGTGCTCATCGAACTCCCCGCCCTCAAGGGCCGCGACAAGCTCGCTTCCTACGGTCAGGTTCATTCCGTCCTGACCTACTGACCCCCAACCGCACGCATGCCTCCCCCCACCACCGACGCACCGCAGGAATCACCCGGTCGTCCACCGGAAACCGCCCCGGATCTCGGCGGCGCACTGGCGGGCGCGATCCGCATCGTCTTCGGGTTCACGCTTCTTTCCCGCTTCGCCGGGCTCGCCCGCGAAGTCCTCACCGCCCGCGTGCTGGGCGACACCCTCGTCGGCTCCGCGTTCGCCTCGGCGTTCATCGTCCCCAATCTCTTCCGCAGGCTCTTCGGCGAGGGGGCACTCTCCGCAGCCTTCCTTCCCGAGTACACCAGGCTTTCCAAGTCCGATCCGGACCTTGCCGCACGCCTCGCTTCGGTCACCATCGCCCTGCTCTCGCTCGTCACCGGCATCCTCACGATCCTCATCGTCGGCGCGCTCGCCCTGTGCCTCCGGGCAGGCGTGGGAGGGGATGATTCGGCCCTTTCGATCCGCCTGACGATGCTGATGATCCCGATGATGCCGATGGTCTGCATCACCGCGATCCTGGGCGGGATGCTGCAGACCCACGGGCGGTTCGCCGCTCCCGCAGCCGCACCGATACTCCTCAATCTGTTCATGATCGTCGGGGCGTTGACGCACTTTGTGCTGCCCGACCAGACGCGCGAGCAGACAGCCCACTGGATCGCCATCGGGGCGGTCGCCGCGAGTATTGCCCAGATCTTCTGGTCCTTGGCGGCACTCCGCGGCGTTGTCCGCTGGACCCGCGCGTTCGCGGGCGTCTCGACCGCGACACGGACCGTCCTCGCCCGATTCGGCCCCGTCGCGATCGGCCTGGGCGCGCTCCAACTCTCAACACTCGCCGATCAGGTCATCGCCATGTGGCCGATCTGGATCGGCCCCACCATGTTCGGGCACGCTGTCCCTCTCGACGAAGCCTCCAACGCGATCCTCAGCAACACGAGCCGCTTCTACCAGTTCCCTTTGGGAGTTTTCGGGCTGGCTGTTGCGACAGCAGTCTTCCCCTTGCTCTCCCGCACGGCCGACGACCGAATCGCCTTCGCAGACATGCTCCGCCGGGGCGTCCGCGTGAGCCTGCTCATCGGGCTCCCCGCTTCGATCGGGCTCTGGGCGGTCGCGCCCGATCTCACAGCGGTCATGCTGGAGGGCGGGTCGCACAGTTTTTCCTCCGAGGGCATTGTCCGAGCCGGTGCGGTACTCGTCGGGTTCGCACCCGCGGTCTGGGCGTTCTCGCTCAACAACGTCCTCACCCGCGCTTTCTACGCCCAGGGCGACACCCGAACGCCGATGACCATCTCGCTGGTCTCGGTCGCCGTCAGTCTCGCGCTCAACTTCGTGCTCATCTGGCCCCTTCGCGAAGCGGGGCTCGCTTGGGCCACCGCCATCTCGGGATTCGTACAGTTCGCCTTGCTCCTCACCGCGCTGCACCGCAAGGGATTCGGCGTCTTCGATCGGGCCACCGCCCAAGGCTGCCTCCGCATCATCGCTTGTGCCGCGGGCATGTCGCTTGTGCTCATCGGGCTTCGGTTCGGGCTGCCCACGCCCCAATCCTGGCTCGGGCACGCGTGGCACCTGGCTCTCTTCGTGATCGCGGGTGCCGGGGCCTTTGGCGTGCTCGCTCTGGCCCTCAGGCTCCCCGAACTTCGCTGGTTGACCGCCAAGGCACCGCCCGGCGGCATCGGTGCCGCGCTCACGGAGTAGCCATCACCGCCGTCCGCTCGCTAGAATACTTGGGCGCCTCCAGAGGATTCCACGATGCAACACTCATTTCGATCACACCAACTCCGTTGTTCCGTCGCTTGCGTGCTCTCGCTCGCTCTCGTCGTCGGCCTTGCCGCGTGCAACACCGTGAGCGGCATCGGCGCGGACATCACGGATGCCAGCGAAGCCACCCGTGACGCGTTCCGCAGCGAACCCGAACAGCCCAAGACAAGCTCGACCAACGACGGCACCAAGCCCGAGGCCAGGTAAGCCCGACCTCATGCCGAGGACGGCTCGACGTGGTCGAGAAACCCGGCGCACGCGGCGGTGATCATCTCGTACATCTTCGTGAACCCTTCCTCGCCGCCGTAGTACGGATCGGGCACGTCCCACAACGCCTCGCCCGCACCGGCGATTGCAGGGTCAAACTCTCGCAGCATACGTACGCGTTCCCGCGGGGCTCCCATGCGGACAAGATCTCGCACGTTGGCACGGTCCATCGCGAGAATCCACGCGAACCGCTCGGCATCCGCGTCCGCGTCAAAGCGTCTGGCCACGTGCGTCAAGGGTTCCCCGCGTGCCGCCATGACCGCCGACGTCCTCGGATCCGCCCCGTGCCCGACATGCCACCCGCCCGTGCCGCACGAATCGACCCACCATCGCGCGGCAAGCCCGCGTTGAGCGATCATCCTCGCCAGCACGCCCTTGGCCATCGGAGACCGGCAGATATTCCCGAGGCAAACCATCAGCACGCCCGCCCTGGCGTCGCTCATCGCGGCACCCCCGCCGGCATCGACGAGAGCAGTCGGCCCAGAGCACGCCCCAGATCCGCTCTACCCCACGCGAGCACGCTCGTTGCGCCTTCCTCCCCATCGGCCACGATGGACCGCGTGCCGCTCGCCTTCGCGGCTGCGAGCCACCACGCCCTGGCGTTCACGATGTGAGAAGGCGCATCGGCTTGCGTCGGCATGATCATCGCGATATCCAAGCCCGAGAGCGACGACCCCACCGTCCGTTCCGTCGTGTGCAGCACGAGGTCTTGCCCGATTCCCGATGCGAAAGCGGCCGCACGATCGATGCCGCGAGCGCCCAAGGGGACCACGAGCACGCCGCGTCGCCCCATGCGTTCGAAGATCCCAGCCCCGCCCGCGAGCGCAACGCCGTACATCGCCAGCATCGCGTCGCACTGTCCGGGCGGGTCGGCGACCGCCCCGATGAGCACGGCCTGGTCCACGCTGATCTCGATCTCTTCGCACCACGCCTGTCGTGACGCCTCCGCACCGACGGCACAACAGTGCTTCGCGTCCGCCCATGTCGATCCGGTAGTCATGTCGGTGATCGGCAGATTGATCCCAATCGCCGCGGCCATCGCCCCCGGGGTCCACACCACCGCGCCGGCGAAGGCGCCTCCCTCCGCCGCGAGGTCGTCGACGATCCGCCGGAGAGGCCGCTGCGCAAGCCCGTTGAGCCCGAGCGGCGGCGACCAGCTGTTCGCGACTCGGACGCCCGCGGCCCGAGCGCGAGCAACCGCCTGCGATGGGCCGAGCACAACGGCGACATCAAGAGGACGTTGCGTCATCCAGGCGGCGCAGCACGCAGACGCCGCGTCCGTGGCAGATTCGCCGCGTACGCCTTCCCACCAACCCTCGATGACGTGAACCGCTCGCACGGGTGAACCATACCCGATCCAGCGGGAGCACGCCAACTCGCCACGCAATCTCGGTGAAATCGGCTAGGTCGGATCGTTGAACGGGCCATCCTCTGCCTTCTTGAGATCATCCCTGCCCGCCGCGTTGTTCGCTTCGTGGGTGTAGAACAGCTGCGCGACAGCATGCCCGAGTTCCGCCGCCAGAAGCCTGCTGGACTCCAGCCTCCCTCCGACCGTGGTCGGGGCGGTGGTCGTCTGCGGGTTGGGGCGCATCTGCACGGGATGCCCTCGCTCGTCCGCCGGCCAGATCCGCTTCTGAGACTTCACATCCATCACCTTGACCTTCGCATACGCGAACGGGCTGTAGGACTGCCCGTCGGGCGAGATTCCAAAGTCCTCGATCATCACGTAGATGATGACATCCGCCTTCACCGACTCACCGATCTCGATGATCGAGAGGGCCGTTCCCGAGCGGTCGCTCGACGCCGCGAGCAGCGCCGGCCGGTAGTCGATCAGGTCCTTCAGGCAATCCTCGCGGAGGAGGTACTTCTGAGCGGAATTGGCGATCTCCCCACGCACGGACCGCGAAGGAAGCCGACTGCTCACATCATCGACAAAGATCACCGTGGCTCGGTCGGGATCAAGCTTGTACACCGCGTCGACCTTCGGCGGACCGTGCACGAGGTACGCGATTGGACCAAGCACGTTGCACCCGTGCATCCCCGTCGCACACGCCGCCAATACCCCGATGATGCTGAGAGTCCGAATCATAAATCGTGCTCCGTCGGCCAGGCTTGAAGCTCTCGCGAGAGCCGCGATCAGTACTTCTTGTAGTAGGGCTCTTCGTGGGCGTAGAACGCCCACGTGGTTCGATCCACAAAGCGCCGGAGAAGCTCCGTCGCCACCGCATCCCCCGCGATCGTATCGGAACCCGAGCCCTTCTGGTCAGGGAATCGCACGGTCACCGCCTTGCGGAACGCGAATTCGTTGGGAACCGTTGATGTCAGGTCGTACACGCCGATCGTGCCCGCCGCCTCGCCGTCCCATGTGTACATGTTGCCAGGATCGTGAAGTCTGAAGTCATCGACCTCGACGATAATCACACAATCCACGCCGCCCAGCCCCTCGCCAAGCTCAGTCGCCGACTTCGCGATCCACCCGGGGTTGTTCGCCGAAAACGCAACGCACTCGCGAACGTCGGTGTACCCCGTCACGCCGGTGTTGTTGATCGGGTTGGCCAGCCGTTCCGTCACCCGGGCCAGCATCACGATTTCCATCTGAGGAAATCGCGTGTGCATCGACGGGTCCATCGCCACCAGGACCCCCACCGTCTTCCCTTTGAGCCCATCCCATTCGGGCTGGATCGTCTGGGTGCTCTCCCGGAGGTACGACTCGGTCATGCCCGAGACCAACTGGCACCCAGCCGCCGCCAACACCATCGAGCCCACGACGGTCGACATCCCCAACCGTGCCAGTGTGCGTGTGTGAAACCTCATGTCACTTCCTTCGTCTTTCAGGGAGGAACTCGTGCTCACCCCAAGGTTACCCGGGCCGAAAGGTCGCGATCGTCACGCCCCAACCCGCCAGGATCAGCCCCACCAGCCAGACCGCGTGCCGGGCTCGCAGCCCTTCCACGAGCGCCGGGGCAGCCCGCGACCCGGTGATCGCGGTGTGAATGCCGATCCAGAACACGGCGGCGGCCAAGACCGCTAAAACCGCACCCGTGGGCTGCGCAATCAACGACAGGTCGAGCCGTCCGTGCGCCGCGTGCGTGAACGCCGTCGTCATCCCGCACGTCGGGCAAGGCCGCCCGAATGCCACCACCCACCCGCAGGGAGGCAGCCCGAGCTGCGTGTGGGTCCCGTGCCCCACCGGATTAGGCGTGAGGTACGCCCCCACCACCAGCGGAGCGGCCGCCGCGGTCGCCAGCAGGCCCGACCACACCCGTTCGGGTCCGGAGGCCCGCCGGTTCCGTTCTTTCCAAAGTGGAGGCGAGAACGCCCCGGCCGCTTGCATGCCCCAAGCCTAGCACGCCGAGCAGACGCCTAGGCGGACTTGCGGATCGGCTCGACAATGACCTGAACTTCGGCAAACTCTGATCGGTCCGCCGCCCGCACCCGCTCGGCCAGCCGATGCACGTCCCCCACCGACGCCGCACGCGAGAAAATCTCCGGAAGCAGCAGAACGCGGAGACCAAGCCCCGACCGCTTTCCGGCCTCCCCGACCTCGAACCCCGCGCCGCACTCGGTCCTCTCAAACTCAGCCATCAGTCGATCGAGCGGCTCCCGCAAACCTCCCGCGGGCGCGGTGACCACGAATCGATCGTCCCCCAGATGCCCGACGAAGACCGCCGATCCTGTCTCGCCTTCCGGCACCATCGTCCGCTTGATCATCCCCGCGACTCTCTTGAGCAGGTCGTCCCCAAGCCCAAATCCCATCCGCCGATTGAACTCGGAGAATCGCCTCAGATCGATCATCGCCGCGTCGAACGCCGCGTGCCCGCCATGCTGCGCAAGCCGGATCAGCGCGGTCATGTGTTCATCCGCGCTGGCCCGCGACGGCAGACCGGTGACCGGCGAGATCCGACTGGCGATCTCGGTCACCACCGTCGCCGCCGCCGACAGCAGATCGCCAACCGTCACAATCCCGGTCAGTATCCCGCCACCCGCCAGAATCAGAGGGTCCGATCCGATCGAGTCCACTCGAGCAGCCGCCGATTCCAACGCTTCGGCCACCGGCATCTCCGCTTCCAGAATCACCGTCTGGCGCGACGCGAGCGTCTCAACAGCGAGAAACGACCGATGGTCCCCCGCCGCCCGCAGGATCGCCTCACGCCCGCACCAGCCGACAATGCGACCCTGCGCCGTCAGCACAAACCCCGTGACCGAACGCTCCCGCAGCAGAATCGTCGCCGCAGCCGACACCACCGTCGAAGCGGGCAACTCCGTCGCCCGCCGGGCGAACCGCGAGAGCGGGACCCGCCTGGGATCGCTGAGTGAACCGCTGGCCATCTCCCGCTGCCGATGTCCGAGCCACACACGCACCTCGGGATCAATCCCACGATCCACCGGGCCGGGCCGCGCGAGATGGAACCCCTGCGCGTACACGACGCCAAGGTCCATCAGCGCCGCCAGCTCATCCTGACGTTCAATCCCCTCCGCAAGGACTTTGACCCCGCTCAGCCGCCCGAAGCTCACGAGGAACTTCACCATGTTCCGCTTCGCACGGTCCGCGTCGATCCCCGTGATCAGGTCACGATCCAGTTTGATCCAGTTCGGCCTGATCGCCATGATCCGATTCAGGCCGCTCGTCCCCGCGCCCACATCGTCCGCCGCGATCTCAAACCCGAGCCCGCGCAGCTGTTCCGTCCGCGTCACGATCGCGTCCGTGTACGAGCTCTCCGAACGCTCCGTCACCTCGACCACGATCCGCGTCGGCGAAAGCCCCGGCACCCGCGCGATCGAATTCATCAGGTCAGCCACGAGCCGGTCGTCCGCGATCACCGCCGGGGATGCGTTCAGAAAGAGCCTCGCCCCATCCGGCACACCCACGAACCCCGCGATCGCCGCGTCCCGTGTGACTTTCTCGCCCTCCCACACCAGACCAACACGCTCGATCTCGTCGAACAGCTCGCCCGCGTGCTTGAACCCGGATTCGGCCGTCGGCCTGGCCAACGCCTCTCTCCCCGCGACTTCCATGCGCTGAAGGTCCACGATCGGCTGGTACACCGAGGTGACAAGACCCCTCTCGATCAGCCGCGTCACACGGTCCCGACCCTTAGGCCCCGCAAGAGGTTGGTTCTCCCCGCTTTGCAAACGCATCCGCCGCCTCTCCGTGGTTCTCGGCCCGACCCGCCCACGCGGGAAGCAGACCCGAACCGCTCATCGGCAACACGCGGTCAGAACTTGCGCAAGACAACCCCGCGAGTCGCTCCATTCGCGATCCAGCAGGCATCTGCGCACAACGCGCCGTCTGTTCCGCAGGCGCGTCGAACACTCGGACGTTGATCTGTGGTTTACGGACCCACCGGGCGTCGACCAAACTCAGTCGAAGTTGAACACGCCCTTGCGACGACCATACAGGTACATCACGATCGTGGTGAACATGAAGAACCCGATACGCCCGAGCCACACGAGCCCCTCGTCACTCATCGGACGCAGGTTCGAGAACGTCGCCGCCCACGGGAACAGGAAGATGATCTCAACGTCAAACACCAGGAACGTCATCGCAATCAGGTAGAACCGCACGTTGAACCGCTTGCGGGCGGTCCCGATCGCGTTCATCCCCGACTCGTACGACGCCCCTTTGGTCTTCCCGCCCCTCCTGGGACCGATCAGGAGCGTCCCCACCAGATTGATGATCGCGAAGTTCACCGCCAGAAGCACCACCACGAAGATCGGGAGGTACGACGGCAGGTCGACACTGGCAAGCACACTGGTCGGGACGTTCGGCATAGGCCCGCATCGTACCCCGCTCCGAGGCCAAGAGTGCGGTCCCGAGCACCCCGCCACGCCCCCTCCCGGGGGGGGTGACAGCGGGCAAGGTCGTACTCCAGCCCGACCCACTATCATCTCCGCTTGATGCCCCCAGCCCCACATCCTGCTTCACTCGAACTCTCGGTCGTCGCCCCCGCCCACAACGAGCGGGAAAACGCTGAGAATCTCGTCAATCAGGTCCACGCCGCGCTCGCTCCGCACGGGGTCGCGTTCGAGTTCATCATCGTCGACGACGGCTCCACCGACGACACCCGCGCCATCATCCGCTCCATGATGCCCACCCGCCCATGGCTCCGCTGTGTCGCCATGACCGACACGCCGCCGGGCAAGGGCAACGGGCAGTCCGCCGCGTTCAAAGCCGGGTTCGCAGCCTGCCGAGGCCGCCTCGTCGCGGTCCTTGACGCTGACCTTCAGAACGACCCAGCCGATCTCCCGATGATGCTCCGCACGATGGCCGAGCAGAACGCCGACATGGTCCAGGGCGACCGGTCGTACGCACGTCAGGACACCTTTATCCGCCGCTGGGGCTCGATCGTCGGCCGCCTCTTCCGGCGCATGATCCTCGGCGACACCGTCCGCGACACGGGCTGCTCCCTCCGCGTGATGAAGCGTGAGTACGCCGTCCGCCTCCCGCTCGAATTCCGGGGCATGCACCGGTTCATCCCCGTCTCGGTCGCGCACATGGGGGGCAAGGTCGTCGAGGTCCGCGTCAACCACCGCGAACGCGCCGCCGGCACGACCAAGTACGGCTCTGGTCTCAAGCGCGCCATCCCCGGGCTCATCGACTGCTTCGCGGTGCGATACATGCGCAACCGACGTCGCCCGACAGCGAGCGTTGAGATCGAAGCGTCCGCCTCGATCTCGGCGACCGAGGTCAAGGCTGATCGCCAGCCCGCGGGGAGCGTGCGTTGAGCCAGAATCCTCCTACGGAGACGTCGCCCCCCGCGGCGCAACCCCGCCGACGTCTCAAATGGGAACCCGCGGCCGCGCTTATCTCCCTCATCGCCGTCTCGCTCTGGGTCGTGTACGACCCTACCAAAGGCCGCGGCGAACCGGTGCAAATCGGGAACGTCAAGGGCATCCTCGCCATCGTCGAGCCGCCGGCGGGATCGTCCGAGATCCGATATCGATTCGAGCCTCGTTCAGGTAAGCCGGGGCTCGCCATGACCGGGGTGCAGGTCGAGGAGTACTTCGGCCCCGAAGTCCGCGCGTCGCTCCAGGAGACCCGTCGAAACGTCCTGTTCCGCATGTTCAAGGTCTCCTCGTGGGGCAACCTCGCGTGGATCGGGCTTGGCCTGGCGGGACAGGCCGCGTTCTCCGGGCGCATGCTCATCCAATGGATCGTCTCGGAGAAGAGCCGCAAAAGCGTCGTTCCCGCCGCGTTCTGGTACCTGAGCCTTTTCGGCGCGCTCGCCCTTTTCGCCTACTTTGTCTGGCGTCAGGACGCGGTTGGGGTCCTCGGACAGGCCCCGGGACTGGTGATCTACGTCCGAAACCTGAGACTTTTGGCCAAACAGAAGCGGCGGGCGGCCAGACAGCCCTAGACCCACAACAATCACACTTGCACCCCAGTTCGATCTGAGAGACACTACCCCCATGCGAGTCACGCTCGACGGCCAACTCGTCCCTATCGACCGTCCCTCCTTGGCACTCGCCCTGGCGACCGCCGCTCGCCACGCGGAAGCCGCAGGCCGCGTGATCGTCACCGCACTCGCCGATGGTCAACCGATTCCCGACGAGACCCTCAAAAACGCCAAGGACGAGTTCTGCGACATTCGCGAGGTTGTCCTGACCACCGCGTCCCCGACGCGAGTTGTCGGAGAGATGCTCGCGCACGCCGCCGACGCGATCCAGTCCGTCCGAGGCACCCAGCAGCACGCCGGACAGACCATCCAAGGCGGCGAACCCGAACAGGCCCGCGAGCATCTCGAGGGCGTCTTCGGGATCTGGCAGGCGGTCGCCGGCGGGGTTCAGCAGTCCGCAGAAATGCTCTCCCTCGACCTCGAGACCCTGCGCGTGCCCGACGGCTACGGCGACACCATGGGCGTCTCACCCCAGATCGAGATTCTCGTCGAGAAGCTCCGCGAGTTGCAAGGGTCCATCCAGCGGCAGGACTGGGCCGCCATGTCCGACCTCCTCCTCTTTGATCTGGACGAATTGGCCAAGTCCTGGGAGCAGATGCTCCGCGGGATGGCGACGGTGATCGAGGAGGCTGGAAAGCGTCCATGATCGAGTCGCGTGCGCCCATGATCGATGAATTGATGGAGAAAGCGAGCAAGTCGCTGCTCGACGCCGACTACTTCGCCGTCGAGCGTCACGCCAAGAAAGCCCTCGCCCACGCCCGCAAGTGCAACGACTTTGAGCGCATGGCCCGGGTGATCCTCCCGCTCCAGGAGGCCCGCCGCCAGCGCCGCCACGAAGCCGCCGACTCCGGCCTCCGTCTGATCCTCACCGCCCGTCCGGGCCCGCGCGACCTCCTCCCCGGCATGTACCTTGTCCAGCCACCGCTGGTGGGCATCGACGCGAGGACCATCCGCGAGCAGGCCGAGGCCGCCGGCACGCCCATGGTGATCGTTTGTCGTGAACCCATGACCCGGACAGGTCGTTGGCCGGTCGTCGCTGTGGGGACCGGCAGCCTGACAATGACACTGACCTTGCGCACACAGATCCAGCCCCCTCCCGGTGTCGAACCGCGTGAATCGGGCATGACCCGCGACATCGTCCACGAGCCGCCGCCCGCAGCGTGGTTCCAGGGTGCGAACGAGGCGCTGGGCGACCACGCCATCGCCCAGATCAAGCCGTCGGACCCGCCGGCGTGGCGTGTGGACGACCTGATGGAAGCCCTCGATGCGCTCCCGGACCACGAGAAACTGCATCAGGCCCTCGCCGCCGCGTGCCGTGAGGCGCAGGGCGTGCCGTTGCCCGAGGTTCCGCGGCGCAAGTCGCGGCACGACAACCCGCGCTCGTTCTGAGTGGTTGTCGGACGCGCACACGTTGCGCACGAGTCACTCCCCTCCCATCCGACGTCTGAGAACCCTGCGCGAAGTGCCGATCCGTTGCATCGTTCGCGATTCGTGGCACACTCGGGGTGAGAAGCTCTCCGCACGGGAGCCTCCCGGCCAAGGCGGGCCGGACAACCAAAGACCACGGAAGGATCTCATGAAAGCGAACCTCATCGTTTCAGTTCTCGCGGTTTCCGCACTGGGCGGCCTTGCACACGCGGAGATGGTCTTTGGGCTTCCCATCACCATGACCCAGAACGGGACGGTCGCGACGGCGGTGTTCTCTGTCGGACGCGCCGCCTGGACCGGGATTCTCTACCGGAATGACGGGACGGCCGGGCTCGGACAATTCATGTTCAACAACAAATCAGCCCGCGCGGGGGATCTTCGAGCCCTGGGCACGTTGAACGCCGGGGATGAAATGTGGTTCAACTACAAGGTGATCACCGGGTCTCCCGCGATCTACCGCGGCGATTCGCCGGGCGGGGCAATCCACTTCGGATTCGAGCAGATCAATCCGACGACCGTCACCGTGCGGGTCGAGGACATGCCGATGGGGATGTCTGATCGCGACTGGGACGATTGCGTGGCGATCGTGCGGTTTTCCAAGCCCGTCAGGCTCGGCGGCGGCGGAGGGGGCGAGGGGGGCGAGGGGGGCGGCGGAGAGTCCGCACCCACACCCGGGGTGCTGGTCTGCATGATGGGCGGCGCGGCGGGAGTTATGGGTCGTCGGCGGCGAGGATAACACGACCGGTGCCATGGGTAACCCGAGGAGTGTCGCGACCTAGGGGAAAGCAGTTCGTTTGCCTGAATCCGCGTCGATCGCATGCCGATCCTTCCTGTGAGCCAGGAGATCTCGCATGTCCGATCCCAATCCGCAAGGCCCGCTCCGCAGCGAGTTCGCCAACGACCCGGAAATGTCCGAGTTGATCGGGCTCTTTCTTTCGGAGCTTCCCGCGAAGATCGAGGGTGTTGTTGCCGCGTTCCAGGGCGGCGATGCGGACACCCTCAAACGCCTCGCGCACCAGATCAAAGGCGCGGCGGGCGGGTACGGATTTCCATCGGTCGGGGACGCGGCTGGCAAAGTCGAATCGGGGCTCAAGGCGGCGTCGAACCCGCAGGCTGCCCTCGCGAAGGTCAACGCCGATGTACGCGAACTGGTCGAACTGTGTTGTCGTGCGGCGGATTCGACCGCGAGCTCAAGTCCCGCGCGTCCCCGTTGGTAGTCTGAACTGAACCTCTTCTGCCTTGAGTGGAAACCCGGATGCAGCCAAACAACACCAACCCGATCAACACGTCTTCGACGGACGAGTCGCGGCCGATCGCGTTGGTCATTGACGACTCGGTGGATGTGCACCGACTGCTGGCGGCGAGGCTCAAGCAGGAGGAGATCGAACTGGTCTGCACGGCCGATCCTCGCGAGGGGCTTGTGTTGGCGGCGGCGACACCACCGGCGGTGATCTTGCTCGACCTGGACATGCCCGGCATGGACGGGTTCGAGGTGCTGCGAGCCCTGAAGGACGGTTCGGCCACCCAGCACATCCCGGTGATTATTCTGTCAGGGATGGCCGGGATGCAGGACAAGGTGACGGCGTTTGAGCTCGGGGCGATCGACTATGTCGTCAAGCCCTTTGAGTTCACGGAGCTCCGCGTGCGGCTTCGCTCGGCGCTGCGTGTGCACCGCCTGCTGGCCATGCTGGCGTCGCGGGCGCAATTGGACGGGCTCACCGGCCTTTGGAACCGGGCGTACTTCGATCAGCGTCTGGCCGAGGAGGTCTCCAAGAGCGGACGCAACGGAAGGCCTTTCTCGATCGCCATCGCGGACGCGGACCATTTCAAGTCCGTCAACGACACATTCGGACACCCGGCGGGCGACGCGGTGCTTCAGGGGCTCGCCAAGATCCTTCGGCGTGAATGCCGACTCTCCGACATCGTTTGCAGGTACGGCGGCGAGGAGTTCGTCATTCTCATGCCCGACACGCCGCCGACCGACGCGGCGGCGGTCTGCGAACGCATCCGCCAGAGCGTGGAACAGACGTCCTGGTCGCGGCATCCCGAGCGGAAGGTCACCATCTCGATGGGCGTCACCGGAGTCGAGGGGCCAAACGACCAGCCTGCGTCGGCGTGGCTGGAGTCTGCCGACCGGAACCTGTACATGAGCAAGCGTTCGGGCCGGAACAAAGTGACCGCGTCGGAACTCCCCAATGCGACGCCTCCTCTGGCTCCAGTCGCGAAAGCAGCCGCGGCCTGAAGAACCGCCCGGCTTCGCAATCACTCAATCACACACCGGTACCCGCAAGGGGCTGTGATGCGCTATATTTGCTCTGAACCCGTTTCAGGAGCAATCACATGGCCGACCCCACCGCTGCAGCCACATTCGCCAAAGGCCTCGAAGGCATCGTCGCCGGCGAGACCCAGATCTGTTCCATCGAGCAGGGAGGGCTCTGGTATCGCGGGTATGAAATCCACGACCTGGCGGCGCACGCCACGTTCGAGGAAGTCGCCCACGTCCTTCTCATCGGGCACAAGCCCTCCGCGTCCGAACTGGCTGCGTTCAAGGGAGAGCTGGTCTCGGAGCGCCCGATCCCGGCCTCGATCGGCCAGTTCCTCAAGGACGCGGCCCCCGCGCTCCGCAAGGGCACGGCGGTTCCGATGGACGTCCTCCGCACGGCCGTGAGCATGCACGCCCACCTCGACGTGGATTGTCAGGACAATTCCCCTGCCGCGAACCTCCGCAAGTCCAAGCGTCTGCTCGCGAAGGTTCCGACGATGATCGGGCAGATGCAGAACGCCATCGACGGTCGTCCGTTCATCGCGCCGCAGACCGGCGGGGACGCGTCGCTTTCGCACGCGGCGAACCTGATGTACCTGATGACCGGCGAGAAGCCGACGGCCGAGGCTGCGCACGTCATGGATGTGTCGCTGATTCTCTACGCTGAACACGACTACAACGCCAGCACGTTCACGACCCGCGTCATCGCGGGGACGCTGAGCGATATGCACGGGGCGGTTTGCGGCGGGATCGCGGCCCTCAAGGGCCCGCTCCACGGCGGGGCGAACGAGGCGGCGATGGAGATGCTCCGCGAGATCCGCACGTACATCGAGGGCGGGAAGGGGTCGGTCAACGACTTCATGCAGAACGCGTTTGTGACCAAGCGCAAGCTGATGGGCTTTGGGCACCGCGTGTACAAGAACGGGGACCACCGGGCCCCGATTCTGAACAAGCTCGGCCGTGCCCTGGCGACCGCGAAGGGCAAGGACTACCTCAAGTGGTTCGAGATCGGGGACGAGGTCGAGGCGATCATGCTCAAGGACAAGAAGATCCACCCCAACGTCGACTTTCCGTGCGGGATGACGTACTTCACGATGGGGATCCCGGTCCCGCAGTACACCCCGATTTTCGTGGCCAGCCGCGTGAGCGGGTGGTGCGCTCACATCATGGAACAGCACGCCAACAACCGGCTGATCCGCCCGCTGAGCATTTACACCGGGGCACCCTACCGGAAGTGGAACGGCTGAGCCGATCTTCACGAAAAATGCACCCAAACCCTTCCCGCGTACGAACATGGGTTGGGAACTAGCGGGTAAGATGGGCGTCTCCCGGCTGAAGATCCTTGAGGACCGTTCCATGGCGAAACGTGGCGACATGAAAGCTGAGATCCGTGACTTGCTCGACCGGGGTTGGTTCCGGGTCTTGCGTCGGCGTGCGGCGGCGTGGACGATCGCCATCGCGGCGGTCGCGGTCGCCACAATCTCCGTCGCCGGTCTTCCGACGTGGCCTGTGATCGGCGTGGCGGTCCTTGCGGTCGCCACGGCGGTCAACACCATCGCGTCCAGGCTTCACACCGACCGGCTGACTTGCTTGGGGTGCGGCGACGACCTGACGGGGCAGCCCGCGGGGACGTACGGCGTGGCCTGCCCCAAGTGCGGGGCGATCAATCAGCCGTACATCACCGACCCGGCGGAGCGGCCGAGCATGCCGGGCGAAGGCCGAAAGGCCTGAACGGGGTCCTCCCGGGCGATAGCGTCCCAATCCATAAACATCTCAAGCAGGACCCCTACCTACCGTCGGCGATGCCGATTCGGACTGTTTGCGTGTATTGTGCAGCGGCCCCGGGTTCACACTCCGACTACGCCGGTGAAGCCCGGGCGCTCGGGACGCTCTTGGCCGGCGGGGGTCTTCGGCTCGTATACGGCGGAGGAAGCGTGGGCCTGATGGGGGCGGTCGCGAACGGGGCTTTGGGCGCGGGCGGGGCGGTGACGGGTGTGATCACGCGGCAACTCGTGGACAAAGAGCTGGCCCATGGCGGCGTGGCCGACATGCGGATGGTGGAGACGATGCACGAGCGCAAGACCATCATGGCGGACATGGCAGACGCGTTTGTCGCGATGCCCGGGGGGTACGGGACGCTCGACGAGCTGTTCGAGTGCCTGGCGTGGGCGCAGCTGGCGATCCACGCCAAGCCGGTGGTGCTGCTGAACACACGGGGGTTCTTTGACCCGATCCTTGCGTTCCTGGAGCGGGCGGAGAGCGAGGGCTTTCTTCGGCTGCCCGCGTCGAGGGCGATCCGGGTGGCGGAGACGCCCGAGGCGGCGATGCGGGCGATGCTCGCGGACTAGGCCCAAGACGACGGTTCGGGTCGATGGCCGCCGAGCCTCGAGCCTCTTGTGTCGGTACACTCCGTCATGCAATTCCGTACCGCTGTGCTCGAGAACGGGCTGACGATCATCGCAGAGGTTGACCCGGCGGCGCACACCGCGGCGGCTGGGTTCTTTGTCAAGACCGGCGCCCGGGACGAGGCGACGCCTCTGATGGGCGTCTCTCACTTTCTTGAGCACATGATGTTCAAGGGGACGGGGGACCTCTCGGCGGAGGACCTCAACCGGGCGTACGACGAGATCGGGGCTCGCAACAACGCGTACACGAGCAACGAGATGACGTGTTTTTACGCGCAGATCCTGCCCGAGCATGTGCCGACGGGCGTGGACCTGTTGGGGCGGATGATGAGGCCCGCGCTGCGAGGTGCGGACTTTGATACCGAGAAGGGCGTGATCCTCGAAGAGATCGCGATGTACAAGGACAAGCCGTTCTGGGTGCTGTACGAGAAAGCCATCGAGCAGCACTACGGGACGCATCCGATGTCGCACCGCGTGCTGGGGACGGACGACACGATCAAGGCCTTGTCGCGCGATCAGATGGCCGGGTACTTCGATCAGCGGTATTCAGCGGACAACACGGTGGTGTCGCTGGCGGGCAATCTCGACTTTGACGCGTGCGTGAAGCAGATCAAGACGCTTTGCGGGCACTGGACGAGGACGGGGGCGGTGCGGAGCAGCGTGCCGCCGGTGCCGGTGGGCGGGACGTTCGAGGTGCGGGACCCGAAGGTGAATCGCGGGTACTTCATCGGGATCGCCAGGGGGCCTGCGGGGCAGGATGATCGGCGGTACGCAGCGTCGCTTTTGGCGCAGGTCTTGGGGGCTTCGGAGAACAGCCGATTGCACTGGGCCTTGATCGAGACGGGGCTTGCGGAAGAAGCGATGGCGGCGTATGACGGGCACGACCATGTCGGCGAGTATTACCTGTACGCGTCGGCAGACCCTGAGCGGCTGGGCGAGGTCGAGGCGGTGATCAATCAGCAGATCGCGGGGCTGGTGGATTCGATCACGGAGGATGATCTGGAACGTCTTCGCAACCGCATCGCGACCGCGGCGACGCTGGGGGCGGAACGGCCCGGCGACGGGATGCAGCGACTGGGGCGGCACTGGATGCTGCACGGGTCGTACTCGAGCTTGGATGACGAGCTGGCGAAGATCAACGCGGTGACGAAGGCGGACCTTGTGGCGGTGGCGCGGGACTTCCCAATCAGCCCGATCACGGTGGGGCGGATGCTGCCGGTGGGGTGAGGGGATGCTCCTTGACCGCGTCAACATCTTTGGATCGCTCGAATTGCACGACGATACCGGTCGGGCAGTACGCGACTTCAGTGTCGCCGCTGCGAATGCAGATCTTGCGAACGATCCGGTCTTTGCGGAGGCTGCCAGCCGCATCGAACATCGAACGGCACAGATCCAAGCCAATCACGCGGTGGTTGCGGTGTACTCGGCTGTCACGGTGCTTCTCTTCCTCGGCGCGATCGGATTTAGCGTGGCCGGCCTCTTGCCGCTCGCACTTCTTTTCGGGATGGCTGTGCTCGGCTTGCTCGGTCATGGAATTCTGGTCTCTGCCAGGCGAGCGTCACGACGGGCGGAGGAATTCCGGCGCCGATCGTTTCTCGCGTACGGGAGGTGCGCGTCATGCGGCTACCCGATTGCGGATCTTCCGGATGACGAAAATGGGCTGATTCGATGCCCCGAATGTCGAGCGGCATGGTTGAGATCACGAATTCGATTTCAGGATCCCTCGACGTCCGAAGGCGTGGCGGCGGAAACAGAGGCGCTGGTCCCGTACCTGTGGCCTCGAATTCCCAAGCCGGTGCTGGAGGATGCCGAGGGTCGCATTCACCGTGCGACTGATCCGAGGCTTCCGGGCGCGGAGTCGTGGCTCGACAATGCCGCTGCGGACGTCCGAAGCGTAGTGCGATGGCGCTGCTTGTGGATGCGAGTGGGAGCGTGCGCGATCTTCCCTCTAGGCGTTGCATTCTGGATCCATTTCGCATGGAGGCCGTTTCAGCGGGGAGCAACGGGGACTCCCGCATCGCTCGCGCTTTCTGATTTTCTGCCGGTGTTTCTCGTACTTCTCTGGGGTGCTGGCATCCTTCGGCAGATCCGTTCGGCCTGGTCGTATCGCTCGGCGTGGATCTCTCGTTCGGCCGCTCGCTGCTTGATCAGCGAAGGGATCTGTCCCGGATGTGCACACCGACTTCTTGAGTCGTCCGATTCTCTGGGTGCGTCGGTCCGATGCAGTCATTGCAAGGGTCTTTGGAATGCGCGTTTGGTGAGCGAAAGCGAGGCGGCTTCGCGATCAGCACCACTTTGACCCTGCGCGATTTTCCAACAGGCACTGCGGTTGAAAACAGTCTCGGCGCGCGGTCTGCTCCTCCGCAACCGAATTCAGATTCACTCGTTCCCGAATCTCAGCCAACAAAGAAAGCGGCCGGAACACTTGCGTGTCACCGGCCGCTTTGGGGGTGGGGGCTTGGTTGGCGAACAGGTGAAGAATAACGCAAAACGGAGACGGTGTCAAGCGATGCCGTTACGAAACAGCGGAAATAGTCCAGAATCCGAACAGGACCCCCCCACTTGTGTGTTGAGGCGACGAAGTCGGTACGAAAAAGCTGCGGGGCGCGCATCGAGCTGAGGGTTGAAAACGAGTGATTTCAGCTTTGAAAGCTTGCAAAAAAAGACACGAGCCCCGTTGCCGGGGCCCGCGTTTGAAGAATCAGTTGGTCGGATGGACAAGGCTTAAGCCCGGGCCGTCCGAAAGGGCTTACCAGCCGCCGCGGCCGCCACCACCGCCGCCGCCGCCACCGGAGCGACCGCCACCGCCGCCGCCGAAGCCACCACGACCGCCGCCGCCGCCGCCACCGGAGCGACCGCCGCCGCCACCGAAGCCACCACGACCGCCGCCGCCGCCAGCTTCACGGGGCTTGGCTTCGTTGACGGTGAGGTCACGGCCATCGACGCTGACGCCATGGAGCGCGGTGATCGCGGCCTTGGCGTTCTCGGCGTTGACGAATTCAACGAAGCCGAAGCCACGAGGGCGGCCGGTTTCGCGGTCCATGACGAGGGTCGCGGAAGCGACTTCGCCGTGGGCGGAGAAGAGTTCACGGAGACGGTCTTCAGAGGTGCTGAACGAGAGATTGCCGACGTACAACTTCATGACATACTTCCAAATTGCCCCTGAAACTCAACAGAAACCGGTGCTCGAACTCGGGCAGAGGAAGCGTCGGCGACCCGGAAGCCCAGGCCCACTCGGCCCGGTGTAACTTCCAAAGACTCATAAGTCTACCCACCCAACTCGCGCCGGACAAGGTGGTTCCCAAAACCATCGCCCCAAATGTTCGTGCTTTAATAGGTATATGACAAAGAGCGCCGGCCGCTCGTTCAGCCCCCGGCGGAACCTTCGCCGCCCGGGAGCGTCATGGACCACGGGTTGAGGTACGCGTCGATGTCCGCCTTTGAAATCGGGGCTCCCTTCATATCGGGGGTCCCGACGACGGTCTCGTAGGCAAGTTGGCGAACGGTCTTGCCCTGCTTGAACGCGTCTTTGGCGAGGGCGGCGGATTTGTCGTAACCGATGACAGGCACAAGACTTGTGCACATGGCGAGGCTGCCTTCGATCAGCTCGGCGCAGCGGGCCTCGTTGGGGAGGAGACCTCGGAGGAGGTTGGCCTCGAACATGGCGCACCCTCGGGCGGCCAGGTGGATCGAATCAAGCAGGTTGGCGCCCATCATGGGCATGGCGACGTTGAGGTCGAGGAGGCTACCCACGCCGCCGAACCCGCCCATGGTGACGGCTGCGTCGTTGCCGATGATCTGGCAGCAGACCATGATGAGACTCTCGCAGATGACGGGGTTGACCTTGCCGGGCATGATCGACGAGCCGGGCTGGACGGCGGGGATGGTGAGTTCGCCGATGCCGCAGCGTGGGCCCGAGCCGAGCCACCGGATGTCGTTGGCGATTTTGCTGAGGCTGACCGCGAGGGTCTTGAGGTGCCCCGAGGCTTCGACGATGGAGTCGCGGGCGTGCTGGGCTTCGAAGTGGTTGACCGCTTCGCGGAAGTGGATGCCGGTTTCCTTGGTGAGGTCTGCAGCGACCATCCCGCCGAACTGCTCGTGACAGTTGATGCCGGTGCCCACAGCGGTGCCGCCGATGGCCAATTCACCCAGCGTGTGCAGGGCGCGGTGCAGGCGTTCTTCCGCATGGCGGAGTTGGGCGGCGTATCCGGAGAACTCCTGCCCCAGGCGGATCGGCGTGGCGTCGGCGAGGTGGGTGCGGCCGATCTTGACGATTTTGTCCCAGGCGGCGGCCTTCTCCTCAAGGCCTGCGGCGAGGGCTTTCACCGCGGGGAGCAGTTCATGCTGGATCATGAGCGCGGCGGAGAGGTTCATCGCGGTGGGAAACGTGTCGTTGGACGACTGCCCCATGTTGACGTGGTCGTTGGGGTGGACGCCGCCAGCCTTGATGAAGGCGGTGTCCTTGGACTTGCCGATGGGGTTGCCGGAGCGAACGGCGGTGAGGTTGGCGATGACCTCGTTGGCGTTCATGTTGGTCGAGGTGCCGCTGCCGGTCTGGAAGATGTCGATGGGGAAGTGGCGTTCCCACCCGCCGCGGTCGGGCATGCCGGCGGAGACTTCGGCGCAGGCGGCGACGATGGCGGCGGCGCGGGCGTCGTCGAGGCGTCCGAGCCGCTGGTTGACGCGGGCGCAGGCGGCTTTGAGCATCCCGTAGGCCTTGATGATCGCGAAGGGGACGGGCTTGCCGGAGACGGGGAAATTGAGGACCGCCCGCTGTGTGGACGCGCCGTAGAGGACGTCGGCGGGGACGGGCATTTCGCCCATGGAGTCCTTTTCGAGGCGAGTGGCAGCCGGGGTCTTGGAGAGAGCGTTCGGAGTGGTCATGCGGGAGGGTAGGAAATGTGCCGGCCGGTTTGCACCCCGGGGGCGGATTCATGGAACCGGAGCGTGGGGCTTGGGGTCATGTACAATGTCGGTGGACGGCGGGCATCGGGAGGGTGGGCATTCCGGAGGTCAGTCATGGCGAAGTCTCTGTTGGGCGTGCGGCCGATTCACCGTATCGCGGCGTTGGTCGTGATGGCGGGGCTCGCGTGGAGTGCGGCTGGACAGACCTCCAATCCACCCGCAACGACGCCACCGGCTTCGGGAGGCGCTCCCTCGCCGAACAAGCAGCCCTCGGGCACGCCGTCAGCGACTCCGACCCAACCGGCCTCGTCGGTCAAGCCGCCTGAGCCGAAGGAGCCTGGGCCGTTCATTCGTCGCACGGACCTTTCGTATTGGGCCTTTACGATGCACCTGAGTCTGTACCAGGGGGGGACATCGACCGACGAGAAGGGAACTCGGGTGAGTTTCCGGTACAACCTCCCGTTTGAGACGATGAGCATTCTGTTTCCGATGCTGCCCGAGACGTCTGCGTCGGTGCCCAGGCCGCATGAGGCGACCGGAAAGCTGGTGCTCGGCGGGATCGACGCGGTGACGGGGCTGTTTGTTCCGCCGGGAACGGCACAGCCGGCAGGGATGTTCCCGACGCGTCCGGAGATCCTTGAGAAGCACTTCTCGGGGCTGTACTACCACTCGGGCGTGAAGCTGGCCAAACTGGCCACGGGTGCGATCGGCAAGCAGCAGCAGACGAACAATGTCCGGTTCCAGATCGACCTGCCGATGATGACGTCGAACACGGTGTTCGACGAAGCCAAGGCGTTGACGGTGCCCTGGCCGAAGGGTCCGTGGCCGGAGGTCGCGCAGAGCACACTGCTGCCCCAGCAGTGGGTGGATCACGAGGTCGTTCCGGGCGGGAAGAACGTGATTCAGCGTTATGACGAGAAGGTGTTTCAGGTCCTGATCGATACGTGGCTCAAGGGGCAGGACCCCAAGAAGGACTTCACACCGGTCGGGCTCGCGAAGGTCTTGATGGGCGGGATGGTGCGTGACATCTCAAGGGATGTCAATTCACTCAACTACCGGCAGGAGCGTCCGATCAGCGACACGCCGGTCCCCAACGAGGCGTTCGCGGCGGGGACGGCGTATCTGGTCGGGCTCAAGGTGCGAGGGGCCGAGTATGCCGCACGTGAGCGCCGGGTTTCCGAATGGGACATGGCCTGCCTGGGCGCGGCGATTTTCCGCCGGTGCGGGCTCCCGACGCGGCTTGTGATGGGCTTTGACAAACGCGAAGCGGAGGAGGAAGAAAAGGGCAAGCAGCTCAAGGGGAAGGTGCGGGCCTGGTTTGAGTTCTACCTCTTCGATGAGGCCAACAACACGGGGAATTGGATTATCTGCGATCCGTACCGATTGCGGAAGGACATGAGCCAGCCGCCGCCCCTCACCAACCGTTGGAAGTACTTCGGCACACACGACGAGATGGAATCGGTGCTGCCCTTCGCGTTCCAGTTCGTCCCTCCGACCGAGGTGGTGAGCTACGGCGCTCCGGCGTTCTGGGGTTGGCTCGTGACGCCCGCGACGCCGGCGTCGGCGGCGTCAGGGATCGCGTTCACCGCGCGAAAGACCGCGATCCCGAGGGATGCGCCGCAGGATCGCGAGAACAAGTCCAAGCCGTATCGCTGATCGTCAGAGCGGCGTGCCGAAAAGGGCGAGGTTGCCCGCACGCTCCACACGCACGGGGATAATCCGGCCGATCCACGCGGAGGCGACGGTGCCGGGTGGGCAGTCGAAGAAGACGATGTGGTCGCCGTCGGTCCGGGCGGCAAGCTGGACGGGGACGTCGCTCGGGATGAGGCCCGCAGATTCATCGTCCGCCACGGCGCACGCGCCCCCGCCACACCCATGATCGTCGTCGTCCGAAGGCTTGCCGCCGATGGTGAGCGTGATTGTGCCCGTGGGGTGAGGGGCGGGTTTGGCTGTGGCGCGGCGTTCCTTCTTTGCGGCGACCTTGCTGAGGCCTTCGACGAAGACGTCATAGGTGCCTCCCACGAGCGCCCGTGAGACCTCGTCGGAGATCGCGGTCTGCACCGCCAGCAGGCGGGCGTTGCGGGTGCGCTTCACGGCTTCGGGGACATCGTCGGCGATCTTGTCGAACGCGACGGTGCCGGGGCGCGGCGAGTACTTGAAGATGAAGCTGTTCTTGTACCGGACGCGCTCGATGAGGGCGACGGTCTTCTCGAAGTCCTCGTCGGTCTCGGTGGGGAAGCCGACGATGAAGTCGCCGGAGATCGTGAGGCCCCGCCCGATCTCGGGCTGGTCGAGGATCGCTTTGGCCCGGTCGACGAAGTCGAGGTACTCGCCGACGGTGTACCCGCGGTTCATGAGTTTGAGCAGGCGGTCGGACCCGCTCTGCGCGGGGACGTGCAGGTAGCGACAGAGGCGGGGATGATCGCGGATGACCTCGAGCACGTCGTCGCCGAAGTCGCGCGGGTAACTGGTGACGAATCGCAGACGTTTGATCTCGGGGACCTCGTCGTGGATGCGGCGGAGGAGGTCGGCGAACGTGGTGACGTTTGCGCCGGCGAGCGGGTCGCGGGCGTGGCCACCGGTGAAGGCACGGCCCTTTTGCGGTTGGACGATCCCACCGATCGCGACCGAGGCCCCGTGCTCGAAGCGGTAGTGGTTGACGGTCTGGCCCAGGAGCGTGACCTCGATCACGCCCGCGCCGGCGAGGCGTTTGCACTCCTCGATGATGTGCTCGGGCGGGCGGTGCATCTCGGCCCCGCGGGTGAAGGGCACGACGCAGTAGGTGCAGAACTTGTTGCAGCCGCGGGTGATGCGGACGTAGGCGGACTTGCGCCCGATGCCGCTGAAGGCGTGGCCGTCTTCGCCCACGACATCAATCGGCGAGATGGACCGCGAGAGGTCGAGCATCTCGAGCGAGTCTTCGGCGGCGGAGAGCGTCGCGGTGCGACGGCTTGTGTTGCCTTGCAGGGCGACTTGCCTCGCGCTGCGCCCGGCGATCTTGAGGTCCGTGTCGTCCAGGTCCGCGTCGGCGAGCATGCTGTCGCGGGTGCGGACGGCGTTGTCGAGAAGGGCGGGCAGTTTGTCCAGTTCGCCCGGACCGACGAGCACGTCGACCACGGGCATGCGGCGGACGAGGTCGGCCCCGTCGCGTTCGGCCAGACACCCCATGACACCAACGACCAGCCCGGGCTCGGTGCGCTTGCGGACGGCCAGTTCGCCCAAACGGCTCCAGACCTTCTGCTCGGCGTGCTCGCGGACGGAGCATGTGTTGTACAGGATGACCTGAGCCTCGCCGGGGTCCTTGACGAAGCGGTAGCCGCGAGCGGCCAAGGCCCCGGCGACGAGCTCGCTGTCGAGTTCGTTCATCTGGCAGCCGAAGGTTTCGAGATAGACCGGGCGGGGCATGGGAGGTGAGTTTAGGGCGGATAAGCGGGTTGGGGGGATTGGGAACCTGACGGCGCACTTCTCGGGCGTTGAGGGGCGGGCCGGGTTGGACGATGCCGGCTGGAGGGTCGATAAGCACCCAGGGAACTCGCTGAAAGGTAACGGTGACTGTGAGCGTGAAAATTACAGGGTGGTTCGTCGGGATTTTCTTGGCCATCGCGGCCGTTCGCGGGGTCCAGGCGCAGACCGCGGAGACTTTCGCGCAGCGCCTCGCGACGGCGCAGACGACCAAGCGGGCTGTCGACATCGCGGCGGTGCGAGCAGCACCCGCCAACAAGATCCTGTATGTGAGGACCACGGGGAACGACTCCAACAACGGGACGGCGACCACTCGCGCGGTCCGGACGATTCAACGAGCGATCAATCTGGTCCAGAACCCGGGGACGTTCATCGTGGTGGGCGCCGGGACGTACGCGGAAACACTGACCTTTACCGCCGGGTCGCGGTCCGGGACGCCAGGGAATCAGAACACGATCTTCGCCGACGTGACAGGCGTGCTCACGGGTGACGCGGCCGGGGCGGTCGTCGTCAGCGGAACAGGCGGGCGAGCGTACGGGCTCACGATGCAGTCATGCTCAAACTGGTCGTTCCGCTGGCTGACGTTCTCCGGGCAGACCACAGGGAATGTCTACATCGTGCCCACACCCTCGTCCGGGACAGCATCCGTGGGCGGGCTGGTCTTTGATGCCTGCACGTTCAACGTCACGCCGAACTACGGGTTTCTGGCGCATTACATCGGCAATCTGACGGTCAACGACTGCACGTTCGCACGTACGGTCACGTCCGGACACTGTTTGTATGTTTACACGATCTCGGCCACGACGCTGACGGTCACCAATAACCGCGTGAACCGAACGGGCAGCCTGTACGACACGTCCGGGTTCAAGAGCGGCACGTTCAGCTCCGGGCCGGGTGGGGGCGCGGGGAATTCGACATACGCGTACGGCCTGATCGTCATGGCGACGGGCGCCACACCCACCGCCGTCACTGTGCAGAACAACATCGTGTCCGACACGTACCTCGGGGTCTACACCTACACTCTCAACGGCAACCACACGATCCGTGTCGCCAACAACTCCGTCGTCTCGAGTTACTACGGGCTTTATACCTACGGGCAGAACTCTGGCAGCGCGGTGGTCTCCAACAACCTCATCGGAAACTGCTACATCGGTTCCTATACCTATCTTCCCCAAGGCTCAATCGTCGGGCAGATGGAGTGGAACATCAATTACCTCACGGTCTACCCGTCGTTCGCGTCGACGTACACCACTTCGTACAGAAGGGTCGCGTCGTCGACCGGCTTTGTCACCAATCTGACCCCCGCGTTCGTGAGCGCTTCCACAGGTGATTTCACGCTCAACTCGGGGTCGGCGGGGATCGACACCGGCGTGGCGACCCACGCACCGTCCACCGACGCGGCGGGTGTTGCCCGGCCCATCGATGGCAACGGCGACGGAACGCTGGCCGTGGATCTCGGGGCGGTCGAAGCCCCTTTGACGAGAAGGCTTCGCGTGACACGTTGGGAGCTTATCTCGGCCTACGACTGAGTTGGACAGGGCTTTATCGCTTGTCGATGGGCGTGTACGCGACGGCGTGGGGGCCCGTGTAATCGGCATCGGGGCGGAAGAGTCGGTTGTCGCCGAGTTGTTCGAGCGCGTGAGCCGCCCAGCCGCCCACGCGAGCAATGACGAAACTCGGCGTGAAGAGGTCCAGGGGCAGGCCGATGCAGTGGTACGTGGTCGCGGAGTAGAAGTCGACGTTGGGGTAGATGCCCTTCGCCGCCTTTTCGCGCGTCATGACGGCTTCGATCGCGGTGCTCTTCTCGAAGAGGGCGAGGTTGCCGGTGTCGCGGGCGAGTTGCTCGGCCAAGACCTTCAGGTGCGTGGCGCGGGGGTCGTACGCCTTGTAGATGCGGTGGCCGAAGCCGGGGATCTTGTCCTTCTTGGCGAGTTTGTCCTGGATGAACGCTTCGCAGGCCGCCACCGTCGGGATCTGGTTGAGCATCCGCATGACGCCCTCGTTCGCGCCGCCGTGCAGGGGGCCGCGGAGGGAACCGATCGCCCCGGTGATGGCGGAGTAAATGTCGCTCTCGGTGGAGATGAGCACGCGGGCGGTGAAGGTCGAGTTGTTGAACCCGTGGTCGGCGTGGAGGATGAGGCAGACGTCCATCGCTTTGGTCATCGCGGCGGTGGGCTTTGTCCCGTTCAGCATGTAGAGGAAGTTCTCAGCCAGGCCGAGGGTCTTGTCGGGGCGGACAAGGGCTTTGCCCTGGCGGAACTGATGGAAGTAGGCCAGCAGCGTGGGGACCTGGGCGAGGATGCTCAGGGCCTTATCGCGGATGCTGGGCAGGTCGATGGCGTTGGGCTTGGCGTCGTGGAGTCCCAGTGACGAGACGAGCGTACGGATGGCGTGCATCGGCTCGGCGGTCTTGGGCATGGTCTGGAGCAATTGCTCGACACCGGCGGGGATGTCGTAGCGAGCGCGGACGGAGGCGACGAAGTCGGCGAGTTCGCCCTTGCTGGGCAGGCGGCCGTTCCAGAGGAAGAAGACGGACTCTTCGAAGGTGGAGTGGCTGGCGAGGTCGCCGATGGGGATGCCGATGTATTCGAGCACGCCCTTCTCGCCGTCGATGAAGGAGAGCTTGGTTTGGGCCGCCACAACGCCTTCGAGACCTTTGGAGAACGTCGCCATTGCCGAGACCTTTCACGCCGCCCCCCCACTCCCCGCGGGGAGATGGATGGACAGGCCACCATGGAAGAACCGAAGAACACCAAACCAAACCACCGGGTCACCAACCCGCCCCCATCCCCCCCGAAAGGACCAATTCACCACGGCCCACCCGTCCACAGAACGCAAGGCTAGGGAATGCCAGCCGGGGCGTCAATGAAACGGTGAAACCAACGCGATGTGCGCGGCGGCTTGGGACCAACATCAGCGGCAGAGAGGTGGATTTCCGGCCCTTTGGCCAGGACCCCATGGCATGTGCAGACCCTTCAGGGGACAAGCCGCCAGACCGACCAGACCCCCACGCCCCCGGCAGCTACGACGACCGCGGGGATCCACGCTGCCGCCCCGCCCGCGAGCAGGACGAGGCTGCTGACAGTCACGCTGGTGGCGATGATGCCGGAGGTCACGATGCGGGCCCGGCGGGGCATGGTGGTGCCGGGGTCGAGCCCGATGAGGAAGGGGCGGAAGAAGCGGTTACGGACCAGACGTGTCTCAAGCCAGGGACAGCTGCGGGCAAAGCACCAGCAGGCCACGATCAGGAAGACGGTGGTGGGCATCCCCGGGACGACCGCCCCGATGCCGCCGAGGCCGACAAAGACGATCCCGATCAACGCGAGCACCCACCGGGCCAGCGAAGGCTCGGGGTGGGCGTGCGGGTGGAGGTGTTCGGCCAGGACAGCCTGGGTTTCTGTCGGCTTGGAGCCTGCGGGGGGCATAATCCCGCCCGTACTCGCGTGAGCATCGGGCGGGTTGGAGGGGACAGGGTTGCTTCTCGGGGGGCAGGGCACCCGGCGAGGGGAGCACGATATCAGGAATGGACCGCCTGTGGGGCCTTGGCCCCGTTCATGTGCTCGGTCATCTGGGAGACGTCGATCCCTAGTTTACGCGAGATCCGGGTGCCGTAGTCGACATCAGCCCGAAAGAAATGGCAGAGCATCCGCATCTGGACTTCTTTCCGGGCCTGGCCGAGCCCGCCGGCGATCCGGGAGGTCAGGCGGTCCTTGTGCCCATCGTCGAACATGCGGTAGAGATTGCCGGGCTGGGTGTAGTCGTCGTGGTCGATCGTGGAGTCAAAGCGGTCGACGATGGTCTGCCCCAGGTTCCACGCGGGGTCGGCGAAGGAGGCGACGGGCTTGGGAGCGGTGTCGATGGAGTTGGGCCAGTAGTTGGGGGCTGAGCCGTAGGAGCCTTGGGTGGCTTCGCCGTCGCGGATGTAGTTCATGACGGGGCAGCGGGGCTTATTGACGGGGATCTGGTGGTGATTGACGCCCAGGCGGTGCAGGTGCGTGTCGGCGTACGACATGAGGCGGGCCTGGAGCATCTTGTCCGGGCTTGAACCGATGCCCGGGACCAGCGCGGAGGGCTTGAAGGCGGCCTGCTCGACCTCGGCGAAGTAGTTCTCCGGGTTGCGGTTGAGTTCAAGCGTGCCCACGTCGATGAGCGGGTGGTCCTTGTGAGGCCAAACCTTCGTGAGGTCGAAGGGATTCCAGCGGAAGGCCTCGGCCTGGGCCTGCGTCATCACCTGGATGCACACGCGCCACTGGGGGAAGTCCCCTTTGGCGATGGACTCGAACAGATCCCGCTGGTGCGACTCGCGGTCGTTGCCGACAAGGGTGGCAGCGTCGGCGTCGGAGATGTTCTTGATCCCCTGCTTGCTCTTGAAGTGGAACTTGACCCAGACGCGCTCGCCGGCCGCGTTGATCATGGAGTACGTGTGGCTGCCGAATCCGTGGATGTGCCGGTACGACGCGGGAATGCCGCGGTCGCTCATGAGGATCGTGACTTGGTGCAACGCCTCGGGGCAGAGGGACCAGAAATCCCACTGCATGTCCATGTTGCGGAGGTTGGTCTGCGGGTGGCGTTTCTGCGTGTGGATGAAGTTCTGGAACTTGTACGGATCACGCACGAAGAAGACCGGCGTGTTGTTCCCGACGAGGTCCCAGTTGCCCTCCTGCGTGTAGAACTTGACCGCAAACCCGCGGACGTCGCGCTCAGCATCCGCCGCCCCGCGCTCGCCGGCAACCGTCGAGAATCGCAGGAAGACCTCGGTCTTCTTGCCCACGCGGTTGAGGAAATCGGCTCGGGTGAACTTGGTGACGTCGTGGGTGACGGTGAAGGTGCCGTAGGCACCCGAGCCCTTGGCGTGGACCACGCGTTCGGGGATGCGTTCGCGGTTGAAGTGCTGCATCTGCTCGAGGAGGGCGACATCCTGCATGAGCAGAGGCCCGCGCGGGCCAGCGGTCAGGGCCTGCTGATCGCCGATCGGCGCACCGTTGGCGGTTGTGAGCGTCGGCGGAAGGGGGGGCTGGGTAGAGGCCATTGGGTCTTCCTCGAGTGGAACGCGTTCAAGCATGAGGTGCCGGCCGGACGGTCCGGCTGCATGGGGAACAATACGAAAGAATCCATAGGAGTCAAAGACTTCTGGTCACATTCTTCCATAGTATTTGTCTATGGAACTTCAGCAACTCCGGTACTTGGTCGCCGTCGCCGACGCCGGCTCCGCCAGTCGGGCTGCCGCACGGTGCAACGTGGCCCAACCCTCGCTCAGCCAGCAGGTGATGAAGCTTGAAAGGACTCTGGGCAAGCGGCTCTTTGATCGCGTGGGCCGCGGCATGGTCCTCACGGACGCGGGCCGTTCGTTCCTCCCCCGGGCCCGGCGGATTCTGGCGGAAGTCCGCGAGGCTGAGGCCTGGTCGGGGCGCAGCGAGAGCGACGACGCGACCACGCTCGCTGTCGGGGCGATCCCGACGATCGCGCCGTATCTGTTGCCCGGCGCGCTCGCCAAGGCGAGGAAGGCCATCCCCGCGTGCGATTTCACGATCCGCGAGGACCTCACGGGGGTTCTGGTCGAGGCGCTGATCGACCACGAGATCGATTGCGCCCTGATGAGCACGCCACCCGACGACGATCGGCTTCACGCGGTGACCATCGGGGATGAGGAGTTGCTCGCGGTCGTCCCCGCTCAATGGGCCACCGTTCCCGAGGGGATTGTCGCGCTCGCTGAACTTCGCGATCAGCCGGCAGTCCTGCTCGATGAAGTGCATTGCCTGGGGCAGCAGGTCGAGGCGTTCTGTACCGCGCGGAAACTTGGCCCGCGCGTCGTCTGCCGCACGACACAACTGGCGACAATCCTGGAGATGGTCTCGCTCGGCTTGGGCTTCTCGCTGGTCCCCGAGATGACCGCCGCCGCCGATCCGACTCACCACGGCCGCCGGTATGTGCACCTCGCCCCGACGCGCCCGCGCCGCCCGATCGTGCTGGTGTGGCGGACGGGTCGGACTCGAAGCCGATCATCGCTCGTGCTGCTGGAGTCGCTGAAAGCGCACTTCCAGAACCACCCCCGCCGCCCGATCGGCTAACCCACACCGCAAAATCCAAACCCCTAGCTCGGATGTGCCACTCAATGCGCCAGCCTTGCCATCGTCCGGCCGAGATGGTCCACGCTTCGGGGCGTTTGATCCCTCACTGTTGCCCAGAATCGGCAACTCTTGCGCGATCCATCCCGACCGCCCCTCACCTCTCACATCAATCATGCAGCCCCCGCCCATGATTCGTGGGGTGATCCCCGACGCCTCGACCCACCGCCCCGATCAGATCACACAGGGTCCGATGGATCAATCGCGTGCCCCACGGCCTCCGATCCATGCACAAGCCGCAAAGTCCCGACGCCCGGCACGGCCATCGGGAAGATCCGAATGATCGTCGCACGGCTGCCCGTGTCCTTGGGTCGGTCGTGGCACCCGAATTTGCGCCACACCGTGCCGAATCCCGAGCATGAACTCATCGAACACCGGGAAGAGAGAGGCAGTCGCGCCACCCACCCACTGACGGCGCCTCGCCAAGACCACCCCATTCGAGTCATCGCAATCAATGTTTATCTTGAGAGAAAAATCGCGAGAGGTCTTGCGTTGTCCTTCAATCATTGTAAAGTGGATCGCTGAACGCGAAGTGTAGAAGCGTTTGCGGCTTTGGTGCTTGCGTCGATCGGAGACACAATGCGAACGACACTGGTGAGGCCGGCTTACTCGGCAGCCATCTACGGCGAGGTGTTCGGAAAGGAAGACAACGACCGGCGTGAAATCAGGCCACCTCTGGGGCTGATGGCCTTGGCGGGCTACCTGCGAGCGCACAACAGAGAGTGCGTCATTCTTGACGGAGAGCCCGAGTTGTGGAGCGTGGGCGAGACCTGCTCACGCGTCTTGGCGACAAATCCGACGTATGTCGGCGTGACATCGACGACGCCGGAATGGCCCTATGCATTGGAGATCATTCATCAATTGAGGCGTATGAGGCCTGAGATCAAGATCATCCTCGGCGGTCCTCACGTCACCACTCTTCCCCACCAGACGCTTCGAGAGGCTGGCGATGCCATCGATTGGGCTGTGCTTTACGAGGGCGAAGTGCCCCTTCTCGCGATCGTGGAGGGCCGAGCGCAATCGGTGATATGGGCGGGAAGCGATGATCCCCGCCTGCTGCTTGCTCCGAACCGATTGAGTGTCGAGGAGCTGAGTTCGTTCGTGCCTTCGCGAGAGGCCGTCGATATGTCCAAATACAAGTACGTTGACACGGATGTAGGCCTTGTCGCCAACGACGCGATCGAGAGTGCTCGCGGGTGTCCGTTCGGGTGCGCCTTCTGCACCAGCCGCAGAACCAAGCTCGTGAACCGGTCCGTCGGGTCGGTGGTGGACGAGATTCTGATGTCGGCCCGAATGTACAACACGAAGCTCTTTATGTTCTTCGACGACACGGTCACGATCAATCGCGAACGGGCCACGGAGATCTTCACGGAGATTTTGGCGAAGAAGCGACAGGGCGTCCTTGCGAAAGATGTGAAATTCTACGGTTTCACACGCGCCAACACGATCGATTTCGAACTGATGAAGCTCATCAAGGAAGCCGGCGGCGATAAGCTGACGATCGGCGTCGAAACGGGTGACGAGACGATCCTCCAACAGATGGGAAAAGGAACGAAACTCGGAGATTACGTTCAGGCCTATCGGATTCTCGACGAACTCCATATCACCAAGCGGGGCTCGTTCATCGTCGGCCATCCGTACGAGACCGAGCGGACGGTCCGGAAGTCGATCGACTTCGCGATCTCGCTGGACCTGGACGAGATCGGCGTCAACATCATGACGCCGTTCCCGGGTCAGTTGACGTTCCGCGATGCGATGGCCGGTCGCGGCATCTGGTTCAGCCATGACCTGCACTATCGCGGAACGGCAGCCCGCGCTGCCGGCGAACCGTGGCGCGACTATGCCGCGACGGACTGGGCCGATTACTGGAAACGACATCTCCGGTGGCAGAGCGCTGTCATAGAGACTGAAGAGCTATCCTCCGAGGCGATCGCCTATTGGCATGCAAGATTCTTGCAGGAGGTTTACGGGTCGCCGGGGATGGAACGCCGTCGAAACGCGAAGATCGCAGCCGGGATGGTCGACGAGTACTGGCACCGGCCCTGGAGGGTGCAGTCTAGGAAGAACACGCAGAGAATCGAAACAGAACGACAGTTCGGGCAGCCGCGATTTGCCGCACCACGGCACCTGACAGAGGAGTACAGCCCGGTGTTCCTCGAGGATTTCCAGAAGCAGGAACTGCACAAGGTGACTACTGATTCCCGGTCACACTCAGCCACTCCGGGCGATTTGTAGGGCACAACCTTATGAGTCCCCGGTGGGTGGCACCGGTCAGGACGGCTGCTCTTGGCCTTGATCTCCGCTTCGGAGATCGATGGACGAGCGTCCGAATCCGCTCCTGGGTGTCGGACCCGAGCCAGCTTTGCAGAGCGCGGGGGGCGGGGACGGAGGTGAGGGTGGTTGAGGGCACAATCACAAGCGAAGCGACGATTCACCTACGCCAATGCATGGGTTGCCACAGCGGGCAACCACTGATGCCAGGCGAACACCATCCGCTCGGACTGTTCAATTTGACGCGTTCAATACTCCCGATCCACCAAAATCCCCGGCTGCGGCACGGGGTAGCGGCCCTGCGCGTCCGACGGCAGCGGCGAGGGCGAGCCCAGCGTCAGTTCCGCCACGTTCGGGGCGAACTCGTGCTTGCAGTCGAGCATCGCCTGGTACGAGACCTCGCGTCCGGTGTGGGCGGCCATTCGGCCCATGCAACACACCAGCGTCGACTCGATCCCGTACTTCGCCTCGTTGTACGGCTTGCCGTCGCGGATGGCGGCGATGAAGTCGTCCCATTCGTTCTGGTACGGGCTGCCCTGTTCCTTGAAGGTCGCCGTGATGCTGTCCTTGGTCATGGTGCGTTTGCTGAAGATGGTCGATGGGGCCCCGCAGTCGCTGTTGCTGGAGACGATCGCCGCGCCCTTGGTGCCGAGCATGTGGCTTGAGAACTGCTCATCGCAGCCGTTGATGTTCCGCCCGTTGAACATCTGCTTGGTCCCGTCGGCGTAGGTGTACTCGATCCCGTAGGAGTCGAAGTTCTGATCGACGTTCAGCTCGCCGTTCTTCTTCGCTTTGTAGTGACGCCCGCCGGTCCCGATGGCCTTGACGGGCAGCTCGCCCTTCATCCAGCACAGTTGGTCGATGATGTGGATGAAGAAATCGTTGAAGCCGCCGCCGCTCGCCCAGAAGTAACCGTGGAAACGACGCAGCTGGTATTCAAGGTCGCTGATGTTCGCGGGCTTGGGACCCGAACGGAACGTGGCGATCTCGCCCTGCATGCGGTAGCCGTGCTGGGAGAGGATCTCGCCGATCTCGCCATCGCGCACGCGGGCGACCAGCTGCTGCATCGGCCGGCTGTGGCGCGACATCAGGCCGACCGCCACGCGGAGGCCTTTCTTCTCAGCCTGCTGGGCGAGGTCGAGCATCCGCTTGCCCGTGGGCCCGTCGACGCACAGAGGCTTCTCCATGAAGACGTTGAGGCCCTTCTCGATGGCGTACTTGAAGTGAACCCAGCGGAAGGCGGGCGGCGTCGCCATGATGACGATGTCGCCGGGCTTGAGGCAGTCCATCGCTTTCTTGTACCCGTCGAACCCGGCGAACCGGCGTTCCTCGGGCACGTCGACCGTGGTCTTGTCGTGCGACTCGGAGAGAGCGTCGTAGCAGGACTTGAGCCGATCCTGGAAGGCGTCGGCCATCGCGACCAGCTTCATCGGGCCTCGGGGCACGGACAGCGCGTTGTTCGCCGCCCCGCCGCCTCGGGAGCCACAGCCGACCAACGCGACCTGAATGGTCTCATCGCCGGAGCGGTGAACTCCGCCCCCACTGCTCAGACTCCCGCCCATCGCGTGCGCAAGCCCGGCGATCCCGTGCGTCGCCAGGATCGAGGCGGCGGCAACGCCCGTGGTGGTGGAAAGGAACTCGCGACGCGTGGTGGAATGGCTCATAACTCTCCTCGTCGGATTCACATCCATCGCCGCTGGCACTTCGCCGATCGGCATCCATGGTGCTCGTTGGTTGGAGTGTACCCGATTCTCGACATCCTTGTCGATGGCCACGACGAGTGGCGTGGGTTGTGGTGCCAAGACCGGCGCGATTCCGAACGCCGCGCCGAGCCACGTCCGTTCGGCTCCGCCGGATGCTTGTGATCGGGCGTCCGATCCAGATCTGCAACGCTCGTGCCGAGGGGCCACCATCCACGACCCGCCTTCGATTATGGCGCTGTGGATGCAGGAGAACAAGGCCCCCGTAACCCCGAGAATGGAAAAACAGTCGTGCCACCCGCCACGGTCGGAAATCGGGTCGGGATCGGTGCCACCCGCCCTTCGGTTACACTGGGCCGAATGCTGCCAAAGGAGACCACCCAACCCCGAGAGGAGAAACACAGTCGTGCCACCCGCCCCAGTACGTGAGAGAGAATGGGATAAACACTCGAGACTGCTCATTATGCGCCTTCCAATAGCCTGCATCCTCACGATGTTTCTTCTCGGGTGCGAGATCACGCAGGTGAACCCAGGCCTCGGGTGGCCGGTACACTGGGAAGCCCCAATCGGCGTGGGCACCAAGGATGGCCAAAGGCACATTGGTATCGACGCGGACACTGACATCGTCACGAGCGAGAGTCTTGCTATCGCGTCTCGTATCATTAGATCGGAGTTCGGTGGAGATCGCGGCAGCAATCTTACACTCGCGGCCTCGCGAGATGGGCAAAGCATCGCCCTGACCCACAGCAATGAGATGCAACTCAGTCCCGTCATGTCTGCGGTCACACTATGGTGGGCGGACTGGAGGGGGTCACCTCACGACTACATTCGTTGGAACGGCTATGTGATTCCGCTCGCGTGCAGAGCGGCTATGTTCGTGGATTCACGAGAGGTTGTCATCAGGCATGCGTCCGGCCGCTCACCGTTGAGTCTGCGTCGACAGTTTCACCCCGACGTTCTCAGTGGGGCATCCTCGATACCGATTACATGCGTGGGTGATGTGCTGATTTCTCTTGGTCCGGATGGATCCGTGCTGCGTCATCAACTGTCCGCGTGCGATCCTATTGCCGTGGATGCTCCTGCTGATGTGACATCCGTCGACAGCAACGTAGACGGCTCTGTGATATCCGTCGTGCGTCTCAATGGTGACGTGTACTCGTCAGCCATCCACTCCCCGCTCGGCGTGTCGCAGGTAAATGGTGAGTTCCGCCTTTCGCCCTATGACTACACCGGCATGTGGATCGAAACCTTCCCTGACTCGACCCGTATGCACAGGGTGCAGTTCGCTGCTGATGGGACCTACAGAGTAACCGATAGCCGAAGCATGAGACAAGCGAGTGTGTTCGCGACACCTTCTCGGTGTGCGGTGCAGTACAGCTACTCATCGACATGGTCCAAACACGCAAACGTCGGAATGGTGGAGTTTGCAAGCACTTGGCGGCGCGTCAAGTCTCGTTATGGCAGTTTTGCCTGGGTTACTTGGACAACGGTCAGTGACAACTGAGCATGGTGCCACGATCATCCGGTGACTGCGGGTGAACCTGGTTCACCGCCGTCATGTTCAAGGAGCGAAGCGGCCGGTGGCACCGACCGGGTGTAACGACCCATGCCACTGGCGGGTGCCCGTGGTGCTTTCGCAGCGGGGTTGGCGGGAGAGTGGGTGGTTTGCTCTTGCGGTGCACACCGGCGGGGCGATGCTGTTGCAGGATGCTCCTCCGAGGTGCCACGGCGGATGAAAGGCGTTGAGCGGTGGGTGCGGACGGGACATGGGCGGGGCAAAGTCGCTCCACGATGCTCCTCAGGTCAACAGCGGAGGAGCAAAACCTTCGCAGGAAGCTCCTTCGCTTCGAGAAAAAGAAGCAAAACCTTCACAGGAAGCTCCTTCGTCTCACAGCAAAGGAGCTTTTTCTTCGCAGGAAGCTCCTTCGCCTCACAACTTTGGAGCGCAGGTGTTGAGGTTTGCTCCAAAGGTCAACACCTGCGCTCCATAATCTCGCAACGGAGGAGCGCCGTTGGGGGTTTATGACGTGAAGATGTGCCGCCCCCCCACGCCCAACCGCGTTCATGGCACGCCACGGGCCGCTTTTTCGGACGGCGGGCGTGTGGGTGTGTGGGGGGGGGAGGCAAACCGTCACACGGCCCCTCTCGCTCGGAAGGGAGGAAAGGCCGTGCGAGTCGTTGCGATGGGCGGTCTCCGGCGTTCCACCAACCGTCGTTTCGACGATCGTTCGTGAAAGGCGGCGGGCTGCGTACCAGCGAACATGCCGCGCACGCTTTCGCGGCCATCGACCCACTCCCACCCACCCCCACCCACCCCGCTCGCTCACGCTCGGGGCTCGTTGGTCTTGCAACTGGGCCTGGTGGGAGTCGAACCCACACGCCCGGTAAAGGGCTGCGGATTTTAAGTCCGCTGCGTCTGCCGTTCCGCCACAGGCCCGAAGAGGCTGATTCTACAGGAGATATCGACGTTTTGAAGGCAATCAAAACGGAGAATTGGGGGCGTCTCGGCGGATTGCTTGCTGTCCGTGACCCAGTTCTCGGCGCAATTATATCGGCCTGGCCGTCCCTGTCACCCAGACTGCGGGACGCTTTGGCGGCACTCGCACGGCCGTGATCGCGAACATCCAACTCAGTGACTAGGTTCTCGCATTCGAGTCCCCTGCCGACGATCTCATCGCCGTTACATCCGCAGCAACCGTACGAGCTTTCGCTACCGACCGGATGATCCAGCCGATCGTGCCCAGCCCGATCACCGCGAACGTGAGGAAGATCACGAAGCCGGCGATCGTACCGACGCGCTCGTGGCGGGCAAAGACGGCCTCGGTGCCGATGATCGAGAGCCGGGCGACCTCGCGGCTCATCAGCACGCCCAGCCAGAACAGGGACGCGCCGCCCGAGGCCAGACTCAGGGCGGCCTTGCCGATCGGTTTGCCGGAACGCGCGGGCAGCCAGCCTGCCACTTGCAGCAGCACGCCGAGGCCCGCGATGGCCATGCCGATGTGGATGCTGGTCTCTGACGCCGGCGCACCGGACGCCGGAAGCACACTACGGATCACGGGCCACGCGGCGGCGGCGGCGACGATCACGGAGATGAGCGCGAGCCATGCGAGCGGACGGGTCGCACGCTTGGCTGATTCCGTTGCGACGCCCGACGCACCGGCGCGGAGTTGCCACGCGAGCAGGAGGCACGCCGTTGGCAGCGCCGAGGCGACCCAGAACCCCAGTCGCGGCAGGATCGCCGGGTCCTTGTAGACCATCGCCTGCGTCTCGTACTGCGTGGGCCACGCGGCTTTGTTGAGCGACAGCAGGTGGTTCTCGACCCACGACCAGCCGACGAAGAGGATGCACGCCATGACCAGCATCGCGACAATGCCTTGCAGCGCGGTCTTGCCCTCGATGCGGTGGGCCTTGAGGAGGTAGAGCAGGTAGAACGCAACGATGAGCACCGGCAGGATGGCCATCCAGCGGTGGAACGAGAGCAGGTTCGCGGTGTAGAACTCCTGCTGGTAGAGAATCTGGACGAACAGCAGCGGCGCGATGCCCGCGGTGATCGCCGCCGAGAGGGCAAACGGCATCCAGTCCTTGAGGATCGTGGTCACTGCCGACCAATCGGAGGGCTTGGCCTTGCTGCCAAGCATCCCTCGGAACCCCGCCACGCCGAGCATGATCGAACCAGCGAGCACGTACGACATGAACACGATGTGCATGAGCAGCGTGACAACGTAAAGCACGGCGTACCACGCGGTCGGAGCGGGCAGGTTGAACGGGAAGATTTGGTCCATGATTACCTTCGATGAGCGTGCTGTTCAGCGGGAGCCGGCGGGGAGAGTCGTTGCGGAGGCCTGCTCCGGCGGGCGAGGTTGGGTCGCCGGCCCGGTGCCCGCCTCGTTGAGCCACGCCTTGATCTGGGCCAACAGTCGCTCATCGCGGCTCTCGGCCCACGTCGCGGGACGTTTGGCCGTCTCCCACTGGATGAACTGAACCAGCCCTTCCAGTTCCTGCGGCGTCCCGGCAAAGGGCGGCATGAACCCCTTGGTCCACTGGAGTTTGGCGACGTTCATCCGTTGCTGGTCCTGCGTCCACGCGCCCATCAGGTGCGTCAGCCCATTGACGCCGCTGACGGTGTGGCACACGGCGCACTGGTTGCGGAACGTGAGCGCCCCCAACTGGAGTTGCGGGTTGGGCATCGAGGCGGCGTCGCGGAGCGGGAACGGGTCGCCGGTCGTGCAGCCGACCTCGCGGAGGTGCGCCACCTGCTCGGGCGCGATCGAGTTGCTGTAGAGCACGCTCCGGATGGTGTAGGGCTTGCGGACGCCCTCGCGGACGAACTCGCCACCCGCCGATGCTCCGAAAGCCAGGGCCAGGAGCAGTGTCGCGGTGGCCCCGTTGATGTAGAGCTTCTGCCGCCAGAGGACGACGACGATGTACCCGCCGATGAGCACGCTCGCGCCCACGGCGATGTTCATGAACAGCGTCATGGCGATGCTGCCGCCCATCACCCACGCCCGGCTGTCCTCGGGCATCGCGGCCAAGAACCAGAGGCCAAAGAGCGGCATGAGCACGATGGGGAGCATGAAGCGGGCGGTGCGGTTGATGAGCCGCGTGCGGTCCTCACGCGAGAGTGATGGCATGGTGTTGACGATCACCGCCGCGACCAGCCCCGCGATGACCATGCAGGCGATGGTGCGATAGAAGAGGCTGGGCCAGAACGTGGCGTTGAAGAACCCCTGCCAGATGTTCCCCGACTTCACCCACTCGCCGGGCGTGAGCTGCCAGGAGAGGATGCCGTTGATCCAGAAGAGCGAGCCCCACCCGGCGACGCTGTAGATGACCAGCAGCGTGAGCCGCGTGCGGCCGGAGAGGATCTTGCTGTAGCGGTAGAAGGCGTACCCCGCGACCACCTCGACCCAGAAGAAGATCCACTCGGTGGCCCAGACCCAGTGAAAGACATCCACCATCTTGCCGATCGTGCCGGGCGAGATCTGGATGCTGGTGAACCACATCGCCACGCCCGTGAGCGCGCCGGTGACGAACGAGACGAGCACGAGGTACTTGAAGTACGAGTCGAGCACGGTCCGGGCCGCAGGCTCCTTGCCGGTCATTGCCAGCCACTGGAAGTACGCCATGAGCATCCCGCCGCCGATGGCGAACTGCGCGAGGAAGACGTGGAAGATCCCCAGCCCGCCGATGACCATGCCCTTCATGGCGGGGCCGAAGTCGTTGATGGGGTAAGCGATCAAGCCTGAAGCCACGGGATCGGTCATAGGAACCCTTCATCAACGCGAGTAGCCAACCAATGGGTCGCACCAGCGATCAAGACGGTAGCGGCCATCTCTTTGAGGCGGGCTGGTGCTCGGGGGTTCCCGGCTCAATGCAGAACATTCAAACTCCTACACTGCACTCGTGAGAAGTCCTCCCGCCACCCTGCGAACTGCCAAACAAGCCCCCACGACGCGTTCGTGTGAGGGGCCACGTGCGATGGAACCCGCAGCAACGGCGATCCCGCAACTGGTCGAGCTCCACGGCCCCCGGCTCTACAGCCTCGCTTCTCGCTTGTGCGGCAACGTCTCCGACGCAGAGGACATGGTGCAGGATGTTTTCTTGCAGGCCTTTCGCAAGTGGCACACGTTTAAAGGCGATTCCAAACCTGGGACGTGGCTCTACGCCATCGCGGCCCACTCCTGCAAGGCCCGGCTGCGGCGCAAGGGGGGCATTGACAAACGCATGCCCGCGGTGTCGCAGCTCATGCCGTGGAATGAGACGAGGAACGTGGACCTGCAGGGCTTTTCCGGCGGCGGCGTGAATGGCGACGGCACCGAACCCGTGGCCGAGGCGATCGAGCACGAGTCGGCCCGCGCGGTGCATGAGGCGATCCTGACGCTGCCGGAGAACTTTCGCGTACCGCTGGTGCTCAAGGAGATGCTGGAGCTCTCGATCGAGGATGTGGCCAAGGCGCTGAACATCAAGCCCGAGACCGTCAAGACCCGCGTGCATCGGGCGCGGCTGCTGTTGCGGAAGGCGATCGTGGACCACGCCAGCGTGCCCAAGCGGGCCGCGAAGGCACCGACCTATGAGAAGCAGGTCTGCCTCGATCTGCTCAAGGCCAAGCTCGACGCGATGGACCACGGACGAGGATTCCCGATCGGGCAGGCCATCGTGTGCGAGCGCTGCCAGGCAGTCTTCGCGGAACTCGATCTGGCGCAGAGCACGTGTGCGCGGCTCGCGGATGGAGAGATGCCTGCGCGGGTGCGGAAGGCGATTCTGAAGGCATTCTCTGCGTAGGGCGCCGCTGCACATCCCGATCCCGTCGCTGCGGCTACATCCGTCTCGGCGACGCCAACTTTCGGCTTGAAGTCGGTGTCCTCAAGAGAGATCAGCTTGTCGCCCGCCTTGACGCGGTCGCCCTGATCGGCGGCGAACTTTCTTATGAGCCCCGCCACCTTGGGGACCGATGATCGGGCTCACGCGGGCTTCGTGGCGGTGATGAGCACCGCGGGCATGGGCAGGAGGTATCGCGGATCAGTATGGTTCGAGATGCGGTGAGCGGTGACCCTCTGACGCATGTGATCGCGGATGGCATCCAGAGCTGCGGGCGTCTGGGCCTTGAGCAGGCCCGACGTGCGGACACCCGCCTCCAGCATGATTTGGAAGAGAGCATCGGGCTCCGCAAGCGAGAGCGTGATGGGAAGCGCCCTGAATCCGACGTTGGTAAACCCCACTTCGCTGAGCACACGCATGGCCTCGGGAGAATCCGCGAAGCGGAACATCGGCGGGCCGGGCGGCACCCCGATGTTGACGATGCCATGCTTCTCGACTGCCTCCAGCACGATGGCAAAGGGCACCGTCTGCGGCGGCGGCTCCCACACCGTGAACGCCAGGCGTCCACCAGGACGCACCACTCGGAAGCACTCCGCGAGCGCCCGATCTGGATTCGCCAAGTGGAGCACGCCGAAGTTCATCATGACCGCGTCAAACTCTGCATCAGGGAGGACAAGCTTCTCGGCATCGCCTTCCATGAACTCGACGCCCGGCCACTTGCGCTGTGCCAGCGCCACCATCTCGGCGGCGAAGTCCACGCCAAGCACACTCGCCCCACGGGCCGCCGCGGCGGCGGTCGCGTCGCCCGGCCCGCACGCGACGTCGAGCAGTCGTACGCCCGGACCAGTATTCAGGGCATCCAGCATGGGCGCGATCGACTGACCGGTAGCGCCGACGAACGCGGCGTCGTACCGCTCGGCAACGGCCCGCCAGCCGCGGTGCTCGAAGTGCTTGAAGGGTTGGAACGCGGCTTCGGCGGTGTCAGGCATCACAGCATCGTAAACCTTGGGCGGTTCACCCGCGGATCCGGCATCGTGGACCTGCGCGGGCGGCGTGATTCCGGCATCAAAGTGGGAGTGCATGTATGGGTAGAGGCGGCGAGATGGGGCGAGGTTCCCAACGTGCTTCAACCAAACGCACATGTCCGTCCGCACGATGCACCGTTGGTCGATCGCGGAGGCTGCCTTTGGCTCGCTCCCCCGGTCTGGGCTCATTTGGTGGTATCGGCGTTCGTGCTGGAGAGGCTGGCAATCTCATCTGGTTGGAGGCGGAACCTCGATCCAGAACCAGCCGCGGAGGTCGCCTTGCTTGAAGCCGGTCGCTTGATCTGTCGGGTACTTGGCGGCAAGCGCAGCCTTGACCGCCGGATCGAGTTGCTCAGGGCTCCCGTGGCAGGCCAGACAGTTGGCGGCGAGTTTGATCGGGAGCGTTACGCCGAGCGAGCCGTCGGTGTTGGCGGCGAGGCGAGGCTCGGCGGCTTGATCGTTGAGCACACCGACTGCCCACGAAGGCGCGGCGTTGGCTGGGTTGCGGAGTTTCACGCTCGTCCGACCGATCATGACGCCCTTCTCGCGGGCGACGGTCTGGGCGATCTTGGGAGCCTCGTCCTTGCACACGCCAATCGCGCCCGCTGTGCCGCCATAGGGGCCGGGCTTGCTCGTCGCCTCACCGAGCGCGGCAAAGAGGCGTGTGAACATCGCGTCCTTCGCGTCGAGCGCAAGCCGCCGCTGTGCCTGCTGCGAGTGAGTCAACGTATCGGGTGTGACCGGCGTCCAGGCGTTGGCCGTTGAAGCCTTGCGCCGGATGTAATCCCGCGTCTTGGACTCCATGAGCGGGTCCACCATCTGCATGGCCTTGGCCTCGGCGATGGCTTGTTCGACGGGTATGCCCTTGTCGAGCGCGCGGTACGCGGCCCAGCCCGGCCCGATGCGGTTGCCGGTGCGGCAGTGCAGGGCGGCGGTGTCGCCCTTTTCGTCGGCGGCCTTGATCGCGGCCCGGGCCGTGTCGAGCAGTTCGTCGGTGACTTCCGCCGCGCCGGCGTACGGGAGGTTGCAATAGGTCATGCCTGTGCCGGCGACCGCACCTTGCTCGTTGTAGTCCGGATGCTCGGCGGGCTTGCGGAAGTTGATGACCACATCGACGCCGGCGGACTTGAGCCCGGCCAGTTGCCCGGCGTCGGGCTGCGTGAGGATGAAGCGGTGAGGCACGCCACCGATGGCGAGTTCTGGGGCCGGGAGCGGGTCGCCGGCCTTGAACTTGGGCGTCTGACGCGGCGCGGCTTTGTGTCCCTCGCGGACAAACTCGCTCACGCCCATCGCGTGCGAGCGGAGCAGCGCGACGGCCTCTGGGTCCGCGCTGCTCTCGACAATCTTCACGCCCTTGTCCGTCGGCGTCACGTCGATCGTGACTGCCCCGTGCTTCTTGAACAGCTCGGCGAAGACCGGGTCCCAGAAACGGACCTGGGCGCCGACCTTCATGCGGGCCTGCATCGCCTTGGCGTGCTCGATGATGCGGGCCGCGACGATGGGGTCGTCGCTCTCGGTGGTCGCTTCGACGATGCCCCGGCCGTCCCTCTCGCTGTGCACGAGCGTGCGGCGGATCGCGGCGTGATCGCTGAGCAGTTGCTGCCAGCCATCGCGGTCCTTGGCGACGGAGTTCACGCCCGGATACGGGTCGTTGGCGGGCGCTTTGCTCGCGGGAGTCTGTGAGGAGGCGGGTTGCTCGGCTGCGGCGCTGGCTGACATCGACGACTCCGCGCACGAGCCGAGGAGGCAGAGCGAAGCAAGGCAGGCACTCGCCAAGGATGAAGCAGTTCTGTGTGAGGGTTTGGACATGAGGAATCTCCAGATTGGTGAGCGGTTCATATCGACAGGCATCTCAGCAGTGGCGAGGGCTCACCGTGACGCAGGCTTGCACGTCGATACCGTTAGGGGCACATAGAGGGGACACGTGCCGATCACGGCGGTGAGCAGCAGAATGATCCCGATGCCCCCAGCGATGAGGCCGGCAAGGCTGCCGTCCATCACTTGGAACCAGGTGAGCGTGAGCACGAGGGCGACAATCCCAACGACATCGCGGAAGCCGCGATCAACCGAACCGACATTCTTACAGATAGTCATGGTTTACTCCGGAGACTCTCCCCCTGCCTTGATCAATCGGAACACACGGCCTGTCACATCCTTAGAGGCGTCTCGGAGTGTCGGGGTTCCCAACCAAATCACGGTTGCAGTGTCTGGGCGGGGAGCCGATCCAAAGCGAACATCGCCTCCATCAGTTCAGTATGGCGGCGAGACCCCTCGATGTGATGCGTGCCACCGATATCGTGCGAGGCGATCTGCTTCCGCACCGGCGTGGTGCTGCCGTGCTGCTGGGTGTGCTCGTTCGCGGCCATCTCGGCACGGTGCGTCATGATTTCGACCTCATGGGTACAGAGCTAAGCCTCGACCTGCCGCAGCACTGACAGCGCTCGCATGTGGTCCGCGCTCCAGCGAAAGTGCTCTTGCTCCCAGCGGAGGTGGTCACAGCGGGCAGTGGCTTCGGAGTTGCCGTTCGAGATCTCCTGATTGCGATATCGCGAAGCGTGTCGAGAGAGCGTGTCGGACTTGATGCGCCCCCGGCAAACGCTAGCCGCATCGACCTGCACTGCACGAGCCAGCGCCCGAAGCCGCCTTGTTCCACGGCATCATCCCGATCACCGTGGCGAGCGCGCACGTTCCGGTCGCGCCTGCGAAAGTGAGCCCCGCGCCGAAGAACGCCGGAATGCCGACAAAGGCGGGATGTACGAACCATGCCAACGCCGACCCTGCCAGCACGCCCACGCCGATGACCAGTTGCACCTGACGCATCACGCTCACGCCCGAGACGCTGGTGTTCAACTCGACGGGCAGGTTCTCCTTCTTCCATGCTTCAATGCCGCCCGCGAGTGTGAAGACCGTATGGCCCGCGGCCGCGAGCGGCGTGGCCAGACGGCAGGCGTCCGCCGAGCGGCGGCCGCTCTTGCACTGCATCACGATCCGCTGTCCCGGCTTGGCCTTTAACAGTGCCTGCGCGGGGTCGAACCGCGACAGTGGGAGAAGTGTCGCTCCAGCGATGTACTCTCGGGCGAACTCGTCGGGCTCGCGCACGTCGATCAGGACCGCCTCGCCGCTGCGCAGCCACTGGCGGACCTGCGCGGGGGAGGCCTCTTGGAACGGCGCGGCCATGGAAGGCGCGGAAGTGAGCGTCGTGGTGCTGGTCGGGCCGGTGTTGGCGATCGCGGTCATTGGTGGTTCCTTGCGAGTGCCGCGAGGCTTGATGCCGGGCGGCGAGGTTGACAGATCGGAGTAGGCGTTCTTTAGAGGCTAGAGAGCGGCTCAAGGTTCCCGATCGGATGCGGCATTTGAAGAAGCGCCGGCGGCGCCGGGAGCGGCTGGGCCGAAGACGCCCGGCATCACGCGCGGGGCCTGCCGGACCAGGATGTACCCGGCCATCACGACGAGGAACACCGCGAAGATTCGCTTGAGCGCGTTCTGGTTCATCCGGCCCGCCAGCGCGTTGCCGATCAGGCTCCCGGCGATGCCCAGGGCGATGAAGACGCTGATGATGTTCCAATCGACGTGCAGGGCCACGCCGCTGGGCCCGGTCTGATCACCCAGCATCGAGAGGTACTTGAGAAATCCCGTCGTGGAGTTGACGGCGATGATCGCCAGACTGGTGCCGATCGCGGTGGACATGGGGAGTTTGCGCAGCAGCACGAGGACGGGAACGATGAGGAATCCGCCGCCGACACCGACCAGCCCCGTGACGAGTCCGAGGCCGATGCCCTGCACCGCGATCACCCACAGCGGGCCACGCGGTGGAAGTGCGGGAGATGAGGACGAGTCGGTGGATGACGCAGGCAGCGCGGGGCGCGACCTGAACATGAGTGTCGCCGCCGTCAGCATGAGCGCGGCGAGCAGGACCAGTTGTACCGCGCCGGGGATGAACTTGGCCGCGTGGGCGCCTGCATAGGTTCCCACGATGCCAGGCACGGCCAAGAGTGCAGCGCTGCGAAAGTCCACCCGCTTCTGCATCGCGGCACGGATGACCCCGGCCACGGCGATGGCACCGACGATCGCCAACGACTCGGCGATCGCGCTCTTCTCGTCGTGCCCGACGAGATAGACCAGGATCGGCACGGTGAGAATCGCCCCGCCGGAGCCGAGAAGGCCCATCGAAAGCCCGACCGCCACGGCTCCGAACCACGCCCAGATCATGCGATCACCCCTCTTGCAGCAACCCGCGGCCCCGCGAGTGGCACAAGCGTCGTGGACTCATGCGGCCTCCGGAGAGCGGGCTGTGCGATCACGCGGTCATGAGGCCGCGGCTCAGTGTTCAACCGGCACCCTGGCGGATTCCCACGCGAGCATCCCGCCCGCGAGGTTGTTGACTTGATAGCCGTGGCGTTGCAGGAGCGAGCAGGCCCGCGCCGACCGCGCCCCGCTGCGGCAGTTGACGAGAATGGGGCGGTCCTTGGGCACCTCGGCCAGACGAGAGAGCAGCCGCGTGTGCGCGATGTTGGCAGCTCCAGCGATGTGCCCCTCGGCGAACTCGGTCTTGCGGCGTACGTCGAGGACGAAAGGCTTTGTCGTGTCGAGCAGGACACGGGCTTCGCTCACCGTGACCTCTGCGATCGGCACAAGTGTCCCGCCTGCCGCCACGAACTGGTCGAGTTTGCTCGCGTCGTACCAGCCGCAGAACTTGTCCAGTCCCACGCGGATCAGATCTCGGACGGCCTCGTCCACGCGCGACGGCTCGATGATGAGGTGGATCACATCGTGCTCGCCGATCAGCGAGCCCGCATCGGTGTTGAACGTGTTGTTCAGCAGCAGGTGCAACGCCCCAGGAAGATGACCCTGCTTGAACGCCGCCCACGTGCGGGTGTCAATGACCATCGCCTTCTTCTCGACGACTTTCTTCAGGTCGTCCACCGACAACTCGCGTGGCGTTGGGACTCCGCCAAGCACTCTCGGACCCATCTTGTTGTCCCGCTTCATGCGGGCAAAGTAGAGGGGTGGCTCGGGCTGGGCGTCGAGGATGAAGTCAACGAACCCCTGCTCGGTCTTGGCTGCCAGCACCGACGCGTTGAACATCTTTTCGTAGCCGACGGTACTCTGCGGCACCGCGCCCAGCGCCTTTCCGCACGCGCTCCCTGCGCCGTGCGCGGGCCACACCTGGAGGTAGTCGGGCCAAGCCATGAACTTCCGCACGGTCTGATAGAGCCGATGGGCGGATGGGTCGGCCTTACCTACAAACCCGGCGGCGGACTCCAGCAGGTCGGGGCGGCCGAGATCGCCGACGAACACGAAGTCTCCCGTCGCAACGCCCATGGGCTTGTCCGCGCCGCCGCCACGGTCGGTCACCATGAAGCAGAGGTGCTCGGGGGTGTGCCCAGGCGTGTGGACGGCCTTGAACTCGATGTTGCCGACCATGAAGGTGCCGCCATCCTTGAGCAGGCGATAGTTGTACTCGCCGCCGCCCATCTTCTTGTCAAGCCACTGGTACTTCCAGTCGGCATCCCCCTCGTCGGAGACATAGACCATCGCGCCCTTCTCGGCCAGTTCACGCCCGCCCGAGATGAAGTCGGCGTGGATGTGCGTCTCCGCCACGGCGACGATTCGCAGGCCGTTGGCCGCCGCGATCTTCTCGTAGCGGTCCACATCGCGCTCAGGGTCGATCACGATCGCTTCCCCGGTGCGTTGGCACCCGATCAGATACGCGGCCTCGGCCAGTTTGTCGTCGTAGACCATGCGAAGGAACATGCGCGGCACTCCTTGGGTAGAAGCTTGCGGTGGCACTCCACGAGAGGAACCAGCAAGCCCGACATCCTTGAGAGGCGTCGTGGAGCACGGAGGTTCCCACTGAACACAAATGGTCGCGATGGCCGCTCGCCCGGCTGCGGGATGGTCTTCGGACGGAGACACAGGGCGAAGCGAAGGTGGTGATCGGGAACCTGCACGGGCCCGCACGCCTCCAAGACATTGTTCGGGCCATGAGTCGGCTGGTTGAGGCCGCCGCGGGCCGAGCGCATCACGTACCGAGGAGCAACCATGATCCCCAACGCCCCGCACTTCTTCGAACAATGGCCCAGCGTCAATGGCGCGATGAAAGCCCGAGCACCCGAGATCGGCAAGGCGTTCGGACAGATGTTCCAAGCCCTGATGAAGGACGGCGCCCTCACCGTCAAGCAGAAGGAACTCATTGCTCTGGGCATCGGCGTGGCCGTCCGATGCGAGCCGTGCATTTACCTGCACGTTGAGAAGTCACTCCACGCTGGAGCTACGGCTGCCGAGATCATGGAAGCCGCGGGGGTCGCCGTCATGATGGGCGGCGGACCGGTCTCCACCTACGCACCCGTGGTCGCCGCGGCCCTTGACCACTTCGAGAAACAACCCCAAGCGTGAATGGGCGTCAGCCGTTCGCTTCGAGGAGTCTCACCAAGATCGCACGCCGACTCAAGCCCCGCTGCATCCCACCGCCGAAACCTTCGACGAGGAGGTGCTCCAATCCGATGTGCCGGTCCTCGTGGACTTCTGGGCCCTCTGGTGCCCGCCTTGCACGATGCTCAAACCCGAGCTCGAACGGCTTGCCGCGGACTTGGGCGAAATGGCCAAGATCGCGTTGATCAACGTCGACGAAGAGCCAACTGGCTGGCATGTTCGATGTTGGCAGCATTCCGGCGCTCATGATCGTCAAGAAGGGTCGCCGGGTGGACGCATGGACCGGCTACTCGCCACGCTCCGCCATGCTGGACCGGATAGGGAAGCATTTGAGCAAATAGCCGGTGTTGGGGACGGCGGCCAGTAATGTCCTTCCGCCCCGCGCGATCGCGGATCTCCGGCGTCCTGACGAGCTACAGATCGGACGCCTGCAGTGGACTTCTAGTCCGCCGCGTTTGTGAGCGCAAGTGCATGAATGCAAGCTGTTTACGTTGGACCGCGGAAACGGGACGAAACGTCGATCCTTTTAAGTCCGCTGCGTCTGCCGTTCCGCCACAGGCCCGACGCTCGATCATAGCGAATTCAGCCCGCCCGATCGGACGAACCCGACCTCACCGCGGGCCGCGGAACCACAGGGCGAGCGCGGCCAGACCAAACAGCAACTCCGAGCCCGCGAAGTAGTACGTCACCCGCTCGATCCCAGGCACCGTCACCAGCGTGTACGCCCGGAAGACGATCAGCCCGCCATAAAACAGCACCGCGAACAGCAGCCCCGCCTCCTGATACTTGGGCTGAAGGGCGGCGACCAGAAAGAACAAGGCCACACCCATCTCCAAGCCGCCATAGACCGTGATGTACTCGCTCCGTCCCGACCCCGACCGGAACTGAAGCCCGATGGCGTTGGCGGTGGTGACCGGGGCGAACGCGCACCACAGGGCAAATCCGACGTACGCCGCAGCGTTGAGGAACAGGTAGGCACGGATCATGCGTGAGCGTAGCCGCGAGAGGCCTGAACGCGACCGTGGAAACTTCCCCGGAGACGAGGAATACGATCGCCCATGCCCCATGCTGTCGTCATCCGCGCCCCGGGAACCAACTGTGACCAGGAACTCTGCCGCGGGTACGCGCAGGCGGGGGCGACGGTCGAACTGGTCCACCTCGAATCCCTCGTGCGCGATCCCTCGCCGCTCGCCAAGGCTGACCTCCTCGGCCTCCCCGGCGGGTTCTCCTACGGCGACGACATCGCCTCGGGCCGCATCTTCGCGATGAAGGTCCGCGAGCGACTCTACAGCCCGCTCCGCGAGGCCATCGCCCGCGGCGTCCCCGTCTTCGCCCCGTGCAACGGCTTCCAAGTCGCTGTGCAGGTCGGGCTGCTGCCCGGGCCGGCTCGCGGCGAGGAGTGGCCGACCGACGCTCCCCCGACACAGGAACTCGCCCTGACCGACAACATCGGCGGGCGGTTCGTCGATCGCTGGGTGCCCGTCGACTATCCGACGGATTCCGCGTGCATCTGGACACGCGGCGTGCTCGACGACATCCCCGAAGCGTTCCGGAACGACGCGGCGATCCTCCCCGTGGCCCACGGCGAAGGCAGGCTCGTCTCGGGCGACCCGGCGACGCTCGCCCGCATGCAAGCGGGCGGCCAGGTCGCGATCCGCTATCTCGACAACTACAACGGCAGCACCGAGGCGATCGCCGGCGTGTCGGACGCCTCGGGCAGGATCTTCGGCCTGATGCCGCACCCGGAACGGTTCCTCGAATGGACGCGGCACCCGTACTGGACCCGCCTGCCCAAGGACCTGCTCAAACTGCCGACGCCCGGGGCCAGGATGTTCATGAACGCGGTCGAGGCCGTGTCCGGGGCGTGGGTGCGGTAGAGAGCCTTGCATCTTGTGCCCGTGCTGAGGGGTAACACCTCCATGAGCGAAAGGCGAACATCGAAGGCGCCGGTCGGCCCCAAGTGCCGAAAGTGCTCGTACGACCTCACCGGCCTCCCAATGGGCGGGCGTTGCCCCGAGTGCGCCACGCCGATCCCCATCACGTCCCGGCGGGTTTTGGCGGACAATCTCGCGCACGCTCCCACGTGGTATCTCCGCTGGCTGACGGTGGGCTCGATCGCCACCGTGATCGGCGGGATCGGCGGGATGTGCTCTCTTTTGATGGTCGCGGGCGAGCACAGCCTCCGCTGGACGATCCCCTTCGCGTGCCTCATCCTCTGGACCGTCGGCGTCTGGATCGTCACCCGCCCGCACGAGTCTTCGATCGATCAACGCACCGACTTCGTCCGCGAGGGGCGACTCTCACGCTGGGCCTCAAGGCTCACGCAGTGGGGCTGGGCGGCCGGGGTCGCGCTCGCGTGGACCGCGACCGAGGTCGAACTCACCGCAATCATGGCGGGGGCGCCCGTCGACGCGGACCTGGTCCGTGGGCTGTTCGTCGCGTCGTGGGTGTGCCTGGGCATCGGGCTCCTCGGGCTTGTCCCGGTGTGCGTGCAGCTTTCGTCCGTCGCCCAGTGGGCCGGGGCCGACTGGACGGGCGAGTGGATGCGCGGCGCTTCGATCGGGCTGGTGCTGGCCTTCCCGATGATCGCCGTCAGCATGTTCTTCGGCACCGCCTCGATCGTCACGGTGATCCTCGGCGTCTTCGGCGCGATCCTCGCGATCGGGTCCTCGGGGCTGCTCGCGGTGGGCGTCGTGCAGGTCGCGGCCCTGTCGTTCGAGGCTCTGCGTTCCTCGTCGGAAACCATCAACCGAGACCACCGCGCCGCCGATCGCGTGCAGCGCGAGTCCGAACGCTTTCTCGAACGCACGAAGCACATCGGCGAAGCGAGCCCGATCGACGCGACCTCGCGCCTGCGCACAGCCCTCAAGCCCGGACGCGACGTCCCCCCCGTCGGCAGCGGGAACAATCAAGACCTCGCGGCAATTCCGATCGAGCCCGACCGCGCGGTGGGCAGAAAGACCATCCGCTACGAACGCCCGGGCGAATAGACCCGCGGGAGTGCTTAGCCGAACGCCTTCTTGTAATCCGACAGGAACTTCTCGATCCCCGAGTCCGTCAGCGGGTGCTTCATGACCTGCTGAATCACCGCGAGAGGCACCGTCGCCACGTCCGACCCGGCGAGCGCACACTGCAGCATGTGCATCGGGTGGCGGACCGACGCCGCGAGGATCTTGGTCTGGAACCCGTAGTTGTCGTAGATCTGCCGGATCTGCCGGATCAGGTCCATCCCGTCCTGCGAGATATCGTCCAGTCGCCCGACGAACGGGCTCACGAGGTACGCCCCGGCCTTGGCGACCATCAACGCCTGCATCGCCTGGAAGCAAAGCGTCATGTTGGTCTTGATCCCCTCGTCGCTCATCGCCTTGCACGCCTTGAGACCCTCGACGGTCGTCGGCAGTTTCACGACGATGTTGGGGGCGATCTTGGCCCGCTCGCGACCTTCCTTCATCATCCCGTCAAAGTCCAGCGCGATCACCTCCGCCGAGACGGGCCCCTTGACCACTTCGCAGATCTCAGCCAGACGCTTGCCGTAATCCACCTTCTCCTTCGCGATCAGCGAGGGGTTGGTCGTGACGCCGTTCAAGATGCCCATCGCGTGAGCGATCTTGATCTCGTCGAGGTTGGCCGTGTCGATGTACAGGTCCATGCGGGGCTCCGGGAAAGGGGTCGTGCGGCGAGCGGCGTGCCGCGTGCTACGGGCTCACGTCGGTCTCCACTTAGCATACGGCATCTTCCCCGCCAACGACGCGACCGCCCGAAGACTCGGGCGGTGGCGGCGTGAGAAAGAGACTTTCAGAGAGAGGAGGAGCGTTCAGGTTCTTCAGCGGCGCCTCCTTCCGACCGCCAGGGCGAGCACCCCCGCCACCGCCATGGTCGAAGGCGTCGGCACCGGGCGGGTCAGAACCCGCAGTTCGGACATCCAGATCCCAGCGTAATTGGGCCTGAGCTCGAAGTTGATCGTGTTCCCGTTCACCGCCACCACCGATTGCGCGAGGAACATCCCGTGCGAGCGACCAAACCCGCCCGTGTAGTACGTCGTCGAAGGGCTGCCCAACCACCCGTCCGTCCCGCTCAGCCACAGGTTGCTATAGATCACCCCGAGGATCGGCGTGGCGAACGTCACGCTCCCGATGCACAGGGGCTGCCCACCGCCGTGCTCGAAGTGGATCATGTGCGAGTCGAACGCCGGCGCGGAGACCGAGTTGAGTTGCGGCGTGTACCCCGTGTTCACGCTCGGGTTCACGTTGATGTTCACAGGGGCCCACCCCGTAACGCGGTTCTGCCGCTCGTTCCAGACGTACGCGTTGGGCCCGGTGAGCGCGCCCAGCCACGCGCTGGCGGGGGGCGTGGCAAGCCAGGTGGCCTGCCCGCTCACGCCGGTGATCGCCGCGTTGAGCGAGGCGGCGGTGCCGCAGAGACCGAGCGAGACGATGACGAGAGAACGGAGATTCATGGCAAGACTCCTCTTGGTGGGTGGTGCGGATGGGGATTACCGGCGGGCTCGCCGGAAGCTCAACAGACCGGCCAGCCCGGCCAGCGAGAAGGCCCCGGGGGTGGGAATCAGCGTGAAGACACGAACTTCGTACATCCGGTTGATCTGTCCGGGCGTGGGCACGAACTGGAAGTTCATCGTGTTCCCGGCGATCGTCAGGCTCGTGTTCCCGAGCACGTTCCCGTTGAAACTGCGGAAGGGATTCCCGGTGTCGTACACCGTCCCCAGTGCCCCGTGCGAGGCGTCCGTCGCCGAGAGCAGACTCTCGTCGAAGATCGCCCCAAGGATCGTCCCCGAGAAACTGACGCTGCCGGTGGCGAAGGGCGGAGCCGCACCGGGGTCAAAGTGCACCATGTGCGACTCGACCGCCACCGCCGAGAGGAACCCGGCGAAGTACGGCGAGAACCCGGTGTACGTCCCGTTGCCGAAGAGATTGAGTCCGACGCTGAAGGCGGGGGCGATCTGCTCGTTCCAGACATACACGTTGGGGCCCGTCAGGTTGAACTGCTGAGCGTTGGGCGGGTTGACGCCCAGCCAGGTCGTGGACCCGGTGACGCCCGTGATAGCAGCGTTGGCGGCGGAGGCGGTGAAGGACGCGGCGAGAACAAGCGAGGCGGTGGTGAAACGGTTCATGGGAAATTCCTTGTGAATGCTGAATGGTGAAATTTGAGCTTTGAAATTTGAAATTCTGAATGTGTGCTTTGTGCTTTGTGTTTCGTGCTGAGTTACGGCCTTAGGCCACACCCCTCCGCCGCCTCGCGCACATCAGCCCGCCCAGGCCCAGCAGGGCCAGCGACCCCGGCGTCGGCACCGCGTACGTCAGCACCCGCAGTTCGCTCATGAAGTTCGTCGGGGCAAGGGCCCAGAGGTCAAAGTGCAGCGTGTTGCCCACGAGTTGCACAATCGACTGGTTCAGCACGCCCCCCGAGTAGCTGCGGAACGGGTTGCCCGTGTCGTACACCGTCCCGGGGCTGCCCAGCGACAGGTCCGTCGCGTCAAGCAAGATGTTGTCGTAGATCACCGCGGCGATGTTCGCCGAAAAGGTGACGGTGCCGCTGACGTTCGCCACGCCGCTGGACGCGTCAAAGTGGATCATGTGCGAGTCGTACAGGCCGGTGACGACGCCGAAGTTCGCGCCCGGGCCCGTGTAGAACCCGGGGTTCACGGTCAGGTTGACGTTGAGGGCGGAGAAGTTGCGGTTGGTCTGCTCGTTCCAGCAATACGCCGGGGGCCCCGCCAGCGCACCGGGCAGTGCCGACAACGGTGGCGTGCCCAGCAGCGTCGCCGCGCCGAAGACACCCGTGATGGCGGCGTTCGCAGCCCCCGCTCCTCCAACCATCCCCGCCATCACAACTGCCGCGAGTGCAGCAGCCTTAAGGGTGCGGGCGGAACCAACAACGTTCGTGATCTTCGTAGCCATGGGACAACTCCTTCTGTGTGCGTGTTGCACGTTGTGTTCTTGGGCCAGACCCCTTCGCGTCGCGTTGGTGGTCGTGATCCCGACATCCAAGTGAACGGCAACCCCCGCCGTTCCTCACGCGCCTGCATCAAGAAAACCAAGAAATCCCACAGAGGCAGGTCCGAAAAGCAGGGGATCCAGAGCTGTGCCACTGACTTGGTCCGCTTCGGACCAAGTCAGTGCGAGGCACCCCAAGCGTCGGTTTCAAGAAAGCCCAACCACTGAGATCGCCCGAAGCGGTCGATCTCAGTGGTACAGCGGACAGTTGGGCCTCGCCCACGAGCATCGGCACCCGACGCTCCCCGCGCCGGTCCTCATTCCCGAGCACGTCCACCAGCGAGAGACTCTGAAACATCGCTCGCCATCGGGCCGCCCGATACACTTGCGGTGCAGCCCCGAGCCGCGCATCGAGTGCGACCCGCCGCGGGGAGAAGGATGGGAAACGATGGACAAACATCGCTCGCGAGATCCAAAGAACACGGCCTATCCGCACCGATCACCGGATGAACTGGCAACCGGTGGCACGGTTGGAAATGAGGTCGGGATCGATGCCCCACGCCGATCGGTGCCACCCGCCGGCGCAGAAATCATGGCGAATAGCAGGTTTGGTGTCGGCCGTCCCACTGCCGTGGCAGTGTCGTTGCTGGTCGGGTTGACGCTCGGGTGGGCTGGTCGGAACTGCTCGGCGACCGCTCAAACCCAAGGGCCAGCCGATCCGCCGCGTGAGGCCGCCGTCCAGCTGCAGCCAGCGAGCGAAAGAGCTCCTCAGGCAGTGTCGGTGCGGCTTCGCGTTGGTGCGGGAGCCGAGTCGAAGCGCCTCGTGCTTAGCGCTGCATTGTGGGATTCGACGAGCGTGCTCCTTCCGGCGATCATGCTTGCGGGAGACTTCGAGGTGGAGGTCGTGGGACTCGATGCCAAGGTGATCAGCGTTCAGGATCTCGGTGGCGGGTTCGCTCGCGTCACCTTTGACAAGGAGATTCGCCCCGGCGTGAAAGAGGTCTCTTGCGCGCCACTCGCCGACGTCGCCATTTATCAGCCGGTCGTCGCCAGGGATACGCTCGGCCGGCGAATCGATGCGGGCTTTGTGGAAGGCGTGAATCAGATGCGAGCGACACCCATGCTCGCGCTCTCGGTGCCCGAGGGTTCACTCACCGCTGGCACGTCGGTCTGGACCCCGCAGGGCTCGCTTCTGGGATTGGTTGATCCGGCTTCCAATCTCAAGTCCGGAAGCAGCACCCTGATTCAGATGGTTCCCGCGCAGCCCGAGCCGGCGAAGGCTTCCGCCAGTCTCACGATTGATGAGTGGCGGAAGGCGCACGCGGGCGAAGGCAGTCGCAAGCTCCACGCCGCGTGGTTTGCGAGCGACGGCCCGGCCGCGATCGTGCGAGCGGTCCGCGACGTGCTGGCTACTCCGGGCAATCCGCCCAGTGTCTCTTCGTTCTGGGCGGCGCCGGTCGCGAATGCGCTCCGCGGACAGGAAGAGCTTGATTTGATGCTTGAATGGTGGCGAAAGGTAGGGATCTTGTCCGCAGATCCGGTCGCGGTGTTGTTCGGCGTGCAGACGCTGTTCCTGCGCGGGGGTGATGAGGCCTCCGAAATCGCGCGTCTTCGACAGGTGACCGCAGAGCCGAACTGTCCGGGCGAATCGCATCTCGCGCTCGCGATGGCCCTTGAAAACGCCGGCATGAGCGAGGATGCAACGCGAGCTTTCGAGACGTGCCGGACGCTGATGCATCGGGATATCGGCATGTCGGTGATTCTCACGCGTCGGTCGAGTGAACGCGGAGATCGCGAAGGGTTTAAGAAGGAGATCGTGCGACTGGCGACGCTTTCCGGCAAGCCCGCGTTCATTCTGTCGATCACGGACCAACTCCGGAAGCAAGGCGCGACAGACGAAGCGATTTCAGTTCTTCAGCCAGTCGTGGAGAGATTTCCGGGCAACGCGGATGTCCTGACGAGCTTGATGCTCTGTCAGTCCACCGCGGGCAAGATGGACGATGCCGTGAAGACAGCGGAACTCGGCGCGCTTCGTCGACTGAAAAAGGTCGAGTTCTGGTTGCAAAGCATGACGGTCGTTCAAAAGGCCGAGGGGAAGGAGGCGCTCGACCGATGGACATCGACGTGGGTCAAGAACGTGCCGAGCGACGAAGCCTTTGTCGCGAGGGCCATGTACTTGCTCTCTGACAAAAAGGCGCAGCAGGCGTATGAAGTGCTTGCCCCCGGGGGCGAGCCGCGCGCAGAATGTTCATCGATGCCATACGCCGAGTGGTACATGTTCGCGTGCATTCAGGCGGGCAAGAGCGCTGAAGGTCTCATGAAGGCCAGAAAGTTCCGCGAAACCTTCCCGTCCAGCGCCAAGGTCTGCTGGCAACTCGCGAGCATGGAGATGGCGTGTGGGTACAACACTCGCGCCGAAGAAACTGTTCAAAGCGGCCTCAAAAGCCACGCGAACGACCCGATGTTGCTCTATACCGGGTGTTTCAGCGGATGGCTGAACGGCGATAGGGAGATGCTGGCTGTGCGTTTGGCTCAACTTCAACGTGTGGCACCGGAACTTGCGCGAGAGGTCGAGTCCACCACAGCCAAATAGTCACGACCATCAATCCGATGAGCCTCGATGAGAAGAGCCGTGGAGTTGGCTGGACTTTCGGACAACCTCGCGATCGATGATGATTCTGTAGAGATGGCGGGTGGCCCTCCGATGTCACCGTCCCGGCATGCTGTCCATCTCGCCCCCCCGCCACCACGCGACCGTCCGTCAGCCCTTGGCCGCAGCATCCGGTGTCGCAGCCAGCAACTTCACCAATTCACGCCGCATGATCTTCCCCGTCGCGTTTCTTGGCAGGGCTTCGAGCACGCGGATGTCCCCCGGCACCTTGTACCCAGCGAGGCTGGCCCTGCAGTGGGCCTGGATCGACCCCTTGTCAAACGTCTGCCCCTCGCGAAGTTCGATGAACGCCATCGGCAGTTCGCCCCGGATCGGATCTTTGATTCCCACCACGCCCGACGCGTTCACGCTGGGGTGCTGATTCAGCACTTCCTCGATCTCGCGTGGGAAGACGTTCTCGCCGCCGACGATGAGCATCTCCTTCAGACGGCCCGTGATGTACAGAAAGCCGTCCGCGTCCTGCTTGCCGATATCGCCTGTGCGAAGGAAACCATCCGGCGTGAGGGCTTTGGCAGTTTCCTCAACGAGGCCCCGGTACCCCGCCATGACGTTCGGCCCCCGCATCCAGATCTCCCCCTCGTGCTCGTACGGCAGCCTCGCGCCCGTGTGAAGATCGATGATGCGTTGCTCAAGCTCGGGCAGGGCTCGCCCCACCGAGTGAGGGCGATACTCGCTCGGCAGACAGATGTTCGTCACCGGCGAGGTCTCCGTCAGCCCGTACCCCTCGTTGATCCGCACGCCGAACCGCTCGTAGAAGCGAGTCGCGATCGCGTCGCTCAGGGGCTCGCCACCGGACACGGTGTACCGCAAGCTGGCAAAGTCCTCCGCCGTCGCGTCCTTGGCCGCCAACAGCGCGCCGTACATCGACGGGATCGCGACAAAGATCGTCGGGCGATGCTCACGCATCAGTTTGACGATCTTCTGAGGCACGAACCGCGCCGTGTAGACCGCGCGGATCCCCACCGTCAGCGGCAGCAGCGTCAGCACGGTCAGGCCGAAACTATGGAACTGTGGAAGGACCCCGAGCATGATGTCGTCGGTCGTGAAGTGGGCGTGCTCGACCACCTGCCGGATGTTCGCGGTGATGTTCCCGTGCGTGAGCATCACGCCCTTGGGTTTGCCGCTGGTCCCCGAGGTGTACAGCAAGACCGCCAGATCCTCATCCGCCGCCCCGATGGGCCACCGCGGCTCGGGCATGCCCGCGAACTTCAATTCCTCGAGTTTGACCAGGTTCGCCACGCGCGGAGCAAACCCCATGAAGTCCAGCATCGGCCCCGCCGTCACCACCGTGTCCGTGCCGCAGTCGTCGATGACGTACTGCAGCTCTTCGGGCTTGAGGAGGTAGTTCAGCGGAACCACCGTCTTGCCCAGCATCCACGCCGCCAGCGCCGCCACCGGCGTCCCCGCCCCCGTGGGCAACATCACCCCCACGGTCTTGGTCTTGCACCGGGCGGCGAGCACCTCCGCCACGTGCAACGCCCCCACCAGCAACTCGGCACCTTTCCGAGACCCGCGGTCGTCGATGGTGGCGATGCGGCGGGGCTGAAACAGACAGCGACGGATGATGGGCCAATGAACGCTCACGGGTGTTCCTCTGGGGTGGCCCGGTTCTCCGAACCGGGAGTTTGGCCTTCTGATCTTCTGGCCTTGCAGCGGGTATGCTACCGCCGCCCAGACCCGGGCGTCACCCCGGCAAACCTCCGGGCGGGAGATTCACCGTGAACGTTCAGCCCCCCCTCCGCTTCGCCGCCTCCCTGCTCGCCGTCGCCGCCGCGTCGGTGCTGCTCGCCCTCGCCCCCGCAGGCTGCTCGAGCGACGGCGACAAACCCGGCGCGTCCGCCGCGGGCACCACCACCGACTTCGAGCGTTTGTACAAGCAGCGCGAATACACCAAGGCCTATCAGTCCGCCGCCGCCGCGTACACCAGCACGACCGGCAACGCCAAGGAACGCGCCGCCCTCACCGCCGGGCTCTCCCTCGCCGCCCTCCAACCGCCGAAAGAGGCCGACGCCGAACGCTGGCTCAAGCCCCTCGTCGACAGCAGCTCCACCGCCGTCGCCGGGTCCGCCTCCGCCACCCTGGGCATGATCGTGCAGCGCAAAGGCCGCCACACCGAAGCCGTCACCCTCCTGACCGCCGCGTCCGACAAACTCGTTGGCGACGACCGGGCCCGGGCCTCGATGTTCGCCGGCGACTCCCTGCAAGCCTTGGGCCGAGGCCCCGAAGCCCGCTCGATGTACGAGCGTGCCGCCAGCAGCACCACCGACCGCCTGCTCACCATCCAGATCACCTCCCGCCAGAGCACCGTCGCCAACGACGCCGCCCCCGCCAAGGGCGCCTTCACCGTCCAGGTCGCTTCCTTTTCCGATGCGCAGAAGGCACGGGCCGCCGCCGGCCGGCTCGCCCCCAAAGCCGCCGCCGCAGGCCTCGCCGCACCCCGCGTCGTCCAGACCACCGGCAAAAACGGAGCCGCCATGCACTCCGTCCGCATCGGGCGGTACGCCACTCGCGCCGATGCTCAGGCCGCCCAACAGAAACTGGCCAACCAGGCGGGCGCGAGCGAGCCGACGCTCGTGATGGTCGCGAGCGGCGAATAAAGGCCGAACGTTCCGGATTCGGGGAACCCGACCGCCCATAGTGCCGAAAGGGACTCCATGCCGACGCGATCGGCAAGGCCCACCCCTCCCCACGGAGACTGATATGACGAACCGATCACGCGCGGGACTGTTCACGCTTGGACTCGTGGTGGCCTTCGCCGGCACCCCGGGCTCCGCCCTCGCCCAGTCGTCGTCCCCCGCCCCAGAGTGGGTGCGAAGCCAGGTCCAGAACCCCGACGACCCGCGCCTGCGCCCGTACAAGGAACTCCGCAAGAAGCAGATCGCCCTCGAGAAGGACCTCAAGAAACTCCGCGCCAAGCACTTCCGTGCCGAGCACCGCCCCACGCGAGAAGCCGGCCTCAAGACGCTCGCCGAGTACAACCAGCCTTGGATGGTCCAGTCCATCATCAAAGTCTTCGAAGAAGACAAAGGCGAAGACGTCCGCACCGCCATCATGTCCATCCTGCGCACGCAAGGCAGCGACGAGGGCGACCGCGGGCTCGCGTGGCTCGCCGCTGGACACGAGGACCGCGCGTGGAACCAGGCCGCCATCGACGCCCTCGCCCTCCGCCTCAAGGACCTCAAGCAGAAACCCTCCTCCGGCATGCTCGCCGTCTTGCAGGGTGCCGTCGCGTCCAAGACCCAGCACATCGCCGACGGCGGAGCCCGCGCGGTCGCCGGGCTCAACCTCTACGAGATGATCCCGTTCCTCATCCAGGCGCAAACGCCCCCGCCGCCGAACGTCGGCCCCCTCGGCCGCCCCCGCAACGGCCCCCTCGCGTGGATCGCCATCGCCCAGCAGCAGGCGTACATCGCCGACCTCAACCCCGTCGTCGCCGACAACTCCGTGGCGTTCGACCCGGTCCCCGGCGTCGTCAGTTCCGGCGTCGTCTTGGTGATCAACGACGCCGTCGCCCACTTCTCGCCCGTCGTGATCTATCAGTCCCTCGTCGATCTCAGCAGCCGCGCCATGGCCAACGCGGGCGACGAGCCGACATCGGGCATGGGGCTCAACACCGCCGCGTGGAAAGAGTGGTACTTCGCCAAGGGCGAAAAGGCCATCGCCAAAGCGATCGAAGATCGCGCCGCACCGGAGAAGCCCGCTGCAACCGCGACGCCCGCTCCCTCCGCCACTCCCACCACCGCTCCCACCACATCGCCCGCGCCGGCCCAAACCAAGTAACGTCAGGGCTTTGCGTCGACTTTCCGCTTCGCGAGCGCCGCATCAATCGCCTTGGTCACCGCGTCGCGCGGGCTTTCGAGCTTGGCACCCGCCCGGCGACGCTGCCGATCGCGGTCGCAGATCATCCAGATCCCCGCAACCTTGCGCTCATGATCGATCCAAGGCACAAACCCGAACGCGCCGGGTGAACTGTTCGCGACCGACTCTCCCTTCGCGTTCTTGCGATCAACCCAGTTCCCCACGCCGTACCCGCTCCCGTCGAGCATCCGCATGAGCGATGCCCGGGCTTTCTTCGCGTCTTTCGTGCGGTCTTTGAGCATCTCCGCCACCGCCGCCTCGCTCAGCACGCGCGTGCCGTTGAACTCACCCTTGTTCGCGAGCATCGTCAGAAAGTTCGCGTAGTCGCCAAGGGTCGAGCTCGACCCGCCCGCGACCTGCGGGTTGGGCATCTTCCCAAGCCGTCCGAACTGCGTGTTCTTCATCGCGCAAGGCGTGGCGATGCGTTGCTCGAACAACTCGTGCCACGTCTTCCCCGTCACCTTGCACGCCATCGCCGCCGCCAATTGCATCGACGCCCCGCCATACTTGAACGCAGCCCCGGGCTCGTTCTCCATCTTCGCCTCGCCCACCGACTTGATCACCTCGTCCACGCTCGCCGTCCACGACGCCGCCCCCGCGATATCGCCCGGCAGCCCCGACGTGTGCGAGAACAACTGCCCAAGCGTGATCGACCGCTTGTCCTCGGGCAGCGTCGTCAGCACCTCGCCGATGGGTTTATCCAGATCCAAGACCTTGTCATCCACGAGCGACATGATCACCGCGCCCGCCAGCCACTTGCTCGCCGAAGCGATGGGAATCACCGTCGACGCGCTGTAGTCGCCAAAGAACTTCTCGTGGATCACCCTTCCCTCGTACATCACGAGCAAGGCCGCCCCGGGGAGTTTGATCTCCTTCACCCACTTCTCCGCCAAAGCGTCCGCAGCGGAAAAGTCCACCTCGAGCGGAGCCGGCGACTTGAGCGTCACCGGCGCTGCGGGCGTGGCCGCAGGCTGAGCCGCCGCCGCCCCCAGCACAAGAACCCCGCACAGGCCCTGAAGCAAACAACGAGTGAATGAACGTGCAAGCATGAGGTGTCCTTCGGCAAAGGTCGCAACGCGACATGAGCCAAACGCCCGTGCGAACCGCCGATTGCCCGCGCCTCACCCGCACCGCACCATCACTATTTTTCCCGGACCCTGCCCTTGCCCTTGACGATCTCGCCGATCACGTACACGGACTCACCCAATTTCTCAAGGTGTTCCTTCACCGCCGCGGCGAACGTAGGCCTGACAATCACGCAGTACCCGATCCCCAGGTTGAACACCTGCTTCATCTCCGCGTCGTCGATCGCCCCATGCTTCTGCAGGAACGTGAACACCGGCGGCACCGGCCAACTCGACCGATCGATCACCGCATCGCACCCCGGCGGGATCGACCGCACCAGATTGTCCGCCAGGCCGCTCCCCGTGATGTGCGCCATCCCCGAGATCACGTTCTTGACTTTGTACCCGCTCTGCAGCTTCACGATCGAGCTCGCATAGATCCGCGTGGGCGTCAGCAACACCTCGCCCAGGGTCGGCACCGTCGGCGCTGATTTGCCACGCCCGCTCCCTCGTTTGCGCTTCGGACCGACCACCGGCAGCACATCGTCATACACCCGCCCAAGCTCAAGCCCCGCGTGCTTCACGACCTTCCGCACCAGGCTGTACCCGTTGGAATGGATCCCCGACGACGCCAGCCCGAGCACCACGTCCCCCGGCGACACGCGTGTGGGATTCATCGCCCGCTTGAGCTCGACCACGCCCACGCAGAACCCCGCCAGATCAAAGTCGCCCTTGCCGTACACATCCGGCATGTTGGCGGTCTCGCCCCCCAGCAGCGCACACCCCGACTGACGGCACCCCTCCGCGATCCCTTCGATAATCCCGCCCAGCATCGCTTTGTCCACCGTCGGCACCGCGATGTAATCCAGAAAGAACAAAGGCTCCGCGCCCTGCACGATCAGATCGTTCACGTTCATCGCGACCAGATCGATCCCCACCGTGTTGAAGATCCCAAGTTCCGCCGCCAGCTTCACCTTCGTCCCCACGCCGTCGGCGCACGCCACCAGCACCGGGTCCTTGTAGTTGCGCGCGAACAGCGACTTCTTGTAGTCAAGCCGGAACAACCCCGCGAACCCGCCGGGGTTGGGAATCACCCGAGGCCCGTACGTCCGCTTCATCACCGACGCGAGCGACTCGGTAAACGAGTCCTTCTCATGAATGTCCACGCCCGAAGAGGCGTAGGTCAGGCCGGCGTTGGTACTGGCGGAAGCGGCTTTGGGCATGCGCCAAGGATAGCGGCAACGACCCCGACCGGAAGGTGCGACGCCCGCCGAGCCCCCGACTCAATCATGTCGAGTTCGGGTAGCATGCTGCAGACAGGCCCCCTACGCGCTTGGGCCTCCACCCAAGTCCAGAAAGAACCGACCCCACCATGAAATCCACCGCCCTCACCCTCTTCCTCCTGGCCTCCACGTGCTCAGCCCAAACGCCCGCCAACAAACCCGGCGACATCTCCGCCCACTCCCAAGGGCTCCACGGCTACATCGGGTTCAACGCTTCCCGCCCTCCCGCCGAGGCTGACTTCGGCGCGGGCATGGGGTTCTACTCCGCCGTCTGGCCTCTCATCGACCAGCCCATCGCCAACTTCCAGATCGGCCTGGCCAGTTCCTGGATCCTCCCCAACAACTCCGACAACAAGGACAAGCCCCTCGCCCCCAAGGGCACCCTCGCACGCACCTGGCCCGAACGCGGCCCCACCTGGGGCAGCGTCTTCCAGACCGTCGAGGGCGGCCTGGGCTACTGGGCCGGCAACCACTTCCGTTACGGCCCGCCCAAGTTCAGCATGAACGCCACCCCCCAGTGCTACGACTACGAGGTCGGCTCCCCCGGCTGGTCCTTCTTCTACAGCAACGAAGCACTCCCCGACAACCGCCTGGGCATCGCCCAACTCAGTAACCGCCTCCTCATCCCGCCCGACGCCCTCCCCTTCGCCGGCAACCCCAACGGCCAATTCCTCGGCTACGCCTGGATGGCCCTCCCCTTCACCGACCCCACGCCCTCGATCAACGGCAACGCCCCCACCGGCGACCAGAGCTGGACCTGCTTCCTCAGCGCCGCCAACTTCAAAGGCCCCATCGCCTTCTACATCCCAGAGACCTGGAGCAAGATCGCCGACCTCTTCAAAGAGCCCTTCCTCCACGGCCGCGGCCTCGACACGCGCCCCGGCACCATGGGCGGGGGCGCGATGGAGATCAACACCGTCCCACGCTTCGACAGCACCGACGCCAAAGGCGTGCGATACTCCAAAATCCCCAAGCTCCAGTTCCCCCTCGACGACAAGGGCCGCTCCGTCCTCGTGCAGGACGTGACCTACTTCTCCAAAGCGGCGTTGTTCGACGCCGTCAAAGCCTGGCGCGACGGCGGCCCCGCGTGCACAGGCCGCTTCGACGAGAAGGGCGCATGGAAATCAACCCTCGCCGCAACGCCGACGCACTACAGCCAGGCCGAGAAGAAGATCACGGGCGTCGACAAAGTCCTCGTCAGTCAGACCTTCGAAGGCAACGTCTGGGGCGTCGCGTGGTCGGGCAGCACGCTGAGCCCCAAGGGCACCTTCCCACAGTACTTCAAACACGTCGGCGAAGAACGCATCCCCGTCGCCCCTGCCGACGTCCCCGCCGAGACAGGCCTGGCGACGAAAGAGTTCCCCCTCGCGGGCCCAGGCGCACCGTACACCTCGCCCGCCACCACCCAAACCCCCGGTGCATGGACCAAGCCCGGCGCGAAATCCAAGAACTTCACCGTCAAACTCATCGACGGCTCCACCGTCACCTACGCCTGGTACCGCTTCGTCGACCAACCCTCCTTCCAGCAGTACAACTGGAGCGAGGCGAAGAAAGCCAAACTGCAAGCCCTCGTCGAGAAGATGCACCAATCCTGGCCCATCGACCGCGACTACATGGCCCCGCCCACCCAAGGCACCCTCGCCACCCTCGACCCTGCCCTCCTCGTCACGCCCCCCGCCGGCATGGAAGCGGGCTACGTCCCCATCGTGACCGGACAGACCGGGCGCTGACGAGAACCTCGTGCCTTTGTCTCCCCCGCTTCAGCGGTGGTGCCACTCACCCTCGTATGCTCGGCCATGGCCAAAGCCGCCACATCCTCTTCCGCCGCCAAAGCCCCCGGCCCCGAGCACCGCGTCGTGCTCCTCCAAGGCTCCAACTCCTTCCTCGCCGCTGAGTACACCTCCGCCCTCAAAGCCAAACTCGTCGCAGCCCACGGCGAGGTCGACGTCCTCCATTTCGACGGCAAAGAGCACCGCCTCGCCGACGTCTTGGACGAATGCCGCTCCTTCGGCCTCATGCAGCAGCACAAAATGGTCGTCGTCGACTCCGCCGAAGAACTCGTCAAAGAAGCCAACCGCCCCCTCGTCGAGCGTTACGTCGAGCAGCCCACCGAAGGGGCCACGCTCGTGCTCCGCGCCACCAAGTGGTACAAGGGCAAGCTCGACGACAAAATCGCCGCCGTCGGCATCGCCGTCGAATGCGGCGACGTCGGCGAGGGCGTCGCCCTCCGCTGGGCCATCGCCCGCGCCGGCAAACGCCACGGGGCTGTCCTCGAGCCCGACGCCGCCGACCTCCTCATCGAACGCTGCGGCGACGACTTGGGCAAGATCGACGGCGAACTGGGCAAGCTCTCCGCGTTGGCCGGTGCCTCCGCCGACGCCCCCCAAGTCTCCATCACCGTCGCGATGGTCCGCGAGGTCGTGGGCCGCTCGCGCGACGAGTCCGCGTGGGAATGGCAGAGCACGCTCATCATGGGCCACACCGAAGCCGCCCTCGACCGCCAGCGTTACCTCGTCAACATCCAGCGCGAGTCCCCAGTCCTGCTCTGGTGGGCCTGCATGGACCTGACCCGCAAACTCCACGCCGCCGCCAACGCCCTCAAAGCCGGCGAGAACGAAGCCTCCATCTCCTCCGCCCTCAAACTCTGGGGCCCCGCCAAGGGAGTCCTCCTCTCCAAAGCCCGCGAGCTGGGCCCCGCCAACGCACGCCGCGCCCTCAAACTCGCCGTCGAAGGCGATGCCGGCGTCAAATCAGGCCTGGGCGACGTCGAACGCTCTCTCGAAGTCGTCGCCGTCCGCCTCACCTCCCTCCTCAAGGCCCGCTCCACCCGCTAAGGCTCCCACGAGCCCCCGCCGAATAGGGCTTTGGACGGGGTGCCCGATCTGGCCCCCCGCCCCCCCGCCGCCCGATGCAACCCGTCGCGTCGGTCGCGGCCGGAGGATCCGGCCCGGGCCCGGTCCTTCCAGACCAGGCCCACCGCGCGTCGGAGACGCACCACCATGTCCAACACCCGCGCCATGCTCCTCCTCGCCGCCGCAGGCCTCGTGTCCGCCGCGCTCCCCGGCTGCTTCTCCAGCCCGGGAACAACCGCCCCCACCGCCGCGATCCCCAACGGCAAACTCCGCAACACGCCCACCGCGCCAAAAGGCGAAGGCGTGGCCTCAGGCCTCGAAGACCTTGCCGCCGACGCCGCCAAGATCCCCAACGAGGCGCCCGCTGCCAAGCTCACCTACGCCCAACTCGAAGCCTCGCTCGCCGATCAGGCCCGCCTCGCGGAAGAATACAAAAAGCAACTCGACGCCGAAGCCCGTGCCCGCGCCGCCGGGCATGCCAACGCCGGCGCGAAGCCGCCCGCGGTCGCCGCCGCCCCAATCGCCCCCGTCACGCCTCCCCCCGCGCCCCCCGCCCCCGCCAACGCTGGCCTCGACACCCTCGCGGGTAACACCACGCCGACCCCCGCTCCAACCAATTCAACCACGCCCCAGGCCGCACCGTCCACCCCCGGCGTCGTCGCCACGGGCGAACCCGTCGTCCTTGCCGCCGCAACCGCCCCCGTCGACCAACGCTTCACGATGGCCGCCGACGAACTCGCCCGCGCCCTGCGTGAGCGCGCCGCATCCAGCCGCACGCCCGCCGCCGATTACGCCGCCCTCGCGTGGCTCGACACGATCCGCCCGGGCGTGCTCGGCTCGCTCGAAGCCGTCCCCGCCTCGCGCCTTCTCGACCCGCGCCAAGCCAAGTCGATCAACGTCACGCGTGACATGTTGTCGCGCCTCGTCGCCGAGCCCGCGCTCCTGGGAGACCACGAGCGCCTCTGGCGTGCGATCTCCGACGCAGCCACACCCATCACGCAG
>CALROI020000006.1:0-233370 GCA_943369765.1 Phycisphaera mikurensis NBRC 102666 | reverse complement strand
GTGGGCTTGATCTTGACGCCGTCGAGGACGAACCCTGCTTCGACGGGCGTGACTTCGGCGTAGGTGGACCCGATGCGGACCTCGTCGATCGAGTTCGAGACTGCCCCGCCCGTGCTGCCGGTTTCGATCAAGACCTTGCGGAGGTCGGCAAAGTTGCCGTAGGCGGGGAGGTGGAGCCCAGCGTCTGCGACGGCGGGCTCGACGTTGAGGGCGGGGTTGGTCCAGACGGTCACATCGTCGCGACCAGCGCGGAAGTCAACGCGAGCGACGCAGCGGATCTTCTGGACGGCGGGGAGGAGCAGACCTTGGACGCCGCCGGATGAGCCGTTATCAATGCCCCAGTTGGATTCGCCGAAGGGCTTGCCGATGAAGAGGAACGGATCCGAGCCGGGTCCGGAGCAGGGGAGCTTGACACCAAGCCACGAGGACGAGGTGGGCCCGGTGTGGCGAGCGATGAAGGAGACCCAGACGGACGTGCCGGGCGTACCGGGGATGGCCGAGGCGAGTGTGCGTTGGAGCCCACCCGACGAGGAGCGGCCCGAGCCGGACTGCCCTTGCATGAGTTGCCAGACGCGGAGAGAGTGCAGGCTCTGAGAGTCGCACTGCCAAGAGCCGTAACCCGCGGACTGCCAAGGGGTTGAGAAGCCCGAGCCGCCTGAGGAACCGAGCAGAGATGTACCCGGCGGGTAGGCAAAGCCCTCGTAAGCACCGGACTGGGCCATCGCGGTGCCCGCAACGGACGTCAGGGCGAGTGCAATCAGGGAAGAACGAGAGGGGAGCGTGTGCATGATCTTTCCTTGTGGTTGTGGTTCTTGATGAAGCCGGGGGGGAGTCCCGACACCCCCTGAACGCAGAACGTCCCAACGACTCACGCAGAGTACCGCAAGAATCGAAAATTCCTTAACAAAATGTTTCCCGTCCTAGGACGAATCTGTTCGTATTTTGAACGGTTCTGTTTAGCTGGGGACGGCTCGAAGCCTCTCGGCCATGGCTTCGAGGGAGGCTGGGATCATGCGCACCTGGCCGACGGCGGCCATGAAATTCACGTCTCCGGACCAGCGGGGGACGAGATGGACATGAAGGTGCTGGGGGACGCCCGCGCCGGCGGCGCGGCCTTGGTTGATACCGATGTTGATGCCCTGGGGGGCCAGGGCCCGCTCGAGGATGTCGGCGGCGACATCAACCATGCCCCAGAGGGCAGCGCGTTGGTCGGAGGAGTAGTCGAGGAGACGGGGGCGGGCTTCGCCGAGGGCGACGAGAAGGTGGCCGCCGGTGTAGGGGAACTTGTTGAGGAGGATGAGGCCTTGCGAGGTGCGGCGGATGACGTTGTTTCGTTCGTCGAGGTGGGGCGCGAGCCAGTAGTCGAGAAGGAACGAACCGGTGCCGGAGGATTTGCTCGCGGCCGGAGCGGGATCGACGGCCTCGACATACTCCTGTCGCCAGGGGGCGAAGAGGGCGTCGGGTCCCATGCGTGGATCGTCGGTCGGCGCGGGCATGTCAGTAGAATAGGGGCTCGGGAGGCACACGATGAAAGCGGAACGGCTCAAAGGGATGTTTGACGCGCGGCACTCGTGCGTACGGATTGTCACGCACGAAGAAACCGAGGTTGTCCAACTCGCGTTGGAGGCGGCGCATCTCATGCGGCTTGGGGTTGTGACGTGGTCCGCGACGGAGGGGGTGAAGCGGTACGCGCTCGAAGGATCGGAACCCGAGCCGAACACGACGAACCCGGCGCAGGGGATGCGGTGGCTCTTGAACCAGTTGCGGACGCCGACGCTCGTGATTGTGCTGGACATCACGGACCAGTTGCAGGACACGGTGAATCTGCGGGCGTTCCGAGACCTGGTCGAGGGCGTGCGGGAAGGGCGTGTGGGGGCGGGGATGGTGCCGGGGCCAGCAGGCGGCGAGGGGACGATGAAGCGGTCGGCGGTGCTGATGATCGACCATGCCGACCGCGTGCCGCCCGTGATCGGGTCGTCGAGCGCGAGGTACGAGATCTCGGCACCCGGAGACGAGGAGATCCGGGAGATGGTGAAGGCGACGCTCCGTTCGATGAACCGGGCGAAAGCGGTCAAGAAGGAGATCGCGGACGAAACCGCGTTCGGGGAGGCGCTGGTCGCGAACCTGCGCGGGCTCACACGGCGGCAGGTGCGACAGTTGGTCGCGGAGATCGCGGCAGATGGGCGGTTGACCTCGTGCGACCTGGACCGCGTGCAGCGGGGGAAGCGGGCGATGCTCGAGAGCGCGGGGGTCTTGGAGTTCATCGAAGCCCCGACGTCGCTCAACGACATCGGCGGACTGGAGCGGCTCAAAGCGTGGCTCGCGGCGCGGTCGAGGAGTTTCGAGAAGGACGCGACGGCGTTCGGGCTCACGCCGCCTCGCGGGGTGCTGCTGCTGGGCGTGCAGGGGGCGGGGAAAAGCCTTGCTGCCAAGGCGATCGCGACAGCGTGGAATCGCCCGCTGATGCGGCTTGACGCGGGATCGCTCTTCAACAAGTACATCGGGGAGACAGAGCGGAACCTGCGGGATGCTCTCGCGCAGGCGGAAGCGATGAGCCCGGTGATTCTGTGGATCGACGAGATCGAAAAGGGGTTCGCGTCGATGGGCGGGGGCGAGGATGGCGGGGTGTCGAGACGCATGTTCGGGGCGCTGCTGACCTGGATGCAGGAACACTCCGATCCGGTCTTTCTGGTCGCGACGGCGAACGACATCGAGAGTCTGCCGCCCGAACTGATGCGGAAGGGACGCTTTGACGAGATTTTCTTCGTGGACCTGCCCCTTGAGGCCGTTCGGCGGACGATCTTCGAGATCCACTTGCGCAAGAGGAAGCAGGACCCCAAGGCGTTCGATGTCGATAGGCTCGCGAAGGAGGCGGAGGGGTTCAGCGGGGCGGAGATCGAGCAGGCGGTTCTGGGCGGCTTGCACCAGGCGTTCAGTCAAGGGCGAGGGGTGACGACGGAGGACATCGCGGGGGTGGTGCGGGGGTCGCCGCCGCTGGCGGTGACGCGGCGTGAGGCGATCGAGGAACTGAGGCGCTGGGCGAAAGGGCGGTGCGTGCCCGCGGATTGAGATCGGGCTGCACCCTTCGGGCGTGTCGTGTGTAAACTTGACTCCCCAAAGGAGTCCTCATGTTCCAGTCGATCACCGTCGTTTCGTCCGGCAAAATCACGCCTCAGGTTCTGGTCTTGGGATACTTCAAGAGCGAGGGCCTTGACGCGAAGGCTGCAAAGAAGGACGCGGGCGGGGTGCTGGCGGCGGCGTTGAAGCGTGCCGAAGCCACGGGCGACTGCGGCTCGGTCGTCGAGGCGTTCCCGGCGGGTTCGTCGCAGCGGGTGCTGCTGGTCGGGCTTGGCGAGCGCGCCAAATTGGACGCGGGCGCGTTCCGGAGCGTGGCGGCGGCGGTCGGTCGCAAGATGGTCGCGGTCAAGGCGACAAGTGCTCACGTTGACCTGGCGGCGGGAGTCGCGGGGAACAAGCTCAACGGGAAAGCGTGCGGGCAGGCGTTCGGCGAAGGGCTTGGGTTGCTCGGGTGGGTGTGCGATCACTTCAAGGGGACGGGGAGCAAGGCTGAGGACCGGGATCGCAAGCCTCTGACGATGTCCATCGAAGGTGCGGGGTTCCAGGCGGGCGTGGAGCACGGGCTCGTGCTGGCGACGGCGACGAACCTGACCAGGACGCTGAGCCAGACCCCGCCGAACGTCGCCACGACGAGTTTCATGGCGGATCAGGCGAAGAAGGTCGCGAAAGAGGGCGGGCTTTCGATCAAGATCTGGGAAGGCGACGCGCTGGCCAAGGACAAGTTCACCGGGCTGATCAACGTCGGCAAGGCGAGCGAGAACAAGCCCTGTCTGATCCGGCTTGAGTACAACCCGTTCGGGAAGGAGATTCCGGGTGGGAAGAAGGGGCAGCCTCTGGTGCTCATCGGAAAGACGATGACGTACGACTCGGGCGGGCTGAGCCTCAAGATCAACAACGGGATGGTGGGGATGAAGCGCGACAAGGACGGCGGGTGCGCGGTCCTGGGCGCGATGCACGCCATCGCCACGCTTATCAAGCCCAAGAAGCGCGTCGTCGCGTTCTTGGCGGTCGCGGAGAACTCGATCTCCGACGAGGCGTACCGGCCTGATGACGTCATCACCTACCGCAACGGCGTCACGGTCGAGGTTACGAACACGGACGCTGAAGGCCGCCTGGTGCTGGCCGACGCGCTCTGCTGGGCGTGCGAGAAGGAAGACCCGGCGTGCATCGTCGATCTTGCGACGCTGACCGGCGGCGTGGTGGTCGCGCTGGGCTCGACCTACTGCGGGATGTTCTGCGAGGACGACAGCCTGCGGGCCAAGATCGAGGCGGCCAGCGCCGCAGCTGGCGAACGGGTCTGGCGTCTGCCGATGCACGCTGAATACCGCGACATGATGAAGAGCCCGATCGCGGACATCGTCAACAGCAACCCGAACCGCAAGGCGTCACCGATCCAGGGCGCGGCGTTCCTGTCGTACTTTGTCAAGGAAGAAGTGCCTTGGTGCCACCTGGATATCGCGGGCGTGCACGCGAGCGAGTCGAACAAGGGCATGTTCATCGAAGGGCCGACGGGCTGGGGCGTGAGGCTGCTGGCGTCGTTCGTCGATTCGTACTGAGCGTCGTTCATCACCCAGAACGCGACCTCCCTCGCCGAGGCTGACGAGTCTTCGAGGAAGCCTCGGATGATGGTCTGCGCTGGTCGTGCGGACATGGCGCAGCGTCATCCGAGGATTCGAAGACTCATTCTCGGCGTGGGGCGGACGCTATTTCGTCGGCGGCTTGAGATCAAACTGCACGACAATCGCGTCGGGCGCGGCCACGGGGACGCCGTCTTTCCAGACGACGGGTTGGGGCGTGCGAACGCGTGGTTCGGCGATGATCCAGACGTTCAGGTGGCCTTCTGGGGGCGAGGTTCCGAACACGGTGTCGAGCGTTGTTCGAAGCGAGGACACGCCTGAGATCGCTGGCGCTGGGGTTCCGAGTTCGGCCTGGCCGATCTCGATCTCGACAGGCAAGACGGCGGCGATCTCACGATTGGATGCGTCAAGGACAGGGCCTCGCACGGCGAAGATGGTCCACCCGACGAAGCAGCCTTGCATGCCCCAGGCTTGTTCTTCCGTCGGACGGATGGACATGGTGCCGACCGGGTCAATCGGGAAGAGCCCGATATCCACGTATCGTCGGAGGACCTTCCGCTGGATCTCCGGCGACAGACGCCCCGCGGCGAACTCAGCGACAAGCCACTTGGCCTCGTCGCCCCAGGCGTGCAACTGAAGAGCATCGCGTGTGAGGAGCCCTTGGGCGAGGGTTTCGCGTTGATGGGGGGTGAGGGTTCGGGTGCGGAGTTCGGCCCATTCGACCATGCGAAAGCCGCTCACATAGGCGACCTGGTTGATCAGCGAGCCGGTGGGCATGACGCGGGCGATGGCTTTGTCGATGGCCGAATACCCGGCGACCAGCGGGATGATGAACGAGGAGAGCATGGGCAGCATCAGGAGAATGGCGAGCGCGATACTGCGTTTGGAACGCATTCTTTCGCCAACGACGGTACCGCGAGCAAGACCCCAGGATGCGCCGCATTCCGGACACTTTGCGTCGTGGGCGCCTTTCTCGAGCGGCTTCCCCGGCTCAGCACCTGTGAGATCGTACTCGCACGCGGCGCAGCGGAGCGTCGTCCCGCGACGCTGCAGCGTCTGTGAGAAGACCGAGAAACCGACGAGCATCGACGCGACGGGCACAGCCCCGATCAGTGCGCGGAGGAAACTGCCGGAACTGACCGCGTAAGTGATCGTGCCCATGAATGCAAGAACGATGATGCCAACGAGCACGGGGCGCCAACGGCTCTGAGAGAAACGGCGGAGCCGGGCTGTCAGGACTTCCGAAGTGGACACGCGAGCGACCACAACGAGCAGGACAAAGACCAGCACCGGCAGGGCCAAGCCGATCGCCAGGATGATGGCATGCACCTTGGTCATTTGGAATAGTACGAGGAGAGCGAACGCATCGCGGGCCGGGCCGGTATCCTTCGGGCGTGCGAATCCTCCATATCTCCACCCGATTGATCCTCGGCGGCTCGCAAGAGAACACCGTGCTCTCGTGCGAAGGGCAGGCACGCATGGGGCACGAGGTGCATCTGGCGTATGGGCCGATCTTCGGGCCCGAGGGATCGCTGTTCGAACGGGCATCCTCGTTTCGGACCGATGACGGACGCGGGATCGGGATGCACGAGGTGCCGGATCTCTGCAGGGAGGTCAGCCCGGTGCGGGACTACCGGTGCGTGGGGCAGTTGCGGGCGCTCATCGATCGGATCAAGCCCGATGTGGTGCACACGCACTCGTCCAAGGCGGGGATCATCGGGAGGATCGCGGCCTTTGCGTCTTCCCGGAGTGCTTCGTCGCCCGCGGTCCTGCACACGATTCATGGGCCGCCATTTATGCCTGTCGAGGGGTCAGCGCTGCGGCGGCTCAAGATCCGGGCGGTGAACAAGGTGTACGAGGTGTCGGAGCGATACGCGGCACGGCAGTGCCATCTGATCCTGTCAGTCGCGGACGCGATGACACAGCAGTTTCTCGCGCGAGGGATCGGGCGACCCGAGCAATACGAGACGGTGTACTCGGGGATGGAAGTGGCGCGGTATCTGGAGCCGCGGGATGCGTCGGAGACACGAGAGGCGATGCGGCGGTCGCTCGGGTTCTCGGAGGGTGACTTTGTGATCGGAACCGTGGCAAGGCTCGCGGAGCACAAGGGACACGATGACATTCTGGATGCGTGCGGGGAGGACCTGCGTGCAAACCCGTCGTGGAAACTGCTCTGGGTCGGCGACGGATGGTGGAAGGATCGGCTGTTGGCACGGGTCGCGTCGCTGGGACTGACCGGCCGGGTGATCACGACGGGTTTGGTGCCTTCGGAGCGTGTCGCAGCCCACATGCGGGCGATGGATGTGCTGGTCCATCCCAGTTATCGCGAGGGGCTGCCTCGGACGGTGCCTCAGGCGCTGTTGTGCGGGGTGCCGGTGGTGGCGACGGACGTGGACGGGACGCGAGAAGCGTGCATCGAGGGGAAGACGGGAAGGTTGGTTCCGCTGGGGGATCGGGAGAGTCTGCGGGAGGCGGTCCGGTGGATGTACGATCACCCCGATGAACGAGCAAGGCTTGGCCAGCAGGGCAGGGAGATGTGCCGGGTGCGGTTCAGCGCCGAGCACATGGTGGCCCACTTGGAAGAGGTCTATGAACGATCGCTCCGGATGGCCCGTGGGTGAATCCCGTTCAGCGTGGCGTCGAGGTCCTTCGCTGCTTCTTGCGATGACGATGGGCGCTTGCGCGTGGGCGCAGCCGCTGCAACTGAGCCGTCCGGGCTCGCCGCCGCCGGGGGCGTGCCTCTCGCTGCTCGAAAGGGCGGATGCGCTCGAAGGCGAATCCAAGTCGGCGTCGGGCGCCGTGGGCACGCTTCGGGCGCTCGCGGCGGAGGTGCTGCGGAGTGCGGAGAAGGCTACGCCTTCCTCGCCGCGGTCGGTGCTGCTGGGGATCACCCTCGCGGAGCGATTGCCGGCGCTCGAGGCAGTCCTTCCGTCGCTTGAGCCGACGGCGCAGGCCTTGTTCGCAAAGGACGCCGCGGCGCTCGCAGCGGCGGTGCCGACCGATCACGACGCGCTCGCCTTGGCTCTTCGCGACGTGTTGTCGCCGCTCGCGGTGATGCCGATTGATCGTTCGGCGTGGCGATGGACGGTGCCCGGACCGGCGGCGGACCTAGGGACACTTGGCCCGCTGGCGGCGCAGTCGCCCGACCTGGCCTCACCCCTCGCGACCATCTCGCGTCGGCTGACGTTCGCGGATACGGCCCCGGCCTATGCGCCGCTCGCGGCGGACACGCGGCATCGACTGGTGGATGCGGCCGGTCTGCTGCTCGCCCCGCCGGCGTGGTTGGCGGCGGCGGATCGGCCTGTCTTGCTCGCGCAGTTCGTGGACGCGTGCCGACGGCTCGCGGATGAGCCGCAAAGCGTCGAGCCGACGCAGCGACTCCGCCGGCTCGCTTTGCTCGGTCGGGTCGCGCAAGCGTTGAGCACGCAGCGGGGCCCGCTGGCGGTGCGGGCGCAGCAGGCCTTTGGGCGACTGGCGGCCCAGGGCCCCTCGGCGGATCCGGGTGCGCGCGGGGCTGAGCTCGGGCGGCTTGAGGCGATTGTCCGCGCGGCGGAATTGCTGCCCAGACGGGACGCTCTTCGCGATGAGCGTCGCGTGGTGAGGCAGTTCCGTCCGGCGCTTCGGACGATGCTGGATCTCGCGCGGCTGAGCGAGGGAGACCTGCTCGAGGTGTTGCCGGAAGCGATTGCCGCGGCGACGCCTGAGGAAGCGGTCAACGCGCCGCGGTTCATCGCGGCCGTCGCGGCGCACGCACGCAGGCTCGATGATCTCGCGTCCATCGTCGGGGCGAGCGACGCGATTATGGCTGCCCAGGCACCTCCTCCACCGCCCGCGCCCGCGAACGCTGATCCGGCGGCGCGGGAGGAGTACACCCTGCTGGCGAATCGCCTGCTCGCCTTCGCCAGAGCCGCGTACGACCTGGGACAGAAGAACGACGCGACCGTGCGAGACGAGTTCGACCGTGCGCTCGCGAAGGTGCGCTCGCTCGCGGATGACACGCGGGACTTTGTGCTCATGCCGGGCGAGGTGGGTCTTCGGGCCCGGGGTGAGGGAGACCCGATGGCGGCGGTGCTCGCTTCGCTCGACGCGGATCGAGCGGCGTGGCTCAAAGGTTGGGGATCGGCTGACAAACATCCGCTCGCGCTCGGTGAGCGATTGAGGCGGTTGCGCACGCTTCTGGTTCACGTCGGGGATGCCGACGAGGTCGCAGCCATCCTCGCCGAGGGGACCGCCAGCCCGGGAAACGCCTGGCCGGGATGGGAACTGAGCCGGCCGGCGCTTGGGACGCTCTCGAACGGGCTTGCCAAGGCCGTGGCGGACGCGCTCGATGCGCACGCTTCGGGCGCGTCCGATGCGGATGCAAGGCTTCGCGCGGTGGCGGATCGATTCGCGCCCGCGCTCCTCGCGGGGCGAATCTCGAGGCTTGCGGGACAATCGCCAGCGTTGCCTTTCTCCGCTGAGCTGACGGCGGGGCCCGCGCCGACGGGTGCGCCCATGGCGGATCGGCTGAGCGACCTCGCCCGCGTGTGCCGGGAGGCGCACGAGCTTTCGGCTCGGATGAAAGCGGGCGGCGCCGGGATCGAGTCGCTTCGGGCATCGGTATCGCGACTCGCCCGCGAGTGTCTGGAAGAGGCACCGGTGCCGATCATCCCTGCTGAGCCGCCCGCTGCTGCACCGTCGCGGTGAGCTCTCGTTGAACCCGCGCCAACACCTCGCCCCAATCGCCCGGGTCACGCTGCCGGAAGATTCTCATGGTGGGATACCAGGGCGAATCGTTGCGTCCGTCAAGCCAACGCCAATCGGGGACGAACCGGTTGAGCAACCAGACCGGTTTGCCGATCGCTCCGGTGAGGTGGGCGACGGAGGTATCGACGGCGAGTACGAGGTCGAGGTTTGCGACCACCGCCGCGGTCTCACCGAAGGTCGTGCACCGCGAGCCGAGGTCGTGGATGTTCCAGCCGGCTTCCTGCAGAGCGGGCAGATCGGAAAGTCCGCGGCCCTTTTGAAGGCTGAACCAGGAGACGCCGGGTGTCGTGGCCAGAGGGAGCAGCGAGGGCCCGGGTATGGAGCGGCCGGCATCTTCACGGTGCTCAGGATTTCCCGCCCATACGAGGCCCACGCGCAGGCCGCGCCCGGACGACCCTTCCTGCCCCTGAAGCCTCTCGATCTCCCGACGCCACAACGCGGTGGAAAGCATGTCCGCCGAGAGGTAGGGTCCGTCCGCGCCGACGGTCGCGACGTCGAATCCGAGTTCGTGCGGGAGGCTCATCATCGGGGCCCAGGCGTCGGCGCGGGGCAACGGCTCTCCAGCAATGACGACCTGATCCACGCCGGGCGCGGACCTGAGCAGTTCGGCCATCTCACGTCGTGCGTGAACGATGACGCGATCGCACAGGCGACGGAGCTGCTTCGCGAACCTGACGAACTGGATCGCGTCGCCGTGTCCTTGCTCGGAAACGAGGAGCACTCCATCGGTGGGCAAGGCCGAGGCTCGCGTCCATTGACGCACGCCGAACGAGTGAGCGATTGTCCGATTGGCGTCGTAGTTGAGGCGCTGCTCGTAGCAGGCCCAGCCCCGCTCGAACTGGCCGAGCCGGAGGAGCATGGTGCCCAATCGCACGCCATTGAGCGGCGTTTCCGAGGCGAGCGAGGCTGCGCTCTCGTAGGCGGCGAGCGCGTCCTTGAATCGACCGGCTCGCTCAAGCGCGTGCCCCGAGATGGCCGAGTAAAGGCCCACGGTAGCGGGGCTCTCGGGATCGATCGCGAGGGCTCGTCGGGCAGCGTCGAGCGCGCGGTCGTCCGCGTTCATCGCGAGACAAGCGATGGCGAGGTTACGCAGCGGCGTGGGGTCGGACGGTGCGAGCTCGGAAGCCTGTCGCAGCACATCGACGGCCTCGGCGTGCCGACCGAGTTCGGAAAGCGCGACACCCATGTTGACGTAGGCGGGGGCGAATCCCGGCAGGATCGAGGTGGCCTTGGCGAACGCGTCGATGGCCTCGGCACGACGATGATCGCCGAGAAGCGCAACGCCGAGGGCCGTCCACGCCACATGGTCGGTGGGACGGAGCTTTGTCGCGTGAGCCGCGGCGCGTGCGGCTTCACCGTGCTCGTGGAGATGTCCGAGGACATCCGCAAGGCCGAGATAAGCCTCGGGCATGTCCGGCGCGAGTGCGACCGCCCGCTCGAACGCGGCCCGCGACTCGGCATGCCGGGCGCAGGCTGCGAGAGCCGAGCCGAGGGCGGCGTGGGCGGCTGCGAGACTAGGCGCGGCGGCCAACGCGGCGGTCGCCGCCTCGATCGCCATTTGATGGTCCCCCAGATGAGTGCGAACCGAGGCAAGATTGCAGAGAGTGCCGGCCCGGTCCGCGCCCGAGGGCGAACGCATCGACAGCGAGGCCTCGAAGCAGGCGGCGGCTTCGGCGTCGCGTCCGAGACGAAGCAAGACGATCCCAAGGTTGTTGCGCACCTCGGGCGACGCATCGCCTAAGGCGATGCCTTGTTCGTACGCCGCGATGGCTTCGACCGAGCGGCCCGTGTCGCGCAGCGCGTTCCCCAGATTCGCGTGGTAATGCGGAACACATGGGGAACGGGCGATCGCCCGCTGCATGAGCTCGACAGCGTCGTCGGAACGTCCGGCGGCGTGCGCGACCATGCCGAGGAGATGGGTCGCGTCGGGATGCTCCGGATCGATCGCGAGCACCTGGCGGTAGATGGCCTCAGCCCGTGCCAAATCTCCGCCCCGATGGAACTGGACAGCCTGCTGCAACGCGTGATCCACCAATGCTCGGCCCATGGCCGGGAGGGTAGCGCGGAGGGGCGGCTGTTCGGATGAGGCCCCGGGGGAGCAACCCATGACCCACGAGGCTGTAAGATCCGGCGAGGAACGGCACAAGGCTCGTGTCGCTCGTCGTTTCTTGAGGAGATCCCCATGCTGACGCTCGCCTGCCTGCTCGCGGTTCACAGTTCGCTCTCCGCCCTCGTGCAACCCGCCGATGCGCCCAAGACGGATCCCATCGCGGCGGGGGCGGCGTGGGTGAAGGCGAACGCGGTGGCTTTCAAGACACCCGAAGCAGGAAACGGGTTTGACGATCTCAAGGGCCTTGACGCGATGATCGGGAACGCCCGGATTGTTTCACTCGGGGAGCCCACGCACGGGACACGCGAGGCGTTCCAGATGAAGCACCGACTGCTGGAGTATCTCGTCGAGACCAAAGGGTTCTCGATCTTCTCGATCGAGGCGAACATGCCCGAGTCGTACGCGCTCAACGAGTATGTCATTGACGGGAAAGGCGACCCGGCGAAGCTCATCGCGGGGATGTACTTCTGGACCTGGAACACGGAAGAAGTGCTGGCGATGGTCAAGTGGATGCGGGGGTGGAATGAGCGGAACCCCGCCAGCGGCGGCAAGCCCAGGCTTCAGTTCACAGGGTTCGATATGCAGACGCCGGATGTGGCATGGCGGATCGCCAACGGGTTCGCGACGAAGCATGCGCCGGACCTTGCGGCGTCGTACAACACGCTGCTGGCGGACGTGACCGCAGCGTCCGCGTTGCAAAGCCAAGGGTCCGCCATGACCGGCTGGACCACGATGACAGGCACGTTCCCCGCCGAGGCGGCTCGTGGAAAGAAGTTGAAGTTCTCGTGCTGGATACGCACTGAGAATGTCACGGGCTGGGCCGGCGCGTGGTGGCGGTGCGACACCCCCGCCGGGACGAACGGGTTTAACAACATGCAGGACAAGAACATCACCGGGACCACCGAATGGTCCCTGCACGAGTTCACGATCGACGTGCCAAAGGACACCCAGAACATCAACTTCGGGTTCATGCTCAACGCCGACGGCACCGCGTGGTTCGATGACATCGAGATCGAACTCGACGGAGTGAAGTATGAGAACGCGAAAGACTTTAGTTTTGATTTCGAGAACGACGCGGTGAGATACCTGAGCGGAGGGTCCAGGGAGTACGCCGTCAAGCGGACCGAGGAGAAGCCGCATGGCGGCAAGAAGTGCCTCGAGATCAGGAAGAAAGCCGACAACGAACTGCCGAAGGTCAAGCCGGTCGACGTGGCGGCACGAGCGGAGAAGCTGGTCAAGGACCTGGAATCCAGACGCGACGCCCTGGTCAAGGCGACTTCTGCCAAGGAGACGGATTGGGCGATCCAGAACGCACGGGTCGTGTCCCAAGCCGCGGCGATGTATGCGTCGGAGAATGGATTCAACGCCCGTGACGAATCGATGGCGGCCAACGTGCGGTGGATCCTGGGCCAGAACCCCGGGCAGAAAGTTGTGCTGTGGGCCCACAACGGGCACGTCAGCAAGGCGGGATACATGGGGATGAAGTCGATGGGGACGAACCTGAAGGAGACGCACGCAAAGGAAATGGTCGTCTTCGGGTTCGCCACCGGCAAGGGCATGTACACCGCGATGAGCGGGGAACGAGGAGGGCTCAGCCATGACTTTGAACTCGTCACGCCAGAGGCCGACAGCGTCGAGGGCGTCTTCATGGCCGCGGGCATCCCCAACGCGATCGTCGATGTGAGGCGTGCGAGCAAAGACGACCCGGCGACCGCGTGGGCCATGACGCAACGCTCGATGCGGAGCATCGGGGCGATGGGCATGCAGGTGCAGTTCTACCCGTGCGTGCCGGCGGAGATGTACGACGTCCTGGTCTGGCAGGAGTCGACGACCGCGTCTCGGACGCTGCCGTAATCTTGCTTACCGGTTGAGTTTCAGTTTCTCGAGCTGGTCACGAACATCGTTCTTGATCTCCTCCTTGGCGGAGGGGACGGGTGCCGATGCGGGCAGTGCCAGAGGCTTCTCGGGCGGAAAGTACGGGATCGCGCGGATGCCCTGGTCGCGGGCCTCTTTGATGAGCACCTGCATGTAACGGAACTCGCCCGCGACCATCTTGGCTGTGTGCTCTTCGAGGTTCTTGGTCCCCACAGCGAGGGCAGCCTCGAAACTCTCGAACGACGCCTCGTCGAACGTCTTCACGTCGTCGATCAATTTGCGAAGTTGCTTCGTCCGATCGAACTCCGCCTTCTTAGCCTTGCCGAGGAGAGTGGTCTCGAACCCGACCATGTTCTCACGCTTGGCATCGGCGAAAAACCCGATGTAGCAGTGGTTCGGCGTCACAAAGAGAAAGACGTCGATCCCGATCTTGCGGAGGGCCGACGCCAGGAGGACGCTCCCGTCGACGCAGTTGGCCTGCTTCATCTCGATGGATTCGTCGAGGAATCGGACGTGCTGACTGGGGATCGCGTCGGTGCGGGTGGAGATTCTGGTGATGTCGCTGTAGGTGATGCCCCGCTGTTGCAGGACGTTCCAGATGGCGTAGACCTGTTTGAAGACCTCGTCCTCGCTGCCGGCCTGATAGCCGACGAAGTTCTCGACGATCTTGGTCTCAAGCGCGTCGCGGAGGAGCAGATCGATCCACGGATGGTCCTCGTTCACATACGCCGCGAACATGAACGCGAGGTTGTGGATCGTGACAGTGTCGGTGCCCTCGTTCTTCTCCACGTGGAGGAAGGGGCAGTCGTTGACGGTGTGGATGGTGCAGACCTTGACCTGTTCCTCTTCTTCAGCGTCGCCGAGCTTGACCTTGAAGACCACGTTGGTGGGGATCGCCTGACGAACCTTGGCGAGGTCCTTGTACTTCCACTTGATCGTCGGGGCGATGCCATAGAACTCGCCCTCTTTTTCCAAGACGCCCTTGTAGGTGCTGGGCTCCATGATGTCGTCGCACGAGATAGTGACACGCACGGGCGTGTTATCAGCGGGTGCTTTGAGAGTGATGAAGAGCCAGCCCTCGGGGTCGCCAAGCGTCCGGGCCTCCACCGCCTTGTCGTGCTCGAGCTCGTCGTCCGTCTTGAGATTCGGGTCCTCCGGCGTCGACTTGGCGGTGGCCATCGCGATCACCATCGACGGGAAAATCTGCCCAGCGGGATCGACGCGGGGGGTCCATGTCGGGTCGACGTGGGGGGCGAAGCACGAGGCTACGAGAGCGAACGCGGGGAGCAGGGACAGCATCAACACTCTCCTCACAGATGGGAAGGCGATTGAGATCTCAACGCGGACTCGTTATCGAACAATTCGAAGACTCAACCCCTCGGCCCCGCCGCGCGCACCGCGTCGGGCAGGTCGAACGTCGCGTCGTTGTCGCGGAAACCTTTGGCGAGTTTCTTGGCAGCGATGTCGTACGCAGCCCCGTCCTTCCATGTGTTCCGCGGGTTGAGGACCTCGCTCGGGACGCCCGGCACGCTCTGCGGGATGTGCAGGCCGAAGATCGGGTCGGTGGTCGTCGGGATGCTCTTGAGCGAGCCGTTGAGCATGGCGGTGACCATCGCGCGGGTGTAGGCGAGCTTGAACCGCGAGCCCGTGCCGTAAGGGCCGCCGGTCCAGCCGGTGTTGAGGAGCCACACGCTGCACCCGTGCTCGCGGATACGGCTGGCGAGCATCTCCGCGTAGACCTTGGGCGGCCGCGGCAGGAACGGAGCGCCAAAGCACGCTGAGAAGTTCGGCTGAGGCTCGGTCACGCCCGCTTCGGTCCCGGCGAGCTTGCTGGTGTACCCGTTGACAAAGTAGTACATCGCCTGCTCAGGGGTCAGTTTGCTAACCGGAGGCAGTACGCCGTACGCGTCCGCGGTGAGAAACACGACGTTCTTGGGGTGCCCGCAGACGCTGGGGATCGTCGCGTTGTCGATGAAGTCGACAGGATACGTGACGCGGCTGTTCTCCGCGATTTTCGACGAGTCGTAATCGGGAACGCGCGTCACATCGTCGATCAGGACGTTCTCGAGCACGCTGCCGAACCGAATCGCGTTCCAGATCTCAGGCTCGCCCGCCTTCGAGAGTTTGATGCACTTGGCATAGCAACCGCCCTCGAAGTTGAAGACGCCGGTGCCGGACCAGCCGTGCTCGTCGTCGCCGACGAGGGCGCGGTGGGGATCGGCCGACAGCGTGGTCTTGCCGGTGCCCGAGAGGCCGAAGAACAGGGCCGCGTTGGACCCGTCCTTGTCGGTGTTGCTCGAGCAGTGCATCGGAAAAACGCCCACGTCGGGGAGGTCGTAATTCAGGGCGTAGAAGATGCTCTTCTTCATCTCGCCGGCGTACTCGGTGCCGAGGATGACCACCGTCTTCTTCTCAAGGCTCTGCAACACCGCGACGGGGCCGGTCACGCCCAAGGCCTTCTGCTCATCGGGGGTCAGGCGGCGACGGCCGGCGTTCAGGATGGTCCAGTTTTTCTTGAAATCCGTCGCGCCCGCCGCTGAGCGGCTGCCGAGTTTGATGAACAGCGTGCTCGCGAACAACGCGTGCCAGGCCTGCTCCGCGATGACCTCAACATGGACGCGATGCTTGGCGTCGGCGCCGGCGTACCCGCGAAACCCGAAGAGGTGCGGACGGTTGTTCAGGTGGTCGACCGCGATGCCCAGGGCTTTGTCGAACGCTTCGGGCTTGACCGGCTGATTGACCTTGCCCCACCAGATGTTCCCGTGAATGGCGGAGCCGTCTTCGAGATACTTGTCCTTGGGGCTCCGCCCTGTGCGGTCGCCGGTGAGGCAGACGAGGGCGCCATTGGAGGCGAGTCGCCCTTCGCCGTTGGAGACCGCCCGCTCGATGAGTTCCGGGCTTGAAAGGTTGACGTGGAACCGGTGTGCAGCGAGGTTGAGCCGGTCGAGGTGATTTGACATGCGGATAGGGCTCCGGAGGTTGTGGAACCCCAAGCCTAGCCGAAAGTCTGGCCGGAAACCAGCGGAACGTTCCAACCGGGTGCGCACAACCGGTGGGCCCACCGGGAGCGGTGGAAAGGGGCGGCGATGCACCCGAAGAAAGAGCCACCTCAGGGATTTGAACCCTGGACCTATGCTTTACGAAAGCATCGCTCTACCACTGAGCTAAGGTGGCCAATGGCGGGCCAAACCCGTCAAGGGTGGAAGTATCGGCATGCCGGAGGCTGATTTCCACTCGCACGCCCCGAGGGGTCGATCTTCCTCGGGAAGTGTTAGGGCCATTCGTCAAGACATGCCCTTACGGCTTGATCGACCCGATCCAGCCTCGCTCCTTGTGTTTCTCCCCCACCGTTTCCGTCGGCAGCACGACCGCCCGGCCTGAATCGGTGGCGATCGTCATCCGGGCGCCCGCCGACCGCAACTGGGCCAACTGACGCGTCCCGATCTTGACCCTGAGCGTCACCGCTTCGTCGGTGTAGTCGCGTTCGAGCACCTCGCCGCGGTTCTCGATGATGTGGATCGTGCGGCTGTCCGCAAGCGGAATCGTGATCCGCATCTCCTCGACGTTGCCCTGGGCGGCGCCCATCGCCATCTCGAGCAGTTTCGCGTGACCCGCAGCGAACGCGGAGGGCTTGCTCGGGGTTGCCAGATCCCTGGCGCTGATCACGATCGCGTCCGGCACCCGCTGCTGCCAGATCAGGATCTCGCTGTTGTCCGGCAGGCGGTCGGCCTTGTTGAGCAGCAGCACGCGCGGCGGGGGCGTGTACCGCTGATTCAGTTTGTCTTCGCGCTCCTGCACGTCCTTGATCAGATCGTCGAGCGTCGAGGTCACCGTGTTGTACTGCAACTCCGCCGCCGGATCGGACACGTCGAGCACGATGAGCAGCAGGTCGGCGTGCGTGGCTTCCTCGAGCGTCGCCCGGAACGCCGCGATCAGGTTCGTCGGCAGATCGCGGACGAACCCGACCGTGTCGGAGATCATCACGCCCAACCCCCCGCCCAGGTCCCACTGACGCGTGCGGGTCATGAGCGTGGCGAAGAGGCGGTCGTCGGCGTACGCGCCGCCCGATGTGAGAGCGTTGAAAAGCGTGCTTTTCCCGGCGTTCGTGTACCCCACGATCCCGATGGTCGTGTGCTCGAGCTTGCGGTTCTGCACCTCGCGTCGCTTGCGCTCCTGAACGACGCCGATCTCCCGCTGCAGATCGTTCTTGCGGGACTGAACGAGCCGTCGATCGATTTCCAACTGCTGCTCGCCCGGCCCACGGGTGCCCACACCACCGGAGATGCGTTCCAAGTGCGACCACATCGCCTTGAGGCGCGGGTAGGTGTATTCGAGCTGGGCCAGTTCGATCTGGAGTTTGGCCTCGGCGGAGGTCGCACGCGACGCGAAGATGTCGAGAATGAGCTCGGAGCGGTCGAGAACCTTGCGGCTGGTCGCCTTCTCGATGTTCCCGATCTGCTTGGGGCTCAGGCTTTGGTCGAAGATGATGGTCGTCGCCCCGACCTGGGCGCAAAAATTCTTGAGTTCTTCGAGCTTGCCCGGGCCCATGAATGTCGAAGCCACGGGCCTGGGCAGATTCTGGGCGAGCTCGCCCGCGACGGTGCATCCGGCCTGCTCGGCCAGGGCGCGGAGTTCGCCGAAAGGATCACGTCGGTCGAAGTTTGAGTCGGGAAGACGAACTGCCGCGAGGACCACGCGTTCGGATTGGACTTTGAGTTCAGAGCGTTCTTGTTGGACTGGCATAGAGGTTGATCCCGGACAAAGAGCCCGGGTCCTGAAGAGTGTTGGTTGGACAGGGGGAGCCCACCGCGGGTGCGGGGGCCACAGCGGCAAACGGGGTTGGCATCAGGCACGCACTCGACGGATCGGTGCAGTTGGGCCTGGAATCAACGGTGAGCAATCAGAATCATGGTGCCAGAGTCTAGGAGGCCCCCGCGCTCAGCGGGAATCCGGCTGCCGCGATCCTTTCATGACCCGAACAGGATCGGTGTTGGCGATCGCGGTGCTCCGGCCTAGAATCCCGTCCAACCCTCGGGTTGAGATGGTGGCCATAGCTCAGTTGGTAGAGCACCGGGTTGTGATCCTGGTGGTCGCGGGTTCGAGTCCCGTTGGTCACCCTTCGTTTTCTGACAAGCCGCGGGCCCGCACTGGTGTTCAGGCGCGGGCCTTGGCGCAGGCGGCTTGCAACGCCCGCACGGCTTGGACCGATTCCTGCATGCTCTTGGTCGCTGTCAGAACCGCCGAAGCGTTCTGCGCGAGTTTGCTGATTGATTCATACCCGTAGTTCGACGCGCTCCCGACGATTTGCAGGACGATCCCCCGTGTTGCCTCGGCGTCGGACCCCTCGGCGCACTTCCCCAGTTTGGCCGCGAAGTCTCTGAGTTGCTCCACGTAACCCTCGACAAGCCCGCGGTTGGGATGGTCAGAGGGGAGGCTGCTCCCCGACTGACGCCCGCTCGAGTCCGCTGTCATGAACTCCGCCACCGCTCGCAGGAGGATCTCCTGCCTGAACGGCTTGGCGAGGAACGCGCCGATCCGCAGGTCGGTCAGGTTCATGCGTTTCACCGAGGTCGTGTCCGCGGTCACCGCGATCACCGGAGTCTCGTACCCCGCCTCTCGGATCGTGCCGACAAACCCACCGTCTTTCGTCCCGGGGATGCCGAAATCCGCGATCACGAGATCGCACCCCTCCTCGATCATCTTGAGACCCTCCGCAGCGGACGCGGCGGTCCGCAAGCGGAGGCTTGAGCCTCGGAGATAGTGCGTGACGAGTTTGCGTTCCGACGCGGACTCATCCACATACACCACCGTGCCCTTGAGTTGCTCGGGGTCGACCTTCTCGATCGAGAAGTTCCCGGCGAAGGGGTCGACCGAAACGTACTCGCGGGCCTGGACCTTCTGGGCGAACTTGATCCCGATCTCGTGCACGACACCCTTCAGATGCGTGCATCGGACGACCGAACCCTCGATACTCAGCGGCTCTTTGTCCGGATGGGTCAACAGCACCACCGCGCGGGTCCCGATATGCGTGTACGCGCTGTGCAACACGCTCATCCCGCCGCACGAGATGTTCCGGCACGCCATTTTCAGCGGGATGGGATTGCCGCCCCCGGGCTGATGCAGCGTCACGAGAATCGATTCACGCCTGAAGCCCCAGCGCACGAACTCGCGGGCGGCGTTGGGCCCTTTCCCGCTTCCCTTGTCGACCTGGTCAAGCAGTTGCGTGAGAGCGTCCTGCTTGAGCCCGACGGTGTTCGGACGGGTCTCGACCGCGGTAGGTTTGCGGGTTGGTGTTGCCATGGGCATTCCTTCAGAGTCGAGGTAGTGGATACCTCGTCTGCTGATCATCGGAAGCCCCCGGTTCCTGCATTGACCGACGCACCCACAAACGTGGTATTTGTCGCACGAACACGCGGGGTGTGCCGGATGCGCCAGCGCGGCGTACGACAGGGCAGCGACAATCCCGTCGGTCCGAGAAGCCGCAACCGCATGCCAGCGTCACACGTCCAGAATCAGACGTCCAGAATCAGACGTCTAGGTTTTTCACTTCCTGAGCATGGTCCTCGATGAACCGTCGCCGCGGCTCGACCTGCTCGCCCATCAGCGTGCTGAATATCGCGTCGGCCTCGTGGGCGATCTCCGGGCTCACACGCAGCAGCGTCCGCCGCTCGGGATCCATCGTGGTCTCCCAAAGCTCCGAAGCGTCCATCTCGCCAAGACCCTTGAACCGCTTGACCTCGGAAAGCCCCCGCATGCCGATTTTCTGCAGCATCCCCAGGATCGCGGGAATGTTGGCCGCCTCGATGATCTTGCCCGCGGGAAGAGCATCAGGATCGGTCTTCGCAGGGGCGTCCTCGCTCTCCTCGGACTCGACCTTCTCGATCTTTTCAGGAGCCGCTTGCTCGGTCATCCACGCGTACTTGGCGGGCATGCGCTCGCCGCTGGGAGCCTCTTCCTGCACCAAGCCGTAGTCGTTGATGTTCAGATGCATCGTCGCGAGCTCGGCACAAAGCCGGTCGAGTTCGCGGTTCTCGTGCAGCTCGCGAACCGAGGCCGCCTTGGCGGGATCGATGGGCGTGGCCTCGGCCCCGCCGGCCTGACCGTTGGTCTGGCTGCTCGCGGGCGCGTTACCCGTGCTGGCAACGCCGCTCTCCACGATCTGAAGCCCAAGACGGGCGATCGCCGCCAGCGCATCCGACTCGGACCACGCGTACTGATGACCCGAACGCCACGAGACCTTGTGCGTGGGCAAACGCCCCTTGGAAGCCGGGTCCTTGGCCCGCTCGGCGAGCAGATCGACGAATCGAGCCCCGCGACGTTCAGCGACAACCACAAGCTCGTGCAGGCGGCGAAGCAGAAAAATCGCGCGTTTGAGCGTGTCGCCCTCGAGCCTTGCCGCCTCCGCGATGGTCGTCGCGCCGCTCGCATCAACCTTTCGCACCACGAGGCTGGCCCCTTCAAGACCCAGACCCACGAGGGATTCTTCGAGGACCTTCTCGTTAAGCACGTACCACCACTTGGCACGCTTCCCGCCGCCTCGACTGACCTTGAACAGCGGGGGCTGGGCGATGAAGATGTGCCCTCGCTCGATGAGCGGGCGCATCTGCCGATAGAAGAACGTGAGCAACAACGTGCGGATGTGACTCCCGTCCACGTCGGCGTCGGTCATGATGATGATCTTGCCGTAGCGCAACTTCGTCAGGTCGATCTCGCTCCCGATCCCCACGCGAAGCGCCGAGATCAGCGTCTTGATCTCCTCGAACGCCAGCATCTTGTCGATGCGGGCCTTCTCGACGTTGAGGATCTTGCCTTTGAGCGGAAGGATGGCCTGCGTTTCAACGTCACGCCCCTGCGTCGCCGAACCACCCGCCGAGTCGCCTTCGACCAGATAAATCTCCGACCGCTCGATATCGCGGGTCTTGCAATCGCGCAGTTTGTGCGGCATGCCCCCGCCGTCAAGAGAACTCTTCCGGCGAGTCAGTTCGCGTGCCTTACGAGCAGCCTCGCGCGCCTGGGCCGCGACAATGCCCCGAAGGCAGAGTTTCTTCGCCTCGGCCGGATGCTCTTCGAGCCACGTGTCAAGCACTTCGCCCACAGCCGTGGACACGAAGCCCTCGACCTCTGGGTTGAGCAGGCGTTCTTTGGGCTGATTGTTGAAAGTCGGGTTGGGCAGTTTGATCGAGACGATCGCGATCATCCCCTCGCGCAAGTCTTCACCCGTGGGCACCGGATCCTTGTCGCGAATGATCCCAGCCTTGCGGGCATACCCGTTGAGCACACGCGTCAGAGCGACCTTGAACCCCTGGGCGTGGGTCCCGCCGTCCTTGTTGTGGATGTTGTTGGCGAAGGAGAGGACCTGCTCGCTGTACCCGTCGTGGTACTGCAACGCGACCTCGCAGACCAGATGGTTGGCGGTATCCTCGCGCCGGACGTAGATCGCGGGGGAGACAACGCTCTTGCCGGTGACGAGGTGCCCGACGTACTCGACAAGCCCGTTCGTGGCCTTGAACGACTCGCCGCGGGTCTTGCCGTCGCTCCCGACGCGTTCGTCCGCGAAGCGGATCGTGACGCCCGGGTTGAGGTACGCCAGCTCGCGAAGTCGATTGGCGAGAGTGGCGTAGTCGAACGTGGTGTCGGGGAAAATCGTGGGGTCGGGGCGGAAGGTCACTGTCGTGCCCGACTTGCGCTGGCTCCCCGGTGGGACTTTGCCGACAACGTGGAGCCCCTTGGTGACGCGCCCGCGCTCAAACTCGATCGCCTGAAGCTGCCCGTCGCGCTGGACCTCGCAGTGGAGGTACTCGGAGAGCGCATTCACGCAAGATACGCCCACGCCGTGAAGACCGCCGGACACTTTGTACGCGGACCCTTCTTGGCCGAACTTGCCACCCGCGTGGAGCTTGATCAGGACGATCTCGATCGCGGGCCGACCGTTCAGGGTCGGGTCCTCGTGCTTCATCGGCCCTGTCGGAATACCGCGGCCGTCGTCAGCCACACTGCACGACCCGTCGGGATGGATCGTGACCTGGACGAACGACGCGTGACCGGCCATCGCCTCGTCGATGGAGTTATCCACGACTTCGTACACGAGGTGGTGCAGCGCGTTGAGCCCGGTGCCCCCGATGTACATCCCCGGACGCTTGCGAACCGCCTCGAGCCCTTCGAGGACCTGGATCTGATCCGCGCCGTAGTTGCCGTTCGTCTTGCCGACCGCGCTGCCGCCCGCGGAGGCATCGATCACTTCTTCCGCTTCGTCAATCGGGGCTGCGGGCGCCGCCTGAGACTGCACTTGAACCGGCTTGTTGGCCATCCCGCCACCCAATCCCGAAAGGGGGCTTGGGGTCGGAGCAGCGGACGTCGAAGAGGAAAGAGGAGTCGTCATGGATACTCGGTGGTTGGTCCGTCAAACCCCCTGGGAGTGACCCGTGGGAGGGGGGCTTTTTGAGCACCGGAATCATAGCACGGATCAAGAGGGTCTGCACGACTGAGCACGGTGAAAAGCCGCCTGAAAACAAGCCGAATCTGGCTGTTTTATGGCGTTGCCGCCCGGGCCCGCTCCAAACCCATTCTTTCGAATCCTCGGCCCGCCCGACCCGACCTCTCGCACCCGTCCGCGGGCGCGAATCCAAACGCCCCAACGGATCTCTCGCCCGCGGTCCGCGTACAACACCGGGCCATGACTCCGCAGCCCACCACGCACACGACATCACGCCGAGCGACCCTGCGGGCGCTCGCCGCCCTGACCCTCGCAGCGTCATGGCTCGCGGCAGGATGCGGTTCGTCCACGCCTGACACGTCGCTGTCGGGCGGACCTTCGGACATCGTGGGTGCCCGTGTTCGCCTCATGATGGTCTCGGAGCCGACAGGCGAACGCGGGACCCTCGCAAATCGCCTCGGCTCCCTCCTTGCGGGAGCCGCCGCCCGTACTCAGAACGCGACCGCCTCTCCCGCGTGGGCTGCCACACGCGACAGGCTCCAAAGAGCGGGCCTGCGGGCGGTCATCGTGCCTCGGGCCGACCTTGCCGCGATCGAAGCAGCCCTCGACGCCCGGCCCGCGGGCTCCGAATTGACGCTCGCCCAGTCCTCGCGTTGGACGCCCATCGCCATGGGATCCCCGCTCCCCGACCCGGGCGTGGTCCGTGTGCACGACGGACTGCTCACCCTCGACGGCGGGCGACTCCGGCTCCTGCTCCGTTGCTATGCCGCTCCGTGGGGCGAATCGCCCGACGGCACGGTGCCCGCAGCACTCCGAGTTGATCTCGTCCCCCAGCACGAAACCGAGAATCGCCCCAAGTCCGAGTTCGCCGCCGTGCTCGAAGCACCGCGCGTCCGCACGATCGAGGACGCCGGACAGATTCTGACCAGCCTCGCCTTCGAATCACTGGTCGGTCCAGGCGACGTCCTGCTCATCGTGCCCGAAGCGCCCAATGCCGTGTGGCGAGGCTCGCCCTCGGACCTCGATGTGGAAAGCCCGGGCGCAAACGCGAGCGAGACACCGGCCGAGCCTGTCGGCGACCCCGGCCCTCTCGCGCTCGACAAGCCTGCCCCTCCCCTCCCGCCCGAGCGGATCGAGTTCGGCGCGGGCCCCAAACCACCGCGTCCGAAAACCGTCGGCGAGTGGATCCTGACCGACGCTTCGGACCTCTCGGACGCGACCCGCCGCCTGATCGTGGTGATCGACCCGATTCTCCCGGCCGAGTTTCGGCTTCTCACCCCGTTGCGCTGAACTCCGCCGATGATGACGCAAGGCGGTGCCGATCTAACGCTGTGCTTCGAGTGCCCGTCTCACTTTCGACCCCCGGCATGGTCCTGGCCGCGCCGCTTCCCCACCCGCGTCGCCCGGGGACGTTCCTGCTGCGCGCGGGCTTTGAGATCGAGCACGCCACGATCGCCCGACTCGAAGAACTCGGGGTCAAGCACCTCTGGATCAAGTACCCGGGCCTCGAGGACCTCGCCCGTTTCGCTGATCCCAAGGTCACGCGTGCAGCCTCCAACCTCGCCCGAACGCTCGATCTCGCGACCGACTCGATCGTGCAGGACCGCCACGCACGCCTCGACTACACGTCGTTCCGTGACGCTGTCACCTCCATGCTCGGAGCCCTTGCCGGTAACGCCGCCGCTGCGTTTCTCCTGGACGAACTGGGCCCTGGGACCTACGAAGCAAGGCACGCCGCCAACGTCTGCATGACCAGCGTGCTACTGGGGCTCCGACTCGCCCCCTACGTCATCCGCGAACGCTCCCGCCTCCATCCGACCAAGGCCCGCGAGCTCACCGAACTGGGCGTGGGGGCGATGCTCCACGATATCGGCATGCTCCAACTGCCCCGCGAGGTACGCGACCGATTCGCCAGAGACGGCGATGAGAGCGACCCCGAGTTCCGTCAGCACACCGCTCTAGGATTCGAAATCGTCAAGGACTGGGTCAGCCCCGCGTCCGCATCGATCGTCCTCAACCACCACCAACGCTTCGACGGCACGGGGTTCCCGGCTCGCAGAACCCTCGGCGGCGAACTACCCCCGCCGATCGGGCGTCAGATCCACATCTTCCACCGCATCGTCGCTGGCGCAGACCTGCTGGACCGCCTCCGCTATCCGCCCAGCGGAGAGAGGGATGAGCACATCCCCACCGTGAGGGCTCTTGCCGCACTGCTCAAAGCACCGCTCCGCGAGCGGCTTGACCCCATCGTTCTCACCGCCATCTTCCACTGCGTACCCGCGTTCACTCCAGGCTCGATCGTGACCCTCAGCGACGGCGGACTGGCCGCGGTCACCGATTGGCACCCGCTCGATCCGTGCCGCCCGAGCGTGCAACGGCTCCCGAACCTCGATCCCTCAGCCGAGGAAGGTGAACGCATCGACCTGCGGACATCCTCCACCGTCTCGATCGCGCAGGCCGGCGGAGTCGACGTGCGCGGAGACATCTTCGTCCCGCAGACCAATGATGAATTCAGCCTGAGCAAACTGCTTAAACGCCTCGACAACCGGGCGGATGACCTGGCGGCGTGAACGTCAGCTCAAAGCCCGTTCAAGATCCGCGATCTGGTCCTGAACATCCTCGATCCCCACCGACAGGCGGATCAACCCGTCGTCGATGCCCAGGATCTTGCGAGCTTCAGCGGGGATGCTCGCGTGCGTCATGATGGCCGGGTGCTCGATCAGGCTCTCAACGCCTCCCAGACTCTCAGCAAGGCTGAAGAGGTGAACGAGTTCGAGCACGCGTCGTGACGCGGGCAGCCCGCCCTTGACCACCGCGGAAATCATGCCGCCGAAACCGTGTGGCATCTGCTTCTTCGCCAAAGCATGCTGCGGATGACTCTCAAGCCCGGGATAGATCACCTTCTCGATCTTCGGGTGTTTCTCGAGCCAGCGGGCGATGGCCATCGCGTTCTCGCAGTGCCGCTGAACGCGGACCTGCAGCGTCTTGGTCGACCGCAGCATCAGGAAGCAGTCCATCGCCGCCGGCACCGCCCCCACCGCGTTCTGCACGTAGCGAAGGCGCGTCGCCAAAGCCTCGTCGCTCGTCATCAACGCCCCGGCCACGAGGTCGCTGTGCCCGCCGATGTACTTGGTGCACGAGTGCATCACCACGTCCGCGCCCATGGCGATGGGGTTCTGCAAGGCTGGCGAGGCGAAGGTGTTGTCGACGACCATGATCGCCCGGGCCAGGGGCGTCTCGCCCGCGTAGGCCCCCGGGTTGGTGATCGGCTTGGTCTTGGCTGAGCCGCCGAGCTTGTCGACCGTCGCCCGCACCGCGGCGATGTCGATCACCTTCAGCATCGGGTTGCTGGGGGTCTCAAACCAGACGAGTTTGGTCGTGGGCGTCCAGGCAGCCTCGATCGTGCCCGCTTTGGTCATATCAACGCGGGTGGTCTTCAGCCCCAGGTGCTTAAAGACCTTGTCGAGCTGGCGGAACGTCCCGCCATAGACGTCGTCGGAGAGGACGACATGGTCCCCCGCCCGCAGTTGGTGCAGAACGCAGTCCATCGCGGCCAAGCCCGAGGAGAACGTCATCGCGTGCCCCGCCCCCTCCAGCGAGGCCAGATTGGCCTCCAGAGCCGTCCGCGTGGGGTTCTTCGACCGGGCGTAGTCGTAGTCGTCCTTGACCACACCCGGCGAACTCTGGACGTAGGTCGAGGTCATGTACACCGGCGTCATGATCGCCCCGGTCGTCGGGTCGGGCGACTGGCCAGCGTGGATGCATCGGGTGGCGAAACGGGCGGGGTCGTGCATGGGGCCTCCTTGAGACGCCATGATACGCGACAGCCGCCGATGACTACCGCCCTCTCTTGCCCATGTAGTCGATCACGTCGATCTTCCCGATCACGCCCACGATCTTCTCCGCGTCCACCACGATCGCGACCTGGTCGGTCTCGAAGATGCGGAACAGCTCCTCAACCCTCGCCTTGGGATAAATCAGCCCGCCGATGGGCTGGGCGATCGCGGACACCGGCGTTTCGTTCGTCACGGCCCCGCTCTGCAAGCCCCGCAGCACGTCCAACTCGTGGACCATCTTGGCCGGGCGCTTGTGGGCGTCCAGCACGGGGATCTGCGACACGCCCGCTTTGCGCATCATCTCGACGACGGCCCCGAGCTTGTCGGTCTCGTTGGCCGTCATGACGTTCTGCTGCGGGCGGCCCTTCAAGATGTCCTCGACCGTGCCCAGGTCGTGGTCCGAACCGAGGAACCCGTAATCCTTCATCCACTGGTCGTTGAGGAACTTGGTCGTATACCGCGTGGCGGAGTCGCACAGGACGGTGACGACGGTCTTGCCGGGGCCGATTTCCTTGGCGATCTGGCAGGCGATGTGGACGTTGGACCCGGACGAGCCGCCGCAGAAAAGCCCCTCCTCGCGGACGAGGCGGCGGGCCATGAGGAACGACTCCTTGTCGTTGACCTGCCGGAATTCATCGACGACGGAATAGTCCATCGCCTCACACAAAATGTCCTCGCCGATCCCCTCAACCTTGTAGACGTGCGGCGTGGGCATGGTCTTGGTGTAGTAATAGTGATAGTGGACCGACCCGATCGGGTCGACGCCGACAACCTTGACCGGGTGCTTGCCCTTCTTGAGGAATCGCCCGACGCCCGAGACCGTGCCGCCCGTGCCCGAGCCGGCGACGAAGACATCCATCTTGCCCTCGGTCTGCTTCCAGATCTCAGCCCCTGTGGACATCTCGTGGGCATCGATGTTCAAGGGGTTGTGGTACTGGTTGACGTAGAACCCCTTCTGCTCGCGGGCGATGCGCTTGGCGGTCTCAACGTAGTGCTGCGGGCTATCGCCGGGCACGTCCGTCGGCGTGATCACGACCTCAGCCCCGAAGGCCTTGAGCATGTTGACCTTCTCAAGGCTCATCTTGTCGGGCATCGTGAAGACGCACTTGTACCCCTTCACCGCCGCCCACATCGCCACGCCCTGCCCGGTGTTGCCGGAGGTGTTCTCGACGATGACCATGCCGGGCTTGATGAGCCCCTTCTTCTCGGACTCGTTCAAGATGTGCACCGCCATCCGGTCCTTGATGGACCCGGTGGGGTTCATGTACTCGCACTTGACCAGCACGGTCGCCGAGTTGGCCGGGACGACCTTGTTCAGTTTGACCAGCGGCGTGTTTCCGACCGCATCCAGAACCGAGTGAACATGACCCACGGGAAGCTCCTAAACACCTGATGTAAATACCTGAGAGGTGAACGTGCAGTTTACGCCGAATCCTGCTCGCCCGACGCGTCGGGGGCCGAGGGATACATCGGGCGGGAATGCCACCCGAATCCGACTCCAAAGTCATGATTCGGCGTTCCCGGACGTCGAGGGTGATGCCTTCCCGACACGCCCGAAAGCTGCCAATTCCGGCGGAATTGGCGCCGAGGGCGCACCCGTTGCCAGCGGGCCGGCGAACGTGCCGGATCGGGGACCGGGATGCGGTTTGTGCGCATGTCCGTCGATGGTGAGGGGATGCCGACCACGAAAAACGTCCTCAGGCTGGGTGAACTCTTGACCGCACGCGGAGCCCTCACCCATGAGCAGGTGGAAGAGATCCTGGCGACCCAAAGGCGCCGGGGTCGCCCGTTCGGTGATCTGGCCGAACGGATGTTCGGCGTGCGCCCCGAGGTGGTCGAGGACGCCTGGGCTGAGCAGTACGCCCAGATGGCCGACCGGGTCGACGCCGGCCGCCTCAGGCCCGACGCCGACGCCCTGGGTCTGATCGAAGGGGCCCAGGCCCGAGAGTTCGGCCTCCTGCCGGTGGAGATCAACGGCGACGAGGTCATGCTCTGCACGACGCCCGACAACCTTGCCCGTGCGCTCAGATTCGTGGGTTGGCGGATCGGAAAGCCCGCCTACTTCGTCCTCGCCGAGGAATCCGCGCTCGAACGGGCGATCCAGAGGCATTACGCGGCATAGCCCCTACCATTCGGCGTGCCCCGTACCAAGACATCCACCAAAACCCCCGCCAAATCCCCCAAAAAGACCGCTTCAAAGCGGGGCTCCAAGCCCTCGCCCCCCACGAAGCCCAAACGCGCCGCGGGCCAACAGATCCGCCCGGTCGAGACCGTCGCGTTTGTAAGCCTGGGGTGCCCCAAAAACCTCGTCGACTCCGAGAAGATGCTCGGCAGTCTGGCCGAGTCCGGGATCGTGCCAGTGTCGATCAACCCCGAGGGGGGCGACTTCGGCGGGGCCGACGCGGTGGTCGTCAACACCTGCGGGTTCCTCGAAGCCTCGAAGGACGAGAGTCTGGGTGTCATCAAGGACGCCATCGCCGCCAAGGAACGCGGCGAGGTCCGCCGGGTCGTCGTCGCGGGGTGTCTGGTCCAGCGGCACCGGGCCAAGATGCTCGAATGGGCCCCGGGGATCGACGCGATGGTCGGCGTTTTTGACCGCGACAAGATCGTCGAGGCTGTGCGCCCGCCGACGGGCAAACGCGAGCAGGTCGCTCAGAGCGGCACCAAAGCCCCCGCCGACCAGCCCAAGTACTGGATCGCCGGCAACGCCCTCACCGCTGCGAAGGATCGCGGGCTCAAGACCGTCGGCCTGACCGTGCAGGGCAAGGACGGCAAGGGGATCGGCTATTTCGAGGACGACTCGGCCCGCCTGCGCCTCACGCCACGGCACTACGCGTACCTGCGCATCAGCGAAGGGTGCAACCAGAACTGCGCCTTCTGCACGATCCCCAGCATCCGCGGGAAGATGCGGAGCAAAGCGACCGACCGGATCTGTGCCGAGTGCCGCGAACTGATCAACGACGGGGCCCACGAACTGCTCCTCATCGGCCAGGACACCACGAGTTATGGCGACGACATCGGCATGGGGCTCAAGTCCCCCGCTGCGAAAAAAACGGTCGACTTCGCCGCGCTCGGCGGCCTTCCCGCGCTGCTCAAGTCCCTCTCCGACACGATGACCGAGGCGGGCAGCTCCGGCTGGCTCCGGCTCATGTACGCCTACCCGACGAATTTCTCCGACCCGATCATCGACGCCTTCGCCGAGCTCGTCCACCAGAAAAACCCGCACCTCCTGCCCTACCTCGACATCCCGCTCCAGCACGCTTCGGACCGCGTCCTGTCGCTCATGCGGCGGCATGTCACACGCGCCCAGCAAGGCGGCGTGATCCATAAACTCCGCGAGCGCATGCCCAACTTCGCCGTGCGGACCACGTTCATCTCCGGATTCCCCGGAGAGACCGAGGCCGACCACAAGCAACTGCTCGACTTCGTCGAAGAGATGAAGTTTGAAGCCGTGGGCGTGTTCGAGTACAGCCACGAGGATGGCACCGTCGCCGGGACCATGGAAGAGGACAAGAAACTCGCCGTTCCCGCCGATGTCAAGGCCAGGCGCCGCGGCGAGGTCATGGAACTGCAGCAGAAGATCGCTTTCGCACGTCAGGCTCAGCGAGCGGCGAAGTTCGACGAAAAGAACCCTGAGAAGACCGGTGAGCGTCTCGATGTCATCATCGACACTTCCCTTCGCTCATCGGGAAAGGCGACCACCGGCGTCGGCGGCGGCGGCAAGCTCTACCAGGGCCGCACCACGTTCCAAGCACCGCAGATCGACAGTGTCACGTACGTGCAGAGCCACGACAAGATCGCCCCGGGCGAGGTCGTCCGGTGCGTCATCGTCGGGCACGACGGGTACGACCTGATCGCCAAGCCCGTGACCGAGATCGAACGGCGCGTCGGGCTCAAAGTGCTTCGGTGATCGACGACATCCAGGTCACATCGCCAACGGACCCGTGCTGTCGGCGAAGCTCGGCTGCGCACACCCGGCCCGATCGAGCATCGAAAGATACAGATTGCACAGCGGCGTCTCTCTCGGCGACCTGACAATCCGCCCGGTCTGCACAGGACCGCCTGAGGTCTTTCCGCCACGCCCCGCGACGACGACCGGCAGGTCCTCGTGGTTGTGCTTGTTCCCGTCGCTGATCCCGCCGCCGAGCATGATCAGAGAGTTGTCAAGCAGCGTCCCGTCACCCTCGGGGGTCTCCGAGAGTCTCTTGACGAACCGCGCGAATCGCTCGACCTGGAACCGGTCGATCTTGCGGATCTTCTCGATCATCTCCTGATTGTTCTGGTGGTGCGAGAGGTGGTGGTGCCCCTCTTTGATCCCGATCTCCGGGTACGCGCGGTTGCTGCCGTCGACCGCGAGCATGAGCGTGCTGACGCGGGTGGTGTCGGTCTGGAACGCCAGCAGCAGCATGTCGTACATCAGGTCGATGTGCTCGCCAACCTTCTCGGGAATACCGGCCGGGGCGGGCGTGCTGGGGAGTTTGACCGGCGCGGACTCTTTCTTCGCGCGCTCGATCCGTTGCTCGATCTCGCGCACAGCCGACTGGAACTGGTCGAGTTTGCGCCGGTCCGCCGTGCCGAGCTGGTTCGCGAGTGCGGCGGAATCCTCGAGGACGAAATCAAGAATGCTCTTGCGGCGGCTCAGGCGGTCCTGGGCGGCGGCGGTCTGTGTCGCGTCGCCGAACAGTCGCTCGAACGCCGCGGCCGGGTCGATGAGCTTGGCCATCGGCGTGGTTTCGTCACGCCAGGAGATGTTGGACGAGTAGGCGCACGAATATCCCGAATCGCAATTCCCAGCGGAGGGCCCGTGCTCGCAGCCCAGTTCGAGCGAGGGCAGCCTGGTCTTTCGCCCGATCTCCGACGCGGCCAACTGATCGACGCTGATCCCGTTGCGGATGTCGTTTCCCGCAGTCTTGCGGGCCTGACTCCCGGTGAGGAAGGACGCGGAGGAACGGGCGTGGTCCCCGGGGCCGTCGCCGTTGGCGCGGGCCTTCTGGAGCGTGAGCCCCGTGTAGATGTTGAGGTGCTTGCGAACATCGGCGAGCGGCTCGAGCGTGGGCGAGAGGGCGTCGATGACGCCTTCGCCCTTGGGGTCCCACGCGTCGTAGTTCACGCCGTTGGGCATGAAGACAAACGCCAGCCGCACCGGCGCAGCCGCTCCCAGCCCCTCACCAACCGCCGGGATCGTCGCGCCCATGACACGGCTCGCGCCCATGCCCTCAAGCCACGGCAACGCCATCGAGACACCAAGCCCGCGAAGGACTGCGCGACGTGAGAGAGCCCGTGAAAGTCCGTTACTCATGGCTTGTTTTCCTTCCTCTGCAGGTGCGAAAGGTCTCGCTCAGCACAACCGCTTCGATCAGCGCAGAGAGTCGGTCGCCCTGCCCTCGCGTCTGTCGGGCGATGCGGGTCACCGCCGGCCGATCGAACGGCTCGACGCCGCGACCCAGGGCATAGGTCAGCACCTTGCCGCTGAGCGACTCGACAAACTGATCGCTCCGTTCGAGCAGCGAGCGTTTGAGGTCGCCCGAACCCTGGAGCACTACCCCGCCGGGGAGTGTGCCGCTCGCGTCGACGGGCTTGCCGTTCTCCGTGTCACGCCACTTGCCGACGGCGTCAAAGTGCTCGAACGAAAGCCCGAGAGGGTCCAGACGATTGTGGCACGCCGCACAGCTCGCCACCGCGACGTGCGCCGCCAACTGCTCGCGGACGGTCGCGTTGGGATTGGCGTGAGCGGCCTGCTCGAGCGGGGGAATATCCGCGGGCGGCGGCGGGGGCGGCGTCCCGAGAATCTGATCGAGCACAAACAGCCCTCGCTTCACCGGGCTTGTCCGCGTCGTGTTGCTCGTGAGCGTCAGAACCGCGCCCATCGTCAAGACACCGCCGCGAGGCGACCCCTCGGGGAGCGTGACACGCCTCAGCTTGTCGCCCTCGACGCCCGGCACGCCGTAGAACTTCGCGAGACGGGCGTTGAGAAACGTGCTGCGGCTGTCGATGAACTCGATCACGCTGCGACCGGACCGAAGCACATCCCCGAAGAACATCGTGGCCTCAGCGACCATCGCGGCACGCAGGCGATCGTCGTACTCGGGGAACCGCTCGCGATCGATCGCGACCGCGTCCAGCCCGCGAAGTTGCAGCCATTGACCCGAGAAGTTGTCGACAAACGCGCTCGATTTCACGTCGGCGAGCATCCGGCGGACCTGGGCGGAAAGGCCTTGGTCCGTCAAGAGCGATCCGTCCGCCGCCGCGGCCAGCAACGCCCCATCCGGCATGCTGCTCCACAGGAAGTACGAAAGCCGACTCGCCAGTTCGTACCCGTCGAGGGTGTACTTTGCCGTGGGGTCCGACGCTTGCGGGTTGGCGACGGTGCGGAAGAGGAAGTTCGGCGACACCAACGCGGCGGCAAGTGTGGCACGCACAGCCGGCTCGAACGCACGACCTCCCGCACGCTCCGCGCGGTACAACTTCATCAACGACGCGATCTGAGCCGAGCTTGCGGGCCTGCGGTAGGCACGCGAGGCGAACGCGCCGATCACCGCCTCGGCCCTGGCGGTCTCGTCCGCGATCGTCGCCACGGAACCAAAGATCTTCGACCACGCCGCGGGCCGCTCCGTCGTCCCCTCGTCCAAGGGCCCCGCGACACTGATCGACTCGACGCCGAGATTCCGGTCCGCGACGTCCTTCTTATAAAAATCGTTGACGAAAAACCCGGCGATCGCGTTGGGGCCCTTGATCAGCCTCGTTCGAACCTCGAACTCCTGCGGGTCCTCTTGCGTTCCGGTCACCACGAGCTCTTTGACCTGTTTCGCGCCAACACGCAGGCTCAGCCGCGCGTTCTCGTCGCCCGCGTGGGTTTCCCAGGCGCGGACGCGGATCAGGTACTCGCCCGTCGCCGGCGCGGTGAACTTCGCCGACGCATCCCCGGCCGAGAAGAGAAAGAACCCGCCGCGAGGGAGTGGCTGCCCCGCCTTGCCTGCGAGCGGCCTCAGATCGCGGGGATGGTCGCCGATCTCGACGATCGGGCCCAGCGCGGTCTCGATCGCGCGCTCGGCGGCCTCGAGGTACTGCTCGATCGCCAGCGGCGAGATCGAGAGCACGTCCGCCATGTTGTCAAACCCGTACCCGGTGTCGTCCCGAGGCAGCTTCGCCGAGAGATCCACCGTCGCCGGATCGATCCCCAGCAGGTCGCGGAGCGTGAGGCGGTACTCCGTTCGGTTCAGGCGATGGATCGTGAACCACCCCGGATCGATCGCGGCGTCCGAAGGCACGTACGCAAGCATCGCGTCGGCCCACTGCGTGATCACGAGACGCTCGTGCTCGGTGGGTTGCGGCGCATCTTTCGAGGGAGTGCGTGGCGGGGGCATCTGGGCGGTGCTCACCAACTCACGGATCATCCGGATGTCCGCGCTGCCCGCGAGAATCGCCTTCAGATCGCCGATCGTGTCAAGACTCGTGTCGCCCTTGGGACGATCACCCATGTGGCACGAATAGCAGTACTTCGCAAGCAGCGGCGTGACGTCCTGCGTCAGCCGTCGATCAAGATCCGCCGCAAGTTCGTCGGGCTGGCCGCTGATCGTGTCTTTGTGACGATCGCCGCCCAGGCCCGCGACGAGCGCAGCCGACCCCGACATCGCCACCACCGCGAGCAAGAGGCCGAAGATTTGTACAGGCCGGGTCGTCATGGATGCCGGTCAGCATACCACCAAAATCCATGATCCGTACCGGGATTCGCCGCTGCGACGCGACCGCAAGCGGAAACGTCACGGATGCCCGCCGCCAGTCGGTCCGCTCTCGCCGCACGATGTTTGGTCCGGGCGATACTGTTTCATGTTGCGGGCCGCTCGATGTGGCGATATGCTGAACTCTCGGCCCCGTTGCCGGAGGAGATCTCGATGATTCGTTTATTGAACCGGTCTGCGCGGATGGGGCGTCGGGCGAGTGTCTTTGCCCTCGCGGCTGGGCTTGGGCACGCCGCGCTGGCCAACAACCCTCCCGCGACCCCCGTGGTCACCGAGCCCGTCGTCGGGCGCGTCGTCAACGCCGCGGACGCCCACATGGAGTGTGCGCCGTTCTCGGACCCTGACGCTGGGAACACCCACCTCTGCTCGGATTGGGAGATCTGGACCGTTTCGCCGCCCGAACGCATCTGGTTCACCTCGTGCATCGCCGGCGTCGAGCGCGTGCACACGCACCTGGGCGACGGCGTCTTCCAGGGGTCGTACGCCGGGCGGCGAGAGCTCTTCCCCGACACCCAGTACCGCCTCCGCGTCAGGCATCGCGATTCGAGCGGCGACGCGCCCACGGAGTGGAGCGCGTACGGCGAACGCCCTTTCACGACGGGCCCCGCCAGCCAGATCTTCGCCCTCGAGACCGAGGACATCGCCCCGTCCCCGACACCCCAGTGGGTCTCGACAACGGGATCGCCGATCGATCTTCCCATCGCTCAGGAACAGCCCAGCCTTCGAATCGAATCAGGCACGACCGACCTCCTCTTTGCGATCTCCGCCAGCGCGGGATCTGGGAACACGCTGGTCGATGCCGCATCGCTTCCTGCACACACAGCGATTCGTCTCAGGGTCTCGGCTGGCTCCCTCGCCGGCCCGCTCGCTCTGCCCGAGAGCAACCTCTCGTTCACCACGCACGAAGGCCAGGCGTACACCGTCTACCTCCCCGCACTCAGCGTCTCGCCCGGCGCGGCGAACGATGTCGTTCTGTGGGTCTCTGAAGTCGGTTCCACCTACTCGGGGAACGCCTCGCAGTCCGTCCCCGATTTCTCGACGCTCGCCCGCGGCAACCCCGTGCCCTGGCGCGTGCTGCAGAACGGGTACCGTGTCGAGATCGTCGCAACCGGGTTCCAACTCCCGGTGAACATCGCGTTCGTGCCCAACCCCGGCAACACCCCCAATTCGCCGCTGTATTACGTCACGGAGCTCTACGGCACCATCAAAGTCGTCACCCGCGACGGAACCGTCCGCGATTACGCAACCAACCTGCTCAACTTCAACCCGACGGGAAACTTCCCCGGCTCGGGCGAGCAAGGCGTCGCGGGCGTGGTCGTCGATCCTGCAACCGGCAACGTCTTCGCCACCATGCTCTACTCGAGCGTCCCCGGCAACGAAGCGGCACCCCACTACCCCAAGGTCGTGCGGTTCACCAGCACCAACGGGGGACTGTCCGCCGCGACGCAGACAACCATCCTCAACATGGCGGGCGAAACGCAAGGTCAATCCCACCAGATCTCGAACATCACCATCGGACCCGACGGCAAACTCTACATCCACATGGGCGACGGCTTTGACGCGGCCCGTGCGCAGGACTTGAACTCGTTCCGCGGGAAGATCCTGCGTTGCAATATCAACGGCACCGCCGCGGCCGACAACCCTTTCTACAACGCTGCCGACGGGATCACCGCGCGTGACTACGTCTTCGCCTACGGCGTGAGAAACCCCTTCGGCGGCGCATGGCGCGCCTCCGACGCTTCCCACTACGAAGTAGAAAACGGCCCGTCGGTCGACCGCCTCGCCAAGATCGTCCGCGGACGCAACTACCTCTACAACGGCTCAGACGCCAGCATGCTGAACTTCGCCGCGTACGTCTGGAACCCCGCGACAGGGCCGGTCAACATCGCCTTCATCGAGAACGCGACCTTCGGCGGGAGCGGCTTCCCCGCGAGCAAGCTCGACCACGCGTTCGTCACAGAATCCGGCGGCACCTGGGCCACGGGCCCCCAGACCATCGGCAAGAAAATCACCGAGTTCGTCATCGACCCCGCCGGCAACGTCGTCTCGGGGCCGACGCAGCTCATCGATTACGTCGGCTCCGGAAAGGCCACCGTCGCGGCCCTCGCCGCCGGGCCCGACGGCCTGTACTTCAGCGACCTCTACAAAGACCAGGATTACGTCACCCCCATCGACCGCGGCGCCAACATCCTGCGCGTTCGGTTTGTCGGCGATGCCGGTTTCGCCGCCGACGTGACCCGGGGCGCCGCACCCCTCACCGTCAACTTCACCGACACCTCCACCGCGCCGGGCATCACTTCCAGGCTCTGGGAGTTCGGCGACGGGACCACGAGTACGCAGACCAACCCGACCCACGTCTACACCGACGACGGTGCGTACACGGTGCGCCTGACCGTGACCGGTTCGTCCGGTGCAGCGGTCGCCGAACGCGACAGCTTTATCCGCGTCGGAACGGTGCCGAGCATCGCGCTCATCACCAGCGGCCTCCCGCCCGTCGCCTCCGACGCGGCCATCGTGGAACACTTCGAACAGCTCGGGTACGAGGTCGAGGCTCTCGACGACGAACCCGCCAACCGCCCCACCGCAGCCCAGATCGCCGCGACGCACGACCTCGTGCTCGTCTCCTCGACCGTCACCTCGGCGAACGTCGCGGGCGAGTTCCGGACCGTCGCGGTCCCGATGATCTTCTGGGAGAACGCCTTGTTGCGAAACGGCCGCGAGTCGCTCGCTGACAACGGCGCCGTGGTCTCCGCCACGACGCTCGATATCGTGAACAACAGCCACCCCATCACGCAGGGCCTGCCCATCGGCACGCTCCAGGTCTATTCCGGTTCCGCCAACACCAGCGTCGCCCGCGGCTCCTTCGGGGCCGGTGTCCAGACGCTCGCCCGCGTGCAGGGCACCACCGACGGCGCGATCGTGGTTGCCAACGCCGGTGCCGCCGCCGCCGCGGGGTACACCACGCCCGCCCGCCGCGTCTTCCTGTTCCTCGAAGACTCCAGCTGGCTCTCGACCACATCGGCAGCCCGCGACCTGGTCGATCGTTCCGTCTGCTGGGCGATCAACCTCCCCGCCCCGACGTTCATCGAGAACCCCGCGGATGCTGCGGGGTGCCTCGACGGGTCGATCACACTCACCGCCCGCGCCACAGGCTCCGGCCCTCTCACCTACACCTGGCGTCGCGACGGACAGGCTATCGGCGCCACCGGCCGAACGCTCACCCTCAGCAACCTCACCGCTGCCAACGCGGGGACCTACGACGTCGTCGTCCGCAACACCTGCAACTCAGCCACGAGCACGCCCGCAGTGGTCACCGTGACCAACTGCTGCCCGACGGACTTCAACGGCGACGGCTTCCTGGACTTCTTCGACTACAACGATTACGTCACGTGCTTTGAAGGCGACACATGCCCGCCCGGGAAGACCGCCGACTTCAACAACGACGGGTTCGTGGACTTCTTCGACTACGACGCGTTTGTGGCGGCGTTCGAGATCGGGTGCTGAAGCAACGCCCGAAGCGATCCTGATGTTGAAGCCGCACGGCAGAGCAGGGGCGCGACGATCGCGCACCTGATGCATCAAGGAATGCATCAGGGCCTGATCAGGGCCTGATGAGCGCCGGGCCATCCGGAGCGGTCCAGAGCTGAGGCTTGTTGAAGACCCCAAAGGCCCCGTAGTTGGCACCCTTGAACACGATCTTGCCGCCCGACGGCGCGGCGTTGATCGCGTCGCGCGGGTCCGCGAAGGGCCTGTCGAACTCGCCGTTGTTGGGGCCGTTGGGAGGCCCGGCGAACATCACCCACCCGGGCTTGTAGTAACACGCGATGGTGGTCTTGTCCAGTTCGGTGATGAACGCGGTGTTCCCAATTTGCGTTCCGAAACGGAGATCCCACGGGGCGTTGACGGTGATCGTGGGGATATCGCCATCAATCGCAAACGCGCCGGCGGGGTAGTGCATGATCGACAGGAAGTCGTAGTACCCGAACGTGCGTGAGCCGTTCTCGATCCTGAAGTTGTTCTCGAATCCCACCTGCACGTTGCTCAAGTTGACCGTGACGAACGCATCGCGATCGGGCCTGGACTGCTCGTGGTAGACGCCCAGAATGTGGAACAGCTCGTGGACGATGATGTAATTCACATTCCAGTTCATGATGTTGACGATGCCGGGCCTGCGGTTGAAGTTGTCGTGCCCGACGGGCGCGTTGTTCGCGTTGCTGTTCACAAAGCGGATCCACGCGGTGTCAAAGTCCGACCGTCCGCTGAACCGAACGCGGGAGAACCCCTCGATCTCCGCCATCGCCGTCGCGGCAAAGTTGCGGTTGGCCTGCGAGACATTGCTGTCAAACTCGAAGGGGATGTAGTAGCGGTCGTCGACGAGATCCCGGGGCCAGGGGTTCTCGCTGCGGAGCGACCGCGGGTCCAAGGGCGGCTCGAGGGGGATCTGCGTGCACCCGGTGATGCGGTGCCCCTCGGTCGGCTCGTTCTTGGGTGTCTCGTCCCCGCTGGGGGGCTGATGGATGTCCAGATTGTTCCAGGCCTCCAACCAACGTGCCAGATCGTCCGGGTCTTCCGGGGCCGATCGTTCCGTCAGGCTCGCCAGTACCGAAGGGTTGGCCAATTGCTCGACGCGCGCGGGATCGATCGGAGGCGGGGTGCCGGGCTGCCCAAGAGAAGCAGCCGACACACCCAGCAGAGCGGAAACAGCGAAGCTTGCAGCGATCTTCATGGGTGTTGCTCCTTGTGTGGGCTCACTGCAGATTGACCAGCACCAACACCAGCCCACGCCCCTTGTCCAGCGACGTCATCGCCTTTCCGAGCACCGCCCCGCCCGCACGCCCCCGATCCAGTGCTTTCTGAGCGTGCCCCGGCGTCGCCGACGTCGTCAGCATGTCGCCGGGCCTGACCGGCGACACATCCGCATCAACCCACACGTAGACACGCCCCGTCAACGCGACCGGGTGAGTCCCGTCCGCTTGGGTGCCCTTCTGGCTCATCAGCACGCCCGGGTTGACCCCGCCCGCGCCGGAGACCACGCCGGCGACCTTCGCGTCATAGGCCGAGTCGCAAGGCCTGAGCGAGCCCGCGTTCGACTCGTCGATCACCATGACCATCCCCGGCACAACCTCAACGTCACCGGGTGTCACGCGGAATGGCTCGGACAAATCGGCGCCGCCCACGATCTCAAGCTCCCCCACCGTCACACGACCGGTGGCGTTGATCCGACCTTTGCCCGTCCCCGATTCAGACCAAAGCGACACCGGCCGCTGCCCCGCTCCGTTGTACACATAAACCCCCCCGTCGTTCCCGCCGGACCCGTCCGCACGCCGGAACTCGACCAGCGGCGGATTCCCGTTGGTCGAGTCATGAACACGGACGACTCCCAGATTCGAGATCGAGAGGCGGCGGATCGAATTCGTGAGCAGATCAAGCCCGAACTGGTTGCCGCCCGCGGTGCGCCGCGACGCGATCGCCTCGCCCGAGTTGAACCCGAAGGAAATCCCGCCCGACGCCGCACCCGTGCTCTGGTCGAACGTGTCGATCGCGACGCCACCGCCCACGTTGAGCGTCCGGTTGAGCACGGTGTCCCCGATCGCGACCCGGCCATTGCTCACCCGCATCCACTCCCCGAAGGTCGTCGTGTTCCCGTTCCCGAACGCGATGTGGTCCGAGGCCGCCGCGGCGAAAAGACGCATGGACGTGGTGCTGATCCCGATCCCGTAGTGGTTGGCGGACTCTTGACCCCAGAGCGCGATCTTGTTTCCAAGCGTGCTCGAAAAGCTCAGAGGCTTCTGCGGGGCCGCGACGCCTACGCCCAGGAACCCGTTGGTGATGGCGAGGAACCCGTTGTCGATCGCTTGATTCGTGCTGAACCGGTTGAACGCGTTCAACCTCGGCACATTCGACGACAGCCTCGCATCCGCGAGCGTCCCCGCGGTGATCGCCGAGGCGTCGTGCGTGTGCGACATCGGTGCGAACGCGGAACTATCAGCCCCGTCGAGGAGGTCCGCGTTGAGGTTCGCGACGAGCGTGTTGGAATCGACCGCGAACGGGGCGGTCGCTCCCGACAGCCCGCCGTTGAAGTTCGGGATGCCCGAGAACGTGCCCGGGTTGTCAAGCCTCGACACGTTGTTCGAGAGACGCAGGTCCGAGAGGGTGCCCGTGAGATTGGCCGCGTTGCGGTAGAACGTCGAGCCTTGCCCGCCCAAAAGCCCCGCGTCGTTGGCGGTCCCCGCGTGCGTCGCCGACGGCGCCGGACTCAGAGGCTGTCGGGGGGAGAGGAACTCGTACCCGACAAGAACCGCGCACGACCCCCCGCTACCGCTTCGCACGAGGATCTGTAGAAACCGCGGAGCTGTGTACACCGCGCCAAAGTCCAGCGGCAGCGTGAACCGCCCCTCGGTGACGCTCACATCGTCGAAGCAGAGCGTGGGACCAACCAACGCCCCGAACTCCGCCGAGTCGAAGAGACTGAACCGAAAGTCGTACACCCCCGTCACAGGAACGCCCGCTGAACGCAGCTCGCCCTGGTACGTGATGGCTGTCTGGGCAACGGCGGGCGCCGAAAGGACGAACATGGCACAGGCGCACAGCAACTTCGAGCTTCGCATGGAGACTCCCTTCGCACGGGAGTTTATCGTAAAATCAGCCCGAGAACAATCCCGAATACATCATCCACAGCGGGCGAATCTCGTGTGTCGATCCACATCGGTCCGAGAAGCCCGCTTGATGATCGCCACGGCCGACACCCGAGGAACCCCAAAGAACAAACCCCGCCCGGACGGTCGTCCGGGCGGGGTTCAACTCAAGCGGTGCGGGGGAGATTCGAACTCCCGGGACCCTTGCGAGCCCGCTCGATTTCAAGTCGAGTACTTTCAACCGCTCAGCCACCGCACCGTGTTGGGCCCCCACCGCCCCCCCACCCAAGCGATCCAATCATAACGTCTTGCTCAGAATCGCCGACCGGTAGTTTGTGTACGGCCATTGCCAATGCTCCACAAACCGGTACCCGCGCTTAAGGTAGAAATTCAGCAGCCTCGTGTCCGGCTCGGCCATGCTGCACGCCAGTTCCTCAGCGCCGCACTCCTTGGCCCGACGTTCCACCATCTCGAGCAGCAGGATCCCGATCCCGCGCCCTTGGATCAGCGGGTCCACCGCGAACTGCGAGAAGCTGTCGACGAACTTGTTCTGGAACCAGGGCGGGCCCTGGTCCGGCTCCACCTCGTGGAACAGGATCACGCCGACAATCTTCTCGCCCGCGGCTGCATGCATCACGGCGAGGTAGCACTCCCCGCTGTGGCAACGGCGACGCGTCGTCTCATCGTCCTGACGCCCCGCGAGCGGCCTGAGTCCCATCTCGACCTGCCCGGCGTACGCGCGGTGCAGCACCCGCGTGATCTCGGGGATCGAATCACTCGCCTGCAGACGCCGGATCGACACGGGGTCGGCGGCGGGCTGGGTCGGCGTGGGCTTGGAGGCGGAGCTGCTCATGGAGTGACAACAATAGGGACCCCTCGCCACCGGTTCTTTGCTGGTTCTCGCGAGGGATGCCGGCCCGTACAGTCGTGGATGCCCCCGCTTTCCGCTGCCAATCCCTCCGCCCCGGTGCCCCGCGAAGGGGTCGTCAAGCTCCGAGTGCGCTACTGCGAGTGCGACCCGATGAAGGTCGCCCACCACGCGGCGTACATCCCGTGGCTTGAGATCGGCCGCACGGAGATCCTCCGCGGCACCGGCGTGACCTATGCCGCGATGGAGGCGGCCGGTTCGTTCCTGGTGATCGTAAAACTCGAGGCCAGGTACCGCCGCCCGGTGCTGTACGACGATCTGGTCGAGATCCGCACCCGCGTCTCGGGCGGGAGCCGCGTCAAAATCGAGCACGAGTACGAGGTGGTCGTCGTCGAACGCCACGGCGAGCCGGCGGACATCAGCGCGTGCGTCGCGGCGACAACGCTTGCATGCGTTGACTCGCAAGGCCGCCCGCAGGAGCTGCCGGACTGGCTCGCGACACGGTGATTCTTTTAGAGCCCGGCCCAGCCGCGAAGAACCTTGTCGATCGCGGCAGGGACCGGCATGACGCTCAGTCGGGGATGCTTGACCAGCCCGAACTCCGCGCATCGCTTGCTCGCCTTCACCTGCGCCAGCGTGACCCGGCTCGGCAGCACCCGCACGGCACGAAGGTCAATCACGGCGAACTTGGGCTCGCCCCGCGCGTTGCGCCCGGGTTGGGCGGGGTCTTCATACGCCGCCTTGACCACCTTGGCCAGACCGACGATCGCCTTCTCGTCCCCGGTGTGGTAGATCAACGCGTCGTCCCCGACGGCCACACCGCGGAGATGGATCAACGCCTGGGCGTTGCTGACGCCGTCCCACCGGGACTCCCGCAGATCTGCAAGATCGCTGTAGGAAAACTCATCCGGTTCAGTTTTAAGCAGCCACGTTGCCATCGCGCACCTCCGCATCCAGCTTGAGAACCGCCACATCTCGTCCCGTCCAAGACCCGCCAACGATCTCCGCCTCCAGCCCGTCATCCACCATTTCAAACCGGCAGATCGCCCCGTCACCCCGCGCCAGTCTCGCCGACACCGGCGAACGATCAAGAACCCGCCAGCCACCCTCCCCCGCGGCCCGGAGCACGACCGCCCCCGCCGCGTTGCAAAGCACGGCCTGAGAAAGGTCGATCAGAGCTCGTCGCTTGTTCCACGCGATTTCTGCGCTGCGGGGCATGAAGAGAGGATAGGAGTTCCGAGAACTCCGGCACGCCGCGTTGGTTCGCAGGTCCCGAAACCCTTTGGAGCCGCCCCCCCCGAGGTCTGTTGGAGCCGTGCCGGACAACCGATACAACGCGCATAGGCCGCGCCGCCGTTCGATTCGAACGGGGTCGGCGCGCCCTCTGAGGTCCGAGAAGCCGTATGAACTCCGAGAACGCCAACAAGTCGCCGACCACGAACGACCCGATCCTGGCCGACGCTCTGTCGGGCATCGAGCAGGGTCTCTCGCAGATCCGCCGGATGTCACGCGAGGCGGACGAGCTTCGCATCCGGCTCGATGAGCAGCAGGTCTCTCTCGCCGCCCGCGAGGTCGAGATCGCCGACCGCTTGACCGCCGTCAACGCGGAGCGGCAGCAGCTCGAAACCGAACGACGAGCGATCGACGGGGACCGCGCGTCTGTTCAGAACGACCGGCGCGCCATCGAGGAACTGACCGCGGCCACCGAGCAGCAGCACAAGGACCTCGCCGCCCGCGCCTCGGCGATTGACGCCAGAGAGACCTCGCTGCACACGCGCGAACGCGAGGTGGCGGAGCTTGAGTCGACGCTCAGCACGAAGCGCGACGAGCTCCGAGCTCTGACGGCGACCGCGGAAGAGCGGACAAACGCCCTGGAGGAACGCGAGCGGGCGTTCGCGGAGCGTGAATCCGTCCTTTCCGAGCTCGAAGCGTCACTCTGCACGCAGCGCGAGACACTCGCCGCACAATCCGCCGAGATCGCTTCCCAACGAGAGGATCTCGCCGCGCAGGCGACCCGCCTCGCTCAGGTCGAGAGCGATCTGTCCGCCCGCGAGAAAGCCGCGAAGGAATCGCTCGCAAAGGCGGAGCAGTTCGAGAGCCGCGCCAAGAGAGATCAGAACGATCTCGCGCAGCTGCGTCAGAATCTGACCGGCGCTCAGCAGCAAGCGTCGCAGACGCTCAAGGCCCTCCAGGAAGCCACGACCCGGGCCGAGCAGGCGGAGAAAGTCGCTCTGGATCTGCGAGCCGACCTGGACCAATCGGCCTCTCATGCCGCGGACACCAGCGCGATCACCCAGGAGCGCGACGGGCTGCGCAAGTCCGCCGACTCGCTCCGCGACAAGCTCCGCGAGACGGAAGAACGCGAATCCAGGCTCGCCGCGGCGGTCAAGTCGCTGCGCGAGCAGAGCGAAGGGATCGTCAAGGAACGCGACGACCTCAAGGTCGCGATCGAGCGAGCCCGCGAGCAGGCGGCGAAGGCGCCCGCGGATTCTCCCGAACTGCCCGCGCTGCGTGGGATGCTCGCCAAGACCGAGGGCGAGCGGGATCAGAACGCGACCAGGCTCGCGCTGAGCCAGAAAGAACTCACCGACGCTCGGCTCATCATCGATGATCTCCGAGGACAGCTCGAGCAGCACGAGAAAGACACCAAGGAACTCGAGGGCGTGCTCGACCAGCTGCGGGAGCGGCTGCGCACCGAGGCGGCCAAAGCGGAGGCTTTCGCGGAGCAGACCCGAGTCCTCGAGGTTCGCTTCGACTCTCTCTCCACGTCGCCTGCGGCGGTCGAAGGGCAAGCCGCCTCGGAGCCCGGAAGACCGAACCCGCTTCGTCTTCGCCGGATCGAGGTCGCCCGGCGACTCGCTCGCGAGAAAGCCAGGAAGATCCGGCGCGTCGGCGAAGCTCTGGGCAAGCGGTACGAGCAATGCGAGCAGGTGCTTGCGCTCCGCCAGGACGTTCTCGCGGCGAAACGGTCGGTTGAGTCCGCGCACCGCAAACAGCAGGGCGTCGAGGCACGGAGCAAGACAGCCTCATCGGTCTTCTTCCTCGCGTGCTCGACCGGCGTCCTCGCGGCGGTGAGCTGGTTCGTGGCGGGGCAGGTCGCGCCCGAGACGTACGCCGCCAAGGTTGTGTTCGCCGCCGACAGCCCGGACCGTCAGCTCAACTCCGGAGAACTCGAGGAGTGGAACACCTTTCACACGCAGCTCGTAGAGGATCCCCGGTTCCACGAGTTCGCGTCGCAGAGGATGAGCAAGCAGGGGGTCGCCGGCCTCACGTCTCCCGCCGCCGTTCGAGAGAGACTCAAGAGCACCGCAGAGGTGACGACCAACAAGCCCGGGGAGATGACCATCGAGATGAAAGGCGCGGGCCGCGAGCGCGTCGAGCGCGAGCTCCAGATGATCGCCATCGCTCTGCAGAGTCAGGCTCGCGAGGCCAAGGACCGACGCGCGGACGGCGCCAACACGATCATCAGTCAGCCCGCCAAAGCGGGGGCCGAGCCGCTCGAGAGCGTGCGCATGACCTACGCCGGCGGGATCTTCGCTGGCGGTCTGCTCGTCATGACAACCATCGGCTGGCTCCTGTGGGCACGCCTGGCCAGCGCGAAGATGAAGTTCGACCTCAGCCAGTCCATCGACGCGACGGCGGATGAAGACCGCTGGAACAAGTTTGATCGCAAGGCCGCCTAGGGGCTCGCGGGGTCTGCGAAAACGCCCCGGAGAATCCTCCCGGGGCGTTGCTGCGGATTCCATTCTTAATCACTCACGCGATCTTGAAGAGCACTTCACCCGTCGAGGCCGCCTTGCCGCGCACCGCGGACACGAGGGCGAGGCGTGTGGGCTCGACTCCCTGAAGATCCACGGAACGCCGAACCTGTCCGCCGCCGTCGAATTCGTCCAACTGGGCGACAACGTTCCCGGACTCGTCGAGTTGAACCAGCCGAAGGGTGTGTCCTTCAGCCGCGGTCACCTGGCAAAAGAGCTGCGCCTTCGACCATTCCGGGCTTGTGAAGACCGCCGCCCGACCCCGCTGCGAATCACGCGCGGCTGTCATGACATAGCGACCAAGATCCTTGCCGAAGATGTGCTCGCCGAAGAACTCGGCACCCATCGCGTCCACGATCGAATCCGAGATCTTCCCATCGATCACCGTCTGCTGCTGGCGCTCGGCGGTGAGGCGGAGATGAACAAGCGCGGCACCCATGACCACCGCGGCGGTTGCGAACCCGATCGCGCTGGCACGCCAGACACGGTGAACGCCCGACGCACGGGCCATGGGAAGGGGGCGAGCGGTTCGACCGGACGCGTCGTGCGCGATCACGCCCTGAGCTTCGGCGGCAGCCTGGATCTGCGCGAGACGCACCGCTTCCTTCACCTTGGGCCAAAGGCTCTCGGGGAGATCAACCTGGGGGAGGAGGGCATCGATGTGGCAAAGCCTGGCCTGCTCCTGGCGGATCTGAGCCTGAAGCGGCGCGGGAGCGGCGAAGAACGCCCGTTCGAACGCGTCACGGTCCTGCTCGTCGAGCAAGCCGAGAGAGTCAAGCTGGGCGTTTTCGAGAAGTTCCTGAATGGTCATGTGGTCATTTCCTCGCTCGTTCGTTCACGGAGCCTTGTCAGAGCACGACTGAGCGCCGACTTGATGGTCCCAAGGGGGGTGTTCAGCTCTTCGCCGATCTGCCGGAGGGTCTGACCTCCGAGATAGGCTCTTGTCACAACGGTCTTTTGCAATTCAGGGAGAGAATCAATCTTCTTAAGCATCGCCGAGAGTCGTTCCTCCCGCTCGGCCGAGGTCGGCCCAGGTCTGAGTTCTGCCATCGATACGCTCTGGGCCTCATCGAGAGACGAAGGCCTGATCCTCGCCCGGGTTCTCCGCATCCTGTCGACCAGTTGTCGACGGGCGATGAGGATGACCCAGGTAACCAGAGCGGCTCGTTTGGGGTCGTACCGGTCGGCCGTCCGCCAGAGTCGAACGAAAATCTCCTGAACGGCGTCTTCGGCATCCCCGCGAGCCGGAACAGCCTGAAAGGCCATCCGATACACCAAAGACCCGAATCGTTCGTAGAGCAAAGCGAGACCGGCATCTTGGTTGGCGGCGACCTGCCGCATCAACTCGAGATCCTTCACGCCTTGTTCTTCTCGTAGCGTCATCTGACATCCCGAACTCGGTCCACACAACGTCTGTGGCTCCCCGGGTGTTGCGGCCCATCGGCCTCGTGGTACAAACCTCCTGCGGCAGCCCGAATGAGCATCCGCCTAGCGTAACCGACCTCCGAGCCGGGGGCACAGATTCCCCAAACTCACCCGTCCATTCGCAACTGAGCCCCGACGGTTGCCCCCAAGTGGCCAATCCACGCGGTTTTGCGCCTTTGGAAGGTATCCGGACGATACGATCACAACCCTAACATCCTTGAATTCCGACACCCCCTTTAGATTGGGTTGCATTTCGGAGACGATTTCAGTAACCTATGGGTGGCCTTTGACGATCAAAGGATGTGGAGGTCCTCGTGGCGACCGAGAACAGAGCTCAACAGATCCGCGCACGATCAGCCAGCCTTGGCCCATGCCGTGGCTTTTCGCTGATCGACGTGCTCGTCTCGATGACCGTGATCGGTGTCCTCATCGGGATTCTTCTCCCGAGCTTGGCGAGCGTGCACGAAACCGCTCGGCGGACCGTTTGCACCTCGAATCTCCGGCAGATCGGATTCGGCGTGGCCTCTTTCGCAGACGAGAATGGCGGGCGGCTTCCCTCGAGCGTCTTCAAGCAGGGCGGGTCCATGAGCGTTCAGGACATGATGACCTTGCGGATCGCCTCGACGCACCCCGCAGCGAGGTCCAAGGCTCAATGGGACGGCCTTGGCATTCTCCACGAGGGCGAATACCTGCGCGGACCCAAGGTGTACTACTGCCCCTCGCATCACGGAGAGCACCACTTCCGCGTCTACGCGCCGGAGTGGGGTGAACGGGCGCAGACCGAACTGGTCAGCAATTACCAGTACCGCGGCTCGGGACGAGACGGTGTTCGTGATCTTTATCGCATCACCCCCTCTCGCACGGCCTTGGTTTCGGACGGCATGCGGACCCAGAACGATTTCAATCACAACATCGGGGCCAACATCCTCAGGGCCGACCTTTCCACGGGCTGGATCGATGATCGGATCGGGCTCGGTGTCACGATGCTGTATTCGCTCGGCGCTGGCAGCGACGCTCCCATTTCTTCGGGCCAGATGGACGAGGCTTGGCGTCGCCTTGACGAAGCGGACGCGGCTCGATAAAGGTCTCGCGAACTCGAAAATCGCATACGTTTGCCGGCTTTCGCTCGGCCAATGCTGATTCCGTCAGCCCCTGCGATCGTTTGTGGCGGGCTATTCTTCGCCTATGAACCACAACACAACGGCACGTCTTGGATCACGTCTGATAGTTGGCCTCGTCGCGGGCGTTTCGCTCTGTTCGGCGGGCACGGCACTCGCGCAGCTCACGCCCGATCGGCTCTATTACGGCGTCAACCGTGAAGTGCCGATGACCATCAAGGTGCCCGATGGAAAGAAGGGCGAGGTGTCGGTCAAGCTCCTCGAAGCGGGCACCGCGAAAGAACTCGCCACCGCTTCCGCTGCGGCGGGTGCGGTCAATCTCGCAACGCTCTTCCCGCAGATGTGGGCCGACGCCAAGCCCGCGGTCGTCTACGCCCAACTCGCGGTTGGCGAAGAGAAAGTCGGCCCTGCGGTCGTGATCCAACCGCTCCTCTCGCCGGCCTCCGCGCGCCCCGGGCAGGGCGGAAAGTTCCAGTTCATGGAGTCGCCCCGTCCGATCTTCAGTGGCGTGCGCGCTTACGTCGACCAGAATGTCAAGATCGAAACCTCGATGGGCGACCTCACCATTGAACTCCGCCCCGACGTGGCCCCCAACAACGCGTGGAATTTCCGCGAACTGGCCAAAGGCGGGTTCTACACCGACATTGCTATCCACCGCATCGCGAACGACAACGGGATGGGACAGCCGTTTGTGATCCAGGCGGGCGACCCCAACGGGAACGGGCTGGGCGGGCCCGGGTACAACATCGACCTTGAAAAGAGCATCGCACTCCCCCACGACTTCGGCGTCGTGTCGATGGCTCGCTCGCCTCAGGGCCCCGACACCGCAGGCTCGCAATTCTTCGTCTGCCTGAGCCGCGAGGGTACCGGATTCCTCGACGGGGGTTACACCACGTTCGGCCAGACCATCGAGGGGACGGAGACCATCACCAAGTTGGCGAGCGTCGAGACGGTGGTCAATAACGGGAAGGCGTCGGACCGGCCGGTGAATCCTCCGAAGATCAAGAGTGCGAAGCTTGTGGACGCTGCTCCGTATGGGACCGGCGCCAAGCCGGTGACCCGCCCGGGTGCGACCCCGGCGACGCCGGAAAAAGAACGTTGAGTTCGCCAAGCGAGTCGAGATCAGTAATCTGAAAGTGAAACGCGGCCCCGCAATGGTGCGGGGCCGCGTCGCTTTTTGAGTTGTCGAGCTCGTCATCCGCTTAGCGGCGACGACGGCCCATCGCCAAGCCGGCCAGGCCGAGCATCGCCATCGACGCGGGCGCCGGGACGATGTTGAGGCCGACGATCATCTTGTAGTCGAAGGACGTCTGACCCTGGAAGGAAGTCACGCGGATGTAGAACGTCCCGCCCGCGGCCGAGTTGTACTCGAGCGAGGAGAAGAGATTGATGTTGCTGTCGTCGTCGAACGCGAGCATCACGCCGTTGGAGTCGAACAGTTCAAGGAAACTGTCGGCGGGCGGGTTGCTGTTGGGACGCCCGTAGATCCCGATGCGGATCTGCGAGGCGTTGGCAACGGTAAAGTGGAACCAGTCCTGATCCGTGGCGGGCGAGATCGACCCGTCGACGACGAAAGCGTCGCCGGGGGGCGAGTAGCTCCCGACGTCGTTGGCCGTCGCCAAACTGTCGTTAGACTCGGTTTCGATGTAGAAATCGGCGGACGCGACCCCGGCGAGAGCCGAGACGCCGACGATTCCCATGAACAATGACGAACGCATAGAACCTCCCTCTTGGTTTCTGAACGGAAAAAACCCCGAAATGGGGCCATGGCGATAAACATCCGTCGCCACGGCTTCAACCAATGTGCACCACAAATCGCAGATTGACCACTCCATCGCAGCAAATCGAGTGAAATGGCGGCTCTTTCGATTCGCCCGAGCACCTTGTCCCGTGGCAGGGCCGTGGTTCTAGGACTTGCGAATCGACCAACGGCAACTTCTGCGCGGCCTGGAATGTCCGGGTGGACCCCAGTCACGAGTCGAGAGCGGAAGTTCTTGGCGTCCGACGAAAGCAGCGTGCATGGTGGTCGGACGCGGGTCTTGGACTCGCGAGAGCTGTCCACCCAGATATGGGTATGCCAAAGAGGGAAAGAATGAAGACTTCAGTGCTCGCCATGCTTGCGGTCGCGGGATTGACGGCGTCGGCCAACGCGACGTTTTTCAGTTTCGCGTCCGATAGCGCCAACCGCCAATGGACGTTCAAAGGGCAAGGAAACTCGATCACCCAGGGTGACGTGAACGGGTCGGACATCGACCTGATTCTGAACGACGACAACGGTGGGGCGGAGATCTCCATCGCGACCAAGTTCTTCGCCGACTGGACGATTACGCACGTCACGAGCACAACCATCGGCGGGTACGTCGCGCACAGCTACCGGGCGACGGGGATGTTCGAGTGGCGTGACGCCAGCTCGGGCGCGATGGTGCTCCGAGGGGACTTCACCGACGCGCTGTTCACGGCGACGGGCCGGGCCAATTCGTGGGACAGCACCGCGACCGTGATGGGCGCGGACAGCTACACGCAGTTCGGGTACACGAGCGGGATCAACATGCCCGCGGTGGGGATGGCGGTTGGCGCGATGGGCGGGCCTCAGGATTTCGGGTTCACGCTGACGGTGATCAACACATCGGGACGGCTGCCCTATGTGCCCAACAGCGCGAACCGTGGCGCATCGCTCGGTGCCGATCTCATGCCGAACCGCAGCTGGTGGTCGGAAGGAAGTTTCTCCGGGTCGGCCGTACCGACGCCGGGCTCTGTGGCGCTGCTCGGGCTTGGCGGTCTCTTGTGCGTGAAGCGTCGGCGGAAGTGATCGCAAGCGAGTTTGAACGTGTAGCTTCCCATCCCTGTCCGTGCTGAGGATGGTTTTCGGGACGCCGCCCGCGCACAACGCGGGCGGCGTCATTTTTCCGGCCGCGTGACTCAACGTGCGGCGGAGGTGCCTCGAACGACGCCCGCGATCTCCGCAGCCATCACCTTCGCGGCGGCCTCGACTGCGGCGGTCCAACGCTGACCCTGCAGAGGGGCGGCGTAGATGATCGATCGGCTCGCGGTGACGAGCACGCCTCGCCCATCGGGACGCAGCAAGGCCCGGATGTCGTCGGGCTTGCCGCCTTGGGCGCCGTACCCGGGGACGAGAAAGATCTGATCTGGCATGGTGGCGCGGAGTGCGGTGCCGTCGGCGCTCTTGGTGGCACCGACGACGGCACCGACGTTGCTGAGGCCGCACTTGCCCATGTGGGCCCGACCGAGGGTGCTGACCAGGCCGCCGAGGGCTTCGGCGATGGACCGGCCGTCGGTCAATTTCTGCGACTGCACCTCGTCGCTGTCGGGGTTGCTGGTGCGGACGAGGATGTACACGCCCAGTCCGGCTTTGAGATAGGGCTCGATGCTGCTGGTGCCGAGATAGCCGTTGACGGTCACGGCGTGGGCCCCGAGGGCCACCGCCGACGCGGCGTAGTGACCCGCGGAGATCCCGATATCCCCGCGTTTGCCGTCGAGCACCACGACGAGCCCCTGGTCGCGGGCGTAGCGGCAGGTGTGCTCGAGGGCGGCGTACCCGGCGGAGCCGTAACGCTCGTAGCAGGCGGACTGGGGCTTGATGGCGGCAGCGTGGGCCTTCACCGCGTCGATGACGTCGAGGCTAAAGCGTTTGATCGCGGCGGGTGCGTCCTGCTCGCTCTTGCAGGCTTCGGGGAGTGAGTCGAAGACAGGGTCGAGCCCGACGCAGATCGGCGAGCCCACGCGGGTGATGGCACGGTCCAAGATGTCGGCGAAAGCGATGCTCGTGGCGGTGGTCGTGGGGGTGGACATGGTGGTGCTCCCGGGGTTACCGCACGCGGGCGGTGCCTGGCCAACAATATCCCGACGATGTCAAGCACCCCGCCGGCCAAACTCGACCTCAAGAAAGACCGCGGGCTCACCATCGAGTGGGCTGACGGGCAGACGTCGTACTACTCGGTCGCGTACCTGAGGAAGATGTCCCCGTCGGCGGACATGAGGCAATTGCGCGACGAGATGTCGAAGAACCCGCTGACGGTGCTGCCGAATCGCAGCGGCGGAACGGCAGGGGCACTTGTGGTACTGTCGGCGGAGTTGGTGGGAAACTACGCGCTCAAGATCGCGTTCTCCGACGGGCACGACACGGGGATTTTCTCGTGGCAGTACCTGCGCGAGATCGACCCGGAAGCGCCCAAACGCGCCGGCGGCGTGTGAACACTGTGTCTCAAGGCTTGGCGGGGGCGGTGCTGCGGCCTTCGGTGGCGGCGATGGCGCGGGAGAGCAGCGAGGCCCACGCGGCACTCGACACGTCGTCGCGGCCCGCTCGGAACGAGCCGTTCATCTCGCTGGGACCCAGGCGATCGTCAAAGCCCGGGGTGGAATGCGTGAGGCGGAGAGTCGCGCCGCGGAAAGTCCCGCCGTTGGTGGATTCGCCGAGGTCTTTGGCGGGGGTGAAGAATCCGCCGCCGGAGTAGACGCCGAATTGCCCGTTGGCGAAGACGGCTTGGCGGACGGTGAAGCTGCAGGCTTCATCGGCGATGGGCGTCTCGCCGGGCTGCGGGCGGACGAAGAGGTGGACGTGGACCAGCGTGCCGGTGAGGCTCGCGAGATCGGCCTTGGCGTCGGCTGCGGCGAGCGGCAGGTCGGTGAGGTAGAAATCCGCGGTGTTGCGGTCCTGGGCTGAGAACGCCCTCGTGGCGGCGTCGGTGCGGAGGACGCTGCCCGAGCGGATCGAGACGGTCTCGAGCGAGTTGGACACGCGCGAGCAGCCTGCGAGGAGGGCGAGGGAGGCGGCGAGAACGGTAGCGAAAAGGACCGGCGTGGAGTGCTTCACATCAGTATGGTACTCGACGAGCGCTACTCGCGTGGGGCATCGACCTTCGGTTTGGGGGTCAGAAGTTCCTGGCGGTGCGTTGAGAGCGGATACCGCTCCTTCGCGTGATCCGCCGCGGTCCGGCCTCGCTGGTCACGGATATCCAGTCGGGCACCCTGTGCGATCAGGTACTCCATGGCCCGTTCATCCTTGACCGAGGCCAGCATCAGGGCGGTGACACCCTCATCGTCCTGTGCGTCCGGCTTTGCGCCTCGCTCGACCAGTGCCTTGGTGTTGTAGAGGGGAGAGTGGTCCTCGATCGCTCGCATGAGGGGCGTTCGGCCCATTGCATCACGGGCTTAGGGATTCGCGCCGGCGTCAAGAAGCACCTGAACGTGCTCCGGCGAGGCACGTCGCGCGGCGACGTGCAGCGGTGTCCACCCGTCTTGGTCCGCGGCGTTCACATCGGCCCCCGCGTTGATCAGCAACCTGTAAAGCTCCGGATGCGCGAAGCCCTTCGCCGCCCAATGCAATGCGGTGCGTCCGGCGAAGTCCGTGTCGTTGACGGCGGCGCCTTTCTCGATCAGGCTCCGGGCCGCGAAGTGATACGCATCGAAAGCGGTGATCATGAGCGGAGTCCAGCCGCCGCGATCGGCTCTTGCCCCATGCAAGAGGAGCGTGATCACGTTCTGCGCGTGCCCGTCCTCGAACGCGTGCATCAGCGGAGTCCGGCCGTTGTCATCCACGGATTCGACCTGGGCCCCGCGATCGAGCAATTGATGGAGCGTGCTTCCCTCGTAGTCCGACGACTGCACCGCGGCCCATGACAGAGCGGTTCGACCGGTCGCGTCGCGGGCCTCGAGATCCTGCGGCACGGCGAGGATGACCTCGGCGATCTCGCCGCGGCGAACGTTGTGCATCAGCGGCGTCTTGCCCATGTTGTCTTTCGCGTCGACTCGCGCGCCGTGCTCGATCAGCATGACCGCACGCTCGCAATCACCGCCGTAAGAGCCCGTCATGGTCATCAGAACGGTTTCCCCGCGGCTGTTGCGGGCGTTGGGGTCCGCGCCCGCTTCGAGCAGCACGCGCACGCGTTGGTAGACCTCGAAACGCGGCTGGATGGAACCGTGAGCATGATTGATGCTCGCTGAGCACGCGGCGAAGAGCGCGGTCGCACCCACGTCATAACTGCGACCCTCGATGTTCGCGCCGGCGGCGAGGAGCCGCTGGATGGCTTTGTAGGAGCCGCCGGTCCCCGACGCTTCATAGAGCGGCGTCGCGCCCCACTGGTTCCTCGTTTCGAGGCTTCGCCCGGCTTCCTCGGCTCGTTCGATCGCGTGCGCCGCGGCTCGCTGGGCTTCGAGACCTTCGGGGTCGCGTGCGCCGCTCTCGGGATAAAGCGGCGGGGTGCATCCCGCGAGCAGGAGCGGCAGGGATAGAAGCGCAAGTCGACGGAGTTGGCTCACCAGAAGCTCCTTCAGGACTGATGCACGGGCCCATCGACACGGGCCATGCCGGTACGGTCGCGGCGGTTCGTCGGTTGCGTCGCCGGTTCGACGGCCACGTCAGTTCGCGGGCGCGATCTCACAAAGAAGGAGCTGTGCCGCTCGTGACGAGCAGGGCGTGGGGACGTTCGGATCGTCCTTCACACTTCCCCCTTGCTTGCGCGGCGGGCTCTGAAAGAAATCGGTCAGCGCGCCATCGCGCCCACGCTGATCTTCACCGGCACGAACGACGGCTTTACCTTCGCTTCGAACTCAGCCCGGTACTTGTTCATGATCGTGCGGATGGCCCAGTTGTTGCCGTCAGCGAGGCCGCAGATCGTCGTGCCGGGCATGCTGCCCATGCTGGTGGCGATCTCGAGGGCGAGGTCCAAGTCCTTGGTCTTGCCCTGGCCGTCTTCGATGCGGCTCATCAGTTGGTAGAGCCAGCCGCTGCCCTCGCGGCAGGGGGTGCACTGGCCGCAGCTCTCGTGCTTGAAGAAGCGGGCGATGTTGCGGGCGACGGCGACCATGTCGGTGTCTTCGTCGAAGACCGTGGGGCACGCGGTGCCGAGCCCGAGGACGTTGTTCTTGCGGCCGATGTCAAAGTCCATCTCCGCGTCGAATTGATCAGGCCCGAGGACGCCCATCGAGATGCCGCCCGCGATCGCGCCCTTGAACTTCTTGCCGTTACGGATGCCGCCGCAGAGTTTGGGGTCTTCGACGAGCTGGCGGAGGGTGATGCCAAGTTCGAGCTCGTAGACGCCGGGGCGGTTGACGTGCCCGCTGACGCCCATGAGCTTGGTGCCGTGGCTGCCCATCTGGCCGGGGATGGTGGAGGCTTTGCCCTGCTTGAGGAACCAGTCAGCTCCATTCTCGATGATGCTGGGGAGGTGGGCGAGGGTCTCGACGTTGTTGATGATCGTCGGCCTGCCGAAGAGCCCTTTGATGGCGGGGAACGGGGGCTTGATGCGAGGCCAGCCGCGTTTGCCTTCGAGCCCTTCGAGGAGGGCGGTCTCTTCGCCGCAGATGTACGCGCCCGCGCCGCGGTGGACGTAGCAGTCGACCTTCCACGCGCCGCCGCGAGCGGTCTGGGAGCCGCTCAGGAGGCCGTTGCCGCCGAAGATGCCCTTGGCGTACGCCTCGGCGAGGGCTTGTTCGAGGACCTTGGCCTGGTGGTGGTATTCGCCGCGGATGAAGATGTAGGCTTTGCTGATGCGGCAGGCGTAGCACGCGATGGCGATGCCCTCGAGCATCAGATGGGGGTCAAAGTCCATGAGCAGGCGGTCTTTGAACGTGCCCGGCTCGGATTCGTCAGCGTTGATGGCGAGGTAGCGTTGCCCGCCGTCTTCTTCCTGGCCGGCTTCGTTGGTCTTGACCTTGGGGAGGAAGGTCCACTTGAGCCCGCAGGGGAACCCAGCCCCGCCGCGGCCACGGAGGGCGGATTTCTTGACCTCGTCGGTGACGGCGTCGGGCTTGAGGGTGAGGGCTTTGCGGAGGCCGACATAGCCGCCGGTTTTGACGTATTCGTCGTAGGAGACGACGTGGCGACCCTTGGGGTCGGCGTAAGGCCAGCAGGGGATGCGCTGGGTGAGGATGGGGCCGGAGAGGTTGGGGTTGATGGGGGCAAAGGCCATAGGTGGGCAGTGTAGGAGATCGCCATCCATCCGGTCCTTGTTTGCCCACGGGGTCATTTTTTGGCCACGAAGGCAAGTCGCGTTTCAGCCCAAACGCCCGCTCCCGTCCTAGACTCTCGGCTCGGTCGCGATGGACGCGATCGACCAGGAAAACCCTATCATGCCCCGTACCCAGATGTTTACGTCCGAATCCGTCTCGATGGGCCACCCCGACAAGGTTGCGGACCAGATTTCCGACGCGGTGCTCGATGCCATGCTGGCGGACGACCCGTTCAGCCGCGTGGCGTGCGAGACGCTCTGCTGCACGGGGATGGTGGTCGTCGCGGGCGAGATCACGACCAACACGTACGTGAGCATCCCCGACCTGGTCCGCGAGACGATTCGCGACATCGGGTACACCTCCGGCGACATGCGATTTGACGCCGACAGCGCGGGCGTGATGGTCGCGATCAACAAGCAGTCCAACGACATCGCCATGGGCGTCAATCGCGAGGGCGCGGGCGACCAGGGGATGATGTTCGGGTTCGCCACAAATGAGACGCCCGAGTTGATGCCGCTGCCGGTCCTGCTCTCGCACCAGTTGGTGGAGAAGCAGGCCGAGGTCCGCAAGAGCGGGAAGATCCCCGGGCTGCGTCCGGACGCCAAGAGCCAGGTGACGGTCGAGTACGAGGGCAACAAGCCTGTGCGTGTGGACACGGTAGTGCTTTCGACGCAGCACGACGCCTCGTGGAACGACCGGCAGGACCAGCTCAAGCGTGAGATCATCGAGCACGTCATCAAGCCCGTGCTGAAGGAGCGGTTCAACCCCGCGATCACGATCCACGTGAACCCCACGGGTCGGTTCGAGATTGGCGGCCCGCACGGCGACACCGGGCTGACTGGCCGCAAGATCATCGTCGACACCTACGGCGGGATGGGGCGTCACGGCGGCGGGGCCTTCTCCGGCAAGGATCCCACGAAGGTCGATCGTTCTGCCGCGTACATGGCTCGCTACATCGCCAAGAACGTCGTGGCGGCCGGGCTGGCCGACCGCTGCGAGGTGCAGTTGTCGTACGCGATCGGCGTGGCTGAGCCCACCAGCATCTACGTTGACTGCTTCGGCACCGCGAAGGTGGACGAGGAGAAGATCAGCAAGGCGGTCCGGGCGACCTTTGGCCTGACGCCGCGCCAGATCATCGAGAGCCTCGACCTCAGGAAGCCGATCTACGCCCCCACCGCCAAGCACGGTCACTTCGGGCGCAAGCCCTACGAGGGGCATTACTTCGACCCGGTCAAGCGTGAGAACCGCGGGCCGAAGATCAACTTCTTCTCGTGGGAGAAGACGGACAAGGCCGACGCGCTCAAGAAGCTCTGCTCCTGAACATTCGAGCCATTACTTGGAACGCGAGCCCCGCCCCTAGGCGGGGTTTTTCGTTGGGAGCCGAAAGCCGTAGAGGTTGTGCGTGACGATGTACCTCGCGACCTCGTCGGGCACGTACCGAAGCCCCTCCATCGCTCGCCACCGGCTGGTGTCCTTGGGCGCGCCCGGGATCGCGGCTCTCACCGCGGTCGAATTGTCCTCGCGGACGACGGGGGCGTTGGCGATCCAGCCACGCCACCGCTTGAGGTCGGCTTTGGTCCAGAACGACGGGTCCAGGGTGTCGAGAAACGCTTTATCGGAAGCGAACGGCTCGCGGAACAGCACGTACGGCTCGGCCAACGCGAAGATCTCCCGAGGGCGATGCCATCGGTGAAAGGCGGCGGCCTGATCCGACCCGATGACGAGCCTGAACTTCACCGTCGGGCGGATAACCGAACGCAACCGCGTGAGCGTGTCGATCATGTAACTCGGCTCGCCGGGGACGGCTCGGTCGATCTCGTCGGTCCAGAAAGCGCACAGGTCACTGGCGGCGGTAAAGGCTAGCAGCATCCCGATCCGGTGCTCGTCGGCTGCGAAAGGCCCCTTGGACTTGTGCGGGCTGCGTGCCGCGGGAACGAAGAGCAGCCGGCCGCTCATCCCAAAGTCGAGCGTCATGGCCGCCATCGGCGCCATGAAATGACCGTAGTGGATCGGGTCGAAAGTTCCGCCGAAGACCAGCAACGTTCGCATCCCGCGCGATCTTGGGATCGCGGGCGGCGTGATCGGTGCTTTGGGAGCAGTCGGCATCCGCCGGGATGTTACCGTGGGTTCAACGCTGCCGGGGTGACACCGAACGGGCTGAGGCCGGACGCCGGGGGCGTGCGCAGTTCGGGGTACCGCAAGTCCAACTGAGCAGGCGTCAATTCCGTGGCCACCACGTTCCCAAGTCTGTCGCGAATACGGTGGCGGACCTTTGAGTCTGAGATGTACGTTTCCACGGAGAGCAGTTCGGAGACGTTCGGCTTCGGGTTCTCATCGGTGCTGATCGTCGCCGCCCGGGACTCAGTGGGTGAGATCTGTCGCCCCACGACGACAAGCACGACAAATGCCACGACCGTCCCGATCCTGAGCCGGCTCAAACCCCACCCGATCGACGCCAGATTGGTATCGCCCATCTCTCAATCATCGGATCGCGGGTGGCATGACTCCACCGCCTGCGCGACCTATCATCGCCCGTTGGCCCCGTCGTCTAGCCTGGTCCAGGACACGTCCCTTTCACGGACGCGACATGGGTTCGAATCCCATCGGGGTCATTTTAGGCTTCCGCACGGTATCGCAAAGTGTCGCAAGTGCCTGATTTTCAGGCACTTGTGGTTTTTGGACCGGATCGGGTTTCTGCTCGATTCGAGTCGTTTCCGCTGCTTGCTGCACCGGATTCTGCACCGCTTTTGCGGAGCTCGTTGACGCCCGTGCGGTCTCGTAATCCGCTTCTCGGACAGAGAGATAGCTCTGTGCAGCGACGGTGGTTGTGTTACCCAGCCAAGCGCAGACGACGTGAAGGGGGAACCGCTCGGTGAGCTCGGTTTGACGCGACGCTCGAAGATTGTGCCACACGCGGGGCCAGGGCTCGAGGCCCGCCCGACGGATGATTCGTTTGAACTGCGTGCCGAGGTTGATGTTGGACCGCCCATAGCCATCGGTGCGGCGAAAGCGCTCGGACATCACGAATCGGGTCCCTGCAGGTGCTCTCGTCCGAGCCTCCTGCAAGTACGGAATAAGTTCGGGGAAGAGCGGTATGGTCCGCGTCTCCTGGTTCTCGCTGGCTTCCGTCTTGGGCGAGTTGACTGTGATGCGCCCGCGTTCCCAGTCCACATTTTCCCACTTCAACGCCAGATGCTCACTTGGGCAACGTAGACCGCCAAAGCGGGACAGAGCGATCAGCAACCGCCAATCGTCATCTGGACATACGGCCATAACGCGCTCGATGATGTCCTTGGGGACAAACCTAAGCCGTGTGGTGTTGGTCTGACTTCCCGCTGGAACCTCGGCAAAGGGGCTTTCCCCAACGATCTTCAACTTTACAGCACAGTGAAACAGCTGGCGCGCGACCTTGATGGACTTGGACGTGGTTGCCTGGGCATAACCAAGCTCCTTCATCGCCCGTTTGAAGCCCTGGGCGTCTTCCGCCGAGATGGCCGTGAGCAACCGATCCTTGCCGAAGTGCTCTTCAACACGGCGGCGTGCAGTGATGTAGGTGCGCAGCGTCGAGGCTTTGATGGCTAGTGATGCGAAGTACCGTTCGAACATCTGGCTCAACGTGATGCGGGCTCATTGACGGGGTGGAACCAACCCCACGCGGGCAAGCCGTTCGTGGAGAACATCCCCGATCTCCTTGGTCCAGAGCGCCGTTTGCGAGTCTGGTGCCGCACCGGCGGCCTTGGCCGCAATCAGTGCGTCAATCCGAACAAGGATCGCTTCGGCGTTCTTGAGGGTGATTTTGCCAAGTCGGACGCCCCGGCGCTTTCCATTCATGTCGATAAACTGCACACGGCGTCCGCCGTGCGCTTCATTGCTCAATGAGGCCATGAGATGCCTGCTCCGCGTGTAAAGGTGAAACGTGCGCGCAAGTCTGCCGGGCCCAAATCGCAATCGCGATAGGGTGTGCCCGCCGTGGGATCTTGGGATTCACCTCAACGTGCGGCAGCTGCCGCCGTCATGAACTCGATGCACCTCCGCGGGTGCGCTCAGCCGTCCAGCGGCAAAGTGCATCAACCGGATAGAGAACACGCCGACCAATGCGAAGGTGCGGCAAGCCGCCTGCCTTGGTGAGCGTCCACACTGTCCGTGCCGAGATGTTCAGCATCCGGGCCACCTCATCGATGCCGACGAGCAGACGATCGGCATTCTCAGCCGGCGGCGTCACAGTGGGAACAATATGTGAAAAACGCGTCTCAGAGCTAGGGTTCATCAGCATTCTCAACGGGTACAAACGAGAGAGGTTTGCGTGAGGTATGCAGTTGTCGATGTCCGCTCTTGGAAGCACCTCCTGCCGGAAGAAACCGGCGACGCTCTAATATACGCACGAAATGCCTGAGAGGTTCTGGAGAGTGACTCCGGTCCTAGTTCACCAAGCCACCGGGCTATGTGCTTCCCGCGAGAGATCAGGACACTGACCTGCCCGCCTCAACCCTGTATTGTCCCGGGTAACGTGAGCCTGGATGGTACTAGGGAAGGCACTATCGAGGGGACAGTAGCGACTCGGTGCCGAGCAGATCTTTCACAAGTCGCGTGAAGCCGACGTTGAGCTGGCCATCAGCTACGAACGCCATTGCTATCGTGAAACCACGGCAATGCTGCGGCACACGAACTGGCAAGTCAACCACACAACTGTAGAACGCATCTAGAGGCGTGAAAGGCTCACGGTGCTGCGGCATCAGCGCATACGTGGGCGGTTGGCAGCCTGGCTCCCCGCCAGAAGTTCGCTGCTTCATCCGATCGGGTGCACGACCGGATGAAGCAGCACTCCTCAACCGCGTAGAACTTTCGAGGCTCGTTTCAGTTACCTATCGACTACCCGATCCCGCTATATTTGCCTTGGAGAAACGCATGACACGTGAGTGTCGGACGCGAAGCACGTTGCCGCACCAGTTTCGTCGCAGACGCCAAGCTTGCGCCCTCAAGGCCTAAGCGACTGCGATGAGGTCGCTTTACTACTTGTCTTTCAATCGCTCCAAGCGTTGCCGTGCCATTTCTAAGGCGTCTTGAACCATCTTGTGCTGCACCGGATACTTCTCCGGAATGAGCACAGTTAGCGATTGCTCGTAGTAGCCTATTGCTTTGCTTTGCGATTCTTGCTTGTCGTCCAGTAGCCTATCACTCCATATGTTCCCAAGATTAAAACAAGCGATGGCCCAGTACACCGGGTTCTTGTCCTTTGTAAATACTCTTTGCGACGCAACCGTGGCCTTGGTGGCATTGTCAAGATTTTCATTTCGATCGCCCTCATACTTCATCGCCCAACACGTTCCCATGTTTAGACAGCAAGCCGCCCAATTGTCAGGAAATCTATCTTCGGTAAATACCTCAAGGGCAGCAGTATAGTGCGCAATAGCCCTTTTTAAATTTCTTTCTTTCTCCTGATTTGGCACTCCACTTACGATCACGGTATCGAGAGGACTGTCCTTCCACAAATTGCCCAGATTATAATTGGCAACAGCCCACTGTTCTGGGTAACGCATTCTTGTAAATACCCGCAATGAAGCCTCGCGTGCTGAAATGGCCAAGGCGACGTTCTCGTGTGGCTTGCCCAGTTTTCGTCGAATGTAAGCGTTGCCGAGATTATTCTGAATCGCAGCCCACATAAATGGATATCGCTCTATACTCAGAATCTTGAGCGCGGCAATATCCATGCGAATAGCTTCTTCAATATCGTCCTCGGGCTTTCCATCGATCCGATCTAGTAGGGCCATTGCCAAGTTTCCCTGTGCCATCGACAACAACTGTGGCTGATCTTGATGTGTCAACTCCTCGATTGCCAGACGGCATGCCGTGATGGCTTGTTCAATATTTTGCTTCTTGTCTCCAGTCGGATCATCTCGTATCGCAACAGAAAGATCGACTTGGCTTTCCGCCCATTGAACGGGGAAGTCGCTTCGGCTGCGAACATCGATGGCGGATCGATGCGCTTTCAAGGCTTCGGCAATATTTTCTGCCTTGTTGCCTTTTGGCCGAGATCGCCACGCGGTGCCAAGATTGCGCTGGGTTATGCCGTATAGCTCTGGGAATCGATCCTTGGTGAACACTGTAAGGGCATGCCCATACGCGGCAATTGCCATCCGTTTGTTGTCATCAATATCGCCGGTGGGTAGTGAGTTCCATGCACTAGCGAGCTCGCTTTGTGCGCGCGCCCACTCGAACGAGCCGCGGGGAGAGAGATTGACAGCTGCATTGGATAGGCTTACCGCGCGGTCGATAGAATTAGGAAAGTCCTCAAAGCGACACTGCCGAAGCGCGCTGGCTAGATTTAGCATCGCGGTTGAATCGTCGTCATACCCTGGTACCGCCATGGCGAATTCGTATGGGACAACACTTCGATCATAGTTTCCCTCAAAGTAATACGCGTCTCCCATAGCCGTATAGTAACCAAATCGATCCGTCACAAGCTTATCGGAGGCCTTCAGGATTGTGCGCGCTTGTTCATAGTTGCCATTGATTATGTGAGCTCTTGCACGAGTGAGAGGCTCAGAGTGGCGTGAAGCCTTCTCAGCGACCTCTCGATCCGCTGCCGTGAACGGCGAACCGCTTGCGACACGGTCATCTATCGTGCTAGCGCGACTCTCGATTAGTATTTGCTCGACCCGTGTGGCATGATGGCGATTGCTTCTGTTGACCATAATCACCGCAAGCAGGGCGGATGATAAGACGACTACGGCTATGCTCACCGCAGTACGCATTATCCATCGACGCGTTGTGTCGCCGCTGGTTACGACAACATCTCGCACACCAGCCGCTTCGATCTGCGTGGTGATTGTGCTGTTGGCAACACTGTTCTTTATGTCATCGCCGATCGCCTTCTGGTTGTCATTGACGTCATCAACTGCTTCCAGTACTTGATCGAGCTTACCACCAAGTCGCTGCAGTCGTGAATCGATGGAGATCACCGCGACGATGAAGGGCTTCAAGCGTCTCGCGCCGCCAGAGCCCTTCTTGGCCGTATAGTTATCCACAAGCTGCGACCCCTGACGTTCTATGAGCTCGAGTATGCGATCTAGGTCCATGTGGCGTTGGCTCGCCGCTTGTTTGACAGTTACGGCGAGCTGGGCGAGCATGCGCATGTGAATCACTGCGAACGCGGTGCCGTCGCGAGAGGAATCGGCCGCTATCGTCCGAAAGAACTGCCTCACGAACTCGTTACGGCACCTCTCAGCGATAGACAGCATCACGACGTCGTCGAGCATGATGCCGATTTCAATGGCGAGTCCGCTGACGATGGACCGCCACATGTCGATGTCGCCCCACGGCAAATATGAGCCGAGAGCAGCGGCCTCAACCACAGCTGTCAACGAGGGTTCACTGAAGGCCGAGAATGTAGTAACATGAATCGCAGTTGCCGCAGCAAAATTGCTCTCGATCTGAGCTGCAATTCCTAGAATGCTCTCGCGGGCGTCTTCCGTAGCTGCTGTCTTGCTTTCTAGTCGAAACAGATCGCCGATAGTGACACCAACGGCAGCGACCAGCTGATCACCCAAGAGCCGAGCCTGCTCCGCGTTAAGCTGGAGATTGCGAGCGTATTTCTCGTTGGTCTCAACACCGAGTTCCACAGCATGATAGGAACGAAGCAACTCGGCCGCTGAGGCAAAGCCCGCAACGGCCCAGAGCGGCAAGTTCGCACCACTAGTCCCTTGCGGCGTGACGGCGCGCTCCAGTAGTCCGACACCAACGATACCGGCCGGAAGAATGAGCCTTTCAGCGACACGGATGATGCGCTCGCGGGCGGTTGAGAATGCCGATTTGATGTGCATGACTCCCCTTGCAGTTTCGCCAACTATAGTTTGCCTCACCGTCTAACTCAGATTCACCATTTGACTCGGCACCCACCACTGTTGTGAGCTGTCGATGACGAGTCTACCGCGCAATCGCCCCGGTTGGAGCGTGATTCAGAGCACCACATTCGGGAACAACTCTTGTGTTCGGCAAATGTTGGCGTGCTTCTGGTAGTGCGGACGACGCTTTCGCCGAACGAGCGCACGCCCTCCCCGCTGGTCCCTACGTCTGGCCCAAGATCCGGCGGGACGTTCTTCATTCCGACAGCTTGGCCGGTCTGAGTCTTCGCATCCGATCCAGAGTCGTCCGGAACAGATACCTTGGTACGGCAGCCTCCGCGATCTGGAATACCACGTACCGCGCGGTCGGCAGGACTCTGTTCTCGATCTTGATGAGCTTCTCCTGCGGCGGGGTTAGCGACCAGTGCGCCACGCTCGCAGGAAAGGCCAGCCGCCGCAGCAAGTGTCCCAGGTCCTTGATCCACTGCTCGGTGGGCCCCCCGCCCATTGTAGAAGCGAGCCACATCTTCTTGGTCCCGGCGCAGGTTGGTCACGATGAAGCCCACGCGTTGGAGCAGCTCGCCCGCGTGCCATTCGAGCTTCGCCACCATCCGGCCGGGTGTGCTCAAGGTAGTGGCCCAGTACATGAAGCTGCCATGAGAATGGATCGGCTGCTGCGGCGGACGGCCGGCCGGGCGGGGCCGCAGGTACGCGATCTCCCTCGAGCTCATCGTGTTTGCGGGGAACCGAATGGGGTAGAGGTAGCCCTCGGCCTCCAAGAACTCGTACACCTCGAGGTTGGCGAAGGCAGCGTCGGCGCGGAAGTACCGGCGGAGGTCCGTAGAGCGACACCGCGCCACGATCGGCTCCAGCACGAACCGCAGTCCGCCTCGCTGTACACGTTACCTTCGTGGAGCATGGGCCGCTCCAGATCACTGTGCTATTTGAAGCAGAACAGCGGGTGGTCGCAATTGCACTCGAAGTGGCGGTGGTACTCCGAGCCTTCCTACCGTCCGTAGGTCTCACTGAGCGAACTGTCCATGTCCAGAATGACCTCGGAGGATGGCCTTCGAGCGGAAAGCCTGTCGATCCCCCGCCCGCTCAGATTCGTCTGAGCGTCAAGGTTTCCCGTCTGGGTCACCACCTCGGTCTCAAGTCTCCCCATCCCGCTGGTGGATGCGACGTGCGATTCTCGCGCCAGCCCGCCCACGGCCTGCCGCAGAAGGGTGATCATCGTGTTCCGCGTGGTCTTGCCAGTCCACCAATCATGCAAGACACCTCCCGTCGTCGTGATCAAGTCCATCGCATCATTGAGTTGGCGGTAGGCCAGCAGCCCCGCGTCACTGGTTACCTTGGAGCCGTGGAAATCCAGATTCACGCTGCCGTCCCAACCTATCCGCGGGGCGTCCAATTTGTCTTCACTACTTGAGCCCTCCAGACTTCCGTGCTTCGTCGTGAAGGACCTTGTATTCGTGCGGTCAAGCGTCACGTCATCATACACGAAAGTAAGTTCCCATTTGAGAATCCGGGTTCAAGCCGCCACCTTCGCCGACGCGACCTCCGACCACGGCCCCCTCTCGCCCTGCATGTTGACATAGCCGAGCATGTAGACGGCAGGTTTGCCGCCGCCGCCAGAATGGAAGTCGACGCGGATCGTGGGCCTGGTGACAATCGTTAAGGATAACAGCGCGGCGGGGCCACTCGGCGCCGGCTCGCCGAGCTCAGCAACGTGAGCGTGATCTCGCAGTGTCAATTCTGGATCATCGTAGCTGAGCCAATACGGACCATGCCGGATCGCAGCTCACTTGGGGCAGCCGATCGTGGGGGAACTGTGCTGCCGTCCATCTCACTGCGGGCAGGCGGTACTGCCGCGGGTCATCAAAAGCCATGTAGGGCAACTGGCAGGAGAGCAGCGTCATCGGTTCATCTCGTGTTGAGAAAGTGTGGACGACGCCGCGGCTGAACAGAAAGACATCCCGCTCGCGTGCCGGCACCGTGCGGACATCGCTGCCGTCAAACCGATCGGCGGTCTGGGCGCTGACGTGAAAGTACCCTCGGCCTTCATGAACGATGATGAAGCGATCCGAGTGCTCGTGAACGTGCATGGGAAGATCGTCGGCGTGGGCCTGCCAGCGGAGCTTTGCCAAAGCCCAATTTCGTCCGTTGCCGAGGATCCGCCCTGCATCCCAGGCCGCTCCCGCCACTCGCTCACTGTCTTCGAACGGTGAGACGAGCTCAATCGGGAACTCTCTCTCCAGCACCGCAACGTGATCACGGAAATGTACCCCACGGCCTGTCCCCCGCAACCGACCCACCGCTGCAGTCGGAGACGGAGCTGATTCCCGCAGGCGTGTCATCGCCCGCTCGGCCATCCCCAGAATCCCGGCCAGAACGTGTCGGCCTCCGACGGCCTCCCCAGACCCCTCCATCACCAGTCCATCGAGTCCTAGTACGCCACACTCACGCGCTTTCGGTTCCATGACGATTGGTTCCTCCGGATCAAGTGCAGTCACCGACGCTGATCGACTGCCTCTCACTCAAGTATAGTCCATGTTGGACTATTCCAGATCAGACTTCATGCTGTCGGGCCTCATAAAGGCCCACCCATGCGATTCACCAAATCCTCTCACTCCCCTGCGTACGCCACGATGATGACCGCGCTCGTTCAGGCCCGCGCGACCGCCGGCGTGACCCAAGTCACCCTGGCTCAACGGTTAGGGATTAGTCAGTCGCTGCTGAGCAAGTACGAGCGGCGGGAGCTGCGCCTTGACGCCGTGCAGGTTCTCTACTGGTGCCGGGCCCTCGATATGCCGTTCGCTGAGTTTGCTCGCTCGCTTGATGAACGGATTCCGAATCGCAACTGATCCCCTTGGTGGGTGGGGGGTAGAGGGGAGGGTTCGGGAGGGGAGAGGGGCCGCGTCTCCCCTGCCGAGCAGGAGCAAGTTCAAGTGGCCGCTGAGGCCGCGTCGCCCTCAGCGTTGCAGGGCCATGGCCAGTGTCCGGGCCTTGGCGGCCGCCGAGGGCCCCCACCAGTTGGAGGCAACCCTGTTTTCGTGGCGGTGCTGATCCGAGCGTGCGCGGGTCGGACGCTGGTGGTCAAACCAGTGGGTGACGGCATTGACGGCAACCCATCGCGAGGCCGCATGGCGGGTTTGCTGGCGGTCCTGATCAAAGTTCTGAGCCCAAGTTGCCAAGACCTCCTTAGCGGTTTCCACGTCCCGAATCTCCTTCTTGGTGCTGGGATGGAGCGGAATGGGATGCTGGGTCGCGGTGTAGACCTCCAGCCAAAAACTCTGCAGGTCGGCCCGGGACATTTCAGAAGCGACCAGCGTCTGAGCCTGGGTCGTAAAGGTCGCCATGGACTTCTTGTAGAGGTTCAAGGCTCGCCGTGCATCGTCGAGCTTGGAGGCAATTTGCCCTTCATGGCGGAAGTGAACGCGGGTGCCGGCGGTCTGGCTCAAGCTCGCGTGCAGCGTGTTTCTGCACACCACGCGGATGGTGGTCGGAAGACAGGTGACCGCCATGGTGCCGTCATGCGCGTTGGCAACAAGCAGGTACGGCTTGACCTCGTCTTGGGAATTGAGCCAGATCGACTCGCTCTTGGCCAGGAACCACACCCTGCGCCCGCCACGGATGGATCCTGCGGACTCGAGTTTGACCTGATTGTCGTGACCCAAGGCGGCCACGAAGTCGGCGAGCTCGCGGTTCTGGACAGGCCGGTAGCCGACGCCCACCACACCCAAGGGGCGGGCATCCACCGAACAGACGTTGAGAACATGCGAGGTGACGTCGATGCGTTCTTGGCCGTGGCACGCCTCCATCGGCAGCTGATGGACCTCCCAGTTCAAGCGGGCAAGTTCGAGGGCTTGATGCGGGGAAGGGGCGTCCTCGACAATGGTGCCCAGTCCATGCCAGGCTTTGGTGCGGTGAAGAACGAGGTGATCGTGGGCGGTGATTTCATGGGCCATGGGGATACTCCGTGCGGTTGTTGAAGAAGAGGCACGCACGATGGCATGGGAGCATTCATGCGTCGAGACCGTGTTCCCGCGGCGGGATCAACCTGTCGACATGGTGCCGACAGCGTGCTTGGGTGAGATTTGACGGGCCGTTATGAGCACGTCGATCAACCACTCCCTCTTCACCCATGCCGAATGGAGCTCCGCATGACAGAACACACACAACGACCACACAAGAATCTCAAGCTCGGCTACATCCGCGCCGCGATCTGGAAGAATTCGAACGAGGCGGGCACGTTCTACGGCGTGACCTTCGAGCGGGTCTACAAAGCCGAAGACGGGAGCTGGAAGAGCGCGTACAGCTACGGGCGTGAGGACTTGCTCAATCTTGCCAAACTTGCCGATACGGCCCACACGGAAGTCACCGCCCTCGTGCAAGCGGACCGCCAGGCGTCTTCGACCCACGAAGCTTCTCAGAACAACGGAGATCAGACGACAGAGGGTGGTACACGCCAAAGCAACGGCACGCGGCGCCCGAGAGGCGGCCGCGGTCGCGAGGAGGGTCGCTGATGCAGGCACCTCGCAAATCACTCAAGCCCATCTATGTGCAGACGATTGGGCAGGTGCGGATCCTGGTGTGGCCGCGTCGTCGCGGCGAATCAGCACGCCACTCGGTTGTGTCCATTGAACGCACCCAAGACAGCACATCGCCTTTGTGGTATCCCAGTGCGAGCTTTAGTGCAAACGACCTGGCCGATCTGGAATCGCTGCTTCCCGTGGTGCGGGCATTCCTTGATGACGCAACGTCGCCAGCCGGGCACAAAGGTGCCAAGAGCGACCCGCCAGAAACCAGCACGACGGCGCACGCGAGCGAATCGACGCCCTCTGACGCGCCCGAAGACGAGGACGAGATCGGAGACCCGGAACCGCCATCACCAGAGCCAAGCGATTCGGTGGCACTAGAGACAGAATCGTTGTCGAATGAGCCGACGGAGAGACTCTTCGTCTCACCGGAAGAGGCCGTCCATCCCATCGCCCGAGGACACTCCCACCCAACTCCGGTTGGCCGCACTCAGTGGAAGCACCGTGCGATCCTCCACCTTCGCGCCTGCCAGCAGGCTCGACGGGAGATGTGGCGCGCCTAACCCCCCCCGCCCCCACCCCACCCCCACCACCCCATCCCATCCCACACGCCTTGCCAGATCAGACGTATGCCAACTCGGTCTTGTGATCCTGGAGCCGCTAGAACGTCGTTGGCGACCTGCGTGTGCTTATTGCTGGATACATGGGCAGTCCATGCGTCGAGACGTGGATTGTCAGATGAGTTATCGCAAGGATGGCGGGGCCTTCCTCAAGCGATGTTGGCCACACCCGGATAGGCGATGGTGGGCTTGCCCCAAAGCTTGAGCAGCCGGTTGGCGGCCTGAATCACGCCACGAACATCAGTCATTCGTCCATCGACGACGTACATACCCGAAGAACGCCGCTGAACCCTCGATCCGAGAATGGCGACGGCCTTCTGCAGGGCGAGACTCGGACTGTCATCGTCCTCCTCGTCGGCGAACAACGAGGCATCGAGTTCGGCGTTGCGATTGGTCCAAGGGAACACCAGCCGCGTGGAGCCGCAGGTCAGAACGACACGTACCGCACACTCGGGCAGATCGTCCGAGAGAAAGTCCGTCAGTTGGACATGTCCTTGGGTGATGTCGATGATCTTCTGGAGGATGCGCGGCTCGGGAATCCGCTCTCCGGTCAGATAGCGGAGCACGGTTGCACGACTACGGACGCCAAGATCCCGACGCAGCGTGCTTGGGGTCAACCTGTGGCGGTGAAGGTAATCAGCGAGCTTCATACTCGAGCGATACGACACTTTCTGGTTGCATTTCCAGAATTTGTTCCCGTCATGGGTGCAGACTATGGAGGAAGGACTATGCGGTTGGATGTTCACGCGGCGCTCCGATGGATCCAGACCACTTCATGCGAGGGGCGAAGGTCGGGGCGGGAGTTGTTCGCTTGCACTTGGCCGAAGTACTTGAACGACAGCCAGTCCGCACCTAGATTCTCGGTGACGATCACCAGACCACGGCGCGTTGCGCACCATCGGCCGAGTTCGGCATAATCGAGCGTGGCCGAACCAAAGCGGTAGTGACGCCCGGCCCGGTGGTAGGGCGGATCAATGAACCACGTCGCGCACACGTCCGGGGCTTCACACGCGTGGCCTTGGATCACCTGCCAGTGACGAATGGCCGAGAGCTGGATCGCGATTCGCTCACGCGCACGAGGCCCCCAGAATCCAACGCCCTTTCGCAGCACCATCCACGAGGACGGGGATTGCGCGGGACGCGATTGTCCGCGGCTGATCCAGTAGCCGATGAGCGTTCGTTCGGCATCACAGAGGTCCACCAAGTCTCGCACCTTCTGATCCGGTTGAAGATCGGGCAACTGACGGATGCGGCGTTCATCGGCGGAGATGAGGTACTTTCACAACTCGGCGATGACCGGATCGCGCTCGATGAGCACGACGCGCTTTGAGCAGCGAAGGCTGGCGTAAGACGCCGATCCCGCAAACGGTTCGATCAACGTGTCGTGTTCGGGCGTCGGGTAGAGAGGAGCAAGGCGGTACTTGGCTCCGTAGAAGGGAAAGAAGGGCTTGAGTCGCATGGGATGACCTCGCGTGTCGGTGTGTGAATGGGATTGCACATGGGCGCGGTCACCCAAGCACTGCATGTTCGATGAATCGAGGGCTTGCCTCCATTCCGGAATCATGTGCTCGTCTGGTCGTCACGACTCACGCATAGAGCTGTTCGACCCCGTGCATCTCGTCATCCGGAGCAGAAGGCCCGGCGACCGGGCGTGGGTCTCCGATATTCATCATCGCGTGTTGAGAACCTTGGTCAAAAAAACGCGTGGCGATGGCGAGCTTTTCGGCGAGGGCGCGGCACAGTTCGGTCGGCGTTGCTTTCGCAAGCTGTGCTCGGCGTTCATCGCGACGCGTCGGCTCGCCCATACCCGTGAGCAGCCAATGCGCGTTGATCTCAAACGCTTCGCACAAAGGGGTGAGAAGCTTCACAGAACAGGTCCGGGTCACCACCATGCGCCGGAGCGTTTCTTGGTTGACGCCAAGACGTTCGGCTAGCTTGCGGTAGCTCCGGCCTTCAAGCGCGTGGGCGTACACGGCCGCCAAGCGGCACTGGAACGCTGGATCGCCACTGTCGTTGAGAGGGAGTCTCAATCCGTCGGAAGGCGAGAGCGTCATCGCGCACTTCCCCTGCGCACGGCATTGGTGCCCAGCGGTGACCGACCTGAGCTTTCAGAGACTACGGGGCGTCGTCCGTCACGGTCACCCATCGCACATGAGGCAACGATGGCACCTTGATCGGGTTGCGATTCGGCACGAAAGAAGGTGAACCGACTGCTCATCACCCTTGCACCAACCGGCATTTCTGCCGCACTCGATCGGAGGCGTCCGTGTTATCGGCCATGCCATCGTCACCTGGCCGGAGCTTGAAACGCGCGTTTCAGCGACTCGCTCTGATCCCTCCCCCTTCACCGAAATCTGATGTGTCGTGTGCGCGCACCTTCGTTCATTTTTTGCTACGATCGCCCGCATGGCGTCTGATCCCGCACACACACGGGGAACGGTGACTCGTCTGCTGGCCGAACTGCAGGCGGGCGTGCCCCACGCCAACGATCGACTGTTCGAGCATGTTCAAGGGGATCTTCGCCGCCTCGCCCAAGGGATGTTGCATCGTTCTCGTGTGCCATCGGGCGTGCTGAGCGGAACCGAGCTCATGAACCTCGCGGTCCTTCGCCTGCTCGATCAGGAGGGACTGAGTGCCGAGGACAGACGACATTTTTTCTTTCTGCTGGGCCGTGCCATGCGCGATTGCCTTGTCGAGGAAGCCCGTCGGGCGGATTCACTCAAACGGGGCGGGGGCCGAACCAGAGAGTTGCTGTTCGAGGTCGAAATTGACGCCGAACGCATCCAAGTTGATCCGACGGATCTTCACGCCGCGTTGCAGAAACTCTCCGAGATTGACCCCCAGGCGTCTCAAATGCTGCAGCTCAGGTTCTTTGCCGGACTCTCTCTCGAGGGTGTAGGAGAGTCCATGGGCTTGTCGTTTCACCAGGCACGCCGTACGTGGGCATACGCCAAGGCGTGGTTGATTAACTTTCTCTCGGAATCCCAACCTCGCGAGGGATCTCCCGTGTGAATCGCGCACCAATGCACGTCCTTTGCGGTAGATGAAGAACGTGGGCCTTGCCCGGCATCGGCGCCGAGGGCGCCACGAGCGGAGCAGCGTCGAATGGCGGACGACTTTGACGAGAAAGCAGTGTTCCTGGCTGCCCTCGATCTCGGTCCGTCCGATCGGGCCGCGTTCCTCCAGGGTGCTTGTCCTGACGCGGCAACGCTCGCGCGTGTGACCGCCCTGCTTGAAAGCCATAGGGCGGGCTTTGCGCTTCGCCCGTCCTCCACCGAGGCCACCGCCCAACCTGAATCGCCCGACCTGCGCATCGGGTCGTTTCACATCGTCAAGGAGATCGGCCGCGGCGGGATGGGGATCGTCTATTTGGCCGAAGACACCCAGCTTGATCGACAGGTGGCCCTCAAAGTGCTGGGCCCAGAACTGCTGAGATCTCCCCAAGCGGTCGCCCACTTGCAACGCGAGGCCAAGCTTTCGGCCGCCCTCACACACCCCGGCGTGGTGCAGGTCTTTCAGTTTGGATTGGCCGATGGTCGTGGGTTTATCGCGAGTGCTTATGTCAACGGTCCGACGCTCAAGGCCGTTATCGAGGAAGAGCGAGTCAAGCGAACATCGAACGCGTCGCCTCGCGCGTGGATTGAATTCTGTGCCGACACCATAGCCACCGTGGCGGAGACGCTGAGTTACTGCCACCAACAGCACATCATTCATCGCGATGTCAAACCCTCCAACATCCTTCTCGACCCCAAGACCGGACCCCGGCTGACAGACTTCGGCATCGCCATCTCCGACGGCACGGTTCGCGGACACTCGAAGAGCGAGAGCCGACCCGAGGCCCCGGAGAGCGCAAGCTTGGCAACTGAGGATGTTCCTCCGGATGCCTTGGAAGGCAGTTGTCACTACATGAGCCCAGAGCAGGCAAGCCTCAAGCAGGTGCGCATCGATGCCCGAAGCGACGTGTTTTCGCTGGGGGTGGTGCTCTACGAGATGCTGGCGTTGCGACGGCCGTTCGAGGGCGAGTCCACCGACCGCATCTTGCGATCGGTCCGAGAATCTACCGAGACCCGACTTGGGACGATTGATCGCAGGATACCTGCCGATCTGGTCACCATCTGCCATAAGTGCTTGGAGAAGGACCCCGCAGATCGCTACCAGTCGGCGGCTCACGTTGCCGCCGATCTGCGATCATGGCGTGCCGGCGAGCCGATCTTGGCACGTCCTCGTTCGCTTCCCAACCGTGTGGGTCGATGGCTTTATCGTCGGCGTCGCAGCGTAGCGTGGGTGGCACTCTTTGCCATCACCCTTGCTGCGGCATCCCTGCTCGTCATCCACCAGAAGCACAAGGCGATGGGGCAGGTCGTGATCCCCGAAGAAATGCGGGGCTACCGGGTGCGTGTCGAGCGGCTGGCCTCAAGCACGACGGGCGCATCCTCGGACGCGGTTGTCATGGAGGGCAGACCGACACCGTTTACTGCGTTCCTTGCCCCAGGCCTTTATCGCCTTGTCTTCGAGCGCGACGGTGATGTTCGGCGCGAGGCGATTTCGCTCATCACACCGGGCCACATAGATCGGATCGTGATCCGCCGGGCGCATGAAGAGGACCGTCGTTCGTTGGTCGCATTCCAAGGAGGAGTGGTCCAACTGGGAGCCTCGTCATCTGACTCCGCGCTCGGCACGTCGCGGAGCATCGCGCTCGAGCGTTTCCGAATCTCGGCGACAGAGGTCAGCAATCGCGAGTACCGAGAATTTGTGCTTGACGCGGGCGGCGTGGCATCCGAACTTTGGGCCGACCCATACGACGCCTCGATGGATGACCTGCCAGTGGTTGGCATCAGTTGGGACGCCGCCAACGCGTACTGCCGCTGGCGAGGCGTGCGCCTACCAACGGCCGACGAATGGGAAGCGGCCGCCCGGGCACCCGACGGACGCAGATTTCCCTGGGGTGATGCCACTCGCTCCACCCTCGCGCGCGACACCTCTCGCGAGATCAGCAGGTATGCCAAGCTCGCGCGTCCTGTGGCAAGTGAGCCGGACCTGCGCTCGCCCTTGGGTCTCTACCACCTCGCCTCGAATGTGGCGGAGTTCGTCGCCTCGATCGATCCTGCGCTCAACGGCGGGATCGTCTTGAAAGGTCGCTCGTTTCGCGACGACGCGGAACTGTCATCCTCGGATCATCTCACGCTGCCGGGTCGCCATCTGTGGGCACCCAATGTCGGATTCCGCGTCCTTCTTCAGGAGTAGTTCATGGCCCTTCCCCTTCGTGCGTCGGTCCTGCTTGTTCCGCATTCAACCGACGCTCGCACCCTCGACCTTCTCGGTGGCTCGCAACCCGGCAGCAGCGAGTATGTGACGACGAGAAACCAGCTCGCCAATGTCGCCGCCACCGTTCTGCCGTCGGAGTTTGATGCTCCCGATGCCGAACTGAACTATGCGGGATTTGTTCAGGCCGTCGAGGCCCTTGCCAACAACTTTGACACCTTGATTCTGAACGCGTTGACCCCGATCTTGGGCCCGCTGCCATGCGATGGTGGCCAGCTCGTCATGATCGGAGAAAGTGGTGCCGTGTGCAAGCCGTGCATCCCGGCCAAGCCGAACTGCCACATCGTGGATGGCGTTCCGGGCACGAGTTGTCCTGGAACGCTGCGTATCCGTCCCACACAGTGGTCGCCATCGACCAACCCTACCGCCGTGTTCACGCTCTCCGTCAGCTACATGTTCGGAGCACCTCCCCAGTGACGCGACTCGATCTTGATTCACCAACCTGGAGCGAGGCGCTCAACGATCCCCGAGAACGCCAGCTGGAGGTGCTGTTTCGGGAGGCACTTTGCCAGCTTGGCGCGCGTCGTCCCTTTGTTGACGCGTTGGACGCTCACCCTGATGGATTGCTGCGGGCGTTTGTGTACTTTTCCCACCTGCGGCATCCACCCTCGGAACCAACCTTTCCGCAGCTCATTCCCCATCTGTTCGAGCGACTCCGAGCGCGGTGGAGCGCACGATTTGACCCGCGTGCACGACCTGCGATGCCCACCCCGTCGTCCGGGGTCTTGGAGGCGGTGCGTGGCTCGGCGCGCTACCAGCAGCTCATTCTGAGAACACTGGGTGGTCCGCGCTCGACCTTGTGCGGGGCGGCTCTGGATGCCTTCGCTTCTGGTTCCCTTGAGCTCAATACAGATGAGCGAGCACGAGCGTCGACAGCTTCTGGGCGCGCCATGCGGGAACTCGTCTTCCACGGACCTGAAGGGGCCATCTTCTTCATCTGGTCGGAGTTTGCGCTTCTGGCCTCCAGGGACGCGATCAACGCCCCTCATGCGTACGAGTACGGGCGTGCCACGTGGACGAGCGAGGATTGGTTGCACTTGGCGGCCCGCCTGATACGGGCCCAACATGTGTTCTGGCGGAGCTTTGCCAAGCTAGGACCCGATGGGCTGCCCCATCCTGAGTGGTCGTTTGCCAGCTACTCCAAGGATCACTACACACCGGTCCTGCCGGAGGTGGTGAACGACGTCGGCCTGACCGCACTTACGCGTGACGAGATCGACACATACGCGACCCGCTGTCTTTGGATGGCGATGCCCGCAGGGATCGTTGCCCCCTCATGACAGGTCGACGTGCATGACATCGCTGACGCCTCGCGATGTCACGCTTCACGGCGTCTCGAATGGCCGTCCGGGCTTCGTCATCGCCGTCGTTGGCTCCTCGTCGATCGGTACGATTGAATTGGGTACCCCACCATCGACCTTGGCCAGTTTGTTCTCAAGGACAACCGAAGGGACGACGGCGCTCGCTGGCTTCTCGTTGTAGCCCTTCATCCACGGCAGAGACGGCGGGACGACATACCCCTCGGTGTGCTTCACCGATTTCTGCGGGCTTAACGACTCGGCGATGTACTTGGACTCGATCTGCGCATCGACGGCATCCAAAACACGTTCGCGCTGGAAGCGATACTCAAGGTATGCCTTGATGGCGAGGGCAAGGCCCGCACCCAGGAGCAACGGGCCGCAGCCCGTTCTCCCCAGAATTGCTGCCGCGACAAGGCACAGCAGAGGCTCGTACACGATCGAGACCACCCAGAGATTGTCGCCCTTGGGAAGACGGGCCCAGACGCCCCACGACACGCCCGATGACCGGCTGTACCACCGCTCGCCGCGGAGGTTTCGGTACAAGATCATCCTGAACTGGAGCAGCGCGGCAAAGAAGTACGCGATCATGAAGTACGCGACCGCGGGCATCTGCTTCTGGGGAATCATGAAGGTTGCCAGGAACGGAACTCCAACCAGTGTGAGGAGAAAGCGTGGAAACGTGAAGTACCGCTCCCCGAACTGGGAGCGCAAGAACACCTCCACACACGACGCAAACACGCCCGCGACGAACATGATCAGCACTTTGATCGTCGTCGCGATGGCAACGATCTGATCGATGCCCGCCTTGGCCTGCTGTTGCCCCTTCTGCAGGGATTCAACGAGTGTGGGCAGTTTCTGTGATCCTTCCACGTGCTCCTCCTTGCCTTAAGCGTTTGTCTGCCGGAACGTGACCTTGATGTTGTTCGTGTCGGTTGCGACCCACGTCCGCCCGCCTTGGAAAACCACGGCATCAACCAGCCCCTTGTTGGCGGGTCCCCCTTTACGAAGCGTGGTGAACACCCGCGCCATGACTTCCGATTCCAAGGACTGACTCGATCCTGCGGAGAGATTGCGGGGCTTCTTCTTGTCGTTGCTGTCGCTGCTGCTCGTGTTCGAGCGCCACGACCAATGCTTGGCAAAGAGGCGCTCGGCCCATTCGTTGGTCGTGGCATCGCCTTGGGCGTGAAAGATCTTGGTCTGCAGATTGCCCAGAAAGCTGTCGGTGACAGCCTGCCCTTCACCACTGCGCCCGAGCACCGCGAGGTAGTTGGAGAGACTCTGCGTGAGGTAGATGGTGCATGCCCGGCTCGCGCGGGCGGTCGCCTGAAAGTCCATGTCCTTGGCTGTGATGAAGTTCTGCGCCTCGTCTGCCCAGAGGAACACCGGACGACCGTTGGCGGTGATGCTGCGCGCTTCGGTTGCACGCTGCCAGAGGTACTTCCAGATGATCTGGGCGATGCGGCCCAGTTCATGATACACCTTGATGGGGAGATCGATGATGACGATCCGTCCGTCGTGGGTGCATTCCGGGACAATCGTCGTAGTGGTTCCAAACAGTTCGCGGAGTTGGCCACGCCGCATGCCGTCGGCAAGGGTGGTAAAGGTGGACACGATGCTCGCACGGGTTCGTTCATCAAGCTTGGGGAACTCCCTGAGCCAGTACTCCGCGGTGATGTCGAGGTCGTGGCGCTCGCTCTCCGTGAGCCGACGGTCCCTCGCACGCATCAGCCACAGGCAACAGCGCGAGTTGGCAACCCATGCGGGATCGCCAAGGTCGTCAGGATGGGTGGGCGCGGACAAGATCACGTCCGCGATGTCGGCCAAGGCCACAGTGCCGTTGGCGAGGACCGCGAGATCGATCGCGTTCCGCAGCAACTGACGAAGGGCTCGGGCCCAGAACGGATCTTGAGAGACTCCCCCTCCACCACCGTCTCGGTCGGCAACTTCCAAGACTTCGCCAAAGATGGCCACCAAGTTCTCGGTAATGCCGGCCCCACCGGTGCGTTGTTCGCATCTCGCCCGCTCGTAGTCGAGAAAGTTGAGCCGATGGGGTTGGTTGACACCAAAGACGATCAGGTCCGCCGTACGCCCCGTGTCAGCGGCATACTTCTTCCAGAGCTCAACTTCGTCGGGCTTGGCGGTGAGCGCGAGTCCGCCGAATCCCGCCAACAGCATGGCACGCGCGATCGCGGCACCCGACCCTGAGGTCTTGCCGCTTCCTGTAGCTCCAAAGATCTGGGTGCCCTCGCAGGCATCTGCGACAGTCCATGGATCGTGTGGCGTCATCATCAGCAGCGGGTGCTGCATGATGTCGCTGGGAGGCTCAGGGGTTCTGCTCCACGGCCATTTCACTGCGCATTCTCTGCCACACAGGGACCACCAGTCGTGATTTCGACTCGTTCTTTGTCGCCTGTGCATGTAGATGCCACACCCTCGTGGCGGCCACTTTGCAACTGTCTAGTTCTTGTGGTGAAGTAGCTGTGAGTAGGGTCTTTTGAGGCAGTTCCTCCTCGGTCGGGAGCAACCCCGTGGCTTGAAGTTCCGCGCGTGGTGAGTCATGACGACACAGACAGGTTCTGCAAGAGTATTGGTCCATGATGCTTCTGAAGTTTGAGAATTGGTTTCGCGAGCATCATGTCGCGAATGGTTCGGTTATCCGCAAGAAGTGAACCGACTGAATGCGGAGTAGGTCGGCTGCTTGACTCACTGGAGCGAGCCGGACGCTAATTGAACTGTTCGTGTTTCAGTCAGGGAGGTCGAGCGATTCCCCAAGACTGTCCAGTTGAACACTTTAGCCAAGCGGTTTGAGCGTTCTATTAACAATGAATGCCTCTTCAAGTTGGTCCCGATCGCCGAACGGCAGCGACGGGTGATTGAGGAGTGCGCCGAGCACCACCACCTTGAACGCAACCACCAAGACCTGGGCAACCGGCTGATCGACGGCAAGCCGAGCATTGGGCCGCGCGACGGGTCGAATGCCGCGAGCATTTGGGTGGACTTCTGCGGTTCACTCGAGCCGCTGGGTAACGGTTATCGTCGTGAAAGTCGAAACCATGGTCGCAATCGAGTCGTTTGCGCCGATAACCTCCCTGTGCAGGACGGTTCGAACGGTTTCTCTCGCCTGCGGGAATCGCGAATGCCTGAAAATGACTGGTGAACACGACATTGGCGGCTCAAACCCCACCGAAACCCTCGTCCGAGGCCAGAAATCGGGCATTGGAGGGTGTCGCCAGCGGTGTCCAAGTATTCCGTCCGAGGGTTGGGGCTGGAATCGGGGATTGCGGGCGGAGCCCGCTGTCAGCAAGATGCCGCGGATGAGCACGATTCTCAACCGGCTGGTTAACAGCATGAGGGGTGGGCTGGGGAGTACCGGCCTGCTCGGGGTGCTGGCGGTGTCGAACTCGGGCGAACTGCGGCGGCAGATCCGTTACCTCAAGTTGGAGAACGATGTGCTCCGGTCGAGGATCGCTGGCCCGGTTCGGGTGACGCCCGCTGAGCGTTCGCGGCTGGTCAAGTTGGCCAAGCCGGTCGGCAGAGCGGTAGGGAGGTTGGTCTCGATCGTGAAGCCGGACACCATGCTCCGCTGGGTGAACGGGTCGAGGCCGAAGAAGCAGCGGCGGTTGCCACGCAAGCCGGGCCGCCCACGGACGCCCGAGCGGGTGCGGGCGTTGGTGCTGCGGATCGCGCGGGAGAACGCGTGGGGCTCCACGCGGATCATGGGTGAGATGAAGAAACTCGGCATCAAGGTCGGGCGGGGCACGGTGGTCAACATCCTAAAGGAAGCTGGCGTGCCCACGGCTCCCCAGCGTGGCGAGAGCACATGGGACCAGTTCATGCAGTCACACGTGGGGACGCTGTGGGCGTGCGACTTCCTGAGCCAGCGGGTTGTAACGGGCAAGGGCATCGTGGAAGCGTTCGTGCTGGTCTTCATCAACGTGGTGACGCGGCGGGCATACGCCACGACGAGCACCAAGAGCCCGACCGAGGAATGGACAGCGGCGGAAGGGGTCAGATTCGTCGAGGCCGCGAAGAGGAGTGGGGGTGGAGCGCGGCCTTGCGCCATCATCATCCGCGACCGCGACAGCAAGTACGGGAAGACGTTCGACGCGGTGCTCAAGCAGGTGGGTGTCACCAGGGTGCCGCTGCCGCACTGCTCGCCGAACCTCAACGCCCACGTCGAAAGGTTGATCCAGAGCATCCAGGTTGAATGCCTGGACCGATTCATCGTGCTGGGGACGGGGCACCTGGACCATTTGGTCGCCGAGTACATCGAGCACTACAACACGGAGAGACCACACTCGGGCATCGAGCATCGGACGCCGGTGGGAAGAGCGCCTCCGATGGCGATCGCGCAGATCTTGCCAAGCGTGCGGTGCCGGAAGCGGATTGGGGGTGTGCTGCGGCACCAATTCCAATCGGCGGCGTGGTTGGGAAATTACGCAACGGCCTCGCGAAATACCCGGAGCGCGGATGGCACGATGCGCCCTTGACGACTCGACGGTGCGAGCAATACGTGAAAACCGCTTGGTCGGGCAAAGCAGATCCGTCCGAACCCGTGAATCGAGCGAAAAATGCAGCCCTCGTCACGCAGTCGAAGCACGTGGTAAGGACGCTACGCGGTCGGAATACGTGAACGGGATTCGCGGATGCGGGGTGCGTCAGTCCTCTGACGAGGGCATCTCGCCGAACAGCCCATTCCAGAACGCTTGAAAGGACGCGGCGAGAAGGTTCGTTCGATAAGCCCCCCACTTACGCCGGACGAGCGGCCGGAACCAGTCATAGACCTCGCCTCGGCGGGCGCCTCGAACAGCGAGAAGCAGCATTCGGTGCGGCGTATCGATGTGTGGCATGCCGATGGCGATGCACTCGGAAGGAAGCCGGGACGCATATTCCTTATTGACGTCCGCGAGATTGATCCAAGGGTGGGCAGGATCACATTTCAGAAACGCTTGACACGAATCATACAGAATCTCTCCATCGACCATGCAGCTGAAGTACGCCGTTCCGTCAGATCCAAAGTCAGGAAAGCCGCCATTGATAGCCAGAAGCCACTGTCGATAATCTTCCGGCAGGGTGCAGTCTAGAGCCTTCTCCAACGCCATTATGTCGGCTTCTTTGAGCATGGGCCCCATGCCACAAACCACACCGCGGTCAATCCGAGCACTTGAGCCATGCGTTTTGTCGTCAAAATACTCATGAACCTTGATTTGCATCGCCTACTGCTCCTTGGTGCCACACTCTTTGGTGAATGTAATTGGGAAGTCGAATGAGCCTGCCTGGCTTTGAATCATGATGCATCGCGCTCCCAGGGGGACGTGGCTTTCCGGGATTGTTTTTTTCCCATACTTTCCAAGCATCCGAGATATCTTTTCCATGATTTGCAGGACCTGTAATTTGAATATCACAAACGTCCTTGTCCGGCACTCCTTCAAACTTGACTCGCTTAACACCATTTATATCAATTTTAGCCCACACCTTGTATCCGTCAATGTCAGGTTTGATTTTCTTCCAGCCGCAGCCAGGTTTTAGCTTCCTTAGTTCTGGCGATCTCCAGCTGACACGAGTCCCTTTGGCGGCACCTCCGCCTTTGCTGTCCGCCAAGTCTAGCGTGTTGGCATCCTCGTCCATGAACGGGATGCCGATGTCAAACGCGTCCTTCAATCCTTGCAACATAGCGACCGTTACCCACAAATCACTCAAGCGGGTGTGATCTTGATCGCCAGCTTCCCAGTCCGAAGCCCAGTACGAATCAACTTCCTGATTGTCAGCGTACCCCTGCACCATTGCATTGAGCATGCCGCGAATGAAATCGGCGGGCCCCGGAATCGGATCGAGAAGGCCCAGCATTTCGGTGAAATCTGTGTAAGCCTCCTCCTCTGAGTAAAGTCCATTTGGATCAGATAGGCAGTGTGGCCTTGATTGCAGATACCGGTAAGCATTGGTGCCGTCTCGATAGTGACCGCCAAGGTTGAAGGCGATTAAACTAGGCGATGTGGCAGAGCCATGGAACGGCATTGACTCTAGAACCGGTGTCCCCGTGGAGTGCGGATCACTCTGCAGGAACCGTCCCATCCTCGGCGAGTAACTCCGGTTCCGATTGGCGTAGATCAGTTCCGCGCCGGGCATCAGCCGGTCGGTGTCTTCGCCGCCGGTGCTGACGACGACGCCCACGTCCAACCGGTCGGCGAACAAACCCTTATGCCCGCAGCGGTTCACCGGGCTGCTCGTGTCGAACACGTTCTCGGCCAGCACGCTCCCGTAGGCGTCGTAGGTCCACTGGGCCGCCACCTTCGCGTACGCGGTAGAGCCCGTGCCATACTTCTTGCACATGGCCACCACGTCGCCCCCGCCGTCGCTGAGCATCCACCACGCAAGCCGGGCCGCGTCATACTGCACCAGCAACTCGTCCACCCCGCCGCCCCATGCGCGGTCTCCGGGGCCCCAGATGTACTCCCGCTTCATCTGCGACAACGCCACCGGCGTCGGTCCGCCCACCGCCGCGTTCGTCAGGCCTGTCGTTGACGTTTCGGGATCCGCGGAGGGCTCGTTGCCCTCGCCCTGGGATTGAGTGGCCTCGCCGCCGAGTGTCCCCTCGCCGCCACCCTCGCCTTCGCCCAGCACCAACTGGATCGTCGGCGTCGGATCGATGATCAGTTCCTGGATACGCCGGACGCCGTCGTAGTAGAACCGCTCGGCCCGGAGCTGGCCACTCGACACCTCGGCGTCGGGATACGGCGATTGCACCTCGATCAGACGGCCCAGACCGTCGTACTTCCAGTGCTTCAGCATCGCCGCCGGAAGGACCGGGTGGTTGGCGACAGTTGGGTTCTTGTCCGTGTCCGCGGGCCCAGTGTAGCTAGGGTTTGTGCTCGCTTCGTTGGTCTGCACCAACCGGTTCCACGCGTCGTACTGGTAGAAGTAGATTCCGTCGGAGACAAGGTTGCCCGCCGTGTCATAGGCAATGGTCGTGGCTGACGCCCCAAGAACGGTGTCGCTACGAGTGGCGATGCGGTTGCGTGTGTTGGTGGTGTCGGTGATCTGCCGGACGGTGGGGGTTGTGGGTCGGTTGTCAGTCGTGACCCGTCCGTGGAGAGCGAGATTGGCGTTCCAGTTGCCGAAGACGTCCATGAACCACGCGTCGGTCACGAGCGGGGCGGGGATGGTGCCGCCGGTAAGTGTGCCGAACTGCGTCCCGGTGAGTTGTTCGAGGGCGTCGTAGGTGTTGGTCTGGGACCAGACGTTGGTCTCGACCGTGTCGGCGGTTGCGGCCCTGGTGACGGAAGCCGACAAGCGGTTGCCGGAGATGTCGTAGGTGTAGGTTGCGCCGTGCAAGGTGCGTGGGGTGCCTGAAACGGTGGTGGTGTAGTTGAGATTGACGAGCCGCCCGAACATGTCGAGCCCGGGAAGCCCGGCGACATTGGGAGCGGCGAGGTCGCACACGATGGCACCGCCAAGCGTCAGCTTTGAACGACGTGCCTCGCCAGAGTAAGTAAACGCGGCCACATCCGAGAGAGCGCTGGACGGGCCGAACGTGCCAAAGCGGGTCTGCATCAAAGCAACCCGCCCAAGGAGATCTTCGGTGGATCCCGTAGAACCGTACCCGAACTCGACGCGACGCGAGAGAGCCCCGCCGTGCGTCGGGTAGTCCATCCCATCGAGCCTGTGCCGCCCGGCCATGGTCGTGCTGCCGGCGTTGAAGAAGTAAGTCCAGTTGTAAGTGATTCGGGGCGTCGAGGCGGTCACGGTATCGGTGCCGATCGACTGAACCTCCTCGATCAGGTTCTGCTGGCTGTCGTAGGCGAACCGGTTGAACGCGATGACAGACCCTCCGGAGCCGGGCTTTGTCTTCGCGAGCACGGTTGCGAGCTGTCCGGTCCGAACGCTGTAGGCGTACTCGACGTACCCAACGCGGTCCGCCGGAGCGATCGGGTCGGGGCCGCTCGTCGGCGTGTTCATGGTGGCGGGGTACTTGGCGATGAAACTAGCTCCCGATCCGCCAGCGGTTGGGTAGTAGCCAACCGTGATGGACTTGAGCCGATCCAGCGCGTCGTAGGCGTAGCGGAAGACGACGCCGCGGAGGTCGATCCGCTCGGCGATCTTGCCGGTGAACGTGTACCGAAGCACGATCGTGGCCTGATCGCTCGATGTCATTCCGCCCGGCGCGGGGATGCGGAACTGGCCGACGAGAGAGTTGTCGCGTGAACGGATTTCAAAGGCTTCATCGAGAATGTCAGCGCCGTATGCCACGTCCGAAATCTGTGTGACAGCATTCTGAGCGCCCGAGCCGAGTCCAAACTCCGTCCCTTGAACCGCCATCATTCGGACAATTCGGCCGTACTGATAATCATACCCCGTTGACCGCTTCTTGGTGTCCCCTCCTGGTCCCCTCCGATAGTTCTCGATGATCTTGGCCAGCCTGTTCGCACGCCCGTACTCGCGGCGTGTGACCGTCAGATCAGGGTCAACCGAGTAGACAAGGTTGCCCGTGACGGTGTCGTACTTGGAAAACGAAATCTTTGCTCCCGCGGGAACGCCGTTAAGATTGACTTCCACTTCTGGTGGTGGCGTACCAGTTTCTTCCAACGGGATCGTGACCTCGGGGGGTTGAACAGATCGCTCGTAGGCGAAGCCCGAATCCGCATTGCCTACCGTGTACGCCGATCTCTGGGTCCCAACATCGGCGGACGCGATCCTTCGTTTCTCTGTGTCGTACCAGTGAAACTGCCGCGAGCGGATGGCGTTGGTGGTGTGGTCGAGCTGGGGGCCAGTCGTACCTGGTGCCCTTTCAAGTCGGGACTCTTCGAGCACACTTCCTTTTTCGTCGTACACATAGGTGGTCGCGGACAATTCGTAGAAGCTCGCAGGCGTCCCGCCCGGCAGCCCGGAGAGAACACGCTGTGGACGTCCAAGCCCATCGAAGTAGGTCAACATCGCGGGAGAGTTTGGCGACTGCGAGAAGACATCCTGATTCCCGAAGCCCCTGTAACGCCATTCGCTGGTCCAGGCGAGCGAACCGGAATGAGTCTCGGGAACGGTGTACCTGCGGATCTCCTCGGCTCCACCATCGGTTCCGTAGATCGTGTAGGTGATCGATACGGGCCTCGTGGTGTTCGTCCAGTTGAAATCCTCCGGAACGACTGGAACCTCTGTTCCGACGCGCAGAACCGGGTCAAGCGGCGATTGCAGATTCAATGCGCCACCGGCCGACACATAGCCGCCAAAGGTCACCGTCATGTAGGTACGGTCGGCGTGGTCATGGAACTGCAGGGTGGTGCCGAGTCTCTTCGTCTCGCGGGCGGTGAGATCGCTGAGATCAGCACCTTTGTCGTACTGATCGATTCTCACCGGGCGCATCCGCCAGTCGTACTGGGTCAGGGTTGCGTAGCCGTGAGGATCGTCGGTGAAAGCGGGCACGGAATAAAACTGGTCAGCAAAAGTCCCGGGGTCATGTGACCGGTAACTCCAACTGATGGTGGGCATCCACGCGTCGTTGGGTCCTGTGCCGTAGCGGTTTCGTTCTTTAAGGATCATGTTGTGCAGAGTGGTGGGATTTCCCGTGAGAGGGTCGACGTAGGCTTGTAATTGCACGTTCCACGTCGCGCCATCGCCAATCCAAGCAGCATCACCGGTACCCGAGTAGGCACGCATGTGCTGCCCGATCAGACTCCTGGTTTGTCTAGAGACGTTCCCATCAATTTCTTTCTCACGGATCACATCGATGAGATTATTAGTACTCTTTGAGCCGACTGCCATCCATGATCCGTCGTATCCTCGCTCGATCAACTCTGCATTCGCGGGTCGTCCGTTGGAATCGAGCGTCATCTGCGTCTTTGCCAACGCAAAGAAGGGAGGTCGGTACCCCGGGGCGGTAATGGCGTCAATAACATTGTTATCGTCGAGTGTGTATGAATTGCCTGTGACATCGAGCACAAACGAAGCCGGTGCCGTCGGCTCTTGTCCAGAGGGCGGACTTACGAAGAAGCCCTTCTCTCTTAGTATAATGGAGCGTCCGGGTTTTGAACCTTGATACACTGTCAGTTGGCCGGGGCTGTCGGTCAGGAAGTTGACTCCATCTGTGGACTTGATGTTGTTGAAAACGTACTCGTAGACTTCCAACTCGTCCGGTGGCGTGTTTCCTACAGCGCCAAATACAGCCCAGCGACGCGCAAATCGCATGCCTGGGCTTGCATTGGGCCCATCCGGGTAGAACACATCCGTGACACCATAGAGGTCGGCCCAAGTCACCGTCGCCAGATTCGCAGCGGAGGGGGAAGCACTCTTTCTGATCCATCCTGAGTTGCTGGACGGGAGTGTCAGCGTGCCAAAGAGGCTCGATACTGGACAGGCTACCGTCGCGCCAGGCACGACATCGATTGCGATCGCAAATCTATAATCGGTTTCGCGGTAGTTATAGGTGAAGATGAGAGACTCAAGGCTGTCGCTATTTCCAGTCGAGTTCGGATCTGACGGATTCCGAACCAGGCCGCTGATCGAGTAGACCAACTGGCCTTCAGCGTCGAACTCTTGACGTTCGACCGGGTAGTACCAAAAACCCCCAGGTTGCTGCCTTCGACCAGACGATATCGTGGTCGAACTTAGGATCCTTTGTTCGAACAGCTGAACATTGGGTTCGTTTGCGCGCGTGTTGACAAAGCGCGTGACTCGCAACCCGGGTTCTGGGCCCGCGCCCCATGCGGGCGGTGGTAGAGAACTGAGCAGACCAGTCGCCGGGGTCAAGAATTCGATCTGGTGTGAAACCTCCCAAGGCAGATCCACTGAGTACAGAGTCTGATTCTTGTAAACCTTTGTGTTTGATGCAGGAGTCGTGCCCATCTGGACACCAGACGCCACCTGCTGGATGCGCATAGACCATGGATACCGTGCCAAAATCTCTTGCGGGGTTAATGAGCCCCATGACGCTGGTGGTGTGCCGATTTGATATTCACTGAATCGAACAAGCCCCTTTGTCTCTTGATCCGCTTCTGGAAGCACAGCGGACCAGCCAACGGAACACACTCTTGTGAGAAGTAAGTCGTTTCGTAGCAATGACGGCATATCCGGAGGAATGGCAGCCGTTCCAAAATAGTCCGAAACTCGCTGATAATGAACCTCTTCGCCGAGCCCGCTCCCCTCGACAAGGGTGCCATCAGGCGTGAACTGCCACAGGTAGTCCTTAAGCACGACTCCCGACGCGTTGACGTTCACCACGCGACGAGAGAGCTGACCTGGCTTGATGCCGTCTGCTGAGTAAAGCGTTTCATTGTTTCGGGCTGCAAGGTAGCCACTGTGAGAAGATTGTTCTCCATCACTTCCAAACTCATCGATAATCGAAATCCAACGAGCTTTGTCAAGTGGCGGATCATCAATGACGACCGGTGGCACCTGAGATGAGTTCGTAAATGAGTGCCAGCGAAATGGAATGTGAAAGGCGGACGGCATGCAATCGTGTTCACCGCCCGGTGGCCCAACGAAGCCATTCACTGGCCCGGAGCTCGTGACGCCGCCTCCAGAGACAGCGAGCCGATTGATGCGGTAGTGATGCATCTGCCCGTCCGATGATCGAGCGCTCAAGGCTGTCACGGTCAGGACGCGGTTCGAGAGAAGAGAACTTGCTTCACTCGCACTTAGTTTAAGATAAGGTCTCCGTTCCGCTGGCACAGCCTCTAGCAATGATAAATAGGTCGGAGCGGAGAAAGTCGCAGCTTGCCCGAAAGAATCGTCAGGGTGCCCGACGTGTCTCCAGTTAAACTCAACACGATCGAACGAAACCGACGCGCAGAACAAATACTCGATGTCGCCGATAAGACCATTGCCGGTCGAGGCGATATTTGCGAAGTCCGTGCTTGATATTGAAACGCCCGGCAATGTGAGCACGCGATGGATGTCGTCATTTTCAAAGATACCGATTAGTCGCTGCGGATTTAAGCTGGGACTGTATGTGTAGATACGACGAGACTCTACAGGGTCGGCGGGCAATTGAGTCGTACGACTCTTCATGGAAGTCATGAGCAGTCGTGTCTGACCTCTGACGTAGCCGGGGTCATTTTCCTCAATGATTCCGGGGTTGCCACTTGGGGTTTGGTTATACTCATAGTGATAGCGAACCTGATGCTTCCACTCATTGAGAAACGTCGCTGATGAGTTTAGCACGAGGTAGTGAGCGATGGGATCTCGGCCACCTTCGAGGCTCAGCAGCGGGAGGACTGCAGCCTGCCCTGCCGCAGAGAGGTAGTCTGTGCAGGCGCTCTCGGGAACCGTCATGCGATCGGTCCAAGGGATTGTGAAGAAACTGGAATCCAATGCTTCCAGATTCTCGTCGCCTTCGAAAGCATAGATGCGATCTATTACATTGTAGCCGTGCACATCATACGCTTGGGGGTTGTCGCAGGGATTGATGCCCCATTGGGGCAAACTAACATCCCATTCGACTCCGAATACTCGGCGATGAACGTACGCAAGAGTCCACTTAACCTCATCGCCCGACCAAAGCTTGATCCACTTGATTTGACCCTTTGCAAGAGCATCTTGCTGGCAGGGCACACAACCATCCAAGTTTTCTGGCGGACCGCCCTGAGGCAACACTGCCATGCTCTCGCTTGTTGTATCGGCATATTCAATTTGAACCAGATGGCCGAAACGATCTTCGATTCGAGTGCAGAGCGCATACCACGGCATGCCGAAGCCCGGATTCATTTCGCCAATGTAAGAGCTATGACCTGCCAAAGCTGGAAAGTCGTCGCGTAGAAACGGGCGTTCATGATAGTTGGTTACAAACTCTTCGCCCTGATTGCAATTAAGGTACGGAGACGGTTTCCAGTCCGCATTGAACGGAACGTCGTCCCCGAAAAACTGCTCCTGAATAGGGCCTTGAATCGAGTCGGGATCCCGCACCTCTCCGATGATCACGAACGTGTACTTAACCTCGCCTTCATAGAGCGAAACGGTCCACTCTGTTGGGGGTTGTGCCCACTTCATGACAGTCGAGGTGCACGGGATTCCGTCGTGGTCAAAGTACTCGGTTGTTGGAGGACTCGTCGATGTATCTATTGCTAAGGCGCCATTGTGTGTCAGTCGTGCGCGAAATCTCGGAGGTGCTTCATAGCGATCTGTGCCTTCGATCTGCTGGAAAGGAATCGTGTGGTGAGCGTCGAGCACCAGCCAGCATGTGCGAGGGTTGGACCCGATTGAATCCGGTAAGGCCGAGTCGATCAAGAGTATGGGATTTTCTGAGGCCATCCAGCCGGTTCCGGTCCAGTCCCACCAGAATTCGGTTTCTTGTAGACCCATGAACTGGTTGCCGCTATCGTTGTTGTAGAATGCCGGATTTGAAGGGTCTGGGCCACCAGTCGCAGCGGGCAGCCCGGACCGAGTCCGTGTCAATCGAAAAGTCGCCCCATCAAAAGGGAGTTCGAGGTCCGTTACTTGAATCATTGGCTGACCCGTAATCAGATCAACAACACCTGCCAACATTGGTCGCTGCAGCCCCTGCCAAGAGGTGCTCGCATTAGACGCGCCGGGGGGCAGCAGCGACAGTGAGCTGGAGCCGATGGTTTTCGCGGGAGTCAGAAAGTCACCTTGCGGCGGTGATGTCAGTAAATTCAGGTTGAAACGAGAACCATAAGAAATTCTTGCTTCAGCAGGAAGAATTTCGGTGAGAAAATAGTTGTCCAGTAGTGAGTGACCGTGCTGGTTTGTGGAAAGCGCGAAGAAGGCAGACGAGGGATATGGATCACCACCATTTCCTTGCCACTGGCTGGAAATGGGTCGTCCTGATTGTGAGTACACGGTGACGATCTTTCCCGTCCACGCGCAGGGATCTCCCTGCCCGCTGGGCAAGGGCATCGTTGGTGTGATACGACGGGCCGTGTCGCAATCAAATGTGAACGGTTGAGCGAGCGAGCACTCACCACCAAAGCCGAACGAGACGGCGACGACTGAGAGAGTTACGCCAAGAGAACGACGGCTGATCAGCATCGATTGGGCTCCATCGACAGGGCAAAGTCTCGCGACACTGGATCGCAGATTACCGGGACCTACGGTCAGCGTCAAGCAGGTGTTCCGAGTTTCGCATGCCACGAATCGATAAATCTGCGTTCGACGTGCGTTCGCGTGCCTACCGAAGCGATGTCGAACGACGGCTGCCTGCGACTTCTGGTACACTCGCGGCATGCGGCACGCGTCACTTGGATTCTTCTCGTTTGCGGCGTTCGCGACAGTCGCGGCTTTCTCGTTGGCGTTGCCGTGCGCCGCACAGCGTTCGGTCACGCTTGCTGGCCAGACGGATGTGGCGCGGCTGGTGGATTTGGCTTCTGAGCGGCTTGGGATTCGGGTGGAGTACGACCCCGCGGTGCTCAAAGGCGCGGTGACGGTGCGGGGTGCGGGGGATGGGGGGATTCCGGATTCGGAGCTTTGGGAAACGGTGAACGCGGCTCTTGCGGGGCGTGGGTTTACGATCATCAGCGCAGCGAAGGGCGCAACGCCAGCGGCGGATGGTGCTGTTGTCGATCCTGCGGCCGCTAATTCCTTGGTGAAACAAGCATTCTCGGTGGTGCGGCTGAGTGAAGCTTCTAATCTCGTGATGCCCGATGGCCCGTTTGTGGGCAATCGCCTGACGTGGCCCGGGCTCGCGCCGGGGTACGCAGCGGTCTTTCTGAAGGTCGAACACCGTCAACCCAAGGCGGTCGCGGAATTGCTGAAGGTCGTGCTTTCGAAAACTGGATCGGTCGTCACGCCCGTGGGCGAAAGCGATCTCCTCTTCGTGGCGGACCTCGTGCCTCGCCTCAAACTCGCGGCGGAATTTCTCTCTCGCATCGACGCTCCGCAAGCACCGACCGAGCTGGCCGAGATCCCGCTTCTGAACGCGACGCCCGCCGACGTGATCTCGTTTGTAAAGGACATGGGAACGCGGCGTGAGCCCGGCGCGGCCATCGCAGTCGGAGGCATAGCGCAGCGCCCCCCTGGAGATGTTCTTCCGCAGCCCGGGGCCAACGCGGTGCTCGTGCTCGCCCCCAAGGAGCATCTCGCATTCTGGAAGGACCTGATCGCACGGCTGGACACGCGCCAGGCGTTGGAGACGCGGAATTACACACCGAGGCAAGCCGACGCGAAGTCACTGGTGAACCTCGTCGAACAGGTCGCGGGTATCGGTGTGGGCCAGAAGGCCGGCTCGGAGGGGCCGACCGCGAAGGTGATCGCGGACGAGTTCACCGGCACGCTCATCGTGACCGCGACGGCCTCGCAGCACACCAAGATCGCGGAGCTTCTTTCACGCATCGATTCCGCGAGCGGCAACGCCGCTCAGGTGGCCCGGTCGTTTGTCGTGCGCAATCGCCCGGTCAAGGAGGTCGTGGCCGTGCTCACGGAACTCCTCACCAAGAAGGTCGAGAACGTGAGCGTGCTGCTCCCGGGGGATTCACCCGCTCCAAGGCGGATAGAACCGACGATCGCCGCGAGTCGTCGCGAGGAACCCACGACCCAGATCACCTCCGACGAGGGGACCAACACGGTGATCGTGGTGGCCGAGCCCCGTGTGCTGGCGCAGGTCGAGGTCCTGCTCGCCACCCTCGATGTCAGGCAGCCGCAAGTGATGATCGAGGTGGCGATGATCAGCCTGACGGACGGCCAGAGCCGCGCTCTCGGCGTTGAACTCGACAAGATCTCGACGCTTGCCGACGGCGCGGTGCGTCTGAGCTCGATCTTCAGCAGCACGAGCGGAGGTGGCGGACCTTCGGGTTCGCCCGGCACGGGGCTCACCGCGAGCTACATCAACGTCGGCGACTTCAGCGCGGTGCTGAGGGCGCTCGAAGCGGTCAACGACGGTCGATCCACCAGCGTGCCCTCGCTTCTCGTGGGGAACAACCAGCAGGCGACTTTCAGCTCTGTCGCGCAGCAGCCCACGGGCACGGTGAGCACGGACACCACGAGCACGACGACGCGCGGGTTCGGCGGGTTCCAGGACGCGGGCACGCGGATCAACGTCAAGCCGCAGATCGCCGAGGGCGACCACCTCGTGCTCACGTACAACGTGGAACTGAGTTCCTTCACCGGCAATCCTTCGTCGGACGGCCTGCCGGGTGCGCGGCAGCAGAACACGGTGAGCAGCGTGGCGATGATCCCCGACGGCCACGCGGTTGTGGTCGGCGGGATCGAGCTCAAGACCGACACGGACGACAGTTCAAAGACGCCGCTGCTGAGCGAGATCCCGCTGCTTGGGTTCCTGTTCCGGTCGAACACGGTGACGCGGGACCGGACGCGGTTCTTCGTGCTGATTAGGGCGAACGTGATGCGGGACAGCGGGTTCGCGGATCTGAAGTACGTCAGCGGGCGGACGATTGAGAGCAACGATCTGGGCCTGAGCGACGGGTGGCCGAAGGTCGAGCCTCGGGTGATCAAATGAGCACGTTGGCGACGATCGCGAGTCCGGCTGCGTGGGGCGAGCCTTCGGGCGCGTTCTTGTCGCGTGTGCCGCGCGAGTTGTGTCGTCGGCATCTGGTCATCGGTGGTGGCCAACGCGACGGGTGCGAGGTGCTGCGGGTCTCGCCTTCGACGCCGCCGTGGATCGCGGGGAACGTGGCGGTGGCGTTGGGCACCCCGGTCCGCACGGTGCTTGACGATCCTGAAGCGATCGCGCGGGCGGTGGACCTTCACTACCAGCACGCCGCAGGCAGTGGCAACGACGTGGGCGGCGGTGACGCTTCCGACTTGACGGGCGAAGCGGAGGTCCATGCCGAAGCGGCCAAGTTGCTCACGGATGCCGACCGCGACCTGCTCAAGATCGACGGCAAGGGCCCGGTGATCCGGCTGGTGGACATGATCCTGTTCGACGCGCTCTCGCGGCGGGCGAGCGACGTCCACATCCAACCTCTGGCCGATCGCACGCTGGTGCGGTTCCGGCTCGACGGCGTGCTGCACGACGTGCGCGAACTCCCTGCGGTGCTCGCGGCGTCGGTGGTCACGCGGATCAAGGTCATGTCGCGGATGGACGTGGCCGAGCGTGGTGCGCCGCAGGACGGGCGAGCGACCGTGACGATTGGTGGAGGTGTTGGTGTCGGCACACGATCAATCGACCTGCGTGTGAGCACGCTGCCGACGAGTTACGGCGAGCGTGCGGTGATCCGGTTGCTCGACAACTCGCGGGACCACCACCTGATCGACCTCGCCAAGATCGGGATGCCGCCGGAGATCCAAGCGAGACTCGAAGAGCGCCTGAGTCGCGCCCACGGCATCGTGCTCGTGACGGGACCGACCGGGAGCGGGAAGACAACGACGCTCTACGCGTCGCTGCGGCTGATGGCGTCGCCTTCCACGGGTACCGCGTCCAAGGTGGGTGGCGAGCACAACATCATGACCATTGAGGACCCCATCGAGTACGAGCTCTCGACGGTGGGGATCGCGGTGAGCCAGACGCAGGTCAACCCGAAGAAGGGCCTCACGTTCGCCACGGGTCTGCGGCACATCCTGCGGCAGGACCCCGACATCGTGATGGTGGGCGAGATCCGCGACGAAGAGACGGCCCGTATGGCGATGCAGGCTTCGCTTACGGGGCATCTCGTGCTGAGCACGCTCCACACCAACGACGCGGCGTCGGCGGTGACACGCCTCGTGGACCTTGGCATCGAGCCATACCTCGTGAGCGCGTCGCTTTCAGCGGTCTTGGCCCAGCGGCTGGTGCGGCGTGTCCACGCGGAGTGCAACGGTCGCGGCTGCGACGGGTGCCTCGGCTCGGGGTACCGGGGTCGGCTGGGCGTGTTCGAGATGCTGACGGTGAGCGATCGGGTGCGTGAGCTGATCACGACGAGCGCGGGCGAGCAGGTCATCCGCGACACCGCCCGCACCAGCGGCATGCGGACGCTGATGGAAGAGGGCAAGCGGCTCGCGGACGAACGGATCACTTCGATGGTCGAAGTGCAACGCGTGATCCAGGGGCTCGAAGGATGACCCCCAACCCCCACAACCCCCACGACCCGATCCTGGCTCTCCGCCGCACGACGCGCCGCGTGGCGGGTGTGGGTGCGGCCTTGGTCGTCGCCGCGTTCGCGTGGGCGCTGTGGCCCATTGAGCGGGCTCCACTCGTGCTCGTGGACGCCGCTGGTCCGTCGCAAGCCACGCCATCAGCGGAACGCCTCGCCTTCAACGCTGACGCGTTCAAAGCAACGCTCTGGACTCCGCCGCCCGTGCCGCCGCCCGCCCCGGTGATCGCTCAGAAAACCCCACCCCCACCGCTCAAGTTGCAACTGATCGGCATCACCCGCGACACCCCGGCCGAAGGCGGAACGCCAGAGCTGCGCGCCGCCCTCTATGACCCCGAGTCCGACCAGATGATGATCGTCGCAGCGGGCGAGAAGATCACGAGCGGCAAGGCCCGGTACACGGTCGCGTCCCTCACCGCCGACACGATCGAACTGGCCGACGGCGAGACCGTCCGCAAGCTCTCGCTCAAGGATGAACGGAGGCCCGGCACATGAGCCACCCCCTCGCCAACCTTCATCCACGCCTTCCCGCCGAGCGGTTCTATTGGGCGATCCTCACCCCCGATGTTCCCGCGTCTTCGCTGCGATCGCTGACCGCGCCGATGACGCGGGCCATCCTCGACGAAGCGTTCGCGGCGCACTTGCCGGTGGACCTCGCGTCCATAGCTCCTGCGTACAAGCGGCTTCCCGACAACTCCGTGCTGGCGTGCGCCTTGCCCGCTTCCGCGTTGGACGACCCCGTGCTTGCCGCCGCCATCACGCTCGCCCCCTTGAACCTTCCGGTGTGGCTCGAACACGACGCCAACCCCGACACCCTCAACGTGCTCACCGGCGTGTTCGAGCCCCTTCCCGTGACGGCCGCACGCCGTCGCCGCTCGATAGCGGTCGCGTGCACCGCCGCGCTCGTGGCCTTGGGCCTGATCGTCGGCTTCGAACGGCGGGCAACCTCGGCACGCGCGGACCACAACACTTCGCTCGCAGCGATCGAGCAACTGGTGTCGTCCAAGCCCGCTGTCGAGATCGGACTCTTCGCATCGCAGCCGATGCTTGAACGCTCGTTCACGCTCGAACGCGAGCTCTCCCGCCTTCGGGCAACTCGGAGCACCAGAGCCTCGCTTGGCCTGGGCGACGCGACCGACCCGCTCGCCACGTTCCTCGCCGCGTGGCCCCGGGGCGTCAAGGCCCAGGTCCAGACGCTGACCGCCGCGCCGACGCAGCTCACCATGAGCGCGCTGCTTCCCACGCTGCCCGACGCCGAGCGGCTCGCAGCCTCGCTCGGCACCGCGCCCGGTTGGGATCACGCCCAGCCTCAGATCACCACCAGCGGCAAGGGTGTGCAGATGCAACTCACGCTCACCCCAGCAACCCCGGCGAGCAGGCCGCAAGGGGGCACGCCATGACCGCCGCCCTCGTCATGATCCGCGCGGTCGCTGTCATCGCCATCGCGGGCGCGGCGTTCTCCGCGTGGCGTGCCGCGTCAGCCTCGTCAGATGCAAATCTCGCCCGCACGCAGGCGAAAGCCTTCTCGCAGCAACTGGCCGATGTCGAACGCCTGCGTCCCCAGCGTCAAACCGCCCTCCTCGCTTCCAAGCCCACCGAAAGCGTCAGCACCGCGCTCCGCGCTTCGCTCGCCGCCGCCGGTGTGGGCGAATCTTCCCTCCGCGCGGTCAATCCAGGCTCCGACGAAGCCCTGCCTTCGAACGACCCGACCAGCCCCGCGTACCGCCGCCAAAACATCACCGTCTCGCTCACCCCGATCACGACGCGCCAACTCGGCCAGTTCTTCGCCGCGTGGCGAACCGCTGAACCCGCGTGGATCGTGACCCGCATCGACTGCACGCACGCGGGGGGCGAGGCCGACACCAACTCAACCTACGACGCCCGACTCACCCTCGCCACGACGTACCTCGCGTCCCCTGTCACCAGCCCGAGCCCTCAGTAAACCCCCGCAAGGATTTCCCATGCGTCTCACCTGCCTCGTCACCATCGCCCTGATTGTTCCCCTCGCCACGCTCGCCTCGTGCAAATCCGGCCCGAGCACGGCCTACACACCCCTCGATCCCGAGCGGCGCGACACGTCCAAAGCCGACGGGCTCAATCAAGAAGCCGCCGCGCTCATGCAGGCTGAGCCCGCCAAGGCAGAGCAACTGCTCCGCGAAGCCCTCGCCGCCGACCTCTACCACGGCCCCGCGCACAACAACCTCGGCGTGCTGTTCCTCAAGCAGAACAAGCTCTACGAGGCCGCCGGCGAGTTCGAATGGGCCCGCAAACTCCTTCCGGGCCACCCCGACCCACGCCTCAACCTCTCGCTCACGCTGGAATCCGCGGGCCGCTACGACCAGGCCGCCGACCACGCCCGTACCGCGCTGCAGATCCACCCCGGCCACATCGCGAGCCTCCAGCAACTCGCACGCCTCGAACTCCTACACCCGGCGCAATCCAAAGCGGCCTCTTTCGGAACCACGCGTCCCGAACGCGACCCCGAAGCCCGCGCCGAACTCCGTACCAAGCTCAGCGAGATCGCCATGCGTGGCGAGTCCGACGCCTGGAAGGATTGGGCACGGCTGCAACTCGTGAAGCTCGATGGCGGTCGGTGACTCGGTGGGGTCGTGGCAAAACACTCGATGTTCTGATTGAACGGAACCCAACTCGTAGTCGTCCTGCGGAATAGGTGCCATCGACGTTTGCATGGACCTACTTGCCGTAGACGCCCCGACTCTTCTTGCGAATCGCCCCGCTCTTGGCGAGCTTGGAAAGTGCTTGCGAAACCATAACCCGTTGGCTGGCCTCGCTTCCCTTACTCTTTCGGCCCATCGCTTTGAGCGCATCGAACACTTCCGATGGACCTCGATCGGTCCCATCGCTCAGAACTTTGACGATCATCGCGCCCAAAGTTCCTTCACGAATCGCTCCCTGCCGGCGTCGCGCGGATTCCCGACGTCTGGCCGTCACGTTCTCACTCGGGTCGAGCTTGCCAAGGTGCAGCAAGAGATCTGCCCGAGCATGACTCAACGCAGTCTTGGCCGTGTTGAAGTCGGCTTCGGCCTTCTTGAAGTTAACCTCCGCCTCGCTGAATTTCTGTGCCAACATCGCAAGCGAGCGAGGTTGGGATGAAGAGCGGGACACCGGTGAGCGTCGAGAACGGGGGGCGCGTTTGGCCATCATGAGCTCCTTTTCCCACCCCATGATCGCAAGTATAGCTCCGTGACTCACTCAGATTCGTGCTCCCGGATCGGGGCTTTCCACAGACCTGTGGACTTCCGCTTGGTACCACATTGCGGCATGATTGATCATCCACCGCACATCCTTCCTATCACTCCGGACGGCCACGCCCCTCACACTGGCTCCTCGGCCGACCCAACAGGCGGTCCGATGCCGATCGTTTCGGAACAGAGTCAGCGGCTATTGAGTCTAAATGAGGCGGCCGATCTGTTGAGTGTGCATCGCAGTACCCTTGTCCGAGCCTGGAAGGCTGGCCAGTTGACGATCGTTCGGATTGGACGGCGCATGCTTGTCCGCACCACCGAGCTTGAGAAGTTTGTCAGGACACACGAACAGCGGTCTTGTTCCGACGCCCGACCGCTGAGTCCTCCCGGGCCTGGAGTATCTCTGAGTTCCCCCACGGCGTCGACCCCTTCCAATGACGCGACGGCAAGCACGCGGTCAACTGATCGCGTAGCGGCGTATATCAGAGCACAACGCATCTTTAGGCGGCCCGGAAGCTCGGGAAACAACCCGTAACGGTCTCGTTACGCGATGCCTGTCGCGTTCAAATGCGCTCCATGCGCCACTGGCGGCCCAGCTGTCGTTGGTTCACTCGGTGGTTGGCTTGCTTTCGCTCGCACAAGGTGCGCGCATGCGCGCCCACATCAACAGCATGCCTGACGGAGGTCACGATGGATTCCGAACACCGACTCTTTGAACACGCCCACTACTGGCTTGTACAACGGCGCGATACGCCGCACCTGTACATCTACTGGTGCCGACCGGGCACCCGTCGGGTCGAACGTCGAAGCACCAAGACGATTGACTTTGCAGAAGCCAAGCAGAGGCTCATCGCCTTCGCGGCACGAAACCCCCTCTCCTCCAAACCTCCAGCGCGCAGCCGAATCACCCCTGAGTCCCATCCAAGCGATCGCGCGGCACCAATACCGGAGCACGTCTCACCACGGCCTCTTGATCCTCCCATTCTCGACCTATTGACCGCCTACGTGGAACGCTTTGGCGCGGACCGTCCGTCCTTCTCGACGCTTCGTGCTGCCCTCGGCTTCTGGATGCGATTCTGTCTTTCCCAGGACATCGTCTATGTGTCGGAACTCAACCACGATGCCCAAGAGCGGTTCGTGAGTTGGAGACGCGAAGGGCTGATTCGATCGGGCAAGACGGGATCCAATGGCACCCTCAATCGAGATTTCTACCTGCTCAAAGGTGCCCTTCGACTTGCCTGGCGTCGTGGGCAACTGAGTCATGTGCCTTACGTAACGTCTCTTCCCGCCCCACCACCGCGGGACCAGTTCCTTACGGCCGACGAAGCCCACCGACTGCTCGCCGCGTGCGACGAACCGTATGTGCGCCGCTTTGTCCTTCTGGCCCTGCACACCCTTCAACGACCCAAGGCCATCTTTGAACTGCGTGTCGAGCAGGTCGATCTCCACCAGTGCCGCATCAACTTCCTGCCGACGGGAAAGATCCAGACGAACAAGCGACGTCCGATGATTCCCATCACGCCAACCCTGAGGGACGAACTCAGCGTCGCCATCTCGGAATCCAGAAGCGGGTACATCATCGAGAAGGATGGGCTGCCTCTACAGAGCATGCGCAAGGCATTCGCCCGTGCGGCCAATCGGGCGGGCCTCCCGGGCATCACGCCCTATGTGCTCCGGCACACGGGTGCAACCCTTCTTGCCGCTTCCGGCGTACCCATGCACCAGATTGCCTCCATGCTGGGCCACACGACGCAGCGGATGACCGAGGTGTACGCCAAGCGCCGGCCGGAGTTCCTCAAAGAAGCCGTGAACACACTGGACAGTCTGTTCGGTGCGGCCCCCGCGCCACGCACCGCCACCTCTCGGACGAACGCGGCATAGATCTGCGCGCCAGCGCGCCAAAGCGTGGGGTTCCGCGCGCCAAGATAAGACTCACTGAAAGGGCGGATTCCTGAGCTACTCGCCCGCACACGTGCCACGCCACCCTTTGGCGATTGCGCGTGTTGCGCGCCAGAATCTGCCTGTTTTGTCGCGCTAGACGACGGGCATCGCCGGCCACCCGCCGCAGATTTCCGAGGATTCTGAATGGTGGGCAGTATTGGACTCGAACCAACGACCTCCACGATGTCAACGCGGTCGACTTGGAGCTGGAGTGAGCAGGAGTGAGCAGGACAAATCAGGAGGAAGCAGGAGGAAGCAGAAAAGCTCTAGACACTTGGGGATGAGATCACGCAAGTCTCGATTTCAGAGCCTACTGCATGACCTCTGGGTCTGCACCTAAATGCTGACGAGTGCAGGAGGCAGCTGAGACAACCCACAATGACTCATTCACTCTCCACCCACAGGAGGGTTGACTCCATGTTGCACCATCGGTGCATGCATCGCATCATCTCGTTCGATCCGCGTAGCCAGCTCTGGGCAAATCTCTCTAAGCAGGGCGTGGTTTTGATGCAGTACATCGGCATACGGCGCGTACGCCACTCTCTGAAAAAAGTTCATTTCCTTGAGTTTTTCTATGCCCATGTTCAGAAGTCGCCCCAATCGCCCACCTTCGCGGGGATGAAGCGCAAAGCACAGACCAAAGCTTGGCATTGGAGTATTGGACATCGCGGGAAGTCGACCGGCTTGCTTGCCAAAGTCACGCTTCGCGTCCAGATACGTGAGCGTATCCGAGACAAAGCACTTGATTCGCTCTGGGCTTCCCGCGTCGTCCAGTGCTTCGGAGTAGCATTGATGAAGATCTCCCGACACGGCTGTTGCACCAATTGCATTCTCACCGGTGTCAAGCACGGATTCTGGAATAAGGCTTGCATACAACGATTGCCCGATTAGAGTTTGAGTGTGCGTAAATGCCAACATTTCGCGCCGCAGTCGTTTGGCCCGCGCGGTACCGCCGCCTCGTCCGCTCGTTTCGACGACTGTGTGTTTTACACTTTCAGCACGCACAATTCCGATCGGAGCCACACGAACAAACGGCAAAGGGTCTGAAAGCCAAAGCTCACACGCGATGCTCTCGACCCCGATGTACTCACAACAGAGTAGGTCAATCTCCCCTGTGAGCAGCTTCGGCACGATCTTTTCCAGCTCTATGGGAATCCAATCCAGCTGAGCTGCAAGGAGTGAAGCGATGCGATCTGTCACCGTGCGAGCAATTCCCTCAGGCTTCGTGGCATTGCCGTATGCCAGCGGCCGTTTGTCATACCAGCCAACCTTGAGACGCCGAGAAGCCGGACTACCGGCAATGCGCTCCCAGGCCACCCCAGAATCTTCGCGCTGGAAGTCGTAGCCTGCTGCTGCGAGAAGCTCCGACAAGATCGAGTACAGATCGCGCGGGCCGTGATATGGCATGCCCATTTTGGCGTGCTCCGCTGCGACACGTGGTGATGGCCGACCTCTTCGTTTCTGTTGCGGCCGCTCTCCATCTGTGCCACGTGGGGCATGGGCATATGCCGTTGCTAGGACGTGGGCTATGTGACCGATCACCGCTCGGCTCAGGCGATGGTCTCTACCGCTCAACCAACCAGAGACTTGGGCTTCTGAAAAGCCCGTCCTACTCGCCAACTCGTTCTGCTTTAGTTCGGACGCGCTCAAGTGCTGAGCCAGCAAGAGCGAGAAACGGGACGGCATGGGTTCATTGGCCATTCGCGATTGTTCGCCCAGATCTTGACAATGTCCGATTCTTCATCCCTCACTCGCCACTTTCTTGTCGGAACGCTAACAGTGAAGAAACACGCTTTCTTCACTGTTCTGGTAAGATTTCCGAGTTGCAGCCACACGCACTTTGCTCTCGAAACGAGGAGGTCCCTATGTCGGACATCGACGAAGACTCAGAGTCTGGAGTAGATCTCACTTCTGGAGACGACCAGAAGCCCCCAAGGATCAAGCTACAGGCGATCGGCCTGAGGGTTCTTTGGATCAGTGTCAGCGTCTTCATCGGCTTGATTGGCGGCGGTCTCTTTAAGACGTCTGGCAGCTGGTTCGCCGCACGGCCTGTACCGCCAGAAGTGCGAGGACGGTGCTTTGCGAACAGTCTCTCCCAAATCATGCTGAGCAGCGGTGGCCAGGAGGCGATGCTCACCCACAACGGGGAGAGTTGGCGTGTGGAATCCATCAAACTCAATCAGCGATCGCAGCTGGAAGGAAAGCTGGTCTGCTGCTCGAACGGCCAACAGGTCGGTGTCGCGAACTTGGAGTTTGTGGACAACGACAAAGTTGAAGTTCGAGTCATGTTTCAGGATTCCAGACCGAACACGATGGTCGTTCAACGACTCACGATCATGAAGTAGCCCTAACGGGTGAGGTGCCGTTGCGACCGCTGCTGCCACGCCTTTCTTGCGCCGATAGGCCGGTCGTTTGGTATCACCGCCACCTCAGGCAGCACGAAGCGGGCCAAAGTGATTCTTCGTCGATTGGGGCCGTCTGGGTTGTCGCACACGAGTCTGACCTTACCGCGGTTGTGTTCCACTCTGTCGACACCCAATCGACAAGGGACGCCCGTCGAAGGACACTGGATGCCTAACCCCAGTTCATCAAGTAAAGCGTTGACAGCTGCGACGCGATTGCGCAGTACCGCCACATCGAGACGGGAGCTTCCGTCAAGCAGCGAATTGATGGCCGGTGCGATGGAGACACCCAACGCGGCACGCCATCGCTGATGCGTTTCTCGTAGTGCTTCCGCGCAAGCCACCGGATCCCGTTGGACTTTACACACCCTGATTAGCACATCCCTGAAGTACTCAGTATTGTGACGCACGTGCTCCGTTTGATCGCTTTGTGGCACAACGATCCCCCCCTACAGAGATGCGTCATAACACAGGAGAGATGCCTCGACAAGTGCGTTCTGGTAGGCGAGAAGCCTCGACTGCGGCAATCTGCACTGTCAGACTTAGGACGCCACGATCACGGTAGGTTTCTGTTGCCGATGAACGAGCAGCGTTAGGATGTCGTGCGTGTTGTTGAAGCACTCGGCATGAAACTCGTGACGGTCTCCGTTACTGTCAGCAAGATCGATCGTCTCGGCGCCGAGCAAACCGCCGCCGCGCCGGGTGACCACCTTTGCCAACTTTCGGAACACGACCTCGGGATCAAGCGACGCGAACTGCTTGATGTAGGACGGCGAGCAGAACATGCGCCGGATACGTGGGCTACCCATTGAGTCCGCGGGATCCCACGGATGAGTACTGAGCATGCCCATGACGGGCTGATCGGAATTCTCCGTGGCTCGCCACAAGGTCGCCGTCACGCTGTTGCCGTAGATTCTGGCCAAGTACTTGATGCGATCGATCGACAGCGGCGCACTGCGGCTCTCATCGATGAAGCGCTTTCCCAGAAACAGCATCCTGCCGGCCCCATAGTTGGCCTCGGCTTCAATGGCGGCATGGCAGCCAACGGCGAGCGTGCGTTCCTGATCTCCGTGGGCATAAGGCGCATGCCAGTCCAGAATGGCGTGGGTGAGCTCGTGTCCCTCCCCCCACCGCTGCTTGGGCGACGGCAAGCTTTGGTCGATCAGAATCTGTTGACGATCAGGCACAAAGAGTGCTCGCAGACTCAGCTTCCTGACAACCTGCAACAAGAGCCGCGGCTCCTGCACGAGATTTCTTCCCGCAAGCCGAATCGTGTGGATCTTGCCTTCGAGCCAAGTTGGATCTTCAAGCGTGTAGTATCGCAGATCGAACTTGAGCAGCGCACGCACATGGGCCAGATTGAGAGGTGGCTCTGGTTGACCCACGTCTGCAAGCAGACGGTCAATTCGCCGATCGATATCATGGCGTGTGGATAAGGGTAGGCTGACTTCGATCACGCGAGACACCACCTTTCGGTGATATTCTATCGCTGCTCGGACGTCAGAATTCGAAGCAATGCCTGTAAGGCATCTTCTTCCTCGCGCGTGAGCTTTGCCATGGACTCCGACTGCGCGGCGAAACGAACAGCGGCACTTCCCACCTGGGGGTCTCTGGTGCTTGAAAGTCCAGCGAGATCCATGAGTTTTCCGACGGGAACGCCTGTGACGCCTGCAAGCTGAAAGATAGTCCGGGGCTCGGCGGGTCTGGTGGAGCCCATTTCCAGCACGAGCAATTCCACAATGTCCACGCGTGCTTCGATGGAAAACCGTTCGACCGTCCATCCCTTGCTTCGACGCCACAGTTCGATGAACCGAGCAAACGCCGCGCCCTGCATGTCGCTTGCAGGACGGCCGCCTTTCCACCATCCACAATCGACGACAAAGCCGCCGGTTGCCACCGTGCCGCATGCTTCTTCCAAGAGCCCGAGCTCTCTCAGAAAGGAATTCTGCTCATCGTTTGGCTGCAGCGTCATGTCCAACCTCCTTGGCTCAATACCTCCTGGGCTTTGGCCCCAGACACCTCGAAATACACCAGCCCCTGCTTTGTCGAATCCGGACCCAGACTGGTAAATCCCATCCCCTCGTAGAATCTTTCCGACTGCGGCAGAGCATGAAGACCCACGCGCCCTTCAAACTCCTCGTTCCGCGAGCGTGCCATCGCTGCCAACACCAGTGTGGTTCCGATTCGCTTGACGGACGAACGCTGATTCAACTGCGGAATGGGCCAGTTGCTCGGTGCCGATTCCACATAGTCCACATAGACAAGCGGGCGACCTCGATGCGGTTCCAGCCTCGCTCGGTCGAACCGAGGGTCAAGACGCAGCAGCATCGCCCCAAGCCACCGCTCGCCGGCCCGAATTCCGTAAATGGCGCGACTCAGTTGAGGCTCGGCCAGAATCTTCCGACTCCAGTCCCAATGCAGACTCTGCGGCCACACTTCGCGTGGAATCTCGCGCTCAAGCATGGCGCGCATGATCGCGGCCCGCTCTCGATGCCAGGTTTCGTCCATGCCGATCAACTCAAGATTCGACACTTCCGCGAGCACGTCACACGGGAGGTGTGTGCTTCCATCTCGTTGTGGAAGCTGCACGGCTCGAACCCTGTGGCTCATAGCACCACGACCTCAGCCTTTTTCTGCTGGCGCTCGTCTTCCAAAAAGAGCCGCTCTCCGGCTGCCAGCCGAGTGTCGACCACTTGGTAGAGCCGAAGGGCTTGGCGAATGAGGGCGGTCTTGGAAAGCCCTTTGTGCGTCGACAGCGCGTCCAAAACGCCCATCTCAGCGTCCGACAACGACAGGGTCATTTGGCGTTTGTCAGGTAGTCCGTGGTCATTCATTTTTGCACCTCTCACCACTGACTATACGCGATTTCCACGGGAAATGCAAGGCCTACGGATGTTTTTTGTTTGTTCTTTGTTGACTTTCTGGCCATTGAATCTACGCTTTCAGTACATCGCCCGAGAACTTGGACTGTCTGGAAGGACCAGCGGCAAGCTCGAAAGCGACACGAAAGGACCTGACCATGACGATTCCGCCTTCTGCTCCCGGTGAACCGATCGATCTCGAAGTGTGGTCGCAGCGAAACGAACGCCCGCCCGGTGGGCGCCGCTACCGCATCCGGGTAGACCGCGAGTACTACGTGGTTGACGTGGGGGCCATGACCGCCGAGGCGATCTTGAACCTCGCGGGCAAATCTTCGACCTCGCATCGCTTGTACCAAAAGCACCGCGGCCAAGAACCCCAGTTGCTCAATCCCACGACCTTGGTCGACTTTACGGCTCCTGGGATCGAGCGCTTTCAGACGATTCCCATCGATCCCACCGATGGACTTGAGCTTCGCCGCGACTTCAACCTGCTTCCTGAGGACGCTCAAGCACTGAAAGAACGCGGCTTGGCGTACGAAACCGTGATCCAGGGCGGGGAGCACTGGGTGATCATGCACAGTTACGCGCTGCCCAACGGCTACAACGAGACAAAGGTCAACGCAGCCCTCCTGCTCCCGACCACCTATCCAGACGCCCAGATCGACATGGTATTCTTCAACCCGCCCGTCGCACGCGTCGACGGCAAACCCATCCACGCGGCCACCGAGCGAGCGCTGGATTCCCGAGCCTTTCAGCAGTGGTCACGCCACCGAACACCCGCCAATCCTTGGCGTGTGGGCATCGATAACCTCGGTACGCACCTTCTCATGGTGGATCACTGGCTTGAGAAGGAGCTGTCGCGATGATGCGTGTCCACCTTCGCTTGAGCGGACGCCATCATGAAGAACTCAAAGCGCACCTCTTTCCCGGCGACGGGCAGGAGGCTGCTTCATTCGCCCTGTGCGGGCGACGGCATGGCGATCCTCATGTTCTGTGCGTCCACGAGGTGATCCCAATCCCTCATGCGCGATGCGAGCGATCGGATCAGCACATCACCTGGCCAAGTGACGTGCTCCCACCGATCCTGTCCAGAGCCAGCCGTGAGGGAATGGCTCTGCTCAAGATCCACTCTCACCCGACAGGCTACCGACAGTTTTCTCGCGTTGATGACGTGTCTGATCGTGCTGTTTTTTCCTCGGTCTACGGCTGGATTGATAGCGACGAACCACACGCTTCGGCCGTCATGCTTCCTGACGGTTCGCTGTTCGCTCGCACGATCGACCCGGACGGGCGGTTCTCAGATGTCGCCTTGATCACGATTGCCGGTGATGACATTCTCGCATGGGGGCCAAGCCTGCCGTCACTTGGGTCCGCCCCAGCCGACCAGCGGCAGGTGTTCGGACCAGGCACGACCGAGCGGCTGCAGCGATTGTCCATTGCCGTTCTCGGATGCTCAGGTACCGGCAGCCCCACCATTGAGATGCTGATGCGGTTGGGTGTTGGCCACCTTGTTCTTGTGGACCCTGACACGATCGAAGACCGGAATCTGAATCGAATCTACGGCTCGACACGTGCAGACGTGGGACGGCCCAAAGTCGATGTCTTGGCCGATCGAATCCGGTCAACGGGCCTAGGCACACGCGTGACACCGGTTCGGCAGCTGATCCATGAACCCAACGCGCTGCACGCTGTTTCTGGTGCTGATGTCGTCTTCGGATGCATGGATTCCGCCGAAGGCCGACACCTCTTGTCACGGCTTGCCACCCACTACCTCCTCCCGTACATCGACATGGGTGTGCGTTTGGAGGCGGATGGCAAAGGCGGCATCTCTCAAGATGGAATGGGAATCCACTATGTGCAGCCAGGACGATCAAGCCTCCTTAGCCGAGGCGTATACACCATGGAGCACGTGCGAGCCGAATCACTGCGCCGCACAAATCGAACAGCGTACGAAGAGCAGCGCCGCAACAAGTACATCGCGAACGTGGACGTGACGAGCCCTGCCGTCATCAGCCTCAACACCCTGGCGGCGACCACCGCTGTTAACGAGTTCTTGTGCCGACTTCATCCAGGCCTTCGTCTGGATCCCAACCACGCGTTTGCGGTGACGCGGCTCAGCCTTGTGAATGCGCAGGCCTCTCACGAAGCTGAACCCGAGCAGGCGTGTGCGGTCATGGCGAAGCACGTGGGCCGCGCTGATACAAATCCACCACTCGGACTTCCAGCCCTTGGAGGACCGACCAAATGATCTTCCTGCTGCGTCGAGCGGTGTCCACGATCGCACGATGGCTTGGATCGCTCTTCGCATCCCCGAGCCTTCAACCCACCAGCACGGAGGTCCACTCCTCCGATTACTTCCGAGTCGTGCTCGCGAGCGACCTGCCCGTCTCGCTTGACACGCTCACGCTGTACGTCGTTGGAGAACAAGGCAGTTTTTGGTTCGCGTCACTGCTTTGTCCATGTGGTTGTGGCGACACGATCACCGTCACGTTGCTGAAAGCGGACCGGCCACACTGGACTCTGAGTAAGGCGAACAACCGCCCAACCCTCGTGCCCTCCATCTGGCGCCGCAAAGGGTGCGGATCGCACTTCTTCCTCCGCGGTGGCAGGATCATCTGGTGCGACGAACGGTTCGCACCTCCTGATTCCGAATGAACGAGCCATGTCGGCTCGCACGAACGAACGTGCTGAACTCCCTTCCTTTTCAATGTGGATGAGGTTGGACGAGACGGATCGGTGGGGTGCTGTCCACCGATCGCGCCGCATCCCGTCGATTGACGCATGGCATTCCCCTTTACCGTGGGAAACGCGATCCGGAGGCGCTCACCCAGCCAGACTGCGAACGCAAGGATTTCGCGGTCGCTCCGGCACCGAGCGCACGATGGCACTTTTTCGCGCAGGCGCGACGCTGCTTTTCGGTAGATGGGGTGGAGGTCGTCACCGTCACTGTCGTTGCCGCAGGAGATCCCTGATGAAATTGCCCGTTGTTCTGTGTGTGATTCTGATGGATCTTCTGTGCCTTTCGAGGGTGATGGGCCAGACGTTTGTGATCGACAGCCTGACACGATCCCCGAGCTCGGTCACGAGCGGAGGATTAGTGGAGGTCACGGTTCGCGTTCGCAACACCGGTCCTGGCAGCGGTCAGCTCCGCTCGGTTCGGGTAATTGCTGCCCCGGTACCTCCGCCACTTTCCGCGGTTCCAACGACGAGGACGTTTAACCCGCCCGTCACCCTTGCGGCAAACCAGATCCGCGATGTCGTTCTCATGGTCGCGATGCCTGTCTTGAACAACTGCGTGACCACGTGGTCGTTTGGCTTTGATGTCACCGTCGATGCCGGCAGCGGCACCTTTACCCGGAGTTTCACGGGAGCTGGCAACAACGTGACCGTGACGCCGTTCTGCCCGGATCTCACCGCACCCGTGCCAACGGGATGGGACCGTGAAGTCGTCGTCTCGAACACCTTTGATGCCACGCGAACAACGGGTGTCGTTCAGCTAACTCTGCCGATCTATGTGAGCGCGTATGTGCGCAACCTGGGCGGCCCAACGCCCGCTGGCGTGCCGTGCACATTGCTGGTACGGCGGACCTCTGACCGCGTGGTCGTCTACACGACGAGCCAGATCCTTCCGCCAATGGCGAGCCAAGAGACGAATACGTCGTTCCGAAACACCATCGTGCCGCCTGCATCGTTACGCGCGTGCGATAACTACGAGGCGTTGATTCTGATTGATCCGGACAACATCGTTCTGGAGTCCAACAACGGCAACAACCAGTACTCAAGTCCTTCCGTGTTCGTCAACAGCCCGCAGTCGATTCAGTCTCAGCCGACCAGTCAGAGTGCCTGTGCGGGATCGAGCGTTTCGTTTCGGGTGACCGTCAACAGCGGTGGCGCTGAAGTCTTCTTCCGGTGGAAGAAGAATGGCGTCGTGATCCCCATCAGCGGTCCAGGTGGCAATCCTTCGGCGGCGACAAACACACTTGTGCTGACCAACATCCAGCCCCTTGATGGGGGGTCGTATTCGTGTGCGATCTCAAATGCGTGCGAAGCGCTCACGAGCCAGTCGGCGATTCTGTCGGTCCTGACGACCGCCCCCATTCAACAGCAGCCGCAAGACGATTCGGCGTGCCCAGGATCGCCTGCCGTGTTTTCTGTACTTGCGTCGGGGCCAGGGCCGTTGTCGTACCAGTGGCAATGGCGGATCGGCCCGTCGGCCGACTGGATCAACGTGCGAGAGGGCCTCAACACCGATCCGCAGGGCGGCACAGTTGCCTTCGTCGCCAGCACTGTCCGCACGTCATCGGTGACCATCGACCCGAGCCGGAGTGTCGGTACCTTTGCACGCTGGGAGCATCGGTGCGTCGTGACAAACGGGTGTGGAGATGCCTCCACGAGGGCAGCGGCTCTCACCGTCTGTGCGGCGGACACGAACTGCGATGGGTTTCTGGACTTCTTCGACTACAACGCCTTTGTCCTTGCCTTTGAAGCCGGAGGGCTTGAAGCTGATTTCAACGGCGACGGGTTTCTCGACTTCTTCGACTACGACAGCTTTGTCACGGCGTTTGAGGCGGGGTGCTGAGTATCCCTGCCCGCCTCACGCAGAGGACGCCCGCTTCGGCTGGAACTGGTCCGGCAAACACCCCCTGGAAACCATTGGGTGTGAAGTGGCCGCAGCTTGGCGTTCGGAACGTGGGAGGGCCTATCGAGGAACTCTGCGGATCGCACCGCTGATTGAGGCAGCTTCATGATGGGCGCCATACGCGAATGTGCCTTTGACACATTTATGTGTCAAATGCGCGCACCAGACCATCGCGTTTGCGGTCGATGGGGACGCTGTTCTCGTGGACGGCCGGATATCGTCACGCGCCAACGACAAACCAGCCCGCAAGGCATCAACGTTCGCATCACTCAAGGACCCTCCATGAACCACCTTCGCCCGCTCCGCACTTGGATAATCACGCCTGTGGTCACCACCGCGTCCCTCGTCAGTCTGGCTGGATGCGGGATCTTCCAAGACCGTCAAGACCGCTTGGCGTCAACCCACCTGGCGGTACTCTCGGTGGAGAGCTTTGAGTCAGCCCGTCAGAATCTCAGCCCCAACTTCAAATTGAGCGGGGACGATGCCGTCAAGCTCGTCAACCCAACGATCGGCGTCTCGACGCGTTCAACACTTGATGCGTTACGGGCCAGCGGTGAACTCTCCCTCGACATCACGCCCGATGCCCTGGGCGTTGGCGAGGACGCCGCCCCAGCACTGCCGGGCTCGGCTCCGCGTGCCCCCACCTTCACACCCCCGCAGAGCTTCAAGGATGCCTTGGATCAATCCAGCAGCCTTCGCACCAGCCGTATTCTGGAGTACCAGCTCGCGCAATCGCTCTTTGAGCAGGTGGCCATGCTCAACGCCACGGTGGCCTCTGCCGCGGTTCCCGCCGGCTACGAAGGCCACATCGTTCAACTTCAACTCGGTGTCATGCCCCGCATGGAGAAGCTCGAGCGTGACGTGTACGCCGACATCGCATTCTTTGCCGTGTCAAAGAACCTTCCCGCTCAGACCAGCACGGACTCCCGTCTGGTCCAACAGGCGTCGTTGCTGGGACCCAACGCCGCGAACGCAGATGGGATCTCACGGCGTATTCGCGTTGTGCCGCTCCTCAGCACAGACAGCCTCGAATCGGTGGTGAACTCTGCGAGTTTGGACAAACTTCGTGCACTCTCCGGCGGCTTGCGACTTGCGGCCGACCGTGTGTCGGCCGGTGGCTCGGTCGAGCGCGTCCTTGAGCAAATCGAAGCCTCCCTAGGCAAGCAGTTGTTCAGCTCGTACTCGGTTGCCCGTCTTTCTGAGAACACGCTTCGTGCCCGCTTCGGCGCGGTGCCCACAGGTTTGGGATCATCCTCGGTTGTCCCCAGGACCCACAAGGTCTCGGTACTCGTCCTGATTCCGAATGATTTGGCACAACAACTCCGCGGGTCAGGTACCGACATCGAGCTCCTCGCCTCGGCTAAGACAACGCTCATCAATCCCAAGGACGGAGAAGAATCCGAACCGCTCGATTTCCCCCGCCTCGTCCAAGAAGGCATGGCGCAGATCGCCCCCTACTTCGCCTTGCCTGGCCAGTCAACGCTGCTGACATCGTCCGACATCGCATCGGTCGTGAAGCTTGCCGTCGTTGCGCAAGAGAACGACTACCAAGGATTCCTCGATCGGTCCAACCTGCTGATTGCCGAACTCAAGAGACGTGCATCGGTTCCAGCCTGCTCCCAGCTCGTCGCTGAAGTCACGCCCGAGTCACTGTGGATCGAGGTCATTGGCCTGGTGACCAAAACACAGTATTCGGGGGCACGCTTCACCATTGCCAAGCCCCCACTGCCGCAGATGACACCCCCGACGCATGTCTTTGCGCTCGATGACGGCAAGTCTTGGACCATCACGCTCTCAGGCATCCTTGCCAGCCGTATCCGAGCCGAGCAGTGCGCGATGACCGTGCCGGATCTGGCGAACGGGACGTTCTTTCCCGAGCAGGTGCTGGAGGGCAAGGGCGGCGAAGCCAAGCTCGTGTTCCCTCCGCTTAAGGGTATCGTGACGGCACCCAGCCTCACGGTGACTCTCAACACGGCCGAGTCCGCGTTTATCACCGGCAGACACACAACTACGATGCCGGTCCAACGCGTCTCCATCAAGGCACCCTCGCCTGACCCGGTCCCGCTGCTCACGACCTCAACCAAGTTCATCAACAAAGCCAACGGCACGGCCGTCGCCGTTATCGCCGTGAACTTCGCCTCCTTCGGCGATCGCCGTCTGCCGACATTCACGCTCAAGGGCGCGAACGCCGCGATCACGGGCGTCACCGCCTCGCCCGCGGACGGTGCGATTCTCAAGAACGGAACCGCTCTCGTCAGCAAGGATTGCGTGATCACGCTGACCATGACCGGCCTTTCCGACGATCAGGACGTCACCCTCCAAGCACAAGACGCCGACAACCGACCCCTCGCGGTCGACGGCAAGGAGGTCGCTTTTCGCGTGAGATAAGACGCAGCGACCACCGAGTTACGGCGATGCACCCTTACGCCATCGCTCTGCGGGTTTGCTCGAGGCGCTTGGAATGATCCGAATCCATCCAGTGGTTTCCGCTGCGTGCGCACAGCTCTGACTTGTGGATTTCATTCTGAACGTTGGCATACTCGGTGTGGAGACAGAGTAGGATGCGGAAGTCTTCTCCGGATGCGGCGGGGCCGTCTCAACGAGAACAGGACGGAAGAACCTCTGCCATCTGACGCGCGATAGTCGCCTTTATCCCCAGTCGCAACACATGCGGCTGATGTGGATGGCTCACTTGCTTTATGCTTGAACACTCTGCCTTCGTGGCAGCTTACCCCAGATTGAGGACTCTCCATGCGTCTAACTTCACTCACCCTTACGAACTTCCGCTGCTTCGGACCAGCTCCCACGACAATTGTGCTGACAGACCTTACCGCGTTTGTCGGGACCAATGCGTGTGGCAAGACTGCTATTCTGCAAGGTTTGCAGAGAGTCTTTGGGATGACCGGCCCCGATCGCGAGCTCAAGCGAGAGGATTTTCACGTTCCCCGCGGCGCCGCTTCTCCCGGGACCGCTCCGATCCTGCAACGAGCACTCTCCATTGAAGCCATCCTGGAGTTTCCCGAACTGGCCAAGGAAGAGCCGGACGACGACAGCATCGCAGAGTGCTTTCGGCAGATGGTGGTTACGGAAACCGGTGGCACCCCCTATTGCCGCGTACGTTTGGAAGGCACGTGGACTGAAAGCAGCCTTCCCGAGGGAACGATCGAGCAGCACACCTATTGGGTCACGTCGGCTGAAGGGGATGAAGAAGCAAAGAGGGAAATGCGAGCATCTGAACGCTCGCGTGTTCACTTGCACTACGTCCCTGCTTCGCGAGATCCTGCAAGGCACATCCGACAGGTTTCAGGGTCGATCATGGCCCGACTGTTCAAGGCCGTGAAGTGGTCCAATGAAGTGAAGGGCAGCGTGGCGGCCGCATCGAACGATATCCTCGACGCCTTCACGGCAGAGGGCGCCGTCACGTCGATTCAGGGCGCCCTGAGTGCGAACTGGACAACTCTCCACGATGCAGCCGCGTACAGCGGAGTGAAGATCAGACCGATCAGCAATCGCTTCGAGGACATTCTTCGGCAGGTGGAGGCGGTGTTTACTCCCTCGCCAGGAGGCGAAGAGGATCCTCTAGATCGGCTGAGCGACGGTCAGCGATCTTTGTTTTACCTCGCGATGGTTGGTGCCGCGTTCGATATCGAAGAGGCGACGCTCCAAGCCGAGGAGGAGGAGCGAGAATTCGATCTCGACAGGCTCGATCCGCCTTCCCTGACGGTCTTCGCCTTCGAGGAGCCGGAGAACCATATCTCGCCTCATTTCCTTGGCCGGATTATGGACGTCCTTCGCAAGCTTGAACGATCACCGCGTGCGCAGGTGCTGTTAACGAGTCACTCACCGTCGATCATGCACCGCATCGACCCTACGGAAGTACGTCACCTCCGCCTAGATCAAGCCACCCATACGACCAAGGTGAGGTCCATTTCGCTGCCTGCAACCACCGATGAGGCCTATCCATTCGTCCGGGAGGCCGTTCGCGCATATCCGGAGCTCTATTTTGCACGCCTTGTGATCCTCGGAGAAGGGGACAGCGAGGAAATCGTGCTGCCACGTCTGGCCGAGGCCGCAGGCATCCCGATCGATCAGAGCTTTATCTCAATCGTGCCGCTGGGCGGACGGCACGTGAATCACTTCTGGCGCCTGCTCGCTGGCCTGGACATCCCCCATCTCACTCTCCTGGATTTCGATCGAGAACGCGATGGAGGGGGATGGGGTCGCATCAAGTACGCGCTGAATCAGCTGCTCGCAGTAAATGTGCCGAGAGACACACTGCTCGTCGTCGCCGCGAAGGAGGGTGACACACGCATACTTTCTCAAGCTGAGCTGGATGGCATGGAGAAATGGCCCCTTACTTTGTCGACAGACCAATGGCGCAGCACTCTAGAGGCTCACGGTGTTTACTTTTCAGCACCGCTCGATCTTGATGCCCTGATGCTAGAGTCCTTTCCCGTGGCGTACCGCGTTGTCGATCCAGGGAACTTCGGACCACGAATTCCCAAGCCTGATGCGCCGGAGCTGGACGCTCGGCGTAAGGAAGCAATCCACGCTGTACTCGGAAGTGGAACCGCCAGTACCTATACGTCTACGGAGGTGGACGGCTTTTTCTGGTATCGCTACCTTTTCCTTGGCCGATCAAAGCCGACCTCACACCTACAGGCCATGACACGATTGAGCGCTGCGCAACTCACCGATGGGTGTCCTCCGGTTTTGGCTCGCCTGATCGACCGAGTGCGTGACACGCTCGCACTTGCCCCTGGAGGCCCCAGCGATGTCACCTAAGGTTCGCCCAGCGGAATGGCGTCCTGTGGGAGTAGATGGCCTTGAGCCCGCGGCGGAGGAAGCGGTTCGATCCTCCGGGCATCGGGTGGTCATCGCGGGGCCAGGAGCGGGCAAGACGGAACTACTCGCTCAGCGTGCGTGTTACCTGCTTCAGACCGGCCTTTGCCCGCGTCCCACACGTATCCTGGCGATCAGTTTCAAACGTGATGCCGCACGGAATCTTCGAGAACGTGTTTTGCAGCGCTGTGGCTCGGATCTGGCGCAACGGTTTGACTCGTTGACGTTCGACGCCTTTGCCAAAGGGCTCATAGATCGCTTTCGTAATGCCCTGCCAACTGCGTGGATGCCCACGGTAGATTACCGCCTCGACTTCAAGTTGAGCAGTTTCAGTGTGCGAGATCGGCTGGCTGAGATTCCAGAATCTGAGGGCGGGCTGTCTGACCGCGATTTGGCTGGGTTAAATGCCCAGAACATGTACATCGAGGACTTCATCGGCAGACCCTTGCCGAGTGTTCTACCCCCTGCGACAACGCTTCGTTCACGCGCCGCAGTAGCCTTATGGTCCTATTCGCTTCTCCATGGTGGTCAATCTGCGTTAAATTTTCAGATGATCGGCCGGCTGGCTGAGCTCATGCTCCGCGCTAATCCGAAGATCCTGCGTGCGCTCCGCGCTACCTACGGCTTCGTCTTCCTTGACGAGTTTCAGGATACCACAGAGATTCAGTACGAACTCACCAAAACAGCGTTTTTGGGCTCCCAAGCTGTTCTGACCGCTGTAGGTGACAATAAGCAGCGAATCATGGGTTGGGCCGGAGCTATGGAAGACGTGTTCGCCGAGTTCCGGAGCGATTTTGGTGCAGGTCGCATTTCACTTGTACGAAACTACCGCTCGGCTCCTGAACTGGTTAGAATTTTGGGAGTCTTGACCGCCGAACTCGATGTCGACGCCGCGGTTCCCGAAGCGATGGATGACGGTAGCACGGGACGGGGTGAGTGCCGTGTTCTCCTGTTTCAAGACCACGATGCAGAGGCTCGGCATATCGCAGCCCTGATCGCCGAGTGGGTCAATCACGAGGGTGTCGCACCGCGAGACATCTGCATCCTGACACGCAATCGTCCGGCAGACTACACAGAAGCAGTTCGTACCGCGCTCGCTGAAAAGCACGTTGAAGCCCGTATCGAATCAGAACTGCAAGATCTTCTCTCTGAGCCAGTCTCCACGTTAGTGCTTCATGTTCTGAGGCTCGCAACAACAGCGAAGGCGCCACAGTCTCGTACGGAACTACTAGATTTCTTGACTGACTCCGACGGAGACGATGCCGATCGCGATACCCGGTGGCTTGAACGATCCCTTGACAGCTATATCCGAACGCTTCGGGGTACGATCGCGTCGACACCCGTCACACCGGAAAGCGTTGCGGCGATCATGGGAACGATCGTGACTTTCTTGAAGCCTGATCGCCTTGGGCATTTTTTCCCGCAGTATTCTCAAGGCACTCTGCTCGACGACACGTTACTGGCGCTTGGCAAGCAGATTACCTCATACCTTCACACAAAGAGCTGGCCAACTGCGATTGATGCACTCGAAGGCGTAGGATCTGTGCCCATCATGACGATGCACAAGAGTAAGGGGCTTGAATACCACAGCGTGATCTTCGTTGGACTGGAAGATTCTGCTTTGTGGTCATTTGCACGAAACCCGGCAGAAGAGACCCGAGGCTTTTTCGTCGCGTTCTCCAGGGCAAAGAAACGCGTTCTCTTCACCTTTTGCCGCTCTCGACCTAGAACGCCTGGGGCACCTTCGGAATCCCAGCGTCGAACGGCAATCGGTCGCCTCTACCAGCTCCTAGAGCACGCGGGCATCACGCCCGAGCAGATCACGGCCTAATCCCTTTTCCAGCCTAAAAGCTGCGGAGGCACTTTACCGGCAAAACAGGGCGACGACCTTCAGAGGCCATCGCCACTTGAATGCGACACTGATGAGGATCAGCACACAGATCACTGTCAGCACACCAAATACCGGACCGGCAATCCACCAAAGTGAAATCGGAAACTGGACCGGCGGCATCTTTGGAGCCGGAGGAGAGACCTGAGCCACAACCGCATGCAGGCGCATCATGAACTGATGGTATCCGGCACCAGCAGATCAGGTGAACCGGGTTTGCTGCCTCGCGACTCAGGTACCGGTGGTGCTGCGTCTGAGGTCGAGATTGCGAGGGAAATGCACCCGCCAAGTGGGGCAGTACTCGGTGTCCGCCATCGCATAGTCCAAGTAGAAATCCATCACAATCGGGCGCTCGCGAAACGGTGCTAGGGCTGCTACGTCAAAGTACCTGGTGCGCTCCAGGTAGAAGCCGATGGCCTGTTCGTAGGGGTATACGTAGGCCAGGGTCTTGAGCATGGCTGCCAGCTCTCCTACTGCGATCCGCGGAGCCGCCTTGCGAAAGGCGCTCAAAATGGCCGCGTGCCCGCCCGCGTAAGCCGGCCTGACACACGCGTCAATCAGGCTTCGCTCCAAGCCGGTCACGGGGATTGGCCTGCCGGCGTCGTCTCGAAGCTCGATTACGCCCAACCGGCCGGTGTGCTTGCCGTTTAGCATCACGAGGTTCCGCCTTCCCAGTTTGGCCACATTCGTGGTGAGCCGTTGTGGGCGACGAAACGCGATGTCGATGCTCTGCTGGGTGGGCGGGTCTGTTGCCGGCTTTAAGGGTCGCTGCTCCTGGTTCGCGTAGAGCACTTTCTGGGACGATTTGGTCAAACCGTGTAGGTACAGCGCGCTGCCGTGGCTGATGTACGCACCAGGCTTTGCGTTGACCGCAAGGACATAAGGTGACACCCGCCCCCAGCTGTAGAGGGTCTCTGGACGGTAAGAAAATTGGAGCTTCACACAGCGAAGTTCTGATCTCGCGACCAGAAAATCGATGAAGCCCATAAGACCCAAGCCGGAGGGAACCCAGCTCAACCGCTTGTTGTGGAACAGATCTGACAGGTCTTTTTGACGAAAGACCTTCGTCGGCCGGGCTTCGAACCACGTGATGATCGCAGGAAGAGCGTGGGCAAGTCGGTTGATCTGAGGCATGGGAAGCGCAGTATATATACTGCGCTTCCCATGCCTCAGATCAACCGACTTGCCCACGCTCTTCCTGCGATCATCACGTGGTTCGAAGCCCGGCCGACGAAGGTCTTTCGTCAAAAAGACCTGTCAGATCTGTTCCACAACAAGCGGTTGAGCTGGGTTCCCTCCGGCTTGGGTCTTATGGGCTTCATCGATTTTCTGGTCGCGAGATCAGAACTTCGCTGTGTGAAGCTCCAATTTTCTTACCGTCCAGAGACCCTCTACAGCTGGGGGCGGGTGTCACCTTATGTCCTTGCGGTCAACGCAAAGCCTGGTGCGTACATCAGCCACGGCAGCGCGCTGTACCTACACGGTTTGACCAAATCGTCCCAGAAAGTGCTCTACGCGAACCAGGAGCAGCGACCCTTAAAGCCGGCAACAGACCCGCCCACCCAGCAGAGCATCGACATCGCGTTTCGTCGCCCACAACGGCTCACCACGAATGTGGCCAAACTGGGAAGGCGGAACCTCGTGATGCTAAACGGCAAGCACACCGGCCGGTTGGGCGTAATCGAGCTTCGAGACGACGCCGGCAGGCCAATCCCCGTGACCGGCTTGGAGCGAAGCCTGATTGACGCGTGTGTCAGGCCGGCTTACGCGGGCGGGCACGCGGCCATTTTGAGCGCCTTTCGCAAGGCGGCTCCGCGGATCGCAGTAGGAGAGCTGGCAGCCATGCTCAAGACCCTGGCCTACGTATACCCCTACGAACAGGCCATCGGCTTCTACCTGGAGCGCACCAGGTACTTTGACGTAGCAGCCCTAGCACCGTTTCGCGAGCGCCCGATTGTGATGGATTTCTACTTGGACTATGCGATGGCGGACACCGAGTACTGCCCCACTTGGCGGGTGCATTTCCCTCGCAATCTCGACCTCAGACGCAGCACCACCGGTACCTGAGTCGCGAGGCAGCAAACCCGGTTCACCTGATCTGCTGGTGCCGGATACCATCAGTTCATGATGCGCCTGCATGCGGTTGTGGCTCAGGTCTCTCCTCCGGCTCCAAAGATGCCGCCGGTCCAGTTTCCGATTTCACTTTGGTGGATTGCCGGTCCGGTATTTGGTGTGCTGACAGTGATCTGTGTGCTGATCCTCATCAGTGTCGCATTCAAGTGGCGATGGCCTCTGAAGGTCGTCGCCCTGTTTTGCCGGTAAAGTGCCTCCGCAGCTTTTAGGCTGGAAAAGGGATTAGGCCGTGATCTGCTCGGGCGTGATGCCCGCGTGCTCTAGGAGCTGGTAGAGGCGACCGATTGCCGTTCGACGCTGGGATTCCGAAGGTGCCCCAGGCGTTCTAGGTCGAGAGCGGCAAAAGGTGAAGAGAACGCGTTTCTTTGCCCTGGAGAACGCGACGAAAAAGCCTCGGGTCTCTTCTGCCGGGTTTCGTGCAAATGACCACAAAGCAGAATCTTCCAGTCCAACGAAGATCACGCTGTGGTATTCAAGCCCCTTACTCTTGTGCATCGTCATGATGGGCACAGATCCTACGCCTTCGAGTGCATCAATCGCAGTTGGCCAGCTCTTTGTGTGAAGGTATGAGGTAATCTGCTTGCCAAGCGCCAGTAACGTGTCGTCGAGCAGAGTGCCTTGAGAATACTGCGGGAAAAAATGCCCAAGGCGATCAGGCTTCAAGAAAGTCACGATCGTTCCCATGATCGCCGCAACGCTTTCCGGTGTGACGGGTGTCGACGCGATCGTACCCCGAAGCGTTCGGATATAGCTGTCAAGGGATCGTTCAAGCCACCGGGTATCGCGATCGGCATCGTCTCCGTCGGAGTCAGTCAAGAAATCTAGTAGTTCCGTACGAGACTGTGGCGCCTTCGCTGTTGTTGCGAGCCTCAGAACATGAAGCACTAACGTGGAGACTGGCTCAGAGAGAAGATCTTGCAGTTCTGATTCGATACGGGCTTCAACGTGCTTTTCAGCGAGCGCGGTACGAACTGCTTCTGTGTAGTCTGCCGGACGATTGCGTGTCAGGATGCAGATGTCTCGCGGTGCGACACCCTCGTGATTGACCCACTCGGCGATCAGGGCTGCGATATGCCGAGCCTCTGCATCGTGGTCTTGAAACAGGAGAACACGGCACTCACCCCGTCCCGTGCTACCGTCATCCATCGCTTCGGGAACCGCGGCGTCGACATCGAGTTCGGCGGTCAAGACTCCCAAAATTCTAACCAGTTCAGGAGCCGAGCGGTAGTTTCGTACAAGTGAAATGCGACCTGCACCAAAATCGCTCCGGAACTCGGCGAACACGTCTTCCATAGCTCCGGCCCAACCCATGATTCGCTGCTTATTGTCACCTACAGCGGTCAGAACAGCTTGGGAGCCCAAAAACGCTGTTTTGGTGAGTTCGTACTGAATCTCTGTGGTATCCTGAAACTCGTCAAGGAAGACGAAGCCGTAGGTAGCGCGGAGCGCACGCAGGATCTTCGGATTAGCGCGGAGCATGAGCTCAGCCAGCCGGCCGATCATCTGAAAATTTAACGCAGATTGACCACCATGGAGAAGCGAATAGGACCATAAGGCTACTGCGGCGCGTGAACGAAGCGTTGTCGCAGGGGGTAGAACACTCGGCAAGGGTCTGCCGATGAAGTCCTCGATGTACATGTTCTGGGCATTTAACCCAGCCAAATCGCGGTCAGACAGCCCGCCCTCAGATTCTGGAATCTCAGCCAGCCGATCTCGCACACTGAAACTGCTCAACTTGAAGTCGAGGCGGTAATCTACCGTGGGCATCCACGCAGTTGGCAGGGCATTACGAAAGCGATCTATGAGCCCTTTGGCAAAGGCGTCGAACGTCAACGAGTCAAACCGTTGCGCCAGATCCGAGCCACAGCGCTGCAAAACACGTTCTCGAAGATTCCGTGCGGCATCACGTTTGAAACTGATCGCCAGGATACGTGTGGGACGCGGGCAAAGGCCGGTCTGAAGCAGGTAACACGCACGCTGAGCGAGTAGTTCCGTCTTGCCCGCTCCTGGCCCCGCGATGACCACCCGATGCCCGGAGGATCGAACCGCTTCCTCCGCCGCGGGCTCAAGGCCATCTACTCCCACAGGACGCCATTCCGCTGGGCGAACCTTAGGTGACATCGCTGGGGCCTCCAGGGGCAAGTGCGAGCGTGTCACGCACTCGGTCGATCAGGCGAGCCAAAACCGGAGGACACCCATCGGTGAGTTGCGCAGCGCTCAATCGTGTCATGGCCTGTAGGTGTGAGGTCGGCTTTGATCGGCCAAGGAAAAGGTAGCGATACCAGAAAAAGCCGTCCACCTCCGTAGACGTATAGGTACTGGCGGTTCCACTTCCGAGTACAGCGTGGATTGCTTCCTTACGCCGAGCGTCCAGCTCCGGCGCATCAGGCTTGGGAATTCGTGGTCCGAAGTTCCCTGGATCGACAACGCGGTACGCCACGGGAAAGGACTCTAGCATCAGGGCATCAAGATCGAGCGGTGCTGAAAAGTAAACACCGTGAGCCTCTAGAGTGCTGCGCCATTGGTCTGTCGACAAAGTAAGGGGCCATTTCTCCATGCCATCCAGCTCAGCTTGAGAAAGTATGCGTGTGTCACCCTCCTTCGCGGCGACGACGAGCAGTGTGTCTCTCGGCACATTTACTGCGAGCAGCTGATTCAGCGCGTACTTGATGCGACCCCATCCCCCTCCATCGCGTTCTCGATCGAAATCCAGGAGAGTGAGATGGGGGATGTCCAGGCCAGCGAGCAGGCGCCAGAAGTGATTCACGTGCCGTCCGCCCAGCGGCACGATTGAGATAAAGCTCTGATCGATCGGGATGCCTGCGGCCTCGGCCAGACGTGGCAGCACGATTTCCTCGCTGTCCCCTTCTCCGAGGATCACAAGGCGTGCAAAATAGAGCTCCGGATATGCGCGAACGGCCTCCCGGACGAATGGATAGGCCTCATCGGTGGTTGCAGGCAGCGAAATGGACCTCACCTTGGTCGTATGGGTGGCTTGATCTAGGCGGAGGTGACGTACTTCCGTAGGGTCGATGCGGTGCATGATCGACGGTGAGTGACTCGTTAACAGCACCTGCGCACGCGGTGATCGTTCAAGCTTGCGAAGGACGTCCATAATCCGGCCAAGGAAATGAGGCGAGATATGGTTCTCCGGCTCCTCGAAGGCGAAGACCGTCAGGGAAGGCGGATCGAGCCTGTCGAGATCGAATTCTCGCTCCTCCTCCTCGGCTTGGAGCGTCGCCTCTTCGATATCGAACGCGGCACCAACCATCGCGAGGTAAAACAAAGATCGCTGACCGTCGCTCAGCCGATCTAGAGGATCCTCTTCGCCTCCTGGCGAGGGAGTAAACACCGCCTCCACCTGCCGAAGAATGTCCTCGAAGCGATTGCTGATCGGTCTGATCTTCACTCCGCTGTACGCGGCTGCATCGTGGAGAGTTGTCCAGTTCGCACTCAGGGCGCCCTGAATCGACGTGACGGCGCCCTCTGCCGTGAAGGCGTCGAGGATATCGTTCGATGCGGCCGCCACGCTGCCCTTCACTTCATTGGACCACTTCACGGCCTTGAACAGTCGGGCCATGATCGACCCTGAAACCTGTCGGATGTGCCTTGCAGGATCTCGCGAAGCAGGGACGTAGTGCAAGTGAACACGCGAGCGTTCAGATGCTCGCATTTCCCTCTTTGCTTCTTCATCCCCTTCAGCCGACGTGACCCAATAGGTGTGCTGCTCGATCGTTCCCTCGGGAAGGCTGCTTTCAGTCCACGTGCCTTCCAAACGTACGCGGCAATAGGGGGTGCCACCGGTTTCCGTAACCACCATCTGCCGAAAGCACTCTGCGATGCTGTCGTCGTCCGGCTCTTCCTTGGCCAGTTCGGGAAACTCCAGGATGGCTTCAATGGAGAGTGCTCGTTGCAGGATCGGAGCGGTCCCGGGAGAAGCGGCGCCGCGGGGAACGTGAAAATCCTCTCGCTTGAGCTCGCGATCGGGGCCGGTCATCCCAAAGACTCTCTGCAAACCTTGCAGAATAGCAGTCTTGCCACACGCATTGGTCCCGACAAACGCGGTAAGGTCTGTCAGCACAATTGTCGTGGGAGCTGGTCCGAAGCAGCGGAAGTTCGTAAGGGTGAGTGAAGTTAGACGCATGGAGAGTCCTCAATCTGGGGTAAGCTGCCACGAAGGCAGAGTGTTCAAGCATAAAGCAAGTGAGCCATCCACATCAGCCGCATGTGTTGCGACTGGGGATAAAGGCGACTATCGCGCGTCAGATGGCAGAGGTTCTTCCGTCCTGTTCTCGTTGAGACGGCCCCGCCGCATCCGGAGAAGACTTCCGCATCCTACTCTGTCTCCACACCGAGTATGCCAACGTTCAGAATGAAATCCACAAGTCAGAGCTGTGCGCACGCAGCGGAAACCACTGGATGGATTCGGATCATTCCAAGCGCCTCGAGCAAACCCGCAGAGCGATGGCGTAAGGGTGCATCGCCGTAACTCGGTGGTCGCTGCGTCTTATCTCACGCGAAAAGCGACCTCCTTGCCGTCGACCGCGAGGGGTCGGTTGTCGGCGTCTTGTGCTTGGAGGGTGACGTCCTGATCGTCGGAAAGGCCGGTCATGGTCAGCGTGATCACGCAATCCTTGCTGACGAGAGCGGTTCCGTTCTTGAGAATCGCACCGTCCGCGGGCGAGGCGGTGACGCCCGTGATCGCGGCGTTCGCGCCCTTGAGCGTGAATGTCGGCAGACGGCGATCGCCGAAGGAGGCGAAGTTCACGGCGATAACGGCGACGGCCGTGCCGTTGGCTTTGTTGATGAACTTGGTTGAGGTCGTGAGCAGCGGGACCGGGTCAGGCGAGGGTGCCTTGATGGAGACGCGTTGGACCGGCATCGTAGTTGTGTGTCTGCCGGTGATAAACGCGGACTCGGCCGTGTTGAGAGTCACCGTGAGGCTGGGTGCCGTCACGATACCCTTAAGCGGAGGGAACACGAGCTTGGCTTCGCCGCCCTTGCCCTCCAGCACCTGCTCGGGAAAGAACGTCCCGTTCGCCAGATCCGGCACGGTCATCGCGCACTGCTCGGCTCGGATACGGCTGGCAAGGATGCCTGAGAGCGTGATGGTCCAAGACTTGCCGTCATCGAGCGCAAAGACATGCGTCGGGGGTGTCATCTGCGGCAGTGGGGGCTTGGCAATGGTGAAGCGTGCCCCCGAATACTGTGTTTTGGTCACCAGGCCAATGACCTCGATCCACAGTGACTCGGGCGTGACTTCAGCGACGAGCTGGGAGCAGGCTGGAACCGATGCACGTCTCTTGAGTTCGGCAATCAGCAGGTTGGACCGATCGAGGAATCCTTGGTAGTCGTTCTCTTGCGCAACGACGGCAAGCTTCACGACCGATGCGATGTCGGACGATGTCAGCAGCGTTGACTGGCCAGGCAAGGCGAAGTAGGGGGCGATCTGCGCCATGCCTTCTTGGACGAGGCGGGGGAAATCGAGCGGTTCGGATTCTTCTCCGTCCTTGGGATTGATGAGCGTTGTCTTAGCCGAGGCGAGGAGCTCGATGTCGGTACCTGACCCGCGGAGTTGTTGTGCCAAATCATTCGGAATCAGGACGAGTACCGAGACCTTGTGGGTCCTGGGGACAACCGAGGATGATCCCAAACCTGTGGGCACCGCGCCGAAGCGGGCACGAAGCGTGTTCTCAGAAAGACGGGCAACCGAGTACGAGCTGAACAACTGCTTGCCTAGGGAGGCTTCGATTTGCTCAAGGACGCGCTCGACCGAGCCACCGGCCGACACACGGTCGGCCGCAAGTCGCAAGCCGCCGGAGAGTGCACGAAGTTTGTCCAAACTCGCAGAGTTCACCACCGATTCGAGGCTGTCTGTGCTGAGGAGCGGCACAACGCGAATACGCCGTGAGATCCCATCTGCGTTCGCGGCGTTGGGTCCCAGCAACGACGCCTGTTGGACCAGACGGGAGTCCGTGCTGGTCTGAGCGGGAAGGTTCTTTGACACGGCAAAGAATGCGATGTCGGCGTACACGTCACGCTCGAGCTTCTCCATGCGGGGCATGACACCGAGTTGAAGTTGAACGATGTGGCCTTCGTAGCCGGCGGGAACCGCGGCAGAGGCCACCGTGGCGTTGAGCATGGCCACCTGCTCAAAGAGCGATTGCGCGAGCTGGTACTCCAGAATACGGCTGGTGCGAAGGCTGCTGGATTGATCCAAGGCATCCTTGAAGCTCTGCGGGGGTGTGAAGGTGGGGGCACGCGGAGCCGAGCCCGGCAGTGCTGGGGCGGCGTCCTCGCCAACGCCCAGGGCATCGGGCGTGATGTCGAGGGAGAGTTCACCGCTGGCCCGTAACGCATCAAGTGTTGAACGCGTCGAGACGCCGATCGTTGGGTTGACGAGCTTGACGGCATCGTCCCCGCTCAATTTGAAGTTGGGGCTGAGATTCTGACGGGCTGACTCAAAGCTCTCCACCGAGAGTACCGCCAGGTGGGTTGACGCCAAGCGGTCTTGACGGTCTTGGAAGATCCCGCATCCAGCCAGACTGACGAGGGACGCGGTGGTGACCACAGGCGTGATTATCCAAGTGCGGAGCGGGCGAAGGTGGTTCATGGAGGGTCCTTGAGTGATGCGAACGTTGATGCCTTGCGGGCTGGTTTGTCGTTGGCGCGTGACGATATCCGGCCGTCCACGAGAACAGCGTCCCCATCGACCGCAAACGCGATGGTCTGGTGCGCGCATTTGACACATAAATGTGTCAAAGGCACATTCGCGTATGGCGCCCATCATGAAGCTGCCTCAATCAGCGGTGCGATCCGCAGAGTTCCTCGATAGGCCCTCCCACGTTCCGAACGCCAAGCTGCGGCCACTTCACACCCAATGGTTTCCAGGGGGTGTTTGCCGGACCAGTTCCAGCCGAAGCGGGCGTCCTCTGCGTGAGGCGGGCAGGGATACTCAGCACCCCGCCTCAAACGCCGTGACAAAGCTGTCGTAGTCGAAGAAGTCGAGAAACCCGTCGCCGTTGAAATCAGCTTCAAGCCCTCCGGCTTCAAAGGCAAGGACAAAGGCGTTGTAGTCGAAGAAGTCCAGAAACCCATCGCAGTTCGTGTCCGCCGCACAGACGGTGAGAGCCGCTGCCCTCGTGGAGGCATCTCCACACCCGTTTGTCACGACGCACCGATGCTCCCAGCGTGCAAAGGTACCGACACTCCGGCTCGGGTCGATGGTCACCGATGACGTGCGGACAGTGCTGGCGACGAAGGCAACTGTGCCGCCCTGCGGATCGGTGTTGAGGCCCTCTCGCACGTTGATCCAGTCGGCCGACGGGCCGATCCGCCATTGCCACTGGTACGACAACGGCCCTGGCCCCGACGCAAGTACAGAAAACACGGCAGGCGATCCTGGGCACGCCGAATCGTCTTGCGGCTGCTGTTGAATGGGGGCGGTCGTCAGGACCGACAGAATCGCCGACTGGCTCGTGAGCGCTTCGCACGCATTTGAGATCGCACACGAATACGACCCCCCATCAAGGGGCTGGATGTTGGTCAGCACAAGTGTGTTTGTCGCCGCCGAAGGATTGCCACCTGGACCGCTGATGGGGATCACGACGCCATTCTTCTTCCACCGGAAGAAGACTTCAGCGCCACCGCTGTTGACGGTCACCCGAAACGAAACGCTCGATCCCGCACAGGCACTCTGACTGGTCGGCTGAGACTGAATCGACTGCGGGCTGTTGACGAACACGGAAGGACTTGAGTACTGGTTGTTGCCGTTGTTGGACTCCAGAACGATGTTGTCCGGATCAATCAGAATCAACGCCTCGTAGTTATCGCACGCGCGTAACGATGCAGGCGGCACGATGGTGTTTCGGAACGACGTATTCGTCTCTTGGCTCGCCATTGGCGGAAGGATCTGGCTCGTCGTGTAGACGACCACGCGGTCAGAGGTCCGCCGTACCAGCAATGTGCACGGCACGCCAGCGGGCGTTGGGCCGCCCAGGTTGCGCACATACGCGCTCACATAGATCGGCAGAGTTAGCTGAACGACACCCGTTGTTCGCGTGGCATCAAAGGTGTTCGAGACGACGACTTCACGGTCCCATCCCGTTGGCACGGGTGCGGTGAGATCCGGGCAGAACGGCGTCACGGTCACGTTGTTGCCAGCTCCCGTGAAACTCCGGGTAAAGGTGCCGCTGCCGGCATCGACGGTGACATCAAAGCCAAACGACCACGTGGTCACGCAGTTGTTCAAGACAGGCATCGCGACCATGAGAACGACATCGCGGATCTGGTTTGCCGCAAGGGTGACGGGCGGGTTAAACGTCCTCGTCGTTGGAACCGCGGAAAGTGGCGGAGGTACCGGGGCAGCAATTACCCGAACCGAGCGGAGCTGACCGCTGCCAGGACCGGTGTTGCGAACGCGAACCGTGACCTCCACTAATCCTCCGCTCGTGACCGAGCTCGGGGATCGTGTCAGGCTGTCGATCACAAACGTCTGGCCCATCACCCTCGAAAGGCACAGAAGATCCATCAGAATCACACACAGAACAACGGGCAATTTCATCAGGGATCTCCTGCGGCAACGACAGTGACGGTGACGACCTCCACCCCATCTACCGAAAAGCAGCGTCGCGCCTGCGCGAAAAAGTGCCATCGTGCGCTCGGTGCCGGAGCGACCGCGAAATCCTTGCGTTCGCAGTCTGGCTGGGTGAGCGCCTCCGGATCGCGTTTCCCACGGTAAAGGGGAATGCCATGCGTCAATCGACGGGATGCGGCGCGATCGGTGGACAGCACCCCACCGATCCGTCTCGTCCAACCTCATCCACATTGAAAAGGAAGGGAGTTCAGCACGTTCGTTCGTGCGAGCCGACATGGCTCGTTCATTCGGAATCAGGAGGTGCGAACCGTTCGTCGCACCAGATGATCCTGCCACCGCGGAGGAAGAAGTGCGATCCGCACCCTTTGCGGCGCCAGATGGAGGGCACGAGGGTTGGGCGGTTGTTCGCCTTACTCAGAGTCCAGTGTGGCCGGTCCGCTTTCAGCAACGTGACGGTGATCGTGTCGCCACAACCACATGGACAAAGCAGTGACGCGAACCAAAAACTGCCTTGTTCTCCAACGACGTACAGCGTGAGCGTGTCAAGCGAGACGGGCAGGTCGCTCGCGAGCACGACTCGGAAGTAATCGGAGGAGTGGACCTCCGTGCTGGTGGGTTGAAGGCTCGGGGATGCGAAGAGCGATCCAAGCCATCGTGCGATCGTGGACACCGCTCGACGCAGCAGGAAGATCATTTGGTCGGTCCTCCAAGGGCTGGAAGTCCGAGTGGTGGATTTGTATCAGCGCGGCCCACGTGCTTCGCCATGACCGCACACGCCTGCTCGGGTTCAGCTTCGTGAGAGGCCTGCGCATTCACAAGGCTGAGCCGCGTCACCGCAAACGCGTGGTTGGGATCCAGACGAAGGCCTGGATGAAGTCGGCACAAGAACTCGTTAACAGCGGTGGTCGCCGCCAGGGTGTTGAGGCTGATGACGGCAGGGCTCGTCACGTCCACGTTCGCGATGTACTTGTTGCGGCGCTGCTCTTCGTACGCTGTTCGATTTGTGCGGCGCAGTGATTCGGCTCGCACGTGCTCCATGGTGTATACGCCTCGGCTAAGGAGGCTTGATCGTCCTGGCTGCACATAGTGGATTCCCATTCCATCTTGAGAGATGCCGCCTTTGCCATCCGCCTCCAAACGCACACCCATGTCGATGTACGGGAGGAGGTAGTGGGTGGCAAGCCGTGACAAGAGGTGTCGGCCTTCGGCGGAATCCATGCATCCGAAGACGACATCAGCACCAGAAACAGCGTGCAGCGCGTTGGGTTCATGGATCAGCTGCCGAACCGGTGTCACGCGTGTGCCTAGGCCCGTTGACCGGATTCGATCGGCCAAGACATCGACTTTGGGCCGTCCCACGTCTGCACGTGTCGAGCCGTAGATTCGATTCAGATTCCGGTCTTCGATCGTGTCAGGGTCCACAAGAACAAGGTGGCCAACACCCAACCGCATCAGCATCTCAATGGTGGGGCTGCCGGTACCTGAGCATCCGAGAACGGCAATGGACAATCGCTGCAGCCGCTCGGTCGTGCCTGGTCCGAACACCTGCCGCTGGTCGGCTGGGGCGGACCCAAGTGACGGCAGGCTTGGCCCCCATGCGAGAATGTCATCACCGGCAATCGTGATCAAGGCGACATCTGAGAACCGCCCGTCCGGGTCGATCGTGCGAGCGAACAGCGAACCGTCAGGAAGCATGACGGCCGAAGCGTGTGGTTCGTCGCTATCAATCCAGCCGTAGACCGAGGAAAAAACAGCACGATCAGACACGTCATCAACGCGAGAAAACTGTCGGTAGCCTGTCGGGTGAGAGTGGATCTTGAGCAGAGCCATTCCCTCACGGCTGGCTCTGGACAGGATCGGTGGGAGCACGTCACTTGGCCAGGTGATGTGCTGATCCGATCGCTCGCATCGCGCATGAGGGATTGGGATCACCTCGTGGACGCACAGAACATGAGGATCGCCATGCCGTCGCCCGCACAGGGCGAATGAAGCAGCCTCCTGCCCGTCGCCGGGAAAGAGGTGCGCTTTGAGTTCTTCATGATGGCGTCCGCTCAAGCGAAGGTGGACACGCATCATCGCGACAGCTCCTTCTCAAGCCAGTGATCCACCATGAGAAGGTGCGTACCGAGGTTATCGATGCCCACACGCCAAGGATTGGCGGGTGTTCGGTGGCGTGACCACTGCTGAAAGGCTCGGGAATCCAGCGCTCGCTCGGTGGCCGCGTGGATGGGTTTGCCGTCGACGCGTGCGACGGGCGGGTTGAAGAATACCATGTCGATCTGGGCGTCTGGATAGGTGGTCGGGAGCAGGAGGGCTGCGTTGACCTTTGTCTCGTTGTAGCCGTTGGGCAGCGCGTAACTGTGCATGATCACCCAGTGCTCCCCGCCCTGGATCACGGTTTCGTACGCCAAGCCGCGTTCTTTCAGTGCTTGAGCGTCCTCAGGAAGCAGGTTGAAGTCGCGGCGAAGCTCAAGTCCATCGGTGGGATCGATGGGAATCGTCTGAAAGCGCTCGATCCCAGGAGCCGTAAAGTCGACCAAGGTCGTGGGATTGAGCAACTGGGGTTCTTGGCCGCGGTGCTTTTGGTACAAGCGATGCGAGGTCGAAGATTTGCCCGCGAGGTTCAAGATCGCCTCGGCGGTCATGGCCCCCACGTCAACCACGTAGTACTCGCGGTCTACCCGGATGCGGTAGCGGCGCCCACCGGGCGGGCGTTCGTTTCGCTGCGACCACACTTCGAGATCGATCGGTTCACCGGGAGCAGAAGGCGGAATCGTCATGGTCAGGTCCTTTCGTGTCGCTTTCGAGCTTGCCGCTGGTCCTTCCAGACAGTCCAAGTTCTCGGGCGATGTACTGAAAGCGTAGATTCAATGGCCAGAAAGTCAACAAAGAACAAACAAAAAACATCCGTAGGCCTTGCATTTCCCGTGGAAATCGCGTATAGTCAGTGGTGAGAGGTGCAAAAATGAATGACCACGGACTACCTGACAAACGCCAAATGACCCTGTCGTTGTCGGACGCTGAGATGGGCGTTTTGGACGCGCTGTCGACGCACAAAGGGCTTTCCAAGACCGCCCTCATTCGCCAAGCCCTTCGGCTCTACCAAGTGGTCGACACTCGGCTGGCAGCCGGAGAGCGGCTCTTTTTGGAAGACGAGCGCCAGCAGAAAAAGGCTGAGGTCGTGGTGCTATGAGCCACAGGGTTCGAGCCGTGCAGCTTCCACAACGAGATGGAAGCACACACCTCCCGTGTGACGTGCTCGCGGAAGTGTCGAATCTTGAGTTGATCGGCATGGACGAAACCTGGCATCGAGAGCGGGCCGCGATCATGCGCGCCATGCTTGAGCGCGAGATTCCACGCGAAGTGTGGCCGCAGAGTCTGCATTGGGACTGGAGTCGGAAGATTCTGGCCGAGCCTCAACTGAGTCGCGCCATTTACGGAATTCGGGCCGGCGAGCGGTGGCTTGGGGCGATGCTGCTGCGTCTTGACCCTCGGTTCGACCGAGCGAGGCTGGAACCGCATCGAGGTCGCCCGCTTGTCTATGTGGACTATGTGGAATCGGCACCGAGCAACTGGCCCATTCCGCAGTTGAATCAGCGTTCGTCCGTCAAGCGAATCGGAACCACACTGGTGTTGGCAGCGATGGCACGCTCGCGGAACGAGGAGTTTGAAGGGCGCGTGGGTCTTCATGCTCTGCCGCAGTCGGAAAGATTCTACGAGGGGATGGGATTTACCAGTCTGGGTCCGGATTCGACAAAGCAGGGGCTGGTGTATTTCGAGGTGTCTGGGGCCAAAGCCCAGGAGGTATTGAGCCAAGGAGGTTGGACATGACGCTGCAGCCAAACGATGAGCAGAATTCCTTTCTGAGAGAGCTCGGGCTCTTGGAAGAAGCATGCGGCACGGTGGCAACCGGCGGCTTTGTCGTCGATTGTGGATGGTGGAAAGGCGGCCGTCCTGCAAGCGACATGCAGGGCGCGGCGTTTGCTCGGTTCATCGAACTGTGGCGTCGAAGCAAGGGATGGACGGTCGAACGGTTTTCCATCGAAGCACGCGTGGACATTGTGGAATTGCTCGTGCTGGAAATGGGCTCCACCAGACCCGCCGAGCCCCGGACTATCTTTCAGCTTGCAGGCGTCACAGGCGTTCCCGTCGGAAAACTCATGGATCTCGCTGGACTTTCAAGCACCAGAGACCCCCAGGTGGGAAGTGCCGCTGTTCGTTTCGCCGCGCAGTCGGAGTCCATGGCAAAGCTCACGCGCGAGGAAGAAGATGCCTTACAGGCATTGCTTCGAATTCTGACGTCCGAGCAGCGATAGAATATCACCGAAAGGTGGTGTCTCGCGTGATCGAAGTCAGCCTACCCTTATCCACACGCCATGATATCGATCGGCGAATTGACCGTCTGCTTGCAGACGTGGGTCAACCAGAGCCACCTCTCAATCTGGCCCATGTGCGTGCGCTGCTCAAGTTCGATCTGCGATACTACACGCTTGAAGATCCAACTTGGCTCGAAGGCAAGATCCACACGATTCGGCTTGCGGGAAGAAATCTCGTGCAGGAGCCGCGGCTCTTGTTGCAGGTTGTCAGGAAGCTGAGTCTGCGAGCACTCTTTGTGCCTGATCGTCAACAGATTCTGATCGACCAAAGCTTGCCGTCGCCCAAGCAGCGGTGGGGGGAGGGACACGAGCTCACCCACGCCATTCTGGACTGGCATGCGCCTTATGCCCACGGAGATCAGGAACGCACGCTCGCCGTTGGCTGCCATGCCGCCATTGAAGCCGAGGCCAACTATGGGGCCGGCAGGATGCTGTTTCTGGGAAAGCGCTTCATCGATGAGAGCCGCAGTGCGCCGCTGTCGATCGATCGCATCAAGTACTTGGCCAGAATCTACGGCAACAGCGTGACGGCGACCTTGTGGCGAGCCACGGAGAATTCCGATCAGCCCGTCATGGGCATGCTCAGTACTCATCCGTGGGATCCCGCGGACTCAATGGGTAGCCCACGTATCCGGCGCATGTTCTGCTCGCCGTCCTACATCAAGCAGTTCGCGTCGCTTGATCCCGAGGTCGTGTTCCGAAAGTTGGCAAAGGTGGTCACCCGGCGCGGCGGCGGTTTGCTCGGCGCCGAGACGATCGATCTTGCTGACAGTAACGGAGACCGTCACGAGTTTCATGCCGAGTGCTTCAACAACACGCACGACATCCTAACGCTGCTCGTTCATCGGCAACAGAAACCTACCGTGATCGTGGCGTCCTAAGTCTGACAGTGCAGATTGCCGCAGTCGAGGCTTCTCGCCTACCAGAACGCACTTGTCGAGGCATCTCTCCTGTGTTATGACGCATCTCTGTAGGGGGGGATCGTTGTGCCACAAAGCGATCAAACGGAGCACGTGCGTCACAATACTGAGTACTTCAGGGATGTGCTAATCAGGGTGTGTAAAGTCCAACGGGATCCGGTGGCTTGCGCGGAAGCACTACGAGAAACGCATCAGCGATGGCGTGCCGCGTTGGGTGTCTCCATCGCACCGGCCATCAATTCGCTGCTTGACGGAAGCTCCCGTCTCGATGTGGCGGTACTGCGCAATCGCGTCGCAGCTGTCAACGCTTTACTTGATGAACTGGGGTTAGGCATCCAGTGTCCTTCGACGGGCGTCCCTTGTCGATTGGGTGTCGACAGAGTGGAACACAACCGCGGTAAGGTCAGACTCGTGTGCGACAACCCAGACGGCCCCAATCGACGAAGAATCACTTTGGCCCGCTTCGTGCTGCCTGAGGTGGCGGTGATACCAAACGACCGGCCTATCGGCGCAAGAAAGGCGTGGCAGCAGCGGTCGCAACGGCACCTCACCCGTTAGGGCTACTTCATGATCGTGAGTCGTTGAACGACCATCGTGTTCGGTCTGGAATCCTGAAACATGACTCGAACTTCAACTTTGTCGTTGTCCACAAACTCCAAGTTCGCGACACCGACCTGTTGGCCGTTCGAGCAGCAGACCAGCTTTCCTTCCAGCTGCGATCGCTGATTGAGTTTGATGGATTCCACACGCCAACTCTCCCCGTTGTGGGTGAGCATCGCCTCCTGGCCACCGCTGCTCAGCATGATTTGGGAGAGACTGTTCGCAAAGCACCGTCCTCGCACTTCTGGCGGTACAGGCCGTGCGGCGAACCAGCTGCCAGACGTCTTAAAGAGACCGCCGCCAATCAAGCCGATGAAGACGCTGACACTGATCCAAAGAACCCTCAGGCCGATCGCCTGTAGCTTGATCCTTGGGGGCTTCTGGTCGTCTCCAGAAGTGAGATCTACTCCAGACTCTGAGTCTTCGTCGATGTCCGACATAGGGACCTCCTCGTTTCGAGAGCAAAGTGCGTGTGGCTGCAACTCGGAAATCTTACCAGAACAGTGAAGAAAGCGTGTTTCTTCACTGTTAGCGTTCCGACAAGAAAGTGGCGAGTGAGGGATGAAGAATCGGACATTGTCAAGATCTGGGCGAACAATCGCGAATGGCCAATGAACCCATGCCGTCCCGTTTCTCGCTCTTGCTGGCTCAGCACTTGAGCGCGTCCGAACTAAAGCAGAACGAGTTGGCGAGTAGGACGGGCTTTTCAGAAGCCCAAGTCTCTGGTTGGTTGAGCGGTAGAGACCATCGCCTGAGCCGAGCGGTGATCGGTCACATAGCCCACGTCCTAGCAACGGCATATGCCCATGCCCCACGTGGCACAGATGGAGAGCGGCCGCAACAGAAACGAAGAGGTCGGCCATCACCACGTGTCGCAGCGGAGCACGCCAAAATGGGCATGCCATATCACGGCCCGCGCGATCTGTACTCGATCTTGTCGGAGCTTCTCGCAGCAGCAGGCTACGACTTCCAGCGCGAAGATTCTGGGGTGGCCTGGGAGCGCATTGCCGGTAGTCCGGCTTCTCGGCGTCTCAAGGTTGGCTGGTATGACAAACGGCCGCTGGCATACGGCAATGCCACGAAGCCTGAGGGAATTGCTCGCACGGTGACAGATCGCATCGCTTCACTCCTTGCAGCTCAGCTGGATTGGATTCCCATAGAGCTGGAAAAGATCGTGCCGAAGCTGCTCACAGGGGAGATTGACCTACTCTGTTGTGAGTACATCGGGGTCGAGAGCATCGCGTGTGAGCTTTGGCTTTCAGACCCTTTGCCGTTTGTTCGTGTGGCTCCGATCGGAATTGTGCGTGCTGAAAGTGTAAAACACACAGTCGTCGAAACGAGCGGACGAGGCGGCGGTACCGCGCGGGCCAAACGACTGCGGCGCGAAATGTTGGCATTTACGCACACTCAAACTCTAATCGGGCAATCGTTGTATGCAAGCCTTATTCCAGAATCCGTGCTTGACACCGGTGAGAATGCAATTGGTGCAACAGCCGTGTCGGGAGATCTTCATCAATGCTACTCCGAAGCACTGGACGACGCGGGAAGCCCAGAGCGAATCAAGTGCTTTGTCTCGGATACGCTCACGTATCTGGACGCGAAGCGTGACTTTGGCAAGCAAGCCGGTCGACTTCCCGCGATGTCCAATACTCCAATGCCAAGCTTTGGTCTGTGCTTTGCGCTTCATCCCCGCGAAGGTGGGCGATTGGGGCGACTTCTGAACATGGGCATAGAAAAACTCAAGGAAATGAACTTTTTTCAGAGAGTGGCGTACGCGCCGTATGCCGATGTACTGCATCAAAACCACGCCCTGCTTAGAGAGATTTGCCCAGAGCTGGCTACGCGGATCGAACGAGATGATGCGATGCATGCACCGATGGTGCAACATGGAGTCAACCCTCCTGTGGGTGGAGAGTGAATGAGTCATTGTGGGTTGTCTCAGCTGCCTCCTGCACTCGTCAGCATTTAGGTGCAGACCCAGAGGTCATGCAGTAGGCTCTGAAATCGAGACTTGCGTGATCTCATCCCCAAGTGTCTAGAGCTTTTCTGCTTCCTCCTGCTTCCTCCTGATTTGTCCTGCTCACTCCTGCTCACTCCAGCTCCAAGTCGACCGCGTTGACATCGTGGAGGTCGTTGGTTCGAGTCCAATACTGCCCACCATTCAGAATCCTCGGAAATCTGCGGCGGGTGGCCGGCGATGCCCGTCGTCTAGCGCGACAAAACAGGCAGATTCTGGCGCGCAACACGCGCAATCGCCAAAGGGTGGCGTGGCACGTGTGCGGGCGAGTAGCTCAGGAATCCGCCCTTTCAGTGAGTCTTATCTTGGCGCGCGGAACCCCACGCTTTGGCGCGCTGGCGCGCAGATCTATGCCGCGTTCGTCCGAGAGGTGGCGGTGCGTGGCGCGGGGGCCGCACCGAACAGACTGTCCAGTGTGTTCACGGCTTCTTTGAGGAACTCCGGCCGGCGCTTGGCGTACACCTCGGTCATCCGCTGCGTCGTGTGGCCCAGCATGGAGGCAATCTGGTGCATGGGTACGCCGGAAGCGGCAAGAAGGGTTGCACCCGTGTGCCGGAGCACATAGGGCGTGATGCCCGGGAGGCCCGCCCGATTGGCCGCACGGGCGAATGCCTTGCGCATGCTCTGTAGAGGCAGCCCATCCTTCTCGATGATGTACCCGCTTCTGGATTCCGAGATGGCGACGCTGAGTTCGTCCCTCAGGGTTGGCGTGATGGGAATCATCGGACGTCGCTTGTTCGTCTGGATCTTTCCCGTCGGCAGGAAGTTGATGCGGCACTGGTGGAGATCGACCTGCTCGACACGCAGTTCAAAGATGGCCTTGGGTCGTTGAAGGGTGTGCAGGGCCAGAAGGACAAAGCGGCGCACATACGGTTCGTCGCACGCGGCGAGCAGTCGGTGGGCTTCGTCGGCCGTAAGGAACTGGTCCCGCGGTGGTGGGGCGGGAAGAGACGTTACGTAAGGCACATGACTCAGTTGCCCACGACGCCAGGCAAGTCGAAGGGCACCTTTGAGCAGGTAGAAATCTCGATTGAGGGTGCCATTGGATCCCGTCTTGCCCGATCGAATCAGCCCTTCGCGTCTCCAACTCACGAACCGCTCTTGGGCATCGTGGTTGAGTTCCGACACATAGACGATGTCCTGGGAAAGACAGAATCGCATCCAGAAGCCGAGGGCAGCACGAAGCGTCGAGAAGGACGGACGGTCCGCGCCAAAGCGTTCCACGTAGGCGGTCAATAGGTCGAGAATGGGAGGATCAAGAGGCCGTGGTGAGACGTGCTCCGGTATTGGTGCCGCGCGATCGCTTGGATGGGACTCAGGGGTGATTCGGCTGCGCGCTGGAGGTTTGGAGGAGAGGGGGTTTCGTGCCGCGAAGGCGATGAGCCTCTGCTTGGCTTCTGCAAAGTCAATCGTCTTGGTGCTTCGACGTTCGACCCGACGGGTGCCCGGTCGGCACCAGTAGATGTACAGGTGCGGCGTATCGCGCCGTTGTACAAGCCAGTAGTGGGCGTGTTCAAAGAGTCGGTGTTCGGAATCCATCGTGACCTCCGTCAGGCATGCTGTTGATGTGGGCGCGCATGCGCGCACCTTGTGCGAGCGAAAGCAAGCCAACCACCGAGTGAACCAACGACAGCTGGGCCGCCAGTGGCGCATGGAGCGCATTTGAACGCGACAGGCATCGCGTAACGAGACCGTTACGGGTTGTTTCCCGAGCTTCCGGGCCGCCTAAAGATGCGTTGTGCTCTGATATACGCCGCTACGCGATCAGTTGACCGCGTGCTTGCCGTCGCGTCATTGGAAGGGGTCGACGCCGTGGGGGAACTCAGAGATACTCCAGGCCCGGGAGGACTCAGCGGTCGGGCGTCGGAACAAGACCGCTGTTCGTGTGTCCTGACAAACTTCTCAAGCTCGGTGGTGCGGACAAGCATGCGCCGTCCAATCCGAACGATCGTCAACTGGCCAGCCTTCCAGGCTCGGACAAGGGTACTGCGATGCACACTCAACAGATCGGCCGCCTCATTTAGACTCAATAGCCGCTGACTCTGTTCCGAAACGATCGGCATCGGACCGCCTGTTGGGTCGGCCGAGGAGCCAGTGTGAGGGGCGTGGCCGTCCGGAGTGATAGGAAGGATGTGCGGTGGATGATCAATCATGCCGCAATGTGGTACCAAGCGGAAGTCCACAGGTCTGTGGAAAGCCCCGATCCGGGAGCACGAATCTGAGTGAGTCACGGAGCTATACTTGCGATCATGGGGTGGGAAAAGGAGCTCATGATGGCCAAACGCGCCCCCCGTTCTCGACGCTCACCGGTGTCCCGCTCTTCATCCCAACCTCGCTCGCTTGCGATGTTGGCACAGAAATTCAGCGAGGCGGAGGTTAACTTCAAGAAGGCCGAAGCCGACTTCAACACGGCCAAGACTGCGTTGAGTCATGCTCGGGCAGATCTCTTGCTGCACCTTGGCAAGCTCGACCCGAGTGAGAACGTGACGGCCAGACGTCGGGAATCCGCGCGACGCCGGCAGGGAGCGATTCGTGAAGGAACTTTGGGCGCGATGATCGTCAAAGTTCTGAGCGATGGGACCGATCGAGGTCCATCGGAAGTGTTCGATGCGCTCAAAGCGATGGGCCGAAAGAGTAAGGGAAGCGAGGCCAGCCAACGGGTTATGGTTTCGCAAGCACTTTCCAAGCTCGCCAAGAGCGGGGCGATTCGCAAGAAGAGTCGGGGCGTCTACGGCAAGTAGGTCCATGCAAACGTCGATGGCACCTATTCCGCAGGACGACTACGAGTTGGGTTCCGTTCAATCAGAACATCGAGTGTTTTGCCACGACCCCACCGAGTCACCGACCGCCATCGAGCTTCACGAGTTGCAGCCGTGCCCAATCCTTCCAGGCGTCGGACTCGCCACGCATGGCGATCTCGCTGAGCTTGGTACGGAGTTCGGCGCGGGCTTCGGGGTCGCGTTCGGGACGCGTGGTTCCGAAAGAGGCCGCTTTGGATTGCGCCGGGTGTAGGAGTTCGAGGCGTGCGAGTTGCTGGAGGCTCGCGATGTGGCCGGGGTGGATCTGCAGCGCGGTACGGGCGTGGTCGGCGGCCTGGTCGTAGCGGCCCGCGGATTCCAGCGTGAGCGAGAGGTTGAGGCGTGGGTCGGGGTGGCCCGGAAGGAGTTTGCGGGCCCATTCGAACTCGCCGGCGGCCTCGTAGAGCTTGTTCTGCTTGAGGAACAGCACGCCGAGGTTGTTGTGCGCGGGGCCGTGGTAGAGGTCGGCGGCGAGGGCTTCGCGGAGCAGTTGCTCTGCCTTGGCGGGCTCAGCCTGCATGAGCGCGGCGGCTTCTTGATTGAGCCCGTCGGCTTTGGACGTGTCGCGCCGCTCGGGATCGAGGGGTGTGTAGGCCGTGCTCGGGCCGGATTTGCACGAGGCGAGCGTGGCGAGGGGAACAATCAGGGCGATGGTGACGAGGCAGGTGAGACGCATGGGAAATCCTTGCGGGGGTTTACTGAGGGCTCGGGCTGGTGACAGGGGACGCGAGGTACGTCGTGGCGAGGGTGAGTCGGGCGTCGTAGGTTGAGTTGGTGTCGGCCTCGCCCCCCGCGTGCGTGCAGTCGATGCGGGTCACGATCCACGCGGGTTCAGCGGTTCGCCACGCGGCGAAGAACTGGCCGAGTTGGCGCGTCGTGATCGGGGTGAGCGAGACGGTGATGTTTTGGCGGCGGTACGCGGGGCTGGTCGGGTCGTTCGAAGGCAGGGCTTCGTCGGAGCCTGGATTGACCGCGCGGAGGGAAGATTCGCCCACACCGGCGGCGGCGAGCGAAGCGCGGAGCGCGGTGCTGACGCTTTCGGTGGGCTTGGAAGCGAGGAGGGCGGTTTGACGCTGGGGACGCAGGCGTTCGACATCGGCCAGTTGCTGCGAGAAGGCTTTCGCCTGCGTGCGGGCGAGATTTGCATCTGACGAGGCTGACGCGGCACGCCACGCGGAGAACGCCGCGCCCGCGATGGCGATGACAGCGACCGCGCGGATCATGACGAGGGCGGCGGTCATGGCGTGCCCCCTTGCGGCCTGCTCGCCGGGGTTGCTGGGGTGAGCGTGAGTTGCATCTGCACACCCTTGCCGCTGGTGGTGATCTGAGGCTGGGCGTGATCCCAACCGGGCGCGGTGCCGAGCGAGGCTGCGAGCCGCTCGGCGTCGGGCAGCGTGGGAAGCAGCGCGCTCATGGTGAGCTGCGTCGGCGCGGCGGTCAGCGTCTGGACCTGGGCCTTGACGCCCCGGGGCCACGCGGCGAGGAACGTGGCGAGCGGGTCGGTCGCGTCGCCCAGGCCAAGCGAGGCTCTGGTGCTCCGAGTTGCCCGAAGGCGGGAGAGCTCGCGTTCGAGCGTGAACGAGCGTTCAAGCATCGGCTGCGATGCGAAGAGTCCGATCTCGACAGCGGGCTTGGACGACACCAGTTGCTCGATCGCTGCGAGCGAAGTGTTGTGGTCCGCGCGTGCCGAGGTTGCCCGCCGTTCGAAGCCGACGATCAGGCCCAAGGCCACGAGCGCGGCGGTGCACGCGACCGCTATCGAGCGGCGACGGCGTGCGGCCGTCACGGGAAGGGGCTCGAACACGCCGGTGAGCACGTTGAGGGTGTCGGGGTTGGCGTCGTGTTCGAGCCACACCGGAAGGTTCAAGGGGGCGAGCGTGATGGCGGCGGCAAGCACGGGGTCGTCCAACGCGGAAGCGGGCAAGGCGCACGCCAGCACGGAGTTGTCGGGAAGCCGCTTGTACGCAGGAGCTATGGACGCGAGGTCCACCGGCAAGTGCGCCGCGAACGCTTCGTCGAGGATGGCCCGCGTCATCGGCGCGGTCAGCGATCGCAGCGAAGACGCGGGAACATCGGGGGTGAGGATCGCCCAATAGAACCGCTCGGCGGGAAGGCGTGGATGAAGGTTGGCGAGGGGGTGGCTCATGTGCCGGGCCTCCGTTCATCCTTGAGCGAGAGCTTGCGGACGGTCTCGCCGTCGGCCAGTTCGATCGTGTCGGCGGTGAGGGACGCGACCGTGTACCGGGCCTTGCCGCTCGTGATCTTCTCGCCCGCTGCGACGATCATCATCTGGTCGGACTCGGGGTCATAGAGGGCGGCGCGCAGCTCTGGCGTTCCGCCTTCGGCCGGGGTGTCGCGGGTGATGCCGATCAGTTGCAACTTGAGCGGTGGGGGTGGGGTTTTCTGAGCGATCACCGGGGCGGGCGGCGGCACGGGCGGCGGAGTCCAGAGCGTTGCTTTGAACGCGTCAGCGTTGAAGGCGAGGCGTTCCGCTGATGGCGTGGCTTGCGACGGACCAGCGGCGTCCACGAGCACGAGTGGAGCCCGCTCAATGGGCCACAGCGCCCACGCGAACGCGGCGACGACCAAGGCCGCACCCACACCCGCCACGCGGCGCGTCGTGCGGCGGAGAGCCAGGATCGGGTCGTGGGGGTTGTGGGGGTTGGGGGTCATCCTTCGAGCCCCTGGATCACGCGTTGCACTTCGACCATCGAAGTGATCCGTTCGTCCGCGAGCCGCTTGCCCTCTTCCATCAGCGTCCGCATGCCGCTGGTGCGGGCGGTGTCGCGGATGACCTGCTCGCCCGCGCTCGTCGTGATCAGCTCACGCACCCGATCGCTCACCGTCAGCATCTCGAACACGCCCAGCCGACCCCGGTACCCCGAGCCGAGGCACCCGTCGCAGCCGCGACCGTTGCACTCCGCGTGGACACGCCGCACCAGCCGCTGGGCCAAGACCGCTGAAAGCGACGCGCTCACGAGGTATGGCTCGATGCCAAGGTCCACGAGGCGTGTCACCGCCGACGCCGCGTCGTTGGTGTGGAGCGTGCTCAGCACGAGATGCCCCGTAAGCGAAGCCTGCATCGCCATACGGGCCGTCTCTTCGTCGCGGATCTCGCCCACCATCACGATGTCGGGGTCCTGCCGCAGGATGTGCCGCAGACCCGTGGCGAACGTGAGGCCCTTCTTCGGGTTGACCTGCGTCTGGCTCACCGCGATCCCCACCGTCGAGAGCTCGTACTCGATGGGGTCCTCAATGGTCATGATGTTGTGCTCGCCACCCACCTTGGACGCGGTACCCGTGGAAGGCGACGCCATCAGCCGCAGCGACGCGTAGAGCGTCGTTGTCTTCCCGCTCCCGGTCGGTCCCGTCACGAGCACGATGCCGTGGGCGCGACTCAGGCGCTCTTCGAGTCTCGCTTGGATCTCCGGCGGCATCCCGATCTTGGCGAGGTCGATCAGGTGGTGGTCCCGCGAGTTGTCGAGCAACCGGATCACCGCACGCTCGCCGTAACTCGTCGGCAGCGTGCTCACACGCAGGTCGATTGATCGTGTGCCGACACCAACACCTCCACCAATCGTCACGGTCGCTCGCCCGTCCTGCGGCGCACCACGCTCGGCCACGTCCATCCGCGACATGACCTTGATCCGCGTGACCACCGACGCCGCGAGCACCGCAGGGAGTTCGCGCACGTCGTGCAGCACGCCGTCGAGCCGGAACCGCACCAGCGTGCGATCGGCCAGAGGTTGGATGTGGACGTCGCTCGCCCGCCGCGAGAGCGCGTCGAACAGGATCATGTCCACCAGCCGGATCACCGGGCCCTTGCCGTCGATCTTGAGCAGGTCGCGGTCGGCATCCGTGAGCAACTTGGCCGCTTCGGCATGGACCTCCGCTTCGCCCGTCAAGTCGGAAGCGTCACCGCCGCCCACGTCGTTGCCACTGCCTGCGGCGTGCTGGTAGTGAAGGTCCACCGCCCGCGCGATCGCTTCAGGATCGTCAAGCACCGTGCGGACCGGGGTGCCCAACGCCACCGCCACGTTCCCCGCGATCCACGGCGGCGTCGAAGGCGAGACCCGCAGCACCTCGCACCCGTCGCGTTGGCCACCACCGATGACCAGATGCCGACGACACAACTCGCGCGGCACACGCGACAAGAACGCGCCCGAAGGCTCGCCCCACGCAGCCGGACTCGCGATCGTCGCCAACGTGCTCATTTGATCACCCGAGGCTCGACCTTCGGCCACCCGTCGCTCAGGCCCAGATCGTTGCTCTCAATCGTCCGCCCGCTGACGTACTTCAGATCCGCGAACCCGCTGTCCCGCATCACGTTCGCCCTAATCAGCACGAAGAACCGCGTCCGGTCCCGCGTCACCGTGTTCGACCGGAACAGGAACCCAAGCAGCGGGATCTCGCTCAGCAGCGGCGTCTTTGAACTGTCGTCCGTGTCGGTCTTGAGCTCGATCCCGCCGACCACAACCGCGTGGCCGTCGGGGATCATCGCCACGCTGCTCACCGTGTTCTGCTGCCGCGCACCCGGCAGGCCGTCCGACGAAGGATTGCCGGTGAAGGAACTCAGTTCCACGTTGTACGTGAGCACGAGGTGGTCGCCCTCGGCGATCTGCGGCTTGACGTTGATCCGCGTGCCCGCGTCCTGGAACCCGCCGAACCCGCGCGTCGTCGTGCTCGTGGTGTCCGTGCTCACCGTGCCCGTGGGCTGCTGCGCGACAGAGCTGAAAGTCGCCTGCTGGTTGTTCCCCACGAGAAGCGAGGGCACGCTGGTGGATCGACCGTCGTTGACCGCTTCGAGCGCCCTCAGCACCGCGCTGAAGTCGCCGACGTTGATGTAGCTCGCGGTGAGCCCCGTGCCGGGCGAACCCGAAGGTCCGCCACCTCCGCTCGTGCTGCTGAAGATCGAGCTCAGACGCACCGCGCCGTCGGCAAGCGTCGAGATCTTGTCGAGTTCAACGCCGAGAGCGCGGCTCTGGCCGTCCGTCAGGCTGATCATCGCCACCTCGATCATCACTTGCGGCTGCCTGACATCGAGGGTGGCGAGCAGGACCTCGACCTGCGCCAGCACACGGGGCTCGGCCACCACGATCACCGTGTTGGTCCCCTCGTCGGAGGTGATCTGGGTCGTGGGTTCCTCGCGACGACTCGCGGCGATCGTCGGTTCTATCCGCCTTGGAGCGGGTGAATCCCCCGGGAGCAGCACGCTCACGTTCTCGACCTTCTTGGTGAGGAGTTCCGTGAGCACGGCCACGACCTCCTTGACCGGGCGATTGCGCACGACAAACGACCGGGCCACCTGAGCGGCGTTGCCGCTCGCGGAATCGATGCGTGAAAGAAGCTCCGCGATCTTGGTGTGCTGCGAGGCCGTCGCGGTCACGATGAGCGTGCCGGTGAACTCGTCCGCGATCACCTTCGCGGTCGGCCCCTCCGAGCCGGCCTTCTGGCCCACACCGATACCCGCGACCTGTTCGACGAGGTTCACCAGTGACTTCGCGTCGGCTTGCCTCGGTGTGTAATTCCGCGTCTCCAACGCCTGGCGCGTGTCCAGCCGTGCGATCAGGTCCTTCCAGAATGCGAGATGCTCCTTGGGGGCGAGCACGAGCACCGCGTTGGCCCCGGGCTGCGGAAGAACATCTCCAGGGGGGCGCTGCGCTATGCCTCCGACTGCGATGGCCGCGCCGGGCTCACGCCGCGTTCCCATGTCCTTTACAAACGAGATCACGTCGGCGGGCGTCGCGTTCAGAAGCGGGATCTCGGCCAGCTCGGTCGGTGCTTGCGGAGCGTCGATGCGAGAGAGAAATTCCGCCGCGAGTTTGAGGCGAGGCACGAGGTCCGCCACGAAGAGGAGATCGCTTTCGCCCACGGGCGTGACGACCGATCCAGTTTTCGAAAGCACGACCTTCAGCAATTCCGCGACCGCCTTGGGTTGACGGTGTTCGACCTTCAGAAAGACCGCTGCGTACCCCGGCGCGAGCCCGGGCCACGTCAGGCGATTGCCCACAAACGGGCCATCGGGCATCACGAGATTAGAAGCTTCACTCAGCCGCACCACCGAGAATGCTTGTTTCACCAAGGAATTAGCGGCCGCAGGATCGACAACAGCACCATCCGCCGCTGGCGTTGCGCCCTTCGCTGCGCTGATGATCGTAAACCCACGCCCCGCAAGAGCCGCGTTCACCGTTTCCCAAAGCTCCGAATCCGGAATCCCCCCATCCCCCGCACCCCGCACCGTCACCGCGCCTTTGAGCACCGCGGGGTCGTACTCCACCCGAATCCCAAGCCGCTCAGAAGCCAAATCCACCAGCCGCGCCACATCCGTCTGGCCAGCAAGCGTGACCGAACGCTGTGCGGCGCACGGCAACGCCAACGAGAAAGCCGCGACTGTCGCGAACGCCGCAAACGAGAAGAATCCAAGTGACGCGTGCCGCATGCCGCGAGTGTACCAGAAGTCGCAGGCAGCCGTCGTTCGACATCGCTTCGGTAGGCACGCGAACGCACGTCGAACGCAGATTTATCGATTCGTGGCATGCGAAACTCGGAACACCTGCTTGACGCTGACCGTAGGTCCCGGTAATCTGCGATCCAGTGTCGCGAGACTTTGCCCTGTCGATGGAGCCCAATCGATGCTGATCAGCCGTCGTTCTCTTGGCGTAACTCTCTCAGTCGTCGCCGTCTCGTTCGGCTTTGGTGGTGAGTGCTCGCTCGCTCAACCGTTCACATTTGATTGCGACACGGCCCGTCGTATCACACCAACGATGCCCTTGCCCAGCGGGCAGGGAGATCCCTGCGCGTGGACGGGAAAGATCGTCACCGTGTACTCACAATCAGGACGACCCATTTCCAGCCAGTGGCAAGGAAATGGTGGTGATCCATATCCCTCGTCTGCCTTCTTCGCGCTTTCCACAAACCAGCACGGTCACTCACTACTGGACAACTATTTTCTCACCGAAATTCTTCCTGCTGAAGCAAGAATTTCTTATGGTTCTCGTTTCAACCTGAATTTACTGACATCACCGCCGCAAGGTGACTTTCTGACTCCCGCGAAAACCATCGGCTCCAGCTCACTGTCGCTGCTGCCCCCCGGCGCGTCTAATGCGAGCACCTCTTGGCAGGGGCTGCAGCGACCAATGTTGGCAGGTGTTGTTGATCTGATTACGGGTCAGCCAATGATTCAAGTAACGGACCTCGAACTCCCTTTTGATGGGGCGACTTTTCGATTGACACGGACTCGGTCCGGGCTGCCCGCTGCGACTGGTGGCCCAGACCCTTCAAATCCGGCATTCTACAACAACGATAGCGGCAACCAGTTCATGGGTCTACAAGAAACCGAATTCTGGTGGGACTGGACCGGAACCGGCTGGATGGCCTCAGAAAATCCCATACTCTTGATCGACTCGGCCTTACCGGATTCAATCGGGTCCAACCCTCGCACATGCTGGCTGGTGCTCGACGCTCACCACACGATTCCTTTCCAGCAGATCGAAGGCACAGATCGCTATGAAGCACCTCCGAGATTTCGCGCACGACTGACACACAATGGCGCCTTAGCAATAGATACATCGACGAGTCCTCCAACAACCGAGTACTTTGACCACGACGGAATCCCGTGCACCTCGACTGTCATGAAGTGGGCACAACCCCCAACAGAGTGGACCGTTTCGCTCTATGAAGGCGAGGTTAAGTACACGTTCGTGATCATCGGAGAGGTGCGGGATCCCGACTCGATTCAAGGCCCTATTCAGGAGCAGTTTTTCGGGGACGACGTTCCGTTCAATGCGGACTGGAAACCGTCTCCGTACCTTAATTGCAATCAGGGCGAAGAGTTTGTAACCAACTATCATGAACGCCCGTTTCTACGCGACGACTTTCCAGCTTTGGCAGGTCATAGCTCTTACATTGGCGAAATGAATCCGGGCTTCGGCATGCCGTGGTATGCGCTCTGCACTCGAATCGAAGATCGTTTCGGCCATCTGGTTCAAATTGAATATGCCGATACAACAAGCGAGAGCATGGCAGTGTTGCCTCAGGGCGGTCCGCCAGAAAACTTGGATGGTTGTGTGCCCTGCCAGCAAGATGCTCTTGCAAAGGGTCAAATCAAGTGGATCAAGCTTTGGTCGGGCGATGAGGTTAAGTGGACTCTTGCGTACGTTCATCGCCGAGTATTCGGAGTCGAATGGGATGTTAGTTTGCCCCAATGGGGCATCAATCCCTGCGACAACCCCCAAGCGTATGATGTGCACGGCTACAATGTAATAGATCGCATCTATGCTTTCGAAGGCGACGAGAATCTGGAAGCATTGGATTCCAGTTTCTTCACAATCCCTTGGACCGATCGCATGACGGTTCCCGAGAGCGCCTGCACAGACTACCTCTCTGCGGCAGGGCAGGCTGCAGTCCTCCCGCTGCTGAGCCTCGAAGGTGGCCGAGATCCCATCGCTCACTACCTCGTGCTAAACTCATCAGCGACGTTTCTCAATGAGTGGAAGCATCAGGTTCGCTATCACTATGAGTATAACCAAACCCCAAGTGGCAACCCCGGAATCATTGAGGAAAATGACCCCGGCTACGTCAGAGGTCAGACACGACTGCTCATGACTTCCATGAAGAGTCGTACGACTCAATTGCCCGCCGACCCTGTAGAGTCTCGTCGTATCTACACATACAGTCCCAGCTTAAATCCGCAGCGACTAATCGGTATCTTTGAAAATGACGACATCCATCGCGTGCTCACATTGCCGGGCGTTTCAATATCAAGCACGGACTTCGCAAATATCGCCTCGACCGGCAATGGTCTTATCGGCGACATCGAGTATTTGTTCTGCGCGTCGGTTTCGTTCGATCGTGTTGAGTTTAACTGGAGACACGTCGGGCACCCTGACGATTCTTTCGGGCAAGCTGCGACTTTCTCCGCTCCGACCTATTTATCATTGCTAGAGGCTGTGCCAGCGGAACGGAGACCTTATCTTAAACTAAGTGCGAGTGAAGCAAGTTCTCTTCTCTCGAACCGCGTCCTGACCGTGACAGCCTTGAGCGCTCGATCATCGGACGGGCAGATGCATCACTACCGCATCAATCGGCTCGCTGTCTCTGGAGGCGGCGTCACGAGCTCCGGGCCAGTGAATGGCTTCGTTGGGCCACCGGGCGGTGAACACGATTGCATGCCGTCCGCCTTTCACATTCCATTTCGCTGGCACTCATTTACGAACTCATCTCAGGTGCCACCGGTCGTCATTGATGATCCGCCACTTGACAAAGCTCGTTGGATTTCGATTATCGATGAGTTTGGAAGTGATGGAGAACAATCTTCTCACAGTGGCTACCTTGCAGCCCGAAACAATGAAACGCTTTACTCAGCAGACGGCATCAAGCCAGGTCAGCTCTCTCGTCGCGTGGTGAACGTCAACGCGTCGGGAGTCGTGCTTAAGGACTACCTGTGGCAGTTCACGCCTGATGGCACCCTTGTCGAGGGGAGCGGGCTCGGCGAAGAGGTTCATTATCAGCGAGTTTCGGACTATTTTGGAACGGCTGCCATTCCTCCGGATATGCCGTCATTGCTACGAAACGACTTACTTCTCACAAGAGTGTGTTCCGTTGGCTGGTCCGCTGTGCTTCCAGAAGCGGATCAAGAGACAAAGGGGCTTGTTCGATTCAGTGAATATCAAATCGGCACACCACCAGCGTCATGGGGCTCATTAACCCCGCAAGAGATTTTGGCACGGTATCCATGGTCTATGCGCATCCAGCAGGTGGCGTCTGGTGTCCAGATGGGCACGACTCCTGCATCAAACACAAAGGTTTACAAGAATCAGACTCTGTACTCAGTGGATCTGCCTTGGGAGGTTTCACACCAGATCGAATTCTTGACCCCGGCGACTGGTCTGCTCAGTTCTCTACCACCGCCCGCATGGGGCGCGGGCCCAGAACCCGGGTTGCGAGTCACGCGCTTTGTCAACACGCGCGCAAACGAACCCAATGTTCAGCTGTTCGAACAAAGGATCCTAAGTTCGACCACGATATCGTCTGGTCGAAGGCAGCAACCTGGGGGTTTTTGGTACTACCCGGTCGAACGTCAAGAGTTCGACGCTGAAGGCCAGTTGGTCTACTCGATCAGCGGCCTGGTTCGGAATCCGTCAGATCCGAACTCGACTGGAAATAGCGACAGCCTTGAGTCTCTCATCTTCACCTATAACTACCGCGAAACCGATTATAGATTTGCGATCGCAATCGATGTCGTGCCTGGCGCGACGGTAGCCTGTCCAGTATCGAGCCTCTTTGGCACGCTGACACTCCCGTCCAGCAACTCAGGATGGATCAGAAAGAGTGCTTCCCCCTCCGCTGCGAATCTGGCGACGGTGACTTGGGCCGACCTCTATGGTGTCACGGATGTGTTCTACCCGGATGGGCCCAATGCAAGCCCAGGCATGCGATTTGCGCGTCGCTGGGCTGTATTTGGCGCTGTAGGAAACACGCCACCGGACGAGTTGGAAGTCTACGAGTACGTTTTCAACAACATCAAGTCCACAGATGGAGTCAACTTCCTGACCGACAGCCCCGGCCAACTGACAGTGTATCAAGGTTCAAAACCCGGACGCTCCATTATACTAAGAGAGAAGGGCTTCTTCGTAAGTCCGCCCTCTGGACAAGAGCCGACGGCACCGGCTTCGTTTGTGCTCGATGTCACAGGCAATTCATACACACTCGACGATAACAATGTTATTGACGCCATTACCGCCCCGGGGTACCGACCTCCCTTCTTTGCGTTGGCAAAGACGCAGATGACGCTCGATTCCAACGGACGACCCGCGAATGCAGAGTTGATCGAGCGAGGATACGACGGATCATGGATGGCAGTCGGCTCAAAGAGTACTAATAATCTCATCGATGTGATCCGTGAGAAAGAAATTGATGGGAACGTCTCTAGACAAACCAGGAGTCTGATCGGGCAGCACATGCGTGCCTACTCGGGTACCGGTGATGCTGCTTGGATTGGCGATGGCGCGACGTGGAACGTGCAATTACAAGCCTACGTCGACCCTCTCACGGGAAATCCCACCACTCTGCACAACATGATCCTTAAAGAACGAAACCGCTACGGCACAGGACCCAACGACGCGTGGATGCCCACCATCAGTTGGAGTTACCGGTCACATGACCCCGGGACTTTTGCTGACCAGTTTTATTCCGTGCCCGCTTTCACCGACGATCCTCACGGCTACGCAACCCTGACCCAGTACGACTGGCGGATGCGCCCGGTGAGAATCGATCAGTACGACAAAGGTGCTGATCTCAGCGATCTCACCGCCCGCGAGACGAAGAGACTCGGCACCACCCTGCAGTTCCATGACCACGCCGACCGTACCTACATGACGGTGACCTTTGGCGGCTATGTGTCGGCCGGTGGCGCATTGAATCTGCAATCGCCGCTTGACCCGGTTCTGCGCGTCGGAACAGAGGTTCCAGTCGTTCCGGAGGATTTCAACTGGACGAACACCACGAGGCCCGTATCGATCACCTACACGATCTACGGAACCGATGGTGGAGCCGAGGAGATCCGCAGGTACACCGTTCCCGAGACTCATTCCGGTTCGCTCGCCTGGACCAGCGAATGGCGTTACAGGGGCTTCGGGAATCAGGATGTCTTCTCGCAGTCGCCAAACTCTCCCGCGATGTTGACCTACTTCGATGGGCTTGGACGTCCACAGCGTGTTCTCTCCGGGCTGCCGGGCGGGACGCCTGCGAGCTTCTACGAATTGTCCGCGACCACCTATGTGTACGACGAAAAAGGAAGTGTGCTCGAAGAGTCCCGACTTGAAAGGGCACCAGGTACGACTGGCCCCCAGCTCGACCACACCACCAACGCCATCCGCTCGCGGCAGTTTCACTGGTACGACACAGAGAAACGAAGGATCGCGTCCGCCGATGTTGGGACCCAGAGATCGGCGTACACGGTAGGCAATGCGGATTCGGGCTTCGCCTACGAGCGATCTGTTCAACCCCCCGAGGTCACGATCCCGTTGGAAGAAACTGGTACGCCACCACCAGAAGTGGAAGTCAATCTTAACGGCGTTCCCGCGGGAGCAAAGATTTCGTTTTCCAAGTACGACACCGTCACGGGCAACCTTGTCTACTCGGTTGACCCTGATCTGACGGTCACACGCCGCGAGTACGGGCGTGCGAACAGGCTGGCCAAGATCATCGAGAACTATCGGAGGGGACCAGGAGGGGACACCAAGAAGCGGTCAACGGGGTATGATTATCAGTACGGCCGAATTGTCCGAATGATGGCGGTTCAAGGGACGGAGTTTGGACTCGGCTCGGGCGCTCAGAATGCTGTCACACAGATTTCGGACGTGGCATACGGCGCTGACATTCTCGATGAAGCCTTTGAAATCCGTTCACGCGACAACTCTCTCGTCGGCCAGTTCCGCATCCCCGCGCCGGGCGGAATGACATCGAGCGATCAGGCCACGATCGTGCTTCGGTACACGTTCACCGGCAAGATCGCCGAGCGGATCGACCTCCGCGGCGTCGTCTTCCGCTACGCCTACGACGCGCTGGATCGGCTCAAGTCCATCACGGTTGGCTACTACCCAACCGCTGGCGGATCGGGAGCTAGTTTCATCGCCAAGTACCCCGCCACCATGAACACGCCGACGAGCGGCCCCGACCCGATCGCTCCGGCGGACCGCGTTGGGTACGTCGAGTACGCCTACAGCGTTCGGACCGGACAGCTCGCAACCGTGCTCGCGAAGACAAAGCCCGGCTCCGGAGGGTCTGTCATCGCGTTCAACCGGTTCGCCTACGACAGCCAGCAGAACCTGATCGAGGAGGTTCAGTCGATCGGCACCGATACCGTGACCGCCTCGACGCCCCGAATCACTTACAACTGGACTTACTTCTTCAACGCCGGCAGCACGACCATGGCCGGGCGGCACAGGCTCGATGGGATGGACTACCCGACGCACGGCGGGGCTCTCTCGCGTCGCGTCGAGTTCGGGTACGGTTCTACGGGATCCACCGAAGATCTCCTTGGGCGGGTTGCTTTGATGCAGACCCGCTTTGGCACGTTCGGCCCGTCCAGCGCTCTCTCGGATGTGGCCGCGTTTACTTACTCTGGCGAGGCACGTCGTTCAAAGCTGACGCTTGGCGGTGCCATCGTGTGCGACCTCGCCGCTCCCAATGTCGCCGGGCTTCCCGGGCTCGACATGTTCGGGCGGCTCGTCAATCTCAACTACACCACCACCGTTTCAGGCACCCCACGCACCTTGCACGGCGCAACCTACACCTACGACATCTCCGGCAACCGCTTGTCGGCTTCCGTCACCAGGGCCGCAACCGCCGACACGGTCGAGACCAACGTCTGGTCCCAGACCAACACCTACGACGCCCTCGAACAACTCACCGGGACGCAGTTCGGCACACTTACCGGCGGCACCATCCCCGCCCCGCTCGTGACCGACGCGTGGTTCATGGACGTCTTCGGCAACTGGAACGCCAATCTCGCTCTCCACGGACGGGTCACGACTGACAACCGACCCACAACCCCCACCGTCCGGCAGATCACCGACACCACCAACACACGCAACCGCATCGCCACTCGTAGCGACACCGTTCTTGGGGCGTCAGCCACGACCATTGCCTATGACACGGCGGGCAACCTTGTCTCCGACGGAATCTACTTCTACCAGTACGACGCGTGGAACCGGTTGGTGCAGACCAACGAAGCGAGCACAAACCCTAGCTACACTGGGCCCGCGGACACGGACAAGAACCCAACTGTCGCCAACCACCCGGTCCTTCCGGCGGCGATGCTGAAGCACTGGAAGTACGACGGTCTGGGCCGTCTGATCGAGGTGCAATCGCCGTATCCCGACGCCGAGGTGTCGAGTGGCCAGCTCCGGGCCGAGCGGTTCTACTACGACGGCGTCCGGCGTATCCAGGAACTGATCATCGATCCGACGCCGACGATCCAGTTGGTGCTGGGCGAAGGCGAGGGTGGCGGCGAGGGGACACTCGGCGGCGAGGCCACTCAATCCCAGGGCGAGGGCAACGAGCCCTCCGCGGATCCCGAAACGTCAACGACAGGCCTGACGAACGCGGCGGTGGGCGGACCGACGCCGGTGGCGTTGTCGCAGATGAAGCGGGAGTACATCTGGGGCCCCGGAGACCGCGCATGGGGCGGCGGGGTGGACGAGTTGCTGGTGCAGTATGACGCGGCCCGGCTTGCGTGGTGGATGCTCAGCGACGGCGGGGGCGACGTGGTGGCCATGTGCAAGAAGTATGGCACGGGCTCTACCGCGTACGCGAAGGTGGCGGCCCAGTGGACCTACGACGCCTACGGGAGCGTGCTGGCCGAGAACGTGTTCGACACGAGCAGCCCGGTGAACCGCTGCGGGCATAAGGGTTTGTTCGCCGACCGGTTGGACGTGGGCGTCGTCGTCAGCACCGGCGGCGAAGACACCGACCGGCTGATGCCCGGCGCGGAACTGATCTACGCCAATCGGAACCGGAGTTACTCGCCGAGGATGGGACGGTTCCTGCAGAGTGATCCGCACTCCACGGGGACACCGGTTCTAGAGTCAATGCCGTTCCATGGCTCTGCCACATCGCCTAGTTTAATCGCCTTCAACCTTGGCGGTCACTATCGAGACGGCACCAATGCTTACCGGTATCTGCAATCAAGGCCACACTGCCTATCTGATCCAAATGGACTTTACTCAGAGGAGGAGGCTTACACAGATTTCACCGAAATGCTGGGCCTTCTCGATCCGATTCCGGGGCCCGCCGATTTCATTCGCGGCATGCTCAATGCAATGGTGCAGGGGTACGCTGACAATCAGGAAGTTGATTCGTACTGGGCTTCGGACTGGGAAGCTGGCGATCAAGATCACACCCGCTTGAGTGATTTGTGGGTAACGGTCGCTATGTTGCAAGGATTGAAGGACGCGTTTGACATCGGCATCCCGTTCATGGACGAGGATGCCAACACGCTAGACTTGGCGGACAGCAAAGGCGGAGGTGCCGCCAAAGGGACTCGTGTCAGCTGGAGATCGCCAGAACTAAGGAAGCTAAAACCTGGCTGCGGCTGGAAGAAAATCAAACCTGACATTGACGGATACAAGGTGTGGGCTAAAATTGATATAAATGGTGTTAAGCGAGTCAAGTTTGAAGGAGTGCCGGACAAGGACGTTTGTGATATTCAAATTACAGGTCCTGCAAATCATGGAAAAGATATCTCGGATGCTTGGAAAGTATGGGAAAAAAACAATCCCGGAAAGCCACGTCCCCCTGGGAGCGCGATGCATCATGATTCAAAGCCAGGCAGGCTCATTCGACTTCCCAATTACATTCACCAAAGAGTGTGGCACCAAGGAGCAGTAGGCGATGCAAATCAAGGTTCATGAGTATTTTGACGACAAAACGCATGGCTCAAGTGCTCGGATTGACCGCGGTGTGGTTTGTGGCATGGGGCCCATGCTCAAAGAAGCCGACATAATGGCGTTGGAGAAGGCTCTAGACTGCACCCTGCCGGAAGATTATCGACAGTGGCTTCTGGCTATCAATGGCGGCTTTCCTGACTTTGGATCTGACGGAACGGCGTACTTCAGCTGCATGGTCGATGGAGAGATTCTGTATGATTCGTGTCAAGCGTTTCTGAAATGTGATCCTGCCCACCCTTGGATCAATCTCGCGGACGTCAATAAGGAATATGCGTCCCGGCTTCCTTCCGAGTGCATCGCCATCGGCATGCCACACATCGATACGCCGCACCGAATGCTGCTTCTCGCTGTTCGAGGCGCCCGCCGAGGCGAGGTCTATGACTGGTTCCGGCCGCTCGTCCGGCGTAAGTGGGGGGCTTATCGAACGAACCTTCTCGCCGCGTCCTTTCAAGCGTTCTGGAATGGGCTGTTCGGCGAGATGCCCTCGTCAGAGGACTGACGCACCCCGCATCCGCGAATCCCGTTCACGTATTCCGACCGCGTAGCGTCCTTACCACGTGCTTCGACTGCGTGACGAGGGCTGCATTTTTCGCTCGATTCACGGGTTCGGACGGATCTGCTTTGCCCGACCAAGCGGTTTTCACGTATTGCTCGCACCGTCGAGTCGTCAAGGGCGCATCGTGCCATCCGCGCTCCGGGTATTTCGCGAGGCCGTTGCGTAATTTCCCAACCACGCCGCCGATTGGAATTGGTGCCGCAGCACACCCCCAATCCGCTTCCGGCACCGCACGCTTGGCAAGATCTGCGCGATCGCCATCGGAGGCGCTCTTCCCACCGGCGTCCGATGCTCGATGCCCGAGTGTGGTCTCTCCGTGTTGTAGTGCTCGATGTACTCGGCGACCAAATGGTCCAGGTGCCCCGTCCCCAGCACGATGAATCGGTCCAGGCATTCAACCTGGATGCTCTGGATCAACCTTTCGACGTGGGCGTTGAGGTTCGGCGAGCAGTGCGGCAGCGGCACCCTGGTGACACCCACCTGCTTGAGCACCGCGTCGAACGTCTTCCCGTACTTGCTGTCGCGGTCGCGGATGATGATGGCGCAAGGCCGCGCTCCACCCCCACTCCTCTTCGCGGCCTCGACGAATCTGACCCCTTCCGCCGCTGTCCATTCCTCGGTCGGGCTCTTGGTGCTCGTCGTGGCGTATGCCCGCCGCGTCACCACGTTGATGAAGACCAGCACGAACGCTTCCACGATGCCCTTGCCCGTTACAACCCGCTGGCTCAGGAAGTCGCACGCCCACAGCGTCCCCACGTGTGACTGCATGAACTGGTCCCATGTGCTCTCGCCACGCTGGGGAGCCGTGGGCACGCCAGCTTCCTTTAGGATGTTGACCACCGTGCCCCGCCCGACCTTGATGCCGAGTTTCTTCATCTCACCCATGATCCGCGTGGAGCCCCACGCGTTCTCCCGCGCGATCCGCAGCACCAACGCCCGCACCCGCTCGGGCGTCCGTGGGCGGCCCGGCTTGCGTGGCAACCGCCGCTGCTTCTTCGGCCTCGACCCGTTCACCCAGCGGAGCATGGTGTCCGGCTTCACGATCGAGACCAACCTCCCTACCGCTCTGCCGACCGGCTTGGCCAACTTGACCAGCCGCGAACGCTCAGCGGGCGTCACCCGAACCGGGCCAGCGATCCTCGACCGGAGCACATCGTTCTCCAACTTGAGGTAACGGATCTGCCGCCGCAGTTCGCCCGAGTTCGACACCGCCAGCACCCCGAGCAGGCCGGTACTCCCCAGCCCACCCCTCATGCTGTTAACCAGCCGGTTGAGAATCGTGCTCATCCGCGGCATCTTGCTGACAGCGGGCTCCGCCCGCAATCCCCGATTCCAGCCCCAACCCTCGGACGGAATACTTGGACACCGCTGGCGACACCCTCCAATGCCCGATTTCTGGCCTCGGACGAGGGTTTCGGTGGGGTTTGAGCCGCCAATGTCGTGTTCACCAGTCATTTTCAGGCATTCGCGATTCCCGCAGGCGAGAGAAACCGTTCGAACCGTCCTGCACAGGGAGGTTATCGGCGCAAACGACTCGATTGCGACCATGGTTTCGACTTTCACGACGATAACCGTTACCCAGCGGCTCGAGTGAACCGCAGAAGTCCACCCAAATGCTCGCGGCATTCGACCCGTCGCGCGGCCCAATGCTCGGCTTGCCGTCGATCAGCCGGTTGCCCAGGTCTTGGTGGTTGCGTTCAAGGTGGTGGTGCTCGGCGCACTCCTCAATCACCCGTCGCTGCCGTTCGGCGATCGGGACCAACTTGAAGAGGCATTCATTGTTAATAGAACGCTCAAACCGCTTGGCTAAAGTGTTCAACTGGACAGTCTTGGGGAATCGCTCGACCTCCCTGACTGAAACACGAACAGTTCAATTAGCGTCCGGCTCGCTCCAGTGAGTCAAGCAGCCGACCTACTCCGCATTCAGTCGGTTCACTTCTTGCGGATAACCGAACCATTCGCGACATGATGCTCGCGAAACCAATTCTCAAACTTCAGAAGCATCATGGACCAATACTCTTGCAGAACCTGTCTGTGTCGTCATGACTCACCACGCGCGGAACTTCAAGCCACGGGGTTGCTCCCGACCGAGGAGGAACTGCCTCAAAAGACCCTACTCACAGCTACTTCACCACAAGAACTAGACAGTTGCAAAGTGGCCGCCACGAGGGTGTGGCATCTACATGCACAGGCGACAAAGAACGAGTCGAAATCACGACTGGTGGTCCCTGTGTGGCAGAGAATGCGCAGTGAAATGGCCGTGGAGCAGAACCCCTGAGCCTCCCAGCGACATCATGCAGCACCCGCTGCTGATGATGACGCCACACGATCCATGGACTGTCGCAGATGCCTGCGAGGGCACCCAGATCTTTGGAGCTACAGGAAGCGGCAAGACCTCAGGGTCGGGTGCCGCGATCGCGCGTGCCATGCTGTTGGCGGGATTCGGCGGACTCGCGCTCACCGCCAAGCCCGACGAAGTTGAGCTCTGGAAGAAGTATGCCGCTGACACGGGGCGTACGGCGGACCTGATCGTCTTTGGTGTCAACCAACCCCATCGGCTCAACTTTCTCGACTACGAGCGGGCGAGATGCGAACAACGCACCGGTGGGGCCGGCATTACCGAGAACTTGGTGGCCATCTTTGGCGAAGTCTTGGAAGTTGCCGACCGAGACGGTGGTGGAGGGGGAGTCTCTCAAGATCCGTTCTGGGCCCGAGCCCTTCGTCAGTTGCTGCGGAACGCGATCGATCTCGCGGTCCTCGCCAACGGCACTGTGGCCTTGGCCGACATCGCGGACGTGATCTTGTCCGCGCCCACCCATCCTGACGACCTTGGCGATCCCGCATGGGTTGCCAACTCGCGCTGTTGCCTGTGGCTGATGCGTGCGAGGGACCGTCGGCTCACGGAGAGCGAGCGCCACGACCTCGACATCACCGCGGAGTACTGGCTCAGGGAGTTCCCCAAGCTTGATGAACGAACCCGTGCGAGCATCGTGTCCACCTTTACCACCCTTGCCGACGGCATGCGGCGTGGCCAACTCCGCGAACTGTTTGGAACCACTACGACGATTGTCCCGGAATGCACCCACGACGGACGGATCGTCATCATCGATCTCCCCATCAAGGTGTATCATGAACTGGGCCGCATCGCCCAGATCATCTGGAAGTACCTCTGGCAGCGTGCAACCGAAGCGCGCAGCATCACCGCCAACGGTCGTCCGGTGTTCCTCTGGGCAGACGAGGCGCAGAACTTCATCACAGCCAAGGACATGGACTTTCAGGCGACCGCCCGCGCGAGCCGGGCATGCACCATCTACCTCACGCAGAGTCTCTCCAACTACCTCGCGGTGCTCGGGCGCAGTGGTGAAGGGCAGGCTGTCACCGACAGCTTTCTGGGCAATCTGCAGACCAAGATCTTTCACGCCCAAGGCGATGCCACGACCAACGAATGGGCCGAGCGCCTCTTTGCCAAGCATTGGTCGTGGCGCTCGAACACGAGCAGCAGCGACAGCAACGACAAGAAGAAGCCCCGCAATCTCTCCGCAGGATCGAGTCAGTCCTTGGAATCGGAAGTCATGGCGCGGGTGTTCACCACGCTTCGTAAAGGGGGACCCGCCAACAAGGGGCTGGTTGATGCCGTGGTTTTCCAAGGCGGGCGGACGTGGGTCGCAACCGACACGAACAACATCAAGGTCACGTTCCGGCAGACAAACGCTTAAGGCAAGGAGGAGCACGTGGAAGGATCACAGAAACTGCCCACACTCGTTGAATCCCTGCAGAAGGGGCAACAGCAGGCCAAGGCGGGCATCGATCAGATCGTTGCCATCGCGACGACGATCAAAGTGCTGATCATGTTCGTCGCGGGCGTGTTTGCGTCGTGTGTGGAGGTGTTCTTGCGCTCCCAGTTCGGGGAGCGGTACTTCACGTTTCCACGCTTTCTCCTCACACTGGTTGGAGTTCCGTTCCTGGCAACCTTCATGATTCCCCAGAAGCAGATGCCCGCGGTCGCGTACTTCATGATCGCGTACTTCTTTGCCGCGCTGCTCCAGTTCAGGATGATCTTGTACCGAAACCTCCGCGGCGAGCGGTGGTACAGCCGGTCATCGGGCGTGTCGTGGGGCGTCTGGGCCCGTCTTCCCAAGGGCGACAATCTCTGGGTGGTCTCGATCGTGTACGAGCCTCTGCTGTGCCTTGTCGCGGCAGCAATTCTGGGGAGAACGGGCTGCGGCCCGTTGCTCCTGGGTGCGGGCCTTGCCCTCGCCATCAAGGCATACCTTGAGTATCGCTTCCAGCGCGAACGTGTTTTGGATGCCGTCGATGCGCAGATCGAGTCCAAGTACATCGCCGAGTCGTTAAGCCCGCAGAAATCGGTGAAGCACACCGAGGGGTATGTCGTCCCGCCGTCTCTGCCGTGGATGAAGGGCTACAACGAGAAGCCAGCGAGCGCCGTCGTCCCTTCGGTTGTCCTTGAGAACAAACTGGCCAAGGTCGATGGTGGGGTACCCAATTCAATCGTACCGATCGACGAGGAGCCAACGACGGCGATGACGAAGCCCGGACGGCCATTCGAGACGCCGTGAAGCGTGACATCGCGAGGCGTCAGCGATGTCATGCACGTCGACCTGTCATGAGGGGGCAACGATCCCTGCGGGCATCGCCATCCAAAGACAGCGGGTCGCGTATGTGTCGATCTCGTCACGCGTAAGTGCGGTCAGGCCGACGTCGTTCACCACCTCCGGCAGGACCGGTGTGTAGTGATCCTTGGAGTAGCTGGCAAACGACCACTCAGGATGGGGCAGCCCATCGGGTCCTAGCTTGGCAAAGCTCCGCCAGAACACATGTTGGGCCCGTATCAGGCGGGCCGCCAAGTGCAACCAATCCTCGCTCGTCCACGTGGCACGCCCGTACTCGTACGCATGAGGGGCGTTGATCGCGTCCCTGGAGGCCAGAAGCGCAAACTCCGACCAGATGAAGAAGATGGCCCCTTCAGGTCCGTGGAAGACGAGTTCCCGCATGGCGCGCCCAGAAGCTGTCGACGCTCGTGCTCGCTCATCTGTATTGAGCTCAAGGGAACCAGAAGCGAAGGCATCCAGAGCCGCCCCGCACAAGGTCGAGCGCGGACCACCCAGTGTTCTCAGAATGAGCTGCTGGTAGCGCGCCGAGCCACGCACCGCCTCCAAGACCCCGGACGACGGGGTGGGCATCGCAGGTCGTGCACGCGGGTCAAATCGTGCGCTCCACCGCGCTCGGAGTCGCTCGAACAGATGGGGAATGAGCTGCGGAAAGGTTGGTTCCGAGGGTGGATGCCGCAGGTGGGAAAAGTACACAAACGCCCGCAGCAATCCATCAGGGTGAGCGTCCAACGCGTCAACAAAGGGACGACGCGCGCCAAGCTGGCAAAGTGCCTCCCGAAACAGCACCTCCAGCTGGCGTTCTCGGGGATCGTTGAGCGCCTCGCTCCAGGTTGGTGAATCAAGATCGAGTCGCGTCACTGGGGAGGTGCTCCGAACATGTAGCTGACGGAGAGCGTGAACACGGCGGTAGGGTTGGTCGATGGCGACCACTGTGTGGGACGGATACGCAGCGTTCCAGGACAACTCGTGCCCGGAACGCCATCCACGATGTGGCAGTTCGGCTTGGCCGGGATGCACGGCTTGCACACGGCACCACTTTCTCCGATCATGACGAGCTGGCCACCATCGCATGGCAGCGGGCCCAAGATCGGGGTCAACGCGTTCAGAATCAAGGTGTCAAAGTTGTTGGCAAGGGCCTCGACGGCCTGAACAAATCCCGCATAGTTCAGTTCGGCATCGGGAGCATCAAACTCCGACGGCAGAACGGTGGCGGCGACATTGGCGAGCTGGTTTCTCGTCGTCACATACTCGCTGCTGCCGGGTTGCGAGCCACCGAGAAGGTCGAGGGTGCGAGCGTCGGTTGAATGCGGAACAAGCAGGACCGACGCACGAAGGGGAAGGGCCATGAACTACTCCTGAAGAAGGACGCGGAATCCGACATTGGGTGCCCACAGATGGCGACCCGGCAGCGTGAGATGATCCGAGGATGACAGTTCCGCGTCGTCGCGAAACGAGCGACCTTTCAAGACGATCCCGCCGTTGAGCGCAGGATCGATCGAGGCGACGAACTCCGCCACATTCGAGGCGAGGTGGTAGAGACCCAAGGGCGAGCGCAGGTCCGGCTCACTTGCCACAGGACGCGCGAGCTTGGCATACCTGCTGATCTCGCGAGAGGTGTCGCGCGCGAGGGTGGAGCGAGTGGCATCACCCCAGGGAAATCTGCGTCCGTCGGGTGCCCGGGCGGCCGCTTCCCATTCGTCGGCCGTTGGTAGGCGCACGCCTCGCCAGCGGCAGTACGCGTTGGCGGCGTCCCAACTGATGCCAACCACTGGCAGGTCATCCATCGAGGCGTCGTATGGGTCGGCCCAAAGTTCGGATGCCACGCCGCCCGCGTCAAGCACAAATTCTCGGTACTCGCGATTGCTGACCTCTGTCGCCGAGATTCGGAAACGCTCGAGCGCGATGCTCCGCGACGTGCCGAGCGCGGAGTCAGATGACGAGGCTCCCAGTTGGACCACTCCTCCTTGGAATGCGACCAACGAACGACGGTCCTCTTCATGCGCCCGGCGGATCACGATCCGATCTATGTGGCCCGGTGTGATGAGCGAAATCGCCTCGCGCCGAACATCACCGTCGCGCTCGAAGACAAGGCGATAAAGGCCTGGGGCAAGGAACGCAGTAAACGGTGTCGGTCTGCCCTCCATGACAACCGCGTCCGAGGATGCGCCCGTCGTGCTTGAGGCCAGCCGCTCGACACGCACCCGGTAGCCCCGCATTTCTTCGGGGATCACGACCTGCCCCATCGCCTTGTGCTTCTGGTGGATGACGAGCAGGGATGCCGCAGCAAGGGTGATGGCAAAGAGTGCCACCCACGCTACGCTGCGACGCCGACGATAAAGCCATCGACCCACACGGTTGGGAAGCGAACGAGGACGTGCCAAGATCGGCTCGCCGGCACGCCATGATCGCAGATCGGCGGCAACGTGAGCCGCCGACTGGTAGCGATCTGCGGGGTCCTTCTCCAAGCACTTATGGCAGATGGTGACCAGATCGGCAGGTATCCTGCGATCAATCGTCCCAAGTCGGGTCTCGGTAGATTCTCGGACCGATCGCAAGATGCGGTCGGTGGACTCGCCCTCGAACGGCCGTCGCAACGCCAGCATCTCGTAGAGCACCACCCCCAGCGAAAACACGTCGCTTCGGGCATCGATGCGCACCTGCTTGAGGCTTGCCTGCTCTGGGCTCATGTAGTGACAACTGCCTTCCAAGGCATCCGGAGGAACATCCTCAGTTGCCAAGCTTGCGCTCTCCGGGGCCTCGGGTCGGCTCTCGCTCTTCGAGTGTCCGCGAACCGTGCCGTCGGAGATGGCGATGCCGAAGTCTGTCAGCCGGGGTCCGGTCTTGGGGTCGAGAAGGATGTTGGAGGGTTTGACATCGCGATGAATGATGTGCTGTTGGTGGCAGTAACTCAGCGTCTCCGCCACGGTGGCTATGGTGTCGGCACAGAATTCAATCCACGCGCGAGGCGACGCGTTCGATGTTCGCTTGACTCGCTCTTCCTCGATAACGGCCTTGAGCGTCGGACCGTTGACATAAGCACTCGCGATAAACCCACGACCATCGGCCAATCCAAACTGAAAGACCTGCACCACGCCGGGGTGTGTGAGGGCGGCCGAAAGCTTGGCCTCGCGTTGCAAGTGGGCGACCGCTTGGGGAGATCTCAGCAGTTCTGGGCCCAGCACTTTGAGGGCCACCTGTCGATCAAGCTGGGTGTCTTCGGCCAAATAGACGATCCCCATCCCGCCGCGGCCGATCTCCTTGACGATGTGAAACGACCCGATGCGCAGGTCGGGCGATTCAGGTTGGGCGGTGGCCTCGGTGGAGGACGGGCGAAGCGCAAAGCCCGCCCTATGGCTTTCAAGCAGGGCGGTCACACGCGCGAGCGTTGCCGCGTCAGGACAAGCACCCTGGAGGAACGCGGCCCGATCGGACGGACCGAGATCGAGGGCAGCCAGGAACACTGCTTTCTCGTCAAAGTCGTCCGCCATTCGACGCTGCTCCGCTCGTGGCGCCCTCGGCGCCGATGCCGGGCAAGGCCCACGTTCTTCATCTACCGCAAAGGACGTGCATTGGTGCGCGATTCACACGGGAGATCCCTCGCGAGGTTGGGATTCCGAGAGAAAGTTAATCAACCACGCCTTGGCGTATGCCCACGTACGGCGTGCCTGGTGAAACGACAAGCCCATGGACTCTCCTACACCCTCGAGAGAGAGTCCGGCAAAGAACCTGAGCTGCAGCATTTGAGACGCCTGGGGGTCAATCTCGGAGAGTTTCTGCAACGCGGCGTGAAGATCCGTCGGATCAACTTGGATGCGTTCGGCGTCAATTTCGACCTCGAACAGCAACTCTCTGGTTCGGCCCCCGCCCCGTTTGAGTGAATCCGCCCGACGGGCTTCCTCGACAAGGCAATCGCGCATGGCACGGCCCAGCAGAAAGAAAAAATGTCGTCTGTCCTCGGCACTCAGTCCCTCCTGATCGAGCAGGCGAAGGACCGCGAGGTTCATGAGCTCGGTTCCGCTCAGCACGCCCGATGGCACACGAGAACGATGCAACATCCCTTGGGCGAGGCGGCGAAGATCCCCTTGAACATGCTCGAACAGTCGATCGTTGGCGTGGGGCACGCCCGCCTGCAGTTCGGCCAGCAGACGAGTCACCGTTCCCCGTGTGTGTGCGGGATCAGACGCCATGCGGGCGATCGTAGCAAAAAATGAACGAAGGTGCGCGCACACGACACATCAGATTTCGGTGAAGGGGGAGGGATCAGAGCGAGTCGCTGAAACGCGCGTTTCAAGCTCCGGCCAGGTGACGATGGCATGGCCGATAACACGGACGCCTCCGATCGAGTGCGGCAGAAATGCCGGTTGGTGCAAGGGTGATGAGCAGTCGGTTCACCTTCTTTCGTGCCGAATCGCAACCCGATCAAGGTGCCATCGTTGCCTCATGTGCGATGGGTGACCGTGACGGACGACGCCCCGTAGTCTCTGAAAGCTCAGGTCGGTCACCGCTGGGCACCAATGCCGTGCGCAGGGGAAGTGCGCGATGACGCTCTCGCCTTCCGACGGATTGAGACTCCCTCTCAACGACAGTGGCGATCCAGCGTTCCAGTGCCGCTTGGCGGCCGTGTACGCCCACGCGCTTGAAGGCCGGAGCTACCGCAAGCTAGCCGAACGTCTTGGCGTCAACCAAGAAACGCTCCGGCGCATGGTGGTGACCCGGACCTGTTCTGTGAAGCTTCTCACCCCTTTGTGCGAAGCGTTTGAGATCAACGCGCATTGGCTGCTCACGGGTATGGGCGAGCCGACGCGTCGCGATGAACGCCGAGCACAGCTTGCGAAAGCAACGCCGACCGAACTGTGCCGCGCCCTCGCCGAAAAGCTCGCCATCGCCACGCGTTTTTTTGACCAAGGTTCTCAACACGCGATGATGAATATCGGAGACCCACGCCCGGTCGCCGGGCCTTCTGCTCCGGATGACGAGATGCACGGGGTCGAACAGCTCTATGCGTGAGTCGTGACGACCAGACGAGCACATGATTCCGGAATGGAGGCAAGCCCTCGATTCATCGAACATGCAGTGCTTGGGTGACCGCGCCCATGTGCAATCCCATTCACACACCGACACGCGAGGTCATCCCATGCGACTCAAGCCCTTCTTTCCCTTCTACGGAGCCAAGTACCGCCTTGCTCCTCTCTACCCGACGCCCGAACACGACACGTTGATCGAACCGTTTGCGGGATCGGCGTCTTACGCCAGCCTTCGCTGCTCAAAGCGCGTCGTGCTCATCGAGCGCGATCCGGTCATCGCCGAGTTGTGAAAGTACCTCATCTCCGCCGATGAACGCCGCATCCGTCAGTTGCCCGATCTTCAACCGGATCAGAAGGTGCGAGACTTGGTGGACCTCTGTGATGCCGAACGAACGCTCATCGGCTACTGGATCAGCCGCGGACAATCGCGTCCCGCGCAATCCCCGTCCTCGTGGATGGTGCTGCGAAAGGGCGTTGGATTCTGGGGGCCTCGTGCGCGTGAGCGAATCGCGATCCAGCTCTCGGCCATTCGTCACTGGCAGGTGATCCAAGGCCACGCGTGTGAAGCCCCGGACGTGTGCGCGACGTGGTTCATTGATCCGCCCTACCACCGGGCCGGGCGTCACTACCGCTTTGGTTCGGCCACGCTCGATTATGCCGAACTCGGCCGATGGTGCGCAACGCGCCGTGGTCTGGTGATCGTCACCGAGAATCTAGGTGCGGACTGGCTGTCGTTCAAGTACTTCGGCCAAGTGCAAGCGAACAACTCCCGCCCCGACCTTCGCCCCTCGCATGAAGTGGTCTGGATCCATCGGAGCGCCGCGTGAACATCCAACCGCATAGTCCTTCCTCCATAGTCTGCACCCATGACGGGAACAAATTCTGGAAATGCAACCAGAAAGTGTCGTATCGCTCGAGTATGAAGCTCGCTGATTACCTTCACCGCCACAGGTTGACCCCAAGCACGCTGCGTCGGGATCTTGGCGTCCGTAGTCGTGCAACCGTGCTCCGCTATCTGACCGGAGAGCGGATTCCCGAGCCGCGCATCCTCCAGAAGATCATCGACATCACCCAAGGACATGTCCAACTGACGGACTTTCTCTCGGACGATCTGCCCGAGTGTGCGGTACGTGTCGTTCTGACCTGCGGCTCCACGCGGCTGGTGTTCCCTTGGACCAATCGCAACGCCGAACTCGATGCCTCGTTGTTCGCCGACGAGGAGGACGATGACAGTCCGAGTCTCGCCCTGCAGAAGGCCGTCGCCATTCTCGGATCGAGGGTTCAGCGGCGTTCTTCGGGTATGTACGTCGTCGATGGACGAATGACTGATGTTCGTGGCGTGATTCAGGCCGCCAACCGGCTGCTCAAGCTTTGGGGCAAGCCCACCATCGCCTATCCGGGTGTGGCCAACATCGCTTGAGGAAGGCCCCGCCATCCTTGCGATAACTCATCTGACAATCCACGTCTCGACGCATGGACTGCCCATGTATCCAGCAATAAGCACACGCAGGTCGCCAACGACGTTCTAGCGGCTCCAGGATCACAAGACCGAGTTGGCATACGTCTGATCTGGCAAGGCGTGTGGGATGGGATGGGGTGGTGGGGGTGGGGTGGGGGCGGGGGGGGTTAGGCGCGCCACATCTCCCGTCGAGCCTGCTGGCAGGCGCGAAGGTGGAGGATCGCACGGTGCTTCCACTGAGTGCGGCCAACCGGAGTTGGGTGGGAGTGTCCTCGGGCGATGGGATGGACGGCCTCTTCCGGTGAGACGAAGAGTCTCTCCGTCGGCTCATTCGACAACGATTCTGTCTCTAGTGCCACCGAATCGCTTGGCTCTGGTGATGGCGGTTCCGGGTCTCCGATCTCGTCCTCGTCTTCGGGCGCGTCAGAGGGCGTCGATTCGCTCGCGTGCGCCGTCGTGCTGGTTTCTGGCGGGTCGCTCTTGGCACCTTTGTGCCCGGCTGGCGACGTTGCGTCATCAAGGAATGCCCGCACCACGGGAAGCAGCGATTCCAGATCGGCCAGGTCGTTTGCACTAAAGCTCGCACTGGGATACCACAAAGGCGATGTGCTGTCTTGGGTGCGTTCAATGGACACAACCGAGTGGCGTGCTGATTCGCCGCGACGACGCGGCCACACCAGGATCCGCACCTGCCCAATCGTCTGCACATAGATGGGCTTGAGTGATTTGCGAGGTGCCTGCATCAGCGACCCTCCTCGCGACCGCGGCCGCCTCTCGGGCGCCGCGTGCCGTTGCTTTGGCGTGTACCACCCTCTGTCGTCTGATCTCCGTTGTTCTGAGAAGCTTCGTGGGTCGAAGACGCCTGGCGGTCCGCTTGCACGAGGGCGGTGACTTCCGTGTGGGCCGTATCGGCAAGTTTGGCAAGATTGAGCAAGTCCTCACGCCCGTAGCTGTACGCGCTCTTCCAGCTCCCGTCTTCGGCTTTGTAGACCCGCTCGAAGGTCACGCCGTAGAACGTGCCCGCCTCGTTCGAATTCTTCCAGATCGCGGCGCGGATGTAGCCGAGCTTGAGATTCTTGTGTGGTCGTTGTGTGTGTTCTGTCATGCGGAGCTCCATTCGGCATGGGTGAAGAGGGAGTGGTTGATCGACGTGCTCATAACGGCCCGTCAAATCTCACCCAAGCACGCTGTCGGCACCATGTCGACAGGTTGATCCCGCCGCGGGAACACGGTCTCGACGCATGAATGCTCCCATGCCATCGTGCGTGCCTCTTCTTCAACAACCGCACGGAGTATCCCCATGGCCCATGAAATCACCGCCCACGATCACCTCGTTCTTCACCGCACCAAAGCCTGGCATGGACTGGGCACCATTGTCGAGGACGCCCCTTCCCCGCATCAAGCCCTCGAACTTGCCCGCTTGAACTGGGAGGTCCATCAGCTGCCGATGGAGGCGTGCCACGGCCAAGAACGCATCGACGTCACCTCGCATGTTCTCAACGTCTGTTCGGTGGATGCCCGCCCCTTGGGTGTGGTGGGCGTCGGCTACCGGCCTGTCCAGAACCGCGAGCTCGCCGACTTCGTGGCCGCCTTGGGTCACGACAATCAGGTCAAACTCGAGTCCGCAGGATCCATCCGTGGCGGGCGCAGGGTGTGGTTCCTGGCCAAGAGCGAGTCGATCTGGCTCAATTCCCAAGACGAGGTCAAGCCGTACCTGCTTGTTGCCAACGCGCATGACGGCACCATGGCGGTCACCTGTCTTCCGACCACCATCCGCGTGGTGTGCAGAAACACGCTGCACGCGAGCTTGAGCCAGACCGCCGGCACCCGCGTTCACTTCCGCCATGAAGGGCAAATTGCCTCCAAGCTCGACGATGCACGGCGAGCCTTGAACCTCTACAAGAAGTCCATGGCGACCTTTACGACCCAGGCTCAGACGCTGGTCGCTTCTGAAATGTCCCGGGCCGACCTGCAGAGTTTTTGGCTGGAGGTCTACACCGCGACCCAGCATCCCATTCCGCTCCATCCCAGCACCAAGAAGGAGATTCGGGACGTGGAAACCGCTAAGGAGGTCTTGGCAACTTGGGCTCAGAACTTTGATCAGGACCGCCAGCAAACCCGCCATGCGGCCTCGCGATGGGTTGCCGTCAATGCCGTCACCCACTGGTTTGACCACCAGCGTCCGACCCGCGCACGCTCGGATCAGCACCGCCACGAAAACAGGGTTGCCTCCAACTGGTGGGGGCCCTCGGCGGCCGCCAAGGCCCGGACACTGGCCATGGCCCTGCAACGCTGAGGGCGACGCGGCCTCAGCGGCCACTTGAACTTGCTCCTGCTCGGCAGGGGAGACGCGGCCCCTCTCCCCTCCCGAACCCTCCCCTCTACCCCCCACCCACCAAGGGGATCAGTTGCGATTCGGAATCCGTTCATCAAGCGAGCGAGCAAACTCAGCGAACGGCATATCGAGGGCCCGGCACCAGTAGAGAACCTGCACGGCGTCAAGGCGCAGCTCCCGCCGCTCGTACTTGCTCAGCAGCGACTGACTAATCCCTAACCGTTGAGCCAGGGTGACTTGGGTCACGCCGGCGGTCGCGCGGGCCTGAACGAGCGCGGTCATCATCGTGGCGTACGCAGGGGAGTGAGAGGATTTGGTGAATCGCATGGGTGGGCCTTTATGAGGCCCGACAGCATGAAGTCTGATCTGGAATAGTCCAACATGGACTATACTTGAGTGAGAGGCAGTCGATCAGCGTCGGTGACTGCACTTGATCCGGAGGAACCAATCGTCATGGAACCGAAAGCGCGTGAGTGTGGCGTACTAGGACTCGATGGACTGGTGATGGAGGGGTCTGGGGAGGCCGTCGGAGGCCGACACGTTCTGGCCGGGATTCTGGGGATGGCCGAGCGGGCGATGACACGCCTGCGGGAATCAGCTCCGTCTCCGACTGCAGCGGTGGGTCGGTTGCGGGGGACAGGCCGTGGGGTACATTTCCGTGATCACGTTGCGGTGCTGGAGAGAGAGTTCCCGATTGAGCTCGTCTCACCGTTCGAAGACAGTGAGCGAGTGGCGGGAGCGGCCTGGGATGCAGGGCGGATCCTCGGCAACGGACGAAATTGGGCTTTGGCAAAGCTCCGCTGGCAGGCCCACGCCGACGATCTTCCCATGCACGTTCACGAGCACTCGGATCGCTTCATCATCGTTCATGAAGGCCGAGGGTACTTTCACGTCAGCGCCCAGACCGCCGATCGGTTTGACGGCAGCGATGTCCGCACGGTGCCGGCACGCGAGCGGGATGTCTTTCTGTTCAGCCGCGGCGTCGTCCACACTTTCTCAACACGAGATGAACCGATGACGCTGCTCTCCTGCCAGTTGCCCTACATGGCTTTTGATGACCCGCGGCAGTACCGCCTGCCCGCAGTGAGATGGACGGCAGCACAGTTCCCCCACGATCGGCTGCCCCAAGTGAGCTGCGATCCGGCATGGTCCGTATTGGCTCAGCTACGATGATCCAGAATTGACACTGCGAGATCACGCTCACGTTGCTGAGCTCGGCGAGCCGGCGCCGAGTGGCCCCGCCGCGCTGTTATCCTTAACGATTGTCACCAGGCCCACGATCCGCGTCGACTTCCATTCTGGCGGCGGCGGCAAACCTGCCGTCTACATGCTCGGCTATGTCAACATGCAGGGCGAGAGGGGGCCGTGGTCGGAGGTCGCGTCGGCGAAGGTGGCGGCTTGAACCCGGATTCTCAAATGGGAACTTACTTTCGTGTATGATGACGTGACGCTTGACCGCACGAATACAAGGTCCTTCACGACGAAGCACGGAAGTCTGGAGGGCTCAAGTAGTGAAGACAAATTGGACGCCCCGCGGATAGGTTGGGACGGCAGCGTGAATCTGGATTTCCACGGCTCCAAGGTAACCAGTGACGCGGGGCTGCTGGCCTACCGCCAACTCAATGATGCGATGGACTTGATCACGACGACGGGAGGTGTCTTGCATGATTGGTGGACTGGCAAGACCACGCGGAACACGATGATCACCCTTCTGCGGCAGGCCGTGGGCGGGCTGGCGCGAGAATCGCACGTCGCATCCACCAGCGGGATGGGGAGACTTGAGACCGAGGTGGTGACCCAGACGGGAAACCTTGACGCTCAGACGAATCTGAGCGGGCGGGGGATCGACAGGCTTTCCGCTCGAAGGCCATCCTCCGAGGTCATTCTGGACATGGACAGTTCGCTCAGTGAGACCTACGGACGGTAGGAAGGCTCGGAGTACCACCGCCACTTCGAGTGCAATTGCGACCACCCGCTGTTCTGCTTCAAATAGCACAGTGATCTGGAGCGGCCCATGCTCCACGAAGGTAACGTGTACAGCGAGGCGGACTGCGGTTCGTGCTGGAGCCGATCGTGGCGCGGTGTCGCTCTACGGACCTCCGCCGGTACTTCCGCGCCGACGCTGCCTTCGCCAACCTCGAGGTGTACGAGTTCTTGGAGGCCGAGGGCTACCTCTACCCCATTCGGTTCCCCGCAAACACGATGAGCTCGAGGGAGATCGCGTACCTGCGGCCCCGCCCGGCCGGCCGTCCGCCGCAGCAGCCGATCCATTCTCATGGCAGCTTCATGTACTGGGCCACTACCTTGAGCACACCCGGCCGGATGGTGGCGAAGCTCGAATGGCACGCGGGCGAGCTGCTCCAACGCGTGGGCTTCATCGTGACCAACCTGCGCCGGGACCAAGAAGATGTGGCTCGCTTCTACAATGGGCGGGGGGCCCACCGAGCAGTGGATCAAGGACCTGGGACACTTGCTGCGGCGGCTGGCCTTTCCTGCGAGCGTGGCGCACTGGTCGCTAACCCCGCCGCAGGAGAAGCTCATCAAGATCGAGAACAGAGTCCTGCCGACCGCGCGGTACGTGGTATTCCAGATCGCGGAGGCTGCCGTACCAAGGTATCTGTTCCGGACGACTCTGGATCGGATGCGAAGACTCAGACCGGCCAAGCTGTCGGAATGAAGAACGTCCCGCCGGATCTTGGGCCAGACGTAGGGACCAGCGGGGAGGGCGTGCGCTCGTTCGGCGAAAGCGTCGTCCGCACTACCAGAAGCACGCCAACATTTGCCGAACACAAGAGTTGTTCCCGAATGTGGTGCTCTGAATCACGCTCCAACCGGGGCGATTGCGCGGTAGACTCGTCATCGACAGCTCACAACAGTGGTGGGTGCCGAGTCAAATGGTGAATCTGAGTTAGACGGTGAGGCAAACTATAGTTGGCGAAACTGCAAGGGGAGTCATGCACATCAAATCGGCATTCTCAACCGCCCGCGAGCGCATCATCCGTGTCGCTGAAAGGCTCATTCTTCCGGCCGGTATCGTTGGTGTCGGACTACTGGAGCGCGCCGTCACGCCGCAAGGGACTAGTGGTGCGAACTTGCCGCTCTGGGCCGTTGCGGGCTTTGCCTCAGCGGCCGAGTTGCTTCGTTCCTATCATGCTGTGGAACTCGGTGTTGAGACCAACGAGAAATACGCTCGCAATCTCCAGCTTAACGCGGAGCAGGCTCGGCTCTTGGGTGATCAGCTGGTCGCTGCCGTTGGTGTCACTATCGGCGATCTGTTTCGACTAGAAAGCAAGACAGCAGCTACGGAAGACGCCCGCGAGAGCATTCTAGGAATTGCAGCTCAGATCGAGAGCAATTTTGCTGCGGCAACTGCGATTCATGTTACTACATTCTCGGCCTTCAGTGAACCCTCGTTGACAGCTGTGGTTGAGGCCGCTGCTCTCGGCTCATATTTGCCGTGGGGCGACATCGACATGTGGCGGTCCATCGTCAGCGGACTCGCCATTGAAATCGGCATCATGCTCGACGACGTCGTGATGCTGTCTATCGCTGAGAGGTGCCGTAACGAGTTCGTGAGGCAGTTCTTTCGGACGATAGCGGCCGATTCCTCTCGCGACGGCACCGCGTTCGCAGTGATTCACATGCGCATGCTCGCCCAGCTCGCCGTAACTGTCAAACAAGCGGCGAGCCAACGCCACATGGACCTAGATCGCATACTCGAGCTCATAGAACGTCAGGGGTCGCAGCTTGTGGATAACTATACGGCCAAGAAGGGCTCTGGCGGCGCGAGACGCTTGAAGCCCTTCATCGTCGCGGTGATCTCCATCGATTCACGACTGCAGCGACTTGGTGGTAAGCTCGATCAAGTACTGGAAGCAGTTGATGACGTCAATGACAACCAGAAGGCGATCGGCGATGACATAAAGAACAGTGTTGCCAACAGCACAATCACCACGCAGATCGAAGCGGCTGGTGTGCGAGATGTTGTCGTAACCAGCGGCGACACAACGCGTCGATGGATAATGCGTACTGCGGTGAGCATAGCCGTAGTCGTCTTATCATCCGCCCTGCTTGCGGTGATTATGGTCAACAGAAGCAATCGCCATCATGCCACACGGGTCGAGCAAATACTAATCGAGAGTCGCGCTAGCACGATAGATGACCGTGTCGCAAGCGGTTCGCCGTTCACGGCAGCGGATCGAGAGGTCGCTGAGAAGGCTTCACGCCACTCTGAGCCTCTCACTCGTGCAAGAGCTCACATAATCAATGGCAACTATGAACAAGCGCGCACAATCCTGAAGGCCTCCGATAAGCTTGTGACGGATCGATTTGGTTACTATACGGCTATGGGAGACGCGTATTACTTTGAGGGAAACTATGATCGAAGTGTTGTCCCATACGAATTCGCCATGGCGGTACCAGGGTATGACGACGATTCAACCGCGATGCTAAATCTAGCCAGCGCGCTTCGGCAGTGTCGCTTTGAGGACTTTCCTAATTCTATCGACCGCGCGGTAAGCCTATCCAATGCAGCTGTCAATCTCTCTCCCCGCGGCTCGTTCGAGTGGGCGCGCGCACAAAGCGAGCTCGCTAGTGCATGGAACTCACTACCCACCGGCGATATTGATGACAACAAACGGATGGCAATTGCCGCGTATGGGCATGCCCTTACAGTGTTCACCAAGGATCGATTCCCAGAGCTATACGGCATAACCCAGCGCAATCTTGGCACCGCGTGGCGATCTCGGCCAAAAGGCAACAAGGCAGAAAATATTGCCGAAGCCTTGAAAGCGCATCGATCCGCCATCGATGTTCGCAGCCGAAGCGACTTCCCCGTTCAATGGGCGGAAAGCCAAGTCGATCTTTCTGTTGCGATACGAGATGATCCGACTGGAGACAAGAAGCAAAATATTGAACAAGCCATCACGGCATGCCGTCTGGCAATCGAGGAGTTGACACATCAAGATCAGCCACAGTTGTTGTCGATGGCACAGGGAAACTTGGCAATGGCCCTACTAGATCGGATCGATGGAAAGCCCGAGGACGATATTGAAGAAGCTATTCGCATGGATATTGCCGCGCTCAAGATTCTGAGTATAGAGCGATATCCATTTATGTGGGCTGCGATTCAGAATAATCTCGGCAACGCTTACATTCGACGAAAACTGGGCAAGCCACACGAGAACGTCGCCTTGGCCATTTCAGCACGCGAGGCTTCATTGCGGGTATTTACAAGAATGCGTTACCCAGAACAGTGGGCTGTTGCCAATTATAATCTGGGCAATTTGTGGAAGGACAGTCCTCTCGATACCGTGATCGTAAGTGGAGTGCCAAATCAGGAGAAAGAAAGAAATTTAAAAAGGGCTATTGCGCACTATACTGCTGCCCTTGAGGTATTTACCGAAGATAGATTTCCTGACAATTGGGCGGCTTGCTGTCTAAACATGGGAACGTGTTGGGCGATGAAGTATGAGGGCGATCGAAATGAAAATCTTGACAATGCCACCAAGGCCACGGTTGCGTCGCAAAGAGTATTTACAAAGGACAAGAACCCGGTGTACTGGGCCATCGCTTGTTTTAATCTTGGGAACATATGGAGTGATAGGCTACTGGACGACAAGCAAGAATCGCAAAGCAAAGCAATAGGCTACTACGAGCAATCGCTAACTGTGCTCATTCCGGAGAAGTATCCGGTGCAGCACAAGATGGTTCAAGACGCCTTAGAAATGGCACGGCAACGCTTGGAGCGATTGAAAGACAAGTAGTAAAGCGACCTCATCGCAGTCGCTTAGGCCTTGAGGGCGCAAGCTTGGCGTCTGCGACGAAACTGGTGCGGCAACGTGCTTCGCGTCCGACACTCACGTGTCATGCGTTTCTCCAAGGCAAATATAGCGGGATCGGGTAGTCGATAGGTAACTGAAACGAGCCTCGAAAGTTCTACGCGGTTGAGGAGTGCTGCTTCATCCGGTCGTGCACCCGATCGGATGAAGCAGCGAACTTCTGGCGGGGAGCCAGGCTGCCAACCGCCCACGTATGCGCTGATGCCGCAGCACCGTGAGCCTTTCACGCCTCTAGATGCGTTCTACAGTTGTGTGGTTGACTTGCCAGTTCGTGTGCCGCAGCATTGCCGTGGTTTCACGATAGCAATGGCGTTCGTAGCTGATGGCCAGCTCAACGTCGGCTTCACGCGACTTGTGAAAGATCTGCTCGGCACCGAGTCGCTACTGTCCCCTCGATAGTGCCTTCCCTAGTACCATCCAGGCTCACGTTACCCGGGACAATACAGGGTTGAGGCGGGCAGGTCAGTGTCCTGATCTCTCGCGGGAAGCACATAGCCCGGTGGCTTGGTGAACTAGGACCGGAGTCACTCTCCAGAACCTCTCAGGCATTTCGTGCGTATATTAGAGCGTCGCCGGTTTCTTCCGGCAGGAGGTGCTTCCAAGAGCGGACATCGACAACTGCATACCTCACGCAAACCTCTCTCGTTTGTACCCGTTGAGAATGCTGATGAACCCTAGCTCTGAGACGCGTTTTTCACATATTGTTCCCACTGTGACGCCGCCGGCTGAGAATGCCGATCGTCTGCTCGTCGGCATCGATGAGGTGGCCCGGATGCTGAACATCTCGGCACGGACAGTGTGGACGCTCACCAAGGCAGGCGGCTTGCCGCACCTTCGCATTGGTCGGCGTGTTCTCTATCCGGTTGATGCACTTTGCCGCTGGACGGCTGAGCGCACCCGCGGAGGTGCATCGAGTTCATGACGGCGGCAGCTGCCGCACGTTGAGGTGAATCCCAAGATCCCACGGCGGGCACACCCTATCGCGATTGCGATTTGGGCCCGGCAGACTTGCGCGCACGTTTCACCTTTACACGCGGAGCAGGCATCTCATGGCCTCATTGAGCAATGAAGCGCACGGCGGACGCCGTGTGCAGTTTATCGACATGAATGGAAAGCGCCGGGGCGTCCGACTTGGCAAAATCACCCTCAAGAACGCCGAAGCGATCCTTGTTCGGATTGACGCACTGATTGCGGCCAAGGCCGCCGGTGCGGCACCAGACTCGCAAACGGCGCTCTGGACCAAGGAGATCGGGGATGTTCTCCACGAACGGCTTGCCCGCGTGGGGTTGGTTCCACCCCGTCAATGAGCCCGCATCACGTTGAGCCAGATGTTCGAACGGTACTTCGCATCACTAGCCATCAAAGCCTCGACGCTGCGCACCTACATCACTGCACGCCGCCGTGTTGAAGAGCACTTCGGCAAGGATCGGTTGCTCACGGCCATCTCGGCGGAAGACGCCCAGGGCTTCAAACGGGCGATGAAGGAGCTTGGTTATGCCCAGGCAACCACGTCCAAGTCCATCAAGGTCGCGCGCCAGCTGTTTCACTGTGCTGTAAAGTTGAAGATCGTTGGGGAAAGCCCCTTTGCCGAGGTTCCAGCGGGAAGTCAGACCAACACCACACGGCTTAGGTTTGTCCCCAAGGACATCATCGAGCGCGTTATGGCCGTATGTCCAGATGACGATTGGCGGTTGCTGATCGCTCTGTCCCGCTTTGGCGGTCTACGTTGCCCAAGTGAGCATCTGGCGTTGAAGTGGGAAAATGTGGACTGGGAACGCGGGCGCATCACAGTCAACTCGCCCAAGACGGAAGCCAGCGAGAACCAGGAGACGCGGACCATACCGCTCTTCCCCGAACTTATTCCGTACTTGCAGGAGGCTCGGACGAGAGCACCTGCAGGGACCCGATTCGTGATGTCCGAGCGCTTTCGCCGCACCGATGGCTATGGGCGGTCCAACATCAACCTCGGCACGCAGTTCAAACGAATCATCCGTCGGGCGGGCCTCGAGCCCTGGCCCCGCGTGTGGCACAATCTTCGAGCGTCGCGTCAAACCGAGCTCACCGAGCGGTTCCCCCTTCACGTCGTCTGCGCTTGGCTGGGTAACACAACCACCGTCGCTGCACAGAGCTATCTCTCTGTCCGAGAAGCGGATTACGAGACCGCACGGGCGTCAACGAGCTCCGCAAAAGCGGTGCAGAATCCGGTGCAGCAAGCAGCGGAAACGACTCGAATCGAGCAGAAACCCGATCCGGTCCAAAAACCACAAGTGCCTGAAAATCAGGCACTTGCGACACTTTGCGATACCGTGCGGAAGCCTAAAATGACCCCGATGGGATTCGAACCCATGTCGCGTCCGTGAAAGGGACGTGTCCTGGACCAGGCTAGACGACGGGGCCAACGGGCGATGATAGGTCGCGCAGGCGGTGGAGTCATGCCACCCGCGATCCGATGATTGAGAGATGGGCGATACCAATCTGGCGTCGATCGGGTGGGGTTTGAGCCGGCTCAGGATCGGGACGGTCGTGGCATTTGTCGTGCTTGTCGTCGTGGGGCGACAGATCTCACCCACTGAGTCCCGGGCGGCGACGATCAGCACCGATGAGAACCCGAAGCCGAACGTCTCCGAACTGCTCTCCGTGGAAACGTACATCTCAGACTCAAAGGTCCGCCACCGTATTCGCGACAGACTTGGGAACGTGGTGGCCACGGAATTGACGCCTGCTCAGTTGGACTTGCGGTACCCCGAACTGCGCACGCCCCCGGCGTCCGGCCTCAGCCCGTTCGGTGTCACCCCGGCAGCGTTGAACCCACGGTAACATCCCGGCGGATGCCGACTGCTCCCAAAGCACCGATCACGCCGCCCGCGATCCCAAGATCGCGCGGGATGCGAACGTTGCTGGTCTTCGGCGGAACTTTCGACCCGATCCACTACGGTCATTTCATGGCGCCGATGGCGGCCATGACGCTCGACTTTGGGATGAGCGGCCGGCTGCTCTTCGTTCCCGCGGCACGCAGCCCGCACAAGTCCAAGGGGCCTTTCGCAGCCGACGAGCACCGGATCGGGATGCTGCTAGCCTTTACCGCCGCCAGTGACCTGTGCGCTTTCTGGACCGACGAGATCGACCGAGCCGTCCCCGGCGAGCCGAGTTACATGATCGACACGCTCACGCGGTTGCGTTCGGTTATCCGCCCGACGGTGAAGTTCAGGCTCGTCATCGGGTCGGATCAGGCCGCCGCCTTTCACCGATGGCATCGCCCTCGGGAGATCTTCGCGTTGGCCGAGCCGTACGTGCTGTTCCGCGAGCCGTTCGCTTCCGATAAAGCGTTTCTCGACACCCTGGACCCGTCGTTCTGGACCAAAGCCGACCTCAAGCGGTGGCGTGGCTGGATCGCCAACGCCCCCGTCGTCCGCGAGGACAATTCGACCGCGGTGAGAGCCGCGATCCCGGGCGCGCCCAAGGACACCAGCCGGTGGCGAGCGATGGAGGGGCTTCGGTACGTGCCCGACGAGGTCGCGAGGTACATCGTCACGCACAACCTCTACGGCTTTCGGCTCCCAACGAAAAACCCCGCCTAGGGGCGGGGCTCGCGTTCCAAGTAATGGCTCGAATGTTCAGGAGCAGAGCTTCTTGAGCGCGTCGGCCTTGTCCGTCTTCTCCCACGAGAAGAAGTTGATCTTCGGCCCGCGGTTCTCACGCTTGACCGGGTCGAAGTAATGCCCCTCGTAGGGCTTGCGCCCGAAGTGACCGTGCTTGGCGGTGGGGGCGTAGATCGGCTTCCTGAGGTCGAGGCTCTCGATGATCTGGCGCGGCGTCAGGCCAAAGGTCGCCCGGACCGCCTTGCTGATCTTCTCCTCGTCCACCTTCGCGGTGCCGAAGCAGTCAACGTAGATGCTGGTGGGCTCAGCCACGCCGATCGCGTACGACAACTGCACCTCGCAGCGGTCGGCCAGCCCGGCCGCCACGACGTTCTTGGCGATGTAGCGAGCCATGTACGCGGCAGAACGATCGACCTTCGTGGGATCCTTGCCGGAGAAGGCCCCGCCGCCGTGACGCCCCATCCCGCCGTAGGTGTCGACGATGATCTTGCGGCCAGTCAGCCCGGTGTCGCCGTGCGGGCCGCCAATCTCGAACCGACCCGTGGGGTTCACGTGGATCGTGATCGCGGGGTTGAACCGCTCCTTCAGCACGGGCTTGATGACGTGCTCGATGATCTCACGCTTGAGCTGGTCCTGCCGGTCGTTCCACGAGGCGTCGTGCTGCGTCGAAAGCACTACCGTGTCCACACGCACAGGCTTGTTGCCCTCGTACTCGACCGTCACCTGGCTCTTGGCGTCCGGACGCAGCCCGGGGATCTTCCCGCTCTTGCGGACCTCGGCCTGCTTCTCCACCAACTGGTGCGAGAGCAGGACCGGCAGCGGCATCAACTCGGGCGTCTCATTTGTGGCGAACCCGAACATCATCCCCTGGTCGCCCGCGCCCTCGCGATTGACGCCCATGGCGATGTCGTTGGACTGCTTGTTGATCGCGACCATCACGCCCGCGCTGTCGGCGTCAAATCGCATGTCGCCGGAGGTGTACCCGATGTCGCGAATCGTCTCGCGGACCAGGTCGGGGATGCTCACGTACGTGTTGGTCGTGATCTCGCCCGCGACGACCACCATCCCCGTGCAGCAGAGCGTCTCGCACGCCACGCGGCTGAACGGGTCGTCCGCCAGCATGGCATCGAGCACCGCGTCGGAAATCTGGTCCGCAACCTTGTCGGGGTGGCCCATCGAGACGGATTCGGACGTAAACATCTGGGTACGGGGCATGATAGGGTTTTCCTGGTCGATCGCGTCCATCGCGACCGAGCCGAGAGTCTAGGACGGGAGCGGGCGTTTGGGCTGAAACGCGACTTGCCTTCGTGGCCAAAAAATGACCCCGTGGGCAAACAAGGACCGGATGGATGGCGATCTCCTACACTGCCCACCTATGGCCTTTGCCCCCATCAACCCCAACCTCTCCGGCCCCATCCTCACCCAGCGCATCCCCTGCTGGCCTTACGCCGACCCCAAGGGTCGCCACGTCGTCTCCTACGACGAATACGTCAAAACCGGCGGCTATGTCGGCCTCCGCAAAGCCCTCACCCTCAAGCCCGACGCCGTCACCGACGAGGTCAAGAAATCCGCCCTCCGTGGCCGCGGCGGGGCTGGGTTCCCCTGCGGGCTCAAGTGGACCTTCCTCCCCAAGGTCAAGACCAACGAAGCCGGCCAGGAAGAAGACGGCGGGCAACGCTACCTCGCCATCAACGCTGACGAATCCGAGCCGGGCACGTTCAAAGACCGCCTGCTCATGGACTTTGACCCCCATCTGATGCTCGAGGGCATCGCCATCGCGTGCTACGCCTGCCGCATCAGCAAAGCCTACATCTTCATCCGCGGCGAATACCACCACCAGGCCAAGGTCCTCGAACAAGCCCTCGCCGAGGCGTACGCCAAGGGCATCTTCGGCGGCAACGGCCTCCTGAGCGGCTCCCAGACCGCTCGCGGCGGCGCGTGGAAGGTCGACTGCTACGTCCACCGCGGCGCGGGCGCGTACATCTGCGGCGAAGAGACCGCCCTCCTCGAAGGGCTCGAAGGCAAACGCGGCTGGCCTCGCATCAAGCCCCCGTTCCCCGCCATCAAAGGGCTCTTCGGCAGGCCGACGATCATCAACAACGTCGAGACCCTCGCCCACCTCCCCAGCATCATCGAGAATGGAGCTGACTGGTTCCTCAAGCAGGGCAAAGCCTCCACCATCCCCGGCCAGATGGGCAGCCACGGCACCAAGCTCATGGGCGTCAGCGGGCACGTCAACCGCCCCGGCGTCTACGAGCTCGAACTTGGCATCACCCTCCGCCAGCTCGTCGAAGACCCCAAACTCTGCGGCGGCATCCGTAACGGCAAGAAGTTCAAGGGCGCGATCGCGGGCGGCATCTCGATGGGCGTCCTCGGGCCTGATCAATTCGACGCGGAGATGGACTTTGACATCGGCCGCAAGAACAACGTCCTCGGGCTCGGCACCGCGTGCCCCACGGTCTTCGACGAAGACACCGACATGGTCGCCGTCGCCCGCAACATCGCCCGCTTCTTCAAGCACGAGAGCTGCGGCCAGTGCACCCCCTGCCGCGAGGGCAGCGGCTGGCTCTACCAACTGATGAGCCGCATCGAAGACGGCCAGGGCAAGACCAAGGACTTGGACCTCGCCCTCGAGATCGCCACCAGCATGGGCAGCATGCCCGGCACGACGATCTGCGGCCTCGCTGACGGCAACAACTGGGCCATCCGCACGATCATGAACAAGTACCGGGCTGAGTTCGAAGCGAAGGTAAAGCCGTCGTTCGTGCCGGTGAAGATCAGCGTGGGCGCGATGGCGCGCTGACCGATTTCTTTCAGAGCCCGCCGCGCAAGCAAGGGGGAAGTGTGAAGGACGATCCGAACGTCCCCACGCCCTGCTCGTCACGAGCGGCACAGCTCCTTCTTTGTGAGATCGCGCCCGCGAACTGACGTGGCCGTCGAACCGGCGACGCAACCGACGAACCGCCGCGACCGTACCGGCATGGCCCGTGTCGATGGGCCCGTGCATCAGTCCTGAAGGAGCTTCTGGTGAGCCAACTCCGTCGACTTGCGCTTCTATCCCTGCCGCTCCTGCTCGCGGGATGCACCCCGCCGCTTTATCCCGAGAGCGGCGCACGCGACCCCGAAGGTCTCGAAGCCCAGCGAGCCGCGGCGCACGCGATCGAACGAGCCGAGGAAGCCGGGCGAAGCCTCGAAACGAGGAACCAGTGGGGCGCGACGCCGCTCTATGAAGCGTCGGGGACCGGCGGCTCCTACAAAGCCATCCAGCGGCTCCTCGCCGCCGGCGCGAACATCGAGGGTCGCAGTTATGACGTGGGTGCGACCGCGCTCTTCGCCGCGTGCTCAGCGAGCATCAATCATGCTCACGGTTCCATCCAGCCGCGTTTCGAGGTCTACCAACGCGTGCGCGTGCTGCTCGAAGCGGGCGCGGACCCCAACGCCCGCAACAGCCGCGGGGAAACCGTTCTGATGACCATGACGGGCTCTTACGGCGGTGATTGCGAGCGTGCGGTCATGCTGATCGAGCACGGCGCGCGAGTCGACGCGAAAGACAACATGGGCAAGACGCCGCTGATGCACAACGTTCGCCGCGGCGAGATCGCCGAGGTCATCCTCGCCGTGCCGCAGGATCTCGAGGCCCGCGACGCGACCGGTCGAACCGCTCTGTCATGGGCCGCGGTGCAGTCGTCGGACTACGAGGGAAGCACGCTCCATCAATTGCTCGATCGCGGGGCCCAGGTCGAATCCGTGGATGACAACGGCCGGACTCCGCTGATGCACGCGTTCGAGGACGGGCACGCGCAGAACGTGATCACGCTCCTCTTGCATGGGGCAAGAGCCGATCGCGGCGGCTGGACTCCGCTCATGATCACCGCTTTCGATGCGTATCACTTCGCGGCCCGGAGCCTGATCGAGAAAGGCGCCGCCGTCAACGACACGGACTTCGCCGGACGCACCGCATTGCATTGGGCGGCGAAGGGCTTCGCGCATCCGGAGCTTTACAGGTTGCTGATCAACGCGGGGGCCGATGTGAACGCCGCGGACCAAGACGGGTGGACACCGCTGCACGTCGCCGCGCGACGTGCCTCGCCGGAGCACGTTCAGGTGCTTCTTGACGCCGGCGCGAATCCCTAAGCCCGTGATGCAATGGGCCGAACGCCCCTCATGCGAGCGATCGAGGACCACTCTCCCCTCTACAACACCAAGGCACTGGTCGAGCGAGGCGCAAAGCCGGACGCACAGGACGATGAGGGTGTCACCGCCCTGATGCTGGCCTCGGTCAAGGATGAACGGGCCATGGAGTACCTGATCGCACAGGGTGCCCGACTGGATATCCGTGACCAGCGAGGCCGGACCGCGGCGGATCACGCGAAGGAGCGGTATCCGCTCTCAACGCACCGCCAGGAACTTCTGACCCCCAAACCGAAGGTCGATGCCCCACGCGAGTAGCGCTCGTCGAGTACCATACTGATGTGAAGCACTCCACGCCGGTCCTTTTCGCTACCGTTCTCGCCGCCTCCCTCGCCCTCCTCGCAGGCTGCTCGCGCGTGTCCAACTCGCTCGAGACCGTCTCGATCCGCTCGGGCAGCGTCCTCCGCACCGACGCCGCCACGAGGGCGTTCTCAGCCCAGGACCGCAACACCGCGGATTTCTACCTCACCGACCTGCCGCTCGCCGCAGCCGACGCCAAGGCCGATCTCGCGAGCCTCACCGGCACGCTGGTCCACGTCCACCTCTTCGTCCGCCCGCAGCCCGGCGAGACGCCCATCGCCGATGAAGCCTGCAGCTTCACCGTCCGCCAAGCCGTCTTCGCCAACGGGCAATTCGGCGTCTACTCCGGCGGCGGATTCTTCACCCCCGCCAAAGACCTCGGCGAATCCACCAACGGCGGGACTTTCCGCGGCGCGACTCTCCGCCTCACGCATTCCACCCCGGGCTTTGACGATCGCCTGGGTCCCAGCGAGATGAACGGCTCGTTCCGAGCGGGCCGCGACGACGTGTCGAGTGCCGCGTGGGCCTCGCTGCTCTCCCGCGCCATCGCCGCCACCGAAGGCCGCAGCACCGCCCCCGCCAAGCCTTGAGACACAGTGTTCACACGCCGCCGGCGCGTTTGGGCGCTTCCGGGTCGATCTCGCGCAGGTACTGCCACGAGAAAATCCCCGTGTCGTGCCCGTCGGAGAACGCGATCTTGAGCGCGTAGTTTCCCACCAACTCCGCCGACAGTACCACAAGTGCCCCTGCCGTTCCGCCGCTGCGATTCGGCAGCACCGTCAGCGGGTTCTTCGACATCTCGTCGCGCAATTGCCTCATGTCCGCCGACGGGGACATCTTCCTCAGGTACGCGACCGAGTAGTACGACGTCTGCCCGTCAGCCCACTCGATGGTGAGCCCGCGGTCTTTCTTGAGGTCGAGTTTGGCCGGCGGGGTGCTTGACATCGTCGGGATATTGTTGGCCAGGCACCGCCCGCGTGCGGTAACCCCGGGAGCACCACCATGTCCACCCCCACGACCACCGCCACGAGCATCGCTTTCGCCGACATCTTGGACCGTGCCATCACCCGCGTGGGCTCGCCGATCTGCGTCGGGCTCGACCCTGTCTTCGACTCACTCCCCGAAGCCTGCAAGAGCGAGCAGGACGCACCCGCCGCGATCAAACGCTTTAGCCTCGACGTCATCGACGCGGTGAAGGCCCACGCTGCCGCCATCAAGCCCCAGTCCGCCTGCTACGAGCGTTACGGCTCCGCCGGGTACGCCGCCCTCGAGCACACCTGCCGCTACGCCCGCGACCAGGGGCTCGTCGTGGTGCTCGACGGCAAACGCGGGGATATCGGGATCTCCGCGGGTCACTACGCCGCGTCGGCGGTGGCCCTCGGGGCCCACGCCGTGACCGTCAACGGCTATCTCGGCACCAGCAGCATCGAGCCCTATCTCAAAGCCGGACTGGGCGTGTACATCCTCGTCCGCACCAGCAACCCCGACAGCGACGAGGTGCAGTCGCAGAAATTGACCGACGGCCGGTCCATCGCCGAAGCCCTCGGCGGCCTGGTCAGCACCCTCGGTCGGGCCCACATGGGCAAGTGCGGCCTCAGCAACGTCGGTGCCGTCGTCGGTGCCACCAAGAGCGCCGACGGCACCGCACTCCGCGCCACCATGCCAGATCAGATCTTTCTCGTCCCCGGGTACGGCGCCCAAGGCGGCAAGCCCGACGACATCCGGGCCTTGCTGCGTCCCGATGGGCGAGGCGTGCTCGTCACCGCGAGCCGATCGATCATCTACGCCGCCCCTCTGCAGGGTCAGCGTTGGACCGCCGCAGTCGAGGCCGCCGCGAAGGTGATGGCTGCGGAGATCGCGGGCGTCGTTCGAGGCACCTCCGCCGCACGTTGAGTCACGCGGCCGGAAAAATGACGCCGCCCGCGTTGTGCGCGGGCGGCGTCCCGAAAACCATCCTCAGCACGGACAGGGATGGGAAGCTACACGTTCAAACTCGCTTGCGATCACTTCCGCCGACGCTTCACGCACAAGAGACCGCCAAGCCCGAGCAGCGCCACAGAGCCCGGCGTCGGTACGGCCGACCCGGAGAAACTTCCTTCCGACCACCAGCTGCGGTTCGGCATGAGATCGGCACCGAGCGATGCGCCACGGTTCGCGCTGTTGGGCACATAGGGCAGCCGTCCCGATGTGTTGATCACCGTCAGCGTGAACCCGAAATCCTGAGGCCCGCCCATCGCGCCAACCGCCATCCCCACCGCGGGCATGTTGATCCCGCTCGTGTACCCGAACTGCGTGTAGCTGTCCGCGCCCATCACGGTCGCGGTGCTGTCCCACGAATTGGCCCGGCCCGTCGCCGTGAACAGCGCGTCGGTGAAGTCCCCTCGGAGCACCATCGCGCCCGAGCTGGCGTCACGCCACTCGAACATCCCCGTCGCCCGGTAGCTGTGCGCGACGTACCCGCCGATGGTTGTGCTCGTGACGTGCGTAATCGTCCAGTCGGCGAAGAACTTGGTCGCGATGGAGATCTCCGCCCCACCGTTGTCGTCGTTCAGAATCAGGTCGATGTCCGACCCGTTCACGTCACCCTGGGTGATCGAGTTTCCTTGCCCTTTGAACGTCCATTGGCGGTTGGCGCTATCGGACGCGAAACTGAAAAACGTCGCGTTGGCCGACGCCGTCAATCCCGCGACCGCAAGCATGGCGAGCACTGAAGTCTTCATTCTTTCCCTCTTTGGCATACCCATATCTGGGTGGACAGCTCTCGCGAGTCCAAGACCCGCGTCCGACCACCATGCACGCTGCTTTCGTCGGACGCCAAGAACTTCCGCTCTCGACTCGTGACTGGGGTCCACCCGGACATTCCAGGCCGCGCAGAAGTTGCCGTTGGTCGATTCGCAAGTCCTAGAACCACGGCCCTGCCACGGGACAAGGTGCTCGGGCGAATCGAAAGAGCCGCCATTTCACTCGATTTGCTGCGATGGAGTGGTCAATCTGCGATTTGTGGTGCACATTGGTTGAAGCCGTGGCGACGGATGTTTATCGCCATGGCCCCATTTCGGGGTTTTTTCCGTTCAGAAACCAAGAGGGAGGTTCTATGCGTTCGTCATTGTTCATGGGAATCGTCGGCGTCTCGGCTCTCGCCGGGGTCGCGTCCGCCGATTTCTACATCGAAACCGAGTCTAACGACAGTTTGGCGACGGCCAACGACGTCGGGAGCTACTCGCCCCCCGGCGACGCTTTCGTCGTCGACGGGTCGATCTCGCCCGCCACGGATCAGGACTGGTTCCACTTTACCGTTGCCAACGCCTCGCAGATCCGCATCGGGATCTACGGGCGTCCCAACAGCAACCCGCCCGCCGACAGTTTCCTTGAACTGTTCGACTCCAACGGCGTGATGCTCGCGTTCGACGACGACAGCAACATCAATCTCTTCTCCTCGCTCGAGTACAACTCGGCCGCGGGCGGGACGTTCTACATCCGCGTGACTTCCTTCCAGGGTCAGACGTCCTTCGACTACAAGATGATCGTCGGCCTCAACATCGTCCCGGCGCCCGCGTCGATGGCGATGCTCGGCCTGGCCGGCTTGGCGATGGGCCGTCGTCGCCGCTAAGCGGATGACGAGCTCGACAACTCAAAAAGCGACGCGGCCCCGCACCATTGCGGGGCCGCGTTTCACTTTCAGATTACTGATCTCGACTCGCTTGGCGAACTCAACGTTCTTTTTCCGGCGTCGCCGGGGTCGCACCCGGGCGGGTCACCGGCTTGGCGCCGGTCCCATACGGAGCAGCGTCCACAAGCTTCGCACTCTTGATCTTCGGAGGATTCACCGGCCGGTCCGACGCCTTCCCGTTATTGACCACCGTCTCGACGCTCGCCAACTTGGTGATGGTCTCCGTCCCCTCGATGGTCTGGCCGAACGTGGTGTAACCCCCGTCGAGGAATCCGGTACCCTCGCGGCTCAGGCAGACGAAGAATTGCGAGCCTGCGGTGTCGGGGCCCTGAGGCGAGCGAGCCATCGACACGACGCCGAAGTCGTGGGGGAGTGCGATGCTCTTTTCAAGGTCGATGTTGTACCCGGGCCCGCCCAGCCCGTTCCCGTTGGGGTCGCCCGCCTGGATCACAAACGGCTGTCCCATCCCGTTGTCGTTCGCGATGCGGTGGATAGCAATGTCGGTGTAGAACCCGCCTTTGGCCAGTTCGCGGAAATTCCACGCGTTGTTGGGGGCCACGTCGGGGCGGAGTTCAATGGTGAGGTCGCCCATCGAGGTTTCGATCTTGACATTCTGGTCGACGTAAGCGCGCACGCCACTGAAGATCGGACGGGGCGACTCCATGAACTGGAACTTTCCGCCCTGCCCGGGGCGCGCGGAGGCCGGCGAGAGGAGCGGTTGGATCACGACCGCAGGGCCGACTTTCTCTTCGCCAACCGCGAGTTGGGCGTAGACGACCGCGGGCTTGGCGTCGGCCCACATCTGCGGGAAGAGCGTTGCGAGATTGACCGCACCCGCCGCAGCGGAAGCGGTGGCGAGTTCTTTCGCGGTGCCCGCTTCGAGGAGCTTGACCGACACCTCGCCCTTCTTTCCATCGGGCACCTTGATGGTCATCGGCACTTCACGGTTGACGCCGTAATAGAGCCGATCGGGCGTGAGCTGCGCGAGTGCCGTGCCCGCCGAACAGAGCGAAACGCCCGCGACGAGGCCAACTATCAGACGTGATCCAAGACGTGCCGTTGTGTTGTGGTTCATAGGCGAAGAATAGCCCGCCACAAACGATCGCAGGGGCTGACGGAATCAGCATTGGCCGAGCGAAAGCCGGCAAACGTATGCGATTTTCGAGTTCGCGAGACCTTTATCGAGCCGCGTCCGCTTCGTCAAGGCGACGCCAAGCCTCGTCCATCTGGCCCGAAGAAATGGGAGCGTCGCTGCCAGCGCCGAGCGAATACAGCATCGTGACACCGAGCCCGATCCGATCATCGATCCAGCCCGTGGAAAGGTCGGCCCTGAGGATGTTGGCCCCGATGTTGTGATTGAAATCGTTCTGGGTCCGCATGCCGTCCGAAACCAAGGCCGTGCGAGAGGGGGTGATGCGATAAAGATCACGAACACCGTCTCGTCCCGAGCCGCGGTACTGGTAATTGCTGACCAGTTCGGTCTGCGCCCGTTCACCCCACTCCGGCGCGTAGACGCGGAAGTGGTGCTCTCCGTGATGCGAGGGGCAGTAGTACACCTTGGGTCCGCGCAGGTATTCGCCCTCGTGGAGAATGCCAAGGCCGTCCCATTGAGCCTTGGACCTCGCTGCGGGGTGCGTCGAGGCGATCCGCAAGGTCATCATGTCCTGAACGCTCATGGACCCGCCCTGCTTGAAGACGCTCGAGGGAAGCCGCCCGCCATTCTCGTCTGCGAAAGAGGCCACGCCGAATCCGATCTGCCGGAGATTCGAGGTGCAAACGGTCCGCCGAGCGGTTTCGTGCACGCTCGCCAAGCTCGGGAGAAGAATCCCGATGAGGACACCGATCACGGTCATCGAGACGAGCACGTCGATCAGCGAAAAGCCACGGCATGGGCCAAGGCTGGCTGATCGTGCGCGGATCTGTTGAGCTCTGTTCTCGGTCGCCACGAGGACCTCCACATCCTTTGATCGTCAAAGGCCACCCATAGGTTACTGAAATCGTCTCCGAAATGCAACCCAATCTAAAGGGGGTGTCGGAATTCAAGGATGTTAGGGTTGTGATCGTATCGTCCGGATACCTTCCAAAGGCGCAAAACCGCGTGGATTGGCCACTTGGGGGCAACCGTCGGGGCTCAGTTGCGAATGGACGGGTGAGTTTGGGGAATCTGTGCCCCCGGCTCGGAGGTCGGTTACGCTAGGCGGATGCTCATTCGGGCTGCCGCAGGAGGTTTGTACCACGAGGCCGATGGGCCGCAACACCCGGGGAGCCACAGACGTTGTGTGGACCGAGTTCGGGATGTCAGATGACGCTACGAGAAGAACAAGGCGTGAAGGATCTCGAGTTGATGCGGCAGGTCGCCGCCAACCAAGATGCCGGTCTCGCTTTGCTCTACGAACGATTCGGGTCTTTGGTGTATCGGATGGCCTTTCAGGCTGTTCCGGCTCGCGGGGATGCCGAAGACGCCGTTCAGGAGATTTTCGTTCGACTCTGGCGGACGGCCGACCGGTACGACCCCAAACGAGCCGCTCTGGTTACCTGGGTCATCCTCATCGCCCGTCGACAACTGGTCGACAGGATGCGGAGAACCCGGGCGAGGATCAGGCCTTCGTCTCTCGATGAGGCCCAGAGCGTATCGATGGCAGAACTCAGACCTGGGCCGACCTCGGCCGAGCGGGAGGAACGACTCTCGGCGATGCTTAAGAAGATTGATTCTCTCCCTGAATTGCAAAAGACCGTTGTGACAAGAGCCTATCTCGGAGGTCAGACCCTCCGGCAGATCGGCGAAGAGCTGAACACCCCCCTTGGGACCATCAAGTCGGCGCTCAGTCGTGCTCTGACAAGGCTCCGTGAACGAACGAGCGAGGAAATGACCACATGACCATTCAGGAACTTCTCGAAAACGCCCAGCTTGACTCTCTCGGCTTGCTCGACGAGCAGGACCGTGACGCGTTCGAACGGGCGTTCTTCGCCGCTCCCGCGCCGCTTCAGGCTCAGATCCGCCAGGAGCAGGCCAGGCTTTGCCACATCGATGCCCTCCTCCCCCAGGTTGATCTCCCCGAGAGCCTTTGGCCCAAGGTGAAGGAAGCGGTGCGTCTCGCGCAGATCCAGGCTGCCGCCGAAGCTCAGGGCGTGATCGCGCACGACGCGTCCGGTCGAACCGCTCGCCCCCTTCCCATGGCCCGTGCGTCGGGCGTTCACCGTGTCTGGCGTGCCAGCGCGATCGGGTTCGCAACCGCCGCGGTGGTCATGGGTGCCGCGCTTGTTCATCTCCGCCTCACCGCCGAGCGCCAGCAGCAGACGGTGATCGATGGGAAGATCTCGGATTCGATCGTGGACGCGATGGGTGCCGAGTTCTTCGGCGAGCACATCTTCGGCAAGGATCTTGGTCGCTATGTCATGACAGCCGCGCGTGATTCGCAGCGGGGTCGGGCGGCGGTCTTCACAAGCCCGGAATGGTCGAAGGCGCAGCTCTTTTGCCAGGTGACCGCGGCTGAAGGACACACCCTTCGGCTGGTTCAACTCGACGAGTCCGGGAACGTTGTCGCCCAGTTGGACGAATTCGACGGCGGCGGACAGGTTCGGCGTTCCGTGGATCTTCAGGGAGTCGAGCCCACACGCCTCGCCCTCGTGTCCGCGGTGCGCGGCAAGGCGGCCTCGACGGGTGAAGTGCTCTTCAAGATCGCGTGAGTGATTAAGAATGGAATCCGCAGCAACGCCCCGGGAGGATTCTCCGGGGCGTTTTCGCAGACCCCGCGAGCCCCTAGGCGGCCTTGCGATCAAACTTGTTCCAGCGGTCTTCATCCGCCGTCGCGTCGATGGACTGGCTGAGGTCGAACTTCATCTTCGCGCTGGCCAGGCGTGCCCACAGGAGCCAGCCGATGGTTGTCATGACGAGCAGACCGCCAGCGAAGATCCCGCCGGCGTAGGTCATGCGCACGCTCTCGAGCGGCTCGGCCCCCGCTTTGGCGGGCTGACTGATGATCGTGTTGGCGCCGTCCGCGCGTCGGTCCTTGGCCTCGCGAGCCTGACTCTGCAGAGCGATGGCGATCATCTGGAGCTCGCGCTCGACGCGCTCGCGGCCCGCGCCTTTCATCTCGATGGTCATCTCCCCGGGCTTGTTGGTCGTCACCTCTGCGGTGCTCTTGAGTCTCTCTCGAACGGCGGCGGGAGACGTGAGGCCGGCGACCCCCTGCTTGCTCATCCTCTGCGACGCGAACTCGTGGAACCGGGGATCCTCTACGAGCTGCGTGTGAAAGGTGTTCCACTCCTCGAGTTCTCCGGAGTTGAGCTGACGGTCCGGGCTGTCGGCGGCGAACACAACCTTGGCGGCGTACGTCTCGGGCGCGACCTGCCCCGCCACGAACCAGCTCACCGCCGCGAGGACGCCGGTCGAGCACGCGAGGAAGAAGACCGATGAGGCTGTCTTGCTCCGTGCCTCGACGCCCTGCTGTTTGCGGTGCGCGGACTCAACCGACCGTTTCGCCGCGAGAACGTCCTGGCGGAGCGCAAGCACCTGCTCGCATTGCTCGTACCGCTTGCCCAGAGCTTCGCCGACGCGCCGGATCTTCCTGGCTTTCTCGCGAGCGAGTCGCCGGGCGACCTCGATCCGGCGAAGACGAAGCGGGTTCGGTCTTCCGGGCTCCGAGGCGGCTTGCCCTTCGACCGCCGCAGGCGACGTGGAGAGAGAGTCGAAGCGAACCTCGAGGACTCGGGTCTGCTCCGCGAAAGCCTCCGCTTTGGCCGCCTCGGTGCGCAGCCGCTCCCGCAGCTGGTCGAGCACGCCCTCGAGTTCCTTGGTGTCTTTCTCGTGCTGCTCGAGCTGTCCTCGGAGATCATCGATGATGAGCCGAGCGTCGGTGAGTTCTTTCTGGCTCAGCGCGAGCCTGGTCGCGTTCTGATCCCGCTCGCCCTCGGTCTTGGCGAGCATCCCACGCAGCGCGGGCAGTTCGGGAGAATCCGCGGGCGCCTTCGCCGCCTGCTCGCGGGCTCGCTCGATCGCGACCTTGAGGTCGTCGCGTTCCTTGACGATCCCTTCGCTCTGCTCGCGCAGCGACTTGACCGCCGCGGCGAGCCTGGATTCGCGTTCTTCCGTCTCGCGGAGCTTGTCGCGGAGCGAGTCGGCGGACTTGCGCAGCCCGTCGCGCTCCTGGGTGATCGCGCTGGTGTCCGCGGCATGAGAGGCCGATTGGTCCAGGTCGGCTCGCAGATCCAGAGCGACTTTCTCCGCCTGCTCGGCCCGGGTCGTGGCTTCCTGGAGGGCCTTGAGCGTCTGCGACGCTTGCTGCTGAGCGCCGGTCAGATTCTGACGCAGCTGCGCGAGATCGTTCTGATCTCTCTTGGCGCGGCTCTCGAACTGCTCCGCCTTTGCGAGCGATTCCTTCGCGGCTTTCTCGCGGGCGGACAGATCGCTCTCGACCTGAGCGAGGCGGGTCGCCTGCGCGGCGAGATCCTCTCGTTGGGAAGCGATCTCGGCGGATTGTGCGGCGAGTGTCTCGCGCTGCGTGCAGAGTGACGCTTCGAGCTCGGAAAGGACGGATTCACGCTCCGCGAACGCCCGCTCGCGTTCCTCCAGGGCGTTTGTCCGCTCTTCCGCGGTCGCCGTCAGAGCTCGGAGCTCGTCGCGCTTCGTGCTGAGCGTCGACTCAAGCTCCGCCACCTCGCGTTCGCGCGTGTGCAGCGAGGTCTCTCTGGCGTCAATCGCCGAGGCGCGGGCGGCGAGGTCCTTGTGCTGCTGCTCGGTGGCCGCGGTCAGTTCCTCGATGGCGCGCCGGTCGTTCTGAACAGACGCGCGGTCCCCGTCGATCGCTCGTCGTTCGGTTTCGAGCTGCTGCCGCTCCGCGTTGACGGCGGTCAAGCGGTCGGCGATCTCGACCTCGCGGGCGGCGAGAGAGACCTGCTGCTCATCGAGCCGGATGCGAAGCTCGTCCGCCTCGCGTGACATCCGGCGGATCTGCGAGAGACCCTGCTCGATGCCCGACAGAGCGTCGGCCAGGATCGGGTCGTTCGTGGTCGGCGACTTGTTGGCGTTCTCGGAGTTCATACGGCTTCTCGGACCTCAGAGGGCGCGCCGACCCCGTTCGAATCGAACGGCGGCGCGGCCTATGCGCGTTGTATCGGTTGTCCGGCACGGCTCCAACAGACCTCGGGGGGGGCGGCTCCAAAGGGTTTCGGGACCTGCGAACCAACGCGGCGTGCCGGAGTTCTCGGAACTCCTATCCTCTCTTCATGCCCCGCAGCGCAGAAATCGCGTGGAACAAGCGACGAGCTCTGATCGACCTTTCTCAGGCCGTGCTTTGCAACGCGGCGGGGGCGGTCGTGCTCCGGGCCGCGGGGGAGGGTGGCTGGCGGGTTCTTGATCGTTCGCCGGTGTCGGCGAGACTGGCGCGGGGTGACGGGGCGATCTGCCGGTTTGAAATGGTGGATGACGGGCTGGAGGCGGAGATCGTTGGCGGGTCTTGGACGGGACGAGATGTGGCGGTTCTCAAGCTGGATGCGGAGGTGCGCGATGGCAACGTGGCTGCTTAAAACTGAACCGGATGAGTTTTCCTACAGCGATCTTGCAGATCTGCGGGAGTCCCGGTGGGACGGCGTCAGCAACGCCCAGGCGTTGATCCATCTCCGCGGTGTGGCCGTCGGGGACGACGCGTTGATCTACCACACCGGGGACGAGAAGGCGATCGTCGGTCTGGCCAAGGTGGTCAAGGCGGCGTATGAAGACCCCGCCCAACCCGGGCGCAACGCGCGGGGCGAGCCCAAGTTCGCCGTGATTGACCTTCGTGCCGTGCGGGTGCTGCCGAGCCGGGTCACGCTGGCGCAGGTGAAGGCGAGCAAGCGATGCGCGGAGTTCGGGCTGGTCAAGCATCCCCGACTGAGCGTCATGCCGGTCCCTGCCGCGATCGACAAGGTTCTTCGCGGCTGGGCCGGGCTCTAAAAGAATCACCGTGTCGCGAGCCAGTCCGGCAGCTCCTGCGGGCGGCCTTGCGAGTCAACGCATGCAAGCGTTGTCGCCGCGACGCACGCGCTGATGTCCGCCGGCTCGCCGTGGCGTTCGACGACGACCACCTCGTACTCGTGCTCGATTTTGACGCGGCTCCCGCCCGAGACGCGGGTGCGGATCTCGACCAGATCGTCGTACAGCACCGGGCGGCGGTACCTGGCCTCGAGTTTTACGATCACCAGGAACGAACCGGCCGCCTCCATCGCGGCATAGGTCACGCCGGTGCCGCGGAGGATCTCCGTGCGGCCGATCTCAAGCCACGGGATGTACGCCGCGTGGTGGGCGACCTTCATCGGGTCGCACTCGCAGTAGCGCACTCGGAGCTTGACGACCCCTTCGCGGGGCACCGGGGCGGAGGGATTGGCAGCGGAAAGCGGGGGCATCCACGACTGTACGGGCCGGCATCCCTCGCGAGAACCAGCAAAGAACCGGTGGCGAGGGGTCCCTATTGTTGTCACTCCATGAGCAGCTCCGCCTCCAAGCCCACGCCGACCCAGCCCGCCGCCGACCCCGTGTCGATCCGGCGTCTGCAGGCGAGTGATTCGATCCCCGAGATCACGCGGGTGCTGCACCGCGCGTACGCCGGGCAGGTCGAGATGGGACTCAGGCCGCTCGCGGGGCGTCAGGACGATGAGACGACGCGTCGCCGTTGCCACAGCGGGGAGTGCTACCTCGCCGTGATGCATGCAGCCGCGGGCGAGAAGATTGTCGGCGTGATCCTGTTCCACGAGGTGGAGCCGGACCAGGGCCCGCCCTGGTTCCAGAACAAGTTCGTCGACAGCTTCTCGCAGTTCGCGGTGGACCCGCTGATCCAAGGGCGCGGGATCGGGATCCTGCTGCTCGAGATGGTGGAACGTCGGGCCAAGGAGTGCGGCGCTGAGGAACTGGCGTGCAGCATGGCCGAGCCGGACACGAGGCTGCTGAATTTCTACCTTAAGCGCGGGTACCGGTTTGTGGAGCATTGGCAATGGCCGTACACAAACTACCGGTCGGCGATTCTGAGCAAGACGTTATGATTGGATCGCTTGGGTGGGGGGGCGGTGGGGGCCCAACACGGTGCGGTGGCTGAGCGGTTGAAAGTACTCGACTTGAAATCGAGCGGGCTCGCAAGGGTCCCGGGAGTTCGAATCTCCCCCGCACCGCTTGAGTTGAACCCCGCCCGGACGACCGTCCGGGCGGGGTTTGTTCTTTGGGGTTCCTCGGGTGTCGGCCGTGGCGATCATCAAGCGGGCTTCTCGGACCGATGTGGATCGACACACGAGATTCGCCCGCTGTGGATGATGTATTCGGGATTGTTCTCGGGCTGATTTTACGATAAACTCCCGTGCGAAGGGAGTCTCCATGCGAAGCTCGAAGTTGCTGTGCGCCTGTGCCATGTTCGTCCTTTCGGCGCCCGCCGTTGCCCAGACAGCCATCACGTACCAGGGCGAGCTGCGTTCAGCGGGCGTTCCTGTGACGGGGGTGTACGACTTTCGGTTCAGTCTCTTCGACTCGGCGGAGTTCGGGGCGTTGGTTGGTCCCACGCTCTGCTTCGACGATGTGAGCGTCACCGAGGGGCGGTTCACGCTGCCGCTGGACTTTGGCGCGGTGTACACAGCTCCGCGGTTTCTACAGATCCTCGTGCGAAGCGGTAGCGGGGGGTCGTGCGCGGTTCTTGTCGGGTACGAGTTCCTCTCCCCCCGACAGCCTCTGAGTCCGGCGCCGTCGGCGACGCACGCGGGGACCGCCAACGACGCGGGGCTTTTGGGCGGGCAAGGCTCGACGTTCTACCGCAACGCGGCCAATCTCACGGGCACCCTCTCGGACCTGCGTCTCTCGAACAACGTGTCGAGGCTTGACAACCCGGGCACGTTCTCGGGCATCCCGAACTTCAACGGCGGGCTGTCGGGAGCGACCGCCCCGTTCGCGGTCGATTCCAACACGCTCGTCGCGAACCTCAACGCGGACCTCCTCGACGGGGCTGATAGTTCCGCGTTCGCACCGATGTCGCACACGCACGACGCCTCGGCGATCACCGCGGGGACGCTCGCGGATGCGAGGCTGTCGTCGAATGTGCCGAGGTTGAACGCGTTCAACCGGTTCAGCACGAATCAAGCGATCGACAACGGGTTCCTCGCCATCACCAACGGGTTCCTGGGCGTAGGCGTCGCGGCCCCGCAGAAGCCTCTGAGCTTTTCGAGCACGCTTGGAAACAAGATCGCGCTCTGGGGTCAAGAGTCCGCCAACCACTACGGGATCGGGATCAGCACCACGTCCATGCGTCTTTTCGCCGCGGCGGCCTCGGACCACATCGCGTTCGGGAACGGGAACACGACGACCTTCGGGGAGTGGATGCGGGTGAGCAATGGCCGGGTCGCGATCGGGGACACCGTGCTCAACCGGACGCTCAACGTGGGCGGTGGCGTCGCGATCGACACGTTCGACCAGAGCACGGGTGCGGCGTCGGGCGGGATTTCCTTCGGGTTCAACTCGGGCGAGGCGATCGCGTCGCGGCGCACCGCGGGCGGCAACCAGTTCGGGCTTGATCTGCTCACGAATTCGATCCGCCGCCTCTCGATCTCGAATCTGGGAGTCGTCCGTGTTCATGACTCGACCAACGGGAATCCGCCGCTGGTCGAGTTCCGGCGTGCGGACGGGTCCGGCGGGAACGACGGGGGGGTTTATGTGTACAACGGAGCGGGGCAGCGGCCGGTGTCGCTTTGGTCTGAATCGGGGACGGGCAAAGGTCGGATCAACGCCACCGGTCGTGTGACGGTGGGGGAGCTTGAGATCGTGGGCGGCGCCGATTTGTCCGAGCCATTCCGCGTGACACCCGGTGACGTTGAGGTTGTGCCGGGGATGGTCATGGTGATCGACGAGTCGAACGCGGGCTCGCTCAGGCCTTGCGACTCGGCCTATGACGCGAAGGTCGCCGGCGTGGTCTCCGGCGCGGGCGGGGTCAACCCGGGCGTGCTGATGAGCCAGAAGGGCACCCAAGCGGACGGGACTCACCCGGTCGCGTTGACGGGGCGTGTCTACGTGTGGGTTGATGCGGATGTGTCGCCGGTCAGGCCCGGCGACATGCTGACGACGTCGGCGACGCCGGGGCACGCTCAGAAAGCACTGGATCGGGGGCGTGCGGGCGGGGCGGTGCTCGGAAAGGCGATGACGTCGCTGGACAAGGGGCGTGGGCTGGTGTTGGTGCTGGTCAATCTGCAGTGAGCCCACACAAGGAGCAACACCCATGAAGATCGCTGCAAGCTTCGCTGTTTCCGCTCTGCTGGGTGTGTCGGCTGCTTCTCTTGGGCAGCCCGGCACCCCGCCTCCGATCGATCCCGCGCGCGTCGAGCAATTGGCCAACCCTTCGGTACTGGCGAGCCTGACGGAACGATCGGCCCCGGAAGACCCGGACGATCTGGCACGTTGGTTGGAGGCCTGGAACAATCTGGACATCCATCAGCCCCCCAGCGGGGACGAGACACCCAAGAACGAGCCGACCGAGGGGCACCGCATCACCGGGTGCACGCAGATCCCCCTCGAGCCGCCCTTGGACCCGCGGTCGCTCCGCAGCGAGAACCCCTGGCCCCGGGATCTCGTCGACGACCGCTACTACATCCCCTTCGAGTTTGACAGCAATGTCTCGCAGGCCAACCGCAACTTTGCCGCGACGGCGATGGCGGAGATCGAGGGGTTCTCCCGCGTTCGGTTCAGCGGACGGTCGGACTTTGACACCGCGTGGATCCGCTTTGTGAACAGCAACGCGAACAACGCGCCCGTCGGGCACGACAACTTCAACCGCAGGCCCGGCATCGTCAACATCATGAACTGGAATGTGAATTACATCATCGTCCACGAGCTGTTCCACATTCTGGGCGTCTACCACGAGCAGTCCAGGCCCGATCGCGATGCGTTCGTCACGGTCAACTTGAGCAACGTGCAGGTGGGATTCGAGAACAACTTCAGGATCGAGAACGGCTCACGCACGTTCGGGTACTACGACTTCCTGTCGATCATGCACTACCCCGCCGGCGCGTTTGCGATTGATGGCGATATCCCCACGATCACCGTCAACGCCCCGTGGGATCTCCGTTTCGGAACGCAAATTGGGAACACCGCGTTCATCACCGAACTGGACAAGACCACCATCGCGTGTTACTACAAGCCCGGGTGGGTGATGTTCGCCGGGCCTCCCAACGGCCCCAACAACGGCGAGTTCGACAGGCCCTTCGCGGACCCGCGCGACGCGATCAACGCCGCGCCGTCGGGCGGCAAGATCGTGTTCAAGGGTGCCAACTACGGGGCCTTTGGGGTCTTCAACAAGCCTCAGCTCTGGACCGCTCCGGATGGCCCGGCGCTCATCAGGCCCTGATCAGGCCCTGATGCATTCCTTGATGCATCAGGTGCGCGATCGTCGCGCCCCTGCTCTGCCGTGCGGCTTCAACATCAGGATCGCTTCGGGCGTTGCTTCAGCACCCGATCTCGAACGCCGCCACAAACGCGTCGTAGTCGAAGAAGTCCACGAACCCGTCGTTGTTGAAGTCGGCGGTCTTCCCGGGCGGGCATGTGTCGCCTTCAAAGCACGTGACGTAATCGTTGTAGTCGAAGAAGTCCAGGAAGCCGTCGCCGTTGAAGTCCGTCGGGCAGCAGTTGGTCACGGTGACCACTGCGGGCGTGCTCGTGGCTGAGTTGCAGGTGTTGCGGACGACGACGTCGTAGGTCCCCGCGTTGGCAGCGGTGAGGTTGCTGAGGGTGAGCGTTCGGCCGGTGGCGCCGATAGCCTGTCCGTCGCGACGCCAGGTGTAGGTGAGAGGGCCGGAGCCTGTGGCGCGGGCGGTGAGTGTGATCGACCCGTCGAGGCACCCCGCAGCATCCGCGGGGTTCTCGATGAACGTCGGGGCGGGGAGGTTGATCGCCCAGCAGACGGAACGATCGACCAGGTCGCGGGCTGCCGATGTGGTCGAGAGCCAGCTGGAGTCTTCGAGGAACAGGAAGACGCGGCGGGCGGGCGTGGTGTACCCCGCGGCGGCGGCGGCACCGGCGTTGGCAACCACGATCGCGCCGTCGGTGGTGCCCTGCACGCGGGCGAGCGTCTGGACACCGGCCCCGAAGGAGCCGCGGGCGACGCTGGTGTTGGCGGAACCGGAATAGACCTGGAGCGTGCCGATGGGCAGGCCCTGCGTGATGGGGTGGCTGTTGTTCACGATATCGAGCGTCGTGGCGGAGACCACGGCGCCGTTGTCAGCGAGCGACTCGCGGCCGTTTCGCAACAAGGCGTTCTCCCAGAAGATCATCGGGACCGCGACGGTCCGGAACTCGCCCGCGACGTTCGCCGAGGTGACGGTCGAGGAGACGAGCACGAGGTCGTGCGTCGCGGCGATCTGGGCTGCGGTGGGGCGGTTGGCGGGTTCGTCGTCGAGAGCCTCGACCTCGTACCCGAGCTGTTCGAAGTGTTCCACGATGGCCGCGTCGGAGGCGACGGGCGGGAGGCCGCTGGTGATGAGCGCGATGCTCGGCACCGTTCCGACGCGGATAAAGCTGTCGCGTTCGGCGACCGCTGCACCGGACGAACCGGTCACGGTCAGGCGCACCGTGTACGCACCGTCGTCGGTGTAGACGTGGGTCGGGTTGGTCTGCGTACTCGTGGTCCCGTCGCCGAACTCCCAGAGCCTGGAAGTGATGCCCGGCGCGGTGGAGGTGTCGGTGAAGTTGACGGTGAGGGGTGCGGCGCCCCGGGTCACGTCGGCGGCGAAACCGGCATCGCCGACAAACCGAACGCGCAGGATGTTGGCGCCGCGGTCGATGGGGGTGACGTAATCCTGGTCTTTGTAGAGGTCGCTGAAGTACAGGCCGTCGGGCCCGGCGGCGAGGGCCGCGACGGTGGCCTTTCCGGAGCCGACGTAATCGATGAGCTGCGTCGGCCCCGAGACGACGTTGCCGGCGGGGTCGATGACGAACTCGGTGATTTTCTTGCCGATGGTCTGGGGGCCCGTGGCCCAGGTGCCGCCGGATTCTGTGACGAACGCGTGGTCGAGCTTGCTCGCGGGGAAGCCGCTCCCGCCGAAGGTCGCGTTCTCGATGAAGGCGATGTTGACCGGCCCTGTCGCGGGGTTCCAGACGTACGCGGCGAAGTTCAGCATGCTGGCGTCTGAGCCGTTGTAGAGGTAGTTGCGTCCGCGGACGATCTTGGCGAGGCGGTCGACCGACGGGCCGTTTTCTACTTCGTAGTGGGAAGCGTCGGAGGCGCGCCATGCGCCGCCGAAGGGGTTTCTCACGCCGTAGGCGAAGACGTAGTCACGCGCGGTGATCCCGTCGGCAGCGTTGTAGAAAGGGTTGTCGGCCGCGGCGGTGCCGTTGATATTGCAACGCAGGATCTTCCCGCGGAACGAGTTCAAGTCCTGCGCACGGGCCGCGTCAAAGCCGTCGCCCATGTGGATGTAGAGTTTGCCGTCGGGTCCGATGGTGATGTTCGAGATCTGGTGGGATTGACCTTGCGTTTCGCCCGCCATGTTGAGGATGGTTGTCTGCGTCGCGGCGGACAGTCCCCCGTTGGTGCTGGTGAACCGCACGACCTTGGGGTAGTGGGGTGCCGCTTCGTTGCCGGGGACGCTCGAGTAGAGCATGGTGGCGAAGACGTTGCCGGTTGCAGGATCGACGACCACGCCCGCGACGCCTTGCTCGCCCGAGCCGGGGAAGTTTCCCGTCGGGTTGAAGTTGAGCAGGTTGGTTGCGTAATCGCGGACGGTTCCGTCGCGGGTGACGACTTTGATGGTGCCGTAGAGCTCCGTGACGTAATACAGCGGCGAATTGGGGGTGTTGCCGGGGTTGGGCACGAACGCGATGTTCACCGGGAGTTGGAACCCGGTTGCGACGATCTCGACACGGTACCCGTTCTGCAGCACGCGCCAGGGCACGGGGTTGCCGCGGGCGAGCGTCGAGAAATCGGGGACGGACTGCGAGGCGTTCCCCGAGTAGGTGGAACCGACTTCAGAGACCCACAGAACGACATCGTTCGCCGCGCCGGGCGAGACGCTGAGTGCGGGGAGGTAGACGGTGTACGCCTGGCCTTCGTGCGTGGTGAACGAGAGGTTGCTCTCGGGCAGAGCGAGCGGGCCGGCGAGGGAGCCAGCCGAGACCCTGAGACGAATCGCTGTGTGTGCAGGAAGCGATGCGGCATCGACCAGCGTGTTCCCAGATCCCGCGCTGGCGGAGATCGCAAAGAGGAGGTCGGTCGTGCCTGATTCGATTCGAAGGCTGGGCTGTTCCTGAGCGATGGGAAGATCGATCGGCGATCCCGTTGTCGAGACCCACTGGGGTGTCGGGGACGGGGCGATGTCCTCGGTCTCGAGGGCGAAGATCTGGCTGGCGGGGCCCGTCGTGAAAGGGCGTTCGCCGTACGCGCTCCACTCCGTGGGCGCGTCGCCGCTCGAATCGCGATGCCTGACGCGGAGGCGGTACTGGGTGTCGGGGAAGAGCTCTCGCCGCCCGGCGTACGACCCCTGGAAGACGCCGTCGCCCAGGTGCGTGTGCACGCGCTCGACGCCGGCGATGCACGAGGTGAACCAGATGCGTTCGGGCGGCGAAACGGTCCAGATCTCCCAATCCGAGCAGAGGTGGGTGTTCCCAGCGTCAGGGTCCGAGAACGGCGCACACTCCATGTGGGCGTCCGCGGCGTTGACGACGCGCCCGACGACGGGCTCGGTGACCACGGGGGTCGCGGGAGGGTTGTTGGCCAGCGCGGCGTGCCCAAGCCCAGCCGCGAGGGCAAAGACACTCGCCCGACGCCCCATCCGCGCAGACCGGTTCAATAAACGAATCATCGAGATCTCCTCCGGCAACGGGGCCGAGAGTTCAGCATATCGCCACATCGAGCGGCCCGCAACATGAAACAGTATCGCCCGGACCAAACATCGTGCGGCGAGAGCGGACCGACTGGCGGCGGGCATCCGTGACGTTTCCGCTTGCGGTCGCGTCGCAGCGGCGAATCCCGGTACGGATCATGGATTTTGGTGGTATGCTGACCGGCATCCATGACGACCCGGCCTGTACAAATCTTCGGCCTCTTGCTCGCGGTGGTGGCGATGTCGGGGTCGGCTGCGCTCGTCGCGGGCCTGGGCGGCGATCGTCACAAAGACACGATCAGCGGCCAGCCCGACGAACTTGCGGCGGATCTTGATCGACGGCTGACGCAGGACGTCACGCCGCTGCTTGCGAAGTACTGCTATTCGTGCCACATGGGTGATCGTCCCAAGGGCGACACGAGTCTTGACACGATCGGCGATCTGAAGGCGATTCTCGCGGGCAGCGCGGACATCCGGATGATCCGTGAGTTGGTGAGCACCGCCCAGATGCCCCCGCCACGCACTCCCTCGAAAGATGCGCCGCAACCCACCGAGCACGAGCGTCTCGTGATCACGCAGTGGGCCGACGCGATGCTTGCGTACGTGCCTTCGGACGCCGCGATCGATCCGGGGTGGTTCACGATCCATCGCCTGAACCGAACGGAGTACCGCCTCACGCTCCGCGACCTGCTGGGGATCGATCCGGCGACGGTGGATCTCTCGGCGAAGCTGCCTCGGGACGACACCGGGTACGGGTTTGACAACATGGCGGACGTGCTCTCGATCTCGCCGCTGGCGATCGAGCAGTACCTCGAGGCCGCCGAGCGCGCGATCGAGACCGCGCTGGGCCCGATCGTCGAGATCGGCGACCATCCCCGCGATCTGAGGCCGCTCGCAGGCAAGGCGGGGCAGCCACTCCCTCGCGGCGGGTTCTTTCTCTTCTCGGCCGGGGATGCGTCGGCGAAGTTCACCGCGCCGGCGACGGGCGAGTACCTGATCCGCGTCCGCGCCTGGGAAACCCACGCGGGCGACGAGAACGCGCGGCTGAGCCTGCGTGTTGGCGCGAAACAGGTCAAAGAGCTCGTGGTGACCGGAACGCAAGAGGACCCGCAGGAGTTCGAGGTTCGAACGAGGCTGATCAAGGGCCCCAACGCGATCGCCGGGTTTTTCGTCAACGATTTTTATAAGAAGGACGTCGCGGACCGGAATCTCGGCGTCGAGTCGATCAGTGTCGCGGGGCCCTTGGACGAGGGGACGACGGAGCGGCCCGCGGCGTGGTCGAAGATCTTTGGTTCCGTGGCGACGATCGCGGACGAGACCGCCAGGGCCGAGGCGGTGATCGGCGCGTTCGCCTCGCGTGCCTACCGCAGGCCCGCAAGCTCGGCTCAGATCGCGTCGTTGATGAAGTTGTACCGCGCGGAGCGTGCGGGAGGTCGTGCGTTCGAGCCGGCTGTGCGTGCCACACTTGCCGCCGCGTTGGTGTCGCCGAACTTCCTCTTCCGCACCGTCGCCAACCCGCAAGCGTCGGACCCCACGGCAAAGTACACCCTCGACGGGTACGAACTGGCGAGTCGGCTTTCGTACTTCCTGTGGAGCAGCATGCCGGATGGGGCGTTGCTGGCCGCGGCGGCGGACGGATCGCTCTTGACGGACCAAGGCCTTTCCGCCCAGGTCCGCCGGATGCTCGCCGACGTGAAATCGAGCGCGTTTGTCGACAACTTCTCGGGTCAATGGCTGCAACTTCGCGGGCTGGACGCGGTCGCGATCGATCGCGAGCGGTTCCCCGAGTACGACGATCGCCTGCGTGCCGCGATGGTCGCTGAGGCCACGATGTTCTTCGGGGATGTGCTTCGGTCCGGTCGCAGCGTGATCGAGTTCATCGACAGCCGCAGCACGTTTCTCAACGCCCGTCTCGCGAAGTTCTACGGCGTGCCGGGCGTCGAGGGCGACAAGCTGAGGCGTGTCACGCTCCCCGAGGGGTCGCCTCGCGGCGGTGTCTTGACGATGGGCGCGGTTCTGACGCTCACGAGCAACACGACGCGGACAAGCCCGGTGAAGCGAGGGCTGTTTGTGCTCGATCAGATTCTCGGGACGCCGCCCCCGCCGCCGCCCGCGGATATTCCCCCGCTCGAGCAGGCCGCTCACGCCAATCCCAACGCGACCGTCCGCGAGCAGTTGGCGGCGCACGTCGCGGTGGCGAGCTGTGCGGCGTGCCACAATCGTCTGGACCCTCTCGGGCTTTCGTTCGAGCACTTTGACGCCGTCGGCAAGTGGCGTGACACGGAGAACGGCAAGCCCGTCGACGCGAGCGGCACACTCCCCGGCGGGGTAGTGCTCCAGGGTTCGGGCGACCTCAAACGCTCGCTGCTCGAACGGAGCGATCAGTTTGTCGAGTCGCTCAGCGGCAAGGTGCTGACCTATGCCCTGGGTCGCGGCGTCGAGCCGTTCGATCGGCCGGCGGTGACCCGCATCGCCCGACAGACGCGAGGGCAGGGCGACCGACTCTCTGCGCTGATCGAAGCGGTTGTGCTGAGCGAGACCTTTCGCACCTGCAGAGGAAGGAAAACAAGCCATGAGTAACGGACTTTCACGGGCTCTCTCACGTCGCGCAGTCCTTCGCGGGCTTGGTGTCTCGATGGCGTTGCCGTGGCTTGAGGGCATGGGCGCGAGCCGTGTCATGGGCGCGACGATCCCGGCGGTTGGTGAGGGGCTGGGAGCGGCTGCGCCGGTGCGGCTGGCGTTTGTCTTCATGCCCAACGGCGTGAACTACGACGCGTGGGACCCCAAGGGCGAAGGCGTCATCGACGCCCTCTCGCCCACGCTCGAGCCGCTCGCCGATGTTCGCAAGCACCTCAACATCTACACGGGGCTCACGCTCCAGAAGGCCCGCGCCAACGGCGACGGCCCCGGGGACCACGCCCGTTCCTCCGCGTCCTTCCTCACCGGGAGTCAGGCCCGCAAGACTGCGGGAAACGACATCCGCAACGGGATCAGCGTCGATCAGTTGGCCGCGTCGGAGATCGGGCGAAAGACCAGGCTGCCCTCGCTCGAACTGGGCTGCGAGCACGGGCCCTCCGCTGGGAATTGCGATTCGGGATATTCGTGCGCCTACTCGTCCAACATCTCCTGGCGTGACGAAACCACGCCGATGGCCAAGCTCATCGACCCGGCCGCGGCGTTCGAGCGACTGTTCGGCGACGCGACACAGACCGCCGCCGCCCAGGACCGCCTGAGCCGCCGCAAGAGCATTCTTGATTTCGTCCTCGAGGATTCCGCCGCACTCGCGAACCAGCTCGGCACGGCGGACCGGCGCAAACTCGACCAGTTCCAGTCGGCTGTGCGCGAGATCGAGCAACGGATCGAGCGCGCGAAGAAAGAGTCCGCGCCGGTCAAACTCCCCAGCACGCCCGCCCCGGCCGGTATTCCCGAGAAGGTTGGCGAGCACATCGACCTGATGTACGACATGCTGCTGCTGGCGTTCCAGACCGACACCACCCGCGTCAGCACGCTCATGCTCGCGGTCGACGGCAGCAACCGCGCGTACCCGGAGATCGGGATCAAAGAGGGGCACCACCACCTCTCGCACCACCAGAACAATCAGGAGATGATCGAGAAGATCCGCAAGATCGACCGGTTCCAGGTCGAGCGATTCGCGCGGTTCGTCAAGAGACTCTCGGAGACCCCCGAGGGTGACGGGACGCTGCTTGACAACTCTCTGATCATGCTCGGCGGCGGGATCAGCGACGGGAACAAGCACAACCACGAGGACCTGCCGGTCGTCGTCGCGGGGCGTGGCGGAAAGACCTCAGGCGGTCCTGTGCAGACCGGGCGGATTGTCAGGTCGCCGAGAGAGACGCCGCTGTGCAATCTGTATCTTTCGATGCTCGATCGGGCCGGGTGTGCGCAGCCGAGCTTCGCCGACAGCACGGGTCCGTTGGCGATGTGACCTGGATGTCGTCGATCACCGAAGCACTTTGAGCCCGACGCGCCGTTCGATCTCGGTCACGGGCTTGGCGATCAGGTCGTACCCGTCGTGCCCGACGATGACGCACCGGACGACCTCGCCCGGGGCGATCTTGTCGTGGCTCTGCACGTACGTGACACTGTCGATCTGCGGTGCTTGGAACGTGGTGCGGCCCTGGTAGAGCTTGCCGCCGCCGCCGACGCCGGTGGTCGCCTTTCCCGATGAGCGAAGGGAAGTGTCGATGATGACATCGAGACGCTCACCGGTCTTCTCAGGGTTCTTTTCGTCGAACTTCGCCGCTCGCTGAGCCTGACGTGCGAAAGCGATCTTCTGCTGCAGTTCCATGACCTCGCCGCGGCGCCTGGCCTTGACATCGGCGGGAACGGCGAGTTTCTTGTCCTCTTCCATGGTCCCGGCGACGGTGCCATCCTCGTGGCTGTACTCGAACACGCCCACGGCTTCAAACTTCATCTCTTCGACGAAGTCGAGCAGTTGCTTGTGGTCGGCCTCGGTCTCTCCGGGGAATCCGGAGATGAACGTGGTCCGCACGGCGAAGTTGGGCATGCGCTCGCGGAGTTTATGGATCACGCCGCCTTGCTGGGCGCGTGTGACATGCCGCCGCATGAGCGACAGGACGCGGTCCGAAGCGTGCTGGAGCGGGATGTCGAGGTAGGGCAGGAGGTGCGGGTTTTTCTGGTGGACGAGCTCGGCGAAGGCGTCGATGATCGGGTCGGAGAAATTCGTCGGGTAGGCGTACATGAGCCGGAGCCAGCCGGAGCTGCCCGCCTCGGTCATCGTGTCGGAGAGGGACTTGAGCAGCGCGGGAAGGCCGCCGAGCGCGGCGAAGTCGACCGTTTTTTTCGCAGCGGGGGACTTGAGCCCCATGCCGATGTCGTCGCCATAACTCGTGGTGTCCTGGCCGATGAGGAGCAGTTCGTGGGCCCCGTCGTTGATCAGTTCGCGGCACTCGGCACAGATCCGGTCGGTCGCTTTGCTCCGCATCTTCCCGCGGATGCTGGGGATCGTGCAGAAGGCGCAGTTCTGGTTGCACCCTTCGCTGATGCGCAGGTACGCGTAGTGCCGTGGCGTGAGGCGCAGGCGGGCCGAGTCGTCCTCGAAATAGCCGATCCCCTTGCCGTCCTTGCCCTGCACGGTCAGGCCGACGGTCTTGAGCCCGCGATCCTTCGCAGCGGTGAGGGCGTTGCCGGCGATCCAGTACTTGGGCTGGTCGGCGGGGGCTTTGGTGCCGCTCTGAGCGACCTGCTCGCGTTTGCCCGTCGGCGGGCGCACAGCCTCGACGATCTTGTCGCGGTCAAAAACGCCGACCATCGCGTCGATCCCCGGGGCCCATTCGAGCATCTTGGCCCGGTGCCGCTGGACCAGACACCCCGCGACGACGACCCGGCGGACCTCGCCGCGTTCCTTGGCGGCGATGGCGTCCTTGATGACACCCAGACTCTCGTCCTTCGAGGCTTCGAGGAACCCGCAGGTGTTGACGACCACCGCGTCGGCCCCGCCGAAGTCGCCCCCCTCGGGGTTGATCGACACTGGCACGATCCCGGACTCGGCCAGACTGCCGAGCATCTTCTCGGAGTCGACGAGGTTTTTGGGGCACCCCAGGCTTACAAACGCGACGGTCTCGACCGGGCGGATCTGTTGGCCCGCGGCGCGTTTGGGCTTCGTGGGGGGCGAGGGCTTGGAGCCCCGCTTTGAAGCGGTCTTTTTGGGGGATTTGGCGGGGGTTTTGGTGGATGTCTTGGTACGGGGCACGCCGAATGGTAGGGGCTATGCCGCGTAATGCCTCTGGATCGCCCGTTCGAGCGCGGATTCCTCGGCGAGGACGAAGTAGGCGGGCTTTCCGATCCGCCAACCCACGAATCTGAGCGCACGGGCAAGGTTGTCGGGCGTCGTGCAGAGCATGACCTCGTCGCCGTTGATCTCCACCGGCAGGAGGCCGAACTCTCGGGCCTGGGCCCCTTCGATCAGACCCAGGGCGTCGGCGTCGGGCCTGAGGCGGCCGGCGTCGACCCGGTCGGCCATCTGGGCGTACTGCTCAGCCCAGGCGTCCTCGACCACCTCGGGGCGCACGCCGAACATCCGTTCGGCCAGATCACCGAACGGGCGACCCCGGCGCCTTTGGGTCGCCAGGATCTCTTCCACCTGCTCATGGGTGAGGGCTCCGCGTGCGGTCAAGAGTTCACCCAGCCTGAGGACGTTTTTCGTGGTCGGCATCCCCTCACCATCGACGGACATGCGCACAAACCGCATCCCGGTCCCCGATCCGGCACGTTCGCCGGCCCGCTGGCAACGGGTGCGCCCTCGGCGCCAATTCCGCCGGAATTGGCAGCTTTCGGGCGTGTCGGGAAGGCATCACCCTCGACGTCCGGGAACGCCGAATCATGACTTTGGAGTCGGATTCGGGTGGCATTCCCGCCCGATGTATCCCTCGGCCCCCGACGCGTCGGGCGAGCAGGATTCGGCGTAAACTGCACGTTCACCTCTCAGGTATTTACATCAGGTGTTTAGGAGCTTCCCGTGGGTCATGTTCACTCGGTTCTGGATGCGGTCGGAAACACGCCGCTGGTCAAACTGAACAAGGTCGTCCCGGCCAACTCGGCGACCGTGCTGGTCAAGTGCGAGTACATGAACCCCACCGGGTCCATCAAGGACCGGATGGCGGTGCACATCTTGAACGAGTCCGAGAAGAAGGGGCTCATCAAGCCCGGCATGGTCATCGTCGAGAACACCTCCGGCAACACCGGGCAGGGCGTGGCGATGTGGGCGGCGGTGAAGGGGTACAAGTGCGTCTTCACGATGCCCGACAAGATGAGCCTTGAGAAGGTCAACATGCTCAAGGCCTTCGGGGCTGAGGTCGTGATCACGCCGACGGACGTGCCCGGCGATAGCCCGCAGCACTACGTTGAGACCGCCAAGCGCATCGCCCGCGAGCAGAAGGGGTTCTACGTCAACCAGTACCACAACCCCTTGAACATCGATGCCCACGAGATGTCCACAGGGGCTGAGATCTGGAAGCAGACCGAGGGCAAGATGGATGTCTTCGTCGCCGGCTCGGGCACGGGCGGCACGGTCTCGGGCGTCGGGCGATTCCTCAAGAAGGGCAAGCACCCGGTCAAGGTTGTCGGCGTCGACCCGATCGGGTCGGTCCACTATCACTATTACTACACCAAGACCATGCCCACGCCGCACGTCTACAAGGTTGAGGGGATCGGCGAGGACATTTTGTGTGAGGCGATGGACTATTCCGTCGTCGATGAATTCCGGCAGGTCAACGACAAGGAGTCGTTCCTCATGGCCCGCCGCCTCGTCCGCGAGGAGGGGCTTTTCTGCGGCGGCTCGTCCGGGTCCAACGTCCACATCGCCTGCCAGATCGCCAAGGAAATCGGCCCCGGCAAGACCGTCGTCACCGTCCTGTGCGACTCCGCCACGCGGTATACGACCAAGTTCCTCAACGACCAGTGGATGAAGGATTACGGGTTCCTCGGTTCGGACCACGACCTGGGCACGGTCGAGGACATCTTGAAGGGCCGCCCGCAGCAGAACGTCATGACGGCCAACGAGACCGACAAGCTCGGGGCCGTCGTCGAGATGATGCGCAAAGCGGGCGTGTCGCAGATCCCCGTGCTGGACGCCCACAAGCGCCCGGCCAAGATGGTCCACGAGTTGGACGTGCTGCGGGGCTTGCAGAGCGGGGCCGTGACGAACGAAACGCCGGTGTCCGCGATCGCCCAGCCCATCGGCGGGCTGATTTATCCCAAGGCGAGGGTTGAGGAGCTGTTCCGCATCTTCGAGACCGACCAGGTCGCGATCGTGGTGGACGCGGAGAAGATCGTGGGCGTGATCGGGAAGATCGACGTGATCGACTACATGGGCAAGAGAGGGCGGTAGTCATCGGCGGCTGTCGCGTATCATGGCGTCTCAAGGAGGCCCCATGCACGACCCCGCCCGTTTCGCCACCCGATGCATCCACGCTGGCCAGTCGCCCGACCCGACGACCGGGGCGATCATGACGCCGGTGTACATGACCTCGACCTACGTCCAGAGTTCGCCGGGTGTGGTCAAGGACGACTACGACTACGCCCGGTCGAAGAACCCCACGCGGACGGCTCTGGAGGCCAATCTGGCCTCGCTGGAGGGGGCGGGGCACGCGATGACGTTCTCCTCGGGCTTGGCCGCGATGGACTGCGTTCTGCACCAACTGCGGGCGGGGGACCATGTCGTCCTCTCCGACGACGTCTATGGCGGGACGTTCCGCCAGCTCGACAAGGTCTTTAAGCACCTGGGGCTGAAGACCACCCGCGTTGATATGACCAAAGCGGGCACGATCGAGGCTGCCTGGACGCCCACGACCAAACTCGTCTGGTTTGAGACCCCCAGCAACCCGATGCTGAAGGTGATCGACATCGCCGCGGTGCGGGCGACGGTCGACAAGCTCGGCGGCTCAGCCAAGACCAAGCCGATCACCAACCCGGGGGCCTACGCGGGCGAGACGCCCCTGGCCCGGGCGATCATGGTCGTCGACAACACCTTCGCCTCGCCAGCCTTGCAGAACCCCATCGCCATGGGCGCGGACGTGGTGATGCACTCGTGCACCAAGTACATCGGCGGGCACAGCGACCTCGTGGCCGGGGCGTTGATGACGAGCGACGAGGCTTTGGCGACGCGCCTTCGCTACGTGCAGAACGCGGTGGGGGCGGTGCCGGCGGCGATGGACTGCTTCCTGATGCTGCGGTCGACCAAGACGCTGCAGGTCCGCGTTCAGCGGCACTGCGAGAACGCGATGGCCATCGCCCGCTGGCTCGAGAAACACCCGAAGATCGAGAAGGTGATCTATCCCGGGCTTGAGAGTCATCCGCAGCATGCTTTGGCGAAGAAGCAGATGCCACACGGTTTCGGCGGCATGATTTCCGCGGTGGTCAAGGGCGGGCTGCCCGCGTCACGACGCGTGCTCGAACTCGTTCACCTCTTCAGCCTTGCTGAGAGTCTGGGAGGCGTTGAGAGCCTGATCGAGCACCCGGCCATCATGACGCACGCGAGCATCCCCGCTGAAGCTCGCAAGATCCTGGGCATCGACGACGGGTTGATCCGCCTGTCGGTGGGGATCGAGGATGTTCAGGACCAGATCGCGGATCTTGAACGGGCTTTGAGCTGACGTTCACGCCGCCAGGTCATCCGCCCGGTTGTCGAGGCGTTTAAGCAGTTTGCTCAGGCTGAATTCATCATTGGTCTGCGGGACGAAGATGTCTCCGCGCACGTCGACTCCGCCGGCCTGCGCGATCGAGACGGTGGAGGATGTCCGCAGGTCGATGCGTTCACCTTCCTCGGCTGAGGGATCGAGGTTCGGGAGCCGTTGCACGCTCGGGCGGCACGGATCGAGCGGGTGCCAATCGGTGACCGCGGCCAGTCCGCCGTCGCTGAGGGTCACGATCGAGCCTGGAGTGAACGCGGGTACGCAGTGGAAGATGGCGGTGAGAACGATGGGGTCAAGCCGCTCGCGGAGCGGTGCTTTGAGCAGTGCGGCAAGAGCCCTCACGGTGGGGATGTGCTCATCCCTCTCTCCGCTGGGCGGATAGCGGAGGCGGTCCAGCAGGTCTGCGCCAGCGACGATGCGGTGGAAGATGTGGATCTGACGCCCGATCGGCGGGGGTAGTTCGCCGCCGAGGGTTCTGCGAGCCGGGAACCCCGTGCCGTCGAAGCGTTGGTGGTGGTTGAGGACGATCGATGCGGACGCGGGGCTGACCCAGTCCTTGACGATTTCGAATCCTAGAGCGGTGTGCTGACGGAACTCGGGGTCGCTCTCATCGCCGTCTCTGGCGAATCGGTCGCGTACCTCGCGGGGCAGTTGGAGCATGCCGATATCGTGGAGCATCGCCCCCACGCCCAGTTCGGTGAGCTCGCGGGCCTTGGTCGGATGGAGGCGGGAGCGTTCGCGGATGACGTAGGGGGCGAGTCGGAGCCCCAGTAGCACGCTGGTCATGCAGACGTTGGCGGCGTGCCTTGCTTCGTAGGTCCCAGGGCCCAGTTCGTCCAGGAGAAACGCAGCGGCGGCGTTACCGGCAAGGGCTCCGAGCATGGAGGTGACAGCGTCACGGAACGACGTGTAGTCGAGGCGTGCGTGGCGGTCCTGCACGATCGAGTCGGTCGCGAGATCGAGCGTTCGGGCGAGGTTGGAGGCTGCACGCGTGACCTTGGGATCAGCGAAACGGGCGAGGTCCTCGAGGCCCGGGTACTTGATCCAGAGGTGCTTGACCCCGAGTTCTTCGAGTCGGGCGATCGTGGCGTGCTCGATCTCAAAGCCCGCGCGCAGCAGGAACGTCCCCGGGCGACGCGGGTGGGGAAGCGGCGCGGCCAGGACCATGCCGGGGGTCGAAAGTGAGACGGGCACTCGAAGCACAGCGTTAGATCGGCACCGCCTTGCGTCATCATCGGCGGAGTTCAGCGCAACGGGGTGAGAAGCCGAAACTCGGCCGGGAGAATCGGGTCGATCACCACGATCAGGCGGCGGGTCGCGTCCGAGAGGTCCGAAGCGTCGGTCAGGATCCACTCGCCGACGGTTTTCGGACGCGGTGGTTTGGGGCCCGCGCCGAACTCGATCCGCTCGGGCGGGAGGGGAGGGGCAGGCTTGTCGAGCGCGAGAGGGCCGGGGTCGCCGACAGGCTCGGCCGGTGTCTCGCTCGCGTTTGCGCCCGGGCTTTCCACATCGAGGTCCGAGGGCGAGCCTCGCCACACGGCATTGGGCGCTTCGGGCACGATGAGCAGGACGTCGCCTGGACCGACCAGTGATTCGAAGGCGAGGCTGGTCAGAATCTGTCCGGCGTCCTCGATCGTGCGGACGCGCGGTGCTTCGAGCACGGCGGCGAACTCGGACTTGGGGCGATTCTCGGTTTCGTGCTGGGGGACGAGATCAACTCGGAGTGCTGCGGGCACCGTGCCGTCGGGCGATTCGCCCCACGGAGCGGCATAGCAACGGAGCAGGAGCCGGAGTCGCCCGCCGTCGAGGGTGAGCAGTCCGTCGTGCACACGGACCACGCCCGGGTCGGGGAGCGGGGATCCCATGGCGATGGGCGTCCAACGCGAGGACTGGGCGAGCGTCAATTCGGAGCCCGCGGGCCGGGCGTCGAGGGCTGCTTCGATCGCGGCAAGGTCGGCCCGAGGCACGATGACCGCCCGCAGGCCCGCTCTTTGGAGCCTGTCGCGTGTGGCAGCCCACGCGGGAGAGGCGGTCGCGTTCTGAGTACGGGCGGCGGCTCCCGCAAGGAGGGAGCCGAGGCGATTTGCGAGGGTCCCGCGTTCGCCTGTCGGCTCCGAGACCATCATGAGGCGAACACGGGCACCCACGATGTCCGAAGGTCCGCCCGACAGCGACGTGTCAGGCGTGGACGAACCGCATCCTGCCGCGAGCCATGACGCTGCGAGGGTCAGGGCGGCGAGCGCCCGCAGGGTCGCTCGGCGTGATGTCGTGTGCGTGGTGGGCTGCGGAGTCATGGCCCGGTGTTGTACGCGGACCGCGGGCGAGAGATCCGTTGGGGCGTTTGGATTCGCGCCCGCGGACGGGTGCGAGAGGTCGGGTCGGGCGGGCCGAGGATTCGAAAGAATGGGTTTGGAGCGGGCCCGGGCGGCAACGCCATAAAACAGCCAGATTCGGCTTGTTTTCAGGCGGCTTTTCACCGTGCTCAGTCGTGCAGACCCTCTTGATCCGTGCTATGATTCCGGTGCTCAAAAAGCCCCCCTCCCACGGGTCACTCCCAGGGGGTTTGACGGACCAACCACCGAGTATCCATGACGACTCCTCTTTCCTCTTCGACGTCCGCTGCTCCGACCCCAAGCCCCCTTTCGGGATTGGGTGGCGGGATGGCCAACAAGCCGGTTCAAGTGCAGTCTCAGGCGGCGCCCGCAGCCCCGATTGACGAAGCGGAAGAAGTGATCGATGCCTCCGCGGGCGGCAGCGCGGTCGGCAAGACGAACGGCAACTACGGCGCGGATCAGATCCAGGTCCTCGAAGGGCTCGAGGCGGTTCGCAAGCGTCCGGGGATGTACATCGGGGGCACCGGGCTCAACGCGCTGCACCACCTCGTGTACGAAGTCGTGGATAACTCCATCGACGAGGCGATGGCCGGTCACGCGTCGTTCGTCCAGGTCACGATCCATCCCGACGGGTCGTGCAGTGTGGCTGACGACGGCCGCGGTATTCCGACAGGGCCGATGAAGCACGAGGACCCGACCCTGAACGGTCGGCCCGCGATCGAGATCGTCCTGATCAAGCTCCACGCGGGTGGCAAGTTCGGCCAAGAAGGGTCCGCGTACAAAGTGTCCGGCGGTCTTCACGGCGTGGGCGTATCTTGCGTGAATGCGCTCTCCGAGTACCTCCACTGCGAGGTCCAGCGCGACGGGCAGCTTCAGGCGATCGAGTTTGAGCGCGGGCGCGTCACCAAGGGGCTCCACGTTGTCGGCAAAGTCCCACCGGGGAGCCAGCGCAAGTCGGGCACGACAGTGACCTTCCGCCCCGACCCCACGATTTTCCCCGACACCACGTTCGACTACGCCACTCTCGCCAATCGACTTCGCGAGCTGGCGTACCTCAACCCGGGCGTCACGATCCGCTTCGCGGACGAACGCGTCGGGAGCGACGGCAAGACCCGCGGCGAGTCGTTCAAGGCCACGAACGGGCTTGTCGAGTACGTCGGGCACCTCGTCACCGGCAAGAGCGTTGTCTCCCCCGCGATCTACGTCCGGCGCGAGGATACCGCCAACCATCTGGTCTGCGAGGTCGCGTTGCAGTACCACGACGGGTACAGCGAGCAGGTCCTCTCCTTCGCCAACAACATCCACAACAAGGACGGCGGGACCCACGCCCAGGGGTTCAAGGTCGCTCTGACGCGTGTGCTCAACGGGTATGCCCGCAAGGCTGGGATCATTCGCGACAAGGATCCGGTGCCCACGGGTGAAGACTTGCGCGAGGGGATGATCGCGATCGTCTCGATCAAACTGCCCAACCCGACTTTCAACAATCAGCCCAAAGAACGCCTGCTCAACCCAGAGGTCGAGGGCTTCGTGTCCACGGCTGTGGGCGAAGTGCTTGACACGTGGCTCGAAGAGCATCCGGCCGAGGCGAAGAAACTCTGCCTTCGGGGCATTGTCGCGGCCCAGGCGCGCGAGGCTGCTCGTAAGGCACGCGAACTGACTCGCCGGAAGAGTTCTCTTGACGGCGGGGGCATGCCGCACAAACTGCGCGATTGCAAGACCCGCGATATCGAGCGGTCGGAGATTTATCTGGTCGAAGGCGACTCGGCGGGTGGTTCGGCGACGCAGGGGCGTGACGTTGAAACGCAGGCCATCCTTCCGCTCAAAGGCAAGATCCTCAACGTCGAGAAGGCCCGCATCGACAAGATGCTGGCGTTCGAGGAGATCAAGACGCTGATCTCGGCGCTTCGCGTGGGGATCGGGAGCGAGATCGACCTGACGAAGTTGCGCTACGGCAAGATCATCATCATGACCGACGCCGACGTGGACGGGAGTCACATCCGCACGTTGTTGCTCACGTTCTTCTATCGGCAGATGCGCCCGCTCATCGAGCGAGGGCACATCTTCATCGCCCAGCCCCCGCTGTTCAAGGTCAGTCGAGGCGGCGGGAAGCGTGCCAAGTGGTGGTACGTGCTTAACGAGAAGGTCCTCGAAGAATCCCTCGTGGGTCTGGGTCTTGAAGGGGCCAGCCTCGTGGTGCGAAAGGTTGATGCGAGCGGCGCGACGACCATCGCGGAGGCGGCAAGGCTCGAGGGCGACACGCTCAAACGCGCGATTTTTCTGCTTCGCCGCCTGCACGAGCTTGTGGTTGTCGCTGAACGTCGCGGGGCTCGATTCGTCGATCTGCTCGCCGAGCGGGCCAAGGACCCGGCTTCCAAGGGGCGTTTGCCCACGCACAAGGTCTCGTGGCGTTCGGGTCATCAGTACGCGTGGTCCGAGTCGGATGCGCTGGCGGCGATCGCCCGTCTTGGGCTTCAGATCGTGGAGAGCGGCGTTGCCAGCACGGGTAACGCGCCCGCGAGCAGCCAGACCAACGGTCAGGCCGGCGGGGCCGAGGCCACGCCCATCGATCCCGCCAAGGCGGCCTCGGTTCGCGAGCTGCACGAGAACCGCGAACTCGACCGGCTTTGTGCCGAGCTCGCGACGATGCATCTGAACATCAACGACTACGGCTTGGTGCAGGAAGAGGCTCCCAGCGGCGAGCGCATGCCCGCCAAGTACGCGTGGATGACCGAGCAAGCGGCTCCTGAAAAGATCGAGAAGGTCGAGTCCGAGGAGAGCGAGGACGCCCCTGCGAAGACCGATCCTGATGCTCTTCCCGCGGGCAAGATCATCGAGGCGGCCAACATTCCCGCGATCCTGGGGATGCTGCAGAAAATCGGCATGCGGGGGCTTTCCGAGGTCAAGCGGTTCAAGGGTCTTGGCGAGATGGACGCTTCGGAGCTTTGGGAGACCACGATGGATCCCGAGCGGCGGACGCTGCTGCGTGTGAGCCCGGAGATCGCCCACGAGGCCGACGCGATATTCAGCACGCTGATGGGCGAGCAGGTCGAGCCGCGGCGACGGTTCATCGAGGACCATGCTCAGGAAGTGAAAAACCTAGACGTCTGATTCTGGACGTCTGATTCTGGACGTGTGACGCTGGCATGCGGTTGCGGCTTCTCGGACCGACGGGATTGTCGCTGCCCTGTCGTACGCCGCGCTGGCGCATCCGGCACACCCCGCGTGTTCGTGCGACAAATACCACGTTTGTGGGTGCGTCGGTCAATGCAGGAACCGGGGGCTTCCGATGATCAGCAGACGAGGTATCCACTACCTCGACTCTGAAGGAATGCCCATGGCAACACCAACCCGCAAACCTACCGCGGTCGAGACCCGTCCGAACACCGTCGGGCTCAAGCAGGACGCTCTCACGCAACTGCTTGACCAGGTCGACAAGGGAAGCGGGAAAGGGCCCAACGCCGCCCGCGAGTTCGTGCGCTGGGGCTTCAGGCGTGAATCGATTCTCGTGACGCTGCATCAGCCCGGGGGCGGCAATCCCATCCCGCTGAAAATGGCGTGCCGGAACATCTCGTGCGGCGGGATGAGCGTGTTGCACAGCGCGTACACGCATATCGGGACCCGCGCGGTGGTGCTGTTGACCCATCCGGACAAAGAGCCGCTGAGTATCGAGGGTTCGGTCGTCCGATGCACGCATCTGAAGGGTGTCGTGCACGAGATCGGGATCAAGTTCGCCCAGAAGGTCCAGGCCCGCGAGTACGTTTCGGTCGACCCCTTCGCCGGGAACTTCTCGATCGAGAAGGTCGACCCCGAGCAACTCAAGGGCACGGTGGTGTATGTGGATGAGTCCGCGTCGGAACGCAAACTCGTCACGCACTATCTCCGAGGCTCAAGCCTCCGCTTGCGGACCGCCGCGTCCGCTGCGGAGGGTCTCAAGATGATCGAGGAGGGGTGCGATCTCGTGATCGCGGATTTCGGCATCCCCGGGACGAAAGACGGTGGGTTTGTCGGCACGATCCGAGAGGCGGGGTACGAGACTCCGGTGATCGCGGTGACCGCGGACACGACCTCGGTGAAACGCATGAACCTGACCGACCTGCGGATCGGCGCGTTCCTCGCCAAGCCGTTCAGGCAGGAGATCCTCCTGCGAGCGGTGGCGGAGTTCATGACAGCGGACTCGAGCGGGCGTCAGTCGGGGAGCAGCCTCCCCTCTGACCATCCCAACCGCGGGCTTGTCGAGGGTTACGTGGAGCAACTCAGAGACTTCGCGGCCAAACTGGGGAAGTGCGCCGAGGGGTCCGACGCCGAGGCAACACGGGGGATCGTCCTGCAAATCGTCGGGAGCGCGTCGAACTACGGGTATGAATCAATCAGCAAACTCGCGCAGAACGCTTCGGCGGTTCTGACAGCGACCAAGAGCATGCAGGAATCGGTCCAAGCCGTGCGGGCGTTGCAAGCCGCCTGCGCCAAGGCCCGCGCCTGAACACCAGTGCGGGCCCGCGGCTTGTCAGAAAACGAAGGGTGACCAACGGGACTCGAACCCGCGACCACCAGGATCACAACCCGGTGCTCTACCAACTGAGCTATGGCCACCATCTCAACCCGAGGGTTGGACGGGATTCTAGGCCGGAGCACCGCGATCGCCAACACCGATCCTGTTCGGGTCATGAAAGGATCGCGGCAGCCGGATTCCCGCTGAGCGCGGGGGCCTCCTAGACTCTGGCACCATGATTCTGATTGCTCACCGTTGATTCCAGGCCCAACTGCACCGATCCGTCGAGTGCGTGCCTGATGCCAACCCCGTTTGCCGCTGTGGCCCCCGCACCCGCGGTGGGCTCCCCCTGTCCAACCAACACTCTTCAGGACCCGGGCTCTTTGTCCGGGATCAACCTCTATGCCAGTCCAACAAGAACGCTCTGAACTCAAAGTCCAATCCGAACGCGTGGTCCTCGCGGCAGTTCGTCTTCCCGACTCAAACTTCGACCGACGTGATCCTTTCGGCGAACTCCGCGCCCTGGCCGAGCAGGCCGGATGCACCGTCGCGGGCGAGCTCGCCCAGAATCTGCCCAGGCCCGTGGCTTCGACATTCATGGGCCCGGGCAAGCTCGAAGAACTCAAGAATTTTTGCGCCCAGGTCGGGGCGACGACCATCATCTTCGACCAAAGCCTGAGCCCCAAGCAGATCGGGAACATCGAGAAGGCGACCAGCCGCAAGGTTCTCGACCGCTCCGAGCTCATTCTCGACATCTTCGCGTCGCGTGCGACCTCCGCCGAGGCCAAACTCCAGATCGAACTGGCCCAGCTCGAATACACCTACCCGCGCCTCAAGGCGATGTGGTCGCACTTGGAACGCATCTCCGGTGGTGTGGGCACCCGTGGGCCGGGCGAGCAGCAGTTGGAAATCGATCGACGGCTCGTTCAGTCCCGCAAGAACGATCTGCAGCGGGAGATCGGCGTCGTTCAGGAGCGCAAGCGACGCGAGGTGCAGAACCGCAAGCTCGAGCACACGACCATCGGGATCGTGGGGTACACGAACGCCGGGAAAAGCACGCTTTTCAACGCTCTCACATCGGGCGGCGCGTACGCCGACGACCGCCTCTTCGCCACGCTCATGACCCGCACGCGTCAGTGGGACCTGGGCGGGGGGTTGGGCGTGATGATCTCCGACACGGTCGGGTTCGTCCGCGATCTGCCGACGAACCTGATCGCGGCGTTCCGGGCGACGCTCGAGGAAGCCACGCACGCCGACCTGCTGCTCATCGTGCTCGACGTGTCCGATCCGGCGGCGGAGTTGCAGTACAACACGGTGACCTCGACGCTCGACGATCTGATCAAGGACGTGCAGGAGCGCGAAGACAAACTGAATCAGCGGTACACGCCCCCGCCGCGCGTGCTGCTGCTCAACAAGGCCGACCGCCTGCCGGACAACAGCGAGATCCTGATCTGGCAGCAGCGGGTGCCGGACGCGATCGTGATCAGCGCCAGGGATCTGGCAACCCCGAGCAAGCCCTCCGCGTTCGCTGCGGGTCACGCGAAACTGCTCGAGATGGCGATGGGCGCCGCCCAGGGCAACGTCGAGGAGATGCGGATCACGATTCCGCTTGCGGACAGCCGCACGATCCACATCATCGAGAACCGCGGCGAGGTGCTCGAACGCGACTACACCGACGAAGCGGTGACGCTCAGGGTCAAGATCGGGACGCGTCAGTTGGCCCAGTTGCGGTCGGCGGGCGCCCGGATGACGATCGCCACCGATTCAGGCCGGGCGGTCGTGCTGCCGACGGAAACGGTGGGGGAGAAACACAAGGAGCGAGGCTGGATCGGGTCGATCAAGCCGTAAGGGCATGTCTTGACGAATGGCCCTAACACTTCCCGAGGAAGATCGACCCCTCGGGGCGTGCGAGTGGAAATCAGCCTCCGGCATGCCGATACTTCCACCCTTGACGGGTTTGGCCCGCCATTGGCCACCTTAGCTCAGTGGTAGAGCGATGCTTTCGTAAAGCATAGGTCCAGGGTTCAAATCCCTGAGGTGGCTCTTTCTTCGGGTGCATCGCCGCCCCTTTCCACCGCTCCCGGTGGGCCCACCGGTTGTGCGCACCCGGTTGGAACGTTCCGCTGGTTTCCGGCCAGACTTTCGGCTAGGCTTGGGGTTCCACAACCTCCGGAGCCCTATCCGCATGTCAAATCACCTCGACCGGCTCAACCTCGCTGCACACCGGTTCCACGTCAACCTTTCAAGCCCGGAACTCATCGAGCGGGCGGTCTCCAACGGCGAAGGGCGACTCGCCTCCAATGGCGCCCTCGTCTGCCTCACCGGCGACCGCACAGGGCGGAGCCCCAAGGACAAGTATCTCGAAGACGGCTCCGCCATTCACGGGAACATCTGGTGGGGCAAGGTCAATCAGCCGGTCAAGCCCGAAGCGTTCGACAAAGCCCTGGGCATCGCGGTCGACCACCTGAACAACCGTCCGCACCTCTTCGGGTTTCGCGGGTACGCCGGCGCCGACGCCAAGCATCGCGTCCATGTTGAGGTCATCGCGGAGCAGGCCTGGCACGCGTTGTTCGCGAGCACGCTGTTCATCAAACTCGGCAGCCGCTCAGCGGCGGGCGCGACGGATTTCAAGAAAAACTGGACCATCCTGAACGCCGGCCGTCGCCGCCTGACCCCCGATGAGCAGAAGGCCTTGGGCGTGACCGGCCCCGTCGCGGTGTTGCAGAGCCTTGAGAAGAAGACGGTGGTCATCCTCGGCACCGAGTACGCCGGCGAGATGAAGAAGAGCATCTTCTACGCCCTGAATTACGACCTCCCCGACGTGGGCGTTTTTCCGATGCACTGCTCGAGCAACACCGACAAGGACGGGTCCAACGCGGCCCTGTTCTTCGGCCTCTCGGGCACCGGCAAGACCACGCTGTCGGCCGATCCCCACCGCGCCCTCGTCGGCGACGACGAGCACGGCTGGTCCGGCACCGGCGTCTTCAACTTCGAGGGCGGTTGCTATGCCAAGTGCATCAAACTCTCGAAGGCGGGCGAGCCTGAGATCTGGAACGCGATTCGGTTCGGCAGCGTGCTCGAGAACGTCCTGATCGACGATGTGACGCGCGTTCCCGATTACGACTCGTCGAAAATCGCGGAGAACAGCCGCGTCACGTATCCTGTCGACTTCATCGACAACGCGACGATCCCCAGCGTCTGCGGGCACCCCAAGAACGTCGTGTTTCTCACCGCGGACGCGTACGGCGTACTGCCTCCGGTTAGCAAACTGACCCCTGAGCAGGCGATGTACTACTTTGTCAACGGGTACACCAGCAAGCTCGCCGGGACCGAAGCGGGCGTGACCGAGCCTCAGCCGAACTTCTCAGCGTGCTTTGGCGCTCCGTTCCTGCCGCGGCCGCCCAAGGTCTACGCGGAGATGCTCGCCAGCCGTATCCGCGAGCACGGGTGCAGCGTGTGGCTCCTCAACACCGGCTGGACCGGCGGCCCTTACGGCACGGGCTCGCGGTTCAAGCTCGCCTACACCCGCGCGATGGTCACCGCCATGCTCAACGGCTCGCTCAAGAGCATCCCGACGACCACCGACCCGATCTTCGGCCTGCACATCCCGCAGAGCGTGCCGGGCGTCCCGAGCGAGGTCCTCAACCCGCGGAACACATGGAAGGACGGGGCTGCGTACGACATCGCTGCCAAGAAACTCGCCAAAGGTTTCCGCGACAACGACGCGACGTTCGACCTGCCCGACGCGGTGCGCGCGGCGGGGCCGAGGGGTTGAGTCTTCGAATTGTTCGATAACGAGTCCGCGTTGAGATCTCAATCGCCTTCCCATCTGTGAGGAGAGTGTTGATGCTGTCCCTGCTCCCCGCGTTCGCTCTCGTAGCCTCGTGCTTCGCCCCCCACGTCGACCCGACATGGACCCCCCGCGTCGATCCCGCTGGGCAGATTTTCCCGTCGATGGTGATCGCGATGGCCACCGCCAAGTCGACGCCGGAGGACCCGAATCTCAAGACGGACGACGAGCTCGAGCACGACAAGGCGGTGGAGGCCCGGACGCTTGGCGACCCCGAGGGCTGGCTCTTCATCACTCTCAAAGCACCCGCTGATAACACGCCCGTGCGTGTCACTATCTCGTGCGACGACATCATGGAGCCCAGCACCTACAAGGGCGTCTTGGAAAAAGAGGGCGAGTTCTATGGCATCGCCCCGACGATCAAGTGGAAGTACAAGGACCTCGCCAAGGTTCGTCAGGCGATCCCCACCAACGTGGTCTTCAAGGTCAAGCTCGGCGACGCTGAAGAAGAGGAACAGGTCAAGGTCTGCACCATCCACACCGTCAACGACTGCCCCTTCCTCCACGTGGAGAAGAACGAGGGCACCGACACTGTCACGATCCACAACCTCGCGTTCATGTTCGCGGCGTATGTGAACGAGGACCATCCGTGGATCGATCTGCTCCTCCGCGACGCGCTTGAGACCAAGATCGTCGAGAACTTCGTCGGCTATCAGGCCGGCAGCGAGGACGAGGTCTTCAAACAGGTCTACGCCATCTGGAACGTCCTGCAACAGCGGGGCATCACCTACAGCGACATCACCAGAATCTCCACCCGCACCGACGCGATCCCCAGTCAGCACGTCCGATTCCTCGACGAATCCATCGAGATGAAGCAGGCCAACTGCGTCGACGGGAGCGTCCTCCTGGCGTCGGCCCTCCGCAAGATCGGGATCGACGTCTTTCTCTTTGTGACGCCGAACCACTGCTACATCGGGTTTTTCGCCGATGCCAAGCGTGAGAACATGGTCGGGTTCGAGACCACTCTCCTCGGCAAGGCTAAGAAGGCGGAGTTCGATCGGACGAAGCAACTTCGCAAATTGATCGACGACGTGAAGACGTTCGACGAGGCGTCGTTCGAGAGTTTCGAGGCTGCCCTCGCTGTGGGGACCAAGAACCTCGAAGAGCACACAGCCAAGATGGTCGCGGGCGAGTTCCGTTACATGCAGGTGCTCATCAAAGAGGCCCGCGACCAGGGCATCCGCGCGATCCCGTACTTTCCGCCCGAGAAGCCTCTGGCACTGCCCGCATCGGCACCCGTCCCCTCCGCCAAGGAGGAGATCAAGAACGATGTTCGTGACCAGCTCGAGAAACTGAAACTCAACCGGTAAGCAAGATTACGGCAGCGTCCGAGACGCGGTCGTCGACTCCTGCCAGACCAGGACGTCGTACATCTCCGCCGGCACGCACGGGTAGAACTGCACCTGCATGCCCATCGCCCCGATGCTCCGCATCGAGCGTTGCGTCATGGCCCACGCGGTCGCCGGGTCGTCTTTGCTCGCACGCCTCACATCGACGATCGCGTTGGGGATGCCCGCGGCCATGAAGACGCCCTCGACGCTGTCGGCCTCTGGCGTGACGAGTTCAAAGTCATGGCTGAGCCCTCCTCGTTCCCCGCTCATCGCGGTGTACATGCCCTTGCCGGTGGCGAACCCGAAGACGACCATTTCCTTTGCGTGCGTCTCCTTCAGGTTCGTCCCCATCGACTTCATCCCCATGTATCCCGCCTTGCTGACGTGCCCGTTGTGGGCCCACAGCACAACTTTCTGCCCGGGGTTCTGGCCCAGGATCCACCGCACGTTGGCCGCCATCGATTCGTCACGGGCGTTGAATCCATTCTCCGACGCATACATCGCCGCGGCTTGGGACACGACCCGTGCGTTCTGGATCGCCCAATCCGTCTCCTTGGCAGAAGTCGCCTTGACCAGGGCGTCGCGTCTGGATTCCAGGTCCTTGACCAGCTTCTCCGCTCGTGCCGCCACGTCGACCGGCTTGACCTTCGGCAGTTCGTTGTCGGCTTTCTTCCTGATCTCGAGGCACTTCTTGCCGCCATGCGGCTTCTCCTCGGTCCGCTTGACGGCGTACTCCCTGGACCCTCCGCTCAGGTATCTCACCGCGTCGTTCTCGAAATCAAAACTAAAGTCTTTCGCGTTCTCATACTTCACTCCGTCGAGTTCGATCTCGATGTCATCGAACCACGCGGTGCCGTCGGCGTTGAGCATGAACCCGAAGTTGATGTTCTGGGTGTCCTTTGGCACGTCGATCGTGAACTCGTGCAGGGACCATTCGGTGGTCCCGGTGATGTTCTTGTCCTGCATGTTGTTAAACCCGTTCGTCCCGGCGGGGGTGTCGCACCGCCACCACGCGCCGGCCCAGCCCGTGACATTCTCAGTGCGTATCCAGCACGAGAACTTCAACTTCTTTCCACGAGCCGCCTCGGCGGGGAACGTGCCTGTCATCGTGGTCCAGCCGGTCATGGCGGACCCTTGGCTTTGCAACGCGGACGCTGCGGTCACGTCCGCCAGCAGCGTGTTGTACGACGCCGCAAGGTCCGGCGCATGCTTCGTCGCGAACCCGTTGGCGATCCGCCATGCCACATCCGGCGTCTGCATATCGAACCCTGTGAACTGAAGCCTGGGCTTGCCGCCGCTGGCGGGGTTCCGCTCATTCCACCCCCGCATCCACTTGACCATCGCCAGCACTTCTTCCGTGTTCCAGGTCCAGAAGTACATCCCCGCGATGAGCTTCGCCGGGTCGCCTTTCCCGTCAATGACATACTCGTTGAGCGCGTACGACTCGGGCATGTTCGCCTCGATCGAGAAGATCGAGAACCCTTTGGTCTCGACGAGATACTCCAGCAGTCGGTGCTTCATCTGGAACGCCTCGCGTGTCCCGTGCGTGGGCTCCCCGAGTGAAACAATCCGGGCGTTCCCGATCATCGCGTCAAGGCCCTTGAGATCGTCAAACCCGTTTCCTGCTTCGGGTGTCTTGAAAGCCACCGCGTTCGCCTTCACCCACGCCGCCCCCGCCGCGATGGGATCCGTCTTGGGCGCATCGGCGGGTTGCACGAGGGCGGAGAGCGAACTGTGAACCGCGAGCAGGCAGGCGAGCGTCAGCATGGGGATCTCCTCAAGAAACGACGAGCGACACGAGCCTTGTGCCGTTCCTCGCCGGATCTTACAGCCTCGTGGGTCATGGGTTGCTCCCCCGGGGCCTCATCCGAACAGCCGCCCCTCCGCGCTACCCTCCCGGCCATGGGCCGAGCATTGGTGGATCACGCGTTGCAGCAGGCTGTCCAGTTCCATCGGGGCGGAGATTTGGCACGGGCTGAGGCCATCTACCGCCAGGTGCTCGCGATCGATCCGGAGCATCCCGACGCGACCCATCTCCTCGGCATGGTCGCGCACGCCGCCGGACGTTCCGACGACGCTGTCGAGCTCATGCAGCGGGCGATCGCCCGTTCCCCATGTGTTCCGCATTACCACGCGAATCTGGGGAACGCGCTGCGCGACACGGGCCGCTCGGTCGAAGCCATCGCGGCGTACGAACAAGGCATCGCCTTAGGCGATGCGTCGCCCGAGGTGCGCAACAACCTTGGGATCGTCTTGCTTCGTCTCGGACGCGACGCCGAAGCCGCCGCCTGCTTCGAGGCCTCGCTGTCGATGCGTTCGCCCTCGGGCGCGGACCGGGCCGGCACTCTCTGCAATCTTGCCTCGGTTCGCACTCATCTGGGGGACCATCAAATGGCGATCGAGGCGGCGACCGCCGCGTTGGCCGCCGCGCCTAGTCTCGCAGCCGCCCACGCCGCCCTCGGCTCGGCTCTCGCAGCCTGCGCCCGGCATGCCGAGTCGCGGGCCGCGTTCGAGCGGGCGGTCGCACTCGCGCCGGACATGCCCGAGGCTTATCTCGGCCTTGCGGATGTCCTCGGACATCTCCACGAGCACGGTGAAGCCGCACGCGCCGCGGCTCACGCGACAAAGCTCCGTCCCACCGACCATGTGGCGTGGACGGCCCTCGGCGTTGCGCTTCTCGGCGATCATCGTCGTGCCGAGGCCATCGACGCGTTCGCCAAGGCCACCTCGATCCTGCCGGGATTCGCCCCCGCCTACGTCAACATGGGTGTCGCGCTTTCCGAACTCGGTCGGCACGCCGAGGCCGTCGATGTGCTGCGACAGGCTTCCGAGCTCGCACCGTCCGACCCCACGCCGCTGCGTAACCTCGCCATCGCTTGTCTCGCGATGAACGCGGACGACCGCGCGCTCGACGCTGCCCGACGAGCCCTCGCGATCGATCCCGAGAGCCCCGCTACCGTGGGCCTTTACTCGGCCATCTCGGGGCACGCGCTTGAGCGAGCCGGTCGATTCAAGGACGCGCTCGCCGCCTACGAGAGCGCAGCCTCGCTCGCCTCGGAAACGCCGCTCAATGGCGTGCGATTGGGCACCATGCTCCTCCGGCTCGGCCAGTTCGAGCGGGGCTGGGCCTGCTACGAGCAGCGCCTCAACTACGACGCCAATCGGACAATCGCTCACTCGTTCGGCGTGCGTCAATGGACGCGAGCCTCGGCCTTGCCCACCGATGGAGTGCTCCTCGTTTCCGAGCAAGGACACGGCGACGCGATCCAGTTCGTCAGGTTCGCGAAGCAGCTCCGTCGCCTGTGCGATCGCGTCATCGTTCACGCACGACGTGAGATGGCCGAACTGCTCAGGTCCGCGCCCGGCGTGGATCAGGTCGTCATTGCTGGAGAGCCGTTGCCCCGCGCCGACGCCTGGGCCCCGATGATGAGCCTCCCGCACGAACTCGGATTCGACGTCGCGACCGTCGGCGCGGACGGACCCTACCTCTCGGCGGACATGCTTTCCACCGCGTTGTGGCGTCGGGAGATCGAGAGGCTTCAGGGGCAGGAAGGGTCGTCCGGGCGCGGCCTGCGCGTGGGCCTCGTATGGGCGGGAAATCCTGAGCACCGTGAAGATGCCGGCCGCTCCATACCCGGGCCCTCGCTGCTCCCTCTGGCCACGACACCCGGCGTCTCCTGGTTCAGCCTTCAAAAGGGCCGCGGACTTTCCGATCTGCCCGCTCTGCAGGAAGCCGGCTGGAACATCCACGACCTCGGCTCGCGGTGCACGACCTTCGGTGAGACCGCGGCGGTGGTCGCAAACCTCGACCTCGTACTCGCCGTCGATACCTCCGTCGCCCACCTCACCGGAGCGATCGGCAAACCGGTCTGGTTGCTCAACCGGTTCGTCCCCGATTGGCGTTGGCTTGACGGACGCAACGATTCGCCCTGGTATCCCACCATGAGAATCTTCCGGCAGCGTGACCCGGGCGATTGGGGCGAGGTGTTGGCGCGGGTTCAACGAGAGCTCACCGCGACGGTGCAGCAGCGGGCGGCTCAGCAGGGATGATCGGCACCGGTGCCTCTTCCAGACACTCGCGGGCGAGTCGCGATACCGATGCCCGAAGCGACTCGATCCCGGCGCCGCCCGCTTTCATCCGAGCCGAAAGCTCGTGCGCCTCCCGGCACACGCGGGCGAGGTCGCTCAGCCGATCCGCCATGGGCGCACCCGTCGGCGCGGGCCCCGCCGTCAGCTCAGCGGAGAAAGGCAACGCTGGCGATTGTCCCGCAAGCCTCGAGATTCGCCCCGCGAGGAGCGCGGGCGCGAATCGATCCGCCACCGCGCGAAGCCTTGCATCCGCATCGGACGCGCCCGAAGCGTGCGCATCGAGCGCGTCCGCCACGGCCTTGGCAAGCCCGTTCGAGAGCGTCCCAAGCGCCGGCCGGCTCAGTTCCCATCCCGGCCAGGCGTTTCCCGGGCTGGCGGTCCCCTCGGCGAGGATGGCTGCGACCTCGTCGGCATCCCCGACGTGAACCAGAAGCGTGCGCAACCGCCTCAATCGCTCACCGAGCGCGAGCGGATGTTTGTCAGCCGATCCCCAACCTTTGAGCCACGCCGCTCGATCCGCGTCGAGCGAAGCGAGCACCGCCGCCATCGGGTCTCCCTCACCCCGGGCCCGAAGACCCACCTCGCCCGGCATGAGCACAAAGTCCCGCGTGTCATCCGCGAGCGAGCGCACCTTCGCGAGCGCACGGTCGAACTCGTCTCGCACGGTCGCGTCGTTCTTCTGTCCCAGGTCGTACGCGGCTCTGGCGAAGGCGAGCAGGCGATTCGCCAGCAGGGTGTACTCCTCCCGCGCCGCCGGATCAGCGTTCGCGGGCGCGGGCGGTGGAGGAGGTGCCTGGGCAGCCATAATCGCGTCGCTCGCCCCGACGATGGACGCGAGATCATCGAGCCTGCGTGCGTGCGCCGCGACGGCCGCGATGAACCGCGGCGCGTTGACCGCTTCCTCAGGCGTCGCCGCGGCAATCGCTTCCGGCAACACCTCGAGCAGGTCTCCCTCGCTCAGCCGCGCGAGATCCAGCATCGTCCGAAGCGCCGGACGGAACTGCCTCACCACGCGACGCTCATCGCGAAGAGCGTCCCGTCTGGGCAGCAATTCCGCCGCGCGGACAATCGCCTCAAGCCGCCCGAGCTCAGCCCCGCGCGCACCCGGATCCGCCGAGGGGCCCTGGGCCGCCAGTCGCCCAAAGGCCTGCTGCGCCCGCACCGCCAGCGGGCCCCGCTGCGTGCTCAACGCTTGCGCGACCCGACCGAGCAAAGCGAGCCGGCGGAGTCGCTGCGTCGGCTCGACGCTTTGCGGCTCATCCGCGAGCCGTCGGCACGCGTCCACGAACTGCGCGAGCAAGACAGGCCGATCCGCCGCCGCCAACCACGCCGGCGGGGCGAGCAGCAGACCGGCCGCATCCACCAGTCGATGCCGCGTGTCCGCCGCGAGCGGCGCATAGGCCGGGGCCGTATCCGCGAACGTCAGCCGACGCGAGATGGTCGCGAGGGGTGAGGCCAGGTCGGGCGACTGCGCCGCCAGCGGGCCAAGTGTCCCTAGGTCCGCCGCCGGTCCGGGCACCGTCCATCGCCACGCCGAACGATCAATCGGCATCACCGCGAGCGGCGACAACACGTCGCGAAGAGCCAAGGCGAGCGCGTCGTGATCGGTCGGCACCGCCGCTGCGAGCGCCGCGGCGTCCTTTGCGAACAAGGCCTGCGCCGTCGGCTCAAGCGACGGAAGGACTGCCTCGAGCGCCGGCAATCGCTCCGCGAGGGTGATCCCCAGCAGCACCGACCGCGGCGAGGAAGGCGTAGCCTTCTCCGCACTCCGCAGCACCTCCGCCGCGAGCGCCCGAAGCGTGCCCACGGCGCCCGACGCCGACTTGGATTCGCCTTCGAGCGCATCCGCCCTTTCGAGCAGCGAGAGGCACGCCCCCGGCGGCGGCGAGCCCGGACGGCTCAGTTGCAGCGGCTGCGCCCACGCGCAAGCGCCCATCGTCATCGCAAGAAGCAGCGAAGGACCTCGACGCCACGCTGAACGGGATTCACCCACGGGCCATCCGGAGCGATCGTTCATAGACCTCTTCCAAGTGGGCCACCATGTGCTCGGCGCTGAACCGCACCCGGCACATCTCCCTGCCCTGCTGGCCAAGCCTTGCTCGTTCATCGGGGTGATCGTACATCCACCGGACCGCCTCCCGCAGACTCTCCCGATCCCCCAGCGGAACCAACCTTCCCGTCTTCCCCTCGATGCACGCTTCTCGCGTCCCGTCCACGTCCGTCGCCACCACCGGCACCCCGCACAACAGCGCCTGAGGCACCGTCCGAGGCAGCCCCTCGCGATAACTGGGATGGACCAGCACATCCATCGCCCGCATGTGGGCTGCGACACGCTCCGAAGGCACCAAACCCGTCGTGATCACCCGGCCGGTCAGTCCCAGCGACGCGACCCGTGCCAACAGCCGATCCTTCCACCATCCGTCGCCGACCCAGAGCAGTTTCCACGACGGGTTTGCACGCAGGTCCTCCCCGCACGCATCCAGAATGTCATCGTGTCCCTTGTGCTCCGCGAGCCTTGCCACGGTTCCGATCACAAAGTCACCCTCCGAGAACCCGAGCGACCGCCGCATCGCCTCTCGTGTCTCCGACGCATCCCGCGGCTCCAGATACCGCGCCACTTCCATCCCCGAGTACACCGTCTCGTATTGCTCGGGTCGCCCGATCCCTCGCGCGAGAAACTGCTGTGTCATCGCGTCCGCGACTGACAGGATCAGATGGCACTGCCGTGCCGCGTATCGCTCCGACACCTCGTACACCTTGTTCACCGCCCGGATCTTGAGCCGCCGCAGCGCTGACCCCTCGACAGGCATAAATGGCGGCCCATGAATCGTGTGCAGGACCGCGGGCGACGAAGCACTCCGGGAAGACGCAAAGGCCGCGATCCTCCCGATGATCCCCGCCTTGGACGAGTGCGTGTGCACCACATCGGGCTTGATCCGATCGATGAGCGCCCGCAACTGCCCCACGCACCGGTAGTCCCGCACCGGGCTGACCTCCCTGCAGAGATCCGGCACCTCGTGCATCCCGATCCCGCGTCCGTCATCGGTCCGAAACGAGGATGCCCGTTCGAACAGCGATCCCTCGGGCCCGAAGATCGGCCCATACGCCAGATGCACCTCGTGCCCCATGCGTGCCTGCCCTTCGCACGAGAGCACGGTGTTCTCTTGCGAGCCGCCGAGGATCAATCGGGTGGAGATATGGAGGATTCGCACGCCCGAAGGATACCGGCCCGGCCCGCGATGCGTTCGCTCTCCTCGTACTATTCCAAATGACCAAGGTGCATGCCATCATCCTGGCGATCGGCTTGGCCCTGCCGGTGCTGGTCTTTGTCCTGCTCGTTGTGGTCGCTCGCGTGTCCACTTCGGAAGTCCTGACAGCCCGGCTCCGCCGTTTCTCTCAGAGCCGTTGGCGCCCCGTGCTCGTTGGCATCATCGTTCTTGCATTCATGGGCACGATCACTTACGCGGTCAGTTCCGGCAGTTTCCTCCGCGCACTGATCGGGGCTGTGCCCGTCGCGTCGATGCTCGTCGGTTTCTCGGTCTTCTCACAGACGCTGCAGCGTCGCGGGACGACGCTCCGCTGCGCCGCGTGCGAGTACGATCTCACAGGTGCTGAGCCGGGGAAGCCGCTCGAGAAAGGCGCCCACGACGCAAAGTGTCCGGAATGCGGCGCATCCTGGGGTCTTGCTCGCGGTACCGTCGTTGGCGAAAGAATGCGTTCCAAACGCAGTATCGCGCTCGCCATTCTCCTGATGCTGCCCATGCTCTCCTCGTTCATCATCCCGCTGGTCGCCGGGTATTCGGCCATCGACAAAGCCATCGCCCGCGTCATGCCCACCGGCTCGCTGATCAACCAGGTCGCCTATGTGAGCGGCTTTCGCATGGTCGAATGGGCCGAACTCCGCACCCGAACCCTCACCCCCCATCAACGCGAAACCCTCGCCCAAGGGCTCCTCACACGCGATGCTCTTCAGTTGCACGCCTGGGGCGACGAGGCCAAGTGGCTTGTCGCTGAGTTCGCCGCGGGGCGTCTGTCGCCGGAGATCCAGCGGAAGGTCCTCCGACGATACGTGGATATCGGGCTCTTCCCGATTGACCCGGTCGGCACCATGTCCATCCGTCCGACGGAAGAACAAGCCTGGGGCATGCAAGGCTGCTTCGTCGGGTGGACCATCTTCGCCGTGCGAGGCCCTGTCCTTGACGCATCCAATCGTGAGATCGCCGCCGTCTTGCCTGTCGAGATCGAGATCGGCCAGGCCGAACTCGGAACCCCAGCGCCAGCGATCTCAGGCGTGTCCTCGCTTCGAACAACGCTCGACACCGTGTTCGGAACCTCGCCCCCAGAAGGCCACCTGAACGTCTGGATCATCGCCGAACCACGCGTTCGCACGCCCCAACCCGTCGTCTGGAAAGACGGCGTCCCCGTGGCCGCGCCCGACGCGATTGTCGTGCAGTTTGATCTCAAGCCGCCGACGAAATAGCGTCCGCCCCACGCCGAGAATGAGTCTTCGAATCCTCGGATGACGCTGCGCCATGTCCGCACGACCAGCGCAGACCATCATCCGAGGCTTCCTCGAAGACTCGTCAGCCTCGGCGAGGGAGGTCGCGTTCTGGGTGATGAACGACGCTCAGTACGAATCGACGAACGACGCCAGCAGCCTCACGCCCCAGCCCGTCGGCCCTTCGATGAACATGCCCTTGTTCGACTCGCTCGCGTGCACGCCCGCGATATCCAGGTGGCACCAAGGCACTTCTTCCTTGACAAAGTACGACAGGAACGCCGCGCCCTGGATCGGTGACGCCTTGCGGTTCGGGTTGCTGTTGACGATGTCCGCGATCGGGCTCTTCATCATGTCGCGGTATTCAGCGTGCATCGGCAGACGCCAGACCCGTTCGCCAGCTGCGGCGCTGGCCGCCTCGATCTTGGCCCGCAGGCTGTCGTCCTCGCAGAACATCCCGCAGTAGGTCGAGCCCAGCGCGACCACCACGCCGCCGGTCAGCGTCGCAAGATCGACGATGCACGCCGGGTCTTCCTTCTCGCACGCCCAGCAGAGCGCGTCGGCCAGCACCAGGCGGCCTTCAGCGTCCGTGTTCGTAACCTCGACCGTGACGCCGTTGCGGTAGGTGATGACGTCATCAGGCCGGTACGCCTCGTCGGAGATCGAGTTCTCCGCGACCGCCAAGAACGCGACGACGCGCTTCTTGGGCTTGATAAGCGTGGCGATGGCGTGCATCGCGCCCAGGACCGCGCACCCGCCGTCCTTGTCGCGCTTCATCCCCACCATCCCGTTGTTGATCTTGAGGCTCAGCCCGCCCGAGTCGTACGTCATCGTCTTTCCGATGAGCACCAGAGGCTGCCCCTTCTTCCCACCCGGAATCTCCTTCCCGAACGGGTTGTACTCAAGCCGGATCAGACAGGGCTTGTTCTCGCTCGCCTTGCCGACGTTGATCAGCCCGGTGAACTTGTCCTTGGCCAGCGCGTCGCCTTCCCAGATCTTGATCGAAAGCCCGCCCTCTTTCGCGACCTTCTTCGCCTGATCCGCCATGAAACTCGTCGTGGCGACGTTCGGCGGGGTCTGGCTCAGCGTCCTGGTCAGGTTCGTCGCCGTCGCCAGCACGAGCCCGTGCTCCACGCCCGCCTGGAACCCCGCACCTTCGATGGACATCGTCAGAGGCTTGCGATCCCGGTCCTCAGCCTTGCTCCCCGTCCCCTTGAAGTGATCGCACACCCACCCGAGCAACCCAAGCCCTTCGCCGAACGCCTGCCCGCACGCTTTCCCGTTGAGCTTGTTCCCCGCGACTCCCGCCGCCAGGTCAACGTGAGCACTTGTCGCCTTGACCGCGACCATCTTGCGACCGACCGCCGCCGCCACGCTCCGGAACGCGCCCGCGTCCAATTTGGCGCGCTCGCCAAGCCCGACCAGCAGCACCCGCTGCGACGAACCCGCCGGGAACGCCTCGACGACCGAGCCGCAGTCGCCCGTGGCTTCGGCACGCTTCAACGCCGCCGCCAGCACCCCGCCCGCGTCCTTCTTTGCAGCCTTCGCGTCAAGGCCCTCGCTCTTGAAGTATCCCAAGACCAGAACCTGAGGCGTGATTTTGCCGGACGAAACGACGGTGATCGACTGGAACATGAGGACTCCTTTGGGGAGTCAAGTTTACACACGACACGCCCGAAGGGTGCAGCCCGATCTCAATCCGCGGGCACGCACCGCCCTTTCGCCCAGCGCCTCAGTTCCTCGATCGCCTCACGCCGCGTCACCGCCAGCGGCGGCGACCCCCGCACCACCCCCGCGATGTCCTCCGTCGTCACCCCTCGCCCTTGACTGAACGCCTGGTGCAAGCCGCCCAGAACCGCCTGCTCGATCTCCGCCCCGCTGAACCCCTCCGCCTCCTTCGCGAGCCTATCGACATCGAACGCCTTGGGGTCCTGCTTCCTCTTGCGCAAGTGGATCTCGAAGATCGTCCGCCGAACGGCCTCAAGGGGCAGGTCCACGAAGAAAATCTCGTCAAAGCGTCCCTTCCGCATCAGTTCGGGCGGCAGACTCTCGATGTCGTTCGCCGTCGCGACCAGAAAGACCGGATCGGAGTGTTCCTGCATCCAGGTCAGCAGCGCCCCGAACATGCGTCTCGACACCCCGCCATCCTCGCCCCCGCCCATCGACGCGAACCCCTTTTCGATCTCGTCGATCCACAGAATCACCGGGCTCATCGCTTCCGCCTGCGCGAGAGCATCCCGCAGGTTCCGCTCTGTCTCCCCGATGTACTTGTTGAAGAGCGATCCCGCGTCAAGCCGCATCAGCGGGCGATTCCACGCTGTCGCGATCGCCTTGGCAGCAAGGCTTTTCCCCGCCCCCTGCACGCCCAGCAGCAGCACCCCGCGAGGCGGCGTGAGCCCGAACGCCGTCGCGTCCTTCTCGAAACTCCTCGACCGCGCCGCGAGCCACGCTTTGAGCCGCTCCAGTCCGCCGATGTCGTTGAGCGACGTCGGGGCTTCGATGAACTCCAAGACCCCCGCGCTCTCGAGCATCGCCCGCTTCCCCCGCTGCACGCGGTCCAGGTCGCACGAGGTCAACCGCCCATCTGCCGCGATCTCCGCGACCAACTGTCGCACCTGCCGCCGTGTGAGCCCGCGCAGGTTCGCGACCAGCGCCTCCCCGAACGCGGTTTCGTCCGCGATCTCCTTCTTGACCGCTTTCGCCCGGTTCATCGAACGGAGCGTCGCCTTCACCATCTCCCGGATCTCCTCGTCTCCGGGTGCCGAGATCTCGTACCTCGCGCTCGACGACCCGATCACGGGCGGCACGCGGTCGGCATGGTCGATCATCAGCACCGCCGACCGCTTCATCGTCCCCTCGCCGCCTGCTGGCCCCGGCACCATCCCCGCCCCCACACGCCCTTCCCGCACGCCCTCGACCAGGTCTCGGAACGCCCGCAGATTCACCGTGTCCTGCAACTGGTCCGTGATGTCCAGCACAATCACGAGCGTCGGCGTCCGCAACTGGTTCAAGAGCCACCGCATCCCCTGCGCCGGGTTCGTCGTGTTCGGCTCGGGTTCCGATCCTTCGAGCGCGTACCGCTTCACCCCCTCCGTCGCGGACCACGTCACAACCCCAAGCCGCATGAGATGCGCCGCCTCCAACGCGAGTTGGACAACCTCGGTTTCTTCGTGCGTGACAATCCGTACGCACGAGTGCCGCGCGTCAAACATCCCTTTGAGCCGTTCCGCTTTCATCGTGTGCCTCCCGAGCCCCTATTCTACTGACATGCCCGCGCCGACCGACGATCCACGCATGGGACCCGACGCCCTCTTCGCCCCCTGGCGACAGGAGTATGTCGAGGCCGTCGATCCCGCTCCGGCCGCGAGCAAATCCTCCGGCACCGGTTCGTTCCTTCTCGACTACTGGCTCGCGCCCCACCTCGACGAACGAAACAACGTCATCCGCCGCACCTCGCAAGGCCTCATCCTCCTCAACAAGTTCCCCTACACCGGCGGCCACCTTCTCGTCGCCCTCGGCGAAGCCCGCCCCCGTCTCCTCGACTACTCCTCCGACCAACGCGCTGCCCTCTGGGGCATGGTTGATGTCGCCGCCGACATCCTCGAGCGGGCCCTGGCCCCCCAGGGCATCAACATCGGTATCAACCAAGGCCGCGCCGCCGGCGCGGGCGTCCCCCAGCACCTTCATGTCCATCTCGTCCCCCGCTGGTCCGGAGACGTGAATTTCATGGCCGCCGTCGGCCAGGTGCGCATGATCCCAGCCTCCCTCGAAGCCATGGCCGAGAGGCTTCGAGCCGTCCCCAGCTAAACAGAACCGTTCAAAATACGAACAGATTCGTCCTAGGACGGGAAACATTTTGTTAAGGAATTTTCGATTCTTGCGGTACTCTGCGTGAGTCGTTGGGACGTTCTGCGTTCAGGGGGTGTCGGGACTCCCCCCCGGCTTCATCAAGAACCACAACCACAAGGAAAGATCATGCACACGCTCCCCTCTCGTTCTTCCCTGATTGCACTCGCCCTGACGTCCGTTGCGGGCACCGCGATGGCCCAGTCCGGTGCTTACGAGGGCTTTGCCTACCCGCCGGGTACATCTCTGCTCGGTTCCTCAGGCGGCTCGGGCTTCTCAACCCCTTGGCAGTCCGCGGGTTACGGCTCTTGGCAGTGCGACTCTCAGAGCCTGCACTCTCTCCGCGTCTGGCAACTCATGCAAGGGCAGTCCGGCTCGGGCCGCTCCTCGTCGGGTGGGCTCCAACGCACACTCGCCTCGGCCATCCCCGGTACGCCCGGCACGTCCGTCTGGGTCTCCTTCATCGCTCGCCACACCGGGCCCACCTCGTCCTCGTGGCTTGGTGTCAAGCTCCCCTGCTCCGGACCCGGCTCGGATCCGTTCCTCTTCATCGGCAAGCCCTTCGGCGAATCCAACTGGGGCATTGATAACGGCTCATCCGGCGGCGTCCAAGGTCTGCTCCTCCCCGCCGTCCAGAAGATCCGCTGCGTCGCTCGCGTTGACTTCCGCGCTGGTCGCGACGATGTGACCGTCTGGACCAACCCCGCCCTCAACGTCGAGCCCGCCGTCGCAGACGCTGGGCTCCACCTCCCCGCCTACGGCAACTTTGCCGACCTCCGCAAGGTCTTGATCGAAACCGGCAGCACGGGCGGGGCAGTCTCGAACTCGATCGACGAGGTCCGCATCGGGTCCACCTACGCCGAAGTCACGCCCGTCGAAGCAGGGTTCGTCCTCGACGGCGTCAAGATCAAGCCCAC
>CALROI020000005.1:0-242781 GCA_943369765.1 Phycisphaera mikurensis NBRC 102666 | reverse complement strand
TTTTTCTTCGCAGGAAGCTCCTCCGTCTCACACAAAAGGAGCGCAGGTGTTGAGGTTTGCTCCAAACCTCAACACCTGCGCTCCAAAATCTCTGAACGAAGGAGCTTCGTTGGCAGTCTGGGCAGCGCGGGTCTTGCGCGAAATGACGCCCTCCCGCGTTGGCGGCCCGGGGTGGCCGACTTTCTCGGGCGGGGGGGTGGGGTGGGGCGGAAATTGCCAAATGGTCAAATGGCCAAATGGCCAAATGAAGGCAACTGGAACGGGGCGGGGTCGTGGTGGGGGTGTCTTTCTTTGGCCATTTGGCCATTTGGCCCTTTGACCATTTGGTCCTCCCCCTCCCCCTCCCCCTCCCCCTCCTCCCTCTCCTCTCAGCCCTCACCCATTCCGGGAATTGGCGGATTCTGCAACAAACGGTCGATCTGGGCGTTGAATAGGCTGAGGGGGGCGTGGGGCCCGCGGTCGCTGTGCGCCCGTGGGGGGTCAAACTAGAACTGGAGATTGGCATGCTCAAAGCGATCGTTGGTGGTTGTGTCCGTGGTGGGGGTCGGCTGGTTGTGGCGGCGGGGCTGGCGATCGCGGCGGTTGCCGTGACGGTGCCGACCTCGACCGTGCAGGCTCAGCCGGGCGGCGGGATGATGGGCATGTTCGGCGGGATGGGCGGGCGTGGGCAGGGGAACGACCCGACCTACACCTCCAAGGACCTCGAGCGTGCGGGCGAGATGCTCGGGTTTGACGCGTCGCAGAAGGAAGCGGCCAAGACGTTCCTTGATAGCTATCAAACCGCGTTCACGGAAGAAGCGGGCAAATTGCAGAAGGCCATTGAGAAAGCCCGCGAAGCGATGCGCGAGGACAACGACCCCTCGGCGTGGGACGGCGTGCGCAAGGCCGGCGAAGAGATGGCCGTGACGAAGAAAAAGCTCGACGCGGAGTTTGTCGAGAACCTGCAGGCGGTGTGCAACGACGACCAGAAGGCCAAGTGGCCGAAGTTTGAGCGGATGCAGCGGCGCGAGCAGGGGCTCGAGCGTGGCGCGTTCCTTTCGGGCGAGCGCGTGAACGTGATGGGCATTCTCGAGAAGATGGAGCTTTCGACGGAGATCAAGGGCAGCCTGGCGACGGTGCTCGATCAGTACGAGACCGACCTGGACCGAGAGCTGGTGGCGCGGGCGAAGGTGCAGGAAGAGCTGCAGGCGGACGCCCAGAAGATGTTCGGGAACATGCGCGGCATGCGCGACCTGCAGAACCTTGACATGGGCAAGATCGATGAACTCATCACCAAGGGGCGCGACGCGAGCGTGCGGGTGCGCGAGGTCAACGGCCGGTACGCCAAGCAGATCGAGGGGATGCTCCCCGCGGACAGCCGTGCGGCGTTCGCGGCGGAAGTGAAGAAGCAGAGCTTCCCCGAGGTCTACCGGCAGACGCGGACGGCCCGTTCCCTCGAGGCGGCGATGGGGTTCGGCGACCTGACGGCGGACCAGAAGACGCAGATCGAGGCGATCAAGACCAAGTACGCGGCGGACTTGGTGCCGATGAACGAGAAGATGTCCGAGGCGCAGGCCAAGACCGAGATGGAGATGACCGCTGAGAAGATGATGAACTTCATGGGCGATCAGGACAGCCCGGTGGCGGAGCTGCGTCGCAAGAAGCGCGAGCTGGGCACCGCGGCGGACGAGAGCCTCAAGAAGATCTTGACCGAAGAGCAGATCAAGCGTCTGCCTGCGGATGGCGGCAACGAGGGTGATCGTCCCGGCGGGCGTCGCGGTGGTGGGGCTGGCGGTGCGGGTGGGGCCGGTGGCGGAGATGGCGGCGGCGGGCGTCGTCCGGCACGTCCGGCCGGTGGGGGTGGCGGCGGCGGAGGGGGCGGGTTCTAAAGACTGACTTCAACGCCGGACCGGGTTGACGCCCGGTCCGGTTTGTTTTTGTCCGATTGGTGACGGATTGAGGTCGGGGGCGCATCCGGGCAGAGGTGGAACGCGAGGCGGGGCGTCCTTTGTCGAACACCTTTCGTGAATCTTTCGGAGGCTTTATGGCGCGTGCATCTTTTCTGGTTCGGTCGTTGGTGGCGGGCATGATCCTGACGGCGGGTCTGGCGATGGCGCCCAAGGCGGACGCCCAGGTCTTCCGGTCCGCGTCGGCGATCGACCTGCCGGGGGGAGCCGGGTCGGGCCGGACGATCACCGGGCCGATGCTGGAGAAGTATGTCGGCGTGCTGGGGTTTGACGCGGCGCAGAAGGACGCGGCCAAGACGTTCCACGAGGAGTATCAGCGGAAGGCGGCGGATGGCGACAAGATCGCGGCCGATGCGCGGAAGAAAATGAAGGAGATGATGGAGGACGGGGACCACGAAGCCGCGATGAAGAAGATGGGCGAGATGATGGGGGAGAGCGCGAAGCTCAAGAGCGAGGCGTCGGTGCAGTTTCTCGCGAACCTGAAAGAGGTCTTGACCGAGGCTCAGGCGCCGTCGTGGGAGCGATTTGAGCGGCTTCGTCGTCGCGAGTCGCTCGGGGGCGGCGGGATGGGTTTCGGGATGGCGAGCGGGGCGTCGGTGGACCTGACGGACGTGGTGACGGCGGTCAAGCTGCCTGACAGCGAGACGGCCAAGATCGCGGTGACAATCGATCAGTACGAGCGCGAGATGGACGTGGCGATCAAGAACTATCAGGCGTTTCAGACGAAGCAGGCTGAGGCGGAGATGAAGGAAGCCAAGGACGCCAAAGAAGGCGGGCCGACGATCAATTTCGACATGGGGAAGATGCAGGAGCGGATGGCCGAGACGTTGAAAGAGTCGTCGAAACTGCGGGATGTGAACGCGTCGCACGTGCGGAAGCTGGGCGATGCGCTGCCCGAGGAATGGAAGAAAAAGATCGAGAAAGAGTGGTACGCGCGGGCGTATCGCCGGATTTTCGGGGAATCGCACACGACCAAGCAGCTCAAGACGGCGGTGGGGTTCGGGGACCTGACGGCCGAGCAGAAGACGCAGGTGTCCACCATGCTGGACGCGTACGCGAAGGACCTGGACGCGGTGAACCAGCGGTGGCTGGAGGAGCAGCAGAAGGCCGAGGCGGACGGGTCGTTTAATCCGCTGCCCTTTATGGGCGACGAGACCAACCCCGAGGGGCTGAAAAAGGCGCAGAAGGATCGGAAGGACTTGGACACAAGGATCAGCAAGCAGTTGCGCGAGGTACTGACCGAGCAGCAGCGCGAGCGGCTGCCGAAGCGTCAGAACAGCGTGATGATGCCCGACGGGATGGAGTTCATCGGTGGGGACGACTTTGTGGGCGGCGGGGCGGTTGAGATTCAGGTCATCGGGCCGGGCTGATCGTTCGCTTTGATCGTCTGATGCGGGCTCGGAATCGTCCGGCGAACGGGTAGGGGATTGGCCTTCTGCAACTGCGGCCGAACGTGCTGGTAAGACGGGTCCGGGTTGGTCGGTGGGGTTGGCTTGGGTGGGGAGACGGTGAGGGATGGTGGGGGGCGGCGCAGGCGGGCGATGGCGGTGGGGTTCGGGGCTCGCCTGTGCTTTGGAATGGTGATTCTGGCGGAGCGGAATGGGCTATTCTGTGTGAGTTCTGTACCAAGCCCTTATCCCTTTTTGAGCACGGACCCGCTCCCGATGCCTGACACCCAAACGACAACCACGGCCGGTACGGCTCCTGCTGCCAGCGACGTCCTCACCGAGGCACCGGTCACGGATGCGAAGGCGACGGTGCTGCTGACGCCCGAGCGTGCGGTGCGACTTCGCGCGTGCCCGATCCGCTTGGAAGGGGGCTCGCTGTTGCTGGCGATGCTCGAGCCGGGAGACTTTGAAGCGGCGGACGAGGTCAGCGTCGTCACGGGGCGCCCGGTGATCCCGGTGGGGATCGCGGCCGAGCCGTTCGAGGAGCTGATGCGTCGGTGCTACGGGACGACCGCAGCGGCGATGGCGGCACGGCTTGGCGGGGGGGCGCAGGAAGAAGATCTGCTGACGAGCAATCTGGAAGCGGTGGAGGCGGACGACCTGCACCGGATGGCGGAGCAGCCGTCGCTGATCAACCTTGTGAACCTCATTCTGCTGGAGGCGATCCGTGCCCGCGCGAGCGATGTGCATGTGGAGCCGTTCGAGAAGGAGCTGAAGGTCAAGTATCGCATTGACGGGGTGCTCAAGGAACAGAGCCCGCCGCCGAAGCAGTTGCAGCCCGCGATCACGAGCCGCATCAAGATCATGTCGGGGATGAACATCGCGGAGCGGTACGTGCCTCAGGACGGGCATATCACGCTGAGGTATGAGGGGCGGAAGATCGACCTGCGCGTCTCGACGGTGCCGACTCTTTATGGCGAGAGCGTGGTGATGCGAATCCTGGACAAGGAGAGCATCCGGCTTGATCTGAAGAGTCTGGGGTTGCGGGAGCAGGACCGGACGGAGATCGCGAGGGTGATCAACGTGCCGCACGGGATGTTCCTGGTGACCGGCCCGACCGGGAGCGGCAAGACGACGACGCTCTACACGTGTCTGTCGATGGTGACGGACTCGACGAAGAAGATCATCACGATCGAGGACCCTGTGGAGTATGAGCTTGGCGGGGTGAACCAAATCCCGGTGAATCCCAAGCGGGGGCTGAGCTTTGCGACGGGTCTGCGGTCGATCTTGCGTCAGGATCCGGACATCGTGATGGTGGGCGAGATCCGCGATGGTGAGACTGCGGAGATCGCGGTGCGGGCGGCGCTGACGGGTCACATGATTTTCTCGACGCTTCACACGAACAACGCGGCGGCGGCGCCGGGACGCATGCTGGACATGGGCATCGAGCCGTTTTTGCTCGCGAGCGTGATCGAGGGCGTGCTGGGGCAGCGGCTTGGGCGGCGGATCTGTCCGCATTGCACGATGCAGGTGCCGGTGCCGGCGGAGGCGAAAGTAAGGCTCGGCGAGAGCGAGATGGCGATGTTTGTGGGCGGGATGGCGTACAAGGGCGCGGGGTGTGAGAAGTGCGAAGGGACGGGGTACAGCCGCCGCGTGGCGTTCTGCGAATTGTTCACAGCGAATCCGGCGTTCCGGGCGGGGATCGGCAAGAGGTTGCCCTCGCACGAGCTGGCGAAGGCGGCCCCGGAGGGCTTCGTGACGATGCGCCGGGACGGGCTCATCAAGGCGGCGGCGGGGATGACGACGCTGTCGGAGGTGTTCCGAGCGACGCAGGACACGGACGAGGGGGCGGAATAAGTGGCAACGTTCCGGTACATGTCGGCGGGCGGCGGCGGGTCCGCGACGATCGAGGCTCCCGATCGGGGCATGGCGATTCGCACGCTGCGGTCCCGGGGAGTCACGCCGGTCAAGATCGAGGCCCTCGCGGAGAACGGGCTGGTCGTGGTGTCCGAAACTGCGGCGGGTGTGCCGGAGATGCCGAAGGGTGGCGGTCGACTCGGGCTGGCCGATCTCGCGATGCTCATCCGAGAACTGGCAACAGCGATCTCAGCGGGATTGCCGATGGTGCAGGCGCTGCGGACGATCGCGAGGTCGGGGCGCAAGCCGAAGCAGAAGGCGATTCTCGATCGCGTGATTGCGCGGATCGAGGAGGGCAAGAGCCTGGCGGACGCGTGCGCAGCCGAGGGGCGGAGCTTTAACGACCTGACGATCAATCTCATGCGGGCGGGCGACGCGTCGGGCAAGCTCGACACGGTTCTCATGCAGGCGGCGGACCTCCTGGACCGCGACCTGAAGTTGCGGCGGAGCGTGCTTGCGGCGACTCTTTACCCGATGATTCTCGCGGGGCTGATCTCGATCGCGGTGATTGTGATCGTGACGGTGATTGTGCCCAAGGTTGTGAAGAATCTCGGCGGGCAATCGCTGGCGTCGCTCCCATGGCCGACGCGGGTGGTGCAAGGCGTGGCAGACTTCTTCGGAGGGTACTGGTGGGCGATCATCCCCGCGGCGATCGCGGCGGGGTACGGGGCGGCGTGGCTTTACCGGCAGCCCGGGTTCAGGCTCGGCTTTGATCGGCTGCTGCTGAAGGCTCCGTTGATCGGTCGCGTGATGCGTGACGTGGCTGTGGCGCGGTTCACGCGGACGCTGGGAACACTCACCACGGCGGGGATTCCCGCGGTGATGGCGCTACGGATCACGAAGGGGACCCTTGGGAACAAGGCGATGGAGGGTGTGATTGATCGCGTGTGCGAGCAGGTGTCGAGCGGGCAGACGCTGGCGGAGCCGATGGAGAAAAGCGGGTACTTTCCGCCGATGCTCGTGCAGATCGTGAACCTGGGCGAGCGGTCGGGCAGGCTTGATCAGCTGCTGAATCAGGCGGCGGGGGCGTTCGAGGATCGGACGGAGATGAGCGTGAAATTGTTTATGACGGCCCTGCCGCCGCTGCTGGTGGTGGTGCTGGCGGGCGTTGTCGGGTTTGTCGTGATGGCCATTCTGCTGCCTTTGCTGCAGATGCAGGAGAGTCTTGGATGAAGAAGAACATGAACCGAGTCAGGACGTCGTGGCGTGGGTTTACGATCATCGAGGTGATCGTGATCATCGTGATCATCGGGGTGATCGCGGCGGTGGTGGCACCGCGGCTGATCAGCCGGATCGGGCAGAGCAAGAGCGCGATGGCCAAGAGCAACGCGGCGGCGCTGGCGTCGGCGATGAACACCTATCTCGCGGATTGCGGGACGCCCGAGCCCGGAGCGACGATCGACATCCTGATGGAGCGGCCGAGCGACGTGGCCGAGGATAAGTGGAAGGGCCCGTATGTTCAGAACAAGGACATGCTGAACGACCCGTGGGGCAAGAGGTTTGAGTTGGCGGTGCCCGGGAAGAAGAATGTCGACTTTGACATTGTGAGTTATGGTCTTGACGGACAGCCTGGCGGCGACGGCGAGAATGCCGACACGATCGCGCCTTGAGGCGAGCGAAAGGGATCGAAACTCGATGGGACGCGGTCGAAACCATGCCGGGCTTGGCTTTACAATGATCGAGTTGATCGTTGTGGTGGTCATTCTCGGCGTCATGGCTGCGGCGATCGTGCCCCGCATGTTCGGGAACGAGGTCCGGGCGGCGGAGAACGAGGTCAAGCAGGTCACGTCGTTCCTCAGCACGGTGGCGAGCCGATCGGCGTTGTCGTCGCAGAGTCTGGGGATCAAGTACTCGGCCAAGAGCGGGCGTCTTGAGTTGCAGTCGCTGCGGGCGAGCGGGAACGCCGGGGATTTCTCGGCGTCGCGCGACTTTTTGCCCGATCCGGTGACGCTGCCCGTGAATCTGAACCATGTGAAAGTGGCGGTGGCGACGGTGGGGGGGCAGCCGGCGGACGCGGAGAATCTGTGGGTTGAGTTTGCGGCGGGGGCGCCCAGGCCGACGGTGGTGCTGGTGTTGAAGTACGAGAGGACCAAAGCGTGGCATGTCGAGTTGTCGGGGGATGAATCGCAGGCGTTGTCGTCGGTGACGGATCTGAACGACAACGGCGCGCCGCGATTTGTTCGGACGGTGGACCTGGACAAGATCGGGGGGAGCCAGACGCCGTGGTGAAGGAATACTCCACATCTTGGGGCACAAACCAGGTTCGGAGAACCGGGCCGCGCGGTATCGCGATGGTGGACATCGTGGTGGGTGTTGTTTTGCTTGGGATTGTGGTCGTGACGCTGCTCAATCTGCTGTCGCGGGCGGTTGCGGCGCAGGCGATGGGCGAGCAGATGCAGACAGCGGCGATGCTGATCGACGAGCAACTGAATCTGGTGCTGGCACGCGGGCCGGACAACTATGCGTCGCGGTTTGCGGCGCAGGGTGTGTGCGATGCGCCGTTCGAGGGGTACCGGTACCTGGTGACGTTCTCGGGCGGCGGCGGAAGCGAGCCCTTTCTTGTCAAGGCGACGGTTTTCTGGGATTCGGGCGGCGTGGAGCGGTCCGAGTCGATTGAGACGCTGATCGCACCCCGCGTGGGCGAGGACACCGACCCGATCCGACAGCCGGACCAGGTGACGGAAAGGTTGGTGCAGTGATGCGTCGACCGAGCTGGATGCGAAGCAGAAAGACCGAGACCCTTGCTCGCGCTGCGGGCTCGTCGCGGCGTGGGTTCACGTTGGTGGAACTGATTGTCGCGGTGATCGTCGGGACGGTGGTGGCCGGGGCGACGACGACGGCGATCTCGACACTTGTGCGCGGGAAGAACCGTGCGACAGCGCGGCACGAGGCGTTCCGCCGGGCGGAGACCGCGGTGAGCCGGATGGCGATGGACCTTCAGGCGGTCATCCGCGACAAAGACCTCGCGGGGTGCCGCGTGCTCATCACGGACTCGGGGGCGACCGGGGTGGGCGGCGCAGAGTCGGACAGTCTTTTGGTGTTCACGCGGTCGATTGTGCCGGTGCGGGGCGCGGAGGGCGTGCCCGAAGGGTCCGACCGTGAGGTGCAGTACAAGTTGTTCCCGGGCGAACGCGGGATGTCCGTGCTGTGGCGCAGGGTGCAGGCCGGGGTGGATGACTATTCGGACGCGGGTGGCGTGGCGTCGCCCGTCGTCGACGGCGTGGTCAGTCTTTCGATCCGTGCGGCGGACAGCGCGACGTGGTTTGACGCGTGGGACTCGGATAGCAGCGGATTCCCGCACGCGGTGTCGGTGACAGCGGTCGGGATTTCGGACGATGGCACGGTGAAGGCGTCGGCACGACGGGTTGTGGCGATGGACCGAACGCCTATCCCGCCGGCAACCACGACGACGGACAACTCGACGGGCGCGGGCACGACCGGCAGCACCGGAGCGGCCACGGGCGGCACGGGCGCGACGACCGGGGGTGGGCGATGAACCATCGTTCGCGGCGTGCGTTTGCGGTGCTCCTGGTACTCTGGGTCGCGGCGATCTCTGCGGTGCTCATCTCGGCGGCCCTCGGGCACGCGTACGCGCAGGCGGTCGCCGGGCGCGAGGCGGTCGCGCGGGTGCGGGCGCAGTGGGCGGCACGCGCGGGGGTTGAATTGGCGATCTGTCGGGCGGAGTTTGACGCGCAGAATCCGGACACGTCCAACGCCTACGCGCTGTTTGATGATCTGGCGGCGATCGGGGAAGGCAAGGTTGCGGACGCGACCTATCGGCTCGCGTACTCCGATGCTCGAGGAACGAAGATCGGCGGGCAGGACGCGCACCTCAAACTCAACATCAACCTGCTGACGGCGGCCCAGTTGGCGACGTTGCCCGACATGGCCGAAGACGGGCCGGATTCGATCCTGGACTGGCGTGACGAGGACGATGACACGAAGCCGCTGGGTGCGGAGCGTAGTTACTACGAGGCGCAGCGGTATCCGATCTCGATCCGTAACGGGAACTTCCGTTCGATCGCCGAACTCGAACTGGTCGTCGGCATGACGCCCGAACTTGTGCGGGGCGAGGATTGGAACCTCAACGGCAGGCTGGACCCGAACGAGGACGACGGCGAGGCCTCGTGGCCACCGGACAACGCGGATGGGACGCTCCAGGCTGGGCTTTCGGCGGTGCTGACGACGTCGAGCGTGGACGGAGGGCTTGCAGCGTCGGGCGAGGCGAGGCTTGACCTCACGACGGCCGGTGCGGCGCAGGTCGTAGAGCGGACGGGCGTCGATACCACGCAGGCGACCGTGATCGTCGGGTACGGCGCGAGCAGCGGGGCGACGATGACCGAGTTCATCCGGCGCAATCTGAGCCAGTTGGCCCAGACAGCGGGAGTGCTGAACGCGAACTCGGTGCGAAACCTGGACCGGGAACAACTGGCAGCGGTGCTGGGCGAGTGCGCGATCGGAACGACAACCGTTGGCGCCCCGGGCAAGTTGAACATCAACACATGCGAGGCGGAAACGCTCCAGTACATCCCGGACATCTCGCCCGCGCTGGCGGATGCGATTATTCTGGAACGCTCGGGCCGGCCCGAGGGGTTCCAGTCGATTGTCGATCTTTTGGACGTTCCGACCATGTCTCGGCAACGTTTGTCGCGGATCGCGGGTATCTTGGACGTACGCTCCAACGCGTTTGTCGTCTCCTCGCGAGGGCGAGACGCAAAAACTGGTATCGAGATTGAAATCGTGGCGACGGTCGATCGTTCGACCCTCCCGGCGACCATTACGGAGATCCGGATTCAATGACCCCAGCCCCGGTGACAACACGAAAGAAACGCCCCGGCATGGTCGCGGCACTGGATCGTCGGGGCGGAGCCTGGCGCCTTGTGATCGACCGCCGTGCCCGCGCGGGCGGGTTTGAGACGGTGACGCTCGGCGATGCGGATCTTGCGACGCTCGCGGATCGGCTCGCGAAAGCGGGCGTGACGCGACTTGTGCGCGTGGCGCCGGCGTGCGAGTGTCTGGCGAAGATCGACGCGACCCCCGACGCGGCGGGCGAAGAGCTTGTCGCGGCGATGGATTTGCTCGGCGAGGCGGGTCTGCCCGAGGATGTTCCAGCCCATCGGCGTGCGGTCGGGTTTGTCGGTTCGCCGTCGCGGGTCCTGGTGACGGCGTGGATGCGTCGCGAGGCGGTCTCGCCGAAGCTGTCGATTCCGGGAATCGAGGAATACTGGATCACCGAGCCGGCGGCCTTGCTGTCGCTGGCGAAGGGTGAGGGTTTCTCGCTGTTGTCGTGGGACAGGGATCTTGGATCGATCCTCGCGGTTAAGACCGCGGGCGAGCGGCCTCTGGTCCGGTGTATTCGGGCGGATGGGAACGAGGCCGCTGCGTGGTCGAAGGCACTCGCGGCCGCAGCGAGATCCGTCGGGCCGGGTACGGTTGCCTCGATGGATGCCTCGCGCGGTGTGATGTCGGACACGGCGACCTTTGGCGCGACAGGGATCTCGGAGACCGGTGCGGCGGGCGAGTTCGGGATCGCCATGGGGGCGGTGCTGGTCGCGGCCGGGGACGATGCGAGGTCGGCTCTGGCGACACTGCGCTCGGGGTCGGAGAACGGTCGTGAGCCCGCGTTGCTCCGGGCGGCGCGGTGGATCAGCGTGCCGAAGCGGGCGGTTCTTGTGGGGGCGGTGTGTCTCGGGCTTTGTGCGCTCGCGCCGATGGGGATGGCGTGGGCACGCCTGAAAGTGGCCGAGTCGAAACTGGCGTCGATCGGTGGCGCGAAGGATGAGCGGGAGGCGTTGACGAAGGACGCGGCGCTCTACAAGCAACTCGAGCAGTCTCGTTGGCCGATGACCAAGCTGCTCGCGGATGTTTCCAACGCGACGCCGGTGGGTGTTGTGATGGAGAGCCTTTCCTTGGAGCGTGACGGGAGCCAGGGCGTCCTGATGAAGGGGCGGGCGGACACACCCGAAGTGCTCTCGACGTTGCAGAAGAATCTTGCGGGTTCCGGCGTGGTGTCGGCGGTGCAGGTGACGAGCGTCGAGGCGGACGGGAACGGGGTTTCGTTCTCGTTGCAGGCGAGGGTGACCTCGCCCCGGTCGGCGTCTCGGTTGACGGACGATTACGGCAAGAGCACATTGCAAGATCGGATTTACGCTGGCGGCTCGTCGCCGATCGCGGGCGCGGTGCCGTCGGAGGCTGCGAAACCGGACGCGATGGCGATGGACGATAAAGACGACCCGGTGGAGAAGTCCGCAGGAGCGGACGATGGCGGCGGGGATGGGACGGGTTCTCGAACGGTTCGCCTCAACAGCGGGGCTCGCCGTGGCGAGACTGCGACCAGTGGAGAGACGAACAAAGCGACCAAGCCGCTCGAAGTGCCGCCGCCGCTGACGGATGAGCAGATCGCGGCGATGGACAAGGGAACAGCGACGAAGGAATGGGCTGCGCGACGGGCGGCGTTCCAGCGTGTGAGCACCTCGCCGGACGACAAGGCGCGTCTTGAGGCTGAGGTCAAGAAACTCGAGCCAAAGTGGAAGGGGACAGGCTCATGAGTCTGACTGATCAGTATCGAGAATTGCCCCGAGCGGGGCGGTGGGGTGTTTGGGCGGTCGCGGGGATCGCGTTCTACTTCCTTGTGGTCGAGGTCGCCATCGAGCGGTGGTCGACATGGACGACTCTTGCCGAGCAGAAGGAAGCACTCCTTCGGGACTGGACCGGGTCTTCCTCGTCGCGGCAGTCCGACGAGAACACGGTGATGAACGGCACGAAGGTTTTCGGAAAGGTCTCGTTCCCGGGACCCGAATCCGAGCGCTCGCAGGCCCTTCGGTCACGGATCGCGGATGTTCTGAAGAAGCACGCGGTGAGCGAGTATGACGAACGCGGGCGGGAACTGTTGCTCGAACGCGGCCCGCTCGCGACCGCGGTCGGGACGGGAACGCGCGTGCGGCGCATCGTGCGTGATGTGACGTTTGAAGCGACGCCGGACGTGATGACGCTGATCGTGTCGGATCTCGAGCGCGCCACGGAAGTTTCGGGCGTGTCGCGAGTGTTTGTACGCAAGGTGACTGGCTCGGGAAATCGAGGGTCATCGTCTCGGAGTCTCAGCGTGACGCTTTCGGTGGAGGCGTGGGGTGTGGCGCGAGAGGCGACGCCTTCGTCGTCGGCTTCGAACGGGGGTGGCGTTTGAGTACCCCGATTTCCGCGGTGATGACGAGGGCGGGATGGATCGCGTGTGCGGCCGGAGCGCTCGCGTTGGTGGTGGTGGTGCGGTCCACGGCGCCGGTGGTGTCGGCGCTGTTCACGCGGGCCGAGCCTTCGTCGCCCAAGGGTGATGAGGCCAAGCAAGCGGTGGAGCGGTTCAAAGCAGCGACGGACACGCATGTGGCGGCGATCAAGGGGCGGTCGTTGTTCTTTATCCCACCACCCAAGCCCAGGCCCCGTGTGGACACGCCGGTGGTGGTCGACACGCCCAAGCCTCCGCCCCCGCCTTCGGTGCCGACACGTTACGGTGGGCCCTCGATCCAGGCGGTGGTGAACGGGAGTGTCTGGTTTTCTGACGGGAAGAAGGTTCTCGTCGGCGAATCGACGGGGACGGGGAGCAGCATGGTGACGGTGATTGCAGCGGAGACGCCTTGGGCGATCCGGCTGAAGTGGGAAGGTGTGGAGTTTGATGTGCCGCTGTTCGAGCGGGACGGGGTGATCTACCCGACGAAGAAGCCGGAGGCGGCGAAGTCGGAGCCCGCGAGCAAGCCGGAAGTAAAGCCGGAAACCAAATCGGAGATCACGCCCGCGGTCAAGCCCGGGGACAAACTCCCGGAGAAGCCCGGCGAATCTGTGAGCGAGTCGGTCAAGAGCGAGGGGACGACGCCGTCCCAAGAGTCGACGCCGAAGACGAACGAATCCAACCCGCCGACTGAACCGGCGAAGAAGAAGGACGAGGCCCCTCAGTGAATCACCCCATGAACCGTCAGTCCCGCATGAGCGGGTTCAACTTCGGCCCCGCGATTCTGCTGCTCGTGGCCGGGCTTGCGATGCCAGCGCTTGGACAACCCGCCGCTGATCCCAAGCCGGCCGAGCCCGTGCCCGCGGAGAAGAAGCCGGAGGATGTGAAGCCCGAGGAGAAGAAGGCGGACGATAAGAAGGCGGACGAGAAGAAGCCGGATGAGAAGAAAGTCGAGAAGCAACTCCAGCCTCGTACAGGGACGAACAAGCGTCGTTTGCTGACGGGCGAGCCGACCGTTCTGGCGTTCAAGGGCGTCAAGGTAGAAGCGGTGATCCCGTTCATCGTCGAAGCGACCGGCAAGGTCGTGCTGCCTCAGGCGGACGTGATGGGGCGGACGATCACGGTGCTCAACGATGAGCCGATCGCGCGGGATCGCGCGCTCGATCTTGTGTTCCTCGCGTTCCAGCAGGCGGGGATCGCTGTCGTCGAAACCGAGGACTTGATCACGCTGCGCGATATCAACGACCTGCCCAAGCAGGACGTGCCGGTGATCGGCCCGGACGAATCGACGTTGACCCGTACCGATCTGGGCAACGTCGCCGAGAAGGTCTTTGCACTCAAGCACGCGTCGGCTGAGAACCTTGGCACGATCATCAAGGAGTCGATTCCGGACTTTGCGAAACTCAATGTCGACAAAGTGTCGAATCAGATCGTGGTGATGGGCAACCTGCGGCTGCTCCAACGCATCGAGCGTCTCGTCCTTTCGCTCGACCGTCCCAGTGCGGCAGCCCTCCAGACCGAGACGTTCCGCTTGCGTTTCGCCGACGCGGATCAGGTCGCGACGCTCATCAAGGATCTTTTCTCAGCCGACACGCGCACCACCGGCGGCGGCGGCGGGAATCAGAACAACCCGTTCCAGCAGCTCTTCGGCGGCGGGGGTCGCGGTGGACAAGGGGGCGGCGCGGCGCAGCCCGGCGGCGGAAACCAAGGCGGTGGCAACCGCGGTGGCGGGACGGGAGCAGATCCGAACGCTGTACTCTCGACCACGCTCCGGGTTTCCGCGAACAAGCAGCAAAACTCGGTGACGGTGGTTTCCGAGAAGCAGGTGATCGAGCAGATTCGGACGCAGATCAACGACTTCTGGGACAAGCCTTTGTCCGAGGACCAGGTGGTGCCCAAGGTTTTCGACCTTCAGTATTCCGACGCGATCAAGATCCGCGATATTCTCGAAGCCTCCTTCGGCAAGGGCACGACGACGAGCTCGGGCGGGAACAACCAGTTCGGTGGCGGCGGGAGTTCCTCGACGACGCCGGGCACCGGGCGGCTGGCCGGGCAGTTCTCGTTCCAGGCGATCCCCGAGGCCAATCGCCTCCTGGTTTTCGCTAAGAGCCCCGACAACATGGAGTACATCGAGAAGGTGATCGCCGATCTCGACAAGCCTCAGACCGCGGGGCTGCCGCAGATCGTAGAGCTCAAGCACGCGTCGGCTGAGGAATTGGCCGAGCAGTTGAACACGCTGCTGGCGCAGGACGGGACGCTCGCGAGCATCCGCCGCGCCGAGACCGGGCTTTCCGATAGTGCGTCGAGCCAGAGCCCCTTCGCGACGACGACCACCGACACCAACGCCACAGCGACCGACGCGAGTACCGCGGCGGACACGATCAATTTCTGGTGGCAGCGATCGCGCCCGCCGACGGATCGGCGGAACTCGTCGAATCTGATCGGGACGATTCGAATCGTGCCGGTTTGGCGTCAGAACGCGCTCATGGTTCTCAGCCCGCCCGAATACCGCTCGGCGGTTCTTGACATGGTGCAGTTGCTCGATCGTCCGGGTCGTCAGGTCTTGATCTCGGCGGTCATCTGCGAGGTTTCCGGCGAGGACGCGACGGCGCTGGGGCTTCGCTGGTCGAGCCAGAACATCTCTCCCAACAAGAACGACAACTCGATCTCGATCGGGAACGAAGCCGACGGCACGAAGAACGATCTTCTCCCCGGATTGTTCGATACATCGACGCTCAATTCGAGCGTCAACCTGAATCTGCTGTTGCAAGCCCTCAACGAGAAGACGAAGGTCAACATTCTCTCCGAGCCGAAGATTTTCACAAGCGACAATCAAGAAGCATCGTTCTTTGACGGCAAGGACATTCCCTTCATCAACGATCAGACGACCAACCAGGTCGGGCAGACCACCGCGTCGTTCGACTACAAGGCGGTGGGTATTCAGCTCAAGGCCCGGCCGCGGATCACCGTGACGGGCGACATCGACCTGCAAGTCAACCTTCAACTCGCGTCCATCTCGCCGGGCGAGGTGGTTCAGGGTGCGTTGGTTGTCGATCGACGCGAGACCACGACGCACCTGATCCTCAAGGGCGGGCAGACCGTGGTGATCTCGGGGATTCTCCGCAAGGAGGAGCAGGACATCGTCCGGAAGATTCCGCTGCTGGGCGATATCCCTCTGATCGGTGAACTGTTCACAAGTCGCGAGAAAACCATCACGGACAAGGAATTGCTCGTGTTCGTCACTCCTGTGGTCGTGGACAACACCAACGACCTGCCCAAGACCAACGAGCGGTACATCGACCGCCTCGAGGAATTGCGCGGTCGCCTCAAGGCCAAGGAGCTCGACCAGAAGCCCGAGTCGGCCGCCAAAGGTTCGGAGACGCCCGGATGATGCATCGTTTCGGACTGCTCTCGTGCGTGGCGTGTTGTGCAGCGATGGTGGGCTGTGTCACAGAGACGGTCAAGCCGCGTTCGAGCGGCTCGGCGCTCCGTTCGGTGACCACGCCGTCCGGTGCGGAGCTCCCCTCGGGGCCTGTCGCGTCGCCATCGACAAACGCCCAGAACTCCACTTCTCGCCTGCGCATTCAGATTCGTCCTCTCGGAAGCGTTCCGTATGACGGGCAGGTGCTGCCGCTGGTCTCTCCCGACGGGCGATTCCTTGTGACCCAGGCGGGACTTGCACCGTCGTGGGATGTGGTGCTTGCCGCACCGGGCGTGCGAGGGGTTCCGTCGGGTCGGCCGCTGGTGTATGACCTGACGAAACAGCCGATGGTCGAGGTTTCGCCCGCGGAGCCACTCCCCTTCGGGCTTCTGATCGGGCGTTCGTGCGACACGACCGGCTATCTGGTCGAGAGCCCCAAAGCTGACGGTTCGCGATGGATCGGGAAGGCTGATTGGATCACCGGTCGCGTGGCTTGGGCTGCGCAGGACAACGCGGTCAACGCGCACGCCACACTCACACAGGACGGTTCGGTGGTCTGGTCGCGGCGAGCGGTGGATGCGGGTGAAGCGAGATTCGAGCTGGTCGTGCGCTCGGGCTCGGGCACAACGACACTGTCCGATCCGGCGTGGTCGTTCATGTTCCCGACGGTCGGCGACGATCCCAGTCTGATCTTCGCGTTCGCGGTCGGCGCGGAGACGATGGAATTGGTTGCGATTCGCCTTCAGACACAGGGGGGTGCCCCGCGATTCGGTTCCGTGGTGAGCAGGCGAGTGTTCTCGCGTCGCCCCGAAGCGGCGTTGGCGTACCAGTCCATCGCGTCGGCTCAGACGCCGCCGCCGCTTCCGGCCCAACCCCCGGTTGGACTGGTGTTCTTCAATCCCGCATCGGGGCGGATGGCTGAGTGGGAAGCCAAGTCCGGTGCTGTGGCGCTCTTGCCCGAGAAATCGGTCGCGGCGGTGCGTTGCGGCCTGGTCGCGGAGGGCGGGATCTTCGTCACGACCGAGAAAGGGCTGGTCTTCGCTCCCGACATGGTGGGAGCAGCGACAAACCCGGACGGCACCCCGCGGGCACGTCCATTGCCTGCTCCGCTCTTTGACATTCCCAACATCGCCCGGGCAACAAGAAATGTCGAGGCTCCGCTGATCCTCGTGGGCCCTCTTCGGGATTCCTCGGAGCCCCGCCTCGCGGTGATCGCCGCGGCTGCAGCACCGCCCGAAACGCCCGCGAAGCCCAAGTAGGGCGGCTTCTTCGCTCGTTTGCTTTGGGAACAGAGGGCTGATCCACCCGAATTCGCGCAGCCGGGATTGACAGCACGGCTCGTGTTCGGTACTCCTATGCCATGCGGCTCAGATCCCACGCCTTCACGCTCATCGAATTGCTGGTCGTGATCGCCATCATCGCGCTGCTTGTCTCCCTCGCGGTGCCGAGCCTGGGCAAGTCCCGCGAGGTCGCCCGGCAGATCAAGTGCGAGGCCAACGAGCACGGGATCGCGCTCGCGATGACGATTTACGCGGGGGATCACAAGGACGTGTTTCCGCGCCCGAACTGGGAACTCAACGGCGACCGCGTGCCGGGCTGGCTCTATACCCCGCCTGCGCCGGTAGGTGCCAATTGGAAGTGGGAGACGCACCGGACGGGCGCGTTGTACCAGTACGTCAATTCCGACGCGATGTACCGGTGTCCTACGCACAAAGAGCCCTTCGTCGGGTCGGGGAACACGACAAGTTACCTCGTCAACGGGGCCCTGGTCGGGTTCCCGCCCAATCTTCGTGCCATTCGGTCGTATCGGATCGATCAGTTCAGGCCGATGGACATCATCATCTGGGAGACCGACGGCGATGGTTGGAACGATGGGTCCAGCTACCCGACCGAGGGCCTCAACCTTCGCCACGGCAAGGGCGCGATCATCGTCTGCGTCGACGCGCACACCGAGTGGATCCAGAGGCCCAAGTACGATGAGGAATTGGCACGGGGGCCGAGTCGGCTCTGGTGCGTCCCGGGCAACCGTTCTGGTGGGCGCTGATTGCCGTCATCAGTCGCGTGTCGCGATGACGACGCGGTCGTGCCCTTCGAGATCGCGGACGAGGCGAGCGTTGGACAGGCCTGGAGTCGCTCGCGCGAGTGCCAGTGAGGGCTTTCCGTTGCACGCGGCGATCTCAACCGCCATGACGCCGCCGGGCCGGAGGAATCGAGCACCGTCGGCGATCACCTTTCGCACAAGATCCATGCCGTCGACGCCGCCGCGGAGGGCCAGGTGCGGCTCGTGGTCCTTCACGTTCGGCTCAACCTCTCCCCATTCGTGATCGGGGATGTACGGCGGATTGCTGACGAGATAGTGCAAACTCCCCTCGGTGCGAGCCACCGCGTGCTGGTCGAGCGCGGTGAGCAAGTCGCCCTGCAAGAGGTCGAGCCGGTCGGCGACGTTGTGCCGCTTGGCGTTCTCCGCTGCGACAGCCAACGCGTCGGCGGAAACGTCCGTCGCCACGGCCCGGGCTTTGGGGAGTTGTTTGAGGAGCGTGATGGCGATGCAACCCGAGCCTGTGCAGATGTCGGCGATGAAGACTCCTTCGCCCGCCCCGAGGCCCGCAGGCCCTCCAAAGCCGGGCGTCGCGCGAGCGTGCTGCAGGACCTCGTCGACGATGGTGCTCGTGCTGGGGCGAGGGATCAGAACGCGGCGGTCGACCTTGAAAGGCAAGCCGTAGAACCATCCCTCGCCGGTCAGGTACTGCACAGGTTCATGGTTCAGGGCTCGTTGCACGAGCGTGCGCAAGGTCTCACGTTCGAGGGGAGAAGCGGGGCGGTCGGACTCCATGTGCAGGCGGAGCCGCTCGCACCCGAGCACGTGGGAGAGCAGGATCTCGCTCATGAGCCCTGGGGCGTCCAGGCCCTTTTTCGTGAAGGCCTGCCGCATCCAAAGGAGCAGCTTGCGGGTGGTCCAGAGTTCCGGGGCGGCCTGTGTCACGGGGGAGGATAGGGCTTGTCAAAGATCGCGCCAACCCGAGACGAATACGCTTGGGGGTTGACAAAGGAAGGCCATTTCGGTTCGCCCCCTGACTCGCCCCCAACGCGAGACACCGCGTTCATCCTGTGCTTGTCTCGAGTTCTCACCTCCGGCGGTTCCGCTGGAGAGTTCCGGACGATCGGTCGAGAGATCCGTCACATCCGTGCCCGGCGGGGTTACCCACCAACCGCCCGCTACCGGAAACTGCGGAAGGCTGCATGGATCTCGACGATCCTCTGGGTCCCCGTGTCGTTTGCGGTCGCGTCCATCTTTGTCAGGAATCAGCCGGTTCTCAATCCGTTTCCGTGGGAGATCGTTGCTCTGATGATGGTCCCGCCCGGCATTCTCTATGGTGTGGTTGTCGCGATTCTGTGGCTTGTCGTCTTGTTCCATCGTGGAACAGCCCGTGTTGGAAGCAAGGTGCGGATCAATCCGAATTGTGTTGTCTGCCACTACGATCTTCGGGGGACGATTGCGATGATTCATCCGTCGAAGTTGCGAGGCACCTGGATCGGTCCCGAGCGATGCCCCGAATGCGGGCTGGTGTGGCCTTTGATCCCAGAGGAGCTTGGTGGTCAGGATGGCGGAGAATCACCTCACGCACCGGATGGAGGACAGCCTTGACCTTACCAACGAGACGTGTGCTCAAGCCTCGGCCGGCGTGGACTCGGCAGATCGACGAGGCGGTCGCGTGCGCGACCACCGAGGGAGCGGCCAACTCTGCTGAGGCACGCAACTGGCTCGCGCGACAGCTGAAAGCTCGACGTGAGTACTGGTCCTCGCGTCGGCCCGTCGATCCATGGACAGTCCGTGGTGTGCTTTTGGGGTTGTCCATCGCGTCCGCGTTCGTCGCAGGTCTCATTTTTCTGTCGACCCCATTTACAACCGTCTTCGGACTTGTTGCCTTTGCCGTTGTCGGCATTCCGTCATTTGCATTATGCATCGCAACGTTCGTCGTGTTCACGAGTGGTAAGTCCGAAAGAGCGTTTCGGAGATACGCAAACCTCTGCCCGAAGTGCGGAGATGGCCTTCTGGGCACGCCCTCTGCAATCGATCCTTCTCTTCTCAAGGGCGTGAAGATTGGTCCTCGAACCTGCCCGAAGTGCGGGTGTGCGTGGCCGTTGGTCTGCCCCCCCATGTGAAGGCTCGCCGGTTCACTTTCCCTCGAACCAATTCTTCCCGATGTGGGCGTCCACTTTCAGAGGCACCGTCAGCGTCATCGCCCCTTCCATCGCCGCGATCATGCGTCCTCTGACGCGCTCCGCGTCCGATTCCGCACACTCAAAGACCAGTTCGTCATGGATCTGGAGGAGCATCTTGCCCGGCACGTCATGCTGACTCTGCCGAGTGGACCTCGCGTCATTGTGAAGCGTGACCATCGCGACCTTGATCAGGTCCGCCGCGGAGCCTTGCACCACCGAGTTGATGGCCGTCCGCTCGGCGAAGGCGCGGTGGCTCGGGTTGGTGCTGTCGATCTCAGGGATCGGGCGGCGGCGTTTCAAGATCGTCTCCACATACCCGAACCGCCGAGCCTGCTCCACGCACTCGTGCAGGAACGTCGTGATGCCAGAGAACCGCTTCTTGTACCCCGAGATGATCTGCTCAGCGAGGCCGTTGGAAACCCCAAGCCGCCGAGCGAGCCCGAACGCGGTGATCCCGTACACGATGCCGAAATTGACCATCTTCGCGCCCGAACGCATGTCCTTGGTGACCTGATCGAGCGGGACGTTGTTGATCTGGGCGGCGACCTGCTGGTGGATGTCCTGCCCGGCCATGAACGCTTCGATGAGGTTCGGATCGCGGGAGAGGTGGGCGAGAAGCCTCAATTCGATCTGCGAATAGTCCGCCGTGACCAGCACATGCCCCGGTGCCGCGACAAACGCTCGGCGAATATCCCGCCCGACATCGGTCCGGATGGGTATGTTCTGAAGGTTGGGGTCGCTGCTGGCCAAGCGTCCCGTGGCCGCGACCGTCTGATGAAAGCTCGTATGCACGCGGCCCGTACGAGGGTTGATCTCTTCGCGCAGGGCTACCAAATACGTCGAGACCAGTTTGCTGAACTGCCGGTACTCGAGGATTAGTTTCGGGATCGGCGTCGTCAGCGTCGCGTCCTCGCCGAGGTCTTCGAGCACCTCCGCGTCCGTCGAAAACCCGGTCTTGGTCTTTTTCGTCGGCTTGATTCCCAGTCCCGGCACGTCGTCCTCGGGCTTGTTGAACAGCACCGCCGCCAACTGCTTTGGGCTGTTGGGGTCGAACTTTCGCCCGATCGCTTTCATCGATTCCGCATCGAGCAGGTTCAAGATCTCGTTGATCTTGGACTGCAGGCGTCGGCGTTGGCGTTCCAGTTCCTCGCCGTCGACCGTGATGCCGTTGAACTCCATCTCGGCGAGCACGCCGACGAGGGGGACCTCGACCTTGTCAAACAGGTCCATCAACCCCATCGCCTTCAGTTGCGGGAGCATCACGTCGTGCAGGTGCAACGCGAGATCCGCGTCAGCCGCCGCGTAGGGCAGGGCGTCCTCAATCCCAACCTCGACAAACGACCGCTGATGCTTCCCCGACCCGATGAGTTCCGAGATCGACTGCTTGCCGCGCCCGAGGATGGCCTCGGAGAGCGATTCGAGCCCGTGCGATGACCGCGACGCGTCGATGAGGTACGAGGCGACCATTGAATCGAACGTGACCCCGGCGAGATCAACCCCCGCGTTGCGGAAGATGAGCAGGTCGTACTTGATGTTGTGCCCGCACTTGGGTCTGGTCGCGTCCTCGAGAACCGGGCGGAGGGCTTCGAGAACCGTGGCTTCGTCCAGATGTCGTTCGGGCGTCGGCGAACGCACCGGGATGTAGACCCCGGTGCCGACCTTGGTCGACAGGCTGATCCCGCACATCTTCGCCCGCATCGGCGAGAGTTCGGTGGTCTCGGTGTCGAGGGCGATCATGGTCCCGGCCTTGAGCTCCTCCACGACCTCCAGGAGTTGCTCGCGTGTCACGATGAGGCGATAGTCGCCGAGGGCTTCACGCGGCGTTCCGGCAGCCGATGCAACGCCGCCGAAGAGCGATTCATGCGCGGGTAGCGCCTTGACCGAGCCCCCGGCGCGAACCGGCGGGGAAGCGGGCGATTCGACGCGAAGCCGCTTGAGCTCGATCGCGACTTCGGGCATGGGCCTCGGGTCGCTGTCTTGTGGAGGGACCTTACTCCGCGTTCCAGCACTTTCCCCCCCGGCTTGCGCCGAGGGCTCTGACAGAAGGGCCCGGACCTCGTCCTGGTAACGGTTGAAGCCGAGGGTCTTGCAGAGCGGGATCAGCCGGTCCAGTTGGATACGTTCGGTGCGTGCCGATTCGAGATCAAACGCGACCGGCACATCCTCGCGGAGCGTGATCAACTGTGTCGTCGTAGGGGCCATCGGGATCCACGCCCGGATGTTCTCGCCGCGCTTGCCCTTGATCGCGTCCGCCGCGGCGATGACGCCATCGACCGAGCCGTACTCCCTGACGAGAAGGGCCGCGGTCTTCTCGCCCACGCCGACGACCCCCGGCACGTTGTCCGCGTTGTCTCCCATCAGCACGAGCAGGTCCTTGACCTGCGCGGGCGTGATCCCGAGTTCGGCCATGAGGGTCTGAGCGGTGATGGCCTCGTCGTTGTGAATATCGAAGAGCTCGACGCGGTCGCTGAGCAGTTGCTTGAGATCCTTGTCCTTGCTGACGATGCGGATCGCGAGGTTGGGGTAGTCGCGATCAAGCCTTTTGACCACAGTCGCGATCACATCATCCGCCTCGAACCCCTCCATGCCGAGCATCGGGATCCCGATCTCCTTCAGGATCGCCAGGCATCGATCCACTTGCACGAACAGGTCCTCCGGCGGCGGCGGGCGGTTCTTCTTGTAGTTGGGGTCGATCTGCGAACGGAAGGTGCCGGTGTCGGAGGAAACGTCGAGCGCAACCGCGACAAACGCGGGCGGCCCGCCGATCTTCCCCTGCCCTCGCAGCAGCTTGAGCAGCATCCCCAGGAACCCGAATGTCATGTTCGTCGGCTCTTTGGTGACCGGCGACGTCAGCGGCGAACGGATCGCGTGGTACGCCCGAAAGAACTGGGCATAACCGTCGATGAGGTACAGGGTGGGGCGTGGATCGGGCATGATGCTCGCTTCTGGTGCTTAACCCTCCGCGTCCTTGGCGAGGTCCTTCAAGAGCCCCGCGTACGCAGCGGAAGGAGTGATCTTCCGCCTTCCCATCATCGCTCTCGCGGTCTCGATGAACTTGTCATACCGGAAAGACTTGGTGCCAGCGTCCGTGCTCCAGGCAAAGCGGGGTGTAGTGCCGGAGACTGCGGCGGTCTGGGCGAACATGCCCCCGGCCTGAAGGATGGCTCCGGTCATGACGCGTGTGCCGATGGCGGTCTTGACGTGGTCGCCGACGATCATGCCGAGAAACTGAAGCCCGGTGCGTTCGTTGCTGCCTCCGGGAGCCTTCGCGACCACCTCGCTGTAGGTGTTGAGGAGGTTGCTGTTCATGGTGCCCGCGCCGAGGTTGACCCATTCGCCAAGCCACGAATCGCCCAGGTGTCCGTCGTGCCCTTTGTTGCTATACCCCTGCATGATGGTCCCGCCGACCTCGCCCGCCGCCTTGCACCACGGGCCGATGGCGGTGTGAGCCTTGATCAGAGCCTTGTCGAGGACCGTCGCGTGCTCGCCGATAAACGCCGGTCCGCTGATCGTCGCTCCGGGACGAATGGTGGCGTGGGCGGCGATCACGATCGGCCCGGCCTCCATGTCCAGCGTCACGCCCGGGTAGACGACAGCGGTGGGGTGGATGGTCTGTGGGTGTTCGCCGATGCCGAGAACGCCCGCGGGAAGTTCACGCTCCGCGGGTGTCCGCAGGAGTTCAAGGTCAAGGTCGAGGCAGCGGTCGCGGAAGGTGATCACATGCCACGGGCGGGACAGCAAAGCCGGCGCTGGGTGTTCGCTCGTCACCGGCACGGGGAGCGAGCCGCTCTGAAGGTACTCGCGGAACTCCGCGGGCTCGAGCACCGCAGCAATCAGGTGGTTCGTCCCGACCTCGACGACCGCCTGTCCGGGTTCCAACGCGATGATGAAATCATATGGGAGCGGGCATCGCCCGTTGATAAACAGCCGAGGTTCGGACGTGCGCGGAAGGACGTTGATCGCGACTGGCTTGCCCTCCTCGGAGTTCAGCGGGGGTTCCGAATGGCGCTCCCGCGTGATCTCCGCGAGTGTGGCGGGCACCATGAGCGACACGGGCACGAGCCCCAGCGCCCGGCACAGCCGCTCGAGCGACGAGAGAGCACCCGTGCGGATGTCAAAGGACGCCCGAAGGTCCGTCAGCGGGGACAGCAGCCCCAGTCCGTCATCAAAGAAGATCACCTCGGTCATGGAGAGCAGTGTAACGCCTTCGCTCCTCCTCCGTTTTGTCCATGTTTTCAGCTCTTTCCCGCTCGGCAGTCCGTCACCTCGACTCCGCAGCAGGGGTTTCGCTGATCAGTGCCCCGAAGCGACCGCCCAGAGCGCTTCGGCCGGGCCGCGTTTGAAACGTCGGAACCAAAGCACGGTCAAAGGGATCGCGATGGAGACATACGCGGCGAATGCCATCACGCCGACCGAATCGGTCCATTCTTGGTCGCTGATGAAGAGACGAAGCGGGACAAGCATGAGGCAGATGTGCAGCAGGTAGTGAGTAAGGGATGAGCGACCCAGCAACGCGAGGTGTCGCTCCGCGAAGGACGGTCGACGCGATTGGCTCCACCAGGCCAGGCCGGTGACGACCCCCCCTGCGGCCCCGCCGGTTATGAGAACAAACGAGACGGAAGCCGTCTGATCCCAGGTGTTCGCGAGCTGCGACTCAACGCCCCCAAGCGATCCCGAGAGAGACCCGACAAGCAACACCAACGCCTGCGCCGCAAGGAATGTCGCGATCGCCGCGCCGAACCAGAGCTTGTTGCTTCGCGAGTCCTCCCAGCACCTCGTCATCAGCATCCCGAAGAGAGGGAAGGCAAGCCAGGGCACGACGGGGTAGTTCCCGTCAATGAGCAGGGCGCGAACGGTGACCCACCCGAGCGCATGGTCCGCCGCGTGGCTCCCGTCATCATTCCAATCGGACGCGACCGTGTCTCCCAGAAACGCCGGGACACAAGGCGCAAGGGTCAGCAGGACCAGAACCGACCAGGCCATGGCCCGCCGGCCTAGGTATCGAAGGGCTGACGAGATCACCATCATCAACGCGAGTGGCACAAGAACCTCGGTCGGCCACGCGAGGACGTGCAAGAGCACGCCGGCTGCGGCGAGCGTGAACGCCCGCCGGAGCAGGAATGACAGACGACCGGCTGTGTGCGCCGAACGTTGAGCCTGCAACTCCCAGGCGACTCCCGCGAGGACGAAGAACAACGCGGCGGACTTCCCGTGAAGGAAACCGGAGAGCCAGATGAGCACCGATGACGCAATAGACGCACCGGCATCCGATCCCTCTTCGGGCGCACAATGCATGAAAATCATGCCGACGACCGCGAGCCCGCGCGCGACATCGAGGAAAGCGTACCTCTCGCCGGGAATCGTTGGCTCGCGGACCCGGTCCGTGTCAGGCCGCTCCGCCACAGGAACCGTCTCAACCGCTGGAGGTTCATAGGCCTGCACCGGACAGCCGCTGTACGTGCCCGACGGCTCGGTCCTTTCGTTCTTCATGACCACGCTGTTCGGCGTCACCCAAGACCCCTCGCCGATGTCGGCCCCGTAGAAGACAACCGCGGATTCGCCGACCGTCGCGCCCTTCCTCACAAACACGGGCGCAAGCTTCAGAATTCGATCCTCGAAGCTGTGCGCTTGATAATTCGCACTCACCGTGGCGTCATCCTCGATGATGATCATGTCCGGATCGGCGAGCTGGCCCAGCCCCGGCCCGAGCACCACGCGACGACCGATTCGGACGCCCATCAGACGCAAGTACATGGCGAGGAAGAGCGTCCCCTCCAGGCTTGCGAGGGTTCGAAGGGCGTAGAACTGCCACGCCACGTACAGAAAGTCCCAGCGGCTGCACCAACACGACCAGAGCGGGTGTCGCCCCTCCCTCGCTCGTCCCAGAAGGATCCACTTGAGCGCGACGACCGCGAAGCACCCCGCCGCGAGGGCGCCGACAACGGCTGCGGGAGCGATGACAAGCCACGTCAAGGGCGAGTCGGCTTCGGCCTTTGACATGATCCAAAGCCAAACCATGCCGATGGCCATCGGCAAGGCCGGTATCGCGAATCGCAGCGACTCCCAGAACAATCGGTTGCAGTATCTCAGCAGGCCCGGGCGATGGGTGAGCCGAGGGTCGGTGCTTACGACCTCCCGTCGGGGCAACTCAAGCGCGGGATGGCCGAACCACGAGGTCCCGGGCCGTGCCGTCGTCGACTCAGCCACGGTGCACACGCCGACAAACAGACCGTCGGGCAAGTCCGCTCCGGTCGGGATCACGACATGATTGCCCAAGAACGTCCCGCTGCCGAGAGACGTACTGAGAACGGTGACCGTCCCGCGGTGAACCCGCGGTCCGCCGAGATAGATGCCATCCGCGAAAAAGCTCTCGGATCCGATCTGAATCGTCTCGGGGACGACATCGATGATCGTGCTGATCTCGCACCCGCGCCCGACCCTCATTCCCGCGAGACGAAGCCAGAGAGGCCAGAAGAGCGTGCCGGTCAGCCAAGTGCCCACAGACTCGACCTCGGCGGCCTTATGCCAGACACGCATCGACGCGAAACTCCGCTGACTCATCGTGCTCGGCCCCACACGCCCCATCGCGCGAAGCAGCACCCCTCGAACGATGAGCCAGCACGGAACCGTCAGCAACGGCGACAGCAGAGCGGCAGCGACGATGGGCGTCGAGTACGTCGGTGTGGAGATCCACGAGACGACATCTGACGCGGAGACATCGAGAATCGTCGCGCCCGCATAGACCACCAACAGGAACGAGAACGGCGCAAGGGAGGTCGTGAGCGCCGCTGCGAGAAGGTGCAAGACCGCATGAATCGCCGGATTGAGCTGCTGAGACGTGTTCACAATCGGTGTGGCCGGCGCCAGTCCGTCCGGCGAGGCCGGGATTCCGTTCCATCGCATCCCCTCGGGAATGGTCTCGCCGCTCGGAAGCCAGGAGAGTGCGGTCAGGAACGCGTTGGCTTTCAGAGTCGTGTGCGAGCCGACGCTCGCGCGAATGTCGAGCGTCGCTCCCCGCTCGATTACTACAGGACCCACACAGACACAACCAGCGGCGAGCTCCACCAGTCCGACTCGGGAGTCGCGTGACAGGGTGACATCGTCACCAAGGGTGAGAAGATCCCATCCGCCGAGGTGAAGGTCGACCCCGCGGCCGATGGTGACGCGTTCGCCGATCCGCGCCCCCAGAAGCCGCAGGACAACGCCGTACGCGACGGTGCCGGCAAGGACGTTCCACGGGATGGTCCGGGCGACGCTCTGCACGATCCAGTGCCGGAAGTAGTACCAGCTCCAGACACGCGCACGGATCGGTCGATACTCCCCGATCAGCGCCAACTTGAGGACGACCGTCACCACCACGGAAAGCACCGCATACGCGCTCATTCCGAGCGCGGCCAGAGGGATCCCAAGCAGACCCGTGCCAAGGATCCCGAAGCGTTCGAGAAGCAGCGGCGTCAGGTCAAAGCAGAGAAAGTTCGCCGCCAAGCTCGCGACCACAAGCGTCAGCAAGAGGCAAACGCCCTGCCCGATGGTTGTCATGAACGGGTGCGCCGATCCGGGCGAAACTGCGCAGTGCTCAGGGCGAGAAAGGGACCGCTTCGTCGGTGTCGCTTGTATCCGGGCGGCAAGCCCCGATGCGGTCCGGGCTTCATAGAGATCGCGAGTCGTGATCGAGGCCGTCTCCGGGTGTCGCCGCAGCAAAAGGACGACTTCCACAGCCGAGAGAGAGTCGCCGCCGAGTTCGACAAAGAAGTCATCCTCCGCCGAGACCGACATGGTCCTCTTGAGTGCTGCGGCGAAGGCTCCGACGATCAACCCCTCGGTCGGCGTGTTCGGAAGCACGATCGGACGTTGCCGATCGCTCGCCTCCGGACCGAGCTCGGGAAGCCTTGACCGTGCAAGTTTGCCACCCACCGAGCGAGGAAGGGAGTCGATCATCGCGAGGCGTGCCGGCACCATGTACGCAGGGAGTGACCGCCTGAGCGACTCCTTCACCGCCCCGAGCGACGGCGGCGAGGTGGGATCGGTCGCGACGACGTGCGCCGCGAGCAACGCGTCCCCCCCTTCGCCCTGAACCCTGCAGGCCGCTTCCCGGACGCCTTCACACTTCGCGAGGCACGCCTCAATCGCTTCCAACTCAACGCGGTACCCACGCAGCTTGATCTGCGCGTCGATGCGCCCGAGATACGAGAGCTCGCCCGTCGGCTCTCGTCGGACCAGGTCGCCCGTGCGGTAGATCCGGCCGAACAACGGGTGCAGTTGAAACTTCTCCCGGGTGACTTCATCCCGCTTGTGATATCCCCGAGCGAGACCGGCACCCGCGATACAAAGCTCGCCCGATTCTCCATCCGCCACCGCGTTCAGATCGGCATCAACCACCCACGCCGTGTGCCCGCGCACAGGCCGACCGATGGTCACGGGCCGGCCTCGAACAACGTCGCCCCGCACCACGGTCACCGTGCATTCCGTGGGCCCGTAGCCGTTGACCAGCCGCCGCCCCGCGCCCCACCGATCCGCGAGATCCTCGGGCAACGCCTCGCCCCCGACGTAGAGCAGACGAAGGTCGGGCAACGCGCTCGCCGGGTCGACACACCCCGTCGCTCGCAGCAGCGTCGGAGGCGGGCAGAACACGGTGATCCGCTCCTGCCTCAGCCAATCGACGAGATCCGGCCCCATCCGGCTCGTCTGGTCGTCCATCACCACAAGCGTCGCGCCCACCGAAAGCGCCAGCCACGTTTCTTCGATGGATGAGTCGTACGCCGCTGAAGAACCTTGCGCCACCCGATCATCCGGCGTCAGCCGAAACTCGTCGACGTCCGAAAGCACAAGGTTGACGACCGAGCGATGCTCGATCATGACACCCTTGGGCGTTCCCGTCGTGCCGGACGTGTAGATCACATACGCCAGATGCTCTGGGCGCACCCCACGAACCGCTCGATCGGACTCGCGAAATTCCGATACAGCAGTCGACGGCACATCGATGAAGGACGCTGCACGCAGGTCCCCGTCCCTTGAGCGCTTCGAACCCGCCTCGTCCGTCAGCACCACCGAGATCTCACCGTCGTCGAGCACCGCCTGCACGTGCGCGTTCGGGAACTGCGGGTCGATGCACGTAAACGCCCCCCCGGCCTTGAGCACCGCGAGTTGCGCGACGTACAACCAATGCGAGTCCCGCTGAAGAAGAATGGCCACCGCCCGATCCGGAGCCACCCAAGGCTCAAGGCGTGCCGCAAGACGCTCCGCCAGCTCATCCAGCTCTCGGTACGTCACAAGCCGGCGAACCGGGCGTCCCGGTGCCGGGGACACGTCTATCGCGATCCGATCCGGGTGAATCCGAACGGTCCGATCAAAGATCTCGTGAAGGAGACGTATTGGCTGCGATGGTGCTCCTTCCATCGCTCAGTTTACACCAAGCTCGCCGCACTTTCGACGCAGGTGCTCGGTCAGCCTCGGAGCGATTTCGCGACGCTGCGCCTCGGTCAGGAACCGAAACCCGCGCACCAGCCGGCCTCCACAATGCCCGCACCCGCACGCGAACGGCTCAGCCATCTCGTACTCGGTCGTGTTGTAATCAAACGTCACTTCTTCCCACCGTCCGATCGGCCTCAGTGCGACGAGCGTCAGCCCCTCGAGCGCAGCGTTCGGGTTGCACGAGTGATTCAAGTACCGCCAAGGATGCCGGTCCGGCTCCTGTGTCAGCCCTTCGACCGCCGGCAGCTCGACGTGGAGGCTCTCCTCGACCTGAACTGAGTATTTCGACGGGACATCGACAAACACGCCTCGGATCTCGAGGATGGTCTCCCCCGGTTCGATGGGACCGATGGCAATCACTCTGTGCGCACCGCCCGACAGCGCGACACCGACGCGCTGCCCTTCGCGCGTCCTCTGTTCCGGGTCTGTGAGTACGCGTGTCGGTGTCATTCCTGCAACGTCCCTTTTCACTGATCCATCCCCTTGGTCGAGGGGGCAACGCGCCCAGGCGATCCCCAAACCCTCGTTCTCGCAAGTCCAACGCACATGTCCGCCGCGGATTGCGAAGGTCGGCCCGTGGAGTCCACCCCCAAGCCAAGCCGGATCCGAGAACTGCGCGCACGGGCGAAAAGTGTCGTGGCAAGCGGCTTTACGAGTCGCGGTATGGGGTCCAGCTCAATGCGAAACGGGCTCGGTCGGTCGCGATTGTGCCGTCGAGCCGCACTCAGGACACGGCGCCTCCGGCTCGAGCCCCACACGGTCGTAGTTGCACGTCAGGCAGTGGTTGCGGCGGTGGCGCAGGCGACGGATGATCGCGTGGCGCACCGGGAACGTCACCAGCAGCAGCCCGGCAAAGCAGGCGGTGTTGGCCAAGAGCCCGGGCCACGCCGGGACCAGCGGGAGCTTGCGCTCGATCGTGGAGTTGGGGTTGACCAGAAAGCTCGGGAATTCCGCCGCGTGGAACCACGGTGGTTGCGGCGGAGTCTGCACCGTTCCGCCGGGCAAGCCCAACGTGTTCCCCGCACCGCCCCCAGCTCCGCCTCCGGGCGTGATCTGCGGCGCTCGGTCGGGCGACCATTGGTGGGTCCGCAAGCACTTGAACGGCCACCCCGAGCGGTATGACAGCACGCCCGCAGTCTCCGAGCTGATCCCACCCCCAGGAGTCTCATAATGGAGCGTCCGATGAAACTGCTCGACCTCGAGCCCGACGCCCTGGCTGATCCGGACCGTCTGGTAGTTGCTGTACTCCGTTGCGCCGCTCTTTGGGGCCCAGTCCGTGCGTTCGAGCGTGAGAAGCCGTTCAAACCGTTCTGCCGCGTGCGGGTCGTCGGGGAAGAGGTTGTTGACAAAGAGCGTGTCCCACTCGGACCCGACAAACTGCTTGTTCCGAGAGGCGTCGAGGGCTGGCACCGCGTCGCTCCATGCGGCAAACCCCACCGCCAGCGCGATCGAGAACCCCGCCCCCGCGAGGAGCGAGAGGGCAAGCGTCACAAGAAAAGGGCGGCGGGTGGGTTTCATGATGCGGGGTAATCCTAAGGCGTGTGGGATTGGGTGCCACGTCCGATCCGCTTCGGTCGGACGTGCCGGGTGAGGTGGCGTCCATCCGCTCGTCCGGCCCCTCGGGACCGGACGTGGCACCCCGCTGTTCAGCGAGGCCCCGGGTCGTCGTGCCGATTCGCACCCACGCCTTCGAAGACTCAAGTCAGACGTCTGGAACCGGGCTCTTTGGAGTGTCGGTTCCACATTCCGGGCAAGGGGTGCCCGTCGCGAGCCCTTGGCGATCGTAGTTGCAGGCGGGGCAGTGGTTGCGGCGGCGGCGGCGAACGAGAGAGCTCCACGCGGGAAAGAAGAGCCCCAGTACGCACGCGTAGATGACAGCGTTGGCAGCGAGCCCGGACCAAATGGGCCGAAACGGAACCGCACCGAAAAAGAGCAGCTTGCCCCCTGCTTCACCATTCCGATTGATCGCGTCCGGTACCTCGAAGGCCCACAGCGTTTCGGTCGCGCCTTTCCACAGGCCGCGTCGTACGCCCGTCGCGCATCGGAAGGGCCAACCTGAACGAACTTCCTGAACGATGTACATGGTGTCGATTGGATTGCCGACATTCATGTACATGAAAACCGTGTGATCCATGGGGGCGGTCGAGTACTTTTGCAGGTCCGCCATGACGCGCATCACGAGCGACTGGTCGACCTTCGCCAGCCACTGCGCGTTGATGAGGCTCGCCATTCTTGTGGCTTCCGCCTCCCCGCCAGGAATGATCGAGGTGTAGTCTGTAGCCTTTTGGACCCAACCGTTCGGCGTGAGGTCGAGCTTTGATGATGTCGAACGCATGCCGACCGCCATGGTCGGGACCGAACGAGTCACGATGGGTGTGATTCCCGCGACAAGGAGCGACACCGCCGCACCGACAAGCAGCAAGAGGGCGAGCGTGGTCATGAATGGGCGGCGGGCGGGCTTCATGAGGAGTCAGATGTTAAGTCGGGTGCCACGTCCGATCCGCTTCGGTCGGACGTGTTCGATGGCGAACGGCGCCCATGAGCACGTCCGGCCCTGCGGGACCGGACGTGGCACCCTTGCTCCCATCTTTTTCCTCGTTTGGAGCCCGAAGGGCTCATCGTTCATAGCCGGGGGCAACGCCCCCGGTTGACGGCGAAAACGAACGTTCGACCCCGAAGGGGTCGGCCCCGCGGTGCGCGGTTGAACAGGGCGGACCCCTTCGGGGTCCTGCGCTCCATGGGGCATCCGTCCGGGGGCGTTGCCCCGGCTATGGACGACCAGCCCTTCGGGCTGAAGAGGGTGGGCGGGTGCCAAAGCACGGACGAAACCAGTCTGTCAGAGACTATCTATAGGGTTGGAGCAACCAATCGGATGGGCCGAGGTCCACTACGGGTTCCGGACCTCAAGCTGCCGCCGTTTGCAGAACTTCAAGATGTCGTCGTAGGTCACAACTTCGATATCGGGATGAGCGCTCCGAAGTCTTTGTCTATCCAATTCGTCACGAAATTCGCTGGAGCGTCCAATTATTACAGCAAGCTGTGGTCGAAAGACGCTCATGCCGAGTTTATCCTTGACTTTCTCTCGGTTGTACTTATCGTCGAACCAGTCACGATACGTCGTTAGCTGAGCCCTCGCTTCCATGATAGCGGCAGAAAAGCGATCTCTGTTCTTTTGGCGGGTGATCAATCTTTCGCTTGGCAGTTTGAGGTCAAGCAGGAACGCCTGCTGGGCGTCTTGATTGGTGAGGAGAAAATCCGGGATCAATGGACCGTCATTGTCAGACTCGCGTGTCAGATAAACGTGCGGATGAATCGCGCGATAGTCCCAGCGACGAAAAAAATGGGGGTGCCGTTCAAAGAACAATTGAAAGTGGTTCTCGTTTGATCGAGAGTCGTTGATCAGATCCTCGAGCTCTGCGATTTGATCCTGGCTGTAGGCCCCATAGGTCTCGCCAAACACCTGAAGTGCCCGAGTTGGAAGCAGTAGCCCTGTCTGACTTCGCAATGCATGGTCGCCCAAGTGTCCGAGTGGGCGAAATCGAATTTGCCCGCTCTTGTCAAGAGAAATCACAAACTCATTATCTTCAGATCGTCCTGCAAGCTTTGGCAATTCGCGTAGAGTGTCATAAAAATTGGGATATACAGTATTGTCGTTGTAGGACGTTAAGTCACGAAGTAAATAGTGAGAGGTCAATGGCCAATTCTTTTGAAGCTCAGGGTTGGGCTCGGATTCTATATCAATAACATCGAACGCAATGTCCCTGAGGAAGCGACCGGTTGTCCATGTTCCTGAGTGTCTTGGAACAAGTCGTTCAATAAAGGAACTTCCTATATTATAAAACGGCGGTGCAAGGCGTGTCTTCCGCCTTCTTGAGTCAAAGACGAGTTCCGCGGCATACTCGAGTGAAAAGCCAGAGGTGCTTCGCTGATTTACTTCGTTTGCGATATCGAGTCCGACGATGGATTTGGACCCGAGTACAGCAAGTTCGTAAAGTAACTCGGCATCATCCCAGTCTTGATTTCGGGACGCCCTGCGGATTGCTTCGGAGAGCATCTGATCGCACTCGATGCCCTGAATTGCTAGAGTCTGCAACAAGGGAACATCGGCATAGATGTCAGGCAGTTGTACTTCGTCAGCCATCTCATTGTCCGTTCTACAGAGTCTTGCTGATCGTCAAAGGCGTTACCTTCTCCACGTTCCCGCTGGACACCTTCTCCCACCCGCTGCCCAGCTCGCCCAAGGGGTCGGGCGGGATGATCTCGACCTTTTTCTCGCCCAGTTTCGCTTCGCCGCGTTGGACGCGTCCTTGGAAGTCCATGCACTCTTTCAGCAGCCTCGGCAGGATCTCCGCTTCGACGACGTTCGCGACTTTTTCGCCTTGCACATAGATGATGCCGCGGCGGTCGCCGGCGAAGACCGCCACGTCGGCCCCTTCAGCCTCGCCCGGGCCGTTGACGATGCAGCCCATCACCGCGACCTTCATCGGGACGATGATGCTGCCCGCGAGGGCTTTGCGGACGTCCTGGATGAGCGTGAAGAGGTCGACCTGGATGCGGCCGCACGTCGGGCAGGCGATGAGGTCGACGCCCACGCGGGTCTTCATGCCCAGGGAGTACAGCAGTTCCAGGCCGTCTTCCACCTCATAGATCGGGTCGTTGGCGTAGGAGATGCGGATGGTGTCGCCGATGCCGCGCGTGAGCAGGGCTGAGAGGGCCGCGACCGAGCGGATGCAGCCGGTCTCCTTGGGGCCCGCGTGCGTGACGCCCAGGTGCAGCGGGTGGTCGAAACGCTGGCTGATCTCGGTGTACGCGTCGATCGTGAGGCCCGCGTCCATGCTCTTGGCGGAGATAGCGATGTCGTAAAAATCCTGCTCGTAGAAGATGTCGAGGTATTCTTCGAGCTTGGCGATCATGATGGCGAGCATGGAGCCATGCTTCTTGTCGGAGAAGACGCGGCCCAGTTCCTTCATCCGCTTTTGCTTGTCCTTACGCTCGATGATCGAGCCTTCGTTGACGCCCACGCGGATGGGGATGCTGCGGGCTTTGCACGCTTGGATGACGTCGATGACCTGCTGGCGGTCGTTGATGTTGCCGGGGTTGAGGCGGATCTTGTGGACGCCCGCTTCGACGGCTTCGAGAGCCCGCTGAAAATGAAAGTGGACGTCCGCGACGATGGGGACTTTCACCTGTGGCAGTATGTCGCGCAGAGCGTCGGTGTCCTTCTTCTCGGGGACGGCCACGCGGACGATGTCCGCACCGGCCGCAGCGAGCTTGTGGATCTCGCGCACGCAGGCGTCCACATCGTGCGTGTAGCCAGCGGTCATGGTCTGGACGGAGACGGGGGCGTCGCCGCCGACCTTGACGAGGCCAACGCGGCTGTCGCCGACGGTGATCTGACGGGTCTTTCTGCGTGGGAACATCGCAGGATGGTAGTGGGGCGGGGGCGCGACGGTTCGCCGACCGTGCCGAGCCCAGCATGAAACACCGCGTGATTCGGACCCGCGGGTCGGGTGGGGTTAGGCCTGCGTCTGAGCCGTGGACCGCAGCGACCGGGTCGCCCAGACCGCAACCATGAGCCCCATGCCCGAGAGCAGCGCCCCGACGAAGAACGAAAGCCCCGGCAGGTTCAGCGGCGGGGCCGTGTCCTTGGAAACGCCGTAGGCGAAGGCCGCCGTCGCGATGATGGGCCCCAGGATCTGGGCTGCACTCTGCAGGCTGCCCATGGCCCCTTGGATGAGCCCTTGCTCGTCGCGGTGGACGGTTTTGGTGACGATGGACTGGAACGCAGGCTGGGCGATCCCGCCGAAGGACGCGACGGAGACGATGGCGTAGATCATCCACCCTTCGGGGGCGAGGCCGTAGCCGATGTACGCCAGCACGCCGATGGCGACTCCGATGAGCAAGGCCCGACGTTCCCCGACGACGCCTGGCCCCAGCGCGGGGATGATTTTGCGGGCGAGCCCGCCTTGCACGATCGCAGCCCCGATCCCGACGACGGAAAGCGACAAGCCGACCTGCCACGACTCCCAGCCGTACCGGTACATGGTGTAGTTGACCCAGGTGGCGTGCAGGCCGAACATCGCCAGGTTCATGAGGAAAAGCCCGGCGGTCATCCCGGCGACGACGGGGTACCGGCCCAAGCCGACGAGCGCACCGATCGGGTTGGCCTTCGCCAGGCTAAAGGGTGCACGACGCTCGCGAGGGAGTGACTCGGGAAGCACGAAGTAGCCGTAGAGCCAGTTGGAAAGGGCAAGCCCACCCGCCACATAAAACGGCAGGTGCATATCGATCGAGCCGAGCAGGCCGCCCAGGAGAGGCCCCACGACAAACCCGATCCCGAACGCCGCCCCGATCAGTCCGAACGCGGCGGCCCGCTTCTCGGGAGGCGTCACGTCCGCGACGTAGGCCGAACACACCGTCATGCTCGCGCCGGAAATGCCGTTGAGGGCGCGCGTGACGAACAGGAACGCGAGATTCGGCGAGAGGGCCATCGCGAAGTAGTCAAGCCCCGAGCCGAAGGTCGAGATCAGCAGCAACGGACGACGCCCGAACCGATCGGAAAGCGCTCCCAGAATGGGCGAAAAAACCAGCTGCATCGCGGCGTAAGTCGAGACCAGCCACCCGAATGTCTGGGCGGCGGCCGCGATCCCGTCCTTGCTCTCGCCCACGCCCATGAGCGACTGAATCAGCTTCGGAGCAACCGGAATCAGCAGGCCGAACCCCAGCACGTCCAGAAGCAGCGTGATGAAGATGAACCCCAGGGCGGGTGTCCGCGAAGTTGCGGGTTTCATGCTGGGCGTGTCGGCGGGGTTTGAAGTAGGCGTCTGGGTGGTCACAACAGTCCTCGGGCCTCGGGCGTTCGGCCTGAGGTTATGGTGCCCGGCGACTCAAATCCGCCTAGTCTGATACGCTAGGGCCATGATGCTCCGGACACTCCCCGCTTTCGTTCTCGTCGCATTCGCCCATGCCGCTCCCGACACGCTCACGGACCTTCGCGCATGGGCCGCGATGCCGCACGAGACGCGCCCTTCGCTCGATGCCCAGCCTTTCGCGACCGCGCCGCTCTCCAAAGCCGACGCCGCCCAGGCTGTGGACATGCTCTGGGAAGTTCGTGCGGCGGACCTCAAACGCGAACGCGAGAAGGAATGGGCCGCCAAGTCCATCGTGCTCGGCGACAAGACCATGAAGTTCGAGTTCAAGGTTTTCGGCGACAAGCCCAAAGCAGGCCGGAGCCTCTTCATCTCCATGCACGGCGGCGGCGGAGCACCCGCAGCGGTCAACGAACAGCAGTGGCGCAACCAGATCGGCCTCTACACCCCGAAGGAAGGCGTCTACCTCGCCCCGCGCGCTCCGACAGACACGTGGAATCTCTGGCACGAAGGCCACATCGACGACTTCTTCGACCGCATCATCACCAACGCGATCGTCTTCGAAGGCGTCGATCCCAACCGCGTCTACCTCATGGGCTATTCCGCTGGCGGCGACGGTGTCTATCAGTTGGCGCCGCGCATGGCCGATCGATTCGCCGCCGCTTCCATGATGGCCGGGCACCCCAACGACGCCCAGCCCGACAACCTTCGCAACCTCCCGTTCGCGATTCACATGGGCGAGAACGATGGTGCATACAACCGCAACGCCATCGCCAAGCAGTGGGGGGAGAAGCTCGACGCCCTCGCCAAGGCCGCCGCGACCACGCCTTCACAGACGCCCGCCGCATACACGCACCTTGTCGAACTGCACAAAGGCAAGGGGCACTGGATGGATCGCCAAGACGCCTCCGCGGTGGAGTGGATGGCCGGTTTCACGCGAGATCCCTTTCCCAAAGCCGTGATCTGGGTTCAGTCCTCGCGTGTTCACAGTTCGTTCGCATGGCTCGCGGTGAGCCCCAAAGACGCCAAGCCCGGCCAGCGCATCGAGGCCTCCGTCGAAGGCCAAACAATCACAATCAAGCGCTCCATCCCCGCGATCGCGGTCGAGATTCGATTGAATGACGCGATGATCGATCTTGACCGCCCCGTTCGGGTCATCGAGAACGGCGCGGTGCGTTCAGACGCCGGTGTTCAACGCTCCGTTTCGAACATTTGGGCAGTGCTCTCGACGAGGAGTGATCCGAGAGCGAGTTCGTCAGCGATGGTCGCCGTTCCAGCGTTGAACTGATCGCGTTGGTGATTCCCCACGGTTTCCACATGCGCAAAAGAAAATATCGTGAAAGGTCGACTTTCCACTTGACACGAGCATGAAGACTTGTTCAACTGAGTGCATCGTGGGAAGGGACTGGTACTCCCTCCCGACAATTCGTCAAACGCCACGGGTCGCTCCGGTTCCGGAACGTCTCGCGGTGGCCTTGCTTCGTGTGGGCGAGGTTGTACAGGTTGCTTCGTAAAGGAGATGGTCATGAAAATGTCCAAGATTGTGCTTTGCGCGGTTGCAGCGATGGTGTCGTGTGCCGGTCTCGCGTCGGCTCAATACGCTGACAACTTTGACGGGCGGACGCCCGGTTCTCTCGTTGGGCAGGGCGGCTATTTCCAGCCCGTCGCCGGGTCCAACGACTTCCAGATCACCGGTTGGAACAACCCTGCTGCGTTCAACGTCAATCCCAACCCCGGCGGCGGCACACAAACCGCAGTTGGAACCGGCTCTGGCTCCAGCGCGGGCTTTGCCCGCACCCAGCAGAATGCCAATTGGAGCGCCGGCGATGTTTACACGTACTGCGTCGATTTCTGGGCCGACTACCAGGGTGACGAACTTCTCCACGCCAGCAACGTCGGGTCGTTCTCCATGCAGCCCTTCGGCGCCACGCCCTACACCTGCCAAGGTGTCAACACTCTCTTCTACTACATCACCGACGGCGACATCACCTCCACGATCGCGGTTGCCTGGAACGTTCACTTGGACGGCGGAGCCGACGTCGGTGGCTTCTGGAACCCCGATGAGATCAACGGCACATGGCCCAACGGCCCCTTCAGCACCATCGCCCTGCGCAAATGGTACCGAATCTCCTACGTCTGCAACTTCAGGACCAACACCCTCGACAAGATCGCCATCACCGACCTCCAGACCAACACCAGCAGCATCTTCGTGACCGCCGGCACCACCGGTGCCATCGGCGGCGACGGTAACTGGAACATGGCTGGCGGCGCCGCCAACGCCACCGGACTCCCGCGTCCCACCGAGTTCCGCATGTTCACCGGTGGGCAGGGCAACGGAAACGTCGTGGCCTACGACAACCTGAGCATCTCCCTCGGCGACAGCCTCTGTGCCGCCGCGCCCTGCCCCTCCGCCGACTTCAACGGCGACGGCTTCACCGACTTCTTCGACTATGACGACTACGTCGCCTGCTTCGAGGGGAACTGCCCCTCCGGCACCGATGCCGACTTCAACGGCGACGGGTTCGTCGACTTCTTCGACTATGACGATTACGTGTTCGCCTTCGAAGGCTGCTAATCCAGCCCTTCGTCCAAGACTCCTCTTCTCTTTCTTCAACACGCGCCCCGACCCCGGCTCTCGTGACCGGGGTCGGGGTTCTTTTTGACCCTACCATCCCCCCACAACCGCCATGGCCGACTCACCCCCAAGCCCGCCCTCTTCAGCCAGCACCTCCCGCTCGCCTCTCCTCGCCCTGCGCCATCCGCACTTCCGCCTCATCTGGTTCGCCGCCTTCGGCTCCTACCTCGGCAGTTGGTTCGAGTTTGTCGCCGTCCGCTGGCTTGTGACCGAAGAAGCCAAGCACCTCGAGACCATGGGCGTCAAGATTCACGCCGAAGACTGGATGGCCTACCTCTCCATCGCCCAACTCGGCCCCACGCTCTTCCTGGGTCTCTTCGGCGGCATCGTCGCCGACTCCGTCAACCGGCGAACGCTCCTCGTCGCTACCCAACTGGCCATGATGCTCATCGCCCTCGCCATGGCCGCCGCAGCCTTCACCGGGCACGCCGACCGCTGGACGCTGCTCGTGCTCGTCCTCTGCCAAGGGATCGCCGTCCCCTTCAACAACCCCGCGTGGCAGGTCCTCACCCCCCGTCTGGTCCCCAAAGACGATCTCTCCCTGGCCATCACCCTCAACGGCATCTCCTTCAACGTCGCTCGCACCCTGGGTCCCGCCATCGCCGGCGTCATCATGGCCGTCTTCAAAACCCCCATGCCCACACTCGGGGACCTCCAGACGACAAGTCACGGCGCGGCCGCACTTCTCCTCTTCAACGCCCTCACCTTCATCGGCGTCATGATCGCCGTCCTCAAGACCCCCGACGCGCCAGCCCCGCCCGAACTCGTCGGCGCTTGGCGCCACCCAGGCCGGGCCCTCGAACGCAGCAAGGAAGCTCTCTCCTGGGTCTGGCACCGCAAGGGGCCCCGGGCCGTCCTCTTCGCTGTCGTTGTCTTCGCCGTCCTCGCCACGCCCGTCATGCCGCTCATGTCGCTCATGGTCCACGACGTCCACCGTGGCGACGAGGACACCTTCGGCGTCTTTATCGCCGTCATGGGTCTGGGTGCCGTCTCCGGCGGGCTCGCCATGCGGTACGTCCCCCCGTGGTACCCGATGCACCACTTCATCCCCTTCTCCTGCACGTTCGGCGCGGTCTTCATCCTCCTCTTCGCCATGGCTGACAACAAAGAATGGGCGCTCTTTACACTCTTCTTCGTCGGCGTCTTCTGGATGTGGGGGTTCAACTCCTCCGCCGTCGCCATGCAGAAACTCGCCCCCGACGACATGCGGGGGCGGATCTCCGCCGTCGTCAACACGATCGCCATGGGCCTCATGCCCGTGGGCCCGCTCATGGCCTCAGCGTTCGGACACGTCGCGGAGCGATGGATCACCACCACCGGACTCATGTCCTCCTCGCCCGGTCTCTCGACGCAGCTCGGAATCGCCGCCTGCGCCCTCCTGCTGCTGGGCGCAAGCCTTGTCATGCTCATCTGGCGCACCCCCGAGGTCGACAACATCGACCCCAGCGATCCAACCTACGACCGTCAACCCGGCCTCATCCGCGGGATCTTCGCCCCCAACCACAGGCCTGTCCCGCCTGCGCGCAATTTAGAGACGTCCGCCTTCGAGGACGCCGGCAAATGAATACTTGCCTCCGACTGCTTCTGCTGCTCCCCCTCTTCCTCCTCGGCTGCCACAGCAAGCCCGAGCCAATCGACGCCCTTGCCATCAGCAGCCCCCCCGCCCTGCGGACCATCAACCGCCACTACATCGCCATCGTGGACAGCATCCACGCCCGCCCCGACGAAACATGGCATCACAATTGGCACGGCAACATCCTCCCCAACACACTCGGCGGCCGACACAAGGGGCTCTGCTACGAATGGCAGGCCGAGGTCTGGAACGCCATCCAACCAACCCTCGCCAAGGTCAAATGGCAAGGCATCGGCCTCGCAGCCAACGTCAACCACTGGACCGAACACCACGTCGTCGTCGTCTTCGACCCAACCCTCATCAGCCGCGAAGAACTCATCCCGCCTTTGCCCCCGGGCGTCGACACCTCCGAAGGCGTCCCGCAAGGCGAAGCCTGGGGCCGCCGCCCCCCCAACGCCCTCACCCGCCCCGCTTGGGTCCTGGACCCCTGGCACACCGGCACCCCCGAGGTCTACACCCTCGACGAATGGCTCATCCGAGGCACCGCGGATTGGTTCTCGGTGGAACTCGAGGACCTGCCGACGCCGTGAAAGCCGCCAGCTCCGCGTGAGCTGTCAACTCTTTCAGACTCGCGAAACCAGTATTCAACTATCGGTGACGCAACGATCTCGGAGCTGTGTAGCCACCCGGAGATTCCCCCTTTGCTGAATACCACCTGCCAAATCTGAATCCGACGGCGCGCTCTGAAAGCACCGGCAACGCTCAGCAGGCACCAACGCCATGCACGCCGCCAGCGTCCTTCGACCGCGAGGTTGGAGGATCTACCCGCCCCAGCCAGATCTCAGAATCCCTCGCGTGTTTAGAGGGCATCCCGTTCATGATGAGCAACGCACCGCAACGAAAAACCGTGCGCCGTCAGGCCGCACGGTTCGCTGAATCTCAATTCTGGATCAGACCCGAAGCTCAGGCCCGGCTCTGGTACGACCCGTCCGCCGTGGAGACCTTCAGCTTCTCGCCCTGCTTGATGAACGCCGGCACGCGGACCATCAGGCCCGTCTCCATGTACGCGTCCTTCGTCTGGTTCGTCACCGTCGCGCCCTTCACTTCGGGCGGGCACTCTTTCACGATCAGCTCCACCGACGCCGGCAGTTCAAGCGTCATCGGGTTCCCGTCGTGCAGCAGCACCACGCACTTCCCGTTGGGAACCATGTACTTGAGCGACTCGCCCAGCACATCCACCGGCATCGTCAGCTGCTCGTAGTTCTCCGAGTCCATGAACGTCGCGCCCGACGAGTCAGAGTACAGGTACTCCATCTCGCGACGGTCCAGATCGATCACGTCCACGCTGTCCGACGATGACAGACGCCGCTCGATGATCTGACCCGTCACGACGTTCTTGATCTTGATCTGGATGAACGCACGGAGATTCCCCGGCGTGCGGTGCTCAAAGCTGGTGATCACAAAGAACTTACCGTCCATTTTGATGCCAAGGCCTGGCCTGAGTTCCGTTGCGCGCATGATCGGCTCCCGTTTGGGTCACAAGACTGAAAATCGTGGGGCCGATGATAGGCTGCCTCCGCACCCGACCTCGCAAACTCGGGCTTCCCTCCCTATTTCACCATCCCCGCCGCCGCCCCTGTATCAGGCGGGCTCCCCGCCCCGCGCACAGCGTTCGCCGCCAGCACCGCCGGCCACTCCTTCGCCAGCGACGCCACCATCCCGCGGAACGCCCGTCCCTCCGCCCGAAGCCTCGCGTCGTCCGCCGCGTCCTTGCTCGTCCAAAAGTTCGCCAACTGGCCCGCGTCTCCCGTCCCCTCCGCCACCGCGTGCACAAACCCCGTCCGCGTATCGAGCACCACCGCCGACGCCGTCGACTTCACGTTCTCGATCTGCGTCGGGAACAGCCCAAGCGACACAAACGACACCGCCCCCGCATACTGATCCCTGTCGAACACCGTGTCAAAGGTGTACACAAGCAACAGATCCGCCCGAAGCCCCGCCGCCGCCGCCCGAAGCTCCCGATCGCTCGTCAGCCCCTCGGGAATCAGCAGCCGGTTCATCGTCGCAAGCCCCTTGACCCCGCTCAGTGCGGTGATCTTCGCGAGCTCATCATCCGTCTCAACCTCGCGCCGCGTGATCACGCTGTACCGCCCCGACCCATACCCCGAGTTTCCCGCGTGATTCTGATACCCCGAAGCCTGCACACGCACCACCGCCATCGCCGCTGGAAACGTCGCCAGAGGCTCCGCCGCAAACGCCTCGCGGATCGTCCCGTCCGCCGTCTGCGCCTGCGCCGCATTGAACACCGACATGTCCGCCCCGCGTCCCGGCGTGGCGTAGGAATGGCACCCGCCCACACCGAGCAAAAGCCCGAGTGAAACTGCCGCGATGATCGACGTGACCAACCCTCCAAAGCGCATGCCGACGTTCATGGTGAGGCTCCTTTGCCTCACCCAGCGCGGCGCGTGCCGTCACGGTTCACGGATTCTCATCGTGGCGCGACATTTGTCGCTTGCTCGATGATCGTCGGCTCGACCGACGACATCGCGTCCACCGCGACAAACGCCGTCATCGCGGAGACCAGATTGTGATCCAGCGCGAGATCCACGATCTCTCTGCGGATCGTCTCAGCGTCCGCGGTCCCCGCTGCCAGCCTTTCCGCCAGCATCAGCACCTTCGCCCGCGCCCAAAGCGTCGGAATCGCGCCGGGCGTCATCGTCACCGCGCTCCACTTCGCGGAAAGAGCCTCCCGACGCACGCCCGACATGCCCCGCACCGTCCCCGTCACGCTGATGGCCTTTCCCGAACCCGGCGGCGACAACAAACGACCCACCACGTGCACCGGCCGACCCGGGCACAGGTCCGGCAGTTGCCTCGGGAACACGTCCACCACCTCCGCCCCGCCCCAGTCAATCGCCAGGTCCGTCATCACCGGCGATCCCTCGCGTTCGAGCAGCCGCGCCATCAGCCGCTCATTCGCGGGACCCGCGCCAGACGAAAGATGAATCACCCCACCGCGCCCGATCCGAGCGAGACTCTCGAAGGCAAACCCCGCCGGCTCATCGACCGAAACAGCGAAGATCCGCGACGCTCCAAGGTGCGCGCGTGCCTCCCGAAGCACGTCAATCCCCTCGGAAATCTCCCCACGCGACAGCACGCACACAAGCGGCCCCACCGCACCACGCCCGACCATCAGCGCCCCGCGCATCGCCGCGCTCAACGATCGACGCTCGTCATACTCCATCGCTCCAACCAGCCGAATCGCCGCCGCGACCGCCTCGGGAGTTGCAGCCGTCAGTTCGAGTGAGTCGTTCGCTCCCAGAACCACCGCGAACCGATCTGAGGGGCTCAGACGTCCCAGCAACGCCGCAGCCGCACTCTTCATCGCCGCAAGCGTCGGCCCCGTCGTCTCCACGCTGATGTCCGGCACAATCACCACGTCCATCGAAGGGCGCACTCCCGTCGCGACCGGCGGCGTCACCAGCATCGAAAAATACGTGCCCCCACCGTTCTGGCCCCCGACACTCTGCGTCACAATCCCCACCCGTGGCGTCGCGCCCGCCACCGCATACCGCAGCACAAAGTCCCCGCTCGCCGCGCCCGCCAATGGGGCCCCCATCGTCACCGTCCGCCCCGTCTGCGAGTCAACCACCGTGCCGATCGCATGCGTCGGGCTCACCACCCCGCCCGTCCCGTCGACCCCACCAAGAATCTCGAGCCCCGCGTCGATTCTCACCGTCACCTGCGCCGTCACACCACCCGCCCCCAGCGCAAGCCCCCGCATCGGCAGGACAAACTCATACGCGCCGAGAGGATCGGCCCTGCTCCGACCCGGGATTCCCACGTAATCGAGAGTCCCGAAGTACGTCACGCTTGTTCCGATGGACGCGCCGCTCGCGACATTCCCGATCCGCTGCACCAGCACATTCGCCGCGTCCTCACCCATGAGCGACGCGATACGCCCCTGCTTCTGCGCGTCCAGAAAGATCCGCTCCGCCTCCGCACGCTCGCGGATCACCCCGCGGATGCGCCGCTGCGTCGCCCCGCTCCCCACCGTCATCACAAAGTCCGTCACCGCCGCGTCCCGCGGCATCGGCAGCACATACACCCCGTCCACCGTCTCCGAAGTCTCATTCTCAAATCGCTGGGAGACCGTCACGCTCGCGACAGGCCCCATGATCGTCGCCTCAGCCTTGTACTCCCGGAGCATCGCTGTCCGTGTACCCGCGCCACGCCCAAGCCAAAGTGTGCCCACGCCCGGCGAAGGGGACTGTCGCGATGCCGCCAGGTTGTCGCGCGGTGCCAGCCTCTCGATCACCCACAGCTCTTCATCAAACCTCGGCAGCGGACGCGAAAGAAGCGAGGGCTCGACCCCCGCGACCTTCGCCATCTCCCCCAGTTTCTCTTCATCGGATCCGACCCGCAGCGGCACCTCCAACCGATCACGCCGCGACTCGGGCGTCGCTCCCGCAGTCGGATGCCCCACGCCCGGCCCGCCCGGCACCGACGCGGGTTTCTCCGCCGGCGGTGCCACGGCCGTCGGCGGTAACGCGTCGGACTTGTCGCCCGCGGGTCCGTTGCCGCCCCCGCCGCCGCCCGCGCCGCGACCGAGGTTCGGAGAGCCTTCCGCCTTCGGATCAAGCACCTTCCGCACCTTGAGCGCTCCAAGATCCGGTATCCCCACGCCGTCCGTGTCCGCACCCCGGCTCGAATCCCCACCGGGCTGCAATTCCACCCATTCCGCCGACGCAGCCGTCTGGCTCTGCAGCGACAGGTTCGAAGCGCTCATCAAGAACCGGTTGTCTTGCTCAACCCGGAGTTTGATCGAATCCAGCGACAACGAGTATCGAGCTGCCTCTCCCTCGTTCCACGCTCCCGGCTTAGGCTGCTCACTCGGCTCTTGAACCCCGGTCGTAGGCTGCGCAGCGACGCCCGCAACCCCAGTTTCGCTCTTTCGCGAAGGCGCTGGACTTGCGTCCGATTTCGCGCCCGCGCTGGGTGCGCCCGGATCCGAAGCGGGGATCGAACTGCTCGAACATCCCGTCCACCATCCCGCTCCCGAAGCCGCCACCAGCGCCGCGCAAGCGGTCCACCACCCCTTGGGTGCTCTCCACCGCATGTTCAGCCTTTCGTGGCGTCCGCTCTGGGTCATGCCGATCTCCCGCCCGATACCGCTTCGTTCGTCTACTTCGCCGCTGGTGCCGCCATCACCGGGGGCTCGCTCACTTTCGCCCGCACCGTCGCCGGAATTTCATTCGCCATGCTGTCCCCAGCCACCGTCAGCACGCTGAAGTATCCCAGCAGCCCCGTCGTCGGCACCTGCACATGAAGCCGCGCCACCCGCGTCAGCCCCTTGGGCAGTTGCCCGTTCTCCCGCAGCGAATACGCCGCCAGTATGATCCGCTCGCCTCCACCCCGTGCACGCAGCACCGTCGGATCATACCTCGGAGGCTCCTCGAACGCCCCCTTCTCGCCACCCTCGACTCCGACAAGTTTCACGCGCGACCTCGCGTCGGCACTCTCCGTATCCGCCCGCACCTCGATCTGATACGCCGCCAGAGGGACATCCCCCGAATCCACATATACATCCACCGCCTCAAACCGCATCGAGGACAAAGGCTCTGGTTGTACCGGCGCCGCCGCCTGAGGCTGCGGCACAATCCCCGTGCTCGCCAGCGCGAGAACAGCCACCGCCACGATGCCGACTCGAACCAACCCGCCTCGATTGATCCAAGCTCGATCTGTCCTCGTTGCGTTCATGGGCTCACACACCGCCCTTCCCGACACTGACGATCCGTGCCGCGAGCAGGTCCGCGTCCTTCTCGTCCACGACACCGTCCGCCGTCAAGTCCCACGTCACGTCAAGAGACGCCACGAAGAACGCCATCTTCTCCTTCTCGATCGCCACGCCCGCCTCGCCGCTCGCATCGGCCTTGGCATTGAGCTCGCGGACGTACCGCACCGCTTCAACCGTCTTGGCCATTCTCATCGCATCGAGAATGTTCACCCGTCCGTTCCCGTCCGCGTCCACCGTGGCGAGAGCCACCGGCAGACCCGATGATGGCGTCGAGGGGGCAAGAAGATCCCCCCCGCCGGCTGCTTTCAAGTCGAGAGTCGCTCTCCCGTCGGCTTTGTTTCCAGCGATCGCCACGCCGCCCGTCCCCGCGTCCGTGACACCGGCCGTCGCTTCCCCGACTTTCCGATTCTCAGCCAGCGTCGCGCCGATCCCGCCACCGACGCTCCCGTTCCCATACCCGTGGAGCGCGATGGTCGTCGTCGGCTTGGGGCGAGGCCAGGTTGCCGACCCGACCCAAACCACCAACGCGACCGACGCCGCCACCGCCGCGAACCGCCACGCATTCCGCCGACCGGACGCCGCCGATCTCCGCTCTTCGAACGCCGCCAGAACCGTCAAATCGACATGCGCGGGCACCAGAGGAGACGTTCCGAACTCACGCTTGAGACCGGCCACCAACCCGCTCGGCAACTCCAGCGAGCGCAGGTCATCGCCCGGCGATGTCCCGTCTCCGCGTGCAGGTTGTGATTCACGATCCGACATCGAATCCTCCGTCCTTCCAGCGCGCTCCGCGCTCGCTTGGTTCACTCGGCCCGCCACCCAAGCACCCTTCCAAACTACGAATTGTCATGGACCACCCCCGCCCAGGCCGGGTTCTGTCGCGCCGTCGCCAAAATAGCCCCTGGTTCTCGGGTCTTCCCGCAGGATCTTGATCGCGAGGTGGAGCCGACTCTTGACCGTTCCCGCAGGGACCGAGAGGGCGGTCGCGATCTGCTCCATGCTCATGTCATCCACAAACCGCATCAGCAGCACCTCCTGCTGATGCTCCGGCAGAATGGCCACCACGGACGCGAGCGATTCCGCGTTGCGCGGCTCCGCGTCCTTGGGCGCCTGGACATCGATATCACTGCCGTCTTCGCGCACGAGCCGGAGCCTCGCCCGGTCCTTGCGCTTGGCCGTCAGCGCGATGTTCTTGACGATCGGGTAGAGGTAGGTCGTCATCTTCGCGGTCAGTTCAAGGGTCGGCATTTTGCGCACAAGGTAGATGAATGTCTCCTGGACCACGTCCGCGGCCGTCTCGTGGTCGCGGGTGAACCGCATCGCCAGCCTCATGGCGTAGTCCTTGTGCCGCGCGTACAACGCCGCGAAAGCGCGCGCATCTCCGGCCCCCGCCATCTTCACGAGGACCGAGTCGGCCAGGGCGTCAAGTTGAAAGGGCGGTAGTTTCACAATGGTGTGCGGTTGGCGGGTTCTCGGTCCGACCAGTCTATCGGCCAACACGCCGGTCCACCCTTACCGGGTCTTTCGCCAACGCTCGCGCAACTCTCGCTCAAACGCCGCCACCGCCGGGCTCGGCACTCGGTCTCGGCGACGAACCACCGCGAGCGCCCGCGTCAGCACGCTCCCCCGGCACGCCAGCCCCTCGCCGGGCCCGAGGGCAAGACGCGAGACCAGCCCGACTCCGATCCCCGCGGCGACCATTTGTTTGATGCTCTCGATGGACCGCAGTTCCATGACCACGTTCAGGCGCACGCCCGCGTCCGCCGCCGCCTGATCGATGATCGCCCGGACGGCCGTGCCCCCTTCGAAAGCGACAAAGGGCATGTCTGCGATTTCTTCCCACCGGAACTCGCCGGGCTTGCGCCCTTTCCACGCCGTCGGGGAGTTGGGAGGGCCCGGGGGAACGATCAGCCGCAGTTCATCCTCCACCAGCGGAGCGACCATCAGTTCTTCCGCTCCTGGCAGGCCCCACTTGCCACCACCACCTTTGAGCGGGACCGTTACGATCCCAAGGTCGAGTTCGCGTGAGAGGACCGCAGCGGCGACCGCCAACGAACCGGCCTCTCGCACGTAGAACCGAATGCCCGGAAAGCGCTTTCGTACCACCGAGACCACCGGGGGCAGGAGGGATGCGGTGGCGGTCGCGCCGCCGCCGACGCGGATGGAACCCTCTTCAAGCCCCACCAATCGGCGCACAGCCTCGACGCCCGCGTCGGCCTGCCGGATGGCGTCGGTGATCCGCTCGAGGAACACGCGCCCCGCCTCGGTGAGCACGACGCCGCGCCCGGTTCGGTCCAGCAGCGGGGCTCCCACCTCGGCCTCGAGTTTTTTCATTGACGCCGAGAGCGCGGGCTGCGTGACGCCCAGGACCTGCGCGGCCCGCGTCATGTGCCCCATCGCGGCGATGGTCCGGAAATAGCGAAGGGCGGACAGTTCCACGCGTTCAGCCTACGCCGGTTGTGACGGCTGTGACGGTCGGGGTGACGGTGCGGGGGCGGGCGGGATGTGCGTGGCTCAAGTCGGGCATTCAAGGGGCCGATGCGACGACATGGACTTTGCCAACCTTGGAAAGGACAAACCCAACGACAACCGGCGGCGTGCCGGTCGGGTGGTCCTCCAGAGCATCGGATGCTCCCTAGGGACGGTGCTGGACCTCTCCTCGTCAGGTTTGCGGGTCGAGACGAGCGGTAAGCCTGTGGTGCTGGTCGGGCAGACCTTCGGGATGGTGCTGCAGTCCCTCGCCGGCCCGGTGAACATCGTGGCGACCGTGGCGTGGGTCCGCAAGTCCGGGTGGCGTGCGCACCAGGTGGGCCTCATGATCGTCGACCCTTCGCCGGAACTCCGCCGCGCGATCAATGAACTGGCGCGCGGGGTGACAACCAACGAGAGCATCCGTCCCGAGCACGAACGCATTCGCGACGCCGGTTGAGGGATCCTCGCTGCGGGGGCCGTCGTTGCTGAACTGTTCGCACGTTGCAAATCTGCGTTTGGCGACTTCGACCGTGTCGCGGTTTGCCCTCTCGCATCGGCGCATCCGGGCTGCCATGGGCCCGGCTTGCGTGCGGCAGGAGTCGAGCCAACGGGCGATCAGGAATTGGCCGGGTTGCCGCGCTGTGATCCTGGAGGATTGCTGCTCGGCGTGCGGAGGGTGCGGAGCAGGTCGCCCGCTTTGGCGGGGCTGATCGTGCCCCAGGCGACCCCGCTGGCGATGGTCTGCTCGGCCTGGCTTGATTCCGAGGCTGTTCCGTTCGCGTTGAGGATCATGGCGGCGTCTTCGGGACGGATGGATCCTTCCGCGACATAGGCAGCCACCTCGCGCTTGGTCTGTTCACGTTCGCTGGTCTGCTTGACGTCCTTGATCGTCTTGACGATGTAGATCCCGACACCCGCCACAGCCAGAGGCCCGAGGATAAAGAGTGGTTCAGATCCAGAGGCTGCCAACATCATCAAGTTCGTCATTTCGGACCTCCGCGATGGACCAAGACGTCGTCGTGCGACATGGTATTCAAGGTATTGGGGATCGGGTTGTTCGGGTTTCTCCGCGGGAGTTACAACGAATCCTCCGGCAGGTCGAACCACCCCTTGTCGTTCCGCACCACCCTTCGGACCGGGTTGCCGGGTTCGTGGTCGAGGACGATGAGCCATCCTCGGTCGGCGGCCTCGGAAAGGAACCACTGGCGGCTGATCATGCTGGTGTAAGGCTCGACGTCGTAGGCGAGGCTGTACGCCAGCCCGTTGTGCCAAGCGGTTGGCATGACGTCGGGGGTGAAGACGATGGTGCGTCCCTTGGCGTCGGTGAAGAGGAACGCCTGCTGGCCCCAAGTGTGCCCGGGGACGAGGAACGTGAACAAGCCCGGGGCGATCTCGGTGGAGCGCTGCTCGATGGACAGGCTTGGCATCTCGCCCCGGTCGGGCGTCGCGCCGGTCACGAATGGGCGTGGCGAATCGACCTGCACGATGCGTGAGGCGAGGGGCTCGAGGTGGTCGGGGAAGTAGGTTCGCGTCATGACACTCCGGCCCGCGCGGGCGTCGCTCCATTCGCGGGCCTGCACGATGATGGGAGCGTTGGGGAACGTGAGTTTGACGCTGTGGTCGCCACGTGAGCCGCCGAAGGTGGACGCGGAGCCGGTCCAGTCGGGCGTCTCGCCGGGCGTGCACAGGCGGGTCATGCCACCAGCGTGGTCAAAGTGCAGGTGGGTCGCGGTGACGAGGCCGATGTCTTCGGGGCGGGCGCTGACCTCGTGGAGAGCGTCCATGATGGAGCGTTCGGAGAGGGCGAAGATGTCGCGGTTCTTGAGGTCGAGCTTGTTGCCGGTGCCGGTCTCGATGAGGATGAGCTTGGGCGTGCCGCCGGGGGGAGGCGTGCTGCGTGAGGAATCGTCGTCCACGCGTTCCAAGAGGAGACAGTTGTGTTGGACGGGGATGCGGCCCTTGTCGTCGGGGGTGCAGGCGCGGGTCCAGACCGAGCGCGGGATGAGCCCGAACATGGACCCGCCGTCGAGACGGAACTCGCCCGCGCGGAGGAGCGTGGCGCGATAGCGGGGGGTGGTGGGGGAGGCGGTGGTGGTCATGCTCAAAGGTACGGCGGCCCGGTCTTTGGCAGCCTGTTCTTTGGTGGTCCGGTGCTCTGAATCGGGTCTCTTGCTCCCCCGGATACACTGGGCCATGCCGCGTGCTCTGATGGTTCTCGTGCTTGCCGCGTTGGTCGCTGGTGGTGCTCGTGCGCAAGGGCTGCAAACCGATCCACAGCCCGACGGCGCAGCACGCGGCACGCCGTCCGCTGCACCTCTCCCGACGTTCGAGGAGGTCGTAAAAAACGAGACGCGGCACTGGTCGCTCGTGTTGCCGCCTGGGTGGACGCTTGCGCCGCAGGAGACGGTGGACGCGATTGACGCGGAGATGACCAAGCTGATGCCGACCAAGGGGTTCCGGTGCGTGGCGGTGTTGTGGGCGGACGAGGCGAGGGGCACGAGCGGGCCTCATATCCAGGTGCACGCGGTGACGGCGGACAGCAGCGGCACGACGCTTGACGAGATGGAGAAGAGCCTGGGCGACGCTCGAGAGATTGCGAGTCAGCGTCAGCGAGAGCGCGACGCGGCGGGGGTGAAGGTGTCGCAGGCGGAGGAGACGCCGCCGACGCTGGATCGCGAGCGACTTCGGATCGTGAGTTCGGGGCACTTGGTGGTGCCGGGCGCGGTGGTGCCGGGTGCGGCGGTGGGGGTGGCGCGGAAGATCAGGTTCACGTCGACGGGGATGATCGGGAAGCGCGAGGTGACCAAGCTGTTGCTGTACGCGCCGGACGCGGAGTTTGACGCGAGGGTGCCCGAGTACGAGGCGGTGCTGGCGTCGTTCGCGTTCGAGGAGGGTTGGGGGTACGACGCCACGAAGGTGAAGCCGGCGGCGACGCGGACGACGGGGTATCCGCCGGGGGTGGGTGCGCTGATTGCGGTGGGGCTGATCGTGGTGGCGGTGAAGTTGGTGTGGAGGCGGAAGAAGAAGCCGGTGGTGTGATCGGAAGGCCTGTCCACGTGCTGCCTTCTGCAGAAATGTTTGGCCTATGATCGGGTGATGCTCCACACGCTTTACGTGGACATGAACAGCTTCTTTGCCTCGGTCGAGCAGCAGCTCGATCCGTCGCTGCGTGGCAAGCCCATCGCGGTGGTGCCTGTGGTCGCGGACACGACGTCGGTCATCGCGGCCAGTTACCCCGCCAAGGCGTTTGGCGTGAAGACCGGGACGAAGGTGGGGGACGCCAGGCGGATGTGCCCGGGTCTCGTGCTGGTGGTGGGGCGGCATGATGATTACATCCGAGCCCATCACGCGGTGTTGGCAGCGATCGACACGGTGATCCCGGTGGACCGCGTGTGCTCGGTGGATGAGTTCGCGTGCTTGCTGCTCCGCGAACAGCGGACGGCGGAGGGGGCGCGGAAAGTTGCCCTCGCGGTGAAGGAAGCGATCCGGTCGCGGTGCGGGGACGCCCTCACGTGTTCGGTGGGGGTTGCGCCCAATCGGTTCCTGGCGAAGGTGGCGGCGGATATGCAGAAGCCCGACGGGCTGACGATCATCGGGCGGGCGGACCTGCCGGGGGCGTTGCTCGGGCTCAAGCTCATGGACCTGCCGGGGATCGGTCCCAAGATGTTCGAGAGGCTTCGGTCGGCGGGGATCTCGACGGTCGAGCGGTTGTGCGCTCTTGGCGAGGATGAGTTGCGGCGGGCGTGGGGGAGCGTGATCGGGGCGGAGTGGTACTACCGCTTGCGCGGCGATCTGCTTTCAGAGCCCAAGACGCATCGGCGGAGCATCGGGCACTCGCACATTCTGCCGCCTCAGCGGCGTGACGAGGAGGGGGCACGGGCGGTGGGCGTGCGGCTGCTGACGAAGGTGGCGCAGCGGGCGCGGTCGATCGGCTATGTCGGGGATGAATTGCACGTGGGCGTGCGGTTTTTGACGCCTCGGGGCGAGCCTAAGCGCGGGTGGGACGAGAGCGTGAAGCTCAGCGTGTTGCCCGGGGGCAGTGGGGGCGGCGGGGACAACGACACGAAGACGCTGATGAAGGCGTTTGCGGAGATGTGGGCGAGGAAGCCTCGGGGGCGGATGCTGCAGGTGTTTGTGAATTTGACGGGGCTGACGCCCAAGGGGAGCGCGACGGGGCTTCTGTTTGAGGAGCGGCGCGATGCGGGGCGGCTTTCGAAGGCATTGGACCTGATCAATCAGAAGTACGGGTCGGACACTCTCTATCCGGCGTCGATGCACGCGGCGCGGAAGGCGGCGCCGCGGCGGATCGCGTTTGGGAACATTCCCGATCTTGAGGTGCCGGATACGGATGTGGAGGGGTGAGGGGTGCGTTGTGCGCGTGGATGACGCGGGGGTGAGACGCCATGAGAAAAGGCCCCGAGTGAAACGGGGCCTTTCGTCGAGATGCTCACGAATTGCTCGTGCTGGCGTTTTAGCGCCGACGACGCAGGCCCAAGGCCGCGACGCCGAGGAGGGCGAAGGAGGCGGGGGCGGGGACGAGGTAGCCAGCGGCCTTTTCGGAGCCGCCGTTGTCAAACCCACGGAAGCGGACGGCGAAGTTGACGCCGTTGCCGCCGGTGATGAAGCTGGCCGCAGTCAGCGAGCCAGCGCCCGCACCGGTGACGTTGAACGTGAAGATGCCCGTTGCACCGCGAGCGATGCCCGCGTTCGGCGAACCGCCGCCGAGCCAGCTGCCGCCCATGCCCGCACCCGCTTCGAACGTTCCGAAGGGAGAGCCGGAGATGTTGGTGCCGAGATCGGCGAAGGACGCGTAGGACGTCGAGGCGAGTGACGCGGTGGCGTTCCCGTCGATGTTGAAGGCGACGGCGGTGATCTTGCCACCGGCGGCGGAGGCGAGATCGTTGGTCAGGGTGATGGTGAGGACGTTGCCCGAGTAGGCGAGGCTACCCGAGAACGAGCCGTTGCCTTCGATGCCGAAGCCCATGCTGCTGATGTTGACGACGTCGGCGGAAACCGACGATGCGAATGTGCCGACGGCCAAAGCCGCTGCACCCGAAAGTACTGACGCGAATCTCATGATCTCTCTCCTCCTATAGCCGGCACGTGCCGGGGCCTTCTTGAGAGACTTGGTGGGGGCGGAAAACCTTTCCAAGTCTCGTTTCAGGGAATACTTCCCTATTCTACTTTGCCACTCGCAAAAAGCAAAGCCTTTTGACGAGGTGGGCCGAATTTGCGCGTTTGCGGCTGTGACGCTTCTCGCTTCTAGGACGTATATGGAATACGTTAGTAGCCTAAAATGGTATGGTCAGCGTTGAATACGCCGAGCACAGGGCGGCGTGCGAAGCCTGTTCAGGATTGCCTAGGTTATCGGACATTTGTCCGGCGACGCGATGGGATTGGTGTGGGCGGGCCCCTTCCAAGGCAGGTATCCCCCTTAGCGCACGGGCACGTCGTCGTCGAGCGAGGGCGGGTCGTGGTCGTCGACGCTGTCGTCGAGGTGGAGTTGGTCCATGAAGCGCAGGCAGGCGTTCCAGCGGAGGATGGCGTCGTCGTTGCCGGGCTCGGCGAGAGGCTGGGCCTGTTCGAAGCAGTCCATGGCGAGCAGGAGCAGCTCGTGACCCATCGGGCGCGGGTAGCCGGCGAGGAGGAGGGATCGGGCCCAGCGTTCTTCGACGACGCCGGCGTAGTAGAGGCAGTCGAAGCGGTTGGAGAGTTTCTGGACGAGCGGGCGAACCTCGTCCACCTTGACTTGCGCTCCGGCGAACATGTCGGTCATCGCGAGGATGAGGCAGATCAGGGCCTGCTGGTTGGCGGCGTCGATCGCGAGGATGTCGCGGCAGATGCTCTCGGCCTGCGAGGGCTCGTTGAGTAGGCGGTATCGTTCGGCCTTCGCGAGGGCGCGGGGGATCGACTCTTGATGGATCGGCTTGGGGGTACGCATCGATCGCTCCGTTCCTCGGCAGCTGGCGGCTGCCGTTCAGCCGTTCGTGGGCGCGTCACTTCTTGGGTTTGAACATTCGGAAGAGTTTGGTGAGGGGGTCGTAGAACTCATCGACGACGCGTTCCTTGAGGGGGATGATGGCGTTGTCGGTGATGGTGATGTGCTCGGGGCAGACCTTGGTGCAGCACTTGGTGATGTTGCAGTATCCGATGCCGTGCTCGTCCTTGAGGTCCTTGAGGCGGTCTTCGGTGTCGAGGGGGTGCATCTCGAGGGCGGCGGTGTAGACGAGGAAGCGAGGGCCGATGAATTCCTCGTGCTTGTGGTGGTCGCGGAGGACGTGGCAGACGTCCTGGCAGAGGAAACACTCGATGCACTTGCGGAATTCCTGGACGCGGTCGATGTCTTTCTGGTGCATGCGCCACGAGCCGTCGGGGAAGTCGGGGGCGCGGGGCTTGAACTTCTTGATGCGTTTTTTGACCTCGAAGTTCCAGGAGACGTCGGTGACGAGGTCGCGGATGAGGGGGAAGGCCTTCATCGGCTCGATGGTGACGGTCTCGCCGGGAGGGAGCTCGTTCATGCGGGTCATGCACATGAGGCGTGGTTTGCCGTTGATTTCGGCGGAGCAAGAGCCGCACTTGCCCGCTTTGCAGTTCCACCGGCAGGCGAGGTCGGGGGCGGACTCGGCCTGGATCTGATGGACAGCGTCGAGGACGACCATCCCCTCGGAGATGTCGGTGGAGTATTCCTTGAACTGCGCGGATTTCTGGTCGCCGCGGAGGATTCGAAAGGTTGTGGCGGGCATGGGAATCGTTCCTCGTCGCATCGGTCTTCTGTCTGATGCGGATTCTTCAAGGCACAAACACGCCGGGCTGAAGGGCGGCGGGCGGGGCTACTTGTTCTCTTCGACGACCTGCTGGAGTTCCGGCGGGAGGGGTCTGGTGGGTTGGCGGACGAGCTGCATGGACTTGTCCGGGGCTTGGCGGAGAACGATGTTGAATTTGGAGCACTCGTCGCTCTTGGTGGGGTAGTCGTCGCGGAACTGGGCGCCGCGGCTTTCCTTGCGCTCGATAGCGGCGATTGTGACTGCCTCGGCGACGGTCAGGAGATTGCGAAGGTCGATGGCGGCGTGCCAGCCGGGGTTGAACTCGCGGTGTCCGATGGCCGAGGCGTGCTGGGCTCGCTTCTTGAGCAGCTCGATGCCGTGCTGGGCGCGGACCATCTCTTCCTCGATGCGGACGATGCCGACGTAGTCCTGCATGATCTGCTGGAGGTCGTGCTGGATGGCGTAGGGGGACTCGCCGCCGCCTTCGATCCCGTGGTCGAACGGGGCGAGTGATTCTTTGATGGCTGCGTCGATCTGGTCCTTGTTGAGTCTGCCCGCGCCGTTCTCTTTCGCGTATTTCGCCGCGTACTCGCCGGCACGCTTCCCGAAGACGACGAGATCCGAGAGGGAATTGCCGCCCAGGCGGTTGGCGCCGTGAAGCCCGGCCGCGACTTCTCCCGCGGCGAAGAGGCCCGGGACGGTGGACATTTGGGTGTCGCCTTCGACCTTGATCCCGCCCATGACGTAGTGGGTCGTGGGGCCGACCTCCATCGGAGTGGTGGTGATGTCAAGCCCCGCCAGTTGATGGAACTGGTGGTACATGCTGGGGAGCTTTTTCTTGATGTGCTCGGAAGCGCCGGGGATTTTTTCCTTGATCCAAGCGATATCGAGGAAGACGCCGCCGTGGGGCGAGCCGCGTCCGGCCTTGACCTCGCGGTTGATGCAGCGGGCGACGTGATCGCGTGTGAGGAGTTCTGGCGGGCGTCGGGCGGACTTGTCACCTTGGGTGTAGCGCCAGCCTTCTTCTTCGTTGTCGGCGGTGGAGGACTTGTAGTTGTCGGGGATGTCGTCGAACATGAACCGCTTGCCGTCTTTGTTGCGGAGCACGCCGCCCTCGCCACGGACGCCCTCGGTGACGAGGATGCCTCGGACGCTGGGGGGCCAGACCATTCCGGTGGGGTGGAACTGGACGAACTCCATATCCATGAGATCGGCGCCGGCGCGGTAGGCGAGGGCCTGGCCGTCGCCGGTGTACTCCCACGAGTTGGACGTGATGCTGAAGGCGCGACCGATGCCACCCGTGGCCATGACGACGGACTTGGCGTGCCAGACGCGGAAGCGTCCGCGTTCGCGGTCATAGCCGACCGCGCCGATGACCCGATCGCCGTCCTTGAGGAGGTCGATGATGGTCATCTCCATGAAGACCTCGATGCCCGAGTGGACGCCGTGGTCCTGGAGGGTTCGGATCATCTCGAGGCCGGTGCGGTCGCCGACGTGGGCGAGGCGTGGGTAGCGGTGCCCGCCGAAGTTACGTTGGAGGATCTTGCCGTCGTGGGTGCGGTCGAAGACGGCACCCCAGGCTTCGAGCTCGCGCACGCGGGAGGGGGCTTCCTTGGCGTGGAGTTCGGCCATGCGCCAGTTGTTGAGGTACTGTCCGCCGCGCATGGTGTCGGCGAAGTGGACCTTCCAGGAGTCGCGGTCGTCGACGTTGGCCATCGCGGCGGCCATGCCGCCTTCGGCCATGACGGTGTGGGCTTTGCCGAGGAGCGACTTGCAGATGACGGCGGTCTTGCAGCCCATCGAGGAGGCCTCGATGGCGGCGCGAAGGCCTGCGCCGCCTGCGCCGATGACGAGAACGTCATGCTCGTGCGTGGTGAACTGATCCATTCAGATGATTCTCCAATCGGTCCAGACGCCGGTCGAGCAAAGGCGGACATACGCGTCGGTGAACCCGACCCAGAAGAGGCTCATCCATGCGAAGAGCATGTGCTTTCGGTTGAGGCAGGTCACGCCGCCGTAGGCGTTCTGGCGGGCGGACGAGCACTCGGAGATGCAGTCGTGCCGTCCTCCGATCAGATGCCGCAGGGAGTGGCAGCCGAAGGTGTAGCCGCCGAGGAGGATGGGGTTGACGAGCAGAACGAGCGATCCGACGCCGACGCCGAAGTGTTTTTGTCCGTCCTCGCCGGTGAATCTGAACCCCTGAAACGCGTCCCAGAGCAAGAGGCCGATGAACGCGATCGCGAGGTAGAGGAAGTACCGGTGGATGTTCTGCATGATGAGGGGGAAGGAGTTCTCCCCGCGGTACTTCTCTTTGCGGAAGCTCGGCTCACCGACGGCGCACGAGGGCGGGTCGCCCCAGAACGCCTTGTAGTACGCGCCGCGGTAGTAGTAGCAGGTGAATCGGAACCCGCCGGGGGCCCAGAGGATGAGGAGGGCAGGGGAGAAAGGAATGAACGGGGGCCACACTTTCATGAGCCACTCGGGGGGCGGGCCGAACCACGCGTGGGGTGAGTTGCCGAAAAGTTCTGGCGAATAGAACGGCGAGAGGTAGTTGGCGCCGCCCGCCTCGAGCCAGTAGTGTGAACCTTGGAACGCGGCCCAGGTTGAATAGACGACGAAGGCGAGCAGCCCGGCGAACGTCGCGATTGGCTGAAGCCACCAGACGTCCTTGCGTGAGGTCTGTCCCAGACTTCTCAGCTGGGGAAGTGCCAGTTTGGTTGAATCACTCATTCATCGTTCTCCTGCAGGAGGTGGATCTCCGCCTGGAGACTTGCTGGAAACCCGGAGAGCGCACGCGACTGGAACGAAGAAGAGGGGCGGCCGAACGCCGGTCTCAACTGCAGCCCGAGTTGTGCCTGCGAGCCACGGTCAGCGGATGCCCTCATGCGTCGTCGTGCCAACTGCAAACCAAGCATCAACGTTCCTACGGGTCGCCCCCGGCGCGTCTCGGTGCCGGACGATCCCGGATTCACCGTAGAGCGTGTCTCAGTTCTTCACTTTGGCAACGAGATCGGCCTGGGCCTTTGCGTCGGCCTTGTCGAACTTACCTTTGCAGTTCGCGCAGCAGAAGCCGACCTTCTGGCCGTTGAAGTCGCTGGTCGTCTTGCCGTCGACGTCGTGCATGCTGTAGGGGCACTTGGTGTTGAGCATGCCGGCCGCGGCGGGCTGGGAAGTCGTGGTGGTGGAGGAACAACCGACGAGGGCGATCAGGCAGGACACAACGCAGAACGAGGCGACTTGTTTGATTCTCATGATCGATCTCCAAAAGGGGTGTCGGGGAGGAACTCGGTTGAGTCTAACAGATTCTCCGCAAGCCGTGGCGAACGCGGGGAGGAGCGGGTTGACAGGGGGCTGCCGTTCGCTCGAGAGGGTCGATCCGGACGGGTGCTGGATCCCGGTAGAAGCGACTGCTTCAAAGCCGGGCGCACGCCCCCTGACCTGAGGGTGGCGTGAATGCCGGCTTGAGGGGGCGTTTTCGGCGAGTTGAAGCGCGGGGCATCGGCGAGACTGGAGACTCTGACGAGACACCTGCTCGAGGTCAGCGTCCGATCCCTCTCCGAGTCGGGCCCGAGTAGAACCCCAGAACGGGGTTGAGCATAAGGAGCACCGCACCCAGTGGAAGAGCGATCAGCCCGGTGTAGACCGCGGAGAGCAACCCTTGCCAGAGGGCGGCACCGGGTCGGAACTCGGTGGGGTCGTAGAGGGAGCGGATCGAGAGCAGGGCGACGACGAGGACTGCGCACACGGCCCCGCCGAGCACGGCGAGGAAAGCAAGGGAGATCGGGTTCTTGCGGAAGACCACGCCCCGCATGGTGAGGGTGAATTGGGCGGAGAGGGCAAAGCCGAGCACGTTCGGACCGAGGACGGTGAGGTCGGATGTGCCTGCGGGACCGAGGAGTACGCGGCGTGATGCGAGATCGACGCACGCGCCGAGCAGCACGGATGCCCAGAGCGCGTGCGCCCGTGGCGCGCCCATGGAGACGTAAACGGCGAGAATCAGGGCGAAACTCGGCGCGATCGCCTGTTCGCCGAAGGGCATGGCTGCTCGCAGCCCGATCTCAAGCCCGAGAAACACCCAAGCCAGGAGGAGGAACGGGATCCATCTCATGGCTTTCCTCCCTGAGATGCCTGAGGAGTTGAGACGGGGTCCTGAACGCGCAGCAGGACTTCGGAGAGGCGTTCGATGTTCATCGCGGGTTTGACGACGATGACGGAGCGGAGCGGGTCTTCCGGAGAAGGGGAAACGGACACGATGCGTCCGACGATCAGCATGCGCGAGCTTGGAGGCCAGTCGATGTCGTCGAGCCTGACGATCTGTCCGACGGCCGGGATGGAGGTTGCCGCGTTTGTCTCGTTGCTGGCCGCTCCGTTGTCGAGTCTGCGGACGTCGCCTTTGAGGGTTCCGTCGCCGATGGGGGTGAGGCTTGATCCCAGGTGGGCCGGCCCGTCATCGGTCATGATGGCGACCTGGATCTTGCCGGCGGATCGACGGGTGATGGGCATCACCCAGCAGGTGGGGCCCGAGGAAGACGTCACGCGTCCGACGAGTTGAAGCCCGGAAGTGGTCGCGACGGTGGTGCGGTCCGTTGCGAGGGAGGGGCCTGTTCGCACGGACAGCAACCCCGACGCGAGGTCGGCGGAGGTTCCGATGACGGGGGACATGACCTGTCGCACGCGGGCATCGGGGTTGAGGGCGACGCCTTGTTGCAGTTCGCGGATGATGTCCCGGAGTCTCTGGATCTCGGCGAGCTCTCGGAGGTAGAGGGTCTCGAAGGCCTGCTTTTGCTCTTCGAGGAGCTTGAGTTCTTCGGCGCGGGCGGGCTCGGGGGGCGAGAGCACCGAGCGGGACATGCCCAGCACCCAGCCCGAGAGGGGCCCGGTGGGGATGACGACGAGCCGGGAGAGTTGCCCGACCCAGCCGGACCAGCGGGCGGGAAGGAAGGAGAGGCCCCCCGCGAGCACGAGCACGGCGGGGAACAGCAGTCTCCCCATCCCTGTCCCCGAATGATGCGATCGGTGGTGGCTCATGCGTGGTCAGCGTAACAGGTCTGTCGGTCTACTGCGGGAGAGCCTGTGATCACCCGTTGTTCTCGAGGTTGACCTTCCAGCGGTCCATGTTTTCGAGCCAGATGGCGGTACCGCGAGCCACGCAGGTGAGCGGGTCGTCGGCGAGCCTTGTGTCGAGGCCTGTGGCTTTTTGGATGACGTTCGGCAACCCGCGGAGGAGGGAGCCGCCGCCGGCCATGACGATCCCGTTGTCGACCAGGTCGGCGGCGAGCTCGGGCTCGACGGTCTCAAGAGTTCGCGAGACGGCCTGGACGATGGCGGAGACCGTCTCTTGCAGGGCTTCGCGGATTTCCTCGCTGGTGATTGCGGTTTTGCGGGGCAGGCCGGAGATCATGTCGCGGCCGCGGACTTCCATCGTGGTCTCGGGGCCGGTGGGGGCAGCGGAACCGATCTCGATCTTGACGCGTTCGGCGGACTGTTCGCCGATCATCATGTTGTACGCCCGCTTCATGTGGCTGATGATCGCCTCGTCCATATCGTCGCCCGCAACGCGGACGCTCTCGCAGGTGGCGATCCCGCCGAGGGACAGGATGGCGACCTCGGTGGTCCCGCCGCCGATGTCGACGATCATGCTGGCGGTGGGCTCGACGAAGGGGAGGCCGGCGCCGATGGCGGCGGCGACGGGCTCTTTGATCAGGTAGGTCCGGCGTGCCCCGGCGCGGGCGGCGGACTGGTAGACGGCTTCTTTCTCGACGGCGGTGATCCCCGAAGGAACACTGACGACGACGCGGGGGCCGAAGATCTTGCTCTTGCCGTTCACCTTGCGGATGAAGTAGGCGAGCATGGCCTCGGTGATGTCAAAGTCGGAGATGACGCCGTCTTTGAGCGGACGGACGGCGGTGATGTCGCCGGGGGTCTTGCCGAGCATTTCCTTGGCGACCCAGCCGACGGCGTTGCCGTTCCAGAGGACCTTGTTGGTCCCCTTCTCGACGGCGACGACGCTGGGCTCGTTGAGGACGATGCCCTGGCCTCGGACCGACACGAGCGTGTTGCAGGTGCCAAGGTCGATGCCCATATCAACGCTGAAAAGACCAAGAAAGCGGTCTAGAAACAAGTGCGGCCTCCTGCCTGTTTGCGAACCCTCCCCACCCCCCCCACACACCTTCATCGCCCGAAACCCCACACCCTTCCAGAACCCAGAACATCCCCTGACTCTGCATTATTGCATAGCCGGGACCCCGACGCGCCGTTTCCGGGCGTTTCGGGCGCATTCTCCTGCCTTTGGGGTTTGGCGGCGGGGTCTCGTCGTGCCGGGCGGGGAAGTCGGTGCATGCGGATGGGCGGGAGGTCGGGGAGGGGCGTACGGGGGCGTCGGGATGCACTATTCTTGGGCTGCACCATTTCTGGAGAGTCCCATGGCGTCGGTTCTGATTCTCGTCGGTCCCAACAAGGGTGAGATGTTCCCGTTCGACGAAACTGTCGCGGACGGCGCGGTCATTGGGCGGGACCCGGATTGTCAGGTGCAATTGACGGACGAGCGGGTGTCGCGTCACCACGCGAAGGTGATCTTTGACGCGGCGGACAAGACGTGCCGGATCGTGGATCTGGGGAGCGTGAATGGGACGGCGGTCAACGGGGTGAAGGTGGAAGGAAAGCCGATCCTGCGGGATGGAGACACGATCTCGCTGGGGCAGTCGGTGCTGCGGTTCTCGGAGCGCAAGTTGTCGCACGATGCGAAGGACTACGCGGGGATGCAGCACATTCCCAGGCAGAAGGAACGGTTTCGGGACACGCAGGCCTAGAGCATTGGGGCTAGAGCATTGGGGCTAGAGCATTGGGGCAAGAGCATTGGGACTCGAGCGTTGGATCAGATTTTCGCGAGGCGCGGTCGGTTGATAGGGTGTGGCGATGCTTTACGACGCGCTGATTCTCGGGACGGGCACCATGGGCGTCGCGGCGGCGCTTTCGCTGGCTCGGCGGGGGCGGTTGGTGTTGGCACTCGATAAGCAGAGTGTCCCGAACACCTCGTCAGAGCACTTTGGTGCGGCTCGGATGTTTCGGACGGCGTACTACGAGGACCCGGCGTATGTGCCGCTGCTGCGGCGGAGTCGGGAGTTTTGGCTCGCGTTGAATGTGGAGGCGGGGGAGACTCTCTATCACGAGACGGGTGGGCTTTATCTTGGGCCTGGTGCGCGGACTGGGGGGGAGGTGGTGCCGCGATCGACGGAGGCGGCCCGGGTGCACGGGATATCGCACGAGACGCTGACAGCGGCGGAGATCGCGTCGCGGTTCCCGCAGTTTCGGCAGGGGCTGGAGGATTGGGAGGGGCTGTTCGAGCCTGCAGCGGGCGTGCTTCGGCCGGAGGCGGCGATGCGGGCGATGGCCAGGTTGGCACGCGACGCTGGAGCGACACTTGGAACACACGAGGAAGTGCTCGAGATCCTCCCTTCGGAGACGGAGGTGGAGGTGGTGACCGATCGGACGCGGTATCACGCCAAGACGCTGATTGTGACTGCGGGGGCGTGGGCTCAGAAGGTGCTGACGGCGAGCGGGCTGCCGACGCCGCGGATCACGGTGACGAGGCAGGCGATCGGGTGGTTCAGGCCGAGTCCGGAGACAGCGTGCTTTCGCTTGGCGGGTGCTGGCGGGGTGGGGGCACCGTGCTGGGCGGTGGAGGATGAGCCCGGGTCGTTGTTGTACGGGTTTCCGGTGCTGCCTGGGGAGGATTCGTTCCGCGTGGCGCGGCATCGGCGCGGGGCGGTGACGGACCCGGACACGATGGATCGAACGGTGACAGCGGAGGACCGGGCGGACTTTGAGCCCGCGGTTCGGTCGCTTTTGCCGGAGGCGGGCGAGGTGAGCCGGGCGGCGGTGGCGTTTTACTCAAACTCGGACGATTCGCACTTTGTGATTGATCGCCTGCCGGGACATCCGAACATCGTGCTGGCAGCGGGGTTCTCCGGGCACGGGTTCAAGTTCGCGCCGGTGGTGGGGGAGGTCTTGGCGGATCTGGCGATGGGGGTCGCGCCGTCGTTTGATCTCGGGTTGTTCGGGCTTGGGCGGTTGAAGTGAGCGATACGCTTTGTCGTGCGCTCGTCGCAGATCATTCTGGTGCTGTCGACCCTCGTGGCCTCTTGGTACGGGATGATGCTCGTGCACGAGCTTGGTCATGTCTTGGCAGCGTGGGGAACGGGGTCGCGGGTGGCGGAAGTCCGAGTGCCATTCATTGGACTTTCGCAGACGGAGATGGCGGAGTATCGGCATGCAGCGTGGGTGGTGGGGATGGGGCCGATCGTCGGGGTGGCGGTGCCGGCGTTGGTGTGGGTTCTGGCGTGGTGGTTGTTCGGAACGCGTGCGGAGCCTCTGCCGCGGTTCTTTGCGGGGTTCTGCCTCGTGGCGAACGGCGGGTACATGGTTTCGGCGTTGGCTTTCCCGGTGGGTGACGCTGCTGATCTCGTGGCATTGGGAGTGCCGGGATGGGCGACGGGTGTGCCGGGGCTTGTGGCGGCGGGGGCGGGGCTCGCGGTGTGGCACGGGCTTGGGAGAGCGTTCGGGTTTGGAGGCGGCGTGATCCCGCGACAGATGTTGTTCGCGGCGGTGGTGTGGATGCTTGTTGTGATCGGTGTGGTCGCGGCGGTTGGTGTGTTTGGGTGAGCACGCCTCGGTGCTCCCTTGATTGCGCTGCGGGCTCGTTCGCGTGCGCACTGATACGCTCCTGCATGAAATGGTTTGATGCGCATCTTGATCTCGCGTGTGTGGCGTTGGAAGGGCGGGACATGCTGGCGGCGGAGCCGGCCGGTGGGGCCAATCCGCCGGGGGCGATCACACTGCCGACGCTTCGCGAGGGTGGCGTGCGGGCCGCTCTGGCGACGATCTTTATCGAGCCGGAGGGTTCGCCGGACGCGATCTCGTACCGATCGGGCGACGCGGAGTCGGCCCACATCGCAGCGGTGCGGCAGATTGAGATATATCACGCGTGGGCGAAGGCGGGGGAGGTGACCATCGGGCTTGAGGGCGCGTTCAAGAACAACCCACTCGCTGACGCTCGGGGCTCGTTGGGAGTCCTTGTCGAAGGGGCTGATGGCATCCGCACGCCGGAGGAGTTGCCATGGTGGGTTGAGCGTGGCGTCGTCGCGGTGGGGCTGGCGTGGGCGAAGCAGACGCGGTACGCGGGGGGGAATGGGTGCGAGACGGGGCTGACGGATCTCGGGCGCGAGATGATCCGCGCGATGGACCGGCTCGGGGTGGTTCACGATGTGACGCACCTTTCGGATGCTTCGCTCGGCGAACTCTTCGAGCGAGCGGACGGGCCGATCATCGCGTCGCACTCGAATTGTCGGGCGTTGCTGGACGACGGAAAGCTCGAGTTGTGGATGCGGCAACGCCACCTGACGGACGAGTCGATCCGCGAGATCGGCAGGCGCGGCGGGATGATCGGAAGCGTGCTCTTCTCGCCTTTCATCGTCCGTGGCGGGAAGCGCGATCGGCGGGCGACGCTTGCGGAGTGGGCGGACCATGTTGAGCGGCAGTGTGAGTTGATGGGCAACCGCGAGCAGGTCGGGCTCGGGTCCGATGCGGACGGCGGGTTCTCCGCGCAGATGCTCCCTGAGGGGATTAACCGTCCGAAGGACTACGTGAAATTGGCGGAGACGCTGCGTGGGCGCGGTTGGAGCGATGCCGAGGTCGAGGGATTCGCGTGGGGGAACTGGGCGCGGTTCTGGAGCACCGCGGGGCGGAAATGACCAAATGGCCAAATGAAGAGAGAGCGGGAGAGGGGCAAGTGAGTCGGACTGCCTTTCTTTGGCCATTTGGAAATTTGACCATTTGGTCATTTCCGCCCCGCGGCGTATCATGGTCCCGATGGCGAAAAAGGCGAAATCTACGAAGAGTGGTGGTGGGGGGACGTTCGCCGATCAGGTGCAGGACGTGCCGCCGCCGCCGCTCACGCGTGGGTACCCGCCGCCTCTGTCGCTTGGCGCAATCATGGGGCAGGATCACGCGGTAAGCGTCCTTCGGCGTGCGGTGACGGCGGATCGCGTTCATCACGCGTGGATCTTTCACGGCCCGCGCGGCGTGGGGAAGTTCACCGCGGCACTCGCGTTCGCGGCGTTGATCCTGGACCCGACGTCAACGCCGGGGCTGACGGGCGAGATCGAGCCCGACCCCGAGGGTCGCGTAGCGAAGCTCTTGGCAGCGGGGACGCACCCGGACCTGCACGTGATCACGAAGGAACTCGCGCGGTACCACGAGGACAAGGAAGTGCGGGAGAAGAAGCTCATCACGATCCCCAAGGAGGTCGTGATCGAGCACCTGATCGTACCGGCGACGAAAGCTCCCAACGTTCAGAATGATGCGAAGGTCTCGAAGGTCTTCATCATCGACGAAGCGGAGTTGATGGATCGTTCGCTCAGCAACGCGCCGGTGCAGAACTCGATCTTGAAGACGCTCGAGGAGCCCGACGGGAAGACGGTGATCATTCTGGTGACGTCGAGTCCGGACCGATTGCTCACGACGATCCGGAGCCGGAGCCAGCAGGTCCGGTTCGGCCGGCTTGACGCGTCGACCATGAAACAATGGGTCGGAAAGCAGGACCTGTCGGCGTGGGGCGTGGATCGGGAAGAACTGGCGTGGCTGATCGATCAGGCGGAGGGGTCGCCGGGCGAGATGTTCGCCGCGAAGGAGATGGGGTCGTACGCGTGGTTTCAGGCGATGTCGCCGATGCTGCGCGAGGCGGCGCGTGGGAAGTACTCGATGGGGTTCGGGGCGGCGTTCAAGAAGATCATCGCCGAATACGCCGACGCGGTGGTCAAAGAGGACGCGAGCGAGAGCAAGGCTGTCGCCAATCGGGAAGCGGCGTCTGGTGTCTTCCGGATTCTGAGCCGGTTTTACCGGGACCAGTTGCGGTCTTCGCTCCCGCGATCGGTTGATTCGTCGTTCCATGACATGGCGTGCCGGGCGATTGACGCGATCCGACAGGCGGAGCGGCTCGTCGATGCGCAGGTGAACCTTGAGTTCATCGGCGAGTGGCTTGCTGGGGAACTGGTCGCGGCGGCGGAGCCGATGCCCGCGTGACCATCAGAGCCCGCAGCGCAAGCAAGGGGCGAGGCGGAAGGACGTCTTGAGCCGGAGGGCACGTCCTTCGGGCGCGCAGGTTAACGAACGCGAGCGCGTGGATCGGGCGGTGCTCGCCGCTTCTCTCTTGCTGGCGCTGCGGGCTCTGAAAGGGCGAAGAACTAGAACGCGAACTTGATGTTGAGCCCGACGACGGGTGCTGCGTCGAGCTCGAACTCGTTGATCTTGTTGCCGTTCGTGTCCTCGAGGCGGAACTTGCGGTAGGCGTAGACGCCGACGTATCCGCCGAGGGTGATGTTGCGTGACGGGGCGTACTCGACGCCCAGTTCGATCGGCACCGCGCGGTCGCGGCCGACGCCTTCGGGGGCGGCGGCGCGGTCGTTGAGTCGGAACTCTTTGCCCTCGAACGTCGCACCCAGGGAGAAGGTCCAGGCTTTGGAGGGGGTGTAGAGCACGGAAAGCCCCGGGCGATTGAGGGTTGCGAGGCGCCACTCGTCGGAGATCTTCCAGTCGATGCCAGGGATGGGGATGATGAGGACATTGTCCTCGATGCGGGACTGGACGTAGAGGCCGATGGAGGCGGAGAAGGTGTCGGTACACTGGTGCGAGACCGCGGCGAACCCGCCGTAGGTGAGGGTGTGGTTGAAGTCCGCCCCTTCCTCGCCTGCGCTCCCGATGGTGCCGCCGACGACTATGCCCCACTTGCCTTCGAGCGGCTGGGAGTAGACGGCGGCGAGGTCGACGGCGTGGATGTCAGCCCAAGGTTCGGAGAAACCGGGAACGAATCCGGTGGCGTCTTTGAAGTCGTAAAACGAGGTCGTCCAGTCGAGGTTGACCGCGAGGCGGCTCTTTTCGCCGGTGGGGATCAGGACGCCGAGTTCTGCCCCGGCTCGAGTGACGGCAACGCTGCCGGGGGTCTTGTCGAAGTCGGTCGAGAAGGCGTGCGAGCCTTTGATCGAGAACGAGACGCGCCAGGGTTGCTTGCCCCCGGTGGCTTCGCCGAGCGGCGGGGGCGTTGTCGCCGGGGCGGGGGCTGGAGTCGTGGGGGCCGCGGTTGTGGTCGGCTGAGGCTGGGCGTACGCGACGATCGCGGCCTGCTGGTAGAAGTCGGGGTTGGTGAGAACATTCGGGGCGTCGGTCATCATGGTGCAATCCCTTTCGAGCCCACGGGTGGTTTCGATGCGACGAGCATAGCGGGAGTTGGGTGGAGGGACGATGGAGGCACGGTGGGGGGGGTCAGAGCCCCAGCATCGCCCGTTTCTCCGCCCATTCGGCGGCTTCGCGTTTGTTTTCTGACACGATGCTCCCCGCCCCACCCGCCGACAGCCCTCGGATGGCGTCGATCTCGAGGCGACTCAGGCGGACGCTCTCGAAGGCGTAGTCGCGCCAGGCTTCGACGCTGATGGGGACGATGGGCTCGATGAGGGCGAGCATGGCGGCGGCGAAGGCGCGGATCTCGCTCTGGGCGTGGTGGTCGAGGCGGAGCGACAGGAAGTGCAGCGTGTTGTGCAGGTCGCACTTCCAGTACCACTCGGTGTACATGTTGACGGGCAGGCCGATGCGGGCCATCTCGCGGCTGACGCCGGCGTCGGTGAGCTTGATGTACTCGTGGTAGCTGGACTCGACTGTGTCGAGGAAGCGGACGAACTCTTCGGCGGTCTTGAGTTCGCCAGCGTCGCCGGCCATCGTTTCTTCGCCGCCTTGGCGGTTGCTCTTGCTCTGCTTGCGGACCTCGGCGACCGTCGGCTTGTAGAAGCGATCCGGGATGATCGAGTAGCGGCCGGAGTATTCGTTGACGTTGGCGGTGCGGTGGCGGATCCACTGGCGGGCGATGAAGATGGGCATGCAGACGTGGAACTTGAACTCGACCATCTCCATGGGCGTCGAGTGCCGGTGCCGCATGAGGTAGCGAATCAGCCCCTTGTCCTCGCTGACCTGCTTGGTCCCCTGGCCATAGCTGACGCGGGCGGCTTGGACGATCGCGGCGTCGGCGGTCTTCCCCTTGGGGACGAGCCTGGGCATGGTGTCGACGAGGGCGACAAACCCGTGGTCGAGCACGGGGATCTCCCAGCGGGCGGAGCCGCCCATGGCGTCGACCATCTCGCCTTCACCAGCGGCGGGGGGGACCTTCTTGAGCTTGGCGGCCATCTCAGCGACGAGCGCGGGGGCGGCGTGGTTCGGGTGGAGGGGGGCAGGGGTGGGGGGCATGGGCGAGGGTAGACGGGGAGAAATGGCCAAATGGTCAAAGGGCCAAATGGCCAAAGGAGAGGCGTACGAGCCCGACGCGCCAGCGAGGGGCGTGGGTGGGGGTGGGGGTGGGGGTGGGTGGCTTTGGTGGCACCGCTCTCCAGAGCGGTGTTCGCCCCGAAGGGGCGACGGGCTGTAGCCACGGGTGGAGCAGAGCCGGGCGCAGCCCGGCGGAGCGGAACCCGTGGTCGGTGTCGCGCGACTCGACCCGCCCCGGAGGGGCGGAGGAACGCGAGTACGCTTCCGCAACCGACGCGCATTCATTAGTAGAGCCCAAGCGTCGCAAGTGATGGCACCCCGCTATCGCGGCGCCCCCCCAACTCCATAAGTACACAATCTATTCGAGACTTCACGGAACCGAAGCCATTCAGCGTGCCATTTTGCTTGCCATTCGCTGTATTTTTCGTCCGCAATTAGCATGGTGCGCCAATGGGACTCACTCTGTCGGCTCACATACAGGGCAGCAAGGGTAAAGACCATTTGAATGCCCTGCTCTGGTTGCCCGTGTGGCCACTCGGTCCTCGCAAGCAGTTCCTTCATCGCACGGACGTGGGACTGAGTGAAATTGGTGCGGTCGCCGATAGCGATCCTCCAGCGGCGTCGCCAATCGGTCCAGCCCTTGAGAAAGATAATGCCAGCCAGTAGGGAGATCACTGCCAAGATGCCAAGACAAAAGTTCAACATGTTTGCCTCAAACTCAACGTAGCCCTCCAAGTCACGTTAGACGGCTACTTTCTTCGGAAGGTGCTCGGCGAGGAAGTCGACCATCTTGCTCGTGTCTGCAGCTGCTACGGTGGCTTTCCACTTTCTATCTCGAGTCGTACAGACGTCAAACGATTCAATCACTCCAGATTTTCTCCCATTCAGAGTGATGTTGCCGTGCGCCAACGCGTGGCGGAGCAGGTTGATTTGCTCATGCCAGAACTTTAGCTTGCCCTTCGTGAGCTTCCCCTCCCTGTTCTTGCAGACATAGTCGCGTGACAGTTGGGGCCAACCTGCAGAGCATGCGTAGTCGAGAGTGTATTTTGCATTGTTTGTGAATTGTTTCCGACGGTTCTCGGTTATCGAAAGCATGAGCAGCATGGACGACAGATCAAGCGTGAATTGATACGGCGGCTCCGACGGTGTCTTCACATCGCTACGTCGTTTTTCTCGAATGGTATGTGCCGCCCACTTCTTGTTCAGCGAGATGCGCTTGACCAACGCCGAAATGTGATCAGAATGCTCCGGGAACGACATGGCCCTAATTCTAGCCCAGCTCCTTGGAGGCCACAGGCCCCGTTCGTGGCGCAAGTCGGGCACTGGGCCGCGGGGTTGATCGCGACTGGCGCTCTGCCGACGCGATGGGATGTACCGCTAATCGCGATTGGCGATCTGTCGACGCGACTCGATGGTCTGCCGATGGCGATTGGCGTGCTTCTAGTCGCGATCGGCGCTCCGCCAACGGTGATTCGCGCTCTGCCAACGCGCTTGGATGGTCTGCTGATGGCGACGGGCGCTCTGCTGATGCGCTCGGATGCTTTGGTGGATGGGGTCTTTGGAGCGTGGAGTGGCTGGATAACCGTGGAATCAGGGCCGAGAACGGTGGGGACACCGCTCTGGAGAGCGGTGCCACCGAAGGCCACCACCCGCCGCGCCTTATCCCCCACACACAGAAAAATCTGCACAACCGCTCAACCCCTACCCCGAGTTGTCCGATTCCTTTACCGGCTTTGGGGCCGAAGCCCTGGTGCCAAGTGCCAAGTGCCCAGTGCTTTTTCCCCACTAAGGAGTGTCCCATGTCCATCGTCCCCGCGAACATCCGTCCTGCGATCGACTTCTGCCTCGTGCATGCCACCGTGTGGCAGGCCAACGCTCTGGCGATCGGGATTACGGCCGGGCAGGCCACGGCGTTCAAGAACGCGGCGACGGCGGCGGACACTTCGTTTGTGGCGCGCGAGAACGCGGCCAACGCGGCCAAGGCGGCGACGGTGAATCAGGCCAGCGCGGTCTCGGCCATGCGCATCAGCGCGGCCGACACGCTGCGGTCCATTAAAGCGTTCGCCGAGGCGAGCGCGAACCCGGCGGCGGTCTACGCGATTGCGCAGATCCCGCCGCCCGCCGTCCCTAGCCCGAGGCCCGCGCCGGGCCAGCCGACGGACTTTAAAGTGAACCTCAACCCCGGCGGGTCCATCACGCTCAAGTGGAAGTGCCCGAACCCGGCGGGCTCGACGGGGACCGTGTACCACGTCTATCGCAGGATCGGCGGGGCTGAGTCGCCCGTGACCGACCTTGGCACCATCGGCGTCCGCGAGTTCACCGACGAGACCGTCCCCTCTTCCGCAGGGGGCGTGGGGGTCGTGTACATCGTGCAGGCGCAGCGGGCGGAACTGCTCGGCGCGGCGTCGCTGCCGATGACGGTGCAGTTCGGCGTCGGCGGCGGGGGGAGCCTGGCCATCACGGCGGCGTTTACTGGCGCGGGGCCGGTGCAGGTCAAGAACGCGGCGTGAGGGAACAGAGACGGAGAGACTCAGAGACAAAGAGACGAAGTGGAAGGGCATCGGTCGGAGTTGCCTTTCACTCCGTTTCTTTGTATCTCCGTCTCTCCGTCTCTCCGTCTCTTCCACTCACGCGCCCAGCACGCTGCCCAAACCCGTCAGGCCCAACGGCTCTTTGGTATAAAAACCTTCGGCGGCTTTGCTGCCGATGCGTGAGCCCAGGTAGAGGTCCTGGGCCCGCAGCCATTCGACCACGTCGCGGTTCTTCGCGTGGTCGATGAACTGGCTTTTGTACGCGAGGATCGCGCGGATCTTGGCTTCGTGGGTGGTTGTGGTGTCGATCAGGAACGTCGGGTCGGGCATGCGACGCAGGTGCGAGCAGTAGTAGTAGAAGAGCCACTTGGGGTAGAGCGGCGGGCCGACCCCCACCGATTCCATCCCCGGGGGAACCGGCATCTCCACTTTGGTGAGTTTGGCGTCGAACCGAGCGTCCTCGACGATCCGCGTCGTCGCGAGGTGGTCGGGGTGGGCGTCCTCGGGGTGCGGGCAGAAGACGATGGTGGCCTGGTGGGCGCGGATGAGCCCCGCGACCATGTGCCGGGCTTCGAGGGTGTGCTGCACGCGACGGTTGGGGAGGTCGAGCAGGACACGCTTGACCTGAAGGACCTTGGCCGCTTCCGCAGCTTCCGCCAGTCGCGTGGGCCGATCGCCGACGGGAGTCGGGCACCCGTCGGTCATGTCGCACAGCAGCACATCGTGCCCTTGGGAGACGAGCAGGGCGATGGTGCCCCCCATGCCGATCTCTTGATCGTCGGGATGGGGGCCGATGACGAGAATCTTGGCCATTGGAACTCGGTGCCTTTCCCTGTTCGCGGATCGCGCGTCCCCGATCGCCTCAGTCCGCCCCGGCTTTGACGGTGATGAGGCCCAACAGGATCGGGCGGCTGTTCCCCTCTTCCTTGGTCGTGGTTTCGAGCTGGGCCAGGGCGATGATGTCGGGGATGTACCCCGCGAAGAAGCCACCAGCCTTGAACCGCTCGTCGTTCTCGTCGACGAAGGCTTCGAGCGGGAGGGTGATCGTCTCGCCCACGCCGATGGACGCCAGGTCGTACGCGAAGCGGCGGTTGAGCCACAGGGTGCTCTTGCCGAACGCACGCGGCGTGGTGTTGGTGAACTCGATCTCGCGCGAGCGGCGGAAGACCTGGATGTCGAGCGTGCCGTACTGCTGCATCGCTTCGGGGTAGGCCCGGGCTGGGGCCCCGGCGTCGGGCGTCGAGGCGCAGCCGGCGAGCAGAAGCGGTGCCAGGATGAGGAACGCGACGGTTCGGAGTTTCACGCGGGGATGGTAAGCGGGGAGGGGACGGGGGGGCGAAATGGCCAAATGGTCAAATGGCCAAATGGTCAAATGGCCAAATTGCCAAATGAAGGCCAAGAACGGCGATCCGCGATTCTCGGTGCCTTTCTTTGGCCATTTGGAAATTTGACCATTTGGCCATTTGGCACCCCCGTCTCGCCCAGGCCTCCAACAATCTCCCCATGTCCGTCTCCCCCGAATCCAACAACGCCACCATGCCCACGCCCGCTATCGCCCCGGGGGGTGAGAGCATCGACGTGCGCCGGGCGGCGGAGCGGATCGCCACGCTCGGCATGGACCGTCGGGTGATGGCGGCGGTGCCCGCGTTTGACGCTCCGTTCTTTCAAGCGGGGCTCGCGGGGTATTCCGACGCGGCGATGCGGCTGATCGCTCGACGGCACGGGTGCCCGTTCTGCGTCACCGAAGCCTTGCTCGACCGCACGCTGATCGCGGGCGGGCGCGGCTTTACGAAGGCGGACTTGGGCGAGCTGCACGAGAACATCCCCGGCGGCCCCGAGGACCATCCGCTCGCGTGCCAGATCATGGGGAGCGACCCGGAAGAGATGGCGGCGGCATCGCTCAAAGCGGCGGAGCAGGGCAAGCAGGGGGACAAGTTCTATCGGCGCATGGCGTACCGCGGCTCGCTGTCGCCCGACTTCTCGATGCCGCTGCGGCTGCCGGGGGGCGAACAACTCGACCCGACGGAGGGGCTGGGTGCTGGCGAGAGCTGCGAGGACGAGACGTGCGAGACGTTGGTGGATGAGATCAACGCGGTGGGAGGAGACGAAGAGACGAAGAGACGAAGAGACGTAGTGGTGGAAGAAACAGGCCTTCTGTCTCCCACTTCGTCTCTTCGTCTCTCCGTCTCTCAGTCTCTCGCCTTCGAAACCATCGACGTCAACCTCGCCTGCCCGGTGAAGAAGATCAAGACCAAAGCCCGCGGCGGGCACTGGTTGGCGGAGCCCGACGGGGCCATCGAGATCCTTGCGGCGGTGCGGGCAGCGGTGCCTTCGCACATTCCGTGCACGGTCAAGCTCCGGCGCAGTTTCGACGACACGCCGGAGATGATCGGGAACATCCACACGATCCTCGCGGCGTGCGAGCGTCTGGGCTACGCATGGGCGACGGTGCACGCGCGGACGGTCTTGCAGAAGTATGTCGGGCCGAGCCGGTGGGACTTGCTCAAGGGGATCGTCGCCAAGCACCCCGGCTTGCCGATTTTCGGCTCGGGCGACATCTGGACCGCCGGTGACATCATCCGCATGATGGACTACACGGGCGTGGTGGGCGCGTCGGTGGCGCGCGGGTGCATCGGGAATCCGTGGATCTTCCGTCAGGCCCGCGACCTCTTGGCGGGGCGCGACCCCAGGCCGCCGACGATCGCGGAACAGCGAGCGGTGCTGGAGGATCACTTCCGGCTGCTGCTCGCGGTGAACGCGGGGATGCGGCACACCGAGGAAGCCACCAGCAAGATGATGCGGAAGTTCGGCATCAGGTTCGCGGTGCACCACCCCCGGGGCGAAGAGGTGCGGCTTGCGATGATCGCGGTGAAGAGCCACGAGGATTGGAACGCGGTGTTGGAGCGGGAATATCCGGCGTAGGACTTGGACGCGGCGCGATGAAACAGGGAGAAGCTCGGCGCGTCTCCCTGTGCGGTTTGCGATGAGGACCGCATCAACCAAGCTGTCGACGCCCTCGACGATGGAGAGGGTCCGCCGGGCGCAAGACGGATCGGCGTTGCAAGCTCCCCCTCCCCGCCGGGGCGTGTGGGCGGACCCTCTGGTCTCTCTTCCTGCTCCGTGCTCTCCGTGCCTCCGTGGTGAACTGCCTTTGGTCTTTCCTCGGCGCCGATGCCTTACGCCGCGACCGTCGCCGGTGTCGGCTCCGACCACGGGCCCTGGTCGCCTCTGGTGTTCACCCATCGCAACATATACACCGCCAGCTTCCCCTTGTCCGCCGACTGGAACGCGGTGCGGACGCTGGCGCGGGTGGCGAGGGAGACGAACGTGTACGACGCGAGGTCTCTGGGGGTGGGGTCGTCTTGGTCGACGACCGAGACCCAGACCTCAGCCCCAAGCACGCCTTTGGGCTTGGCTTTGCGTGTGGGGGTGGCGGGGTCGCTCAGGCGGACCTCGTGCGTGAGCCTCCCCCCGGGCAGCACTTGCACGCGCGGGGCGGTCTTCGGTGCCCCCACCCGCCGAGCCGGGTCTTGGACCACCGTGATCCCCAGGTTCTTGCGGTCGCCGTTGGTCACCTCCAGCAGCGACTGGATCTGCTTCACGAGCGGGCGCACGGCGGATTCGAGCCTCTCGCGGCTGCCCGCTTTGGCCCGGGTCGCGGCTTCCGCCGCTTGCTGCGCGGTGAGGTGGTTCTGATACGCCGCCGTCCATGCGTCCGAGGCGTCAAAGAACGCGGAGAGGAGGTTCCCGTCCACGGGCCAGAACCCGATGTTCTGCGACAGGATCGCGGAGAACTGGGCTTGCCACATGTTGAAGGCGGCGTCGGCACGGGGGATGTAGGCGGTGGCCATGGCGGGGGCTCCGGGGAGGGTGGGGGCGTGCTGCGGGGGGGAAAGGTCGAGGGTCGCTCTTGTCCCATCGGCTGGGCCGGGGGCCCACTTGAGCGGGACCGGCGTCCGATCGGATGGGACGCCGGGGGCGGGTTGGTCCGCCGGGGGCCGGCGCGCCGGACCGAACGTCCGGCCCGCTCGGACGCGCATCCCACCATCCCGAACGCGCATCCACTCCTCTCGGACCAAGGCCCCCCAAAAACCCGCTCTGGCGGGGCTCCCTTCCGCCGCCGCACGCAGCACGCCGCACGCAGCACGTTTCCCCTCGCCCGCGGCTTGCCCCCACCCCGCCAGCTTCGCACCCTATCTTTCCGCTTCCACCGCCTTCTCCCCAACCCACCTTCTCTCGCCGGAGCCTCCCGTGCCGCTTGTCCCCACGCTTTGCTTTCTCGCCCTCATCGGCCTGATGCTGTTCATCGATCTGGCCGTGCTCAACCGGGGGTCGCACACCATCTCAGCGTCCAAGGCGCTCAAGCAGGCCAGCATCTGGGTCGCGGTCGCGGTGGCGTTCTCCGCCGTCATCTACACGCTGTACGAACACCACCACTTCGGCTTCGGGCTCGCCGACGGCTCGGTCGTGCATTCGACCGGTGCGGGCGCGGATGTGGTTGATGGGGGCGCAGCGCTGGGGCCCCGGCTGGACGCGGGGCCCGAGGTGGTCGCGGCCCCTGTTCGCGACCCGTTCCTCCCGCACGACGGGCGCGAGGCCGCCGTGATGTTCGCCACCGGCTACCTGCTGGAGCTGATGCTCTCGCTCGACAACATGATGGTCATCGGGATCATCATGACGTACTTCAAGGTGCCTTCCAAGTACCAGCACCGTGCGCTTTTCTGGGGGATCATCGGGGCGGTCACGCTGCGGGGGGCGATGATCAGCGCGGGGGCGGTCCTGGTGCACCAGTTCCACTGGATCCTGTACGTCTTCGGGGCGTTCCTGCTGCTGACGGCGGTCAAGCTGTTCTTCGAGAAAGAGGACGAGGCCCCCGACCTTGAGAAGAACCTCGGGGTGCGGTTGGCGCGGGCTTTGTTCCCGGTGTCGCCGGATTATGTCGGGTCCAACTTCTTCACGCGGATCAACGGTCGCCTCGCCATCACGCCGCTGATGCTCGCCCTGATCACCATCGAGTTCGCCGACGTGATCTTCGCGGTCGACTCGATCCCCGCGGCGTTCTCGGCGACCAAGGACCCGTTCCTGGTCCTGACGTCCAACTGTTTCGCGATCCTGGGGCTGCGGGCGATCTACTTCGCCGTCGCCGCCATCACGGCGAGGTTCCGCTTCCTCAAGCAGAGCATGATCCTGATCCTGGGGCTCATCGGCATCAAGATGCTGCTGCCGCTGGGAGAGCACGTCGCGCTGCTGCGCGACAGCGGCATGCCGCTGCACGTGAGCCCGCTGGCGTCCTTGCTGGGGATTGCCGGGCTCATGGCCGGGGGCGTGATTCTCTCCGTCGCCATCCCACCGTCCTCAAAGGACGCACCCGCCGACGGGCCCCACAGGTAGACACGCATGCTCCGACGCTGCTCAAACGCTGTCGTGCTCTTCCTCGCCGTTTCGCTCGCGGGCCTCGCGTCTTGCGAGAGGCCCGCCGACCGGATCAAGGCGACGGCGGCCCTCGCGGCGTCGCCCACCGGAGGGAGGGCGGCGGCGGCGGCCCAGCTCACGTCGCTGATGGCGGCGGGCAAGGTGACCACCGACCGGCTGATCGATACGGCGTGGGACATGGTCGACGCGGCGACCGCGAAGGACGACGCCAAGGCGAGCGTGGAGGCGACAGTCTTTGCCGGGGCGGTGCTCGACGCCATCGCCGCCCGCGAGTCGTTCTTGTTCACCGGCGGGGAGTACGAGTTCTTCTGGATGAAGGTGGGGGGCTTGGCGTTCAAGTCGGCCGAGGAGGCCCACGCCGAAGGGCGCTACGCCGAGGCCGCCACGCTGGTCTTCGCCGGTGGGCAACGCTGGCAGCACGACGCGTACTGGAATCGGCAGAGCCATCACGACGCGGTGGCCGCACTCATCCTCGCCAAGACCGGCCGGCGGTCCGAAGCGATCCAGCGGCTCGAATCACGGGCGGAACTCAAGCCACCAGCCGACGAGGTGCTCGCGGCGATCAAAGCCGCCAAGTAATGTCCGAGGATCCCAACTTGCGATCGGCTCAGAAACTCCTGCGCTAGGACACGCTATCGAAGCCCCCTGTTTTGGAATCGCCCGAGACGCGTTCAGGTGAATTTGCAGAAGATCGGGAGCGTGTGAATCCAACTCGTCGTTCGGGCGAAACCAGTTTGACGGGTCGAACGCCGGCGGCTGCTCACGAGTGTGGAGTGCCGCAAACCGGAGATCGACCGTCCATTCCGGAGATTGTGTATGAAAGTGACTTCATTGGTTGTCGCGTTGTCCCTCGTCGCCGCCGCTGGTCAGGCCTTCGCCCAGTGCTCTTCCACCTGCTCGGACAAGCAGGCCAAGAGCGACTGCACCACCGAGAAGATGACCTCGAAGGAGACGGTGGACGAGGCCGGCGAACAGGACATCGTGGACACCGCGGTCGCTGCCGGCTCGTTCAAGACGCTCGCCGCGGCTCTGAAAGCCGCCGACCTGGTCGACGCCCTGAAAGGCAAAGGCCCCTTCACCGTCTTCGCCCCCACTGATGAGGCGTTCGCCAAGCTCCCCAAGGGCACGCTCGAGACGCTCCTCAAGCCTGAGAACAAGGCCAAGCTCCAGAACATCCTCAAGTACCACGTCCTCAGCGGCACCGTGCTCGCCAAGGACGTCAAGACCATGAGCGCCGAGACGCTCCTGGGTCAGCGGATCGACCTCAAGGTTGAGACCAAGGGCAAGGACACGACCGTCACCATCGACGGCGCGAAGGTCACCGCCACCGACGTCAAGGCCACCAACGGCGTGATCCACGTCATCGACACCGTCATCCTCCCCAGCGAGAAGAACATCGTCGAGACCGCCGTCGCCAATAGCAGCTTCAAGACCCTCGCGACCCTCCTCGAGAAGGCCGACCTCGTCGGCGCTCTCTCCGGCGCGGGCCCCTTCACCGTCTTCGCCCCCACCGACGCCGCGTTCGCCAAGCTCCCCAAGGAGACAGTGGACAGCCTCCTCAAGCCTGAGAACAAGGCCCAGCTCGTTGAGATCCTCAAGTTCCACGTCGTTTCCGGTCGCATCTTCTCCGACGCCGCCCTCAAGGCCGGCAAGGCGAAGACCCTCCAGGGCGGCGAGATCGTCATCGTCGCGAAGGACGGCAAGGCCAGCGTCAACGGCGCGAACCTCTCCGCCACCGACATCGACACCAGCAACGGCGTGATCCATGTGATCGACACCGTGATCCTCCCCAAGAAGTAACCCTTCCCCAAGTATGACCCCTTGGGACAACTCGATCAGCCTCCGCTGGGGCGGTGCCGTATGTTCGGCATCGCCCCAGTCCTTTTTTGCTCAATCCACGAGTTACTTCAACTCGCGGATGTACAGATTGGCGAACTGGATCGGGTCCCCGTGGTTCTGAAGCGCGATGGGGCCTTCCGGCTTCACGCCGGGGAGCAAGGCGTCGCTGATGACTTTGGTCCCGTTGAGCGTCACTGTGAGCCGCTCGCCCTTCATCACGATGTGCATTCGATTCCACTCACCGATCGGTCGATCTACGTTCTTCGACGGCGTGACGCCGGCCTTGATCTCGGCGGACATCGAATTGTCCGTGCGGTACCCGTAGACCTCGCCCGACCCGACCGGCCAGCACCAGATGTTCACCTGGCTTTTGTCCCACCCGCGGAGATAGATCCCCGAATCGCCGGCGGACTTGACCGTCATCGTCACACCCTGCCCCTTGTCGTCCTTCTTCTGTTCACCCGAGGGCAGAATCACCGGGTACTCGACGTCCTTGGCCGGGCCCGACCAGCGCCAGTCCGCGATCATCTCAAAGTCCTTGTACGACTTGAGCGACCAGAGGTGGTCCGCCTTCCCGTCGAAGGAAAGCGTCCAATCCTCAGCCTTCCAGTGCTTCTCCATGCCCGGGGCGGCCTTCCACCCGTCGAGGTTGAGCCCGTTGTAGATCGAGACCCAGCCCTCATCAGCGGAGGCAACCTGCGCGGGCGGGAGTGCGGGCGACGAAGGGGGCAGCTTCTTGAGACGGATGTTGCGAAAGTCGATCGGGCCACCCTCGGACTCCAGGCAGATGTACCCCTTGCGCGGAGAGCAGTTCTTTCCCTGCGTCACGATCTTGCCGTTGACCGCGAGCGAGATCTCCCCGTTGTTGCACACGACCCGGTAGTGGTTCCACGCGGGCGAGGGGTTCATCCGCTTCTCGGTGGGAAAAGCCCGGTCGCCCCCCTTGGCACGAGGATTGAGTGGTGTCATCGTCGTCCCATGGATCGGGAAGATGTCCCCGTCGGAGGTGTACCAATCTCCCTCGAGCCCGTCCATGATCTGAACCTCGACGCTGCGCGTGAAGGGCTGCCCTCGCGCGGTCAGAGCGTCGGACCAGACGAAGAGGCCCGCGTTGCCGCCCGCGGAGAGGTGCCTCCATTCGAGCTCGAGGATGAAGTTCTCGTGCATCTCCGTCGTGCGCATGACGCCCGTCGGGACGCCCGTGCAGTGGATGATCGGCTGGCCCGTCTCGTCCTTGGCCACGGTGAACGTGTTGGGAGCGCAGTTGACGTTGACCCAGCCCGTCAGGTCTTTCCCGTTGAAGATCGGGTCAAGACCCGCATCTGTCCCGCGGAACGGCTCGACCGCGCGGGCCAGATCGATCACCGCTTCGGTCCAGGTGTCCGTCCGGAACGGCGCCGCCGGGAGGCCCGCACCGTTGATGAGGTTGGTCTCCGCGTCGTCGTCCCACGCGTACCGCACCGCGACCGGCTTGGCGACGCGCGGGCTGCTGACGAGCACGCTGGTTCCGTCGATCGTGGCCGACGCGGGCACGAACTTCTTGTCCTCGCCCGCGATCAGGAAGTGCTGGGGCGGCTGCTTGTTGCTCGTGGAGAGGCCCGTCGCGTTGGCGAACGCGACGCGGATCGCGGCCCCATCGGTCTTGGACTCCTTCAGCGTCGGGCCTTGGAAGACCAGCGAGCCCTCGCCATAGACCTTGGCCCGCGCCCACAGCGCGAGCCGGTTTCCGACATCACGCTTGTTCGTCGGGTGGATGTCCTTGGGATTGCCGACATCCATCGTGATCGCGAGCCCGGCCGCTTTGTCCTTCGCGACCGCCTGCTCTTGCGCCTCGCGGATCATCGCCGTCTCGCCCTTGTCGCCGCCGTAGGTGAACGGGGCGAGTTGCACGACCCCGAACGCCATGTCGGGCGATTGGAACGACTGACGCCAGTCCGCAAAGAGGGCGGTCATCATCGCGCCATACAAAGGCCCGTCGCCGCGGTTGGATTCCCCTTGGTACCAGATCGCCCCACGCAGCGTGTGCGGCAGCAGCGTCGAGATCATCCCGTTGTACAGATACGACGGCGCGGTGTAAGGCTGCACCTCCGTGTTCGGAACCGCCCCGATGTCCCCGGTCGTCGGCCCCTTGAAGTACTTCCACGCCCCCGCCAGCGGGATGCTCGGACCACCCTCGATCTTGACCGCGAGCATCTCAGCCTTGCTCGCCACGCCGCCGATCCCGCCGATCCCGTTCGTGTCCAGCACCCGCACCGCCAGGACGTTCTTTCCCGCGACCAGCACGCCCGCGGGCACCTTGTACTCGCGAGGCGTGTTCCACTTCCCGTCCTCGTGCGTTGCGCCGACCAGCGTTCCGTTGATCCGGGCATCGTCGCGGTCGTCGATGGGGCCGAGCGTCAGCGTCGCGGCTTTCCCCGCGCTCGCCGTCGGCACGTCAAACGCGACACGCTGGTACAGCACGCCGTTGAATTGGTCCAGCCCGTCGCCCATCGCGGCGTTCCACGACGAGGGCACCGGGATCGTCTTCCACGCCGAATCATCGAACGCGGGAGCGGACCACGCCGCGCCCACCTTGGGCCCCTTGCTGTCGAACGAAGTCCACCAGCGCTCGATCGCCGTACCAGCGAGTTCGCCGCGGCGGTTGGGGTCGCGGAGCGTGTCCATCAGCTCGACCAATGGCTTGGTGTGCGGGAACGCCGACACCGCCTTCGGGCTCAGCCACGGTTCGATCCGCGTCCCGCCCCAGTTGCAATGGATCAGACCCACGGGCACGCCCAGCTTTGCGTGCAGCTCGCGGCCGAAGTGGTACCCGACGGCGGAGAAGTCCTTCGCGGTGTCGGGCGTCGTCGCGGTCCACGAGCCTCGATTGTCAGCCCTCGGCCACAGGCTCGGCTCTTGCTCGACGCGGAAGAGCTTGATCCCGGGGTAGTTCGCTGCTGCGATCTCCTTCGCCGCGTCCGACGCAACGCGCAACGGCCACTCCATGTTCGACTGCCCACCGCAAAGCCACACCTCACCGATCGACACGTCGTTGATCGTCACCGTGTTGTTCCCGGTCACGACAAACGACTGGGGCCCTTTCGCGCCCGCCGCTGCTGGTGTCTTGAGGCGAACGATCCACCGTCCGTCGGGCCCGGCTTTGGTCTCGCCCGTCGCCCCCCACGATGCCTTGACGCTGACCGCCTCACCCGCCGACGCGGTCCCGAAGATCGCGGCGTCGGTGCTCTGCTGCAAAACGCACCCGTCGGAAAGGATGCGGGGCAGCCGGACATCGGCGTGGGCAGCGGCGGCAAGAAAGAACGGCGTCACGAGGTATCTCATACCGCCAGATTACCAGAACATCACCAGCCCCGTGTAGGGCACCCGTTGTGGTTTCCCACCCGCGCCCCGAGGCATCAAGCAATCGGTGTCCACTTCGCCGCAGACCTCGAACTCTCGACGGTCTTCTCGATGAAATGCACGCCGCGGGCCCCGTCGACGACCGTGGGATAGTCCGCCGCCGCCTCGAAACCCCTCCCCGCACGGATAGCGTTCCCCGCCGCGTTATAAACGTTCGCAAACGCCTCCAAGAATGCCTCGGGATGCCCAGGCGGGATCCGCGAGCACACCTTGGCCTCGTCGCACAGATAGCCGTTCCCGCGTCGCAGCACGCGGTCGGGCTCGCCAGCCTTTCGATGCCACAACTCGTTGGGCTCCTCCTGCCGCCAGTCCAGCGACCCCTCGGTCCCGAAAACCCGTAGCCTCAGATCGTTCTCGTGCCCGATCTCGATCTGGCTCGCGATCAGCACACCCCGCACGTCCCCCGAGAGTCTCAGCAGCAGGTTCGCGTCATCGTCCAGACGCCGTCCCTCGACAAACGTCGTCAGATCAGCGCAGATTTGCTCGACATGCTGCCCCGTCACGAACGACGCCAATTGCTCCGCGTGGCTCCCGATATCACCGATCGCCCCGCCCGCCCCGCTCCTGGCCGGGTCCGTCCGCCAATCCGCCTGCTTCTGCCCCGACGCTTCCAGGTTGCTCGCCAGCCACCCCTGGTTGTACTCGACGATGACCTTGCGAATCGCGCCCAAGACCCCCGACGCAACCATGTGCCGCGCCTGCTTGATCATCGGATACCCGGAGTAGTTGTACGTCACCGCGAAGACGACGTTCCCCTTCTTCGCCGCCGCCACAAGCCCCCGGGCCTGCTCGCTCGTGTGGCAGAGAGGCTTGTCGCACACGACGTTGATCCCCGCTTCGGCGAACGCCTTCGCCACTTCATAGTGCACATGGTTCGGCGTCACGATCGAGACAAAGTCAATCCGCTCTTCCTTCGGGAGAGTCAACTCCCCCTCAAGCATGGCTTGCCACGAGCCATAGTTCCGCCGGTCCGCGAGGCTCAGCTCACGCCCCGAGGCCTTCGCCCGCTCGGGATCGCTCGACAAGGCCCCCGCCGTGAAAGCCACGCCATGATCGAGACAGGCAGCAGTGCGATGCACCGCGCCGATGAATGCACCCTTGCCACCGCCGACCATGCCCATCCGAAGCGTTCTCATGCGCACAGTGTACCGGCCGCGAGAGGCCCGATCCCAACCCAGACGAAGGGGCCCGAGAACCGCAGGAGCGGGCCAGAAACAAATGGAAAGGGCTGGCGTCCTTCAGCCCCTTCCCTCTGGCCCGCTCCTGCGTTTCTCGGGTCCCTCCGGACCGACCTCCGCCCCTCAAATATTCAGCACCCCGCCTGATACGCCTCGACAAAGCAGTCGTAGTCGAAGAAGTCGATAAACGCGTCCCCGTTGCAGTCCGCGCCGGTGCCGCCCGACTGATACGCCCCGACAAACGCGTCGTAGTCGAAGAAGTCCACAAACCCGTCGCAGTTGAAGTCCGCACGGCATGTCGCCGTCACCGTCGCGACGCGGCTCGTACTGTTTCCGCACGAGGCGGTGACCACCACGTCGTAGTTTCCCGCGTCGCTCGCGTCGTCGAGCAGATACGTCGACCCCGTCGCGTTCGCGATCGTCGACCCATTCCGCCGCCACTGGTACGAGAACGGCCCCTGCCCGTCCACACCCACCGACAGCGTGAGCGTCCCGCCAGAACAAAGCCGCCCGTCCTGCGGCTCTGCGGTGATGGTGGGAACCCTGACCTGACCGATGGCAAGCTCGCGGACGAACAGATTGCCATTCGCATGCCGGCCCGGGCCGCCCGTCGGCAGACCATCCGCCGCTGAAATATCAGACCCGTTCGAATCAAGCACGTCAAGCCTGAACCCCGTGATCGTCACGTTCCGAACCGTGTACGTGACGGTGTAGACCGCGTACTGCGGGCTCGGCCCCGAGATCAGCACCCGCCCGTCCGCTTCCGCGGTCACCACCGGGTCTTGCAGCCGATTCGGCGGCAACGGGTTGCCGATCTCGTCAGCCCAGCGGCCCGTGGCCTCGTCGGGCATGAGGCGCGTCCAGTTCTCCCCCATGAGTCCATCCACCGACCGTCCGTCCGCAAAGTTCGACCGCGGGTCGGAGGTGTAGGCGAGCGTGAACTGTCCGAGGGTGAGATTGCCCCCGCCCTCGCCGCCGAAAAAGCCGCCCGAGAAGATCTTGAACGTCAGCTCGATGGGTGTGGTCGAAGCGACGAGATCAGACGTGGTTTCGAAGACCGCACTCTCCGTCAGGCTCCGATCCCCGGGCGGATTGCACCGCACCGTGGCCCAGCTCGTGGCGGGGCGTCCGTCGATCATTTGCGAAGGGAAGAACGAAGCTCCGCAATCCTGAGCCCAGGTCGAGGTCGCGTTAGTGAGCTGGATGTTGAAGGGCGAGCACTGGCCGCAAGCCGTACCGCTAGCGAACGTGAGCGACGCGACCACGAGCGGACCAAGGACAAACGACGAACAGACGTTGCGCATGGGAACACTCCAGGTTTTCTGCTTGCCGGACCGCAGTCAGGTCGAAGCGTTGGAACGCGGCGAGGAGCCGGGGGGAGAGTCAGGAAGACAACCGGCTGCTCGCCACGAGTATCGGCTCGGGTCCGAAGGGAAGGGCGAGAGAGTGGCGACCCGAGCTTCATCTCAGGCAAGTCACGATAGCAGCTCCTGTGCGCGATTCGGGATCAAAAAACAAAATCCTTCACTCAACGCGGAGTTCTCCTCAGAAAGCAGTCTCCCCGCGATTCCTGCGCGTTATTGCACCATTTCTTGCTCCGCTGTTCGTTCACTCCGATCTGGCACCTCCGATGTCGTTGTCGGCGGGGCAATCTCGCTGCCACCCGGCAGCCTCTGAACTGGTATCGTGATGTGATGCCGCACACGTCGGCCAACTCGGGACCGCTTCAAGGGGAACTGGATTCAGACTCGGCCCCTCCCCCCGCCAGCCCGCCCGCACGATCTTCCGACCCCGCCCCGCCAGACCCCGCCTCGCCCGAGGAGCATCTCTGTCCTCGATGCGACTACGACGTCACGGGGCTTGAGCCTCCACACCTGCCCCAGGCGTCTTCCGTTCCCGAAGGTAACGGGCACAATGCTCAAGCCTCTGTCGGGCGTTGTCCGGAATGTGGCTTTGAGTTCTCGTGGCGCGAACTCACGCACCGCGTGCCTCCTCCTCCTTGGTCGCTCGAACCCGCCTTCAGCATTCCGCCGAACCAGGTTCCAGGCCGCTCGCTCCAGATCCTGCGTCGATCCCTCGCGCCCGCGTCGCTCTGGCATCCGCTTCAACCAGGCCCCGCAACCCAGGCCGATCCCGCCCCCTCCGGCCTCATGCTCGCCCACCCGGTCTCTGTCGCGAGAGTCCTGTACGCGATGGCATGCTCGTGCGTCGTGTCGTGGCTTGTCAGCGTCGCCTTTCTCTCGCTCCTCGGCGGGCTTTCCTTCGGTCTGGTCGTCCTCCGCCACCACGCCCACGCCGCCTACCAGGGGGCCATCGCCATCGCCAACCCCTCCGCCGCGATGCGGGTCTTCCCCAGAACCACCCTCACGCAGTTCGCCGCCGACAACGCCCTGAACCTTCTGCTCCCCGGGGCCACGTGGACGAAGGCCACCGCCGACACGCAACGCATCATCGTCTTCACGGTCTGGGTTCTCGGCGTCGCCGTGGTGATGCCCGTCGCCTTTCTCCTCCTCGGCCAGACGATGAACCGGCACAAGGTTCAGCGTCGCCATCTCTGGAGGGTCGCCGCGTACTCGTTTGTTCCCCTCCCCGTTCTCGCAACCTGTTTCTCGTTGGTCACATGGACCCTCCAGACCATCGAGGGCGTGCGGATCTGGCTCACCAACGCGGCCGGTGCCGCGTCGCTCAACGTCGAGGGGTACGCGTGGGCCGATCGCGAAACCGGCTGGCGCGTCCTCCGATTGCTCGACGACCGCCTGATGTTCAATCTCCAGCAGTGGATCACCCGCGAGGGCACCGCGCTCGTCGCCCTCTTCGTGCTGGGGTTCATCTGGCTCTTCTGGTTCCGCGCCTCGTCGAGGTACTTCCGCCTCCCGCGATCAGCCCCGGACACGCTCGCGCTCCTCTTTGTCTCGCTGCTTCTCACGCCCGCCGTCGGTTACGTCGCCATCCTCGGAATCAGAATCCTCGCCGGTTGATGGTCACAAAGTGAGCATACTGATGCCATCCAGTGTCACCGATCCCCTCTGCCCGCGCTGCGACTACGACCTCCAAGGCGAGGTCGCCACATGGAAGAACGAGTGCCCGCTCAACAGCCGCTGTCCCGAGTGCGGCCTGGACGTCCATTGGCCCGATGTGTACCGAATCGTGCCCCCGCCGACCTGGAGCGTCGAACACGCCGAAGGACCCCGGCTCCGCGTCTGCCGATTCGCGCTTGCCTCCGGCGTCCGCGCGTTTGTTCCCAGGCACCTCTGGCGACGACTGTCCCTCGCCATGCCGGTTGTCCCAGCACGTCTCGTGCTCATGGGCATTCTCTGGTTTCTGGGCTCGTATCTGTTCTCCGCAGCCCTCATGGCCGCGACAATCTGGGTCGAGGCGTGGCTCGACCAACGAGTAATCGCAGCGATCATCGCCCGCTACCCGCAGAGCGCCAACGCCTACGCATCACAGATCGTCCCTCCCTCCATCTGGCACGAGCCGGCTCGCTGGCTCTTCCCCTACTTCCGGATCGGCAACCTCACCCTCGGTATTCCCCCGCAGCCTGCAGCGATGTGCGTCTTTCTGGTGTTTGTCGTTCCCGTGACGCTTTTCCTGATGCCGCTCTCTCTCCGAAGGGCCAAGGTTCGTTCACGCCACCTGCTCCGCCTCACAGCCTACTGGCTCCTGTGGGCTCCGATCTTCGCGATTGTCCCCGCATGGACCGATTCGCTCTATCGAATGAGCTATGCAATTCAGGGCATCGTCGCCTACTCCGCCCCTGTCGTCACGATTCCGCCCGGCACGCCCCCCGCGCCGCCACCCCGCCCCAGTCTCTTCGAGCAACTCGTCTCGTTCATTCAGGCCCATTCCTCCGTGACGGTGGGCGCGATTCTCTTTCTCCTGGTGTTCTGGTTCTGGCGCAACGCCACCCGACACTACCTCCGCCTCCCTCGCCCCGAGGTGGTCGCGTTCGCGATCACGACCCTTTCCATGCTCGTGATGGCCGCCGCCGGGTACTTCGTCCTTCGCGGAGGCGACAGTGTCGTGATGCAGATATTCATCGAAATCATCGGCAAATGACCTAACGCCCGGTTTCAGGCCGGTTTCCGGTCCATTCAGACTCTGCCGATCGCTCCCGGCGCAAGACCGATCTACGATGGGTCCATGCCCGCCACCACCGCCCACACCCCTGACGCATCCGACCCCGTCCTCTTCGACCTCATCGCCAAAGAGGCCCAGCGTCAAGAGACCACTCTTGAGCTCATCGCCAGCGAGAATCACACCTCGCCAGCCGTCATGGCCGCGATGGGGTCCTGCCTCACCAATAAGTACGCCGAGGGGTACCCCGGGGCCCGCTACTACGGCGGTTGCGTCTATCACGATCAGGTCGAGCAACTCGCCATCGATCGCGCGAAGGCCATGTTCTCAATCGGCGGCGGGTCCGCCAAATTCGCCAACGTCCAGCCCCACTCCGGCGCCCAGGCCAACGCCGCTGTCTTCATGGCCCTCATGGAGCCCGGCGCCACCTTCCTCTCCCTCGTCCTCAAAGACGGCGGGCACCTCAGCCACGGGATGAAGATCAACTTCTCCGGGCGCTACTACAACCCTGTCCACTACCCCTTGCACTACACGCCCTCGCACCCGGAATTCGAGTGCATCAACTACGACGCCATGAAAGAGGCCGCCCGACTCCATCGCCCCAAGGTCATCATGTGCGGCTATTCCGCGTACCCGCGCACCATCGACTTCGCCAAGTTCCGTGAGGCCGCCGATGAAGTCGGCGCACTCCTCGTCGCCGACGTCGCCCACATCGCCGGGCTCATCGTCGGCGGGGCCCACCCCAACCCCTTCCCTCACGCCCACGTGGTGACCACCACCACGCACAAGACGCTGCGCGGCCCGCGCGGCGGCCTCATCCTGACCAACGACGAGGAACTCGCCAAGAAGATCGACAAGGCCGTCTTTCCAGGCATGCAGGGCGGCCCCCTCATGCACGTCATCGCCGCCAAGGCCGTCGCGTTCAATGAGTGCCTCCAGCCGTCCTTCAAAACCTACGCCGCCCAGGTCGTCGCCAACGCCAAAGCCCTCGCGAGCGCACTGACGTCGCTCGGTTACCGAATCACCACCGGCGGCACCGACAACCATCTGATGCTTGTTGACCTCCGCCGCAAGAGCGATCAACTCACTGGTGCCGACGCCGAGAAATGGCTTGAGCAGGCCGGAATCATCTGCAATAAGAACGGCATCCCCGAAGACCCGCGCCCGCCGAAGTTCACCAGCGGCATCCGTCTGGGCACGCCCGCCATCACCACCCGAGGCCTAGGCGTCGCCGAGATGCCCAAGGTCGCGGGGTTCATCGACAAGGTTCTCTCCGCCGGCCTCCGCGGCCCGGCGGACCTGGAATCGGTGGCCACCCAGGTTCGGTCAGACGTTCGTACGATGTGCGGGTTGTTCCTGATGCCACACTGATCGGACGTCCGTTTCAACGACAATTCCGAGGAATCCGTGTCCAACCAGCGCGCACAGGCTTGCATCCGTATTCTTTCCGAATTATCTTGCAGACTTCACCGTTTGCTTCAAGATCGTTGAAACAGAGTCTTCGCACGTCCTGAATCTAGAGGTAGAGGAGTTCTCGTCAGTCTGGTGTTTGTATGGATACGCCGAGTCAATCGGCGGCCATTTGGTTTGTCGTAGAGGAGTTCGTTCATGGCTCGAATCGAAGATCTGGTGTCTTATGTTGGTACCGCTGCCGCAATCACGGGCGCGGTGGCCGTTTCTCTCACCACGTCCGCCCCGCAGGTGGCATCGGACACGACCCGCGAGCCTTCCGCCAGGATGATGCTCACGGGTCAGCCGCCAGCCCGGGCTGAGATCCCCGAGGCATACCGGCGCGAGTTGCTCAACAGCCTCGCCGGCTGCTTCGATCCTGTCAACCCGCCCAGCCAGCAGATGATCGACGAGGTCAACTCCTTGTACATCCTTGCCGATCGATACAACGCCACGAGCCGCTGGTCGACCACAGCCTCCGGGGGCACAGGCAGCCAGGGCGACCCCATCACGCTCCTCTGGTCCTTCGCGCCCGACGGCCTGTCAATCCCCAACGGCGTCGGCGAGGGCGTCGCCAACAACGAGCTCTTTGCACGCATGGACGCCCTCTTCGCCGGCGCCGGCGGACGCGCCACCTGGGTCCAGCAGTTCGTCCGATCCTTCGCACGCTGGGAGGCTCTCTCCGGCGTCGGGTACATCCGCGTCACCACCGGGGGAAATGACTGGGACGACGGCGCGTCATGGTCGTCGAGCGGGGCTGTCGGCCTGCGCGGCGACGTACGCATCTCCATGAAGAACATCGACGGTGGCAACGGCATCCTCGCGTACAACTCGTTCCCGGGCACCGGCAGCGGCGGTAACATGGTCATCGACCGCTCCGAGAGCTGGGCGAGTTCTTCGAGTAACTTCCGTTTCCTCCGCAACACCATCATGCACGAGCACGGGCACGGCCTGGGCTTCGCCCACACGTGCTCGACCAACTCGGGCATCCTGATGGAGCCCTTCCTCGCGACTTCCTTCGACGGGCCCCAGCAGGACGACATCCGGGCGATCCAGCGTCAGTACGGCGATCCGTTCGAGCCCAACAACAACGCCGGGGCCGCCCCCAATGTGGCCACACTCGGGATCAGCGGGACGACCACCATCGGAACCATCCCGACCAACGCACTTCCCGACACCATCACCTACCCCGCCGTCGCCAATGCCTCCCTTGTCAGCATTGACGCCAACGGTGAGTCCGACTTCTGGAAGGTCACCACCACCTCCAATATCCTCGCCAACATCACCCTCACGCCCATCGGCTCGACCTACGACGATTCGGACCAACTTGGCGGCGGGTCGTGCGATACCGGCAACGACATCAATTCCGTCGCCATGGCGAATCTCACCCTCCGTGTGACCAACTCAACGGGCGTCACGACGTACGCGTTCGTCAACGACACCCTCATCGGGGTCGCAGAGTCCCTCCCGTCCATGCTGCTCTCGGGCAGCGACACCTACGCCCTCGTTGTCGCCGAGGCGGACGCCCCTACTCAGACCCAGGCTTATCGACTTCAGATCCAGGCGATCGGTGCCACCTCCGTCCGGGCCTCTGACGCGACATCATCGTCCAGCATCGACCTGACCTGGACCAACATCCCCGGCGCGACCGCCTATCAGGTCTTCCGCTCCGCCACCAACGACTTCGCCACCGCATCGCAGATCGCCACACCCGCTACCAACGCCTACTCCGACGCCGGCCTCGCCAACGGCGCGACGTTCTTCTACTGGGTCAAAGCCTCGCAGTCCTTCGGCGGGTTCACCAACAACCAGTTCGTCGGGAACGATCAGGGCTCGACCTCCATCCCACCCAACAACCCGCCCACGGCCAACGCGGGCTCCGATCAGTCCGTCCGTGATCCCGAAGGCGACGGCATCCAGAGCGTGACCCTCAACGGCTCGGGCTCTTCCGACTCCGACGGCACGATCACGTCCTACGTCTGGAAGGAAGGCGTCGTCACCGTCGCCACCGGCGTCAACCCCTCCCTCAACCTCTCCGCCGGCGTCCACACAATCGTCCTCACCGTGACCGACGATGACACCGCCGTGGCCAACGACACCGTGGTCGTCACCGTGACCTCCAACAACGCCCCTGTCGCGAACGCCGGTGCCGACCAGACCGTCACTGATGTGGACAACTCGGGTTCCGAAACCGTCAACCTCACCAGCGCCGGTTCTTCCGACACCGACGGCTCCATCGTGTCCTTCAGCTGGGCCGAAGGCGTCACCCAGATCGCAACCGGCAGCGCGCCCGCCATCAACTTCGCCGTCGGCGTCCACACCGTCGTCCTCACCGTGACCGACAACGAAGGCCGCACCGCGACCGACACCGTTGTGGTCACGGTCGAAGAGCCCGCCGTTTCCTGCCCGCCCGACTTCAACGGCGACGGGTTCCTCGACTTCTTCGACTACGACGACTACGTCAACTGCTACGAGACCGGGACGTGTCCCCCAGGCACCGACGCCGACTTCAACGGCGACGGATTCGTCGACTTCTTCGACTACGACGAATTCGTGTCCGCCTACGAACTCGGCTGCTAAAGACCCGATCCTGTCAAACAACAAAGCCCACGGGTCCGAACCCGTGGGCTTCTTTCTTGGCATTCCGGCGAGTTCCGTTCGGTCAGTTCTCAGTCACGCTCGCGGTGGTCGCTTGCGACACCTTGGTGAGCATGTCCTGAGCTGTCCGGTTCGACGGATCATGCTGGATCGCGGTGCGCAGCGTCTTCGTCGCGCCCGAACTGTCGCGGAGGTCCATCTGGATCGACGCGAGCAGGATGTACGCGTCGTTCGTGGGCTCACGCTCGATGGCCGCAAGGACGCTGTCCTTGGCCGCCCGCGCGTCGCCCCGCTGACGTTCCCACAGGGCGCGGAGCAGATACCCGTCCGCGCTCTTGGGGGCGATGGCGATCAACTTGCCCCCCGCCGTCCGCACGCGGTTAAAGTCGTTGAGCTTGTAGCTCAATTGCCCGAGATCGGTCCACGCCTCAACGTCCGCCGATCCGGTCTGGTCGTTGCACAGCTTGATCAGAATCTCCCGGGCGTCCACAAGCCGGTCGATCTCGATCAGGCACTTCGCGCGGGCATGAAGCAGATCGCGACGCTCCGACAAGGCGGGGGTCTTGAGCATCTTCCGAAGGTTGACCTCCGCGTTGGCAAAGCGAGAGAGCGCGATCTGCGACTGGACGAGATTCTCCAGCACCGTCATGTCGTTGGGTGAAAGAAGCCGCGCCTCGTTGAACAGCATCTCCGCCTCGATGTAGTCTTTCTCGAGCATCGCCAGCTGCCCCAGCACCTGCCGGATCGCGGCGTTGTCCGCCATCAGCGGCCCGCGTCCTTCGAGGTACGTCTTGGCCTCCGTGAACTGCCCCAGATCGATCATCACCTCCGCCGCCGCGGTCGCGTACTGCGCGTTCCCGCTGTCCAGCTGCGACGCTCGCGTGTAACGTTTGAGAGCCTCCTCCTTGCGGTCGAGCCGCTCGCTCGCCACGCCCAGAAAGTACTGCGTCTCAACCAGGTTCGGGTCCAGCTCCTCCGCCTTGTTAAAGGACAGCAAAGCCCCTTCCAGATTCCCCGTTTCCAGCAGGATCCTCCCGCGGAGCGTCCAGCTCTTCGCCGACTTGTCGTTCATCGCCAGACTGTTCTCGACCGATCGCAACGCCTTGGTCAGGTCACCCGCGAGCAGATCGCCCACCGCGGTCTGATGCTCGATCCCGGCCTTGATGCTGTCGAGCTTGACCTTTGCCGCATTGCGCTGTTCCTCGGTGTACTTGCCGTGCGAGGGCGCCCCGCACCCGGCGAGGGTGCACAGTCCGAGAATCGCCGCAAGGGCAAGGGCTTTCGTGGTCGTCTTCATAACTTCTCCGGTCTGGTGTTCGTATCCAAGAAATCGGCCCCGCTGCGAACACGGGGCCGATGCTCTGTCACTGGATGGTCGGTCGAATCGTTCCTCGATGATTACTTTGAGGCCGGGTCCGCGGTCAACTCCGCGTTGGCGTCCTGGTCCGGAATCTGAGCGAACGTGCTTACGTCCGAGTTGTCGAAGGTGAAGTTCCCCGTGAGGTACTTGAACAGCACCCGCATCGCCAACCGGAACCGCTCCTGCTGCTGCTCCGGCGTGAGAACCACCGGGGCCTCTTCCGACATGTTGATCGCTGTGAAGTCCGGCGTCGTCGCCTGGGTCGTCTCAACCGCGGGGATGTTCATCGGCTCCGCGAAGATCATGGCCGCTTCCTCGGCCGGCACAATCTCGTTCGTGGGTTCAACGGTCGGCTCAACGACGGGTTGAATAACCGTCTCGACGACCGGCGCGACGGCCTCTGTGTTCTCGGTCGTTGTCGTCTCCGTCGTGACAACGGCCTGCGCCGCGTTCTGGCTGATCGCTTCTGAGTTCGTGCTGACCGACGAAGTCGCGTCGGTCGCGGGAGTCGCGGCCGCTTCTTTCTTGACCGCCGAGGTTCCTTCGTTCGTCACCGGTGCGGTGGTGGGGGTGGCGTCGGCCTTGGGCAGGCCCTGCTCGCGGCGCACGATCTCGTCGAGCATGCTCCGGCTTGGCCAGTAAGTCTTCTGACCCGTCAGTTTCTCCTTGAGAGCCAGGGCATCGGTCTGCACCGGGTTCATGACGAGCGACTGCTGGATCTTGAACAAGGCCTTCTGCGTCTCGCCCGCGTCGGCGAGCTGCTGGGCCTCGACCATCAGCTGGCTTGACCGCTTGTCGCGGCTGAAGACCAGCAGATTCTCTCTGCTCCCCGCGCGGATCTGGTCCACCTTCTCAAGCCCGCGGAGGCCCGCAGCGGCAAGAGCCGTGTCATTCACGATCTTCGGCGTGACCAGGAAGATGATCTCGGTCCGCTCGACCTCGTTGTCGGTTCCGCGGAACGCCTCGCCGAGGATCGGGATGTCGCCGAGGAACGGGACCTGGCGGCGCGTGGTCTGCGTCTTGTCGCGGAACAGCCCGCCCAGAACCACCGTCTGCCCGTCGCGGACAATGACGTTGGTGGTCAGCTCATTGGTGATCTCGTCGGGGACCGTCACGACCGAGCCCGAGCTGTTGCGCACGTCACGGACGATGGCTTCGGAGACCTGGGGCTTGAGCTCCAGGCGGATGACGCCGTCGTCCGACACGAACGGACGCACGTGCAGCTGAGTACCGGTGTCCAGGAACTCGACGGTCTGCGTCGTGGCGGTGTCGGTGGAGGTCGTGTTCAGGTAGCCGACTCGGCGACCGACGAGGACCCGCGACGCCATCCGGTTGAGAACGAGGATGCGCGGGTTGGAGAGGACCGTCGTGTCGGTGACCTGATCGAGCACTCGGAGGAAGAGGGCCACGTCGTTCTTGATGAACCCGACCTTGAACGTGCCGGGGCCGGCGAAGTTGCCGGGGCTGCTGTTTGCCGCCGCGCCCGAGCCGCCGCGCGGGACGAACGGAAGATCGCTCGCGCCCGGGCTGCTCAGCTTGTCCTGGTTGTTGACGCCGAGCGCGTCGGCCGCGCGGCCGGGGCCGCCGATGTCGGTGATATCCGCGAAGTCGAGGTTCGCGAGGAGCGAGATGTCCACGCCGAACGCGTTCACCTCGCTGAGGTTCGCCTGGACGATGGTCGCCTGAATCTCGACCTGCACGGGGCGTTCATCGAGACGCTTGATCAGCTCCTCGACCGCCGCGATGTTCTCTTCAAAGTCGGTGACGACCACGAGCGAACGGCCCACATAATCCTCGCCGCCGCCCGGAACGTCCTTGCTGGTCGGGAAGGCGATCGTCTTGCCGGGGGTCGTGATCGTGCCACCTTCGGACAGCGCGGCTTTGACAAACGCCGCCGCATCGATCGGATTGATGTAGTTGAGGTTGATGACCTTGGTCATGCGGACCTTGCCCGCCTCGACGATCGCAGCCAGCTGTTCGGCCGTGTACACGTAGATGAAGTTGTCCTTCTCAATGTACCCGAACCCGTTGGCGTGGAGGATGGCGTCCATCGCCTGGTAGAACGTCACGCCGAAGAAATTGGCCGTCACCTTGGCGGAGACGTCCTTGCTGGCGATGATGTTCTTCTGCGACTGCAGGCTCAGCATCTCGAGCACCGCCGCGAGGTCCTCGTCCTTCACCGCCAGGTCCACAAGCTGGTTCGCGTCGACCTTGATGTCGAGGCCCGGCTTTGTCCCGCCGGACTTCATGGCGTCCTTGAACTTCCCGGCGGCCAGCGCCGCTTCCGCGTTTCTCCCGCCGGGCACTGATGTGGCGTCCGGCTCGTTCAACTCGGGGGGCGACTGGATCGTTTCCAGACCCAACGAAGGCGGCTGCTCCATCGGCGGTTGTTCTGAAGGCTGGGCCAACGCCAGGCGTGACCCGGCGACAGTGGCGAGCAACATCGCGGTGAGCCGCGTGCCGACGCGAAGAGTGACGTTCTTGTTCTGACAACGGTCCATGGCGTGCCCTCGCATTTGTGATTTCCCTCCGAGCCCGCGTCGTTGCGGGACAATCGGCTCTGGTTATGTCGGGCGTCCCCGGGCGCGACTTTGGGCTGGGTGCAACGACCGCGTCGATTCTTGAAAAAAATGCGAGGTCCTACTTGCGCAAAAAGCGACAGACCCGGCCCCCGTTGCGTCGAGAGGGCCGGGTCCGTCAGGGAGGTGTCTGTTATGCGCCCGACGTTTCGGGCTCGCTTGCGTCTTACTTGGTCTCGGGCACCGTCACCGCCGGCGTCGGAGTTTGGCGGATCAGCGTGAGCTTGCCGCCAACGAGGATCAGGATGTCACCCTCGAGCGACAGCACGCCCGCCTGCCCCTCGTCAATGAGGGCGTCGGCGACTTTCTCGAATTCCGGCGTCCCGACCGTCACCTCGACCTCGGGCTTCTCGGTCTCCTTGCTCAGCACCCGGCCGTCGACCCACTTGGCGTTGCGGTTGTAATAGGTCTGGGCGTTGATGTTCTGGACCGTGTTGAAGATGACCTTGCCGCCGCCTTCGCCGCCGCCACCTCCGTTCGCAGTGCCCGGGCCGGAGTATCTCGCGAATGCCCTCGTGCGGCCGTCGGCGGGAACCGCCGAGGGAGCGACTGCGTAGGTCGAGTTGGAGGTCTGGGCGTTGACGGATTTCAACTTCAGGTCTACGTCGGCGTCCTGCGCGACGCCGCCCGCTCCTCCGCGGACCCTTGACTCTTCCAGCACACGCTCATGCACGCGTCCGAGCGCATCCAGTCTGTCCCACTCGCCAGGGTTCTGCTCCGTCGCGAGGAACGATGTGTACGGCGTCATCACGCCCCATCGCATGCTGAGTTGCGTGATCTGATCGACGAGTTCCTTGGTTCTGGCCTCTGTCCCCGCCGAGCCGGGCTCGGCGGAGGACTGACGGATCTCCTCGACGAGGGCCGCCACCTTGCGCGTCGCCCACAGGCGTGGCACGAACCCGTTGCGAGGCGTTGCCGCGTCGAGTTTGAGGTTGAACTCGAACGTGCGGGGCGTGCCAAAGTATTCGCCGCCGAGGTTGATCTTGAGCGTGTCGCTCTCGCCCGTGTACTGGCCCAGGATCACGACCTGGTCCCCCTCGAAGACGTCGTCGAGCACAGCGGGCTGCAGATCGCGCGTCGCCCGAGTCGTCGGCTTTCCGTCGGCCCCGATCATCACAAGGGTCGGACTCCCGAGCGTCGGCCCGCGCAGACGCCGCGAAACCTGCGATACCTTCACCTCGACATCCTCATCGGGCAGGATAAACGTCGGGGCCCCCTTCGCCGCCCGGGCCAAACCCGACAGCAGCGGCGTGTTGACGTCAAAGCCGACGCCAAATGAGAAGATGCGACGCCCCGCCTTGTTCGAAGCCTTGACATGGTCGCGGATGGCGACCTCCCCACGCTCGCCCACGGTCGGCAGACCGTCGGTGAGGAACAGCACCAGCCCCATCGACCCCGCGTGCGCGGGGGCGGTGACAGCCGACAGCAGCGCGTCGTGCAGATTCGTCCCGCCGTTGGCCTGAAGCCGACCCAGGTACGCGAGGGCCTCGGCGCGGGCTTTGTCGTCGAGAACGACGGGCTCTTTGGCGAATAACTCAACCGTGTCGGAGTAGTCGATGATGTTGAACCGTTCACCCGGGGCGAGCCCGTTGATGACATTAACCGCGGCCTTTCGGGCCTGCTCAAACTTACCGCCCTGCATCGAGCCCGACCGATCCAGCACGACGGTCATCTCGCGCGGCACGGGCTTGGCACCCTCGGGCTTCTCGGTCGGAACGGCGGCCACCAGAAGGAAGTAACCACCCTTTCCTCCTTCCATGCCCGCGTCGGGGTACGCGTACAGCGTCGCCGAGGCGGCCTTCGAATCCGTCGGCATCAGGGCCGAGAGGCGGAACGTCCCAGGGCCCGAAGCGGAGTTGGCCGGGATCGTCACCGTGAAGTCCCCCGCACCCGTCCGCTCACTCGCCATGTCGTGGCTCGGCGAAAAGACCGTCGAGATCGGGGCCGAAGACTTCACGGTCGCCTTGATGGTCCAAGGGATCCCCGTCCCCGTCGCGAGCGACTCGGTCTTGGGCAGGACATAGTCGATCCGCCCGGCATCCGCGACCAGCAACTGCTCGAACGTGATCCGGATCTTCTGCGTCGCCCCCGCGGGCACCGGGAATGCCGACGAGCGGATCACGCCCATCCCGGCAAACTCCAGCAAGGCCGGGTCGCGCGAGGCGTGGACGATCGAGTCGTAGATCCGTCGTGCCTCCGCACGCGGCAAGAGGCGTGCGGTCGGCTCGGGGCCGGTCCCGTCATACTGCAACGACCGGACCGTGACACCGTCCGGCACCGGCAGCAGCAATTCGGCCTGCTGCGGAGAAGAACCCGGGTTCGTCACGGAGATCTCGAGCGTGGTGGTGGCGAGTTGATCGACGATCGAGATGTTCGCAGCGACAGCGGAGATCGTGACGGCGGACCACGAACGCGGCACTCGGTGTGTCTGGGGCATCACAAAGATGTGGTCAGCGCCCGTGCCCACTGCGGTCGTCGTGACGGTGGCGGTCGTGACTTGGGCAAGCCCGACGGCCGAACCGGCCACGACAGGAAGGACCAAAGCGAGGGCGACGAGGGTGCGGCGGACGGGGTGGGAGTGAGCAACGCGCATGGGAGACCTCCGTGTCCGGGCTCGTGCGTGAACCGCGACATCGTGCCCGGTGATGGTCTAGCGTTCCCGGGGTAAGACGGGTTCACTGAAGTTGGGGTGAATAACGTTCGGAATCGGTTCGCACAGGCGTCGGCCTCTGCCACCTCAGACTGCGACATCTGTCACGGAGTGCTTATGGCCAAGGCAATGGTCGATCCGGCGGAACTCAGGCGATTCGCCCAAGACCTGAAAAGGTTCAATGGGACGCTGACCTCTCAGCTCGCAGCCCTTCAGGGGCGACTCAACGACCTCGGTCAGTCTTGGCGTGACCAGGAGCACACCAAGTTCGCTGAGGAGTTCGAGGCGACCATGAAGGTGCTGAGCCGCTTCACCGACGCGGCGGACAAGCACATCCCGTTCCTTCTCCGCAAAGCGGAGAAGATCGAGGAATACCTCAATCAACGCTGAGATCTGGTGCGCGACCGCACATCCGCCGCCGACCGGGGCCGCTCGATCCAGACCAGGCAGCCCCCGTCCTTTGAGGGTCAAGCAGCTCGTTTCCAAGCCCGTGTGGGATCGGGGGCCTTTGTCGGGCACCCGCGAATCCTGTCGCATGGGTGACACGGCCGTCCAAAGATCAATATACTGTCCCCCCCGGGCCGCCTGAAGCCCCAATCCGCACTCCCCGGCAACCGCCGGAGATTGGGTGCGAATCGGCTTGTGGCGGCCCGTCCGCCAGTTTTCACTCGGCCTCTGTTCGGAAAGGTCCACCCCGATGACCATGAGCCTCGATACTGAAGTCAAAACCGTCGCCGTCGCAGGCCACGTCTCGCTCGAAATCGGCAAAAAGCGTGATCCGCACGCTACTCGTTGGGGGAAGTTCCTCCAGGCGTGTATCAAGCTGGAAGCCTCCGATCTGATCCTTAAATCAGGGGCCGCCCCGCGACTGCGAATCCGTGGTGCTCTTCGTGCGCTCGAAATGGAGCCTCTCAGTGCCGAGGAGTTCCTCAGCATCACCAAGGTGATCCTGGACGACGAACAGATCGCTGACCTCCATAAGTTTGGCTCGGTCGACTTCGCGTACGACTACGACGACCACAACCGGTTCCGCGTGAACCTCTTCCAGGCGCGAGGCAAGCTCTCGGCCGCTCTTCGCCTCATCACCTCGAAGATCCGCAAGTTCGAGGAGCTCTACCTCCCCCCGATCATGTCCGAGATTGCCATGCAGCCCCAGGGCATCGTGCTCCTCTCGGGCGTCACCGGCTCGGGTAAGTCCACCACCATCGCCGCGATGCTTGACTACGTGAACGAGCGCAAGCCCGTCCACATCGTCACGATCGAAGATCCCATCGAGTACATCTTCCAGGACCGCAAAGCCACCATCAATCAGCGCGAAATCGGCATCGACTGCCTCGACTTCAAAATCGCCCTCCGCGCCCTGGTCCGTGAAAACCCCGACGTCGTCCTCGTCGGCGAAATGCGAGACAACGAGACCTTCGAAGCCGCCCTCCACGCCGCCGAAACGGGGCACTTGGTCTACGGGACCATCCACGCTTCCTCCACCACCCAGACCTTCAGCCGCATCTACGGCCTCTTCGAATCAGAGGAAGTCGAACAGGTCCGCCGAATCCTCGGTTACCAGATGCGATCCTTCGTCTACCAGAAGCTCCTGCCCACGCTGCACGCCAACATCCACCGCGTTCCGGGGCTTGAGATTCTCATCAACAACTCCGTCGTCCGCAAGCACATTCTGGAGGCCCGCGAGGGTGAACTCCGCGAGTACATCAAGTCCATCGAAGCCAAGCAGGTCGGCATGACCGACTTCAACGGCTCCCTGGTCGATCTGGTCGAACGCGAGTACATCCATATGAAGGTCGCCATGGAAGCCACTCCCAACGCAGACGAACTCATGATGCGACTCAAGAAGCTCGGCTAAGTCATTTGACGCCCGGATCTTCCTCCGAGACGGTCGGAGGACGCCCGCGGGCGGTTTTTCATACCTCTACCGTTCCCAGGGCTCCGAGCGGCCCGTCCTCGCCCGTGATATTCTCCCCTCCTCGTGCGTCGTCTTCCCCCATGGAACCGCCGGCACGGGCACCGACTTGTCCGTCGGCCTGACCTTCGGCCCGACCAACCACCCAGGGAATCCCTCGTGATGGACGCTCTCGCCTCTCCCGCCACTCTTCCGGTCACTCTCGCCGAGGGTCTGATCCTGCTTTCCCTTTGGAAGCCGGTCGTCCTGCTCTTGCCGTTTGTCGCCTGGGGCTGGCTCGTTTCGACGGTGTTCGACAAGCACTGCGCCCGGTTCTTTCTCCCTCGCAACCCGTGGAATATCTTCCACCTTTCGATGGGCCTGGTCGCGTTTCTCGTGGCGATCGCCCTGCCTCTCGAGGGACAGGCGGCCTTCTTCGCTTCCCTCGGAGCTGCGATCCTCATCCTCGCCGTGGACGTCATCGTGTTCGTGGTGTCCGTGAACAAGGACGACCGGGTCCCGGAATCCTCGCGCATCGGGCTTGATTTCAGCAAGTATCGCGAAGCACGCCAGGCCAAAGCCGTCGCCAAGAAGGCCGGGAAGGTCGAGCTCATCGTCAAGGGCCCCGACAAGAGCGTTCTCCCCGTCCCCATCGCCGATTCTCCCGAGTTCGCCTCGCGCGTCGCGTCCGAAGCCGCGATCATCCAGGGGCTCGACGCCCGCGCTTCACAAGTCGAACTCCTCCCGAGTGGCAAGGACCCCTCGTATGTGCTCCGCTCGCTGGTCGATGGTCAACCCATCAACCACCGCTCGATGCCCCCGCAAGAAGCCAACCAGATCATGTCGTTCTGGAAGGGTGCCGCAAAGCTCGATGTGGCCGAGAACCGCAAGCAGCAGACCGCCGACATCAACATCGAACGCGGGGCCGATCGCCGAAAGATCCGTGTCACCACGATCGGCACCCAGGCCGGCCCCAGGCTCACGCTCTTGGTCGATCCCGAGGCGCAGGTCCGTCGCAAGTTCGACCAGCTCGGACTCCTGGAGTCCCAGGCTGTCGACTTCAAGGAACTCACTTCCTCGCTCAAGGGCGTGGTTCTGCTCGCCGCCCTCCCCGACGCCGGCCGCACGACCCTGATGTACGCCACCGTGAAGCTCCACGACGCCTACACGCAGAACGTGCAAACGCTCGAGGTTGAGACGCAGGACATCCTCGAAGGCGCGAAACAGAACAAGTTCGACCCCCAGGCCGAGGGTGCCGAGTTCTCCACGACGCTCCGCTCGATCCTCCGCCGCGACCCTCAGGTCGTCGGCGTCGCCGAAATCCCCGACGCGAATACCGCCAAGGAAATCGTCAAAGCAGACCAGGATCGCGTCCGCGTGTACGCCTCCTTCGCCGCGGACAGCGCCATGTCGGCGATCGTCAAGTGGGTCAAGCTCGTCGGAGATCAGGAACAGGCCGCCAACGTGCTCCAGGGCGTGGTCGCCATGCGTTTGGTCCGCAAGGTCTGCTCGAACTGCCGCGTCCCGTACCAGCCCCCGGCGGACATGCTCAAGAAGCTCAACCTGCCCGCAGACAAGGTTCAAACGCTTGTCAAGAAGGGCGGCCAGGTTCTCATCAAGAACAAGCCCGAGGTCTGCCCCGTCTGCCAAGGGACCGGCTATCTCGGTCAGGAAGGCGTCTTTGAGGTCTTCCTCTTCGACGACGCCTGCCGCGCCGCGGTCCGTTCCGGGAACATCAACGCCCTTCGAGCCGAGCTCCGCAAGAAGCAGTCCCCGACCATCGCGCAGGCGGCGATGCAGAAACTCGTCACCCTGACCACCACCGTCGACGAGGTGATCAGAATCACCTCCGAGGGCGCTCCCGCGGCACCCTCGGCCTCGTCCGCGGCCCCCAAGCCCGCCGCCCCCGCCAAGTCCTGATTCCTCCCTTCGTTGCCCTCACGGTCGTTCGACCGCCGTCTGAAAGGAACCCTCCCATGATGATGAATGTCATCGCCATCCTCATCGTTCTGGCCTCGATGTACATCTGGCTGCTCCGCGGGTTCTTCTCCGCGTTCATCCATCTCATGTGCACGGTGGCCGCGGGCGCGATCGCCTTCGCCGTCATGGAACCCCTCGGGCTCTACATCCTCAGCAGCGCGGGCGCTCGCGGCTGGATCTCCGAGCTTCAGACAGGATCCGCTTGGGCTGTCGCGCTCGCCGTTCCGTTCGTCGTTGCGTACGCCATCTTCCGTGCCGCTCTGGACGCGACCCTCCGCCGCAACATCCACGTCAATCAGACCGCCAACTACATCGGCGGCGGGTTCTGCGGCACCCTCGCCGGTGTCATCCTCTCCGGCATCACCGTCATGTCCATCGGCCGACTTCGCCTCCCCGCCGACATGGGGCTCTTTGACTACCGCGCCGTGCAGATCTCCGCCAACGGCAGCGTCCAGCGCGGCGATTCCCTTTGGATCCCCACCGACCGCCTCACCTCGGCACTCTTCAGCCACCTTTCCAGCGCCGTCTACTACTCGGAGGACTCGCTCGCGTACTACTACCCCGCGTACTACGCCACCGCCGGTATCTCCCGGTACGCCGCCACCAACGGCGAGAACCGCGCCCGCAACAACATCATCCCCGGCTCTTTCTCGATCATCGACAGCTACGAGGTCCAGCCCCCGGCGACCGTGACCGGCAAGGCGCGTCTCGATGAAATGACCAAGGACCGGTTCACCGCCGCGCAGACCGGACTCCAGAACTTCGACGGCGACCCCGTGGATCCCGCCTCCAAGCTCTATGGCTACGTCGTCAACTTCGCCACGACCGCCAAGGAGAAAACCGGGCAGGTGGTCGTTGTCAACGCTCAGGTCGCTCTGCTCGTGAACAACACCGTCGAATCCAAACTGGTCTTCCCGCACGCCGCGGTGATCAAAGCCGCGCCGCCCAACATCGATCCTTCCGACGTCCGTGCCCTCAAGAAGAAGTATGTCGAGTTCGCCCGCTTCGGGTTCACCAGCGGCGGCGACGGCAAGTACTTCCCCTCCGTCGGCGCCGATTCCGACTCGCGATTCGGCTTTGAATTCCTCGTCCCCCCCGGATTCACGCCCGTCGCCCTCTACGTCAAAGGCGTTCGCGCCGACATCGCCGATCCCAAGCCGGCCCAGACATTCTCCACCGCCCTCAGCCGCGACATGGGGATCCCCGGCATGATGGTCGCCGACGTCGCCGCCAACCTCGACGAGTCCCTCGTCTACCTCATGCGAAAGGGCGCCGCCAACGAGACCGCGATCGAGGAGACACCGCCCGATGTCTTCGGCTTCCAGATGTCCACCTCGATCGGCATCCAGCTTCAGCGCGACCAGCTGCAGGGCGGCACCGTGATCTCCGCCAAGGGCGGCGGGATGATCCAGGACGGCGACTATCGCTTCAACCCGCGCGACGTCGCCGGGAGCGGCCTCGATCCCGCGCTCAAGGTTGATAAGTACGAGCCCATCGAAAACCAGGTCGTCTGCCAGCTCGACGCCGGAATGACCAACGCCTGGCGCTTCGGCGAACGTGGTTTCGACAACGACAAACCGATTTACCTCGTCGACCAGAAGGGCAAGAAGTACCAGTGCATCGGGTTCTACTACCGCGACGGCGACATCATCGGCGTCCGCTACACCCCCGGCACGCCCCTCACCGGACTGGCAGAACTCCCCAAGACGCTCTCCCGATCAGAACCCGGACAGCAAGTCAAGCTGGTCTTCCGTGTCTCCAAGGGCGCTGTGATCACAGGGTTTGCGATCGGTGACAAGCTGGCCATCAAGTGGCAGCCCAAGTTCCGCGTCGACACCGAGCAGCGCGTCCGCTGATCATCGGGCCGGATTCCTGTTCGACCTCTGGCCCCGTGGCTCACGGCTCGTGCTCGTTCGTTCCCGGATCGGATCCGGGTCGCCGTTGCTCCGTTCTCGGGCATCGTGACCGTGCCGAGCTTCCCGACGGTCGTCCATTTTTGCTGGTCTGGTAACGGTCGGATCGGCCCGGAATATCCACGTACCTCCCCCCAGTCGCCTACTTGTTCGTATTATACTTGGTATCGAGGCTTGCTCCGGCGATGAACCGGGGGTAATCTTCAGGCTCATCGACCCCACCGCATGGTTCGAGAGGGGCGGGTTTCTCGGGGTGTCTGGGGACGGATCTCGGTGACTGGCGGCCGTCGCCACCGGGATGAACAAACTGGAGATTGGTGGATGATGAATCGCGAAGCTTGGAGGACTCGAGGCGGCTTCCAGCCCAGGCCCACGGTGGGCGGGGCTGGGGTGCTTGAGATTCCATCCTGGCTCAAGCAGAAAATCCGGGCAAGGCACTTCGCCGAGGCGCTCGCGTTTGTCCTGGCGGCCGTCGGTGTCGCCTATTCAGCCATGCTCGCCAAGGAACGCGAGCTCACCCCCTTGCTGGCCACGACTGTTCTCGAAACCCGAGCGGCGGCTCCCTTGCCGGAGAGCAACCAGACCAAGTCCCCCGAGGTCGAGATCGAGTTCACTCCGATCGACACCCCCTCCGACCCCATCGCCGACTTTGCCCTTCCTGCCGACACCCGCTGGTTCAACGGCCGCCCCGTCAGGCCTACCGGCACGGTCCGGATGCGGGTGACCGCCTACTCCCCCGACGCCCATTCCTGCGGCGACTCCGCCGACGGCATCACCGCCACGCTCCACTCGGTTGAGACGAACGCCTTCCAATTGGTCGCCGCCGACCCACGTGTCCTCAAGTACGGCTCCCTCATCACCGTCCCCGGCTACGCCGACGAGTCCATCGTCCCCGTGCTCGACTGCGGCGGCAAGATCAAGGGCAGCCGCCTGGACGTTCTCTACCCCACCCACAGCGAGGCCAAACGCTGGGGCTCGCGATGGCTGAGCGTCACGTTGTGGGCCTACGCCGATGGCAAGCCCGCTTGCAACCCCCGCAAGCTTCGCTAGATCGCCTCATCCCAGGCTTGAACGGCGCCGCAGTCTCATGGCCGCGTCTTTGTCGAGCAGGGCCTGCGTTCGTTCGGCCACGGCTTTCAGCTCCGCCGGCACCGGTGCCCCCTCCCAGATCCTCTGAAACGCCGGATAGAGCAACAGGGCGTACTGCTTCCAAGCCCTGGTCCGGGGCAGGATCATGGCGTCCGCATCGCCCGCTGCATCGGCGAACACCTTGATCCCCGGGTTTGGATGCGACGCCAAGAACTCCGCCGATTGAGACACCAGCGGCGACGGCTTGGCGTGGGCTGAGCACAACATCTCCTGCACGTCTTGCCGCTGGGTGAACCGCACGAACTCCGCCGCTTCCTCCGGATGGCGGCACCCGCGCGGGATCATCAGCACGTCGCACTCGACCAGCCCGACGGTGCCCCCTCGCGCAGCGGAGGCAGGCAGCGGCACCACCGTGTACTTCAGGTCCGGCGCGTAGGTGCGTGCGAAGTTCGCCAGCCAAGGCCCCTGCACCGCCATCGATACCCGCCCCGTCAGGAACGGGTCCTCGGTGCCGTGGAACGACCGCCCGAATTCCGACGCGAACGCCTGCACGCTGCTGAGCCCAAGCCGCTTGGGAAACGAAGCCAGCCACTCGTACGCCGCCACGGCATGCGGGTCCGCGATCGCGCACCGATTGACCGCCGCGTCATACAGCGGCTCCACACCTTTGGCGGCAAACCCCGCCGGCCACAGGTAGTACCACCACCACGGCAAAGTCGGCAGGAACCCCGCCCGCACGATCCTGCCAGTGCTTTGGCCTGAAGTATCCCGTTTGGTCATCGTCTCGGCGTGCGCGAGCAACTCCTCGAGCGACGTCGGCGGCGAAAGCCCCGCCTCGCGAAAGTGCTCCTTGTTGCAGTACATCGCCAGCGAATAGCATGTGTTCGCCCCCGCGTAAAGACGCGTCTTCCCATTCACCGCAAACTCAAGCGTCCGCCGCACCGCTGGCAGATACACACCCGGCCCGGGGTCCAATCCCAACTCGTCAAACGGGATCGCCGCCCCCGCCTGCGCGTACTGCGGCACGCTGTAACTGAACAGCCCCATGACATCCGGCGGGTCGCCCCCCGCGACCGCGATCATCGCCTTGCTGTTCTCGTCGCTCACCGCGAGCCGCTCGACGAACACCCTGCTTTGCTCGGCATTGAACCGATCGACCACCGCCTGGACCGCGAGCCCCTCGACGCCGGTCCATTTCTCCCAGTACGTGATGACCGTGCGCCCCGCCGGCACTTCGCGCCGCGACCGTGGCGTCCGAGGCCACAACGCCGCGCCGAGCCCGGCCGCTCCGATCGCCCCGACCGCGATCCCCCCCATCCCGAGACGTGCCGAACCCGCGAGAAAGCGACGTCGCTCGAATTCGCTGTCGGGGGTGCTGTGCTCCACGACGCCAGCGTATCCGAAAGGGTGGGGGAGCGGTGGGAGAGTGGTGGGGGAGACGAGGCGACAATCGGGGTGTCAATTCCGGTATGCTCCGCTCCATGAGCCAATCCCCGGCCCCGACACGCACGCTTGGCACCCTCGACACCGCCTGCGTGGTGATCGGCGCGGTCATCGGGGTGGGCATCTTCTTTTCCCCCGGCCGCGTCGCCGCCATCGCCAAGACACCCGGGCTCGCCCTTGCGGGGTGGGCCCTCGCCGGTGCCATTGCCATGTGCGGGGCCCTCGCCTTCGCCGAACTCGGCCGCCGTCGGCACGGCCCCGGCGCTCAGTACCAGGTCCTCCGCGACGCCTACGGCAACTTCGGCCCACTCGCGGGGTTTGTCTTCGTCTTCTGCAACGCCACCTTCGTCCAGGTCGGTGCGATCGTCGTGATCTCCGTCATCTGCGCCCGCTCCATGGCCGTCGCGCTCGGCCGCGATGACCTCTCCAACACCATCCTCACCATCATGGGTGCCGCGATCATCCTGGCCATCTCCGGGATCAACATCATCGGCGTCCGTTTGGGTGCACTGGTCCAGAACGTCACTGTCGTCGCCAAGGTCGCCGCTCTCCTCGCGGTCGCCGCCCTCGCCGCGTTCGCCGCGCCCGCGACCCCGCCGCCCGTCGCTCCGCCGATCCCCGAAGGGACCAACATCCCCCTGATCCTCATGGCGTGTCTCGTCCCCGCGTTCTTCGCGTATGGCGGGTGGCAGCAGGCTTTGTGGATCTCCGGCGAGGTCAAAGAGCCGCGCCGAACGCTCCCCATTGCCATCATCTCCGGCACCGCCGTCGTCATCGCTGTCTACCTCCTCGCGAATTGGGCGTACATCACGCTCTTGGGCGTTGAGGCTGTCGCGACCAGCAGGTCCATCGCCGCGGACGCTGTCGGCTCGGTCTTTCCCGCGTGGGGAGGCCGGGCGATCGCCGGCGCGGTCGCAGTCTCCGCCTTCGGCGTGCTCAACGCCGCACTCCTCACCGGCCCGCGCCTCATCCAGGCCCTCGCGTCCGACGGGCTCTTCTGGCGCACCTTTGCCCGCACGCACCCGAGCACCGCGACCCCCGCCGCCGCGATCGCGCTCCTCGGTGGCCTCGCCGCTGTCGTCCTGCTTGTGGTCGGTCAAGAACGCGTCGATCAGGTTTCCGCGGGTGTTGTCGTGGTCGATGGGCTTTTCTTCATCCTGACCGCAGCCGCGATTTTCGTTCTGCGGACCGATCAGCCGCCGATCCCGGGCTCACGCGTCGCCGCCGCTCTCTTCATCCTCGGCGAGATCGGCCTGGTCATCGGCGCCCACGCCGACACCGCCTCGCGACAAGCCGCATGGATCGGCCTGGGGTGGATGCTCGCCGCGGTGCTCCTCTACGCTGTGGCTTTCCGCCCGAGGTCCGTGTGAGCACCGCCACGACACCAACGCCACGCCGTTCCGGTCAGTTCCGCTGGACCTCCCTCCGGCCCTTGCTTTGGGTCGGGCCGTTCTTCGTCGGCTTTGCCGTCTTCATGCTCCTCCCCGTCTGCCTCTCCCTCGCCTACGCGCTCACCGACTACTCCGTGCTCGAAGCACCAGTCTTCATCGGCCTGGACAACTTCCGCGAGATGTTCCACGACGCGACCCTCTGGCGGGCCGCCTCCAACACCGCCGTCTACGCCCTGGCCACCGTCGTCCTCTCCTCGTGCGTCTCGGTTCTCACCGCAGTCCTCGTCGAGCGGGCCAGCGCGTCCAGGCCGCTCGCGCCCCTCGCCGGTCTCACGCGCGTCGTTGTCTTCGCCCCCACGCTCGTGCCGGTCGTCGCCGCCGCCCTCGCATGGCTCTGGACCCTCAACACGCAGAAAGGTCCTGTCAACGCCGTGCTTACGCCGATCCTCGCCCTCGTCGGGCAGTCTCCGGTCGATTGGCTCGGCAGTTCGTCATGGGCGATGGCCTCGGTCGTCCTGGTCTCCCTCTGGGGCGTGGGCACGTACGTCGTCATCTACGGGGCCGCGATTCGGGGCGTACCCCCAGCCCTCTACGAAGCCGCCACCATCGACGGCTGCGGCTCCTGGGGCCGCTTTATCCATGTCACCCTCCCCATGATCTCCCCCGCGATCGTCCTCAATGTCGTGATGTCGCTCATCTGGTCTCTTCAGGCGTTCGCCGTCCCCCTCGTCATGACCCGCGGCGGCCCCGGCGACTCGACGCTCACCTTCGCGATGCACGTCTACAACAACGCGTTCGTCTTCTCCCGCATGGGCTACGCGTGCGCATTGGCGTGGGTGCAGTTCATGGTCACCCTCGCCCTGGTCGCCCTGGTCCTGCGTCTCTCACGCGGGCTTGTTTACGCGAGGGGTGCCTAACGGATGCGTAACATGAAGCTCGCACGAACCATCACCCTTGGGCTGCTCCTTCTGTTCACGCTGGCGTGCTTCGGGCTGCCGCTCGCCGCGATGATCGTCAAGAGTCTTGAGCCCGTGCAGGCCAGATCGGACACCAGCGCTCCCGTCTCGCGAGCCCCCGGCTCGGCCTTCGCCGACGCCTGGTCGAGCCCCGTCGCCGACTTTCCCCTCTACCTCCACAATTCCGCGGTCATCGCCCTCTTCGCCACCGTCGGCATGGTCATCTCCTCGGCCATCGTCGCGTATGGCTTCTCACGCCTGCGCTGGAAGTACCGCGACAGTCTCTTTGTCGTCGTTCTCGCCACCCTCATGGTCCCCTTTCCTGTCGTGATGGCCCCCCTCTACCTCGTCTTCCGTTCCCTCGGCTGGATCGGGACGTTCCTCCCGCTCATCGTCCCCGCGTGGTTCGGCGGCGCATTCAGCATCTACCTTTTGCGTCAGTTCTTCCTGACTATCCCCCGCGAACTTGACGAAGCCGCCCGCATCGACGGCTGCTCCGAATTCGGCGTCTTCGTCCGCATCATCCTCCCCGCGTCGCTCCCGGTGCTGGGCGTGGTCGCGGTGCTTCAGGTCGTTGCCAGTTGGAACGACTTCCTGGGGCCGCTGCTCTTTCTCAACCATCAGGACACGTACCCCGTCTCGCTGGGCCTGCACATGTACCAAAGCCAGCACGGCGGGGCCGAGTGGAACGTGACGATGGCCGCGACCCTGATCGCGGTCGCGCCGGTGCTTGTGCTCTTCATCATCGCCAGGCGGGCGTTCATGGGCGGCGCGGCGACAAACACGCAAGGGCTCAACGAGTAGACATGTGGCGACTATGACTTCGCTCTGCCGCATTCAGGACAAATGAAGCCTGAGCCGAGCGGATACCCGCACCCCAAGCATTCATCGCGATTCTTCCGACGTTCAGCCAAACGATTTGTGCAGATGATTCGGCTCGTCATCACGACCGCGACGAGTATGCTGCCGATTCCGACGCCGAGAAGTCCGGCTTGACGAAGCCCGGACAAGTCCTGAGAAATGATGATGAGGGCGTAGCCTGCCGCGAGAAGCACGAACACCGCTCGCTCTGCGGAGATGTTCCATTTCTTCGGCATATGAAAACTTCCGCGCTAAAACCGCATCTGCCGCTCAAGTTCCGCGACCCGGGGCAGCACGTCCGCGAGATACGGCAGCGATGGAATCGCCCCCGCCCGCTCCGCCGCGAGCGCACCCGCTGCCGACGCCATCGCGAGCGCCTTTTCAAGCAAGCGGAACTCTTCTGGCCCGCGCGTCTTGGACGCGTGGTGGACCGCCGCGTATGCCACCGCCATGGCGCCGGTGAACGCGTCGCCCGCGCCCACCGCGTCGACCGCTTTCACGCTGAGGGTCGGCACCCGCTTGGGCCTCCCGCGATGGGCCACGATCGCGCCCTGGGCCCCGAGAGTCAGCACGATGGTGGGGGGGCCGATCTCGCCGAGTCTCAGGGCGAGGCGTCCCGGCTCGGTGTATTGCTCGAGGCCGCCGAGCGTCGCCGCCTCGGTGCGGTTGACGATCAAGAGGTCGCACATCCGCAGCACCTCGCGTGCCTGCGGCAAGGCCGGCGACGCGTTGAGGATGACCGCCTTGCCCGCGCCTTGCGCGATCTTCGCCGCCGCCGCCACCGCTTCGATCGGCACTTCCAACTGCATGAGCAAGACATCGCACGACTCGATCACGTCACGCGAATCCTCGATGTCCTTGGCGGTCAGCGTCGCGTTGGCCCCCGGCGCGACCACGATCGTGTTCTCGCCCGAGTCATCCACGACGATCAGCGCGACCCCCGTCGGCGTCTTGTCACGGCGCTGGAGCATCCGCGAGAGGTCGATTCCCTCCTTGTGCAGAAGTTGCGCCAGTTGCTGCCCGTGCGATTCGTTCCCGATGCATCCCAGGAGCGCGACGCTCCCGCCAAGACGCTGTGCCGCGACGGCCTGGTTCGCGCCCTTGCCCCCGGCGAAGGTCTCGAACGACCGCCCCATGACCGTCTCGCCGGGTGTGGGAATCCGAGGGGACCGCACGACCAAGTCCATATTGACCGATCCCACCACGCAGATGCGTGGCGGCCTGGATTCCTGTTCGTTGGTGGTGCTCATCGCGGGCGTTCTTCCTACAGGATCTCGACGATCTCAAACTGCTTGGGGCCCCGCGGCGCGTTGACGCGGATCACCGCGCCCACCTTCGCCTTGAAGAGAGCTTCGCCCATCGGGCTGTTGAGCGTGACCTCGGTGAGGTCCCCGGTGTCCTCGCCGCTGGCTTCGCCGACGATCTTGTACAGATCCTCGTCCCCGCGAGCCAGATCACGCAGCTTGACCGTGCACCCGATCATCACGACGCCCTCGACGATCTTGGCCATCTTCTCGTCGATAACGCTCATGTTCTGCAACCGCTCGGTGAACCGGCGGATGTCCGCCTCGTCCATCCCCTGCTGCTCGCGGGCCGCGTGATAGTCCCCGTTCTCCTTGAGGTCTCCGAGCTCACGTGCGGTCGCGATGCGGACCGAGATGACCGCGCGGTTGGCGATCAACGCCGCCAGCTTGGCCTCGATCATTTCCTTCTCAGCTTTGGTGACAAATTCCATACCTACTCCTGTCCCGAACCCGATTCTCGTCTCGACCCGCCCACCAACGCGGCCGCGACGAGCCACATCCCCCCCGCCAATCCCCATGTTACGCCGACCGCCGCCCAGTGGCCCGGCAGCAGCCATTCCGGCCTCCCGTACGGGGGCACCGTCATGCTCAGCGGCGCCGACACCGCCGACAGCATCGCCCACAGGTCCACCACCTCGGACGTCGGCACGTCGCCCACCGCGATCAGAGGCGAGTACATCCCCGCCGGTCTCGCCGCCACCGCGATGATCACGAGCATCCCCACCACCCGACGCATCGGCGACACCTGCCGCTCCCGCCCCGCCTTGCCGAGAAACATCGCCAGAAGCGCCCCCACGAGAAAGGTCCACCCCATCGCCGAGGCTGCCACACACGCCGCGACCGACAGCGGCCAGAGCGCCAAAAACGCCAACGGCCAGATCACCGCCTGCGTCGGTATCACCATCACGATCAGATCCTTCCCCACGCTCCTCAGCCCGCCCTCGAACGGAAACACCTGGCAAAGTCTCAGCATGGGCCACAGCACCGAGTATCCGAACGCCACCGCCACCAGCACCAGACGCGCCGAATACCGGCCCGAGAGCACGTCAAGCCCCGCCGACAGTGCGGGCGTCCAGAAGCAGACGAGCGTCACACCCAGGAGGAATATGGTCCACAGCAGCGCCAAACCCCGAGGCTCCACCCGCCGATGCGCCCACTTGTCCACACGCCTGGGCGGAGCAAGTTCCGGCATCGGGGTTTCGAGCGCTGGCGCATGCCCCAACTCGCTGCTGCTGTCCATGCCGCCCGGATCAAGACTCGCGTTGTCCACGCCCGCAACGACCAAGCCTTGGAGGTCCTCCGCCGCGGGCTCGGGCTCCTTCGGGTTCACGGCGTCGGTACCTCGACCAACGCCCCGGTGTTCGTCGCCGCGATGTTCAACACCAACGAACCCTGCCCCCAGAAGATCTCAAGTTCTTTCGCCGCCCCGTCAAGCCCGGCGTCAAGACGCCCGAACGATCGATTGATCGACGACAGCCTGGCGATCTTCGCCTTGGTCGACGCTTCGCCCACCAGCGGCTTGCTCGCACGCCCGCCCCAGACGATCCGCCCCCCTCCAGCCCCGTTCGCCGCACCAGCGCCACGCGTCAGAATCGTCAGACGCTTGGTCTCGCGGTACTTCGACACATCAACCCCCGCGACTTGGACGTACCAAGTCTCCGTCGCGAGCGTCCGGAGCAGCTCCATCGCCGCATCCATCTCCTCACCAGGCCACGCCGACGCGTAGTCCCGACCCTTCGCATCCACCGGGGGCGGCGCGATCACGCCCACGATCGCCGGAAGCTTGGACTGATCGGTCTTGTAATCCACCGGCATCGGCGTCGATTCCCACGACAAGAGATAGTCCTTCTCACCCTGCCGCACCACCGCCGCCGGCACACGCCACGTCCCGCGCACCAGCAGCAACCCGCCGCCGCGACGCTCGACCAGAGGCCGACCCACAAACCACCCCGACCGCTCCATCGAGTCCGCCACCGCCATCAGCGGCGCACGGCTCATCGGGTCAGGGTCCACGCCCAGCGCGACCCGTGCCTTGGTCAGCAGGTCCTCTTGAAACTGCTCCGGCAGCCACGTCGTCGCAGCCTCGGGCACCGACCACGGCAACGACGCCTCAGCCTTGGGCTCCGGCTTCGGCGCGGGCTTGGTCTTTCCGCCGGCCTTCTTGTCCTTGGGCTTGGCTTGTTCGCTCGCGCTGACCTCTCGCACCGACCCCGGCAACGGGACCGACGCCCCGCCGACCGCGGGCTTGGTCGCCACAGGCGCCGTGCCGATCCGAGGCCACTCGATCTCGATCCGCGTGATCTTCGTGTCCACCACCTCGCGCGTCTTGCGTTCGAGCGGCGTCCAACCCCAGTACATCGCCGCTCCGATCCCGCCCATCATCGCGACCACGACCACACTCCCCAGATACCCGAAAAAACGCCCCCACGCGAACGGCGGGCGAGTCGCAACCGCGGACGGTTCCGCCTCACCCTCGGTCATCGCGGGAGATTCGTGCTGCTCGTCAAACGAGGCGTCGTCGGCCGAAACATCGCCGGCTGGATTCATCCGTGGGTCCATCGCACACTTCCTCTGCCCACCCTTGCCCAAGTCACGCCAACTGGCGCCGAGTCCGTTCGGCTTCCCCATTCTAACCCGTCCAACCCTTACGCGTTTTCCCCGCTCCACGCCAGCATCACCAGATGTGAGCAGAGCGCGGGCATCGCCATCTTCCCCGACGCGGTCCGGTGCCCCGCCGCCATCGGGAACAAAGAATGGTCGGTAAACCCGGGCATGGTGTTGGCTTCCAAGAGCCACGCCGACCCGTCCGCCGCGAGCAGGAAGTCAACCCGGGCCAGATGCCGACACCCGAGCGCCTCGAACATGGTCTTGGCCCACCCCTGCACCCGCTCTTTGACCCCCGCCGGCAGCACCGGATCCACCGTGTACCGCGTGTCGTCCCTGTTGTACTTGGCCTGATAGTCGTAAAACTCAACCGCAGGCTTGATCTCAACCGGGTCCAGAACCTCAATCCCCCCGCCCTTGGACCCCATCACGCCCACCGTCAGTTCGCGCGAGCCGAGAATCGCCCGTTCGACCATGTACGACCGTTCCGGGTGCCGCCGGAGATCCTCACGAACCGCCGCCGCTCCGTCCACCCACTGGGGCGCGGTCTTGCAGATGTGAACCCCGACGCTCGACCCCTCGTGGATCGGCTTGAGCACCACCGGCATCTCCCCCAAGGGGCAGGCCTCGTCGCGCGGGTTGAACACCGCGCACGCCGCCGTCGGGACGCCGTTCTGGGCCGCCACGAGCTTGCTCGCGATCTTGTCCATGGCCATCCGCGCCGCCGGCCCCTTGCACCCGACGAACGGCCTTTTCCCGCGAGACAGAATGTCCTGCAGCGGCCCCCCCTCGCCCCACCCGCCGTGAAGCACGGGGAAAACCACCTCGCCCCCCCAACGCGCCAACTCCTCCGCTGTCGGCTTGTCGATCTTCTGATAGTTGACCTCGTGCCCCGCCTCGGTCAACGCCTTGGCCACGCACGCCGAACTCACAAGGCTCACGTCGCGTTCCGCGTCCGGTCCGCCGCCGAGAACCAAGACCGAAGGCTTTCTGTCCATAGGTCAACTCCAAAGAAGACACGCCGCAGAGTCGCAGAGATCGCAGATGAAAGACAATTTTCAAACACGGAGAGCACAGAGGGGCACAGAGAAAGACAGGAAGCGGCTTTGAAAAAGGCAATTTCCTTTGCATTCCTCAGTGCCCCTCTGTGAACTCAGTGTTTCAATTCTTCTCCCTCTGCGACTCTGCGGTGAGTCTTCGTTACCCCAGCACGTCGTGCTTCGACCACACCACAACCTCACGCTGCAGCGTCACCCCGAACCGCTCCCGCACGCGGCGAACGATCTCCGCCATCAGCGAGATGACATTCGACGCCGACGAGCCCGCGTGCGTCACAAGGAAGTTCGCGTGCACCGGGCTGACCTCCGCCCCGCCCACGCGAAGCCCCTTCAGCCCCGCCCGATCGATCAGCATCCCCGCCGACACGCGAGTCCCCGCCGCCGCGACGCCCTCAAGGTCCGCCGCCAGCGTCGGGTTCTTGAACGCGCACCCCGCGCTGTTCGCGGCCATCGGCTGGCTGTTCTTCTTGTACTCCATGATCTCCAAGAGCCGCCGCCTCAGGGCACCCGCGTCGCCCGGCGTCAGCCTGAGTTCCGCCTCGGTGAGGATGAGCCCGTCAAGTCCCGAGTGGCGGTACCCGAAGGCGATCTGGTCCCGTCGCAACTCGACCGCCTTGCCGGTCTTGGTGATCCCGCGGACCACCGAGACCGTGTCCGCGATCTGCCCGAACGCCCCGCCCGCGTTCATCACCAGCGCGCCGCCGATGGTCGCGGGGATCCCCCCCAGCACCTCGAGCCCGCCGAGACCCGCGCGGACGGTCGTATGGATCAGCTGCGGCAGTTTGGTGCCTGCGCCCACCCGAACAACGCCGGTCTTGGCGTCGAGATCGACCTTGGTCCACGCCGCTTCGCTCAACTCGACCACCAGCCCCGGGGCCCCGTCGTCGTCGATGAGCAGATTGGCCCCGTCCCCGAGCACACGCACGTCGGGGTGCGCCGCGACCAGCCTCGCCAGGTGGTCCGCGTCGGTCGGGCGTGCGAAGAGGTCCGCGCCGCCACCGATCTTGAACCATGTGGTGATCGGGTGACGCCGAACTACACCGGACACGACACCGGACAAATTGCTCGGGTCCATCGCCATACGTCTCGCTGCAAACGCCGTCATGAACGAACTCCGCCCTTGTCACCGGATCCCGACGCCAGGTATTCTTCTGCCACCTTGTGCACCGGGCCCGCGCCCATCGTCACCACCAAGTCATTGGCGCGGCACAGATCCTGCAGCGTCTCGACGATCGCGCCGAAGGGATGCACGTGCATCGCCTTGACCCCGCGGTCGCGCAGGCGGTCGACGAGGTCCGCCGCGGTCACCAGATGCCGTTCCTCAGCCTTGTCGCGGACGAAGTAGATCTCCGGGACGATCACCACGTCGGCGGTGTCGAAACTCTTGACGAACTCGTCCAGCAGATGTCTGGTCCTGCTGTGCTGGTGAGGCTGGAAGACGCAGATGAGCCTCCCCTTGCGGTCCTCGGGATGTTCAAAGTCGCGAAGGGCTCGCAGAGTGACATCCACCTCGGTGGGGTGGTGCCCGTAGTCGTCGTAAACGCGCACGTTCCCGCCCGCCATGGCTTTCTCGCCCAGGAACTGCATCCGCCGGTCGATCCCGCGGAACTCGCACAGGCTGGCCGCAGCCACGCGCGGGTCCGCCCCGACAAACGTCGCGAGGGTCAGCGCGACCCCGGCGTTGAACGCCATATGGGCACCGGGAACGCGCATCGTCCATTGAGCGATCGGCTTGCGGTCTTGCGACAACGTCGCCCGCCTCGTGACAGGGTCAAACGCGAGCGACCAGTCCGCCTGCGGGCTGAACCCGATGGTCTCAACCCGGCACGTCGCCCCGGCCGTCACCTCGCGCCGGTGGGCCCCGTCGTGGGCGATCAGAAGGCGCCCGCCGTCCTTTTCTGACGGGAGCAGCGAGACAAAGTGCCTGAAACTCTCGATGATCTCGCCGAGGTCCTTGTAACAGTCCAGATGGTCCGCCTCGACCGACGAGACCGACGCCAGTGTCGGGCGGAAGTTGTGAAACGACCGGTTGAACTCGCACGCCTCCGCGACCAGCACGCCCGGCAGACCCTTCCAGTCCCCGCCCGCGATGGTCGCCCCGCCAAGCCTGAACCCCGACGGCGTCTGCGCCGCGAGGAGCGAAGCACTCCCGATGTTCCCCTTGGCCAGCTGTCGGCTCGTCGCCCCGACGATCACCGACGGGTCAATCCCGCAGTCGACCAGGACCGTCCCCAGCATGGCGGTCGTCGAGCTCTTCCCGTGCGTCCCCGCCACCGCGATCCCCGTCCGCCCCAGCATGCACTTGCCCAATGCTTCCGCGTAGGTCAGGACCGGAACGCCTCGCCGCCGGGCTTCGGCAACCTGCGGGTGGTCCGGCTTGACGGCCGCCGAAATCACGACCAGCCCGCACCCCTCGGGGAGCCAGGGCAGGGTCTGCTCAAAGCCGACATGGATCCCCTCAGCCTCAAGGGCCCGGGTCGAATCTTGCGCCGATTGGTCGGTTCCGGAGACGGTCGCGCCCCGCGTGCGCAGGAGCCGCGCCAGGCCGCTCATCCCGCACCCGCCGATCCCGATCATGTACACCCCGCCCCCGCGGACTCCGTCCGAAGCAGGCCACGCCGCGCCCTGGGGGCCGGACGTCACGCCAGCCCCGCCATCGTGGGAGGCCTTGGTCGGTCGCGACATGGGTCTGCGGACGGGCATGGTCGAGGAGGTCGATCGGGGGCTGTGGGTCTTGCTCCCGCCCTTGGAAGGCGCGAGTGCGGCGGGGGAGGCGGTGGTCGGAACAGTCGTTGCGGGAGGCGGCGTCATGGTCACTGTATCGGACACCGACGCGCGCCGAGAACAGCGTGATTGCGAGCATTTCATCGGCGTGCGCACGGACGCGGTCGTACCCTCCACGCGTGCCCGAACCCGCCCCACGCCAAGCCCCGATTCCATACCGACTCGCGTGCCTGTGCGATCTCCGCGACGATCAGGGGCGGATGCTGCTTTTGCGCCGCGCCCGCGAGCCCAACCGCGGGTTCTGCTCGCCCATCGGCGGCAAACTCGACACGGAAACGGGCGAATCTCCGGCGTTGTGCGCCCAAAGGGAGATCCGCGAAGAGGCCGGGATCGACGTCCCGCTCGACCGGCTGCACCTGATGGGGCTGATCTCCGAGCAGGCCCCCGACGGGCACTGGCTCTTGTTCTACTTCCGGGTCGTCGGGCCCGTCGCGGTCAAGGCCGGGGAGATGAACGAGGGAGTGCTCGAATGGCACGCGACGGGCGATTTGGAGGGCCTGCCGATCCCCGAGACCGACCGCCGGATCATCTGGCCGCTGGTCGCGGCGGTGGAGTCTCCGACGCCCGAGGGTCGGCACGGGTTCTTTTCGGTGCACCTCGACCTGATGGATGGGTCGCTCAAGTGGCAGGTGCACCAGATCCTCCCCGGCTCGCCCGGGCAGCCCGGTTTGCAATCGGCGGGTTCGCCTTCCTTATACTGAGGCGTGCCCATCCAAACCCCAACCCGCCTTCAGAGTCGCACCTCGCCGTTCCGATTGGGCCTGCGCTGGGCCCTCTGGTTCGCGGTGGCGTTGGGGATCGTCGCGCCAGCGGTGCTGGGGCTCGATGCTCCCGCCCAGCCCGCGGCGGTCGCGCCGTCCGGCGGTGGGAGCGGCGGGGTCGTCCCAGCGGCACGGCAGGCGGACCATGTGGTTGTGGTTCCGATCCAGGGACGGCTTGATCGGTTTCAGACGGCTTCGGTGATGCGGCGACTGGCCCAGGCGAAGGCGGCCGGGGCCGACGCCGTCGTGCTCGAACTCGACAGCCGGCAGAGCAACTACGGCACGGTTTCCGAGCTCCTCTCGGTCATCCGTCAATCCCCGGTTGCGAACATCGTGGCGTGGGTTCATGACGCGGAGGGTGCTCGTTCGGGCGGGAGTGCGATCCGGGGAGGGGCCGGCCTGGTTGCGTTGGCGTGCCGGGAGATCGTCGTGGGTGGAAACGCTTCCATCGGCGAACTGATCGATCCGGAGTGGTTGAACAACACACGAAGTAGGCGCGGCATGCGTTCGTCCCCCTCGCCGATGGTCGGGCCGTCGGGCGGCATCGACCGGTTCGCGGATGTGGCGGCCCCGGCGATCTCCAGCGCGATCGAATCGGCGCGTCGGCGCGGTTGGGACGAGTATCTCGTGCAGGCGATGGCGGTCCCCGGCGTTGAGCTGTGGCTGGTCGAGAACATCGCGACCGGGGAGCGACTGTGCATCAACGAGTACGAGCACGCGATGCTGTTTCCGACGCCGCCCGGGCGCGGGAATGTCGAACTGTCTTCGTCCAAGGCCGCGACGCAGTTTGAGGCTGCGATGGCGCGGGTGAGCGCGACCGGTGGGGCGGGGTCGGCCCCGTGGCGTGGGAGCGGTGCCTCGGTCGGCGGGATTGCCCCGATTCCCGCGTCGGCGGGGGTTGCGGCACTTTTGGCGACCCAGCCCGTGAGCACGGTTGAGAGTCCCTCGGTACGCCCGGTGTTCACCGCGGCGGACGCGGGGAAGTGGCGAGTGGAGCTGTACGCGTCGGATGGTGCCGGCTCGGTGACGCTGCAAGGCAAGCAGTTGGCGAAGTTCGGTTTCGCGAAGGCCACGGTGAACGACGAGCAGGAGTTGTCCGCCTACTTTGGGGCCAAGAAGCTCACAAGGCTCGACCAGTCGTGGGCGGAGCATGTCGCGCGGTTTTTGAGCAATCCGTTCGTGCGGGGGCTTCTGATCTCGATCTTCATGATCGCGATGTTCATCGAGATGACGCACCCGGGGATGGTTGTCCCCGGGCTCATCGCGGCGACGGCCCTCGCCCTGGTCCTTGGTCCGAACTTCATGATGGGTCTGGCCAATTGGTGGTCGCTGGGCGCGGTCGGGGTCGGGATCGTCCTTCTGGCACTCGAGCTCTTTGTGATTCCCGGGTTCGGGATCGCGGGGATCTTCGGATTGATCACTCTTTTCATCGGACTTGTCTTCACGTTTGTCCCGGGCGGCCCGGGCGGGATGGCGTTCTCGACGCCCGAGGCCCAGGACTCGCTCGCTCGGGGCGCGGTTACGGTTCTGCTCTCGACGCTGACGGCGATGTTCGGGATTTTCTTTGTGATCCGGCAGCTCGGCACGCTTCCGATCATGAAGAGGTACACGCTGCAGAGCCCCGCTCCCGGGGAGGTCGACGAGGCGTTGTTCGGGGCGATCCGTCCGCAAGAGGAACCGCTGCTCCCGGGTGACATCGGCGTCACGTGCACCCTGCTTCGTCCCGCGGGGAAGGCGACGTTCGGGGAAGAGGTCTTCGACGTGGTGGCCCAGAGCGGGTTTATCCCTGAAGGGGTCCGCGTCTGCGTCGTTTCGGCGGACCGGTTCCGGGTCGTCGTCGAGATCGCGGACGCGTCTGGAACGGGTTCGGGGTCGGGTTTGGGCGAGAGCAGCACGACGGCGTGATGGGCTACAGTCCGGTCCGATGGATCCGATGCTACTTTGGGGACTCGTCCTACTCGCGGCTGCGCTGTTGCTCACGGTGATTGAGATCTTTGTCCCATCGGCGGGGCTCATCTCGATGGTCGCGGCGGCGGTGGCGATCGCGGGGATTGTGTGCCTGTGGATTTACGACGCGATCTGGGGCGTGAGCGGGCTGCTGGGATCGATGATCCTTCTCCCGACGGTCTTCTTTTCGGGAATCTCCATCTGGACGAGCACCAACGCTGGCAGACGGGCGATGGGCATCCCGTCGGATGAGGAGCTCGAGGCCCGGCGTCACAAGGATCTCGAAGCGAGGAAGCTTCGCGATTCGGTGATCGGCAAGGAAGGCGTCGTTCTGACCGAGATGCGTCCTGTGGGGATCATCGAACTCGACGGGAAGCGTGTGGACGCCCTCGCGGAGGTCGGGTTCATCGTCGCCGGGACCCGCGTCCGGGTCGTCTCTGTCGACGCCAACGAGGTGAAGGTCCGGCCGGTCTGAACTTTCTTGGGTTCTGGCCTTGGGTTCTGGCCTTGGGCTCTGATGTCCGTTCGGACATCCGCGGGCCGACCTTGCTTGAGCCGTGGCGTATACTGGTCCCGTTCGTCGTTCCGCACACCAAAGTTTTCGGGGAATTGATTCATGCACACCGCTCTTGCGCAGTTGGCCCAGCACGTTCCGGCACCGACGATGGTCCTCGGGCTCGATCCGGCGATCTGGATTGTCATCGGGATCGTGGCTGGTCTTCTGGTCCTGGTCTTTCTCTTCGCGATCGGCCAGTTCCTGAGCCTGTGGATTCAGGCGATGGTGTCAGGCGCGAGCGTGGGGCTTTTCGAGCTCGTGTTCATGAGGCTGCGAAAGGTCGACGTCCGCATGATCGTCTATTCCCGCATCCGTGCGGTGAAGTCGGGCATGGATATCTCGACCAACGCTCTTGAGACGCACTATCTGGCGGGCGGTCGGGTGCCCAACGTGATCAACGCGATGATCTCGGCGCAGAAGGCTGCGATCGAGCTGCCCTGGGACACCGCGACGGCGATCGACCTTGCCGGCCGCGACATCGTCGAGGCGGTCAATACTTCGGTCAATCCCAAGGTGATCGAGTGCCCGAACCCGTCGACCAACAACCGCTCGACGTTCGACGCGGTGGCGGGTGACGGGATTCAGCTTCGGGCCAAGGCGAAGGTCACGGTTCGAACGAACATCCGCCGTCTCATCGGTGGTGCGACGGAAGAGACGATCATCGCCCGCGTGGGCGAAGGCATCGTCAAGGAGATCGGTTCGGCGCTGACGCACAAGCAGGTGCTCGCGAACCCCGAGAACATCTCCAAGACGGTGATGGCCAAGGGTCTTGACGCGGGGACGGCGTTCGAGATTCTGTCGATCGACATCGCGGACATCGACGTCGGCGACAACATCGGGGCCAAGCTGCAGACGGACCAGGCCAACGCGAACAAGCAGATGGCGCAGGCCAAGGCCGAGGAACGCCGGGCACTGGCGATCGCGCAGGAGCAGGAGTTCCGGGCTGAAGAGCAGAAGAACCGTGCGATGGTCGTTCTGGCCGAGGCGGAGATTCCCAAGGCGATGGCGCAGGCGTTCGCGAGCGGGAACCTGGGGATCATGGACTATTACCGCATGAAGAACATGCAGGCCGACACGTCGATGCGTCAGACGATCGCGGGCGACACGAACGCTCCGGGGAACAACAGCCGCTGAGTCCCGGCCCTGAGGGGTTCTGCGGACTGGCAGGAGCGCTCCGATGCCCGTGCGGATGGAACTGGCCCGCATCTTGATCCGCGAGCTTGCGGACATGCAGATCATCGAGCTCCGCGAGGCGACGCCCGCGGATCCCGATACGGTTCGGTCCTTCCCGATCGTCATCGGCCTGCCCGAGGCGCAGGCGATCGAGCGGCGGCTGAAGGGAGCTGCGCTCAAACGCCCGCAGACGCACGACCTGATGGCGACGATCATCGAGGACCTGGGGGCGACGCTGCTCTCGATCACGGTGTGCGACCTGAAGGAACAGACGTTCTTCGCGACGCTCGATATCCGCACCCAGGCGGGCGATGTGCTGAACATCGATTCAAGGCCGAGCGATGCGATCGCGATCGGCATCGCGCAGGACGTGCCGATCTTTGTCGAGGAGCACGTGCTCGAAGCGGTGATGCGCGACCCGCCGGAGGTGTGAGGGTGGCGGTGTTGCATCGCTCGTTCGAAGTCTGAATGTGGTACAGATCAGAGGCCGGTGCCACGGTCTTTGGCCTGTGCCACGCTACGCTCCCTCGTGCCTGACCTCACTTCCCACGTCACTCCTTCTCGCTACCTCACCGGTGATATCCCCGGCGTGGGCGGAACGATTCGTCTTCGGCCGGAGGACTTTCTCGTCGACGAGGTGCCTCTGTACGAGCCCGTGGGGAGCGGCGAACACTTGTACATGCTCGTCGAGAAGCGGAACATGGCGACGTTCGATCTGATCCAGATCGTCGCGAAGCACTTCGGCGTGCCCAAGCACGCTGTGGGGTTCGCGGGGCTCAAGGACCGGATGGCGATCACGCGGCAGGTGCTGTCGGTGCATGTGCCGGGGAAGAAGATCGAGGACTTCCCGATGCTGCAGCACGAGCGTGTGGGCGTGCTGTGGGCGGACTATCACACGAACAAACTGCGGAAGGGGCATCTGCGCGGGAACCGTTTCAGCATCAGGATCCGAGGCGTGAACCCGATGCAGACGCCTTTGGTCAAGCGTGTGCTGGATCGGCTCGAGCAGGTGGGGGTGCCGAATCGTTTCGGCGAGCAGCGGTTCGGGACGGGTGGGAGCAATCATCTGTTCGGGCGTGCGCTGGTGCTGGGGGACTTTGAGCGTGCGGTCAAGGACCTCTTCTCGCCGTTCGCGGGGGACAGCGAGCGGTCGGCGGAGGCGCGTCGGTTCGCTCTCGAAGGGCGGTACGCCGACGCGATGTCGCTCTTCCCGCGCGGATGCCGGACCGAGCGTGAGGTGCTGGGTGCGCTGGCCCGCGGGTTGAGCGCGGAGCGGGCCGTGCGGTCGATCGACGCGATGGCGGCGAATTTCATGGTGTCGGCGTTTCAGTCGGCGGTGTTCAACCACGTGTTGGACAGGAGGCTCGACGCGGGAACCCTCGGCACGCTCCGCGTGGGCGACCTTGCGATGAAGCATGAGAATCGGGCGATGTTCGCGGTGGACGAGGCGGTGATCGCGGAGCCCGGGACGGCGGAGCGGCTTGCCAAGTTTGAGATCAGCCCCTCGGGGCCGATGTGGGGGCCGGCGATGATGCGGGCGTCGGGCGAGACCGACCGCGAGGAACTGGCGGCGTTGGCGGACCTGGAGGTGTCGGTCGAGGCGCTCGAGGCTTTCGGCGTTCGGCACCCGAGGCTGATCGAGGGGGCGAGGCGGCCCTTGCGGGTGCCTTTGATCGACCCGGACGTTGAGGGTGGCATCGACGACGCGGGAGCGTTCATCCGTGTGGTGTTTGAGTTGCCTCGCGGGTCCTTCGCGACGGTGGTGCTGCGCGAGATCATGAAGCCGACGATCGCGCTCGAGGACGAGGACGACTAAAGCCCTAGGTTTCGACGCTTCCGGAGACCTCGGTTGCGACGGCGGCGATCGCTTCGACAGCGGAGGCCTTGGTCGTGGCGTCGGTCTTCCGGACCGCCCAGATCCATGTCCAGATGTTGCTGATGATCGTGAGCGGCAGGTACCACTCGTAGACGTGCGTTCCGATCCAGCCCCATGAGGACGGGATCAGCGCGTCGGTCAGCACCACCCCGGGCCAGACGGAGAGGACAAGCGCGGCGGCCCACGAGTAGGGCATCGTGCGCTTGTCGCGCTTCGTGAAGCGGATGGTTGAGCCGGTGGTGTCGGCGGTGACGGTGCCGACGAGGATGCGGTCCCACGGGACGCCGAAGAGATCAAGCGAGAACGACCCGGCGGGCATCCGTTCGAACCCAGGCAGGCGTCCGCGTTTGGACGCGGTGCCGAGGCGGTCGAGGGCCTCGGTGGGCGTCAGCGGCGACTTCACGGCGGGCAGGCGTTGCCAGTCGACGGCGTGGGAGGTCTGCGGGGAGTTATCCGGCGGGGTGGTCATGAGGGGTGTGCCGAGTGTATCAGAAGGGTCGGTTTTGCGGGTCCGAACGGTGTTATCGGCAGAAAGCGAGCGCGAATCGAGCCCCGGGGCTGGCGGAAGGGGTGAATACAGTTCAGAATGTCAATGGCGGGGGATTCCTTTCACACCATGTCAAGATCAACGCAACATCCAGGCCCGGTGCTCCGACTTGTCGGGAGCGACGCTGCGCCGCAGGCTGCTCGTCCGGCGCCATCAAGGCCGGCGGAGGCCCCCCGTGACGCGGCGGCGGCGAGGCGTGAAGTGGCTCGGGAGAATCGGCTGGCGAGCACGCTTGCGCCACAGGACGCCAGGTGGCGGCTCGCGGTGGATGTGGCGTCGTCGCTCGAGGGTGGACGGTCGGCGATGCTGACACCTGAACGTCGGAAAAAACTGCTGGTGCGAGCGGAAGAGCTCGGGCTTCGGGCGTTTGACGCGAATCTTGTGATCGCGGTGGTGCAAGATGCGCAGACGGAGGGGCGTGCCCTCTCGCCCGAGACGCAGTCCAGGCTCTTGCTCGTGAGACCGGCGGACCCGGCGAGGCTCAACGCGGCGGGGCGCAAGTTCATCGCGGCCCTCATCCTTGCGGCGGTCATTCTCTTCGCGCTCGGCGCGTGGGCGATGCGGATTCGGTAGAGGGACGCGGGCCTAGGGCAGGGGCGGACGAGTCACGGCCGGGTCGACGGTGTTGGCCCAGAACTCGATGGAACTGCCGAGCCACAGGACGATCAGAAGTCCCGCGTGCGATGCCGCCATGACAAACCAGTGCTGGCGCGGGAGGCGGAAGAGCACGAACGAGATGATCACGTACGTGCCGATGACGCTGAGCCCTTCCAGGACGCGTCCGGTGTAGGGGACGTTGTACGCGACGGGGAGGAAGCACCGGGCGGCGGCGACGGCGAGCAGCATGCGGGCGGCGGCGAGCTCGAGCGGGCCGAGCGTCTTCTCGGCCATGCGGGCGGCGAAGACGACCGCGCCGATGCCGGCGAGTGTTTGGATGGCGGTGAGGTAGAGTGAGAGCACGACGGCTTTGAGCCAGGGTTGCGTCCCGAGTGTGGCGGCGAGGATCGCGGCGCCGATGGTCGCGACCACGCCGAGGGCGGCGATGGTCTGTGCGCTGCCCCAGCCGGTCTTGACGAAGCCGTCGGGGGCCGGCTCCTTCGCCTTGGGGGCGGCGGGCTTGGGAATCCCCGGGACGTCGTCAAAGTCGGCGTCTTCGTCGAAGTCAACGGTGAGGCCCGGTGCTTCGATCTTCGCGACGCGTGCCTTGTCGCTCGCCGGGGCGTCGGGCGCGAGTTCATAGCCGACTTTGTCGCTGCCGGCGGGCGCGGCGGGAGGAGTGGGGGACGCGGAAGCGGGATTGGTGGAGTCGGGTGTGGTCACGTTTCGAGTTCCCAGAGGGTGCCGGCATCATCTTTGCGTCGCCGAGTCGCTTTGGCTTTCACCGATCCGCCTTGCAGGAAAAACTCCATGAGTCCGGAAGGGGACGTGATGCGGAGGTCCGAATCCTGGGCACCAATTTCCGTGAGGGGCCGCCGCACGACCGAGCGAATCCAGGCTCCTACGAGCAGCGCGGGCACCGGGTCGGTGAGCGGCTCGGGATCGCCGGTGGGCCAGATGGCGTCCGGTAGGATCAGGAGACGCCAGCCGCGGGCTTCGGCGTCGGTCTCGGGGTCCCCGAAATCCGTCAGCCTTCGGGCGACGGGGCTGACGATGTGATGATCAAACGACTCGAGAGCGCGGGTCTTCGCGCCCGGGTCATCCGCGAGCGAGGCCCGCAACGGCCCGCCGTCGCAGACGCACACCAGGTCGCACGAGCCCAGGGCGTCCACCGCTTCCGCGCCCAGCAGCTCGGAACGTCCCGGCTCGACCCGGCGGATCTCCCACCCGAGCGCTCGACCGAGTGACGCTGCCAGTTCATGGTCGGTCACCATCACACCCCGGATACCGACGCCGTTGGTTTCGAATCGGGAAGAGAACGGGACCGACGCCGGCGGTCGCCCTCCGCCCCACGGCCAGGGCATGGTGATCAGCGGGAGCCCGCGTTCGTGGCGCGACGCGTTGATGTCGTGCGAGGCGAGGACGCCCGAGCCGACGTGCATGAATCGACGCAAGACCCATGCGGCGTCGACGTCGCCCCCGCCCGGTTCCGCGCTCCTCCACGATTCTCCCAGTGGGCGCCACGGGGCGAGGCTCGTCACCGCCTCGTGGTCGTGCCGGCGATCGACGAGGATCCATCGGTCGCTGTGTCGTTCCACGACGACCGCTCCGGACAGGCCGGGCTCGGCCGCCGTCCACGCGGCCGCGATCTCGGCCCAGAGCGCGTCTGATTCATCCGGGGAGAGTGTTGATTCGTCCCATTCCCCGACGATGGCGGTGTCGCCCGCCGAGGGGCTTCCGTCCGCGCCCGTGGTGGCGAGCCATCCGAGGGAGTACACCCACGCGGAACTCTCGACCGCGCCGAAGGCTGCGAGGGAGGCTTCGGTCACGCGGCGTTCGCTGTTCGTCGAAGGGTCGCAGTCAAGCAGCCCGAGCAGCCCGCTGACCCCGGAGGTGTCCTGACTTCGCCCGATCGTCTGGATGAGAGCGACCCGCCCGCTCAGGGCGAGTTCGGCGAGCGTCGGGGCTCGGGCTGCGGCCAGCGGCGTCACGCCACCGGGAGCCTGGTCGGGCTCATCGCCGCCGCCGAGGGGGATGAGAATGGCGTACTTCACGCGCGAAACGATACGGCGCGGGAAGCCGCAACGGATTGGGCGGGCTCTAGAACGGGAAAACGATCCCCACGGAGAGCATCGGGAGGTCGCTTGAAGGATTCTCGTCGTCGCCGTTGATGCGGGCGTTGGAGACGTGGTGCCAGCCGAGCCCGACCTCAAGACGTATTCCGCCGTCGGTCAGTTGGCGTGTGAAGCCCACGCCCGCCCTGGGCATGAAGTTGACGTTCGTGCCGCCGCTCGGGGTGTCTTCGGACGCAGCCATGATCGCGATGCCCGTGTCGGCAAAGACGGTCCAACGCCCGGTGTTCACGAAGTGCCAACGAAGGACGAACCCGATGCTGCCGCCGAAGGAGTTGTCCCCGGGCTGTTGGAAGTACCACAGGGAAGCCTCGCCGCCGATCTGGACGTTCTCGGCCACGAAGGTGGTCAGGCTTGTTCGCAGCCCGACGCTCGTCTCGTCGCCGAAGGCCGTCCCGACCGCCGGGGCGAACGTGAGCCACCAACTCCCGTCCGCGGTACCGAACGCGGAAGGAGCGACGAAGATGGCTGCTTTCTCGGCGAGGTTGACCGGCGCGGGGTCGGTGACGGGTTGCGCCGCGGGCTGGGCCGGGGGTTGCGATTGAGGCTGCGCGGTCTGCGATAGTTCAAATCGGATCGCGGGGGCTGCCTCGGCCTGTCCCAAGGCGGCGGAGGTGGCGACACAAGCGAGGAGGGTCGAGACGGTGCGTGCGGCGGTCTTCATCCGATGAGCCTATCACTCTCGGGCCGATCGTGCTTTCCGACCCCACGGCCCCGTCGAAAACAGGATTCCCTCCATGCCGGACCAGCCCCCCAATGAACGTCTGATGAAGATCGAGGAGTCACAGGCGTTCGCGGATCACAAGGCGGACCAGTTGGCCCAGCAGATTCTCGCCCTGAATCAACGTCTCAGCGAGGTCCTCAAACGCCTTGCGGCGATCGAGGGGCGGCTCATCCATGCGGAAGAGGTGCGTCAGCACGGTACCGGTGCCGAACCCGCCGATACCGAGTAACTCCAGCTACCTGTAATAGCGGGCCAGGAGCGTGCTGGACGCGTCGTGATAGAACGAGTCGAGAACTTCCGTGGGGAGGGAGAACCCCTGCAGCTTCGGGGCTGACATCGCGTCGTGGGCCTTGGGGTCCACCATCATCAGGTCCGGGTCGGCGATCGGGCTTGGGCCGGTCCATGAAGATTCCCACATCGCGCGGAGCGCCGCGTACCGGCTGGCGTAAAGGTCGAACGCGGCCTCGGGGCTGTCGGCGAGGTCGCCCATCGGGTGGGCTTTGCTCGGGGCGGGCGCGAGGTGCTCGTCGGTGGTCACGATGTCGGACCCGAAGAGGATGCGCCCCTTCCATCGAACCATGAACGCGAGGACGTCCGCACGCGAGTGCATCGACATCTCGCGGACGATCCACTTGGTCGCCGAGGCGTCGAGGTAGAGATTGTCGTGGCGTTCGAGCATCCCCGTGAGGAACGCCAGGTCCTCGGGCCACCCGCCCATGTGGGCGGCGATCCACGCGGCGGGGAAGCGATCAATCATCCGCTCAAGGCTCTCGTAGGCGGAACGCTTGGTGCCGTACTTGGCGGTGTCGGCGTACTTGGTAGCGAACCAGGTGTCCGGGTCGGCGACGTGGGCTTTGAACATCATGCCCAGATCCATCGCCAGCTCGGCGGCCTTGACACGCCAAGGGGCGTCGAAGGGGACATATTCGTTCGCGTCGGGCCCGTCGATCATGTCGCGAAGGCGCGGGCCGTTCCAGAACTTGACCATGCGGGCGCCGAAGTCGCTGTGCAGGCGGCGGATGACGTCGAGGTACCCGGGGCCGAACGCGTGCTTCTTGTCCTTCTCGCCGAACGCGGGGATGGTGACGAATCGCACGCGGTCGCCGAGAATCTTCGCGACGCCCTCGACCTGATCGGGGCGGGTCTGCGAGTACACGGTGCCGATCCCGAAAGCGTCGGCGGCCTGTTTGAACGTGCGGGCGGCTTCGGTGCCGTTGATGTGCAGGTGGGCGTCGATGATCGGTCGGCGTGGCGGGCCCAGGCGTGCGGCGACTTCGCGGTAGTCGACGCCGTATCGGTTGGCGGCGCAGACCGGGCGTTTGGTCGCGGTGGGGGCGAAGGGCATATCGATGGTCATCAATAAACGATAGACCGCGGCCAGAGGCTACGCGTGGGTCCCGTTCTGATGGTGCGGCCTGAACGCCGGGTCGTTGACCTTGCCTCCCATCACCTGTGCGATGTAGAGGGAGTGATCCGCTTCCATATCGAGATGCCTGATGACAAGGCAGTCAAACACCACCGGGCTTCGTTTGAGCAGCGGGGCACCGGTGACAAGGGGCTCGATCGGAAGGGCGTCGAAGGGATCAAAGTCCTTCTTGGCGTTGTCGCGCGGGCCTGTCTCGCAGAACTTGCGGGCGGTGAGGCGATCCGAAGGGTCCAGCAGGCACAGGCCGAAACAGTGGCTGTCGCGGATGAGCGTCTCGACCCAGTGCCCGCGGAAGATGGAAACAGCGAGCAAAGGCGGCTGCGCGGCGCACGGGCTGACCCATTTGACGACGGTGCCTGAACGCTTGCCATCGAACGCGCCGGTCATGATGTAGTTCGACGTTTTGAACGTCGCGAGAGCATCAGAGGCGTCTTGAGGCGTCAGATCGGTCATGCCGACTTGGAGATCGGCTTGTTTTCGGGTCCAGTTGACCGGGAGCGGCGAGATTGGCAGGTCAGTTCCGTGGTTATCCATTCGGGATCCGGACGGGCTTGAAAATAAGTCGAAAAACTTTGTCAGTGGTGGGGCAAAGTGGTCGAAAAGTGGGTCGTAGTGTTGACTCGTGGGGCAAAGTGGGAGAGAATCCCATGCCTCAGACCCAGACTGTCCTCCCAAGGTGCCCCCGTGACATTCACCGGAAACGCTGAAGCCACGATCGACGCCAAGGGGAGGCTGGCGATTCCCGCCAAGTTCCGGAACAGACTTGTTCAGGAAAAGGACGGGGTCAACTGGGTGTGCGTCCCGTGGCCGGGGGGGGTCCTCCGGGTGTACACGGAGCGGGAGTTTGAGCGGTTGGCGTCGCAAGGTGTTTCGAGCCTGACGCCCGGGGACGAGTTGGCGTCGTTGCAGTCGACGCTGTACGGGATGGCGGAGACCTTGGAGCCGGATTCGACGCATCGGATCGCGATTCCCAAGGGCTTGCAGGAGCGGGTTGGGCTCGGGTCGGACGTGATGGTGGTGGGTGCGAAGGACAGGCTTGAGATCCACGACCGCAAGTCGTGGCAACAGACGGCGGACAAACGCTTCAACGAGTTGCCGATGCTGGTGGCGAAGTTGAACGCGAGCGGACAGAACGGTGTGTAAGCCAGTGGGGCGAACGCAGAGGAGAGGGTGGGCTGTGCGGTCAGGGTCGAAAGAACCGACGCACGATTGATCCGGGGCTGCGAGAAGGGCTGCCGGAGGGATGCAGGAAGCGTCCTTGAGGTTCACAAGGCCGGAAACGAGGACGGGCATGATGCCTCAAGTCGTCCCGGCTTTCAGAAAGGCGCCGAGAGGCGCGAAAGAAGAGGGCCTCGCACGCCCGTGGCGAAAGGATTCGCCTTGAGCGTGCGAAAGCCGCGACCCGTACGACGCCGCAGGGAAGCGCCGTGTGCGGGCACCGAGCCGGGACCCGAGATGTTGGGGTCCTCCGCATGGATGCGGATGGCAAGGTGAACGGGCAGGATGCCCATCGCGGAGCGGCTCAACGTGCTCGGCCGGTCCACCACGGGCCGAGCATATTTCGGGGTTCGAGTTGGGATCCGTGCGAGAGCGCGGGCCTGCAGAGAATCATTTCGAGAATCAAGGTTCCCACCGGCGACGGGTCCACCACCACCAAGCCTCCGATCTTCAACCCGTTGCCGTCATGCCGCCGAGCCCACCACTCGGCGGCGTCTTTTTTTGGACAGATTTATCGAAGCACCACCCGCATCGCTGCCTCGTGCAGCAGGCCGTTGGTCACGAGGCATGAGCCTGTTGTCGCGTCACGTTGGCCCGCAAGATCGGTGTAGCGGCCGCCAGCCTCTTCGATGATCGGGACCGCGGCCGCAACATCCCACAGGGCGACGGTCGGCTCGACCCAGATGTCCGCGCGGCCAGTGGCGACGAGGACGCAGCCGTAGCAATCGCTCCACCCGCGCGAGAGGCGCGTGGCGTGGCTCATGCGCTCGAAGAGGTCCCAGCGGCCCGCTTGCGTGTACACCTCGGGGGCCGTGTAGACGAAAATCGCTTCCTTCATGTCGCGGACGCCTGAGACGCGGGCGGGCTCTGGTGCGTGTCCGGTGCGTTCGAGCGTGCAGCCCAGGCCCTTGGCGGCGGCGACCAGCTCGCCGAGCGCGGGCATGTTGATGACGCCGATGACGGGGTCGGCGTGGTGCATGCAGGCGACCATGGTGCCATACAGCGGCACGCCGGAGACGAAGGATTTGGTGCCGTCGATGGGGTCGAAGACCCAGCGGAAGCCGGAGGTGCCGGGTTTGTCGCCGAACTCTTCGCCGAGGATGGCGTCAGCGGGGAAGCGGGCTTCGACGAGGGCCCGCAGGCGTTGCTCAGCCTCGCGGTCAGCGATGGTCACGGGCGAGCCATCACGTTTGGTGTCCACCGCGAGCCCGCGCTTGCGGAAATGCGTGAGCGTGAGGTCGCCAGCCTCTCGGGCGATGGCTTTGGCGAATGCGAAGCGTTCTTCGGTCGGGGTCGGCATGGGGGATCGTACCTTGGCATTCGGCATGCGCCATTAGGCATTCGAGAAGATGGCTTTGGCCGCTGAGGTCCCCGCGACGAACCCGCTGGCCCAGGCCCATTGGAAGTTAAACCCGCCGATGCGGCCATCCACGTCGCAGATCTCGCCGCAGAGGTGCAAGCCCGGGCAGACGCGACTCTCCATGGTTTCGAGGTGGATCTCGCCCAGAGGGACGCCGCCAGCGGTGACCTCGGCGTAGGTGAACCCGCGATCGCCGGAGATCGGCAGCGGCGTCTCGACGATCATCTGGGCGAGGTTCTTGCGGTTGTCGCGGATCATCGTGTGCCCCGCAACGCTGGGGTCGACCGCAGCGGCGCGGCAGATGCCTTCAGCGAGGCGGTCGGGGAGGCCTTTCTCGCGGAGGAGGCGGGCGGGGCTCGACTTGCCGAGTTGCTGCAGGGCCGCGTCCATCGACTCGATGGTCTCGCCGGGGAGCCAATTGAGGACGAGGCGCGTGCCGGCGTCTTCGTGCTTGCAAGCAGTGTAATAGCGGCTCATGTCGAGCGGACCGGGGCCTGAGAGGCCAAAGTGCGTGCAGAGGGTGGAGTTGGTGAACTGCTTGAGTCGTTTGTTGGTGGCGGAGCGAAGTTCGAGGGTGGTGTCGAGGGTGATGCCGGAGAGTTGGCAGATCCAGTGGTCCTTGGGCATCGTCAGCGGCACGAGGGCAGGGAAAACACGGGGCGTGATCGTGTGGCCGAGGGACTTGGCGATGGTGTAGCCATGCCCGTCGGAGCCGGTCTTGGGCAAGGCCATGCCGCCTGTGGCGAGGATGACCCGACGGGCCCGGAGCGTCAGCGACGGGTTGCCTTGGCCTTCAAGACCAGCGTCGGGCGCCCGCTCGACCACAAACCCATCCTCATCCTTCCGCACCGACGCCACCCGCCACGGGTGCCGGAGTTCGACGCGGGCTTGCCGGGCGGCTTCGAGCAGCGCGTTCAGCACCGTGTGGGCGTCGTCGGTGGTGGGGAAGAGTTTGCCGGTCTCCTCGCGTTTGAGCGTCACGCTCAGGTCGCGGAAGAATGCGATGGTCTCAGGGACGTCGAAGCGCTTCAGGACCTTCTTGATCGCGTTGCGGCTGCTGCCAGCGTACTGAAGCTCGTCGACCGCGTGGTGCGTGACGTTGCAACGCCCACCGCCGGCGACGAGGATCTTCGCGCCGAGTTTCTTCGCGCTGTCAAGGGCGAGAATGGTCTTCGGTGGCCCGGCTCTCCGAGCCGGGTCTTCCAGGAAGACCCTTCCCGCCCAGATGCCCGCGAAGAGCCCCGCGGCGCCGGAGCCGATGATGGCGATGTCGAGGGTGGCGGGGGTGGTGGGGGTGGTGGGGGTTGTGGGGTCCACGCCCAGAGTATGTCCGGGCTTAGCAGCCTGTTTCGTAGGCGGCGACAAACTCGTCGTAGTCGAAGAAGTCCACGAAGCCGTCGCCGTTGAAGTCGATCTTGCACGGCGGCTCGGTTTCGAGGGTGAGGACGGCGGGGTTGCTCACGACGGGCATGATGCACCCGGAAACCGCGCAGTCGTACGACCCCGCTTCGAGACGGCTGAACGCCGAGATCGTGAGAGAGCTTGTGGAAGCGCCCGAGAAATGGCCGCCGTCCGTCACGGGCACGCCGTCCCGCCTCCACTGGAAGACGGAACCGCGACTTACGGCGATCGTCAGCGTGATGTCGGAATCCGGCGCGAACGCGCCGCCCACGGGGTGCTGACTGATGGTGTCGGTCCACGCCGGCGCGATGCACCGGAAAGGCCTCACCCCGCCGAATCCGTCGGTGGCCACCACATCTCTCACGCCGTCGCCGTCGAAATCCACGGTCGTGAAGCTACGCACGAGCGTTCTCGTCGAAGCTCTGGGCATGAATGTGCCGTCGCCGAAGTTCATCAGCTCGTGCACGGCGGCGTCGGAGAAGGTGGATTGCACCACGAGGTCGAGCCGACCATCGCGGTCGAGGTCGACAACGCCCGGACGTGCTGTGGTGACGCCGGCGAAATTGAATGAGCGGCGAGTATACCCCGGTCCGAAGTTGGACGAGTGGATGTGAACGGTGTTGGACACCGTCTGGATGATGTCCGCCACTCCATCGCCGTCGACATCACCTGTCGCGAACCTGCCCCCTCCCGCGGTGCGCAAGCCATCCGTCCACACTCCGCCCGGACGGCCCAGGCAGGTCGTGAAGGAGCTGCTTTGGTCTCCGCTGGTCAGCAAGTCCACCAAGCCATCCCCGTTGTAATCCCAAATGAGGACGTAGAGAACCGTGTCGAGTCGGCCGACGAGCGTCGGCGGCGAGAACCCGCCGTTCCCATCGCCGTAGAACAGCGCCAGCCGCCGTCCTGTCTCGCCGGAGATCGACGCGATCGCCGCGACGTCCGGAAGACTGTCGCCGTTCAGGTCCCCGGTCGTGACGCCGAAGACGCTCGTCGCGCCGAACGCGGGGAGGGGCGTTGCGGCTCCGTTGCGAATTGAGTACACGGTCGAGGCGCACGCCACCGTAATGTCCGCCCGCCCATCGCGGTCAACGTCTGCCACGGCGATGTCGACGGGCAACTCCGGCAGCGGAATCGTCACCATCGGTCCGAGCGTTCCGCCCGCCAACAGTGTGCGCATCTGCACGGAGCTGTTCGACCGATTGATCGCGATGAACTCCGACGCCCCGTCGCCATCCACATCGCCGACTTCGATCGTCCGCACCTCGAGGCCCGCCCCCGCCCCACCCAGCTGCTGGGCCGGCAGCTGCGCCAGCAAAGACGGGCACTGGGCGTTCGCGACTGAGGCCAGCCCGCTCAGCGCGAGAAGGACCATCGCAAACCCGACGGGACCCGAGATTGACCCTTCACGCATGTCGGACGCCTGACGAGACATTCTGAACTCCTTGATGAGAGTGATGAGCGGCAACCAGAACTGGAATCGATGATACCGCCAACCAGGGCGCGATCCAAGCAAATCCCGCCTTTGCAATGATCCGAGATCAGGAAGCAGGCTCTCCCGCGCGGAGGGCTTGCTTCCGATTATGGGGGTGCGTGGCACGCAGGCGGCGGGAGGGATCCCCAGCGAACGATCGTCCTTCTAAGCACGGACATGGTCGTGCCGCGGATGGCTTCCCATCTGCCACGCCGCGCGTGCATCCACGGGCGTTATTCCGGGACGTGGCGATCCGCTTCGGCGGGCGGCGTCGAATGTCTAGACGGTGGCTCGACGGGGACAAACGCGTCAAAGACGAAGCGTCCGATTCGTTCGAGGCCCGTGAGGAGCGGGTCGGGCTTCACGCGTTCGACATTCTCGATCCACCTGTTGGTCACTGGTGCGCCCGAGCGTGCTTGTCGCAGAAAATCCTCCCACCGTTGGTTGGTTCCGCTCTTAAGATCCGCATCTGATCGCAGGTGTCGCATGCCGGGAGCTTGAACGTCAATGCGCGCGATCTGGCTCAGTACTGGGCGGAGTCTGGCCACTCCTTCCGAGTCCGTCACTCCCTCGCCGCGCAAGTCGAAGCCGATTAGCCAATCGCGATCGAGCAAACGGACTTCGGCATTGGGTACGGGTTTCCCCGTGTCGTGATCGAGTACGAGAACTTCGATCGGCGTGGCACAGCCTTTGAGGAACAGAACGAGAAACGGTAAGAGGAACCTGCGCATGGGTGGAACTCCGGCAGGAAGCGCATCCGGCTCGGAGAGGGTTCACGGTGTGCGAACTTGGACGCCCTTTCCCCCCCCGGCTTGCGCCGGGGGCTCTGTTAGAGTTCCGCCAGCCTCTTCGCCGTCTCCTGCTCGACCAGATCCTTCATGATCCGCCCCAGATCTCCCGCGATCATCTCGTGCAGGCGGTATTCGCCGGGCAGCCTCTCGTCAGCCACGATGCCTTCTTTCCAGCGGTACGTGCGGATCTTGTCGCTGCGTTCGCCGCCTCGGATCTGGACCTTGCGGGCAGCGGAGCGATCCGCGTGCTGACGCTGCCGCTCGAGCTCCGCGAGCCTCGTCATGAGCAAGCGGCGGGCTCGTTCTTTGTTCTGCTGCTGGCTCTTGGCTTCCATCATCTTGATGATGATGCCGCTGGGCTTGTGGTGGATCTGCCACGCCGACTCGACCTTGTTGACGTTCTGCCCGCCGGGGCCTTGCGAGCGCGTCGCCGACTCTTCGCAGTCCGCAGCCCAATCGATCTTGACGTCGACCTCTTCAGCCTCGGGGAGGACCGCGACGGTGGCGGTGCTGGTGTGGATTCGGCCCTGCGTTTCGGTCGCGGGGACGCGTTTGACGGAGTGGACGCCCGCTTCGAAAGCCAGTTCGCTCCAGACGCCGGGGCCTTTGACGCTGACGGTCGCCCCGCGGACGCCGCCCGCGATCCCTTCGGTCACCGCGTCGAGCACCTCGAACCCCCAGCCGCGGGTGCCGGCGTACTTCTGGTACATGCCCAGAAGGTCCGCAGCCCACAGGCACGCCTCGTCGCCGCCGGTGCCCGCCCGGATCTCCATGATGACTGAGCCGACCTTGTTGTCGTCGGAGGTGACCAAGCGGGAGGTCATCTCCCGGACGAGCTGCTCGCCGCGTTGGCGGAGCAGCGGCAGCTCTTCGTACGCCATCGCGGCCAGGTCCGGGTCGCCGCCTGGCTTGGTGGCGGCGTCGAGGTCGGCCGCGTCGCGGGAGACCTTGCGGAACTCGCGGTAGCTGTCGACGACGGGGTCGAGGGCAGCCCGTTTGACGGAGAGGTCGCGGACGCGGCGGTGGTCGGTGACGACGGCGGGGTCCTCGAGCATGGCCGACATTTCGGCGTGCTGCTTCGAGAGGTCGTCGAGCTTGAGCAGGACGTTCTCGGGGACACGGAAGAAGGTGGATGAGGGGGCCGCCTCGGGCATCGGGCGAAGAATACGCCCGCGAAACCATGACGGGCCGGGGTGGTACGATGGGTGCCATGCGCCGGAGCCCACGAGGGTGAACAGGAAAGGCGTCGTGAGTCAGGGAGGTCCATTGTCCAACGCTATCGAGATCCATGGGGTAACCAAGACCTTCGGGACCAAAGTCGCGGTTAAAGAGCTTGACCTGATCATTCCGGAACGCTCGTTGTACGCGTTCATCGGCCCCAACGGCGCGGGCAAGACGACCACCATCCGCATGATCATGTCGATCCTTTTCCCGGACAAGGGCGAAGTGTCGGTGCTCGGCAAAGCGTCCGCGGTGGAGTCCAAGGACCGCATCGGCTACCTGCCGGAAGAACGCGGGCTGTATCGCAAGATGAAAGTCGGGGCGTTCCTGAACTACATGGGGCGGCTCAAAGGGATGGACGCGGGGCCGCTCGATCGGCTTGTGAAAGACTGGCTCTCAAAGATCGGTTTGGCTGAGACGTACAAGAAGAAGTGCGAGGAATTGTCGAAGGGGATGCAGCAGAAGGTGCAGTTCGTGTCGGCGGTGATCCACAAGCCGGATCTGGTGATCCTGGACGAGCCGTTCTCCGGCCTGGACCCGGTCAACCGCAAACTGCTGCGCGATCTCATCGACGAGGAGCGTCATCGCGGGTGCACGCTGATTTTTTCGACGCACGCGATGTTCGAGGCTGAGCAGCTGTGCGACCGCCTCTTCATGATCCACAAGGGCGTGAAGGTGCTGGACGACAAGCTGGATGATGTCTGGGCGAAGTACGACCCCAAGACGATCGAGATCGAGCCGATGGTGCCCCTGGCTCAGGTGGATATGAACGTGCTGCGTGACATCCCGGGCGTCAGGAAAATCGAGATGGGCTCCAAAGGGGTCGAGTTGCACGTGGCCGACCCGGCGATGTCGGGGTCGGTCATGGCGGCGGCGATGGGACGGATGCCCGCACGGCGGGTTGAGATCAAGAGGCCGAGCCTCGAAGATATCTTCATCCAGTTGGTGGGCGGCGAATCCGAGAACCTCAGGGACGAGATCAAGACCGCCTCGGGCGTGAAGGTGATGGCATGAAAAAGACCATTCAGGTGGCGCTCCGCGAGTTCTGGGCGACGGTGGCGACCAAGGGGTTTGTGATCGGGATCTTTCTTCCGCCGCTCCTGGGCGCGGTGATGATCCCGCTGATGGTTATCCTGATGAGAGGCGCGGCTCCGAAGATCAACGGGCACGTGGCGATCATCGACCGCTCAGGCGCGGTGGTGGAGGGGTTCAAGAAAGAACTCAGCCCGGACGCCGTCGCCGAGCGGATGGCACGGATCTTCGACAAGGGAGCGTCCGCTGCCAAGGGGATGGCGAGCGACAAGATGGTCAAGCAGGGGATCGAACAGGCGATGGGCGCGGCGAACGTCGAGGTGCGTGTGCTCCCGCCGGAGACCGACCCCGAAATGGCGAGGCAGGAGGTCCTGTCCGCGGGCGATGTCAGCCGCTCGAGCACGACCGACACACGCCTGGCGGTGGTTGTGATTCCCGCCGAGATCGTCAGGCCCGTTGAGGGAACGACGCCGGCGGGGTATCAGGTGCTGCACTCGCCCAAGTTGGCGATCCAGTGGATCGGTCTCATCGACGACGCGGCACGCCGCGCCGTGGTCGAAGCCCGCATCCGGGCGGCGGGTCTGGACCCGGTCAAAGTCCGCGAACTCTCCAACCCGCCCCGGGGAGAGGTCAAGTCCGTCACGAAAGACGGCGACGTCAAGACGAACGAGATCGCCAAGCTGTTCGTCCCCGCAGCGTTCATGTTCCTGATCTGGATCGCCGTGCTGACCTCCGGGCAGTACTTGCTCACGTCCACGATCGAGGAGAAATCAAGCCGCGTGATGGAAGTGCTGCTGTCCGCAGTCTCGCCGATGCAGTTGCTGACGGGCAAAATCGCCGGGCAAGCGTGCGTCGGTCTCCTGATCCTGGTCGTGTACGCCAGCGCGGGGATCGTCGCTCTCATCTCAGCCACGATGTTCGACCTCATCGACCCCATGATGCTGGTCTATCTCGTCGTGTACTTCATGATCGCCTTCGCGAGCATGGCGTGTCTCTTCGCGGCGGTCGGTTCCGCCGTGTCGGACATCCGCGAAGCCCAGTCGCTCATCGGCCCGGTGATGATCGTCCTGGTTATCCCGATGGCCCTATGGATGCCGATCCTGCAGAACCCCAACTCAACCTTTGCGCAGATCGTCTCGTTCATCCCCCCGATCTCTCCGTTCGTCATGATCCTCAGGCTCGCAGGGACCGAGTCCGTCCCCGTCTGGCAGATCCCCGCGACGATGTTGCTCGGCTTCGTCACGGTGTACGTCATGGCCTGGATGGCAGCCAAGATCTTCCGCATCGGCGTCCTCATGTACGGCAAGCCGCCCAACCTGCCCACGCTGATCCGCTGGATCCGGATGGCCTGATTCTCCATGCACCCCTTCGACCTCTACGAGCTCTGCGTCACCGACGCGCCGCGGCTGGCGCGGTTCCTCGCCGCTGTGCACGGCAAGAAGCCACGCACGCTCCGCGAGGACTTCTCGGGCACCGGTGCCCTCGCGCGGGCTTGGGCAGGCGCGTACGGCGACTCCGTAGCCGTCGACTCTGATCCCAAGCCTCTCGCGAGGGCGAAGGCACCCGGCGTGCGTGCGGTCCGGGCCGACGCCACCCGCTGCCGCGTCAAGGCCGACATCATCGCCGCGACCAACTTCCCGCTCGGGTACTTCCACGAGCGGGCGTCGCTCGTGGCGTACCTGAGGCACGCCCGCTCGTGCCTGAAACCGCGAGGCGTGCTGCTGGCTGACCTTTACGGCGGGCGCGACGCGATGCGACCGATGCAGATCAGGAAAAAAGCCCGAGGCCCCGCGGGCCAGCGCGTCGATTACACCTGGGAGCAGCGAGAGGCCGACCCGACGACCAACCTCGTGCTCGACGCGCTCAGTTTCGTGGTCACGCCGAAAGAGGGCAAGGCCAAGTTGTTCCCCGACGCGTTCGTCTACCACTGGCGGCTCTGGTCGATCCCCGAGCTCCGCGACGCGATGATCGAGGCCGGCTTCCGACGCATCGAGGTCTACTCGCGCATGGGTGACGCGATCGACAGCGACGGCAACCTGTATGTGTCCCCGCACGACGCGGGCGAGCCGCTCGACGACAACTATGTCGTCTACGTGGTCGGACGGAAGTAATCACGAAGCTTCAACGCCGACGCTGAGTCCTCGAACCCTCGGGTCTCCTCGTGCGGGCGTCCGCGTCGTGATCGCTCCGCGTCGCCTACAGCCGCGCCGCCGCGATGCTTGCCAGTTCCGAGCGCTCACTCTTGGCAAGAGTCACGTGCCCGTAGAGCGACACGCCCTTCATCCGCTCGATCGCATACGACAGCCCGTTGGACGAGGAGTCCAGATACGGGTTGTCGATCTGCTGGATGTCGCCGGTGAGGATGAGCTTCGTCCCTTCGCCGACACGGGAGACGATGGTCTTGACCTCGTGGGGCGTCAGGTTCTGAGCTTCGTCGACGATCATGAACTGATGCGGGATCGAACGTCCGCGGATGTAGGTCAGCGGCTCGAGCACGAGCTTTCCGTCGGCCATCAGTTTCTGGATGCGTTGCTCGGTCGAGTGGCTGTCCGCCGCCCCGCTCTGCGCCCCGCGGGTGGACATGAGGTACTGCAGGTTGTCGAAGATCGGCTGCATCCACGCGGTGAGCTTCTCGTCCTTGTCGCCGGGCAGGTACCCGATGTCGCGGCCGAGGGGCATGATCGGGCGAGCGACGAGCAGCTTGTCGTATCGTTCTTCGGAGAAGACCTTGGCCATCCCCGCCGCGATCGCGACGAGGGTCTTTCCCGTGCCGGCGGAGCCGAGCAGCGTGACAAACTTGATCTCGTCGTCCATCAGCAGATCGAGGGCCATCGTCTGCTGCGAGTTGCGAGCGATGATCCCGAAGACCGGCTTGCGCTGGTTGGTCACGGGGATGATGTGGTCCGTGTCGGCGAGGCGACGGCCCAGGCCCGAGTGGTGCTCGTCGGCCACATCCTTGAGCGTTACAAACTGATTGGCGAGCACAGTCCGAGAGACGGTGCTGCCGTCGTACTGCTTCTCGGCCAGAAGCGGCTCGAGCTTGGACATCGAGAGCATGCGGTCGCGGTACATCTCGTCGATGAGCGAGCCTTCGGCCTCGACGGCGACCGCGCCGGTGTACAAGCGGTCCGCGTCGACCTTCTGGTTCTCGAAGTCCTCGGTGGTGATCCCGAGCGAGTCGCTCTTGATGCGGGCGGCGAGGTCCTTGGACACAAACGTGACGTTCGCGCCGCGCTGCTTGAGGTGCCACGCGACCGCGATGATGCGGTTGTCGGCACACTCTTCGATCAGAGCGGACGGACGGGTGTACTCGCTCACATCGATGCGGATCGTTCCCGTGCGACCGTCGGGGCCGACCTTGGCCGCCTGGCCGACGCGCGGGGAATGCTCGCCCCAGTTCACGCCGTCGGTGAGCGAGCCCTTCGTGCGCAGCCAGTCGAGCTGCCGGATGCATTCGCGGGCGTTGCGTCCCAGATCGTCATCCTTGCGCTTCATCTTGTCGAGTTCCTCGATCACGGTGAAGGGGATCACCAGATCGTGCTCGGCAAAGACGAAGAGCGCGGTGGGGTTGTGCAGCACCACGTTCGTGTCGATGACGAAAGTTCGGATGCCGGTGGGAATCTGGTCGCCCTGCCGGCGCGGCGCGGGCTTGGCGGTCATGCGGGAGGAAGCCCGCGCCTGATCTGTGGCGGCGGGCGGAACGGATTTCGGAGGTTTTGTCATGCGGCTGAGCCTTTGCGGGCTACTTTGCAGGCCCGAGGGGCTTTGGAGCGGGTTTCGAGGGTCGCCGGCTTTCGCCTTTGCCTCGTGATCCGCGGTGTCAGTTCCATCGACAGGCCGAATCGTCCGCACGGATGTCATCGGAGCAGCATACCACGGCTTGGGGTCTTCCGAGGCGGCTGCACGAGGGATTGTACCGTCTCCGGGTCATTCTTGACGAAGCTTTGACGAAACCTGGGCGGAAATCACTGTGGGCCGGCGGTCGGGGCCACAATCCCATCGTCGGGCTGCGGCTGGGGCTTGGCTCGGTCGGGGAATTTCGCGTACTCCATCTCGACGATCCAGGACTCGAGCGGAACGTACCGGAGCAGATCGAACTTGAGTTCCTGCCCGGCGAGCGTCGGGTGCCCCGCGGCGACCTTCACGAACATCAGGAATTTGTCCCACTTGCGGCGGTCAAAGTCCTCGCACTGTTCGAGCGAAAGCGTCGCGCCGCCAAGGCTCCGGGGGAGTGTCAGTTCCTTTGATTCTGGGTTCCAGCCGTACCGGTGGCGGGCGACCATTCCGGCAAAGCTGAGCATGACCATGCCGATCCCTATCCCGGCCACGAAGATAATCCACTGGACCGGCACGTCGTAGGACTCGAGCTTTTTAGGGGTCTCCGCCGCGCCCGCCGCGGAGGTGAAACGCTTGGCGAGGGCGTCATGATCGTCCGAGGGCTTTGGAATCTGCGTGTGCGACGAATCCAGGCGATGCACCACGCGCAACGCCTCCAGCCAGTCGTGCTTGGCGCGGATCAGCGGGTCCTTTTGCGTCGCAAAGTCCTTGTGCAGACGCTCGAACTCCGCCGCAGGATCCGCCACCGACGCGTCAGCCCATTCCGCCCCGCCCTTGGTCTTCGCCTGCTTGAGGTAGTCAAAACGCATGTAGTCGGCGTACGCGATCCCGCGGTTGGGGTACAGAATGGTCGCGTCGTACAACCCCCAGATCCCGAACCCGAGGAACAGGAGGGACATCGCGGCCTGTTTGAAGAGCCAACGGGGATTGAGTTTGGTCCAAATGGTTGCGGGCATGGGTTCGAGTGTACGTCCGGACAGCCTGCGGGTTCGACCGTCGGCACCCAAACCGGTTAGGGGCCGAGGATCCGTCGCAAGGCTGCCTTCCACCATCGGTCCGCAAGCCCCCTCCCATGAGGGGTCGCGGTCAACCAGTCCCACCCGCCTGAGTTCGCCGCGCGCAGGGGAATCCGGGGGAAGTTCTTTCCGGACCTGAGCGCCCACGTCAGCCACTCCGAATGCTCACGGCGGGCCTTGGCTCCGGGGTCCTCCGGCTCACCCCCGCCGAGCGGCGGTGGTGGTGGGTTGGGTCCGAACGAGACCATGGAGAAACTCTACGCAATCGTCCTGCCCGCAGCCATCGGGTGGCATGGATCCTCACGACTGCGCAGGAGCCCAAAGAGCACCGGCCGAGACGTCTGGGGTTCCATTTGGGTGTTGGGGATGCTCCGCGAGCAGGTGGAAGATTGTGACGCTCAGGTCGAAGTCCCGATGCGGCTAAGGGATCAGCACTTCCGACGGGGCCGGTCGAGCGTGGTCTTGCTCGTGAGTTCCTCGTGCGGAAAGGGCACATCGCCCGACCCCGAAGATCAATGTTCTCGGTCCGACCCGGTGCATGATGAACCGATCGGCGGAAGCGTGGGCTTCTGCAGAAAATCCACTTTGGGGAATCCACAGCCCACTGTACAATGAGGGCTTTCCTGGAGAACTCCCTTGCAAGTCCCTCGATCCACTCTCGTCTTGATGCTCGCTGTCGCGCTCACGAGTCTTGCTCGCGCTCAGACCGCGATCACCTACCAGGGAGAGCTTCGGTCGGCGGGCGCACCCGCCTCGGGCTCCTTCGATCTCAGGTTCCGCCTGTACGACCAGGCGATCAACGGCGTTCAGGTCGGGTCTGTGCTGTGCGCGGACAACGTCAACGTCCAGAATGGACGGTTCACGCTTTCGCTGGACTTCGGCGCGGTGTTCGCTGCTCCTCGATTCCTTGAGATCGACGTCCGTTCGGACACGGGGCAGGGCTGCGGCGTCGCGGCGGGGTTCGTGACGCTCTCGACTCGCCAGCCCGTGTCGCCCGCTCCATCGGCGACGTATTCGACCTCGTCGGGCACCGCGTCCAATGCGGACCTTCTCGGCGGACAGAACCAGACGTTCTACACCAACGCAGGAAACCTCACCGGCACCCTCAGCGATTCGCGTCTTTCAGGCAACGTCCCGCGTCTGAACGCGGCGAGCGTCTTTTCAGCCATCCCCGCGTTCAACGGCGGAGTGACCGGCGCGTCCGCTCCGTTCTCGGTCGATTCGACGTTCAAGGTGACGAGCCTGAACGCGGACCTCCTTGACGGGCTTGACAGTGCGGCCTTCGCTCCGGCGGTGCACACGCACGACGCGTCGGCGGTGACGACGGGGACGCTCGCGGACGCACGCTTGTCGAGCAACATCGGTCGCGTGGCCGGAAACCAGACGTGGACCGGTTCGAACGCGTTCACGGGGAACAACTCGTTCGCGGGCGACGGCTCCGGGTTGACGAGCCTCAACGCGGGGCAGCTTGTCTCGGGGCAGGTGCCCGACAGCCGCATCCCGTCGACCGTCGCGAGGCTTGCAAACGCAAACACCTTCACCAACGCCCAGACGATCTCGACGGGGGCGCAGTTCCCTTTCACGGTGACCGGCAGTGCGACCGGCGGGGCCTGGCTTCGTCTGACGAACACATCGGCGGGCGGGCGCGAGTGGGGCCTGATCGCAACCGGTAGCGGGAACGGCGAAGGTCCGGGCAGGCTTCTGATCCGCGACGGCAACGCCGGCGGTGTGCGCATGGCTTTCGACATCGACGGCGACATCGGCATCGGCACCGTCACGCCCGCGGGCAAACTCGATCTCACTGCGTCTGACCCGCGGTTCGCGATTCGCAACATCAACGACGTCGGCGGCGGTTACATCCAGCAATCGGGAAACGCGCTCCAACTCGGCCTGTACAACCCGTCGGCGAGCGGGTGGGGCAACGTGCCTGCGAACGGGTTCCGAGCCGCGCTCGGAGTGGACAACACCGGGCGTGTGGGCAGCCTCACGAACACCGGCCTCGCCCCATCGTTCCGCAACATCCTCGACGACGGCAACGGCAACGTCAGCATCCAGGGCAACCTCGCCGCACGCAACATGCCGGCGATCGCGTTCGCCTCGAGCACGATCCAGACAAGCGTTCTACGCAGTAACTCTGCAACCCTCTTGGAGAGCATTTCGATCAACGTACCAGGAGATGGTTTCATCCGGATTTTCTGCGCTTGGGATGTGTATATTTTCGCCGACAGCCCGTTCAGTTGTGAGGCTTTCCTTGAGCTGAAGGAGACGACGGGCGCTGAGGTGCTGGCAAAGGATGCGAAAGTTGAACTCGGACCAGCGCTGAGCGCCGTTGACGTGGGCATGCGGCAAAACGTCCCGCTCGAACACATCATGCCCGTCTCCGCTGGAACGCGTCGCTTTAAGGTCCGTCTGCGGCATTCCGGCGGAGGCGGGGCCTACAGCCTCAGCGGCGGGCAGATTTCGATCATGTTTTTCCCCAGCGGAATGTGATGCGTACTGGGTTGGTCTGAAGCCCTTCCGAAGAGACAGGTTGCGGGTGCCGAAACTTCGGCCGCGGCATCGATCGGACTTCTCGCTACCATGCGTCATGACCTCGGAGGCGCCGAAAGACCTTGACCACGCCAGCCGTCGGATGATGCGAGTGACGCTCATCGGCCTCGGCGTCAATCTCACGCTCGCCTTCGCCAAGCTCATGGCAGGGATCCTCGGGCACAGCTACGCCCTCGTCGCCGACGCCATCGAGTCCTTCTCAGACATCCTCGGCTCCGCGCTCATCTGGGGCGGCCTCCGCGTCGCCGCCAAACCCCCCGACGAGAACCACCCGTACGGGCACGGCAAAGCCGAGGCACTCGCATCCCTGGCGGTGTCGGGCCTTCTGCTTATCGCGGGCATCGGCATCGCCACCAAGTCCATCCACGAGATCATCACCCCGCACCACGCCCCAGCCTGGTGGACGCTGCTGGTGCTCGTCGCGGTGGTGGCGTCGAAAGAGACCATGTTCCGCGTGGCCTCGCGGGTCGCGAAGGAGGAGGGGAGCGACGCGCTGAAGACCGACGCGTGGCACCATCGGGCCGACGCCCTCACGTCCCTCGCCGCTTTCGGTGGCATCTCCATTGCCCTCGTCGGCGGGCCGGGTTGGGAGCCCGCTGACGATTGGGCCGCCATTCTCGCGTCGGGCGTCATCGTGTGGAACGCGGTCCTGCTGGCCCGCCCGCCTCTGGCCGAGCTCCTCGACGAACGCCCCGGCGACGTTCCCGAGCGGGCCACCGCGATCGCGCGGACCGTCGAAGGGGTCCGCGACGTGGAGCAAGCCCACGCTCGCAAAGGCGGGGCCCGCTACTGGGTCGACATGCACGTCGAGGTGGATCCACACCTCACCGTGCACGAAGGGCACATCATCTCCGGGAAGGTCAAATCCGCCATCAGGCAAGCGATCCCCGAGGTCGCGGGCGTGCTGATCCACATCGAGCCGCACGAGCCCAAAGCTACCGAGTCAAGCGACGAACCTGCGCATGCCGCGGGCACGTCGTCAGATGGTCGTTGACCATCCCCGTGGCTTGCATGAACGCATACATGATCGTGGGGCCTATGAACTTAAACCCGCGCTTGGCGAGGGCTTTGGACATCGCCACAGACACCGGCGTGCTCGCGGGAACCCGCTTCATCTCGGACCAGTCATTGACGATCGGCGTTCGCGCCCCCGTCGGGTCAGGAAACGCCCAGAGAAAGTCCGCCAGCCTGGTTCCGGACTTCTGCAGCGCGAGCACCGCTTTGGCGTTGATCACCGCAGAGTTGAGTTTCAGGCGGTTGCGGACCAGCCCCGGGTCGAGCATCAGTTTCTCGATCTTCGCCGGCGTGAACCGCGCCACCTTCTCCGCATCAAACTCCGCGAAGCACGCGCGGTAGTGCTCCCGCTTGTTGAGGATCGTGATCCACGACAGCCCCGCTTGGGCGCCTTCGAGGATCAGGAACTCAAACAGCGTCCGATCGTCGTGGACCGGGACGCCCCACTCGGTGTCGTGGTAATGTTCGTACAACGGGCCCTTGGCCCATGGGCAGCGTGGCATAACGCAGCGTAGGGCGGTGGCACAAAGCGATTGGGACGCCGGATCTGAGTCCTCGAAGGTCCGTGTCTCCTCAAACCTTCTTCATCACCTCAAACGGCTTGAACGTCCCTTCGAGGGCGTACTTGCTGTCTCCCTTGAGCCACTTGTCCAAGATACCCGCGTAAACCGAGCGGAAATCAACCGTGTGCTTGAGATCGCCCTGGTCCAGGTCCTTGAGCGAGGGGTGCGGGTTGAGCACGCCCGCCTTGACCATCGGGCCGAACATGAAGAGCGGGGCGGCGGTGCCGTGGTCGGTGCCCTGGCTTGCGTTTTGGCTGACGCGGCGGCCGAACTCGGAGAAACTCATCGTCAGCACACGCTGATCGTTGCCCTGCTTCTTCAGGTCGTCGTAGAAGGCCTTCATCGAGTCGCCCCACTGCGTCAGCAACTGGGCGTGACGCCCCTGGGCCCCGCCTTGACCGGCGTGGGTGTCGAACCCGCCGTGGCTGACGTAATAGACTCGGGTCTTGAGGCCGGCTCGGATCATCTTCGCCACCATCTGCAGATCGCGGGCGATGCCCGAGTTGGGATAAGTCACAAGCGGGGTCGCCGCGACAGCCTTGCGGATCGTGTCGCTGGCCACCTGCGCGTCCATCGCGGTCCTCAGGAGGAACGCGGCGTTGGAGTCCTCAGAGACGCCCTGCGCCTCGCCGCGGCGATTCATCTCGTGGTACGGGTCCTTCAGCGACTCGTGGATCTCTTCGCCCGACCACTTGAACAGATCGGCGGACTCAAAGCTCACCGGCTTGGCCGCACGCCCGTTGAGCGCGAGCGGCGCGGTCCGCCCGATCGACACGCACGGCATCCCCTCGACGACGGTCGGCTTCTTGGTTTCGGCTTTGCCGCTTTCGCCCTTCCCGTACCCGCAGCATTCCGCGTCGAGGTAGCGACCGAGCCACCCGTCGCCGGTGCCGTTCATGTCGGCGGTCTGCCAGATGTCCATGCTCTTGAAGTGCGACCGGTTGGGATTGGGATACCCGACGCCTTGGACGACGCCCATCATCCCGTCGTCGTAGAGGGACTTGATTCCCCTCAGGGCAGGGTGCAGCCCGACGCCGTCGCCGCCGATGTTGAGGACCTGATCCGCCGGGACGCCGATGCCGGGCCGGGCCTTGTAGTACTCGCCCATCCCGAAGGGGACCATGGTGTTAAGACCGTCGTTGCCGCCGCCCATCTGGACGACGACGAGGATGCGGTCGTCGGGGACGCCCGGGATGCTGGTCACGCCGGCTTCCATCATGCGGAGGACCATCGCCTGGGCGGAGTTGCTGATGAACGCCGGGACGGTTACCGCGGCGGATCCGAGCACGAGCCCGTTCCGCATGAAGAGACGCCGGGAGTAAACACTGGATTCGTGTGACATGGGATTCTTTCAGAGCCCCTGGCGCAAGCCGGGGGGGATGGACGACCTCGAAACACACCGCTTTCAATCTCTACTTTCAAATTTCAGATTTCACATCTCAAAATCTCAGATTTGAAATTTCAATCTCCAAACCTAACACAGCTGGTACTCCGGCATCGCCGTAATCAGCAGAAGCACGCCCCGCAGATGGTCCGCCTCGAGCTGATTGTCGTGCTCCTTGAGGAAGGCCAGTAGCGGCTCGCGCGTGTGGGCCGGCGTTCGGCCTACGGTCAGTTTCAGCAGATAGTCCACGACACGCTGCGGGTCCCTCGCCGCAGCCGGGTCGGCCTTCTTCAACTCAGACAGCAGATCAAGCGGCTCGAATTTTTCCGTCTCCGCAGACGGGTCGTACCCGTTCGGACGTTTGCCCGTCAGGAGGAACGCCATGATGTTCTGCCGGACATAGAGCGTGCTCGTGTTGATCCACGAACGCCCGCCGTCCCAGCCTTTCACGCTCGGCGGATACCCCAGGTTCTGCCCCATCAGGTCCATCGCGTCGTTGAGGATCGAAAGGTCTCGCACCGGCGTGTTCATCGAGCGGACGGCGCCGACCACCAGCGTGACCGGGCTCTTGATCTGCTCGTTCATGAACGTCGGGGAGTAGAAGTGCTCGCTCAGGAACATCCGGCGGAGCACGGGCTTGATCTCGTACCTGCCTCGGAGGAACGTGGAGGACAGGTCGCTCAACGCGGACTTGATGCCGGAATCCAGCAGGTGGTCCTCCGCACGCTCGAGCGGCGGCAGGTCGCGGACGAAGAAGTGGTACAGCTTCCGCGTGATGAACTTGCTGCACGCGGGCTGCTCGAGGATGATCTTGACGAACTCATCCCCGTCGAAGTTCCCGCTGCGTCCCATGATGGTCTTGGCGGTCTCGTCGTGGTTGTTCTTCTGGAAGACGAACGTGTCGTCGTTGAACGTGTAGCCCGTCAGGGCCCGGGCACCCTCCTTGATGTCCTTCTCGGAATAGGCGCCGATCCCCAGACTGAAGAGTTCCATGATCTCGCGGGCAAGATTCTCGTTGGCCTTGCCCTTGCGTGAGTCGTTGTTGTCAAGGTACGCGATCATCGCTGGGTCGCGGATGATGCCGAACAGAAGGTCCGCGAAGTTGCCCACCGCGTTCTTGCGGAACGTCTGGTTCTGCAGGAACATGTGGTAACTGTTCTCGATCGTGCGGTAGCTGGTCGCGAAGTGCCCGTGCCAGAAGAGCGTCAGCTTCTCCTCGAGCGGGCGAGGGGTCTCGATCATCCGCTTGAGCCACCACTTCTGAACCTCGTTCATCTGCGAGCGGTCGCGGCGTTCACGCATCTGCCGTTCACGCTGGAGCATCTCCAGCTTCTCTTCGTCACGTGCACGCCGGGCATCGGCCTGCAACTTGCGCTCCTCGTCCGTGTACGGACGCATGATGTCCTTGTCGAACGTGTCCGCTTGGACCGAGTCGGTGTTCACCTTGTCGTAGTTCAGGAGATAGTCGACAGCCTTCTCGGGCCCCCAACCCGCGAGCGTCTGGATCTGCGTGCTCGTGCCGCCGAACCCGGCACGCCACAGCAGATGCCGCGCCTGGTCGTACCCGAACTTGTCAGCCGCGATCGGCGACATCGAGGCGACGATCCCGTTTGACCGGGGTGTCGCTTTCTTCGGACTTGCTTCGGGCTGAACGGTCATCGTTGTGCCTCCCTGCCTTGGTCGACGCATGCGGTCACTTCACTTCTGTTGAACGGGATCGGTCCGCGCGGATTGCATCCGACACTCTTGAAATGTCGAGCGACTGGCACAGTATCTATCGGACCAGCTCCAAACGCAAGGGCCATCTCAGCCAGTAGCCGCAGCCAGCGGGCTTGGCACGGGTTTGGTCGCTCGCCCAACGCCGGTTCCGTCGCGCCCGATCCGCCGGACCAATACGAACAAAACCCCAGCAGACGCGATCAAGAGAGCACCGTTTGCCTGGTGGGCCGTGCGGACCGCGACCTTCCACGTCGCGACCGGGACCGTCGAAGCCAGCTCGCCCGTCTTCGGGACCCTTCTGAACTCGCTTGGGGGGTTGGCCCCCCAAGCGCCCCACCCGAGGATGAACTGCAGAGCGACAACCGCGACAACGACCGTTCCCGTCCTGCGAAACCAGAGCGTGAACGCCTCGACCGGGCCTGAGCGGCTGTTCGCGGCCATCCCAGCGACCATGCCGACGACCACCACCAGGAACGCCAAGGCGATATGGGTGTACAGGATGTGCGCGGAGCCTGTGTGCCGGTACGCCGCTCCCAGGGCGAGTTGGAGCAGAAGCGAGTGCAGGAGGGCGGTCGTGAGGATTCGCCTCCGACGGTCTGCGGGATCCTGAGTGGACGGTCCTTGGGCGAAGGCGCTGGTCGTGTACGCGGCGAACATCGCCATCATCAGAAAGACGATCTGGGCGAGCACGCCGTGCGCGAGAGCGAGAAGGGTGCTCGATTCGGTGACGCGGAATCCGCCGAGAAGCCCTTGAACGCAGACCAGAACGAAGATGGCGGCGGCCCAGGCTTTCATCCACCGGCGGGACTCAAGGGCGAGCGTCGTCGCGAGCAGCGCGATGGATGTCATGCCGACAAGCGCACCAAACAGGCGATGACTGTGCTCCAGATAAACGTGCTTCTCGCTCGCCATGAGGCTGATGGGGTAGAGGAACATGTTGCCGCCGTAAGTCCCCGGCCAGTCTGGGACGGACAGCCCCGCGAGAGAACTGGTGACCAGGCCGCCCAGCAGCAGAAGGGGGAGCGTCGCGGCCAGGGCGAGCAAGGCCATGCGGCGGAGCCGGTCCTCCTTTGTGGACACAGAGACCTGCGTGGGGATGTAGGAGGCGGCGATTCCCCCGAAAAGCCCCATCACCGCGGACAGCCCGAGATAGCCAGCGAGCATCAAGAACGTCGAGGGGTGGTTCTGAGCGGCAACATCGGCCGCCAGCCCGGCCGAGGGGTCGGCCTGGGGGACGAGCATGGAGCCCATCGAGGCGAGGTTGATGGTCCCCGAGAGGACCCCCGCCCCCACGGTGGCAGCGATGATCGTGGTGGGCTGACGCGCGGGGGCGATCCATCGGGTCGAGACAATGCCCAGAACAAGGGACTGGACAGCCAGCAAGATCGGCCCGGACGCGCTCGACGTCAGCGCAACGGCGGGGTGGTGAACGACAAACCACACGACCCACATGGCGATCGTGGCGGCGAAGCCGGTGGTGAGAAGATCCCAGCAGATGCCTGAACGGGTGGTATGCATGGTGCGGCTCGTCTGTCGAAGCTTCGAAGCGTGTTGGATTCTGGATGAGCAGTGGTTCAGTAAATGGGAACGATTCTCAGTATCATTTAGGCTGTTGATAGGTTTCGGAGGGTCAATCGTACGCCAAGAGCAGAGAAATTCTGGTACAACGAGAATATTGTGTCGCCAACCGTTGGGGACCGATGTCCGTGAAGGTCTGAATCGGTTGGTTGCTGTTGGTTTCAGGTCCGATTACCATCTGGCCTGAATTGAAGAGTTTCGAGTGGTCGCAGAATTTCCGGGAGGTCCCGTGTCGCTCCTCTTTCCGAAGTGGTTTAACGCGTTTCCCACCGTGATGGCGGTGGGGGGCCTGTGTGCGGCGGTGACGGTGGTGAGTGGGGTTTGGTACTACTTCACGCCGAAGTACTGGGCGGTTGGGTATGAACCCGCGCAACCGGGCGGTGGTTTCAGCCACCAGATCCATGCGGGCAAGCTGGGGCTTGACTGTCGGTACTGCCACACCAAGGTGGAGGAGAGTGCCGAAGCGAATATTCCGAACGTGGCGACCTGCATCGGGTGTCACGCCGAGGGTCGACTGAAGGCTCTGGCGGAGAAGCCGAGTCACAAGACGAGGACTGATTTCCTGCGTGTCGCGTACGAAGCGGACGCGTCGGTGGAATGGAGCCGGGTTCACAAGGTGCCGGATTACGTGCGGAACTTCCCGCACAACGCGCACATCAACGCGGGCGTGTCGTGCTACTCGTGCCACGGCGAGATTCAGAACATGCCTGTTGTCCACCAGGTGGAGTCGCTCAGCATGAGCTGGTGCCTGGACTGCCACCGCAACTCGGCGCCGCATCTTGTCGAGAAGGACAAGGTGACGCAGTTGGCGTGGGTGGAGAAGCACCTGCGTGAACGTCAGGAGAAGGGTGCGGCGGGGTTGGAAGCGGGCACAAAGCTCGCGGACGACAAGCACTTGGCGCCGCCGGAGCACTGTGCAGCGTGCCATTACTGAGGAATCGTGCTGCGTGCGGCGTGCCGCGTGCTGCGTTGAAGGCAAAGAGACTCGGGCGGGGCCGGTGTGGTGGGGCGGGTTTGCGAAGCAGGAACACACGATGACGATCGATCAATGTCCGTCGACGATGCACGAAGGTCCCAAGCAGATGCCCGGGAAGGCTGCGCTGATCGAGCGGAAGCGCTCGCTGGCGGGGTCGGTGAACGGGATGACCGCGTGGCGAAGCGGCGAGGAGCTTGCGGACACGCCGGGGTTCCGCGACTTTGTCGAGCGGGAGTTTCCGACGGGCGCGTCGGAACTGCTCACGACTTCTCGTCGCTCATTCATGACGCTGATGGGCGCGTCGCTCGCGCTCGCGGGAGCGGCGACGATTCCGGGTTGCCGTCGTCCCGACCACAAGATTCTCCCGTTCAGCAAGAACGTGCCCGAGGACATCGTGCCGGGCAAGCCTTTGTTCTACGCGACGAGCATGCCGCTGCCGGGTGGCGGGGCTGAGGGATTGCTGATCGAGACGCACGAGGGTCGCCCGACGAAGGTCGAGGGCAACCCGATGCACTCGAACAACATGGGGAAGAGCACGGCGCAGTCGCAGTCGAGCATTCTGGGGCTTTACGACCCGGATCGCCTGAAGTTCCCGTTCTACAAGACGACGGGGAAAGAGGCGTCGTGGGACGATGTTGCAGCGTGGGCGGGCGAGCATTTCAAGAAGCATGAGGGCGCTGCGAGCGAGGGCTTGGCGTTCATCGTCGACAAGAAGACCAGCCCCTCGCGTGACGCGATGCGAGACCGCATCATGCGCAAGTATCCCAAGGCGTCCTGGGTCGCGTGGGACCCGACGGAGGTGCGAGGGCAGATCGACGGGACCGCGACGACTTTCGGTGCGCCGATGCGCGAAGTTCTGAGCCTGCGCAAGGCGAAGGTCATCGTGTCGCTCGATCGGGACTTCCTGTCGAACGATCCCGGGCAGTTGGCCAACGCCCGCGAGTTCGCGGCGACGCGTCAGCCGACCAAGACGGGGAAGATGGTCAGGGATTCGCACGGGCATGACATTCCCGAGTTCGCGATGAGCCGTCTGTACGTGGCGGAGTGCTCGATGTCGCTGACGGGCGGGCAGGCGGACCACCGCGTGCGTCTCGCGCCCTCGCGGATCATCGGGCTTGCGGTTGAACTGGCGAAGTTCGTCGTGAGCAAGTCCGGCACGGCGGGCACCGAGGCGCTGGTCGCGGCGATCAACGCGGTGCAGGTGCCCGGCGGCGACATGCTGGACCAGGCGTTTATCGAGGAAGCGGGCAAGGACCTGCTGGACTCGGCGAACAAGGGCGCGGGCGTCGTGCTGGCCGGACGGACGATGCCGGCGGAAGTCCATGCTCTCTGCCACGCTTTGAATCACTGCCTGGGGACGCTCGGCACGCTCGTGAAGTACCAGCCGATGGACACCGAGCACGCCAGCGACAGCCTGAAAGGCCTGACCGCTCTGACCGCGAAGATGGCGGCGGGCTCCATCCAGACGCTCGTTGTGATCGACGCGAACCCCGTGTACGACGCGCCGTCGGATCTGAAGTTCGCCGAGGCGTACGCGAAGGTGGCCGCGACGGTGTGCATGAGCGTGCCGCAGACGGAGACAGCCGCGGCGAGCACATGGACTCTCAACGGGTGCCACTATCTCGAATCGTGGGGCGACACGGTCAGCAATGACGGGACACTTTCGATCACGCAGCCGATGATCGCGCCACTGTTCGGGCCTCAGCTGACGGAAGCCGAGCGGAAGCTCGCGGAGAGCGACCGCCCGATGCAGGCGTTGAGCGAGATCGAGTTGCTCGCGATGTTGGCGGGCGACAAGCGTCCGGACGGGTACAAGATCGTTCGCAGCGTCTGGCGTGACATGGCCAAGCGTTCGAGCCCGACCGAGCCCGAGGACGGGTTCGAGCGTCGGTTCCGTCGTTCGCTCCAAGACGGCGTGCTGCAGGGGCAGGGTGCGCCGACGTGGGTCAAGGACGTTCAGCTCAGCGAGATCGCCAAGGCGGTCGCGGGGATGAAGGTTCCCGCCGGCCCGACGCCGGGCACGCTCGATGTCGTGTTCACGTCGGGGCACATCGGCGACGGCCGGTACGCGAACGTCGGGTGGCTGCAGGAACTGCCCGAGATGGGCACGATGGTGTGTTGGGATAACCCGGCGCTCATGAGCCCGAAGACGGCGGTCAAACTCGGGCTTTGGCCTGAGAACCCCAAGTACAACCGCTACACCGCTGAGAAGTGGCCCGCGGCGGACATGGCCGAGATCAGCGTCGGCGGGCGGACGATCAAGTGCGCCGTGTGGGTCCTTCCGGGGATGGCCGACGACACCGTGATTGTGAAGTACGGCTACGGCCGGACCGCGTGCGGGCTGGTCGGCGACGAGGTCGGGTTCAACGTCTACCCGCTTCGCGGCGGCGCGGCGGGGTATCTGAGCGGTGCCACGGCGAAGAAGGTCGAGGGCGACTACTGGATCGCCAGCACGCAGAACCACTGGTCGATGGAAGGGCGGACGAGCATCGTTCGCGCGGTGGACCTGCCCGCGTTCGCGCATTACGCGGACGAGGTGATTTCTCAGCAGCATGAGATGTACAAGGAAAGCGGGGGCGTCCCGGTCACGGAGAAGTTGAATTTCGCCGAGCGACTGGGCGAGTTGTCGCACATGCCGCCGAACCTGTCGATCTATGCCCACCCGTACAACGCCTCGGCGAAGGACGCGGGCAAGAACAGCAAGTTCAGCAAGGGCCCGCAGTGGGGGATGACGATCGATCTGTCGTCCTGCACAGGGTGCGGCGTCTGCACGATCGCGTGCCAGGCTGAGAACAACATCCCCATCGTCGGCAAGAAAGAGACGGCCAAGGGCCGCGAGATGACGTGGATCCGCATCGACCGGTACTACACGGGGTACAACGAGGGCGACGCGATCGAGATGATGAACGAGCCGGCGGAGATTCTCCACCAGCCCGTGGCTTGCGTGCACTGCGAGTACGCCCCGTGCGAGACGGTGTGCCCGGTCAACGCGACGGTGCACACGCACGACGGTATGAACGCGATGGCGTACAACCGGTGCATCGGAACCCGGTACTGCGCGAACAACTGCCCGTACAAGGTTCGGCGGTTCAACTTCTTCGACTACGGCACCGCGAAGTTCGGCGGCGAATACTTCGGGAAGGACAAGGTCGAGGCGGTGGTGAAGTACCTGCCCAACGACAACTCGGGCCTGACCGGCTCGACCAAGAACGGAAAGCTCAACACGAACCTCATCCCGCCGCGCCTTCGCGAGAAGCTGGCGGAGATCGAGCGGATGCAGAAGAACCCGGACGTCACGGTGCGGAGCCGAGGCGTGATGGAGAAATGCTCGTACTGCGTGCAGCGGATCAATCAGGCCCGCATCGAGATCAACACGAGCGAGGTCTTCCCCGCGGCGGACCGCAACCTGATCCCCGACGGGTTCTTCGAGACCGCCTGCCAGCAGGCGTGCCCGAGCAACTCGATCGTGTTCGGCGACATCCTGGACTCGAAGGAATACACCAGCGAGACGGGCACCAAGCGGATCGGCAGCAAGGTCTCCAACACGCGGGCGGACGCGCGGTCGTACGCGTTGCTCGGGTACCTGCTGACCCGGCCTCGCACGAGCCACATGATCAAGATCCGTAACCCCAACGCGGCCCTGTTGGCGAGGACGCCTGCGGGGAAGAAGCGGATGGAATCGTGGGAGGACCCGTTCCATCACGGCGGCCACGACGAGGGCGGGCACAAGGATGATCATGAGGGGCACGATCACGGTCCGGGAGAGCACAAGCACTCGGCGGCGGGGTTTGATCCGGCCAAGCGGGCTGAGGATCGCGGGTACCGCGCGAGCCTGACGGTGTTGACTGGAGGTTTGGCGTGAGCACGATGCATCCTGACGAAGCGAACGCGAGACGGCTGGCCGGGCTTGACCCGTCGAACAGGCCGATGGCTGTTCCCGAGGGAACGGGCGACGGGTCCCTCATTGATGACGTGGAGGTTCGCGCTCCGCTGGTTTTGAACAACCGATCATTCAAGGAAGTCACCGAGATTATCTGTGGCTATACCGAGAATGCGCCGGGCAAGTGGTGGTGGCCTGTGTTTGGTATGGTCAACGGGCTGGCCGCGCTCGGCACGGTCATGATCCTGTATCTCATCATCACCGGCGTCGGTGTGTGGGGGCAGACGAACCAGGTCGATTGGGCGTGGGACATCACGAACTTCGTGTTCTGGATCGGTATCGGCCACGCGGGAACCCTGATCTCCGCAATCCTCTGTCTGTTCAAGCAGAAATGGCGTACGGCGGTGAACCGTGCGGCCGAGGCGATGACGATCTTCGCGGTCATCTGCGCGGCGACGTACCCCGGCATCCACGTCGGGCGTGCGTGGCTGGCGTGGTTCATGTTCCCGATTCCCAACAGCAACGCGATCTGGCCGAACTTCCGGTCGCCGCTGCTGTGGGACTTGTTCGCGGTTTCGACGTACGGGACGGTGTCCGCGCTGTTCTGGTACATGGGCATGGTGCCGGACCTCGCGACGCTTCGTGACCGCGCGATTCTGCGTCTGCGCAAGGGGCTCAGCAGCCAGACGGTCGCGCCGTTCGTGCCGGTGAAGATCGATGTGATCCGGGCGTACGCGTACGGATTCCTGGCGCTCGGCTGGAGGTTCAGCAGCCGGCATTGGCACCGTTACGAGGCCGCGTACCTGATGCTCGCGGGCATGAGCACGCCGCTCGTCTTGTCGGTGCACTCGATCGTGGCGACGGACTTCGCAACCAGTCAGGTGCCGGGCTGGCACACGACGATTTTCCCGCCCTACTTCGTGGCGGGCGCGGTGTTCGGCGGGTTTGCGATGGTGCTTCAGCTGCTGATCCCGTGCCGCGAGCTGTACCCGAACATGAAGGATTTCATCACGCTCCGCCATCTGGAGAACATGGCGAAGATCATTCTGCTGACGGGCTCGATCGTCGGGTTCGCGTACTCGATGGAGTTCTTCATCGCGTACTACGGGGCGAACCAGTTCGAGATCGACGTGTTCTTCAACCGAGCGTTCGGGCCGTACTGGTGGGCCTACTGGACGATGATCTCGTGCAACGTGATCTCGCCGCAGTTGTTCTGGTTCAAGGCGATGAGGCAGAGCCCGCTGGTGATCTTCATCGTGGCGTCGTTCGTGACGATCGGGATGTGGTTCGAGCGGTTTGTGATCATCGTGACGAGCCTCCACCGTGCGTGGCTGCCCGGCGAATGGCACATGTTCCACCCGACGTTCGTCGACATCATGACGTTCGCGGGAACCTTCGGGATCTTCCTGACCTTGTTCCTGCTGTTCTTGCGAGTCATCCCCGTCTTCGCGATGGCGGAACTCAAGGCGGTCATGCCTCAGGCGGACCCGCACGGACATGGCGATGGGCATGGGCACGACAGTCACGACGACCACCATCACGGGAAGGGGCACTAACCCATGAGCGGATCAACCATGAGTTCAGCGACGACGTCCAAGCAGTTCGTGACCGAGAAGGGCGAGCCCATCTTCGGGATCATGGCGGAGTTCGCCACCCCGGCGGACGTGTATCACGCGGCGGAAAAAATCCGCGACGCAGGGTACACCAAGTGGGACCTCTACTCGCCTTTCCCCATCCACGGGATCGACGAGGCGATGGGAATCACGCGAACCAAGCTGCCGCTGATCGTCGGTGCGGCCGCGATCGTCGGCGTGACGTGCGGGTACCTCCTCCAGTGGTACGGCTCCAACGTGGGGTACCAACTGGTCACCCAGGGCAAGCCCTACGGCAGCCTGACCGAGGGTGGCTGGGAGTCCTTCGTGCCCATCATGTTCGAGGTGAGCGTGCTCTTCGCGGCGTTCGCGTCGCTCATCGGGATGCTGGCGCTCAACGGCCTGCCGAGGCACCATCACCCGCTGATGAAGAAGGAAGCGTTCCTGCTCACCAGCGACGACAAATTTGTCGTGTGCATCGAGGCGAGCGATCCGAAGTTCGACCCCGACACGGTGAAGGGGATTTTCAAGAAGAACCACGGGTACAACATCGATCTCGTTGAAGACGAATGACGCGGATCGGACGGCAGACGACACGGTTTCCGGGATGGAATTGGCCCGATGTGGCTGGGCCTCTTGAACGAAGATAGTGAGTGACGCATGAAGAACACGCAGCACATTTCGACGCTCTTGCTGACCCTCGCGGGTGCGGCGGCGGTCGTGGCGGGGCTCGCCGGTTGTCAGGGAGATCGGGGCGACAAGCCGCCGAGACAGTTCTTTCCGGACATGGACGACTCGCCCAAGCACAAGCCTCAGGTGAAGACCGATTTCTTCGAGGACAAGCGGTCGATGAGGCCCTCGGTGCCGAACACGGTGGCGTACGGGCGTCACAACGTGAGCCGAGACGTTCTGATCGGCAAGCCGGACTGGTACGCCACGTTCCACGGTCAGCGTCAGGATCTGCTGCGTGATGAGTGGGAGATCTATCAGGGCGCCGTACCGAAGATCGACCCCTCGGGCGTGACCGTGTACGACGCGACCGGCAAGGTGTTCGAGAAGGTCGTGGACCGGATCCCGATTCGCGTGGATCAGGAACTGCTCCTCCGCGGGGAGGAACGCTTTAACATCTATTGCGCCGCGTGCCACGGGTACGAAGGTGATGGCAAGGGGATCGTCGGCGATCCGGCCCGAACGACCGGCTGGGTCGGCGGAGCACGCAATCTGCTGGCCGCCCCGTACACCGACATGACCAAGCTGCAGGGCAAGGACGGGTACCTGTACTACGTCGCCCGCCAGGGCATGTATGACGCGAGCAAAGCACAGAAGATGCCCGGCTACGCCCACGCCCTGTCTTCGCGCGACACGTGGGCGGTGGTGGCGTGGCTCCGAGTGTTGCAGGAAGCGCGTTCGGTGCCGCTGGGTGAGCTGCCGAAGGATCAGCAGGACAAATTGAACGCGAGCCGCCCTGCGGCCGCAGCGACTCCGGCCTCAACTCCGGCCCCAACTCCGGCCGCAACTCCAGTCTCGGTACCCGCCGCCGGGACGCCGAGCACCACGGGAGGCAAATAATGAGCCAACTTTCTGTTGACGATGTTCGCGCCGGACGTTCGCCCTGGGCTGCCAAGTTCCCGGCGATGCGGGCTGACAACATCACATTCGCCGCTGGTGCGGGCGGGATGATCTCAAGCGTCCTCATGGTGCTGGGCATCGTGGGGGTCGTCGTGGCGTTCCTTCTGCCCGGGATGATGGGCGGCAACGTCGTGATGAAGCACGCGTTGGCGAGCGTCCACGTCGGCGCGGTCACCGTTCTGGCTGCAAGCCTGGGCGGGCTTTTCTTCTGCATGGTCTTCCATCTGGTCAACGCGGGCTGGACCGGCACCGTGCGTCGGCAGTTCGAGAATCTCGCCTCGCTCGTCTGGGTGCCTCTGATCTTCCTGGCGATCACCATCGGCTGGTCGATCCTTCAGAAGGACAACAAGGCCGTCACGCTTTTCCCCTGGATGGGCATGAACGCCGACGAGGTTTATCTCCTCAACAAGAAGGCCGCGTATCTGAACATCCCGTTCTTCATGGGCCGCGCCGTGCTTTTCGGGATGGCATGGATCATCTTGTCGCAACTGATGGTCAACGCGAGCAAGAAGATGGACGAGACCGGCGACAAGAAGTACGCCGCCTCCGCCAGGTTCATCTCCGCTCCCGGCATGATCGTCTTCGCGCTGACGATCGCGTTCGCCGCGTTCGATTGGCTCAAGAGCATGGACTACACGTTCTTCAGCACGATGTGGGGCGTGTACTACTTCTCGGGCGCCGCGTTCACCGCAACCACCGCGGCGGTCATGATCCACGCGGTGCTCAGGCTCCGCGGGAAGAACCAGGGCGTCGTCACGGAAGAACACTTCCACGACATGGGCAAGTTGTGCTTCGCGTTCACGTGCTTCTGGGCGTACATCGCGTTCTTCCAGTACTTCCTGATCTGGTACGCCAACATTCCGGAAGAGACCGCGTTCTACATCTACCGCAAGCAGGGCGGGTGGGAGAAGGTCTTCACGCTCCTCGCGTTCGGGCACTTTGTGGTGCCCTTCTTGATCGTGATTTTCAGGCCTTTCAAGCGCAACTATAAGGCCATGCTCCTCATGGGCGCTTGGCTGATCTTCATGCAGGTCATGGACATGGTCTTCGTGGTACGCCCCGCTGTGTACGCGGGTCAGCCGAGCGATTCGATTCCCGGCACCGGGGCTTGGCTGATCGACCTGGCCGGGACCGGTGGCGTGATGCTCGTCTTTATCGGGCTGCTCGTTCGGAAGGTGGCTTCCGGGCCGCTGGTGCCCCTCCAGGACGCCCGCATGAAAGAGGCCCTGAAGCACAAAAACTACGTGTAGGCGAACAAAGAACGAACGTATATTTGTTGTCAGACAGTAATCCTTCTCTTCTGACAGGACGAACTCACTTAGGATTCAGCGGGCGGATGCCCGAAGGCGAGGGTTTATGAGCAGCGGACATGACGGACATGCAGCGGGTCATGGTGGTGGGGGTCACGCGGATGCGTGGCACCATCACGATCCTTCCGAGGGCCTTCCGCAGGAAGAGCACGCGGGAACCACGTCGATCGCGGTGATGGCCAAGGGTCTGGTGCTGATCATCGTCGCGACCCTGGGGCTGGTCGCGGTGACGATGCTCTACCTCAATCACCACATCGACAAGCTGCGGCGCGAGCGGGCCGACCAGGATTTGTCCGCTGACTACGTCGGGTATCGGGAAGGCACGAAGTCGCGAATGACCGGATACGGCTGGGTGGACTCCGCGACGGTTCATGTTCCCATCGAGATGGCCCAGGAGCGGGTTCTCAAGCGGTACGGGGCATCCTCGAAGCAAGCGGCGAAGTAGGTCACCAAGAAAGAACGAGATGAAAGCGATGCGTGACATGGCGAAGTGGATCGGTCGGCGTTTGCCGACGGTCGCTCTCGTCGCGCTCGCGCACGGGTTTGGGACGGGGCTTTCGGTCGCCTCTCAGGATGCGCAGCCGACACCCGTGATCGACGGCGGCCCGGAACTTCGCGACATCACTCGGACCAAGCCGAGCGAACTTGGGCTGAAGGTCGACGAGAAACTCGGCGCGATCCTCCCCATGGAGCTCTCGTTCACGAACGGCGAGGGTGAGCGTCGCCAATTGGGCAGTTTCTTCACCCGCAAGGCTCCGGATGGCACGGAAATCCAGGGCAAGCCCGCGATCGTCGCTCTGGTGTACTACAGGTGCCCGGTGGTGTGTTCGGCCTTGCTGAACACGGTCAACCAGTGCGTGCGGGATATCCAGGGGCTTGACGCGGGGACGGATTTCAATGTGCTGACCTTCAGTTTCGATCCGCGCGACGATAAGTACGCGGCTCAGAACCAGAAGAAGGCTTCGCTCATGGGCTACAACCGCGGCGACTCCGAGCCGGTCGCGAGCGGGTGGCAGTTCTTCCTTCACGAAGAAGGGACGACGCGTCAACTCGCCAACGCGCTTGGGTTCCAGTATTCAGCGATCAACGGGGGAACGGACTTCGCCCACCCGGTGGTTTTCTTCATGGTGACGCCGGACGGAAAGATCTCGCGGTACCTGTACGGATTCGGGCACACAGCCTTGCAACTCCGTCTGGCGTTGCTGGATGCGGGCAAGGGGACGATCACGCCCTCGCTCGAGGATCAGTTCCTGATATTCTGCTACATGTTTGATCCGAAGATGGGCATGTACACGCTCAGCGCGTTCCGGGTGATGCAGGTGGGCGGGGTGTTGACGATGCTCGGGCTGGGCGGGTTGATCGGGGTGATGCTGTTCACGGAGCGTCTCAAGGCCAGGCGCCTTGCGGAGGCGAAGAAGTCAGGATCGGTTGGCGGTGGGGCACCCGTCGGGGCTCCGATGTCGGTGGGAAGGACCTAAGGCGTAAACACGATGGTGAACGACATGACGACGACAATATCGAGTGCAATTCCGACGACGATCCTGGGTGACGTGTCGTCGTGGCCGTTCTTCAAGACGTGGCTGCGGAATCCGACCGGATCGACGTCGGGCACCGAGACGGACATCGCGTTCATGTTCATTCTGTACTTGTCGATCTTCTGGTTTGTGTTGCTGATGGGTCTCATGCTCTACTTCACGTGGAAGTATCGTCGCCGCGAGGGCGTAGCGACCCCAGTGAGCCCGGCGCACAACACGAACATCGAGATCGCGTGGACCGTCGGGCCCTCGCTGCTGCTGGTGGTGCTGTTCGTGATGGGATTCAAGGGGTACAGCAGCATGCTGGTGCCCAAGTCGGGCGCTCTGGAGATTGACCTGATCGGGCAGAAGTGGTCGTGGACCTTGAACTATCCGACCGGAGCGAGCGCGACTCACGCGACCAAGGCGAACGTGCTGTCGTCCAAGCCGGTGCCGATCTATTTCATCCCCGAGGGGACGCCCGTTCGCATGAAGATGGTGAGCAAGGACGTCATGCACAGTTTCTACGTGCCCGACTTCCGGTCGAAGATCGACGTTCTGCCGAATCGGTACACGACGTACTGGTTCGAGAGCCAGCAGATCCCGTCGGACGCGAACCGGATGGAGAAGGACGACAACCCGGCGTGGTCCTTCATGGACGGCACGCCTCACGTGGACCACTGGGTGTTCTGCGCGGAGTATTGCGGCGACTTCCACTCGGAGATGGCCGCGATCATCCGCGTGATCCCCAAGGCGAAGTTCGAGGAATGGGTTGCGAAGTCGGACTCCGCGGAAGCGCCGGCGGCCCGTGGGCAGAAGCTCTGGGAGCGCAACTGCATCTCATGCCACAGCATCGACGGTTCGAAGGGAACCGGGCCGTCCTGGAAGAACATCTACGGCGCCACGCACACCATGAGCGGCGGCACGCAGGTCAAGGTCGACGACGACTACATCCGCGAGTCCATCTGGTACCCGCAGGCCAAGACCGTCGCGGGCTTTGAAGGGGTCCAGATGACCTCGTACCTGGGGGTCTTAGATGACAAGGCCATCAACGCGATCATCGCGTTTATGAAGTCCGAGTGGGTCGCGGAGAACTGGAAGGAACAGGGCGGAGCCAACAAGAAGTTCGAAACCCAGACACCCGCAGCGGCACCGGGCGATGCGATGGCCAAGCCTGCGGATGCGGCCAAGCCCGCCGAAGCACCCGCTGCCGAACCCAAGAAGTAACTGACGAAAGAGTTAGAGTCACGCCGAGCACATTCGTTCAAGACAGGTTTCACTCATGAGCACGATCAATCAGAACACCGGCGTCCACGGTCACCCCCACGGCGGTCATGCGGACGCTCACGGCGGCGAACACCACGGGTCTTACCTTGAAGGCAGGGGCAGCGCGTGGGCCACGATCAAGGACTGGGCCACGACTGTCGATCACAAGAAACTCGGGGTGATGTACCTCACCGCCATTCTCTTCCTGTTCTTTCTGGGCGGTGTGGCGGCGCTCCTCCTGCGGCTTGAGCTGTGGGAGCCGCCACGCGTCAGCACCAACGCGGCGGGCGAGACCGTGACCAGCGGGCTTATGTTTGATCCGGGTGTCAAGAACGAGCAGGGTGTGATCGTCTCGGATATCGCCAAGTCGAACAACATCTACAACCGTCTCTTCACGATGCACGGCGCGATCATGGTGTTCATGGTGATCGTCCCGGGTATTCCCGCGTCGCTGGGAAACTTCTTCCTGCCGCTCATGATCGGCGCCAAGGACGTCGCGTTCCCGAGGCTGAATCTCCTCTCCTGGTATGTGTACCTGACAGGATCGGTCTTCGGTGTGCTGGCGATCCTGTACCACGGTGTCGACACAGGTTGGACGTTCTACACGCCGTATTCCACGACAACGGACGCGGGGCATTGGCGCGTGGTCTACATGATCTCCGCGGCGTTCATCCTCGGGTTCAGCTCGATTCTGACGGGGCTGAACTTCGTCGTGACGGTGCACAAGCTGCGGGCTCCGGGCGTCGGCTGGTGGGACATGCCTCTGTTCGTGTGGGGCATCTACGCGACCGCGATCATCCAGGTGCTCGCGACGCCGGTCATCGGCATCACGCTGGCCCTGCTGCTGTTCGAACGTTTCTTCCGCGTCGGCATCTTTGATCCCGCGCTCGGCGGCGACCCCGTCCTCTATCAGCACTTCTTCTGGTTCTACAGCCACCCTGTGGTGTACGTGATGATTCTGCCCGGGATGGGCGTGATCTCCGACGTGATCGCGGTGCACAGCCGCAAGCCGATCTTCGGGTACCGAGCGATCGCGCTCGCTTCCCTAGGCATCGCTGGAGTGGCGTTCATCGTGTGGGGTCACCACATGTTCGCGAGCATGTCCGAGATCGGGTCGATCGTCTTCTCGGCGTTGACGTTCCTCGTGGCGATCCCGACCGCGGTCAAGATCTTCAACTGGATCGCGACCCTGTACAAGGGCTCCATCGCCCTGACGACGCCGATGTTGTACGCGATGATCTTCCTGTTCCTCTTCGCCATCGGCGGGCTCACGGGGCTTCCCCTCGCGACCCTCTCGACCGATCTGCACCTCCACGACACCTACTTCGTCGTGGCCCACTTCCACTACGTCATGATGGGCGGGACGATCATCGGGATGATGGCCGGTCTGCACCACTGGTGGCCCAAGATGTTCGGGAAGATGTACAGCGAGCGTTGGGCGAACGTCGGTGCCTTGCTGGTGTTTATCGGGTTTAACCTGACCTTCTTCACGCAGTTCTTTCTGGGCACCCAAGGCATGCCCCGCCGTTACGCGGGGTATCCCGATGAGTTCCGGACGCTCCACATCGTCTCGACCTTTGGCTCGTGGCTCCTATTCGCAGGGTTTCTCACACATCTGGCGGTTTTCCTGCACTCGCTCGCAGCGGGGGAGAAGGCCAAGGAGAACCCGTGGGGCGCGATGACTCTTGAATGGGAAGCGGCATCCCCGCCCACCGAGCACAACTTCGACCATGAGCCGATGGCGAAGCACGGCCCCTATGACTTCGACACGGCCGTCCCGCCGCACTGGGACGCGAAGGACTGGCCGATGCCCGATCAGGCCGAGGTCGCCCGAGTTCGCGGTTCACACTAATTGAGTTTGAGTTGAAGCGGCAGGAAGACAGGAACGATCACCCCGCCCCCTCTGCCCCCCCCTTGGAGGCTTCATGACGACGGTTGACATTCATTCTCACGGCACGCCCGGCCACGATGGGCCGGGGCACGACGTGGACCCCAACGCGGGGTTCGTGAAGTACAAGCACGCCCATCACTTCCGGACGCAGGACGAGGAGTTTGACGCCTGCAAGACGGGGATGTGGCTCTTCCTCGCGACCGAAGTGTTGCTGTTCGCAGGGCTCTTCTGCGCGTACATCTACTTCCGCACCAAGAATCCCGGCGCGTTCGCCAACGGATCGCAGTTCCTCGACTGGCGTTGGGGGGCGTTCAACACCGTCGTCCTGCTCATCTCGTCGTACACGGCGGCCACCGCCGTACGCAACGCCCAGCTCAACCAGCAGGCGGCTCTGCGTCGCAACCTGCTCATCACGATCGTGTGCGGGCTGGCGTTCGTCGCGATCAAGTTCGTCTTCGAGTACTACCCCAAGTGGTCCGTCGGGAAGCGCCCGGGCAGCCTGTTCGCGTACCCCTTCTCCGAGAACCCCGCCGAGCCGATGTGGTGGTCCGTCTACTACTGCGCGACCGGGATCCACGCTCTGCACGTCATCATCGGGGCCGGCATGCTGCTCTGGTGCTACGTTCGGTCGCGCAAGCAGGCCTACGGCCCCACGCACTACACCATGGTCGAGAACTCGGCGCTCTACTGGCACTTGGTCGATCTGATCTGGATCTTCCTCTTCCCACTGCTGTACCTCATCCACTGATCCAGTCCGAAACGGAACCAGCCCGCGACCTCCTGAACAAACCCACGCACGATACCAACGATCGCGAGACCAACCCATGGCCCACGCACACGCACTCAACGAGCTCGATCCGCACGGCGGGACCCCTCACGTGCATCACATCACGTCGGCGTTTATGCTGAAGTTCATCCTGGGGATCCTGCTCTTCTTCACGATCCTGACGGTCGGTCAGGCCCAGGCGGAGAAGTGGATCGCGCACACCTTCGACATCGTTCTGCCCAACTGGTTGAACGTGGCTGTGGTGATGGGCATCGCAACGATCAAGGCGACCCTCGTGCTGTTGTACTTCATGCACCTGCGGCACGACAACCCGATCAATGCTGTGATCTTCGGATTCACGATCCTCGGCGTCGCGATCTTCTTCTTCTTCACCTTCCTCGACATCGGTAATCGCGGCTACGTCGAGCCCGTCAAGTATTCCCAGGTGGTGCCCGGCGGTTCCGGCGATGGGCTTGAGGTCCGGCGAGCGTATCCCGCTTACGGCGGCGTCCGCAAGATCTTTCTGATGAACGCCTACAGCGGCGTGTCCCCCTACGTCGGGGCGGTCGACGCTCGCATCCTCGAACTCCAGACCCGACACACGCCAGCCGTCCACGCCCCCATGATCGCGGCACGCAAGGCTGAGCTGATCGCCAAGCCCAACGACGCGATGGGCTCGCTCATCGAATCTTGGGCCGCGAAGGGCACGATGGTAACGGTGGAAGAGGCCGCTGCAAAGGTCGCGTTTGACGACACCTTCCCCAAGGCCTGCGAGATGGTCGCCGCGGACGTCACCAAGAACATGATCGCCGACTTTCAATCGCATCTTCACCACCACGGCAAGGTTCCGCACGCTGACGTGCTGAAGCGACTCCAGGAGAAGCTCGGCCCCGCGGCTTTCGCGACCATCTCCGAGATGGCGGCGACGCACACCCGCGAGACGGAGAACTTCGGCCTCAAGGGGAGCGATCACTCGAGCTCCGGAAACTTCAGCCGTGCGAAGAAGGGACAGTCTTCCGGGTTGTTCGAGGCACAGGCTCCCAAGGTTGAGGCCGGACACGGCGGGCATTGAGCGGAAGCTTCCGCGGAGACGAGCACAGGATGGAACGCAGAACGTACAAGATCATCGCCGGTGTTGCGGCGGTTGTCTTTCTTGTCAGCTCGGGGATTCTGCTTGCTCGCATCGTGGCCTTCTACAAGGCCAATCCGACCAAGCACTGGATCTTCCAGGAGCTTGACAGTCGGGCGTTCACATACGCGAACAAGTCCGTCACGCTGGTGGATGAAGTGGACCCCGCGGGCACCGTCTACGTCAACGTCGCCTTCGGCGAAGAGAACCTCCGGATGCGCGTGGCGATCCCGCATCGGCAATACAAGGCGTTGGCCACGCAAGGCCTGGCCGCGCACCGTGATTGGATGCGTCTGGTGCGTTTCGCGGAGGTGTCGGGTATCGATGCCGATGACGCGATAGGCCTGATGCGAGAGGGAAAGATCACGGATCGTCTCGCGATCGTCACCCGGAATCCCAGGGCGGGCGTCGACCCAGGCACGTGGGGCGAAGCGTGGAAGAAGGATTGGTCGTTCGACTTCCACGAGTTCAAGGCTTCGGGAGTGTTCGAGACCAAGAAGCTCCACTACCCGACGAACAAGCGCGGCACGCCCGCCAAGCCCGGCGAGCTCGTCGAGGGCACGTGGGAGTTTGACGCGGCCCTGCTGACGATGCCCAAGTCCGGCGTGCCGAACCAGCAGTTCCTCAACACCGGGTTCAAGGCGATGGGTTGGACTTTCCCGGTCGCCTGCCTCTCATCCGTCGTTCTCGTTCTTTCGTTCGTGATGGCGGCTTACCGCCCGCGGGTATCTCCGGTCCCGCAGCCGGCTTGATCCCCCTCGCTCGCCCAAACGCCATCCGGTTCGCCGAACAGCGTCGCACAACGCCGTTTTTCGCTCGATCATCCGCATGAACATCAGCGGGATAGTGGTCTACTTCCGTTCGCTCGCGACGGCTTGCTCGATCGCCAGGATGACGTCGTTCGCGATCGACGATCGCGTGACGCCGTCCTCGGGCTGTGCGGCCTCCTTCGCCTTCCACGTCTCGACCAGTTGCCGGAGCGCGGGCAGCGTTTCCGAAGCCATCGAGCCGTAGTCCTTGAGGAGGGGCAGCACTTCCTTGGTCCGGTTCCCCCAGCCGTTCTGCTGGGTCACGTACTCGACCAGGACGGGCAGCCCGGCCTTGATCTTGTTCTTGGCGAGGAATCGGAAGGCCTCGACTCGGATCTCATGGGCGAACATCTCGCCGCTCGGCGTGGTGTTCTTGGCGACACCGACGATCTCGGGGAGAAGAGGCTCGAGCTCGGACACGGAAAGAGTCCTGAAGATCGAGCGGACGGACATTGTCGCCAGCCCGTCATCGCTGGTGAGCATGCGGCGGATCGCGGGGTAGGCCAGCTCCCGGTCGACGCCCTTGAGGGATTCGGCGAGAAGCCCGCGACGGCTGGGGACCTGGTCGATAAAGTCCGCGCGAAAGAGGGCGAACGACATGTACTTGGCTTCCATCCCTCGGGGATCAGCGGGGTCCTTCGCGATCGTTCGGCGAAGGAGCTCGGGAACCGCCTTCATCGCCGGTTTGCCGATGCTGGCAAGGGCGAAACTCGCCCGCACCCGTAGCCACATGTCCTTGTGCGAGAGCTGCGCGATAAGGGCGTCGGTGGCGGACGCGGACTTCTCTTCCATGTATTGACAGGCGAGGCATGCGCCGTATCGGGCGTCGAGGCTGTCGCTCGTCAGCATGGCGGTGATCGTCGGCAGGATGTCGCCCGCGGGGCGTTCAGAGAGAGCACGCGCCGCCCTTTGGCGGCGTGACGGGGACCAGTCGGCCAGGTCCTTGAGCAGGTCCGAGGTGCTCATGAACACGCAGGCATCGTCGGTGTGCCCAAGGCTGAAATCGCGTCCGCTGGCGATGGTGGTCCGAAGCGCATCGCCGGTGACTTTGTTCTCCTCGCGAACATCCTTGCCCGTGATCGTGAGCGTGCGGAGGGGCATCGCGGCATGCAGCACAAACACGCCCGTCATGTCCCAGTTGTAATTGTCGCGTTCGTTGGTGAAGAAACTCCCGTCCCACTTGCGGGCGAGGTCGTAGAACCAGCGTTGTTCCTTCAAAAACGCGGCGGACGCCTCCGGGCCGGCTCGGTTGGCCGCCAGCGCGCCCCAGAGGTATCCGAAGTAGTTGCCGGTGTGCCCCAGTTCCTTTTCCCCGTGCGCGGCCGTTGCCATGCGGGTGAAGAATCTCGCCGGCGTCGCGTCGTTGAGGATGTCAAAGGTCATCGCGGCGGAAGCGCTCTTCCCGTTGTCGTCGTGGATCCAATAGGGCGGGTGGTCGCCGTACGGCACCGAGCCTTTGCCCGCGTAAAACCCGAAGAAGGCACGCGAAAGGTCCACCGCGCGGTTGACGTCGGGGTCGTCGATCCCGCACTTCTGCGCCAGCGCGAGTGACATCCAGCAGATCAGGCCGGTCTGGTTCACCGCGCCATACCCGCCGAGGGTGCCGTGGTTTCCCTCGACGCGAAGCCCGTGCCCCCAGGTTCCCACGAGGCTCTGCCCGCGGGCGAGCTTGACGGAGTACTCGCGGATCGCCGGGAGGACGGCCTGGTCTTTGGTCGCGAGGTAATACTCGCACGCGAAGAGGTTGGCGTAACTCCACGACCACGCGAACATCCCCTCGACCAGCGGCAGCTCGAGATCCTTGGGAGCGATGGCGCGGGCGTAGGGACGCACGATGTTCAGGTACTCAGGCTTGCCGCTGGCGAGCAGGGCCAGCGCGTTCACCGCCGTCGGGATGTCGGGGTTCCAGTCGTCTATCCGCTTGGGATCGGTGCCGAGCTTGAGCCCTCGCTTCGCGATCGACCGGCAGCCCGCCTCGACGATCTTCCTGGCTTTGTCGCAGTCGTACGGGGACGAATCGGAGTAGCTCCCCATGACTCTGAGCTTGATAGTGACAGCCTTCTCTTCGCCGGCTCGCCAGCGAAGAAGATGTAGCTGCCCCTTGTTCTCGACTTTCTCCGCTTCGGTGATGGCGTTGCCGAGCGCGACACGCGCATCGCTGGTGAACGCCTCGCCGTTGAGACCGAGAATGATGTCGCCTTCATCGAGCACACTCGCGGCGGGCGAGCCCTTCTCCACGCCCTTCACGAGGATCTGCCGTGCGTCGGACGTGTCAAACTCACGCCCGAAGATCCAGCCACGCGCACCCGTGGGGCCCAGGTTCCATGGTGGGATGTCGGTGGGCTCGCCGCCTTTGGTGAGATCGGGCGGGGGCTCTTCGATGCGAAAGTCCAGGGTGCGTTCGATGCCACCTCTCACATGGACGATCCGAATGTTGCGTTCGCGGTCCTTGCCGCGGGCGTCAGCGACGGCCCTGGTGAACTCACCGACAGCGTCCTCCTTGAACGGCTTGCCGTGGACACCCCGCAGCACATCGCCGATCTTGAGCAGGCCGGCCTCGGTGCTCCCGGCGACGATGCCGGTGATCTCGCACTGCTTGGAGTCCGCCGTAGGACGGCCGTAGACCCCGTCAAGCCCCAGCGCGATGCCCTCCGGCTTGGGGGCTTCCTTCTTCGGCTCTGGCTTGGCTGCCGGCGCCACGGGCTTGCGGCTTGGATCCAGCAGCCCCATCATCCCCTTGCCCAGGGCGTCACCGACGAGGAAGTACGTCTCCGCATTCCCGAACTCGTGGTGCCCGTGCCCCGGGTTTGGAGAGTCCTCAGGCTTGCGGACGAAGTCGTGCGTGGGGACAAAGACGACGCTCGCCGCGAACTCCGGGCGAACGGCGACCGCGGCCTGAGCTTTCCGAACCGCGTCCCACTCTCCCTCCGCCTTGACCCACGGGCCGGTGAGTTCGCCGATGACCACGGGCAGGCCTGGAACCCCAAGGTCCTTGCGCACGTCGCGGATCAAGTTGGCGAGATTGTCCTCGTACTCCGGCACCGCGTTCATCGGGTCGCACCCGTCGTTCCACCCGTGGTACCACACAAACCCGACGATCTCGGTGCCAACCGCCTTGGACTTGGGAAAGTCCTTCTTTGCATTCGCGATGGCCTCGCGGACCTGATTGATCATCATCGTGTAGTACGGCCCGGTCTTGCCCTTCTTGGCCGACGACGACGGGGGACGGAAGTCCTCGTACAGGCTCTTGCCGCCCCAGGCGGTCTTGACGAGCAGCACCTCGCTGTCCAGAGCGTCGCCGACGACATGGCCGAATTGCAACTCGGGGCCGAAGTGATGCGGGTCTCCGTACGAGGTGAATCCCATGGTGAGCGGGCCCGCCAGAAGCGGCCCCGCCTCCCGCTGGTAGCGAACCCACACGTCGTCGCGGACAGCCCAGGTCCCGTCCGATCTGCGGAGGTGCTTGAAGGTTGGCGCCTTCGCCGGGTCGTTGAGGAAGCTCAGAAGCGTGCCCTTCCCCTCGTTGTAGTCCTTGCCCTTAAGGTCGACGACGGCCTGCCCCTCCATATTGGACTGGCCCGCTAGTACAATGATCTTGAGGGGCCCGGGTTCCTCGTCAGCAATCCCCGCTGCGTTCGTACTTGCAGCCGCCACAACCATGGCCAGGATGCCGACCAGTTCCCGCCGCCCGAATCGCCAAGCTGATGTCATGCGGAACTCCTCGTGCATGGTCCGTCACCTGCCAGCGTACCTGAAATGCCGTTCGCGAGAGCCTTTCCCGCCCGACCCCTGCAATCGGCGTGGGGGGTACGATCTCCCGTGGAATTCCGTCTGAGCAATCCGCAGTGGGTGTACGCGGGCCTGGTGCTGGTCCCGGTGGTGCTGCTCGGGCTGGCGTGGTTCTCCGCGATGGGGACGGTCCGCCGCTGGTCGGCGATTCTCTTGCGGACATTTTTGTTCACCATGATCGTGCTGCTCCTCGCCGGGGCGAGCGCGGTGACCCGCACCGACAAGTTCACAGCCGTCCTCGTCGTGGACATTTCAGGCTCGATGGACCGCCCGGTTGGTGCTTTGACCTCCACCGGCCTCCCCGACGACGCCACGCCGGACGAGCGGGCGGCATGGGCCCAGCGGCCCGCCATGGACCTCATCCGACGCTTCGTGCGTGAGGCATCCGCAAAGGCAGGCCCCGACGACTCCGTCGGGATCGTCGCCTTCGCGGGGCAGGCCGCGGTCGTCATGAGCCCCACCCGAGCGGGCCTGGAAGGATCTGGCCAGATCGATTGGCCTGTCGACCTGCCCCTGGGCGAAGGCACGAACATCGAGCAGGCCCTCCGTCTCGCTCGGGCGATGATGCCTCCGGACGCCGCGGGACGGATCATTCTCGCGACCGATGGCGTGCAAACCTCGGGCGACGCTCTCGCAGCGGCACGCCAGTCTGTCTCCGGCGGCGGTCGTGACACGAGCGACACGCCCGCGACCCAGGCCCGTGGAGGACGCGGCGTTGTGCCGATCTCGGTCCTGCCCATCGAGTACGAGATCACCCGCGAGGTCTTCGTTGACTCGGTGGACGCCCCGCCACGGGCGGCGGCGGGGGCGACCGCCACCGTGCGGGTGACGCTCACCTCGACCGGACCCGCGACCGGAACGCTCCGCCTGCTGGACGACCAGCGGACCATCGATCTGAACGGAACGCAACCCGGTGACGGACAGCGCGTCACGCTCGCGGCCGGGGCCAACGTGATCCCTCTCGATGTGCCTCTGGGCGAAGGGCGCGTGCATCGGTTCAAGGCTGTCTTCGAGCCCGATGTCGAGGCCGGCGCGTTCACCAGCGACACCCTCGCGAGGAACAACACCGGCGAAGGGTTCACCGTCACGCCAGGGCGCGGCACGGTGCTCGTGATCGACGGCGTCAACGACGGCACGGGCACGACGCTCTCGGCCACCCTTCGCGAGGGCGGCTTCCTGGTGGACACGAGACGCGCGGAGAACTTTCCCGCGGACCTCCTTCAGCTCGGCGGCTTTGACCTGGTTGTCCTTGAGAACGTCCCTTCCGAGAACATCCCCCAGGACAAGCAGGCGCTGCTCGTGTCCTACGTCAAGGACTTGGGCGGCGGGCTCATCATGGTCGGCGGCCCTCAGAGCTTCGGCGCGGGCGGCTGGCGAGGAAGCCAGGTCGAGTCGATCCTCCCCGTGCGTCTCGACCTGCCCGACAAGCTCGTCGTTGCCGAGATCGCCATCGCCTTCGTCCTCGACAACTCGGGATCCATGAACTTCCGCGTCATGGGGTCGATGCGCTCGCAGCAGGAGATCGCCAACGAGGCGGCGGCCCTGGCGATCCGAAGCCTCGACAAAGGAGATCTGGTCGGCGTCACCACGTTCAACGAGTCCTACGACGTGCTCGTCCCCGTCGGACCCAACACCAACTCCGAAGCGACAGCCGGGCTCGTCCGCAAGATCGGGTCCGGCGGCGGCACTCGCGCCGGCCCCGCGATCCGCGAAGCCGCGGAGCAACTGTCCAAGGTCAAGGCCAAGAGCAAGCACATCATCGTGATGTCCGACGGAAAGAGCTCGGATTCCGAGGAGCTCCCCGGATTGTCGGGCAGGCTGAACTCTCCCGCGGGCGGTGAGATCACAATCTCGACGATCTCCGTCGGCGATCGCGGCGATCCCGAAACCATGGCCCGCATGGCCGAACGCGGCGGCGGCGTTCACTACAACGTCATCAACCCCGAGGTGCTCCCGAAGATCTTCCTCAAAGCCGTCCGCGTCGTGCGGAGCCCGATGATCCGCGAGGAGCCCTTCTCTCCCAGGCTCGCGCAGGTCGGCTCGCCGCTGCTCGCCGGCGTGGGGCCCATCGGCGAACTCGGAGGACTCTCGCTCACGCGGGTGCGCCCCGAGCCCACGGTGACCACTGCGCTCGTCAACGAGCGAGAAGGCGAGAGTGAGCCCGTCCTCGCCCACTGGCAGGTCGAGCTCGGACGCGTGACCGCGTTCACCTCCGACGCTCACAAGTGGGCGGCGAAATGGCTCAAGTCGCCGAACTACCGAGCTTTCTGGCTTCAGGCCGCCCGGCTGACTTCCCGCGCCGAACTCAGCGGGTCGGGTTTGGACGCACGCGCGGTCGCGGCCGACGGCACGCTCTCGGTCCGGCTTGAGGCATTCGCGCCGGGATCCACCCCTGAGAGCAGCCGCCTCCCGATGGACGGGCTCGAGGTGCCCGTGACGGTCTATTCCCCGACCGGCGTCTCCCGCGACATGAAGCTGACGCAGACCGGCCCCGGCGTCTACGAGGGAACCATCCCCGCCGAGGAAGCGGGAACCTACATCACGCTCCTCCGTCCAAAGGCAGCACCCACCGGCACGGTCGAACGCCGCTTGCCACCCGTCATCGCCGGGGTGAGCTCTCGCGGCGGCGTCGAGTACCGTCAGCTCCGCAGCAACGCCGAACTGCTCCGCCAGATTGCCGCCGAAACGGGAGGACGCGTGCTCTCGCTCGGCGATCCGCTGGACGCAAAGTTCTTTGATCGAGGCGGGATCAAACCGCTCGACGTGCTCAGCCCGGTCTGGAAGCCGATGCTCGCCTGGACGCTCGTCCTCCTCCTGCTCGACCTTGCAACACGACGGATCGCCTGGGACCGATGGGTCAACGGCGGCGTCGGTGGAATGATGGGCGTTGCCGCTCACGCGGTGCGAGAGCGCGGCTCCCAGGCATCCGCAACGCTCGACGCGCTCCGGAAAGGTGGCGGAGCCGAAACGCTCGCCGATTCCAAGGCCGCACCTCTCGGCTACGAACCCCCGGTCCTCACCGCCCGAGACGCGACGATGCTCGCCCGTGCCGCGCGGGACCAGCGTCGGGCCCGGGTCATGGCCGATGCCGCTTCGGCCCAGTCCCAACGCCACGAACCGGGCTCACCAAACCCCGCGGCACCCGCAACCCCCGCGGAGCCCGCCCCGGAACCTCCCTCCGAATCCGGGCTCCTCGCTGCCAAACGCAGGGCCGCAAGCCGCTTCCAGAACCCCGATGCCTAGCTCCCTACGCCCGAGTTGGTCCGCTCTTCGGCCGTCGGGCTCGTTCGTCTATAATCAGAAGAACCTGACTCTTTCACGCCTTGCCAAGGGGCTCGCTGTTCCCCATTCCTCCCCCACTCAACCGAACGTCTCTGAGTTAAAATCGACTCTCCCGCGCGACCCAGTCGGCGACGCGGTGGACGCCGCTCTTGATCGCGTCGGCAGCACCGCCTCGGCGCCCCCGACACACCGCGTGGGGCTCTCGCTCTCTCTTCCCGAGACCGTCCAAGCGCCCCCGCCCGCGCCGCGCGCCCTTCGCATCCGTTGGTCATACGCGACAAGCATCCTCGCGGTGCACCTCCTCGCGCTCCTCGCGTTCGTTCCCGCCCTGTTCTCCTGGGCGGGGCTCGTCGCGTGCCTCCTGGGTCTTTACGTCTTCGGCACGCTCGGCGTGAACATCGGGTTCCACCGCCTGCTCACACACCGCTCCTTCTGCTGCCCCAAGTGGCTCGAGATGTCGCTCGCGTACCTCGGCGTCTGCTGCCTCCAAGAAGGCCCGGGACGCTGGGTCGCGATCCATCGTCAGCACCATCAGCACTCCGACGAGCAGCCCGACCCGCACTCCCCGCTCGTCGCCTTCTTCTGGGGACACGTCGGGTGGCTCGTCGTCGAGAACAGCGCAACCGACACGCTGCACCTCTATCAGCGGTACGCCAAGGATCTCATGACCCAGCGGTTCTACATGCGCCTCGAACGCCGCTTCACGTGGGTCTGGGTCTACCTCGTGCACGCGGCTCTCATCGCGGGCGTGACCTTCGGTGTGTGGTGGCTCTTCACCCGCGACGTCGCCGCGGCCGGCTTGGGCACCGCGAGCATGGTCGTCTGGGGCGTTCTGCTCAGAACAGTCCTCGTCTGGCACATCACGTGGAGCGTCAACTCCCTCTCGCACCTCTTCGGCTACCAGAGCCACGACACCGGCGAAAACAGCCGCAACAACTGGCTCGTCGCCCTCATCAGCAACGGCGAAGGCTGGCACAACAACCACCACGCGGACCAACGCTCCGCCTCCCACGGGCACAAGTGGTACGAGCTCGACATCTCCTACCTGACGATCGCCGTCTTGGAGAAGCTCGGCCTCGCGTGGAAGGTCATGAAACCGGGCCGATAGCCCCCTTCGCCTGCCACTTGCTTGCTCAACAACAAGAATGTAAGGTCTATGTTCGTGCTTGGCTGTTCACTGCGCACGGTCCCAGGGACGCGGCACGGGCCGCTCGCGGAAAAAGCCCTTCAGCTGTCACATGACGCGAAAGAACGCACTTGACTGGGTGAGTGGTGTGTCGGCAGGCTGCGGTGCGGGTTTCCAGAGGGGAAGACCCGCCGCAGGCCCGCCGACGCACCAGCTCGGAGAACAGTCATGAACACGAAGACGACGACGATGATGGTCTTGGCGGCGGGTGCGACTTTGGGCGGATTCGGGGCGGCCCGGGCCGACGACGGGTGCAGCGTCTACCGCGTGGGCGTCCCCGACCTGGATCAGAAGCGGCGTGCGCAGGGGAATATCGCGGGGCTGCCGAATGATGGCAAGATGTTCTGCGCCCCTACGTCGGTGAGCAACCACGTCGGGTACCTCAACAACCTGGGGTTCCCGAACCTCTGCCTGGGCTACAAGGACTGGCAGAATAACTACGCTGCCGGCACCGCGTACATCAACCTCACCAACTTCTACTGCGGCGTCGACCCCTTCGACGGCGGCAGCATGATGCCCGGCGCTCGCGAGCGCATCGAGGCGTCCTACCCCGATGACTTCCAGATCTCCAGTTACTTCGGCAACGGTGTCGGGCCGACCTCCGAAGCCATGTACGGCCTCATGACCGCCGGATGTCTGATGACGTTCTGCTACGGTCGCTACGACTTGGTCGGGGCCTCCAACGGCTTCCCCGCCCGCTATGTCCGCGGCGGCGGGCACTGCGTCACGCTCACCTCCGTCCTCAACGGGTGCTCCAACGCTCGCACCATCGGGTACCGCAATCCTTCCAGCAGCGATAGCGATACCCAGCAGTCCCCCTTCCAGACCACCTACTTCCCCGTCCGCCAGATCACCGCGTTCTTCGCCGGAGAGATCGATCAGAACCCCGGCAGCCCGAGGACTTTCACCAAGTTCGACCAAGTGTTCGACGACGGTCGCTTCCGCATCATCGACGGCATGGCCGTCATCTGGCCCACCGAAGGGCTCAGCGTCGACGCCACACAGGGCATCCTGTCGGCCCAGAAGTTCATCGATCTGAACATGGGCATCACCAACGGCACAAACCCGACGCACGTCGGCCTGCTCCTCCCCGCCGTGCAGAAGGTCCGCGAGGCCGCCGCTCGCGTTCATCGCCACCCCGCACTCCCCATCGCGATGGTCAACCTCGACGGCGAGACCGGCGGCGCGGCCGAGCCCGGACTCTGGCGCTGCGACCTCGCTACACGCCAGTGGCTCCGCATCGCGCCCGTCCCTCAGGGCGGCGGCTGCTTCGGCCCCGACGGCCGCTACTTCTTCGGCGTCGCAGGTTCCCTCGGCACGATCCTCGCCATCAACGCCGACGATACCTCCAGGCCCCCGCTCACGATCCCCATGACCGGGCACACCATCCTCGCTCTGGGCACCACCGATCCCCAGACCGACGGCGATCCGACCGACTATGAACTCATCGCCGTCGGCCGCAGCACCGCTGGTGGAGTCTTCGTTGCCTCCGGCGATGTCGACGGCGACGGGTGCGCCCCGCTCGTCCCCGAGCCCCTCCCCCGTGGCGTCGTCATCCCCACCACCTGCGAGATCGGCGTCTCCCCCGTCGACGGTTCCATCCTCATCGCACGAGATGGCTTCGCCAACCTCCTCCTCTGCTCGCGGAACACCGCAGGGGAGTGGGTCCTCAGCGAGACCATCGCCCCGACCGGCTGCTCGCAGCCAAGAGCCCCTCACTTCGACCGCCGCGGCCGCATCATCTTCACCTGCGGCGGGACCGTCAACGTCCTCGAACGCAATCCCGCCAACGGGCAGTGGCAGCCCAAGACTGACTCAAAGTGGCACGGCCTCCCCGGCGGCACCGGCTTCGAACTCGGCCGCGGACGCGACGGGCTCTCCGATTGGGCCAACACACGCCTTGACACCAACCTCGACCCCGACGAAGAGGCACGCATCGTCGAAGGCCGCTCGGTCGTGGACTGCCCCGCCGACTTCAACAACGACGGCTTTGTCGACTTCTTCGACTACGACGCGTACGTCTCCTGCTTCGAGGGCGTCATCGCCGCATGCCCCGCCAACAACCCCGTGATCATGTCCCTCGACATGAACGGCGACGGGTTCATCGACTTCTTCGACTACGACGCCTTCGTCGCCATCTTCGAACGCGGGTGCTGAAGATACCACAAAACGGCAAAGCACAAAGCACAAATAGAGAAGACAGGACCCGGAGCGATCCGGGTCTTGTTCTTTTGGTCTTCATGTGTGCTTTGCCGCTTTGTGCTGTGTGCTTTCAGCCTCGTTCAATCGCCGTCCTCGTCCTCGTCCTCGTCCTCGTCCACATCCGGATCGGGCGCGAGTCCCAAATCAGCAAGCCCCTTCCCGTGGGCCCCGGCGAACTCGATCGGGTACGGCACGTCCATGCCTTTCGCCGCGTGCCAGAGAATCAAGTTGAACTCGTGATCGTCAACACGATCGGGCTTCCTGAGGTCCTGCTTCGCGGTGAGGTCGTAGAGGTCCGCAAGGCTCAACTTGGGCACCTCACCCGGGCCAGCCGCGGGCGGAGTTGCTTTCTGGGAGGGCGGTGCCTGACCGTCCCCGGGCTTGGGCTTCGGAGGCTTCTGCGGTGTCAACTCGTCAATCGCCACGCGAGGTGTCAACGCCACGTACGCCGAGAAATCCGGCGTCGCCGTGAAGCATTCCGTCATGAGCGGCGCCGCCGCCGTCGCCTGATTCATGACCGGTATGCCCAGAATCCGCCCCATCGTGTGCAGCACGCTCGCCTGATTGTAAAACCGGCTCACCACCTCGCCTCGCTTGGCCCACGGGCTCGCGATCACGCACACGCTGCGATGCCCGTCGACATGGTCCCACCCGTCCTGCGGGTCGTCCTCCGTCGAGAAGACCGCCATCTTCGGCCAGAACTTCGACCGGCTCAACGCCTCGACGATCCGCCCGAGGGCCAGGTCGTTGTCCGCGACGCACGCCCGAGGCGTCGGATCGTTCTCGCCCACGCCCATCGTGTGGTCCTGCGGCAGGTGGATCACGATCAGATTGGGCATCTCGCCCGCTTTCTCCATCTCCGCGAGTTTGCCGATGAAGATGTCCGCGCGGATCTGGTCCGGAATCTGCATGTTCCACCCGGGGAAATCAGGGTCCGAATGCCGGCGAAGGTTGTCGATCCCGATCGAGTGCTCAAACTTGTACTCGCGACGCCCGCTCTTCCAATCATCCCACACCGAAGCCCACTGATCGCTCTTGCCTTTGGGCGCAACCACCTTCGCCTCGTCGAACTCCCCGAAGTTCCGGAACGTCAGCCCCGCCGCCAGCACATGGTCCCAGATGAACCCGCTCGACGAATACGTCAACGGATCATCGCCGAACGTGTACGACCGCGTGAACCCCCCGAAAGACCGCTCAAGGTAAGGCGTCGAGTTCCCCTCCGTCGCCCAAGAGTGCCCGTCCGCGGAAAGCACGCCGTTGCAGTACCAGTTGTCGAGCAGGACGTACTTCTCCGCCAGCCCATGATGGTTCGGCGTCACGTCGCGCCCGTACACGCAAAGCTCGGGCTTGCCTCGACCCTTGGGCGTCGCCTCGCCCGCGAGCGCACCGAAAACCTGGTCATACGTTCGGTTTTCCTTGATGAAGTAGACCACATGCTCGATCGTGGACGGGTCGCCGGGGTTGGCGGGGATCGGGACCGGCTTGATCTCCGCCGCCTGCGTCGACCGTTCGCGAGCCAGCAGCATCTGCGGCACACGACTATCAGCCTTGACGGTCGCGGTCATCGTCGCGAGCGTCTCAGCGTCGGGGATCGCCACACGCTGCAAACTCCCCCGATGCTTGTGGCTGTTGAACGATCCGTCCTTTCGCGCCGTGCGGCTGCCAACGCCCCGGATGTTCGCCACATACAGATTTCCCCCGCGGGCCTCGACCGCGCCGGGGTACCAACCAGTGGGGATCCAGCCGAGAACGGTGGGGGAGGTGGTAGAGGTGGGGGGCTTGTCGAACGAGGGGAACAGGTCGACCACCGCGATAGCGTTGTTCCCCGGGCACGCGACGTACGCGATCTTCCCGTCGCGAGGCACCGTCACCGCGGTGGGCATGCTGCCAAAGGGAAGTTTGTCGTCAGGACGCACCACCAACTGGCTCAGCACCTTGAGCGTCGGCGTCTCGATCACCGTCAGCGTATCGCTGTTCGAATTCGTCACCAGCAGCGTCGTCCCGCTCGACGCGAGTGTCAGCCCCGACGCTTGAAGCCCCGTCTCGATGTAGCCACTCTCGACCCCCGCCGCCAGATCAAGGACGCTTACCCCGCCGCTGACCGCGATGCCCCGCGCGTCAACCTTCGCCCTGGTCCCCGCCGAGTTCGCGGTCAGGTCCCCCTCGACCGGTTTCTTCCCCCCCCAGCAGGAGACGTACGCCTTGGTGCCGTCCGGGCTGAACACCAGGTCAAACGGCGCGACCTGCGTGCCGATGGTCCGCTCGATGAGGCCGTCAGTCAGCTTGATGCACGCCACCGCGTTGTTCCGCGACAAGCACACCCAGAGCCGCGTGCCGTCAGGCGACAACGCAAGCCCCTGCGGGTACGACGCGTCGTTGACGCCTTTGGGCCCAGCGAACCTGAACCGGCGCCCCAACGAAACCACGCCCGTCTTCGACACCTCGAACTCATGCACAAACCGATCCGCATCACTCGCCCAGACACGCGTCCCGTCCGGCGACACGATCAGCCCCGTCTGCGACGAACCCTTGTCGCCAAAGTCGAGCTCCTGACGGACCGTCCACGCGCTCGCGTCGACCACCACAAGCCCGCGATTGTCCTTCGCGTACACCGTCGCCCCATCGGGCGAGATCGCAAGATCCACAGGCCGCCCCGCAAACTCGACGGTGATGCCCGCTGGCCTCACCAGCTGACCCGTGAGGACCACCGTGCTGCCCGGCTCAGCTTGAAGCGGCCCGACGCGTTGGTCGGGCTGGGCAGCCGCTTGGCCAGTCACAAACGGCACGAGCATCAGAGAGAAAAACGTGACGACAACGGGAACGAAGCGCATGCCACAGAATACCAGCACGCCCGTTCGATCGCGCAAGCGAACCATGAATGTTCGCGTCTCTCAACGCTCGGGCATCGTCCACTCACGCGGCTGATCGCTTACCGCGACGCCAACCCGACCTGCGAAGGGTCCTGCCCGAGGCTGCTGGTCCGCATCGTCCGCTTCTGCCGTTCGAGTTCCGCAGGCAGCGTCGCGAACGTCGAGTCAAAGATGTCGTCGGTGATCGGCTTCTCGATCCCCTCCGCAGTCTTCACAACCTCCGACACGATCGCCTCCGCACGCGTCTGGGCTGCCGCCTGCTGAGCATCGCTCCAAAGCCCCTTGGCCGTGAGGTACGTCCGCAGACGGATCATCGGATCCTTCAGAGCCCACGCCTCGACCTCTTTCACGTCGCGGTACCGACGCGCATCGTCCGCCGTCGTATGGTCCGCCAACCGGTACGTCACCGCCTCGATAAAGCTCGGCCCGCCGCCCGCTCGGGCCCGGTCGATCGCTTCCTTCGCCCCCTTGTACACCGCGAACAGATCGTTCCCGTCCACCTGCATCGTCGGCATCCCGTACGCGATCGCCTTCTGGGCCAGCGTCTCGGAGTTCATCTGCTGCTCACGCGGCGTCGAGATCGCCCACTGGTTGTTCTGGCAGATAAACACCGTCGGCGTCTGGAACGCCGACGCGAAGTTCATCGCCTCGTGGAAGTCCCCCTCGCTCGTCGCCCCGTCGCCAAAGAACGTGATCGCGACCTTCGGCTCTTTCCGCATCTTAAACGCCCACGACAACCCCGTCGCGTGCAGCATCTGCGTCCCGATCGGAATACAAAGCGGCAACTGCATCACGCCCTCGGGGATCTTGTTCCCTCGCTCGTCGCCCATCCAGTGCAGCAGGATGTAGTGCATCGGGAGCCCGTGCATCCACAACGCCGCGTTCTCGCGATAGCAAGGGATGATCCAGTCGACGCCCTTCTTGGCCGCCGCCGCCACCCCGATCGCCGCCGCCTCCTGACCCTTGTTCTGCGGGTAGGTCCCCATCCGCCCCGACCGCTGCAACTTGAACGCGATCTCGTCCATGTGCCGGCAGACGATCATGAACTGGTAATAGTCCAGCACCTGCTCGTCGCTCAGCGTGTCCTTGGCCAATTCCTTGTCCAGAACAGCGTTCTCATCGAGGATCGAGAGGTAGTCAATCTTGGCGGTATAAGCGGTGCGGATGGGCATCCCCAAAGGTAGGCCCGGATGGCCGCGGACTGCCAGAGCCGACGCCCCAAACCCGCCGGGGACACCTCAGGCGTCAGGAACGCCGCCCGACAAGCAATCACCGCTCCCACGGTCTCTTGGGTCGGCTTTGGCCCCACGATTTCAGGCTTCTGTCGGGCATCGATCGCCCCCGCTCGGGCCGAATTCCTCACCCCCCCGCGTAGTCGATCACGCGGGCGATCTCGCTCCGCAAACCGCTCCGCGGGACCACCTTGTCCACAAACCCGCTCTTCTTGAGGAACTCCGACCGTTGGAACCCTTCGGGCAGCTCCTGCCGGATCGTCTGCTGAATCACTCGCGGCCCCGCAAAGCAGATCAGCGCGTTCGGCTCGGCAATGATGATGTCCCCCAGCATCGCGAACGACGCCGTCACGCCGCCCGTGGTCGGATCCGTCAGCACGCTGATGAAGAGCCCACCCGCGCTATCGTGGCGGGCAAGCGCCGCCGACGTCTTGGCCATCTGCATCAGGCTGAGACCTGATTCCTGCATGCGGGCCCCGCCCGAGCAACTCACCACCACGACAGGCGTCTTGGTCGTCGTCGCGTTCTCCACCGCACGCGTGATCGTCTCGCCGACCACGCTCCCCATCGACCCCATCATGAACGTCAGGTCCAGGCAGACGATCATCGCCTCGCGGCCCTTGATAAAGCACCGCCCCGCCCTGATCGCATCCACTGCGCCCGTCTTGATCTGCTCCGCGAGCAAGCGGTCCTTGTACGCTTTGAGATCCTTGAACTTCAGCGGGTCCATCGGCGAAAGACCCTCGAACATCCCGACAAACGATCCCTCGTCGGCGAGTTGCTTCACACGCTCGCTCGCCGAAATCCGGTAGTGATGCTGACAGTCCGGGCACACATGCAGATTGGCCTCGAGATGCCGGCGATAGATCATCGTGCTGCACCCGGGGCACCGCAGCCACAGACCCTCGGGGATCGACGCCTTCCGGGCAGGCTTGAGCTCGCTCCACGTGCGCACGGGAGCAGGCACGGCGGTCGGCACTGGCTTGGTGGTGATCTGTGTCATCGCTTCATCCTTCGGCCTTCATGGCCTTCAGTTGCGGCCGCCCCTCCGGGGTGCCGTGTGGACCAAATTGAAATCTATCGCGGCGGCAACCCGCCCGCGAACACGCCCGCCGCCCCCATCGCTCCCATCACGCTGAACATCGAAAGCCACCCGCCCCCACCCGCCGCAGCACCCGTCAGCTCCAACGAGATGCGCTCAGGCTCGCCCCACGTCGGCTCCGCGGTGCAATCCCGCTCGACCGTCCGCCCCGAAAGTTCGTCGATCCCCGCCCGCAACACCACCAGCGTGCCGGGCCTGGCGACCACGACCACCGTCGCCCCGGGGTTCCGAGGCAGGGCCCCCAGGAACGCCCCCACGATCCGCGTCTTGGCTTCGGTCCAAGGCTCGCCGTTCGGCGGCACAATCGTCGCCGGGTCGCACTGCATCGTCTTGCAGACCTTGGGGCAACGGTCTGATAACTGATCCCGCGTCATCCCCTGCCAAAGCCCAAGATCCATCGCGGCAAGGCCTGGAAGTGACTTGGGCTTGGCTCGCAACACTTGGCCGACGATCTTGCCCGCAGCGACCGCAGCCTCATCGGGGCCACAGAGCACCAGCACGGAACGGGCTGCTTTGAGCGGTTCGCAGGCCCGATTGACAGCCACAACACCCTCGCGTGCGAGGGGGAGATCGATCCGGCCGGCGAGGCGGCCCGCGAGGTCCCACGTCGTGGGCCCGGCGTCGATCAAGACAACGTCAAATCGTGGTCCGTCTGCCATGCGTTGGACTCAACCCCGGCCGTCCGAGCGGAAAGTCTGAGCAGAGTGTATCGGCTGCCGGAGGTCGGGCAACGGCCGAGAACAGATACCCAAACGAAATACGATCAAGATGAAAGGCGGTGGAAAATCTGTCGGATGACACGCCAGCCGCCTGGCCTTCCGGAGCGCAAGTCCAGCCCTTGGGCCCCCAATGATCCACCGTGACACACCAACCACTTGCGTTTGGTTCCTATCGAATCGTGCGCACGCTGCCCGACTCGCCCGTGGGCGATCGCCTCTTGGCCGTCGACGTGCGGACCGGTGCGGCCGGGGTTGTGCACGTCCGTCCGGGCGGCGTGGGTCGCAAGCGACGCCAGGCGGAGCTCGAGGCGGTCGCTGCGGCGGCCGGGCTTCGCGGGCCGCACCTCTTGGCGATCCATGGGTGGGGCTTCTGGGCCGGGTCCGGAGATCGACTGGCTTGGGTGACGGACTACACCGGGTCAGCGTCGGGAGTCCTGACCCTGCGCGGGCACGTCGCGTCCAAAGGCGGAAGGCTCCTCCCCAACGAAGCCGCAACGGTCATCGAACACCTCTGGGCCGGGGTCCGGGCGGCCCACGCGAACGGGCATGTCCAGGGGCCGATCGATCCCGACGCCGTGTTGATCGATCAGCACGGTCGGACGTGGATTGAGAACTACGGCCTGGCTCGACGACTGTCGGGGAAGGTCTTGGGCAGCGGCGACGATGAGGCGATGCTCCGCAAGTTGGAATTGGTTTCGCTGGGCGCGCTCGCGGTGGAACTGACGACCGGGCTGAGGCCGCCGGTGCCGCAGAGCCTGCCGGAGGTTCCAGGTCTGCCGGACTGGCCCGAGATCCCGGAAGAATGGCGGGCGCGGGCGAGATCGTGGTCCGAGGACGCGATCGCGGCATCGATCTCCGGCGCACTCAAGGCGCAGGACTCACTGCCAGCGATTACCGCGGTGCTGCGGGATCTGCTCGGCGAGATCAAACAGGCTGAGGAGAGCGTGACGCGGGCCGCGTCAGACGCGGCAAAGGATGCAGCCAAGAACACCGCAAAGTCAGTCTTGAAATCAATCGCGTCGTCCGTGTGGGACATGATCCGCGGACGCTGAGCCCTCCCCCTGCACGCTCAATCGCAGGACTTGTCGCTCGTCGTTTTCCCGGCTTTGAGAAGCCGCTCGCCCTCTTCGGCGGTCATCGACCCCTCCGCGACATACGCGGCGATCTCTCGGCGTGATTCCTCGCGTTCGTTGGTCTGGTAGACCTTGCGGATCGTTCCCGCGATGATGCCGATCGCAGCGACCAACAGCCCGCCTGCGATCGCGACAACGGGGATCACGGTGTCTTCGTTCGAGGCAAGTACAAGAGTGTTCACAGCGTGTGCTCCGGGTGGGGAAATCAGTCGCAGGACTTGCCGGCCTTGAGCAGTTTCTCGCCCTGCTCGGGCGTCATCGAGCCTTCGGCGATGTACGCGGCAATCTCTCGGCGGGTACGCTCGCGTGAGACGGACTTCACGACACCGACGGTTGAGCGGATGGCGACAAAAACCAGAACGAACGCGCCGAAGAGGGTCCAACCGAGCAAATCCTGTTCCCTCAGGGCTGTGAGCAATGAAGTTTCAGGGATATTCATCGTGGTACTCCGTCGCGAGTCGCGATCGACTGGTTGATGGGAATCTCAGCCCGGCGATTTCAGGCTGAGGGGGGCGGGGTGGGGGGCGTTCACGCGGGAAACGCCTTGAAGAGACAGTAAGACCATGCCGAATAGAACTCAAACACGGGGGATTCGTCGCGTTTGACGATCGTGGTGCCGCCGAGGGAGCGGGCGGTCGAAGCGATGATGTCCCCCGTGCACCGAAACTCGCGGAAGCCGGTGTCGATCTGAGCGTGCTGGCACTCTTCAGCCAGCCGAAGCGCGAGTCGCTCGGTGCTCTGCAGGTCCGAGATCCCACGGTCCTTCCCGAGCACATCAAAGTTGAATTTGGAGGAATCGCACCGAAGTCGACGACCGTCGCGTGTAAACAGGTCCACGAGGTGCCGAGATTCGTGAGAAGTTGTCGTTCGAGCCGCCGGCATGCCCCCATGAAGGTCCATGCCAGCGGCAGTCATGAGAGACGTGGGCCCGACACCGAGCATCATGGGATTGACGAGGTTGAAGCCCGACGGGTCCGACCCGATGATCGTGCGGACGGTCGATTGATCGATCCGAGCCCGGACGAGCAACTCGACATCGTCGCACCGGAGGCCTTCGGGGTCCCCCTTCCACAGTTCGGCGAGGTACATCGGGAACGGAGAACCCTCGGGACGCACCAGACGCTTGACCCGCAGCGGGGCGGGTGCGGCGGCGAGGTCGGCGTCGGTGGGGGCGAAGGCTGAAACGCCGGCGTTTGAAAGTGACGAAACCACAGTGGAGGCCAGCGAGGACTGGATGAGCATCGTCACCTGCGGCGTCCCACGAACCAGGCGTTGCCTCGCGGTATGGGGATCAAGCCCGGTGGCGGCGACCAAGGTCTCAAGCCGCTTGGCGTCGGACATCCCTTGGGGCCAACTGATGACGGACACGTAGGCTTTCACGGATCCATTGTACGATGGGCTGTGATTCCGACACCGGACCAAGACCCGCACGCGAACCCGTTGAATCCGGCCGACGAGAGTCGGCTGGTGGAAGCCGTCCTTGGCATGTACCGCGAAGGATGGTTCCCGATGGGGGAGGACAATCAGCCCGCCGAGTGGGTGCAGCCCAGACGACGGAGCGTGCTCCTCCTCGAACCGGGCGGCCTGCACGTGCCCCGGACCCTCGCGCAGCGTGTTCGATCGGGGCGATTCGAGATTCGCAGCGATACAGCGTTCGGGCAGGTCATCCGTGCGTGCGCGGGACCTCGGACCGTCGAAGGTGAGCCCGAACGGTCGACGTGGATCAGTCCCGACGTGATCGGGCTGTTCGAGGCGTTGCATCGCGCGGGGCTCGCGCACAGCGTCGAAGCGTGGAGTACGCCGCCGGGCGAAACGGAATCGCGGCTGATGGGCGGTTTGTACGGTTTAAGCCTTGGGCGGGGCGGAGTGTTCTGCGGCGAGTCCATGTTCTCTCGCCCGGCGATCGGCGGAACCGATGCGAGCAAGGTGTGCCTCGTGCATCTGGTCGGACATCTTCGTCGGCAAGGTTTCAAGATGATCGACGCGCAGATCGCCAATCCGCACACCGGCAGATTCGGATTCATCGAGCGTTCGGCCGCGTGGTATCACCATCGGATCAAGCAGCCCGACGCCGCGCCTTGGGGTGAGTGGAATCCCGGCGCCGCGATCTTGAACGTGCCCGAGATCTGAATCCGCGATCGCCAAAAAGAGCGAAGGCCCCGTGCGGGGCCCTCGCGTCGATCACGTGTTGCCGGCTCGATCAGCAGCCCTGTTCGTAGGCGGAGACAAAGAGGTTGTAGTCGAAGAAATCGACGAAGTTGTCTCCGTTCATGTCCGTGCCGCCGGCTCCGTTCTCGAAGGCCTCGACATAACCGTCGTAGTCGAAGGTGTCGAGGAAGCCGTCGTTGTTGAAGTCAGCGAGAGCGCGGGGGACGAGCCCGAGGAACGTGACGCCCGCGACCGCGCCGGGCTTGAAGAGGTCGAGGTTGACTTCGCCTTCGCGAGGGGGAAGCGTGCTCTGGAAGCGGAAGTTGTAGAGGGTGCCCCAGCGGAGGGCGTTGGTGTTGGTGTTCTGGGCGAACGTCTGCGGGCTACGCCAGACGAGTTCGTTGCCGACCTTCTCGGTGACCCACGCGGCGTTGGACCAGATCTCCCCGGAGTGGTAATTCACGCCGCTCCAGCCTTGGTTTGAAACGTGATCGCAACCCGGGACGCGGATACGAAGAGCGCCGCCCGCGCGGTCTGAGTTGAGGTTCTGGATGGCGTACTCGTACGTGTAGACGCCGCCGGACTCGGTCACGCGGAACCCAACCCAGAAGGCGCCCTCGTTGGGAACGCGAACTTCGCGAATGGTGACCGCGGGATCGACGAGTTTCCAAGCGTTGATGGCCGGGAGCGTGCGACGCGTGTTTTGCCCAGAAATCAAGCTGATGGGGATATTCGTGCCGCTCCCGGAGAATCGCACTTCACGGTACGAAGCGTTGTTGAACCCGTTCCCCGCTGTCGCGTCGTCGGGGGTGACGTACTGTCCTTCAACAAAGTAGCGAGCGCCGGCGTTCAGCGTGGGATCAACTTCAGCGTTGTTCACAAGCAATCGGCGCATCTGCCCGGTCGCAGGGGGAACGCCCACGACGGGGAAGGGATAGTGGCCCGTGAAAGGGTTGACCTGATAGCGGGGCCCCAGGCCGGTCTGCGAACCGTTGAGGCTCGCGGAGTAGGGGTCCGAGCAACCGACACCGAGGCTGTTGCCATCCGTGGGGACGGGGCACGAGCCGCAGAGCCGCTCAGAAAGGGCGAAGAAACCGTGCTTGAGCCAGCTCTGTCCGAGTTGCTCAAAGCGTCCGTTTTTGTAACGGAAAAGGTTCTGCCCGATGACGGGGTGCTTGTTGACGTTCGCAAGCCACTGCAGGTTGGTGTCGCCGATGTTGCAGGAGACCGTGCCGACGGAATAGGACTGCTGGCCAGGAGACTGGGGGTTGTTGCTGTGCCGCATCACCTGATGGAGATCGCCGACGATCACGTCGGGGCCGGCGAGGGCCGCGGACAGGCCAACCGTGGCCGCAAGAGCCGCAGCGGAAACAGACATCAACGAGATCTTCATGGGGTCCTTCCTTCAAGTATGGACGAGCACATACAAACACGCGCAGCCCGATCACTGGGGACTGCTCCAGCCACGACCTGACCGGGAAACACCCGGTTTTACAGTGTAACCGATCCCGGGGTGCACGCAAGGTCATTCCGTGGCGAAAAGTTCAACCAAAGAGCAGAGCACTCCTTGTCCGAAACGACAACATCGGCACAATCGGGAGAAACAAGCCCCTGTTCTGGGACATTCTCGACTGATCGGACGTTGCAGTGTCTCTTCGTCGCGCCTGCCCATCGGATGCACACGCGTGAAGAGAGAGCCACGCAGTGCCACGCCTCACCGCTGCTCGCGGGGCATGCTGACACGCGGGTACGGACGGCCCGCTCCTTAATCCATGTCCGGGGCTTCCGCGCGCGACCAGCGTTTCCATACCCGTCTCAGCATGAGCCCCAAGACGCACGCCGCCGGACACGTTGCGGTCAAGAGCAGCGATCGATTCAGACTCAGGCGGAACGACTTGGTCCACTCAGCGGCCGAAAAACCGAACGCACCGTCGTTGGTCACGCGGGACACTTCGCGGGTGGCGGTACTCCCCAAGTCGAAGATCGCGAGCGTGAGCCAGAACATTCCAAAGCACACGACAAACAAGACGAGCACGCCAAGCCACGAGAACCAGAGCGGTCGTCCTTGGCCGAAGGTCTGGATCGTGCCGGCCTGTGACATGAGAAACTCTCGGATGGACGCCCGGCCAGCGATCCGTGCTCTCTACAGCATCGGGTTCCGCACGCCGTGCGTGTAGTCCGCCGTCGGCGAAAGGTTCGGCTGGGGGTTGAGGAAGACGTCGGCGTACAACTCGGTCGCGGGGTCGGGGACCTCGGCGGCTTCGGCGTGATCGACGCCTCGCTTGACCGCCGCATTCACCTCAGCCTGGATCGCCTGATACTCCGCCTCGCTCAGGACCGGCGAACCCTTCTTCTTGGCCCGCGGGGTGTCCGCAGCCATCAGGTACGACGCGAGGTGGTCGATCGAGTCCTTCTGCTTGAAGGCGTCGACTTCTTCCTTCGTCCGGTACTTCTGCGGGTCGGACATCGAGTGCCCGAGATAGCGGTAGGTCTTGAGGTCGACGAACGCGGGCTTCTGCTCGTTTCGGCAGTAGTCGACGACGTCCTTGAAGTGGTCGTAGAGATCGATGACGCTGAACCCGTCGATGATCTCGCCACGCATGCCGAACGCGGCCGCCTTGGCGCGAAGGTCGTGGGCCATCGTCGTGCCGCGTTCGATGGCCGTGCCCATCGAGTACCCGTTGTTCTCCACGACATAGATGACCGGGATGCCGAAGAGCCCCGCGAGGTTCATCGCTTCGTGGAGAGCGCCCTGGTTGAGCGCGCCGTCGCCGAGGTAGGCGAGAGAGACCTTCTTCTTCGCCGGACCGCCGTCGACGCTCGTGCCGAGCACTTCCCATTCGTAGCGAGAGGCGAACGCCAGGCCCGTGCCCAGCGGGGTCTGCGCTCCGACGATGCCGTGCCCGCCGAAGAGCCAGTTGGGGCGATCGAACATGTGCATCGACCCGCCCTTGCCCTTGGCGCACCCGGTGATCTTCCCGTACATCTCCGCCATGCAGGCCTCGGGAGACATGCCCCGGGCCAGGGCGTGCCCGTGATCGCGATACGCGGTCACGATCGGATCGTCTTGGTTGAGGCTGTTGATCGTGCCCACCGCGACGGCTTCCTGCCCGGTGTAGAGGTGGCAGAACCCGCCGATCTTGGCCTGCTGATACGACTGCGCACACCGCATCTCAAACTCGCGGATGAGCATCATGTCGCGGAGCCACTTGACGATCGTCGCGTCGGGCAGAGCGTCGCTCTGCCGCGTGACGGGCTTGGTGCGGGCGTTGTTCTCGGGGTGGTTGAAAGAGGCAGCCCCGTGCATGTCTTTGGCGATGGTGGTCATAGTGCGGCGATTCCAAGTCCAACCGGCTCGGCCGGTGGACATTGACTGTAGGAACGAGCGTCTACCACGGCCATGAGCGCACCGACAACGCCGGTCCGAAAACCCTCCGTCCATGAAACACGTTCCATGCGCGGTGCATGGTGCCGCAGGGCCGTTCTGACGCCGCTGTCGCGACTACTTGTTCTTGAAACTCTTGTCCGGGTACGCCGGCCTTTGGATCGGGGGCACCGGCTTCTCGGCGATCTGCTCCTGCAGGTACTTCACCGCGGCCCGCAGCTGGGCGTCCTCGCCCATGAACGCCGCATGAGGCGGGTTGTCGACCGTGAAATCCGGCTCGACGCCGCGGCCCTCGATCAACCACGTCCCCTCAGGCCCCCACACGCCGAACTCGCCCGCCGACGCGATCCCTCGATCGACCAGCGTGTTGCTTGATGTCAGCCAGATCTCCCCGCCCCAGGTCCGCGTGCCCATCACCTTGCCCAGCCCCAACCGACGGAACCCGTCGGCGATCGCCTCGCCGTCGCTCGCCGTCCGCTCGTTGCACAACAGGACCATGTGCCCGCGGAAGGCGTACTGCATGTTCCAGTTCGGGGCCTGCCCGACACGCTGGCTCCAGGTCATCCACATCTTGCGCATCAGTTTGGACAGGATCCAGCTGTCGATGTTCCCGCCTCGGTTGTTGCGAACGTCGATGATGATCCCCGCGCGGTCGAAGACCGGGTAGTACCCCTTCACGAAGTTCTCGAAGTCGTCGCCGCCCATCGCCCTCAGGTGCAGGTAGCCGATCTGGTTCTTGCTCAGTTCGTCAACCTTCAGCCGCCGGGTGTACTCCCAGTGGTGATAGCGGAGGTCGCTCTCCGCAGCCAGCGACATCGGAGTGACGATCGCCTCCCGGCTCTCGCCACCTCCCGCCGGCTTGATCTTGATGAGCACCTGACGTCCGGACTTCGTCCGCAGAAGGGCCGCGGGGTCGGGAACGGAGAGCACCGAAACCCCGTCGATCATCTCGATGACGTCGCCTTCCTTGCCTCCCACATGCGGGCGGGCGATCGGGGCAGTCAGCTTCGGCTCGTCGGGGTCGCTCTCGAAGATGTTCGTGATGACGTACCCGCCCTTGGCCTCGTCACGCTTGAGGACGCAGCCCAGCGAGGACAGCCCGATCTGATCGGTCCCCTCGCGGGTGTCCCCGTCGCGAACGAAATGGTGCAACGCCGACAGTTCGCCCGTGAGATGCGTCATGACATCGGACAGTTCAGCCCGCGCCCGCACGCGATCAACCCACGGCAGGTACTTGTCGTGCATCGCCTTCCAATTCACCCCGTGCATCGCCGGGTCGTAGAAGTAGTCACGCAGCAGACGCCACGATTCCGTGTACATCTGCCGGAACTCCTCCCGAGGCGGAAGGCTGAGCCGCCACGCGGAAAGATCGACGCCCTTCTTCTCGAGGTCGGCCTTCCCGGCCGCCGCGTCAACGATCGAGTACGCGTCGCCCTTGCGGATCAGCAGTTTCTTGCCGTCCATCGAGAGCTGATAACTCCCGATCCCGTCCACAACGGTCTTCAGCTCCGGCGAGTCATTGGTGATCGGGAAACTGTGCAGATTGGTCGGCGAGGAGGGATCGGTGTCTCGTGAGGTGAAGAAGAGGGTCTTCTCGGTGACGGTCAGCGAGCCGTAGTTCCCGCGAGCGACGGGGACCTCGAACAGACGTTCGCGGATGCCCTCGACTGTCACCTCGATCTTCTTGTCGTCCTTCTTCTCATCTTTCTTGGCGTCCTTGACCGGCTCGTCCTTCTTGCCCGCCGCGTCCTCGGGCTTGGGGGCGTCCGACTTGGCCGCGTCGGCCTTGGGCTCGGGCTTCTTCTCTTCCTTCTTCTTCTCTCGCGCCGTCTCCAGTTCATCCTTCGGCAAGAAAGGCCACCTCACGCCGGGCTTCAGCGCCACCGCGTAAATCTTGGTCGTCTTGTCCAGAAACGGATCCGGCTGGTTCTGCCCCCACGGGCTCGGGACCAGCGTCTCAAGGTCGCGGTCGGAGAGGAAGAACAGCCAGTTCCCGTCCGCGCTCCACGCGGGGGAGAAACTTGCGAACCGGTCGCTCGTCACCGCGGTCGACGTCTTGGAATCAAGCGAATAGATCTTGATCGTCGGGAACGCGTTCCCCGCCGCCGCGACATACGCCAGCCACCGCCCGTCACGCGACCACGAGAACGACTCGATCTGGTCGACCATGTTCTGCTCGACCAGCACGCTCTGCTTGCTCTCGATGTCATAGATCCACAGCTTGTGATTCTTGTCGTTGTGCGCGACCGACTTCCCGTCAGGGCTCGGAAGAGCCGACCACCGCAGCACGTCCGCCCCCGTGGTCAGCTGCTCAGCCTCGCCGACCCCGTTCGCGGGCATCCGCCAGACCTCAACCTCGCCCGATTGGTCCGACAGCGCGATGATCGACGTCCCGTCATGGCTGAACGTCGCGTTGCGGAATCGCACGCCCGGGTTGCGTGTGGCCTCGACGAGCCGCCCCTGCTTGGCCGGCGCGACGATCACCTCGCCGCGAGCGGTGATCACCACGCGATCCCCGTCGGGAGAGATGGACGCGGCGGTGATCCACTCAGAGGGCTTGGTGATCCACTTCTCACGGAGCTGATCGAAATCGCTCGGGAGCGTGATGTTGATCGTGCTGTCGGTGTTGGCGTTCAAGTCGTAAAGGCGAAGATCCGGCCCCAGCTGATACACGATCCGCCCGCCCCCGCTCGCGTCCAGGTTCGGCCCCGCCATGTCGAAGGGCGCGTTCTTGGTGACCTGCTTGACGTCCTTCCCGTCCTGTGCCATGGACCAGAGGTTCACGTACCCGTCGCGGTCGGAAGCAAAGTAGACGCGGCTGTTCCACAGCATCGGCCGGCGAGAGGTGCCGTCGAAATCGCCGGTCAGGTTGACCGCCTCCTCGCCGTCCTTGCCCGACCAACTCCAGACCTGCTCGATGGTCCCGCCCTTGTATCGTTTGGTGTGGCTCCCGTTGAACGGGATGCGGACGAAGAAAAGCCGCCCCGCGTCGCCGAAAACCCCGTCCGCCGCCTGCGCGAGAGGCACGAGCGACTTCGCCAAGGTCTTGGGGTCGATGGTCACAAGTTGCGTGTTGGGAAGCGTCGAGTACCGGTCGGTGGAGTAGATGATCTTCCCGTCCGAGGTCCAGCCCCGAGCCCCAATGCGGCTGGAGCCCTCAAACGTCAGACGCGTCGGCAGCCCGCCTTCGATCGGCATGACGTACAACTCGCCGGAGCCTTCGTACTCCGCGCAGAACGCCAGCCACTTCCCGTCCGGCGAGATCTGCGGCGTGTACTCGTCCCCCGGATGGGTGGTCAGCCGCGTCGCTGCCCCGCCAGAGGCCGGTACTTTCCACAGGTCGCCCTCCGCGATGAACGCGACGGTGTCCTTGTGCAAAGAAGGCTGGCGATAGTACCCGACGTTCGTCGGTGTGCCGTTGCCCCAAACAAGGGAAGTCAGCGAGCAGACGAACGGAACAACTGAGATTCGCATGGTCAGGTCTCCGAGTATGGTGCCGCGGGCGGCAGCATATCGGACATCCGGCGTGCACGCCCGGCCCGAAGCCATCGAATTCTGACGCCGATGGAGAGAATTGCTCTTGAGTCGCAAACGTCGCGCGGTACACTGCCTGCAACCGGTGACTCGTGCATCCGTATACGGAGCCATACGAGTTTTGCTGGTTCGTTGGGCTGTCGCCGGATGCGGGGCGACGGTGATTTGTGCCGGGCGGGTGTCCGCTCGGTGAATGGAAGTGCCCCGTGCGCGTCTGCGGGGTGATATCAAGGAGTTCGACGATGAAGAATGCGTTCCAACTGTCCGTCATCGCCGGGATTTGCCTGGCCGCCCCGGCGTTCGCCGCCGAGGACACCCTCGTCCCCGCAGGCCGCCTCCAGGTGGTCCCGCCCGCGTGCATGAGCATGCCCGCCGTCGGATTCTCAAACCGCGCGAACGCGAACGTCTACGAGGTCATCGACCTTGACAACGCCGTGTTCACCAACACCGCCCTTCCCCTCCAGTTGCTCGACGACGCCTCGCTCATCCCGGGCCCGGGCTCCGCCGGCACCTTCCCGCTCACCGTCAACGGCATGTTCGTGAGCTTCAGCGTCGTCAACCCCGTTGACTTCGACGTCGAAGTGACGTTCTGGGACTCGGTGGACGTTCTCGCTCCGGCCGGCAGCCCCGTTCACACCGCCCCCCTCGACGGCTTCATCGTCGCGATCACCGGCCTCCCCGCCGGCGGCGCGTACGTGACCGACATGATCGACCTCTCCGCCCTCCCCGGCGGCGGCATCACCGTCCCCGACGCCGGCACGTTCGTCCGTGTCCGTTACCTCCAGCCCGGAACCACCGATCTGATGGCGTCGGGCACCGTCCAGATCGTCTACGACGCCTCCAACGACATCACGACTTTCGCCAGCACCATCACCGGCGCCTCCGACATCAACACCTGGCGTGACGTCGACGCCGACGGGATCATCGAGGTCGCCGAGGCCCGCTCCTTCGCCTACCCCGGCCGCGGCGCCATGCTGATGGGCATGCAGGCCGACGTTCCCGTCGGCGGCGGCGGGCTCTGCCCGGCCGACTTCAACGGCGATGACTTCCTCGACTTCTTCGACTACGACGCCTTCGTCGAAGCCTTCGAGAACGGCTGCTAACACTCCTCGCCCGCCTCAAGGGTGCCATTCAACACGAAGCCCTCGCGGCCCCGCCGCGAGGGCTTTTTTGTCGATCCTCACGTCATGCCCAATGAAAATCCCGCCGAAGATCGGCGGGATCGTTGTGCTTCAGGATGGACAGGCATCGCAACGAATCGCAAAGCCCGAGATGCTCAATCCTCGTCGCCCACCGCGTTGTCGGCCTTGTTCTCCGCCTCGAGCTCAGCGTCCAACTGCTCGATGGACTTCTCCTCGGCGACCTTCTCGCCCCGGGCGATCGCTGCGGCACGTTCCTTCTCGATCTTCCGCTTGACCGCGTCGACCTTCACCTTGTCGGGGGCGACGATGATGCTCGCCTGTTTCCCGAACCAGCGCGGCGTCTGCTCGATCTTGCAGATATCCAGCAACGCATCCGCGACAAACCGCAGGTTGGCCAGCCCGATGTCGCGGTGCGCGATCTCGCGACCCTTGAACTTCTGCGTGACCATCACCTTGTGCCCGGCCATCAGGAACCGCCGCGCCTGATCCACGCGGATCTGCACGTCGTGCTTGTCGATCTTCACCGAACGGCCCAGCCGGATTTCCTTCATCTCGGCAGCCTTCGACCCCGCCCGCTGCTTGGCTTCCTTCTTGGAAAGTTCATACTTGAACTTTCCATAGTCCATGATCTTGCAGATGGGGGGGCGCTGCTCGGGATTCACCTCGACCAAGTCAAGACCCTGCTCCATCGCCATCTTCAGGGCTTCGGAGGTCTCAAGGATCCCGATCTGTTCGTTTTCGGGGCCGACCACGCGGATGGGCGTGATGCGGATCTGAGCGTTGCGCCGGGTGCGCTGGGGCGGGCTGTCACGGTTAAACCTGTCAAACGCGATGGGTGGACTCCTTGTTTCGACTTCAACTCGAACCGAATGGCCTACAACCGCTCCCCGCTCCGGCAGGCCGGACCCGGGGGGCTTCTCCCTTATTCTACCACACCTGGCCGGTCCCCACCGAGCCACCCTTTCCACCCGCCCTGTCCACCCGACCTCCCTACCCGCCCTTCCTGACCGCCGTTCCTGCCCACAGGATCCAAGGGCTATTCCGCGCTCCGGATCGCCTGCCAGATGTTTACCACCACGCTGATCAGCAGCAAGACCCCCAGCACGATCGCCAGCCACTGACGCACCATCGGCTGCCCGCCGCTCTGGTCCGTGGGCATCTCCTCGGCCACCGCCGAAGCCTGCGCCTGCGACAACTGCTGGAGAGCCGACGAAGAAAATACGTCCTTATGCGCCAAAGGCGGCCGCTTGCTGTCCTTCACCGCCCTCAGGTCCGTCAGCAAGTCCTTGCACGTCTGATACCGCGCTCTGGGGTCCTTGGCCATCATCATCTCGATGACCTCGGAGATCCCCGCCGACAGTTTCGGATTCACATGATCCGGCGCGATCAGATCGTCCTTGAGATGCTTGTGCATCACCGCCGAGGGGTTCTTCCCGTCAAACGGAACCGCCCCGACCACCATGTGGTACAGCGTCGCGCCCAGCGAGTAGATGTCCGCCGGCGGGCCGATCTTCACCTCGCCGCGGATCTGCTCGGGGCTGATGTAGTACGGCGTGCCGAAGGCCTTGCCCTTCTCCGCCTCCGCCGCGTCCTTGTCGCTGATCGCCCGCGCGAGCCCCATGTCCGCCAGCTTCACCACGCCTTCCTTGGTGATCATCACGTTCTTGGGCTTCACGTCCCGGTGGATCAGCCCGCGCTCGTGCGCGTGCTGCAACGCCTCGGCGACCTGCATCGCGATCTCGATCGCGTCTCTTTCGTTGTACTTCCGGTGCTTGACGATGTCGTCGTGCACCGTCCGTCCGTCGACGAACTCCATCACGAAGTAGTACAGATCGCCGCCCTTGCCCACGTCGAACGCCTGCACGATGTTCGGATGATTGAGCTGCGCCGCCGCCCGACCCTCCGAATAAAACCGCTCGACGAACTGCGGATTGGACGTGAACTTCCGCGGCAGCACCTTGATCGCCACGTCGCGGTCCAGGCTCAGTTGCTTCCCAAGCCACACCGTCGCCATCGCCCCGGCGCCCAGCTTCTTGTTGATCTTGTACCCGGGGATCTTCTGCCCCGACCGCTCGGCCTCGACCGTCTGCTTCAGGCGGATCATCTGCCGCTGCGTGGCGTACCCGTTCTCGACGAGAATCTGCACCAGCGAACGCTGGTTCTGGTCCTCGCGGGACTGCTTGGACTGCTCGATCGCGTGCTGGACCTCTTCAGCAGTCGCCAGCCCTTGGTCGATCACCAACCGGCCGACAAGCGTCTCGACGTTCGTCCCGCCCTTGGCCGCCTCCGAAAGCGCTTCTTCCATCGCGGCCAGGCTCGGCGGCGGGTCCGCAGGCGGGCCCAGCGGCGCAGTGTCGGCCTTGCTGACCGGCGAGGTCTCGGAGAGGTCTGGTTTTTTCTGACTGTCGCCCATCAGATCCTTCGCGTCCATGCCCGCCCGTCACCCCGCCCGTCACCCCGCTACGTGTGCCACGAGTGGCCGGGTGTGCTTGCCGGGGGTATAGGTTCACAGCCCCGAGGGCAAATGTCAAACCCGAACCAAACCCCGATCGCGAACCACCGATGAGCATCGGCGCGACGGGTGGGGGTCCAAGAGTGATACGGACACGCAGACCGAAGGTTCCTCCCCAAACAAAGAATAAACAAAGCAAGTCCGAAAGCCACGCCAATCGACCCTCCGTCCCAATCTTGACGCGAAAGAGACCGAATTTGAATCTTTGCGGATCCACCGGGCCGAAAGTTCGTATACTGAAGCGGCCCAGTCTTGGCCGTGCCCGGGGCGGTTTCTCGTTCGCCGGGCTTGCGTCTGTTCTTGCTGAAATGCCTTCTGAGATTCGGGCAGGTCGTTCGGGAGCGGCTGTCGCTCAACACAAATGGGAACCCACGCCTGTCGGCGTGGGTGATTCGTCGGAGAATGTCCATGAAAAAGATCGTCGGCCGCGGCTTTACGCTCATCGAACTCCTCGTCGTCATCGCGATCATCGCGCTGCTGATCTCGCTGCTCCTGCCCGCCCTGGGCAAGGCCCGCAAGGTCGCGCAGATCACCATCTCCATGTCCAACGTCAAGTCGATCAACAACTCGACCAATATGTACCAGGCCGACAACAAGGCCTACATGCCCATCACGCTGACCTACAGCCACGGCGGCCGGATCCGCGCCAGACCCGTCAACTCGAACCAGCCCAACGTCGGAGCCTCCGGGTTCTGCACGTGGAGCTTCGCCGGCGGAAACCCCAACGGCTTTTGGTTCAACCAGTTCCGTGGCGCGTTCGACATTCTGGCCGTCGACCGCCCGCTCAACCAGTACGTCTACCCCGAGATCATCTTCTACGATCCCGCGAGCGGGGGCAATCCCAACGCCCGCATGCCCGCCAACGACCAGAACCGCGAGAACGTGAAGCTCAAGGTCTTCAAGGACCCCAGCGACACCATCGGGCACCAAGAGGCATGGCCGAACGACAATCCGTCCGGCCGCACTTGCTTTGACAGCATCGGGATCTCCTACCAGTGGCAGGCCAAGTGGTACGAGCAGCTCGATCCCAGCGGAAGCGTCACTCCGTCTCTCTTCAACCGCGGCACCAAGCGTCTCCAGTTGGCGGACTCGTTCGTGACCTCCCGCTTCGCGTGGATGTGGGACGAGTACGCGGACATCATCATCTACAACGCGGACCCCAACTACGTGAAGAAGAACGGGTTCGGCGATGTGAACAAGAGCGCGATGGGCTTCATGGACGGCCACGCCGCGTACATCAAGGTCATTCCCGGCCGTTCGGTCCAATCGTACAAGAACGAGGTGTACTCGGTCGTGTTTGACGATCTCATCATCACTCCCTGAGTGTCGTCGAGACGGCAGTTCGACAACCAATGTCCAACAGAGCACCGAAGCCGCCGAGGCTTCGGTGCTTTCTTTTTGGCTGGTCGCGTGCCCGCGCCTGGTGATTGAGGCTCGAGCGGAGAGCATCTGAAGACACACCCGATTGGCGGGACGTGTAACCACGCAAAACGTGCGCGCCGAAAGCGACTTGCGTCACGATCGGTCCGGTTGCGTCCGGCGCGGGTTCCCGCGGCCTGAGGACCTCGGCAGATCGGGCCGCGCTGCGGGGCATCCAAACGTCGGGACGAGGCACGTCGCGCAGAACCCGTTCCATGCGCACGAAGCAACCCGCTCGCTGACGCTCGGGGCTCGTTCGAACCTACTTCAGAACGACGACCTTGAGCGTGCGGCCCTTCGGCGGCTGCCACGTCCCTTCGGACGAGGTCGTGACCTTCACATCGTTCCCCTCAGCCTTGGCTTTGAACGTCGTGCGGCGGAACTCGCCCTTCTGATACCCAAAGCCCTCGCCCGCATCCTCGTAGAGCGTGCCGCTCGCTTCGCCCTTGGCGTCGAGCGACACCAGCAGCGTCACTTCGGTCAGCGGCGTCTCGTCCACGAACTGCGTGATCGGGCCGGTCGGGATGATCGACCCACCCTTCACAAACAACTCGGGGAGGTTCGGGTCCGGCGCCTCGCCCTCGAACGCGACCTTCCGCCATGTGCCTTTGGGCATGACGGGGACGCGAGAGCCATCCGGGGCCAGTTGGCACTTGACGAGCAGCCCGTCGCCAAGCAGGAAGAGATCGTCCTCGCTGCGGAGAGCCGGGTCTGTCGGGTCGGCGAAGAACGCCGGGCGCGCGACGGGAAGCCCCGTGCGGCTCGCTTCGTCGAACAACGTGTAGAAATGCGGCATGAGCCGGTACCGACGCTCGATCGCCCGCCGGCACGTCGCCTCGACCTCGGGGCCGAAACTCCAGGGCTCTTTCTGAGCGTTGTCCTTGCCGGTGTGCCCGCGTGCGAAGGGCAGCATCGCCCCGATCCCCATCCAACGGGCAAAGTGCGTGCCGCGGTCCATCGGGGGCTCGCCATCGGGCCCGTTGCCGGCAAAGCCGCCGATGTCGGGGCCGATGTTGGGCTGGCCGGAGAGCCCGATGTTCAGGATCATGCTGATGGACCATTCCACGTGGCGCCAGTCGGCGGTGTTGTCGCCGGTCCAGGTCGCGCCGTATCGCTGCCCGCCGAGGAAGTTGGCCCGGCTCAGCACGAAAGGCCGCTTCTCGGGCCGCGCCGCCGCGATCCCCTCGCGGGTGGCTTTGATCATGAGCATCCCGTAGACGTTGTGGAACCGCGCGTGGTCGCCGGGCCCGCCGAACTCCGCGTCGGCGCGGTGGATGTTGTCCTCGGGCATGGTCTTGCTCGGCACGTTGAAGACCGCCGGCTCGTTCATGTCGTTCCACACGCCATCGATCCCCGTGGCGATCCAATCCTTGTACAGACCAGCCCACCATTCGCGTGTGGCCTTGCGGGTGTAATCGGGGAAATAGCACTTGCCGGGCCACACCTCGCCGAGGAAGGGCTTGCCGTTCTTGTCGTGGACCCAGTGGTCGCCCGCGTCCCCCTGCTCGGTGACGTGGTACTTGCCGTTGGGGAACGACTCCTTGTTGGCCCCGATGCCCGGATCGATCATCCAGACCGTCTTGAACCCGAGCTTGTGCAGGTCCGCGTTGTGCCGCGTCGGATCCGGAAAGTGCACCTCGTCGAACGTAAAGCACAGGAACTTGTGCATGTAGTCGATGTCGTGCCAGATCACATCGCACGGGATCTTCCGGTCGCGGAACCCCTTGGCGATCTCCATCACCTGCGTGTCGGGGTAGTACGAGTACCGGCACTGGTGGTACCCGATGGTGTACTTGGGCGGGAGTGGCATCGTGCCTGTGAGTGTGGCGAGCGTGGTCACGACCTCTTGGGGCGTGGCCCGCTCGATGATGACCACGGGGAACTCGCGCCCGTCAACCACCGTCTTGATGTCGCCGCCGCTGGTGGGGGGCATCGAGATGACCTGGCGGTACGTGCTGTCGAAGATGATGCCGAACGACGAGCCGTCCGCCCGCACGCCCAGCACCCACGGATGGCTCTGGTAGAGGTGGGGGGTCTTGTCGTCGTAGCCGTAGGCGTCGTGATTCCAAAGCGTCACCGTCTGCCCGTTGCGAAGCAGCGGCCCCGCGACCTCGCCCGTCCCATACAGCGACGTGCCCGCGTCGACCTTCACCGTGACGACCTGCTTGCCGCCTTCTTTGGCGAAAACGGGCTTGAGGGTGACGCCCCCGTCGCCTGCTTTGCCGGTGCGCGGGACGATCATGGAGAAGGAGGGGAGGGCGTTGGTCTTGGCGTCCGCCGACGCGTGGAACACGGCGGTCTTGGGCGCGATGGTCTCCGTCACGACCTGGCCGAGCGCAGCGGGCAGACCAGCGAAGAGCGAAAGAACGAGTGGGATGGTCCTCATGGGGAAAGAATACACCAGAGCCGCGAGCAGAATCGTGGCGCCGCCTGAAACGTTTCCATTGCCGAGGCCTTTGCAGCCTCTTCATCGCCTCGCGGGCTTGCGTGAGCCTTCTCGGGTGCTCGCCCACCACATGAGGCCCGGATAGATCGGCACGATGAACAACGCGGCCAGTATGTTCGGCCGCTCCCTGTGATCGAGGAGGCCGCAGTACCGTTCGAGCCACCACGCGAGGAGAACGCACGCGATCATGCCCAGCAGCAGTACCACCGCGGTACGACGCATCATGCGGGCCTGGGTCCGATCGTGCTGGCCAACCAGCCCCGGCGAGGAGCGCTCAAGCCATGCCTCGACGATCACGCTCGGGATAGTGCCCAGAGGCACGCGTTCGCCCGATGCGGTCAGGAGCGCCCGGGCTGCGAACGACGGCGTCAACGATCGGACCTCCGACGCCGCCACGGTCACGCTGCTGCTCCGGCGAACGGCGGTCCATCGATCGCGATCGACCTCCACCGCGACGACGCGGGTGCGATGCAGCGCCAAGATGCCACGAATCGCCAGCACGCTCAGCACAACAGGACCGAGGGTCAGAAGCGTGAGGCCGCCCCACATGAAGGCGACAATGGTGAACGGCACGTCGGCCGTGAATCGCATCGCGTCCTTGCCGAGCGCAACGACGCCCACCAGCACCCCGAGCGACCCTATCCCGACCGCCCCCGCGAGCCCGAGGGCGAGTTCGAGTCGTTGGCCAGCGGGGCTCGGGAGGAGTGGGTGTCGCCACTTGATCGTCGCTCCAGTACGCAAGGCGTGGCGGATCGCACGCTTGCGATGGGCGTCCGCGAGCGTGCCGTCACGCAAGCGTTTGAACTCGAAGCGACGGGGCTTTCCGTCGACCATGACCGTGGAGTGGTGCAAAGCGTCAAGCCAAGGGACCACCCGCTCGCCGGTGCGCTCGACCAGGACGACGCCCGCCCAGGTGGGGCGGGCTTTGGTGGGCCAGGAACCCATGCGGAAGCGTAGGAAAGCGCAGCACCCACGGGTTTGAACCCGTGGGCGTCTTGTTTGGGCGGTCTACCATTGCTCCCTTATGGAAGCAGGCATTGTCGGTCTCCCCAACGTCGGAAAGTCCACGCTGTTCAACGCTCTGACGAAGGCGGGGGCGCTGGCGGCGAACTATCCCTTCGCCACCATCGAGCCCAACGTCGGCGCGGTCCCCATCCCGGACCCGCGCCTCGAGATCATCCGCTCGCACATCGAGAGCCAGAAGATCATCCCGGCGATGCTCCGTCTCGTCGATATCGCGGGCATCGTCAAGGGTGCCAGCGAGGGCGCGGGCCTGGGCAACAAGTTCCTCAGCCACATCCGCGAGGTCGACGCGATCCTCCAGGTCGTCCGCTGCTTCACCAAAGCCCCCGGCGGCGAGGACATCACGCACGTCGAAGGCTCGGTCGATCCGATCCGCGACATCGAGATCATCCACACCGAACTCGTGCTGGCCGACCTCGAGGTCGTGACGGGCGCGATCAGCAAGGCCGAGCGGGCCGCGAAGGCGGGGGACAAGGAGTCCGTCACACGGTTTGAAGTCCTCAAAAAGCTCAAGCCGATCCTCGACCGCGGCGAGACCGCCCGTTCGCTCAAACTCGAGGACCCCGAGCAAGTCAAGGCCCTCAAGATGCTCGGGCTCATCACCTCCAAACGCGTCCTCTACGTGATGAACGTCGACGAGGACGATGTGAACGGCAACGGCCCCCTCTGCCAAAAGGTCCGGGCCCACGCGGCCAAGGAAGGCTCCGAGGTCGTCCCGGTCTGTGCCAAGATCGAGAGCGAACTCTCCGAACTCAACGACGCCGACAAGCTCGAGATGCTCCAGAGCATGGGCATGGAAGAGCCCGCGCTCAACCGCCTCGCCCACGCGTCGTACCACCTGCTGGGGCTTCAGTCGTACTTCACGGCGGGCCCCAAGGAGATCCGGGCGTGGACGGTCCCCATCGGCTGCACGGCCCCGCAGGCCGCGGGCGTGATCCACACCGACTTTGAGAAGGGGTTCATCCGCGCGGAGATCTATTCCGTCGCCGACCTTGAGAAGTACAAGAACGAGAAGGCGATCAAGGAAGCGGGCAAGATGCGGATCGAGGGCAAGGACTACGTCATGCAGGACGCGGACGTGTGTCACTTCCTGTTCAGCCACTGAGTGAACCAAATGGCCAAATGGTCAAATGGCCAAATTGCCAAATGAAGAGGGGCTCCGGCGATGACCGGGGCCCCTCGTTCTTCATGCCTTTCTTTGGCCATTTGGCCATTTGACCATTTGGCCATTTCCCCCCCACCTTACGCCGCGAGGCGGACGCTCGTGAACGTCGCCCCTTCGCCCAGGCCGAACTGGACGGTGATGGCGTCGCTCGGTTCGCCGGTGCGGGTGCCTCGGAAGCCTTGGACGATGTACTGGGCCCCGGCGGCGGCGGCGGAGGCGGGGACGGTGGCGTCGGTGAAGAAGGCTCTGCGGCTCTCGGTGGTGGTGCCGGGCGCGCCGCCGATGCCGACGAAGGCGGCCTGCCCGGGGAGTTTGCGGGAGATGGTGAAGAAGGTGCCGGTGCTGGCCGCGCTGTTGGCGGCGTCCCACGAGAGGGTGACGCTGCCGTCGGGCTCGAGGACGGTCTCAAAGTTCGTCGGCACGCCAGGCGCAGGCAGGGGGGATGGTGGTGTGGGGGCGGGGATCTGGGCGGCGGCGTAGACGGTGTTGGGGTTGGTCTGAAGTTCGGCGAAGGCCTTGATCTGGCGAATCAGATCGGCCACCTGCCCGCGCATGAGGGCGGCGTTGGAGTTCTGCGTGATGGTCGCCGCCTTGCTGGCCTGCCGCGCGGTCTGCGCGGCGTTGTAAGAACTTCTGGCCGTCTCGGTCGCCGTTTTCAGTGCGGCGACCGCCGGTGCCAAAAGCCCAACGGCCGCAGGGGCGACGTTCCAAACCGGCCAGTGGGCCTCGCAGAACTCGATTTGCTCGATGACGGTGGGGGGGAGAACGCTCATGGTGAAACTCCTGAGTGGATCGGAGGCCGCGCCCCCGTGACGCACCCGAGGGCACGCGTGCCCCCGAGCTCTTCCAACACCCCGCACGCGCGGGAAAGATCGCTCTTGCGTCGCAGAGCGTCCCAAAGTACAGTGCACGTCGGCCGCCCACCCCCCCAAGGCTCGAAAGATGGGGGCCCACCTCGGCACGAACACAACTCGGACCTCCACCATGCCAACTTCTCGGACCCTCATCCCCCCCAAAGGCCTCGCCAACGGAGTCTTTGTGCCCGCCAGAGGAGTAATGACGGCCACCAACGGAGCAATGACGGCCGTCAAGAGACCAATGTCGGGCGTCAAGGGAGCAATGACGGCCGTTAAGGGAGCGATGACGGCCGTCAACGGAGCAATGACGGGCGTCAACGGAGCGCAAGCTCCCGCCCGCGTATGGATCGCGGCGGTCGTAACGCTGGGGGGCTTGGCCGTCGGCACCGCCCAAGGCCAGGTCTGCGCGAACGTGCTCGATCTTGGCACGCTTCCGGGTGCGACTTACTCAACATCTGTGACGGCGATGTCCGCGGACGGGAGTGTCGTAGTCGGGTATGCGTCAGGCCCCGCATGGAGCAATCGAGCCTTCCGATGGACCGCGGCAACCGGCATGGAAGACTTGGGCTATCTCGACGGTCCATACCCCCACTCCCAAGCACTCGCGGTCTCTTCCAACGGCCGAGTCGTCGTCGGTTACGCGCTGAACCCCTACGAGCGGGCGTGCCGGTGGACGGTCGAGGGGGGGCTCGAAGACTTGGGCACGCCGTTCGGAAATGGTTCGAGGTCGTACGCCGTTTCAGCGGACGGCGATGTGATCGCGGGTGATTGGCTCAACCAAGAGAACGTGTACGCGGCATTTCGTTGGACGGCTTCCACGGGTGTCCGCACTCTCGGAACCCTCGGAGGCCGCTATTCGAGCGTTGACGCGATCTCGGCGGATGGACGCGTCGTGGTCGGACGTTCCCAGACGGCGTTCGGCCAAGAGCATGCATTCCGCTGGACGGCCGAGGGTGGCATGGAGGACCTCGGCACGCTCGGCGGGAATCTTTCGTGGGCGTGGGGCATCTCCGCGGACGGCCTCGCGATCGTCGGTCATTCTCGCAACGCCGCGGGGCAAGAGCGGGCCTTCCGCTGGACGCGAGCGGAAGGGATGAGAAGTCTGGGCACCCTCGGAGATGCCCAGTTTCGCGCAACGGCGGTGTCAGCGGACGGGAATGTCGTCGTGGGGTACACGTTTGAAAGCGACTTGCGACGCGCCTTTCGATGGACGCCTGCGGGAGGGCTCGAAGTCTTGCCAACCCCGTGGACGAGCCGCCGCTGTGCGGCAGAAGCGGTTTCGTCCGATGGGCGCATCGTCGTGGGGTATGCGCAAGACACGAACGGCCACGTCGCCGCGTTAAGATGGTCGCGGCAGGCGGAGAGCGTGCAGGAGCTCCGCTCGCTCGGGGGTTCGGCGGCATCGGCCGTCGCGATCTCATCCGACGGTCGACTTGTAGCCGGCGTGTCCAGCGATGCTTCAACATCCGTAAGAAAGGTCGTCATTTGGTCCGGGCTCGCGTCTGACTTCAACCTCGACGGCATCGTCGATTTCTTTGACTACCTCTGGTTCGTCGAAGACTTCGAGGAGGGCACTCCCGCCGCCGACATCAACAAGGACGGCTTCGTCGACTTCTTCGACTACGACGCGTTTGTGGGGGCTTTCGAGGCCGGGTGCTAGCGCATCGGCTTGTCGAAGATCGTTCTGGGCACCTGCTTGCCGGTCTCCGCGCCCACCATCGAGCAGATGTACATGTTCACCTCGGTGTTGGACCGCCGCGCGTCCTCCTCGATCTCGCTGGACCAGTGGTCGTACGACGAGGTCTCGTCGTACTTCCAGTCCGCGCCCTCCTTGATGAACGTGTAGCGGTGGGGAAGGGCCTTGTTGCGTCGCCCGCCGCGCGGCTGGGCGTAGGCGGTGTCCGCGCCGGCGAACTTGAAGTTCGTCAGGTCCACCCCCGTCACGTCCTCCGCGCCCACGCCGAAGGAGTACCACCCCTCGCTGGTCGCGAAGATCAGGTAGTCCTTGCCGGACATCTTCGCGAGCTGCTTGCGCGTCATCCGCGACCGCATCCGCGCGACCTCGATCCGGTCGACCACCGTCGCCGCGTGGATCTCCGACTGTGAGCCGTCGAGCGCGAGCTTGATGTTCCGGGCGTAATGATCGAAGGTGTTCGTGCTGAGGATCCGGGCCATCGTCGCTCCGTCCTTGGCCTCGTTGGCCTTGGCGTGCGTGTCGACCAGGGCCTGGAGCGTCTGCTTGTCCTTCGAGCGCGAGTCGCAGGCGACGAGCGCCGACGACAGAGCCAGAAGCACGAGACAGCCCACGACGCGGAGGGGGTTGAGGCAATGCATGGGGCGATGATACCGCATCGATATGGGGAGCGTGGGCTATGGTTGTTGCATGGTGCTTCAGATAGTGGTCGCGATGCTGGTCGGGCCGTTGATCGGTGAGGATTTTGTTCAGCCCGAGACAATTCCGGCCGTCGCTCCGTCGGCCCCCACGCCCCCCACGCCCCCCGCAAAGAGCGCGGCAACCCTCGACGTACAGCGCGTCCTTGACACGATGGGCAAGGCCGTCGTCGCCGGGGACGCCGCCGCGTACGCCGCGTGCATCTTTCCCCGCTCGCCGTTCTTTCTCGTCGAGCAGGCTGAGTGGGCCAAGGACCTGCTCAAACCCGACACAACGCCCGTCGCCTTCATCGGCGCCGCCGTGAGCGACGGGACGGTCGCCTCGTGCCTCACCAGCGACGGCCAGACCGTCGAGACCTGGACCGGTGCTGTGCGATTCGCGTGGACCATGCCCACCACCGGCGAGGCGAAGAAGTCCGCCGAGGCGTCGGTCGAGTTTGAAGCTGTGTTCATGCGTGCGGCGGGCTCAACCGCGTGGAAGTACGCGGGCGAAGCCCTCGACATGCTCGATGTGCCCGTCGCGTCGACGCACGCGACGATCCATTACCCGAAGGGCGCGAAGGTCCCCGCGGACCAGATCGCCAAGGCCTTTCCCGCCGCGAAGGCGCACGTCGACGCGTTCTTCGGCAAGGCGATCGACCGCGTCGAGGAGATCCGGCTCTATGAGCGACGCGACGTGCTGCAGCTGAGCGTGTACCCCTCGATGTTCCAGACGGACACGACCCTCAGCGGGTGGAGCGAGACGGGGCAATCGATCAAGTTCCTCACGATGTACGCGCGGGACGAGAAGGGGTGGACGGCCGCGTTCGCCCATGAGTATGGGCACGTCGCGACGTGGAACCTGGGCGACAAGGCCGCCGCCGCGCCTTGGTGGCTGCAGGAGGGGATCGCGGAGCTCGCGGCCGAGTCGTTCACGGGTGGGCGTTCTCGCATCAACCCCATCATCGTCGCGTGGGCGAGGAAGAACGAGCTGGCGACGTGGGACGAGATCACCGACTATCGCAAGACGCCCCAGAACAAACGCCGGCAGCCGTACCACCAGGGGCACCACATGGTCGGGTTCGTGCACGATACGAAAGGGCGCGAGATGTGCATCGCGTGGATCGCCGCGATGGCGGGCGGGAAGAGCCTCGACGAGGCGTCGCGCGAGGTCCTTGGTACGCCGTTCGCCGATCTCGACACCGCGTGGCGGGCCCATGTCGCGGATCTTGTCGCCAAGAGCGAGGCTGAGGACGCGGGCAAACGCGATGAGAGACGCTGAATGACTTTCGATCGCTTCCCCGTCATCGTGGGCCCGACCGCTGGCGGCAAGAGCTCGCTGGCGGTCGCGGTGGCTCACACGCTCGCGGGGATGGGCGTCGGCAGCGAGATCGTGACCGCCGATTCGGTCCAGGTCTATCGCGGGCTTGACATCGGCTCGGCCAAGCCGACGCTCGCCCAGCAGGAGGGCATCCCTCACCACCTGATCGACCTGTGCGAGCCCGACGGTCCTTCGTTCACCGTCGTTGACTGGCTTCGCGACGCGGAACGCGCGATCTCCGAGATCAGGGCGCGTGGCAACGTCCCGATCGTCGTCGGCGGGACGCACCTGTACGTGAAGGCGTTTCTCGAAGGGATGTTCGAGGGCCCGGGCACCGACGAGACGCTTCGTGAGGAGCTCCGCGCGATGGGGCTGCCCGCCCTACGGGCTGAACTCGAGCGCGTCGACCCCGAGGCGGCCGCCCGAATCCACCCGAACGACGAACGTCGAACGGTGCGGGCCTTGGAAGTCTTCAGGCTCACCGGCTTGCCGATCTCCGGGCATCAGGGGCAGTGGGATCAGGGCGGCAAGCCCCGGGACGATTGCGTTCTGGTGGGGCTTGATTGGCCGAGCGAGGCGATCAATCCCAGGATCAACGCACGGGTGCGGGAGATGGTTGCGCTGGGGTTGGTCGAAGAGGTGCGGTCGCTCCACGCCGCGAAACGGCTCGGTGCTCAGGCGCGCGAGGCGCTGGGGTACAAGCAGATTGTCGCGCATCTCGAGGGGCGATGCTCGCTGGACGAGGCGATCGAGAAGGCCAAGATCGAGACCCGACGGTTCGGGAAGAACCAGAGGACGTGGCTCAAGCGCCTGCGGATGACGCGCGGGAGCGTGTGGATTGATGCCTCGTCGACGCCCGTGGAGCGGTGGGCGGGGATCGTGATCGCGGCGATGCAGGCCGAGCGTTAGCGGGTCGCAGCGGCGAGCGGCTTGATGAACCTCTCCTGCTTGGAGAGGATCGAGGTGAGTTGCGGGCGGGGGTTGGCGAGCAATTGGGCGGCGGGTTTGTATTGCGTCGCCGCGCTCATGCCGCGTGCCCACCATTCGAGCACCAGGGCTTTGTAGACCGTGGACGGCCCGGCCGAGACCCGGGAGCCGGGCTTGGCGAGCCACTTCGCGGCGGTGGGGCTGAGAACCCCGTGCTCGACGAGGTAGCCCTCGGCGAGTTCGGAGTTGTAACGGTTGTTGAGCGTCTGGATCCACTCGGTGATCGGCGGGGTGAAGCCTGACTTGGGCCTGTTGAGGACCCACTCGGGCAGGTAGTCCTTGATGACCTCGCGGAAGCGGGCTTTGGGCGGGAGCATGTGGTCGGGGTTTGACTTGCGGAGGCCGATCGCGGTCTCGACCAGTCTGTAATCCACGAACGGGAGGCGGAGTTCGACCGCCCACGCCATGCTCAGACGGTCGCCCTGCTGCATCCCGTTCTCGAGGAGGTACGTCTCGCAGATGGCCTTGGTGATGGCGACGCCCAGGTCCGGCCAAGGGCGGGGGACCGTGAACCAGTCTTCGGGGTGACGCCCGGTCATCTTCGCGTAGAAGTCCGGTGCGAGAATCTTGCGGGCGGAGAACCGACCCATCTGGAACTCTTCCGCGATGTTGTAGAAGTCCAGGACGTTCGGGCCCGTGCCCGCGACCGGGCGGATCGATCGCCAGCCCGTCATGATCCCGCCCCACAGGAACGCCCAGTTTCGAAGACTCGAGCGGCTGAGATTCTTCGGGAGGATTTTCTGGATGTACGAGAGGCGGTCCCGCAGCGTGACCGGGGTGCGGCCGCTCTTCTTCATGCAGCTGACGATCGAATCACGGACCCACTGATACCCCCAGAACAGCTCGTCGATGCCGTGCCCCTGCAGCAGCACCGGGATGTTGTTCTGCCTGGCGAGCCTGGAGAGCGCGTAGTACCCGTGTCCGGAGATGTCCGCGATCGGGTCGTCCCGCATGAAGTTGCGGTCCGCGAAGCACTCGACCACCTCTTCGGTGCCCACCTCGTAGTCGTGGAACGGCATCTTCAGGTGGTCGGCCAGCTGTTTCGCTCTCGCACGCTCGTCGCTGTGGGGGCGTCCCGCGTACCCGATCGAGAGCGCGTGGATCTGCCCGGGGCTGTTCTTCGCGGCCAGCGCGGCGACCATGCCTGAATCAAGACCAGCGGAGAGCGCGACGCCGACGGGAACGTCCGAGCGGATGATCAGCTTCCCGATTTCCTCAAGGCGTTCGCGGATGTGGTCGGCCGGATTGCCGGTGAGGGCGGGGGCGTCTTCCATCCGCCAGTATTGTTTCTCTTCGATCTTCCAGGGATCAAGATCGACGATGAGCATGCGCCCTGCGGGCAGCTTGTCCACGCCGACCACGGCCGTCGCGGGGTCGGGGACGTAGGAGAAATGGAGATAGTCGTTGATCGCCGCCGCGTCCAGGTCGAACTTGATGAGCCCGCTCGCGAGGATGGACTTCATCTCCGACGCGAAGAGCAGACGTCCGGGCTGGTGGTACAGGTAGAGAGGCTTCTCGCCCATCCGATCACGCACGAGGATCACGCGACGGCGGTTCGCGTCGTAGAGCGCGATCGCGTACATCCCGCGGAGCTTGTGGACGAAGTCCAGGCCGAACTCCTCGTAGGCGTGGACGATCGTCTCGCAGTCGCTCTTGGTCCGAAAGACGTGCCCGCGTGACTCGAGGTCCTTGCGAAGCTCGATGTAGTTGTACACCTCGCCGTTGACCACGAGCCCAATGGACTGGTCCTCGTTGTACAGGGGTTGCCACCCGCCGTTGAGGTCGATGATCGCCAGGCGGCGCATCGCGAACATGACGTTCTGGGCGGTGAACTCGCCGGCGCCGTCGGGTCCGCGGTGGAACATCGCCGCGTTCACGGCGCGGACGCGTTCGTGTTCCTCGGGTGTCAGCGGGGCTTGCCCCACCATTCCACAGATGCCGCACATGAGAGAAGCCCCAGCGACTCAGCCGAACATCCTGCGAGAGTCGAACCGACCACGGAGACCCACCGACGAAAGCCGCCGGTGTGACGCTGCGAGCCGCACGATGTTTCGGATCCCATTTCGACGAGCGGACGCGTCGTCATTCTACCGAGACTCGAGCGTCGGAAGAAGAATCGGATGATCCAAAGGCGTGATCTCGTACAAAACCAAATCACCGGCCACTTTTCGGAACATTGATACCCCATTTTGGGGTTCGGCGAGCGGCTTGTCGTTCCGCAGCCGGTCCATGATCACGATGATCTTGTCAGGCCCGCGCTCGGCCAGGAGGACCAACGTTCCCGGACCCAGCGGCGTGCCCCAGTGGTTGCTGTATCCCCATCCGGTGAGTGCGATGCCCGAGTCCGCAGCGAGCGTCGGGACCAGTCTGACGCCGAGTCGGCTCTGGACCAGTTGGGCGAAGAGTTCGGGGTCGTTGGGGCAGACGACCGGCGGGACAAACCCGCTCTTGATGACGGCCGCGTAGACCTGCCCCGGGGATCGCGGGCCGCTCGGATTGGCCGGTGGCTTGAGGAAGTAGACCGCGGCGAGGACGCCGACGATCGCGACCGAAGCCGCCAGACCCATCCAGAGGCGACGCGTCGAACGCCCGATGGTCGCCAGCACGGGCCCTGCGGACGTTCCCGTCATCTGTGCCGGGGGCGCAAAGGCTCGGAGGATCGCGTCGTCGAGCCCGCGCTGCGCGTCGAGTTCGGCCCGAAGGGCAGCGTCCGTCCGCAGGCGATTATCAAACGCGGCAAGGGCAGGCCCCGACAGCTCGCCCGCGAGGTACGCGTCGATGAGCATCATCGCGTCATCGGCCATGGGGGTTGGATCGGCGTTGTGAGTCACTCTTCACCCGCTTTCGACGGGTCCGCCACGCGGGATGCGAGCGACTTGCGGGCTCGGAAGACGTGGCTCATGGCGGTCCCCTCGGGGATGTCCAGAGCCGCCGAGATCTCCTGGTAGCTGAGGCCGCCGACGATGCGCATGAGCAGGCAGGCGCGGGCCGAAGGGTCGAGGGTGTCGAGGGCCTGGTTCATCGCGGGGCTGAGCCCCCATGCGGCCTGGGAAGCGTCGGCTTGTGAGACGTCGGAGGCATTCTCTCGCAGGATACGTCCGCGCCGGGCGGTCGTGCGCACCGAGTTCATCGCGACGAACCGGACAATCTGCCCCATCCACGCGATGAAGTTGGTCGTCGGGTTGAACTCCCCGATCTTCTCCAGTGCAATCACAGCCGCTTCCTGCACAGCATCCTCCGCCCCGCCCCGATCACGCGATACCGAAGCGGCGATGCACCACAACGCGCGCGACGACTCACGGAACCGCTCGGCAAACTGATCGCGAGACAACACGCCTCCCGCCCCGGCCGACCGCTGGTCGGTGGGGTTCTGTGAGGAAATGTCGGTTCCTGCTGTCTTCATTGCAACCAAACGACCAGACTCCAAAACGAGGGGTAGTTTAGGCCCCCCAAGCCGACCTCGCCTCTCAAAAAAAGTGAAATGGCCAGCCCTCACACGACATCGCACTGTCTGGGGCGGGCCGGATCATCAGCCTGAACAAAATCCTCCGCGCGCGGTGTCGCGAAGGACAACTGAGGAGGGATCGGCCGGCTGCTTTCTCGCCGGCCGATTCTCGTTTTCGGGATTGACCGCACGGCACTCTTCCACCTTCGGCGGGTGGCACCGATCCATTAAATAGACCCGTCCCACCGATCGCCGGTTCCTCCGGCGATCGGTGGGGGGCGCACGCACGGAGGTACTCCCGGAATGGACCCACCCCAGATCCGCAAGCGGCTCGTGCGGTCTTGCGACTACGGCGAGGTTCGTGTCCTCATGCTTTCGTGCGAGCAGCGGTGCATCCATCGCAACCCGGTCGAGCGGGGACTCTGTGCGTCGCCCACGGACTAGGAATGGTCGAGCGCGAGATGGTGGGCGCGGTATACTGGCGAGAGAAGCCCGCCCCCGTTGATCGAATGCGACCCGCCGCCGGGCCGAGGTTGGAAGGAATGTAAGGGACGGCGATAACGCTTGCGAGCACGAACGCACACGGTTCATCGGCACCGATCGCCGGAGGAACCGGCGATCGGTGGCACGGTTGAAAATCGGGTCGAGATCGGTGCCACCCGCCTACACCCAAAGTCTTTACGCACGAATCACGTCGGAGCTCGGCAAATGACAGTCACGTACAAAGAGCTGAATTTCAAACGTGAGCCATGGGCACTTCAGTTTGACCAGAGCTGGAAGGATCAGCTCAAAGCCGAACCACGCTTCTGCAATCTATGCGGCTCGATGCGAATTCGCGATATGAGCCAGCCACTAACTGTGGTACTGCGAAAGCCTCCGCTGGAATGCAACGACTTTTCAGGGACAATTTGGGGAGTATCTGTTCTGAAAAGAGATCTGCTCTCCGCAATTCAGAGGTCCGTTCCGGAAGTCGAGTGGTGCATCGGCCGGTGTGTGCTGGGTGACGGGACCGACGTCGGAACTCACTGTACCGCTTTCACCACTGGGCCGGTTCAACTTCGTCACTACCCATCTCACTCAATCGCAGTGTGTCCGACCTGCCGGACGGTACGAACCAGATCATCGAGCACAAAGCCTTATTATTTGATGGACCACGAAGTTCACGCACGTCGCCTCGTTGTCGATCGCATTGGCGCTATCTTCGTATCCGCCGACGTCGCGGGCGCAGTTCAATTGACGAGTTGGCCTGGCCTTTATTGGCAAGACATTGAAGTCAAGCGTCTCCCAGAAGACGGTCTGAGGCTTTCAGGAGATCCTCCGTACATAGTCGGAAAAGAAGTGCAGCATGACAGTTGATCGTCGTTAGCGGGTGGCTCCCGCTTCCTTCTACCCGCCACGGAGCACCCGTTTACCCATCGCTACCCGACCACAACCCCCAGCCGCTCCGCCAACGCCGCTAGCGACGGCACCTCGAGTTTCGGGATCGGGGCTGCTCCCTCCGGCCCGCCGCTCGCGCCCGGGCCCTTCAGCCCCCGCCGGTTGATCCACACCGTGGGGATCCCCATCGCGTTCGCAGGCCCCACATCGTGCACCAAGCTCTCCGCGACATGCAGCACCCGGTCCGCGGGCAGGTCCAGCAGCGCGAGCCCGACACGAAAGTGCCTCGGGTCAGGCTTGTAACTCCGGCAATACTCCGCCGTCACCAGCTCATCGAGCTCCGCGCCAAGCTTGGGCAGCACGCCCTCGAAAAGGTCCGCGTCGACATTCGAAAGCACCGCCAGCCTGAACCTCGCGGAGAGGGCTTTGAGCACCGGCGCGGTGTCCGCGAACGCGGGCCAGCGGGCGAGCGAAAGCGGCAGCCTGTCCGCTTCGCGCTCGATCAGTGAAAAGCCGAAGTGCTCGGCGATCCCATGCATCACACCGCGCAGAACATCTTTGTAGCAGAGAAACCCGCTGTCGCGATCCCGCGTCGCTTCGGACTCGAGCCGCCGCTCAAGCTCCGCGAAGAGCGAGAGAATCTCGTCATCGCCCGCCCGAACGCCATGCACCGCAAGCACCGGCCGCACCGCTTGGAGGATCCCCGTCTCCCAGTCGATGAGCGTGCCAAAGCAGTCGAACGTGATGGCCTCGATGCGAGAGAAGTCGATCATCGTGCGGAACGATACGAGCCCCGGGCCACCGCGAGCAGCCCGAAAAACAAAGAGGCCCGATCTCCGAGAGATCGGGCCTCTGTTCATCGATCGTCGTTCTCGCTCGCGAGGAGCGAAACGCCTACTTCATCCCAAGGTTCTTCACCAGGAACGCCGTGATATCCGCAGCCTCTTCGATCCGCTGGCTGGTGCTCTTGCCCGCGCCGTGCCCAGCCCGCGTGTCGATGCGGATCAGCACCGGCTGATCACCCGTCTGCGTCGCCTGGATCGCCGCGGCAAACTTGAAGCTGTGGGCCGGCACGACGCGGTCGTCGCGGTCCGCTGTCAGCACCATCGTCGCGGGCCACTTGGCGTTCGGCGTCCGCAGCACCGCGTGGTACGGCGAATACTTGTACACCGCGTCGAAGACCGCTTTGTCCTTTTCGGTGTCGCCGTAATCGCTCTTCCACGCCCAGCCGATGGTGAACTTCTGGAAGCGGAGCATGTCCATGACGCCCACCGCCGGGAGCGTCGCGCCCCAGAGGTCCGGACGCTGGGCGATCATCGCGCCCACGAGAAGCCCGCCGTTGGACCCGCCTTCGCAGGCGATTTTGCCCTTGCTGGTGTACTTCTGGGCGATGAGGTATTCAGCAGCCCCGATGAAGTCGTCGAAGACGTTCTGCTTCTTGACGCCGGTGCCGGCCTGGTGCCACTCTTCGCCGTACTCGCCGCCGCCGCGGATGTTGGCAACGGCATAGACCCCGCCGCGTTCAAGCCAGGCGATGGTGCGCGGGCTGAACGAGGGCGTGAGGGGGATGTTGAACCCGCCGTACCCGTAGAGGAGCGTCGGGTTGGACCCGTCGAGCTTGAGGCCTTTCTTGTGCGTGATGAACATGGGGACCTTGGTCCCGTCCTTGCTCGTGTAGAACTGCTGCGTCACCTCGAAGTCGTCGGGGGCGAACTTCACGTCCGGGCGCTTCCAAAGCGTGCTCTCGCCGGTGGCGACGTCGAACTTGTAGACGCTGGGCGGCACGTTGTAGCTCGTGAAGGAGTAGTAGGTCTCCTTGTCCTTGCGCTTGCCGCCAAACCCGCCCGCCGTGCCGATCCCGGGGAACTTCACCTCGCGGACGAGCTTGCCGGTGCGGTCAAACTGCTTGACCTGCGTCTTGGCGTCCTTCAGGTACGTCGCGAAGAACGAGTCCGAAACCATCCCGACGCCCTGAAGCGTTTCGGTGGATTCGGGGATGATCTCTTTCCAGTTCTCGCGGGCCGGCTTGCGCAGGTCGATCGCGATCAGACGCGTCTTGGGGGCTTTGAGGTTGGTGCTGATGTAGAAAATCGGCCCGTCGTTCCCGACGTACTCGTAACTGGCGTCGAAGTCGTTGAGCAGCTCGACAAACCCCTGGGCAGTGTTGTTCTGGCTCGCGACGAGGCTTGCGCGCTCGGCACGCTTGGATTCGATCTTCGTCTGCAGCGGCTTGGTGTCCGCGTCCTTCGCCATCGCGTCGATCTGGTCCTGCAAGCCCTTGATGTCGTTCTCGACGGCCGAGATCTTGGTGTCGATGGCGGTGGGGGCGGTGCCGAGCGGGTTAGCCTTGATGTCACGCACGTACATGCGGTTCTTGGGGTCCGTGCCCTGCGAGAGCGACAGGATGAGATACTGGTCGTCCTCGGTCACGCCGCCGCCGATGCCCCATTCCTTCTGGTCGGGGCGCTCGTAGATCTTGATGTTCTCCGCTTGCTGTTGCCCGACCTTGTGCAGGTACATCTTGGGGTAGTAATTGACCGCGGTAAGTTCCTTTCCTTCCTTCGGCTCGTCGTACCGCGAGTACAGGAACCCGGAAGAATCGGGCATCCAGCTGGCCCCGGAGAACTTGACCCAGCGGATCACGTCCGGCAAATCCTTCTTGGTCGCGATATCGCGGATGCGCCACTGCGTCCAGTCGCTTCCGCCGTCGGCGATGGCGTACGCGTAGTACTTCCCGTTGTCGCTCACTGCGGAGCCTGCGAGGGCTTTGGTCCCCTTCTCGTCGAACTCTTTGGGGTCGATCAGGACCTCGCCGCGCTCGTTGGCGGACTTGGTGACGTAGAGGATCGGCTGGTTCAGCAGCCCGCTGTTGTACGAGTAGAAGTAGAGCCCGCCGTCCTTGCTCGGGGCTCCGAAGCGCTCGTAGTTCCAGAGAGCGGTGATGCGTGCCTCGATCTCGCCGCGTTGGGGGATCGCCTGCAGGTAAGGCATGGTGATGGCGTTCTGCTGCTCGATCCACGACCGGGTCTCGGGGGCCTCGCCGTTCTCAAGCCAGCGGAAAGGGTCGGCGACCTGGACGCCGTGGATCGTGTCCACGGTGGCGTCCTTGGTGGCAGCGGGGTACTTGAAGGAGCCTTGGGCGAGTGCGGCCGAGGCCAGGCCGAGCGAGAGCCCAAACGCCAGACCGACCGTCGAGAGAAGACCGAAACGATGAAGCCTTGCATCCATCCGCATTGCTGAATCTCCAAAGAGAGGACCGAACCGAGAGGACGTACCGCCGAACCGGGGGTTAAATGCCCGAAGGGGCCTTTCCGGGGCGGAAAATGACGGGTCATTCTACTGCACGAGGGCTGCCCGAGCCAGGCTTTACTGCACAAGCCCTTTGGTGAGCCGCATGAACGCGGTTTCGAGGTTGACGGGTTCTTCCATGAACTTGGTGACGCGGAACCCCTTGTTGACGAGCACGTTGGGCAGGTCGTAGTACTGAAGTGCGCCGCCGGACGAGCCGTTGCCGTTGGCGCTGGCCGATTCGTCGAAGTCGACCTGGATGATCTTGGTGGACCGGTCGTTGACATCGGCGTCCTGAACCGCGACTTTTTTCACCCCGGGGAACTGCTGGATGAGTTTGGCCGCTTCGTCGGTGCGATCGAGCACCGCGACGTGGACGACGTGCCCCATCTTGGCCCGACGGACGATCTCGGCGACGGGGCCGTTGAAGAGCAGTTGCCCGCGCTCGATGATCCCCACGACGTTGCACAATTCCGCCAGTTCAGGCAGGATGTGCGACGAGATGAGAATCGTCTTGCCCATGCGGCGGAGTTCCTTGAGCAATTCGCGCATCTCGATGCGGGCGCGGGGGTCAAGGCCGCTGGCCGGCTCGTCCATCAGCAGCACCTTGGGGTCGTGCAGCAGCACCCGCGCGACGCTGAGCCGCTGCTGCATCCCGCGAGAAAGCCCGTTGACCTCCGCGGTGGCTTTGTACGAGAGTTCGGTGAGCTCGAGGACGTCCTTGACGACTTTTTTCCGCTGCGACCCGTGGATGTTGTACGCCGCCGCGAAGAACTCGAGGTATTCGGTGACGACCATGTCTTCGTAGGCGCCCATGAAGTCGGGGACGTACCCGATCATCGGGCGGATCTGCCGGTTTTGATAGCCGACCGTGAGCCCCGCGACGTTGGCCTGCCCGCTGCTGGGTTTGAGGAGCGTCGCGAGGATCTTGATGGTCGTGGTCTTCCCCGCCCCGTTGGGCCCGATGAACCCGAAGCAGTCCCCTTCGTTGATCGTGAGGTTGAGGTTGTTGAGCGCGACGAGTTCGCCGTAGCGCTTCGTAAGATTGATCGTTTCGATCATCGGCACGTGTCGTTCGCTCCCGGGCGTTTCCCGCCCATTCAGATCACAGACCGTCCACCACAGTCTACTTGGCCTTCTCGACGTCCTTCCCGTCCGCCGGTGCGGCGGGAGGATTGGAGCCGCCGCTCCACGCGGGCGGGTTTGCGGGCAGGGGATAGATCCAACGGACCCAGGTGCTCCCCTCGGACTTGAGGGGCTCGCCGTCGACAAACAGAGGTGTCGGGCTCGCGCCCTTGAGCTCGCCCAGCACGATCACGCAGGGCTGCGTGAACCACCGCGACGAATCCCACCCCTGCGAAAAATTCCTGCGGGCGATCAGCTTGCGTTCGTCGCTCACCGTCCCCTTGTCACCAAGCCGGGGGACGCCGAGCTGCCCGAGGACCGTGATCATCTCGACACGCTGGCGCATGCTCATGGTCTTGTCCTCGTCCAGGTAGGCGCCGGTGAACGAGGCGTTTGTCTCGACGATGCGATCGAGGTAGTTTCCAAGCGACGTCGCCACCCGGTCCTTGGCCGCCTCGGTGTCCAGGGCGGCGAGGTCGAGGGTCTCGCCCGGAGTCCAATCGTCGTTCCCGTTGGCGTCTGTCGGACCTCCCATGACCCACCCGCCGGAGTAGATCCCGCGCCAGCCTTCGGAAAACTCGGGCTTGCCGGCGATGGGCCGCTGCCCCGGGTTGTAGATCACGCGGATGTTCGAGAGTGATCCCGGCAGATCGTGCTTGAGTCTGCCCGACAGTCGTCCGCTCTCCGAACGCAGTTCCCCGCCGAGCTCGCCCGCATCGGTGATCGGGTACGGCGTCCGCCAGAGCGTTCCTCCGACCCACTCGACCTGAAGCTGCTTCACGGTGGAGCGAACGGGGAACGAGAGCGAGGAGGGATTGGTGACGTCGAGGGCGTAGTCGCGCGTGTCGGGGAACGACGCCTCGCCGCCCGAGCCTTGGACGCCGCTGTTCCACGGCGCGATCGTGTTGCGAAGATCCCGCTTGGCGCCGACCTCGAGCTTCCCGTCCATCCCGCCCACGCCGATCCGGGCGTCGCCGTACCAGGGGAGCATGACGCTCATCCATGTGCGGCTGCGGGTGTACGTCTGCCCGTGCACGTGCTCGTAGAGCGTGAGGTGGCTGGCGTTGGTTTCGCCGGGCTTGATGAGCCACGCGCCGCCCCACGCGATGACGGTGAAAACCCCTGCGAGTGCGGTGAACGCCAGCCAAGAGTGCCGGGTCAGGCCGAGCCTACGGAGAACCGCGTAGCTGATCGGCCCGGCCAACGCCCAGTACAGCGCGAAGACGACCATTCCCAGGAAGACGCCTTGAACAGCCTTTCGGCCTTGTTCGCCCGCCGCGACAGCTCCGGGAAAGCCGCTGTCGATGGTGCGCGGGCTGCGTTGCAACTGTGAGTTCGCGTTCGTGGCTTCCTGCGCGGTCAGGAGTTGCCCGCGCGTCCCGAGAATGCGATGCCAGAAGACGTCCGCGTCCACCTGGATGGAACTCTGACGGGTGAGGTCAAATCCGATGATCGTGACCGCCCCGCTCCCCACCGAGCGACGGACCGCCACACAATCATCCGCCGGGCCGACCAGGATCGGAATCGCTTTCCCCGTCGCGACGCCGGGACGGGGCTTGAACTCGTGGATGATCCCCTTGAGCGAATCAACCCCGATAGGAGACGTCGAACGCGTCAGCATCGGCACGTAGGGCGTCAGATCCACGCCGTCCCGGCGCGTCACGTCCACCTCGGGCATCAAGTCCGCCAATTCATGCCCGACCGGACCGAGCCACGTTTGCCCCGCGCTCGGTAGCACCACGACCAGATGTCCGCCGTGGAAGATCCACTCGCGAACCGCTTGGGCGTACGCCCCGCGAAGCTCACCGGGCTCTCCCGACGCCCACACGATCGTGGAGAACGGTGAGAGCCCGATCCAACTGTCGGGAAGCTCGGCGACTGTGCGCGATTCGAAAACCTGAATGGCCTCGTGGAGAAACGACGCCGCAGCCGCGGTGCCAGCCGCCGACGCGTACCTGCTGAGCCCCACGGGCTGACTCCCGATACGAAGGATCAACGGAACGTCGGGCTCGATCATCGAGAGCGCACGCCCCGAGCTCGAACGCGAATCGCCGAGCTCGATTTTCGCCAAAGGCTCGTCGAGGATCGCCGACTCAAGCCCGCCGTCACCCCGGATCGGATACACACCCAGGCTCATCGTGCTGCCCGATGCGCCGATGGGAAGCCACGCGTAGACCCAAACGGGCTGCGCGACGCCGGGCGTCAGAGGCACCACCCGTCCGGGCGCGAAGAAATCCCCGTCCGTGTCGCGCATCACCAAGCGCACCGCGACGTTCCGCCGCGTCACCGACGTGTCCGTGATCCGGACTCGAACGCCGACCATCCCGCCCTCGCGCGCCAGGCCGCCCACGCCGGGGAGATCGACCTCAACCTTTAACCCTGCCGTCGTGACACCTGAACCGGGTGATGGATTGGGGTTTGCGGGTTGTCCGAAAGCGATCGCGGCAAGCAGGAACGAGGCCAAGAAAGCGATCAGAGCGACCCGGCCACTCACTCCATGCGGTGTGTTCGGGATGTTGGAGGGCTGGTGCACGCGACCATTCTACTGGGGATCAAGCCTGAGGGTTCCTCAGCCGATCCCTTTGGGGATGCTTTCCCCTGAATCAATGGCCGGTCTGACGCTTTTCCTCGCGGTCATGGCCTCGTGGGGGATCCTTCACACTGTCGCGGTCTTTATGCGGAACCAAAGGGACGTGGTGGAACTGAATCGCCGCGTGAAGATCCTCCGAGCCGAGTATCTCGGAAGGTCCAAAGCCAGACGCAACGCCCCCGGAGCCGTGATCGAAGTGGGGGCCGCGGATTCACACAGCCACGCGGCTTGATGACGCGCCTCCTTTGAACGTCCCGTTGGTTCACACGCTGCAGGAACGAAACGCTCGTCTGGAGATGTCGTTGCACGTCAGGCCACCTCCGGTTATGCTGCCTCGGGACGTTCCATGCCGGACACGTTCCACCCGAGGCACCCACCATGTCCAATCGCTCATCCGAACCCTCACGTCGTGCGTTCCTTCAGTCCGCCGCTGCTGTCTCCGCCTCGGCCTCCGTGGGCATGGGCATGGTCGGCAGCGCGCTCGGCGCCTCGCCCACCATCAAATCCGGCGCATGGGGCACCGCGGGTCTTGGCAACGCACGTCTCAAGGTCGGCGTCATCGGCTGCGGCGGTCGCGGCACCGGTGCAGCGGTCAACTCGCTCGAAGGCTCCAAGGACACGGAGATCTGGGCCCTCGGCGACGTCATGAAGGACCGCCTCGACGGCGCGTACGGCCAGCTCAAAAACTCCATCGACCCCGCCCTCAGCGCTCGCGTCACCGTCACCCCCGAACGCTGCTTCTCAGGCTTTGACGCCTACAAACAGGTCCTCGCCAGCGGCGTCGACCTCGTCATCCTTGCCACCGCCCCCGGTTTCCGCCCGATGCACTTCGCCGCCGCTGTCGAAGCCGGCAAGCACGTCTTCTTCGAGAAGCCCGTCGCCGTCGACCCCGCCGGCATCCGTCTGGTGATGAAAGCCGGCGAACTCGCCAAGCAGAAAAACCTCGCCGTCGTCACCGGCACCCAGCGTCGCCACGAGAACTGCTACCTCGAAGCCATGAAACGCCTCGAGTCCGGCGGCATCGGCAAGGTCGTCGCCGCCAACTGCTGGTGGAACCAAGGCCCCCTCTGGGTCAACAAGAAGGACCCCAAGTGGTCCGACATGGAGTGGCAGATCCGCAACTGGCTCTACTTCACCTGGCTCTCCGGCGACCACATCGTCGAACAGCACGTCCACAACCTCGACGTCTGCAACTGGGCCTTCGGCGGGCCCCCCGTCAAGTGCATGGCCATGGGAGGCCGCGAAGTCCGCCGCCAGCCCGAATACGGGCACATCTTCGACCACTTCGCCGTCCAGTACACCTATCCCAACGGCGGCGTCATGAACAGCCAGTGCCGCCAGATCGACGGCTGCGCCAGCAAGGTCGCCGAACAGATCATCGGGAGCGAAGGCGAGCTCAACTCCACCAGCGGCTTCGCCGAGATCACCGGCAAGAACCCGTGGAAACACGCCAAAGCCAACAACAACGACCCTTACGTGACCGAACACACCGACCTGGTCGCGTCGATCCTCGCCAACAAGCCCCTCAACGAAGCCCAACGCATCGCCGAGAGCACCCTGACCGCCATCATGGGCCGCATGTCCGCGTACACCGGCAAGGAAGTCACCTTCGCCCAAGCTTTGGCGAGCAAACTCGACCTCACCCCGCCGTCGTACTCCTTCGATCAGGCCATGCCCGTCCCCGAAGTGGCCGTGCCGGGGAAGACGGCGCTGATCTAAGTAGCCCGGGGTTCCAGCCCGTGGCGAGGCCATTTGACGGTGATCACTCGCCGTGAGGCACTGTGTGGCGTGATAATCGATGCGGCGATCGGTGTGCGTTGTGCATAGATTCTCCTTCAGCTTGAATGCGAAATTCGATCGAGGAGTTGACCGCGAATGGCAAAGATCACGCAGACTTTCAATATGTTCTTGCAGTGTCCGTTGCTCGGACCACGGAGCGTTTCAAGATTGACACGCGCAATCGCGGCTGGCTGCTCGATTCACCTAGACAAGCTAAAGGTGCGAACCGATGTCTGGGATGAAAAAAAAGAGATTTCACTGCGATGGAAGGGTGCGAGTTCGACCTTGCTGGCGGAGCTTTCCAAAGGCTCTTTTTGGCCGAGGCACTTGGAATCTGCGACCGAATCAATCGTTGAGACTTGTCGTCCGATCGGCGGCCGCAATTCGGCGTACGCGTATGTACTGGCGATATCGCGCTATTCCAAGTCGGGGTGCGAGATCCGCGGTGCGAGTCCGCTCGGTTCCACGATCTTGCTCCAGCTGATTCCGAAGGCTCTCAAAATGACGTCGGGTGCGGTGAATCGGCTCATCGAATCGGTCATCGGCTCGGCAAACTCGGTGTGCGAGGTGCACTACGGATTTGTGCATATCGAGGACTATCATCGGGCTCCGATGAACGCCTTTTGGGTCGCCCCGACGACTCACCCAATCCCTGAGCTCAACCTCAGCATGAACGCTTGGAGGTACGGGCTCGACCCGCCCGAGACACGTCGCGAGCGCGTCTACGGTGTTTACTGGGCGAACTACCTCGGGCCCCACCTCGCTCGCAAGGCAAGCAATCCGGCTGATATTGGGGACGACTTCGTCAAGCACGCGGCCATCAAAGACACCGACCGTATGGCGACCCGATTCAAGAACGGAGGCGTCCTTCTCACGCTCGATCCGGATCTTGATACCTGGGACGCCCCGCCCTCTTCTCCACACTCTGGCGCGATATGTCATGCCGTCTGGCTCGAACGTCGATTTCGAACCTGCGGCATGTGGTAGCAAGGCAAATACTGGTCGGAGTGCCATCCAGCCACTCAAGAGTTCGATGAAAGGTCAGCCTTGCCAGTCTCAGTTCAGACGAAACTACTCCGACGAATTGCACAAGCCAAAGATGGTGGCGATACGTCATTCAGAGTCTGCATGGAACCCCTCCGAGAGGTTCCGCGTGCCCTCTGGTCGCTCGAAAAATTGAGATCTCTCTCGCTGTCTGCCTGCGAACTGCGGTCGATTCCGGACGAGATTTCTCAGCTCAAAGCATTAGAAATTCTTGACGTCGGCGCGAACAGGCTGACTACCCTTCCTGCATCGCTCGGACGGCTAACTCGGCTCAGGTCGCTCTATCTCGGCGATAATCCTCTCTTGCACATTCCTGTCGAGATCGGAAATCTCAGAGAACTCCGCGTCCTGCATTTGAATTCTACCCGTGTTACGGAGATTCCCTGGATCGGAAAACTCCGAAACCTTGAGAAGCTCGTTCTCACATGCAACAAATTGACTGAGGTGCCCTCCGATATCGGCCGCCTCGACAAGCTTGAGGAACTCTCGCTCCATTTCAATGGGCTCAAGGCCCTTCCGGACACAATCGGCGACCTCTCATCGCTCATCTCACTTGGGGCTTCAAACAACGCGATCACTTGCATCCCTCCGTCCATCGGCAAGCTCTCAAACCTGCGGTCGCTTGCACTCGATAACAACGCGATCAAGGATATCCCAGTCGAGATCGGTGCTATCAAGAAACTCGAGTCTCTCCTTCTCTACAAGAACAACTTGTCCGCTCTCCCTAAGTCCCTCTTGGGGATTACCGGGCTGAAGGAGCTTTTCTTGCACGGGAACCGCCGACTCGGTATTCCTAAAGCGGTGCTCGGCCCTGAATGGCACTTCACAGATTTCCATATTGCCGCGAAGCCACAAGACATTCTGAATCACTATTTTCGCACACGTGGACGATAAGTCTCAACGCTGTGGTGCCGCGTGCGCGAACGCTCATTCTCGTGATTTCGCCGCAATCGCTTGGTCGCCTCCACCCTGCCGATGGTTGTGGGCCGGTCGCGTGAACGCACGGAGAGACACGACGGTGACTCTTCGCGTAATTCGCGTCTTGGGTATGGCGTTAACCTGTGGCCCCCCGCTCAGTTCTCATTCGGGTTCTCGTAGTCGAACCCGCTCTCTTTCGAGTAGTCGACCTTCGTCCCGTGCATCAGCAGGATGCTCATCGGATCCATGTAGACCGTCAGCCCGCTGATCTTGAACGCCATGTCGCCGTCGCGTCCTTCTTCCTCAAACGTGACGAACTGCTCGAAGTACGGGTTCATGCCCACCCGAACGCCCATCTTCGCAGGATCGTACTTCTTCTCTTCCATGAACCCCTGGATCGCCTTGATCGCCGCAGGCGTCAGCAGAATCGCGGGCCCCTTGCTCCGATCAGCCTTGGCTTCAAACGGAGGCCTGCGGTTCTTGAACGCCGCTCGCACCTCTTCCGCGCTCACGCTGATCGAGACTTTCTCGCCGGTATCCGCTTTCACCTTGGCCGCGATCAGCCCGTTGATGCAGTCGACGATCGCGAAGTGATCGCCGTTCTCGATCGTAAACACGCCCAGCGGCACGCCCGCCTTCGCAGCCTCAGCCCCGATCGGCTCCATCACCCGCGGGTACGGCGAGAACTGCCCTTCGAAGTAGAACGTCGGAACCTTGAGCGTCGACACAAACGACTTGAACGACCGCAGCTTGGTCTCTTCAGCGTTCTTGATGTCGAACGGAGGTGGCATCCCGTACGCGGTGCCCTCCGCCGCTTCCGCGACAAAGTCTGGATTGCCCCCAAGTGGGAACGACGCCCTGATCTTGTCGGTCGCGAGCGCCGCAAGCATCGCCATCGTCCCCCCGGTGCTGTGCCCCGTGATGTACACGCGAGAGGGGTCCACATAAGGCAACGACCGCACATGCTCGATCGCTGCAAGGGCGTCGTCGACCTCGCCAAAGAAGCACTCATACTTGCCCGGGTTGGCCTGCTGGCCCCGCCACGACGGGCACATGACGATCATCCCCGCCTTGCGGAAGTGCCCCGTGTACCGCTCGACCGTCCACGAGGAACTTCCGATCCCTCCGAACCCGCCCGTGCAGACGATCATCGCCGGGTGCTTCTTCCCATCCTTCGGGTCCGGTGTCAGGTACGCCGCGAGCGGCCCCGCTGGCGACGTGTACTTGATGAGCGCAAAGGGCTGCGAAGACGGAGGCGTGGTCGCCTCGACGCCGTCGCCCGCCGTCGCCGCCTCGTTCAGCGTCGTCTTGAAACCCTCTCTCGCTTGCAAAAACGGCGTGGTTGGTTCAAACACCGCCGTCAAAGCCGCAAGACAGACCGCAAGACACACCGCTGAAAAGCACATCGTTCCAAACATCCAAACCTCCATCCGCCGCACGCCCGTGCGTGAACGGTAGCGGAGAGGTCCGGCTCCAGATTCGATCCGCCCATGGGCGATTGCGTCACGATTCGCGCTCGTTGCGGAGGACCGCCTCACCGCACCCGCGTCACCGTCGTCTTCTGCACGCTCGAAGCCTTCCCCGCCGCGCCGCCAAGCTTCAACTCCGCGTCCAGCTTCTGCGTCGACGCCATCGACTCCACGAATCCGTCTTCCGTGTTCCACACGAACGAACCCTCGTGCGTCATCGCGTTGATCTTGAACGGTGCGCCCGGCGTCCATGCAGCCGTCGCGTTCTGCATCGATCCCTTGATCCCCACCGTCGCACGCCCGCCTCGGGCGCTCATCACCGAGTACGTCGTGCTCATCTCCAAAGGCCCCGTCAGCGAGAGGTCGATCGTGTCCCGCGTCGTCCACGTATCGCCCACGCGTGCTGTCGGGCGTGTCTTGTCGATCGTGAAAATCGAGCCGAACAGACTCTTCGCCCCGCCGCCGCTGTTCGGTGATCCCGGGAGTCCGCCGCCCGCCTGACCGAACAACGCCGCGATCTTCTCACCGCCCTCGACCTTCGTCACGTTCCCGCTCGAATCCACCGTGAGCGTGATCGTCTCGCCCACCAAAGGCCTCAGCGCCTGCTCCAGCGGCGGCGTCCCCGCAAACTCCGACAACGGATCCGCGGGCTGCTTCGGCGCAGGCTTGGGCGGCTTGGTGCTGTCAAACTCGTCGGTCATCCAGTCCGACTCGACCTTCATCTTGATCGACTCGAACACCACGTCAACCGTCGCCTCCCCGTTCTCGGCGACCGACTTGGGACGGAAGACAAGCACAAATTCCTGCGTCGTCGTGCTCTTGGACTCGTCTTCGTTCTTTCCGGGCTTGCCCTTCGGCGAGGGCGACGTCGGCCCCCCCGGCAACGGCTTCCCGTTCGGGTCCTCGAACAACCCCGGCATTGTCGTCGTGCTCTCGCTCGTGTTCCCCATCCGCAGGCGGAACTCCTGCCCGACCTTGAACTTCGGCCGCAGGTCAATCAACCCACCCTGGGCCGGCCCGCTCGGCGTCAGCGTCGAAGGCTGCGCCGGCGTTGGGCTCGGCGTCGGTTGTGGTGCGGGCGTCGTCGGCGGCGCGCTCGGCGGGTTGCTTGGCGGGTTGCTCGGCTCGGGAATCGTCGCCGGCGGCGAAGTCGGACCGGGGACGGGCAGTGGGGCGGGGTCGGGCTTGGCGGGCTTGACCCGTCCCGGCTGGGCGGCAACGCCACCCGCCATCAGGCCAACCGCCGCGATCGTCAACGCCCACGTGAAAGTTCCGCGCATTGAGCACCCCTTTCCTGTCCCGCACGTGCAGGATGATAGGGAATGATCGGACCTTCCCGCTCTCGGCTTCAACCGGGGTCGCCCGAATCCGTCCCGGGTGGGAACGGGTGGCTTTCGACTTCCGCCCCCAACCCCCCAACACTCCCCCGTCAAGACCACCACTCAGGAGACCTCGATGCACGTCCAGTTCACCACCACCCTCGGCGAAATCGTCATCAAACTCGACGCCGAAAAGGCCCCACTCTCCACCAAGAACTTCCTCGCCTACCTCGATTCCGGCCACTACCCCGGCACCATCTTCCACCGCGTCATCCCAGGGTTCATGATCCAGGGCGGCGGCATGACCAAGGACATGGACAAGAAAAAAGCCGATGCCACCGTCGCCAACGAGTGGAAGAACGGCCTCAAGAACAAGAAAGGCGCCGTCGCCATGGCCCGCCTCGGCGGCCACCCCGACTCGGGCTCGTGCCAGTTCTTCATCAACACCGTCGATAACGACTTCCTCGACCGCCCCCAGCCCGACGGCGCGGCCTACGCCGTCTTCGGCATGGTCGTCAAAGGCATGGACACCGTCGAAAAAATCCGTGTCGTCCCCACCGGCAACATGAAGGGCCACGGCGACGTCCCCAAGACCCCCATCGAGATCACCGACGCCAAGCGCCTCACCGACGCCGAAGCCAAGGCCATCCTCGGCTGACCGCCTCTCTCGCCATTCGGAAGGAAACCCGATGCTGATGTCTGACCTGATCGCCGCGATGGAGCGGATCGCCCCGCTCGCCCACGCCGAGCCCTGGGACAAGGTCGGCCTCCTCGTCGGGTCCGGCGGGCGCGAGCTCACCGGCCCGATCCTTCTGACCATCGACCTGACCGAGCGTGTCCTCGCCGAAGCCATCGAGGCCGAAGCATCCGCCGTGATCGCGTACCACCCGCCGATCTGGGAGCCGCTCACCCGCGTCACCGACACGAGCCCGGCCCAGCGGATCGTTCTCGGGGCGATCGAACGCGGCATCTCCATCTATTCACCCCACACGGCCCTTGACGCGGTGCCGGGGGGAATCTGCGATTGGCTCTGCGAAGGGCTGTCGGGTGGTGGTGGTGGTGGGGGGGGCGGCGCGCCGGGCAAGGTTCAGGGCGATTGTCGCGCCCTCTCCCCGCACGACGACCGCCCGAGCACCGAAGAGGTCAAGATCGTGACCTTCGTCCCCGCCGCGCAGGTCGAGACCGTGCGCAACGCCCTCGCCACCGCCGGCGCGGGCATCATCGGGGGGTACAAAGTCTGCTCGTTCGTCTCTCCCGGCACGGGCACCTTCCTCGGCGGCGAGGGAACCAAGCCCGCCGTCGGCAACGCGGGCAGGCTCGAATCGGTGCCCGAACTCCGTCTCGAAATGGTCTCGTCCAAGGCGGCCCTCCCGCTCGCCATCCAAACCCTCCGCCGATTCCATCCGTACGAATCGCCGGCGATCGACCTCTACGCGTTGCTCCCCAAGCCTCAGCGAGAATTCGGCGCGGGCCGGCGCCTCGTCCTGGATCGCCCGGTCAGCGTCGACGAACTCGCCGCACGGTTCAAAGCCTTCCTCGGCACCTCAACCGTCCGCGTCGCCGACGCCGGACACACGGGCCCCATCCGCACCATCGGCGTCTGCGCCGGCGCGGGCTCGTCGCTCCTCGCCGCCGCCAAAGCCGACGGCTGCGAGGTCTTCGTCACCGGCGAACTCTCGCATCACCAGGTCATCGCATCCCTCCACTCCGGCGTTTCGGTCATCCTCGGTGAGCACACCGGGACCGAACGCGGCTACCTCCCTCGCCTGGCCGCAAGATTGGCCGCCGAATTCCCCGGACCTCGCATCATGATCAGCACCGCCGACCGCGACCCCCTGCGAGCCGTCTGAAAGCATGGGCACCGTTCCTCCAACAACGCTCGCGCTGCGCGATGGACGAACGGTCACCATTCGTGTCGCGATTCCCACGGACGCCGACGGGTACAACGCCCTGTCGTTGGCCAACGCGTCAGACCCCAACACCGTTCCCGAGCCCGACGAAGTGCTCAAAGGCTTCAAGAACCGTTCGTCGACACTGGCCGCCGCTTTCGACGACCCGCAGCAGCTGATTCTCGTCGCCGAGTGCGAAGGCACGCTCGTCGGCGAACTTTCTTTCACCGCGCCCACGCTCCGCCGGATCGCTCACTGCGGCCGGTTCGGGATCTACGTCGCTGAGAACGCTCGCGGGCGGGGGATCGGTGAAGCCCTCATTAAAACGCTCCTCACGTGGGCTGTCGCGCACCCGGTGCTCCAGAAAGTCTGGCTCGGCGTGCTGTCGACCAATCCGGGAGCCGTTCGGCTCTACCAACGCCTCGGCTTTGTGGAAGAGGCTCGCCGATCACGCGAATTCTGCCTCCCTCAAGGCCGCTACGCCGACGATATTCTCATGGCGATCTACGTCAAACCCCTGTGAACCTTGGGTAAGGTGGATTCCTGCTTGGGATTTCGGCCCGCGACCGCTACACTGGGCCCGGCATGATCCCTCCCTCTCCAGATCCCAAGTCAACTCCCAAGGTCGCTCGCCGCCCGGTCGAGATCGACAGCGCGTCTCCAGCACCCAAGTCGTACGACGACGCCCTCGCATTTCTTTCCGCACGTACCGACGTCGAACGCCTCCGTCCCGCACGCGTCGCGCCGGGCACCTTCCGTCTTGATCGGATGGAAGCCCTCGTCGAAGCCCTGGGACGCCCGGACCACGAGTTCAAGTCCATCCACGTGGCCGGTTCCAAAGGCAAGGGCAGCGTCTGCGAGATGACCGCCGCCGCCCTCACAGGCTGCGGCTACGCCGTCGGCCTCTACACAAGCCCGCACCTCGTCGACCTCCGCGAACGCATCCGTATCGGCGGACAGATGGTCAGCCCCGCCGAGTTCGCCGAGGCCATCGCCGCCGTCGCCATTGCTCTCCCGTCGGTCGAGAAAAAGCACGGCCCCGCGACCTACTTCGAGATCATGACCGCCGCCGCCTTCGTCCACTTCGCTCAGCAGGCGGTCGACTTCGCCGTCATCGAGGTCGGTCTTGGCGGCAGGCTCGACTCGACCAACGTGATCAACCCCGAGGTCGCCGCGATCACCTCGATCCAGCTCGAACACACGCAGCTCCTCGGCGACACCCTCGCCAAGATCGCCGGTGAAAAAGCCGGCATCTTCAAGAAGGACGTCCAGGCACTGACCATTCCCCAAAAGCCCGAGGTCCTCGCGGTCTTCCGCGAAAGGGCCCAGGCCGTCGGTTGCCCCCTCTCCGTTCTCGGCGAAGAGATCGAGTTCTCGCAACGCTTCGAGGCCAACCCCGAACTCGGCCCGCACCACCGCGTCTGCCTCTTCACGCCTCGTTCCACCTTCGAGCACATCGCCTCGCCGCTCAAGGGCGACCACCAGGCCCTCAACTGCGGCCTCACCCTCGCCATCGTCGACGCCCTGCGTCAACGCGGGCACTCGCTCCCCGACCGCGGCATCGCCGAGGGCCTCGCCAAAGCCACCTCGCAGGGCCGCCTCGAGATCATCCATCAGACTCCGCGACTCATGATCGACGGAGCCCACACCCCCGAATCGATCCAAGCCCTGCTCCGTTCCGTCAGCACCCACTTCAAGTTCGACAACCTCATCGTCGTCTTCGGCTGCTCCTCCGACAAGGACGCCGCGGGAATGCTCGGCAAACTCATCGGCGGCGCGGACAAGGTCATCCTGACCCGGGCGACCGATTCGTCCAGAGCCGTCGAGCCCCGCGACCTCCAGCGAAAGTTCGCCGAGCAGACCACCAAGCCCGTGCAAACCGCCGCGACCGTCAAGGACGCCATCAACCTCGCCGCCAAAGCAGCACAGCGTGGCGACCTCATCATCGTGACGGGCAGTTTCCTCGTCGCGGGCGAGGCCAAACGCCTCTTCGAGGAAAGGGCGAAGGTCTGAAGATCGCTTTCATTCGGGTGCCATGATTCGTCCCGGATGGAACTCCGCCCCCGTGTTTACGCGGTCGTGCCCGCCGCATGATCCGGCAGCACCTGCCCCCGCGCCATCCCACGACCCGACGACGCTTTCTTGAGCGACTCGTACTTCTTGAGCCATTCCGTCACCGCGATCACGAAAGTCGCGTGGCTCCAGGTCAGCGGCGACACCGAGATCGGCGCGCCCGTGTACGGGTGGTACTGCTCCGCCAACACGCCCGACTCCGCCGCCCGGTACGTCGTCCAGTTGATCAGGTCCATCGCCTCTCGCAACTCTTCGACCGTCGTCGCCACCGCCGTCAGCCACTGGGCTTGCCAGAGCGTGCAGATGATCCACGGGTTGCCGGGGACGATGTCGGTCTTCTCTTTCTCGATCTGGTGGTAATAGTCGCGTTCGTACCGCGCGCACCCGCCGATCGCGGTCCGCACGCTCAACTTCTGTCGCAACTGGATCATCTCGCTCCGCATCCGCGGATCGTGAGGCTCCAACGCACCGAACGCGAACAACGCGAAGTTCGCCGAGTCCGCCGTCATGTCGAGCACATAAGGCGACCCCGCCACGCCCACCGCCGGGCCCACGCCGACCCCGCCCGCCGTCGCCGCCGTGCTCGCGGGCCTGGCCATCCGGCAGAACCGCTCGTACTCCCCGTGCCACATGTGCTTCTTCATCGCCGACCGCATCTTGACCGCGCCCTCGCGGAAAGCGACCTCGCGGTCAAACTCGCCGAAGTCCCGCGCGAAGTCCGCCGCCGCGATCAGCGCGCCGATCGTCGCCGCCACCGTGAACGTGTGAATCCCGCGACGCTCTTCCCACAGGTCCCACGACTGCTGCGGCAGGCCGTTCCCGTCGCGATACTTCAGCATCCACTCCGCCGGCCTCACGATCAGCGCGTTGTACAACGGCTTGATGAACTCAACGTCCCGGAATGTCTCAAAGTGCCGACGCAACGCCCACGTCACCAGCGAAGTCTCGTCCTGCTGGATCGGCAGAATCCGCTGCCCGTCGATCATCCAAGGGTGCCAACTGCTCGCCAGTTGACCCGTCGGCGTGTACTTGTGGAGGAAATAGCCCTCCTCCTCGATGATCTCTGCGCAGTACCTGAAGAAATTGCGCGACAACTCGCTCTGGCCCGCCAGCACCAGCGCGTACGCGACCATCGCCCCGTCGCGCGGCCAGCAGTACGAGTAGTGGTCCCCCGCGAACTGCTGAATATCGCTGTCGTTGGCCGCGATGATCGCCCCGTGGTTGTCGATCTGCGTCCGCATCACCAACTGGCTGCGGTAGAACAGGTCCCGCACAGGCGCCGGCAGCACGCCGACGTCCAGCGGCTCCTTGGTCGCCCACAGTTTCCAGTACGATTCCGTCCTCGCCACCATCCGTGGCGCGCCCTTCTGCTGCACGCGGGCGTTGCGGGTCTTGACCTCCGAATAACTCCGCCCCACCACGAGCCACGCGTGGAACGTCGCCTCGCCGTTCGCCGGCACGTCCAAATGCACGCCCACCGTCGCGTCCACCGACCCCTGGCTGATCGCGTTGCGACCAAGCTTCCCGTCCTCGGCGTCGCGCCACGTCCCCTCAGCCCCGCCGATGCGCTTGGTCCCGATCGCCCACTCGTCGATCCCGCACTTGTTGGGGTCGCACATGTTGAACAGGAAGTAGATGTCGTCCTTGTAGAACACCATGCTCGCCGTCGCCGGGTCGTAATTGGCGGTATCTCCGACCGGGTTCCCCCGGATCGAAAGATCCCAGTGGAAAAAGACTCGAACATCCCGCTGCTTCCCGAGCAGGTCGCGCACGTTCACCACCCGGAAGTACACCGGCTCGTGAAAGTCCACCGCGTCCTCGCACTTGATCTCCAGACCCAATTCCTCGTGGATCAGCGTGACATCCGTCACCAGCGTGTCCGGCTTGTACTTCAGTACCCGCTTCCAGCCGGGGTCTTCCATCCACGCGATGCGTCCGTCGGCCCAGATGCCGAACCGCTGGATCGCGCCCTCGGTGTGGTTGTACCACCCCACGTGCGGGTAGTAGATATCGCGCACCCGGTAGAGGTGATCGAAGGTGATGAGCAGGTCGCCGTTGCCGACTGGAATGTCGCGGGGCATCGTGTTCTTCCGTGATCGGCACGCTCGTCCGAATGGGGAGTGAGGCAAAGGGGACGGGTGGGGGGACGGGTGGGGGGACCGGTGGGCGGGGCCAACCCCCACGCACGGGGAGAATATCGGTCTTACGGGCGCGGTTCGCCACTTCCGTGGTCGCCGAGACGATTTTCGGTGTTTGGTCAGACGATGGAGGACACCGGCTCGGGCTCGGGGGCTTCGACCGCGGCCGACGCGCGAAGGCGAGGGTCTCCGAGATACGTCAGGCGGATCCCGAAGTTTTCGCCGACCTTGACCGCCGACCCCGAGCCGATCGCGCGGTTATTGACCATCAGGTCCAGTTCCCCCTCGGCGTCCTTCCCGAGTTCAAGGATCGCACCGGGAACCAGCCTCAGCACATCCCCAAGCGGGATCTGCCGTGCGGCCAGGCGGACGATGACCGGGACGTCGAGTTTCATGATCTGGTCGAGGTTGGACGACATCGGGCTCTCCGTCAGTGCGGATGTGCTTGTGGGTTGGGGCGCACTGATCTCACGGGTTCACTCGCAAGCGACGTGCCAACGGGTGTGAGTTATCCAGACACACGACGTGGTGCGCGCCTCAATACCCCGCCGCGTGCCCGTCCTTCCTCGATTCGGAGGCCCCGCAGTACACCCCGGTGATCGGATCGCGCAAGATGGCCTGATACCCCCCGAAGGTCCAGCGGTGGATCGGTTTGATCAGGTGGCCTCTTCGAGTGAGTTCAGCCAGCACGTCCGGAGCAAAACCGGGTTCGAGGTTCAGTTCGCCGCCCGTGGTCATCGGCTTGACGTCGCCCTGCGGCTCGGTGGAGCCGTTGTGGTGGATCCGCGGCGCGTCGCCGGCCTGCTGGAGCGTCATGCCGAAGTCGACCATGTTGATCACGATCTGAGCGTGCCCCTGAGGCTGCATCGCCCCGCCCATGACGCCGAAACTCATCCACGGCTTGCCGTCCTTCGTGATGAACGCGGGAATGATGGTGTGGAAAGGCCTCTTCCCCGGCGCAAGCACGTTGGGATGCCCGGGCGTCAGGGCGAACTGCTCGCCCCGATCCTGCAACATAAACCCAAGCCCCGCCTCCCGTCCGCCCTCAGGCCGCGACGGCACCATCCCGCTCCCCATCCCGCGATAGTTCGACTGGATGAGCGAGACCATCATGCCCGACGCGTCCGCTGTCGTGAGGTAGATCGTGTCCGCACCCGTCGGGATCGTGCCCGGCTCCACCGCGAGGGCAGCCTTGCCCATATCGATCATCATCCGACGCTGGGCCGCATACTCCGCGCTCAGCAGGTGCTTCACGGGTGTCTTGACAAACGCGCTGTCCGCGTAGAACCGAGCCCGATCCTCGAAGGCGAGCTTTTTCGCCTCGACAAACGCGTGCACATAGTCCGCGCTCCCAAACCCCATCGAACGCACATCAAGCCCCTCAAGCATCTTGAGGATCTGAAGAGCTGCGATCCCCTGCCCGTTCGGCGGGATCTCCCACACGTCGTACCCGCGATAGTTCACGCTCACAGGCGTCACCCACTCGCCCGCGTGCGATGCGAAGTCACTCGCCGCGAGCACGCCACCCTGCGCCTTGATGTACGCCTCGACGACCGCTGGAATCTCCCCCTTGTAAAACGCATCACGCCCCTCGCTCGCGATCCGCCCCAGCGTCCGGGCCAAGTTGGGATTGGTCCACACCTCTCCCTTCGCCGGAGCTTTCCCCGTCCCGGGCATCGTGAACTGATCCACAAACCCCGGATACTTGCTCAGACGCCCCGCCGACACCGCCCACGCCTCCGCGATCTCCGGGCTCAGCGGGAACCCCTCCGTCGCGTACCGGATCGCCGGCGCCAGCACCGCGTTCATCGGCAGCGTCCCAAACTTCCCATGCAGCGCGAACCACCCATCCACGCACCCCGGCACCGTCACCGGCAAAGGTCCCAGCGGCGGAATCTCCTTGACGCCCCGCGACGCCAAAAGCTCAAGCGTCAGCCCCATCGGCGCACGCCCCGACCCGTTGTACCCGTGCAACTGCTGAGTCTTCGGGTCCCACACGATCGCGAACAGGTCCCCCCCGATCCCCGATCCCGTCGGCTCCATGAGCCCCAAGCACGCGTTGGCCGCAATCGCCGCGTCCATCGCCGACCCGCCCGCCTGCAAAATATCGACCGCCACCTGCGTCGCCAGCGGCTGGCTCGTCGCCGCCATCCCGTGCACGGCGTAGACCTCCGAGCGCGTGGCTTTGGGAAGGGGGTTGCCGGGGGCGTCAGGCCGGGGTTGGGATGAGGAGGGCTGAACAGCCACCAGCGATGTCGCGGCCAGGATCGTCGTCATGAGCATGTCGAAGTGTACAACGGACAGCATCGAACCGGACTCTCTCGCCAGGAGAGGGCACGCCCGCCGAGCGCGGGCCGCCAAACTGCACACGCATTTCGCGGTGCTTCCAGCGGATGTTCGGCTCATCCTCCTGATTCAGGTAGCGACGGGGGCCCTTTTTTGGACAAAACACGGAATTGTCGAGAATCTCATTGACAATGCGCGCGTTACAGAGCACGTTCCTGATGTGTCCGTGTGCAGACTGTCCTTACGAAAATTGCTAGGAGAATACGTATGAAACTGTTTCAGATCGCTGCTTTGGCGGGTTTGGTCGGGGCGACGGCGGCTCAGGCCGCGGTGGTTGGTGTGGACCAGTCGACCGGTCCGTGGCTTGCGTACATGAACGTCTTCAACCGCCCGTCTGACGGCGGCGCGTTCCAGTTCGGCAGCCCCTGGGGCATCGCCGACCTCAACGCCCAGTTCAACGACGGCGCGAACACCCTGACCCTCTCGCCCAACACCATCGGCGACCCCAACCCCTACTGGTACATCGGCGGCGGCGGCCCCGGCGCTCAGGGCAACAAGATCATGGAGGCCAACCTCTATCAGGAGACCACCGGCGTCTACACCGGTCAGACGCTGACGTTCACGGGCAACGTCGCCTCCAACTCCTTCACCGGCGCGCACAGCGCGATCGTCTTCATCAAGGAGTTCGCCGCGGACTACTCGTCCTTCACGGTCTCCTCGGCCGCTCTGACGCCCGGCGGATTCAGCATCAGCCTCGAGATCAGCGACGACGCTGCCCGCCACGTGCAGTACGGGTTCCAGGTCACCGGCGAGAACGTCTGGTTCACCGACACCGCCCCCTTCGGCAACGCGGTCATCACGACCGTACCGACCCCCGCCTCGCTGGCGCTCGTCGGTCTCGGCGGCCTCATGGCCGGCCGTCGCCGTCGCGCCTGAGCCCCGCGGTTGAGAGCACTTCAGATTCTGACGGCCGCCGATCGAAAGATCGGCGGCTCTTTTTTTGCCATCAACGACGACGACGCAGGCCCGCCAGCAAGGCCGCGCCCAGGACCGCCGCACCAGCCGGGGCCGGCACGACGCGGATGCTGATCCCGTCGGTGGGCGTCGTAAAGCTCAGCACGTCTTCAGCCTGCTGCCCCGTCCAGTCGAAACTGACGATGACGAGCCAGTGGATCATGTGAATCTCGGAAGCGTCGCCGTTGAACCGGTCGACGAACTGAAACCCAACGCCATGCCCGCCGGGCTCGAACGAGCCGAGCCCGGGCTCGCCCAGTCCGCTGCCGACGCCCTGGACGAAGTTGTGGTCGTGGTCATACGCGAAGAACGTGGTCTCCGCGTTGTAGACCGCGAGCTCGCCCGAGCCGAAGGTGAACCCGAAGTTGAAGGTCGTCGGGATGGACCACGTGGCCGAATCCCAAGGCTCGTGGACCTCGGCCGAACCGCGCAGGATCAGGCGGCTGCCACGCCCGTCGGCGTCACTCTCGCCCCGATAGTCGTCGCCACGGATCGCGAAGAGCTGGTTGTTGTCGAGGTCGTCGGTGCTGCCGTTCCCGTTCATGCGAAGCCCGCTGAAAAGGTGCTCGCTCGCGACGGTGGGACGGATGCCGTCGTACTCACGCCACCCGGAGTTGCCCGAGTCAGCGGCGTAGTGCTCAAGGCTCGCCCCCTCAAACATCCAGTGGGTCGGGTCGGCCAGAGCGGTGCCCGAAACGAGAGTGAGGCAGGCAGCGAGGGAGAGGCTACGGACGAGCATGAATAACTCCGGGGGTTGGGGGCCTGATGGGCCGAGAACACTGCCGTAGTTATGCATCAGGAACCGACTTGATGCCACCGTCGCCGCTCTGCATCGGAACAGAAGACGAAAAATGTCATGAATGTTCGGGAATAGTGCGGGTGCGAGAGGCTACTTTCCTTGAGTGCGGTTGGCCAACGCGAGAAGGTCGGCAATCTCGGTGATCAGACTTTCCTGCGTCTTGATCTGCTCGTCCAACGCCGACTGCGCCTTGTTGTACTGCTCGATGTCGGCGTCGGGCACGCTGTCGGCAAACGTGAGACTGCCCTCATCGTCCACCTCCCAATGCTCAAAGTGAGTCTTGAGAATGGAGAGAATGGCTCGCATGGTGCCGCAGCTCTCGATGTTGGAAGCGCCAAGCTCCAGTTGCTTGGCGCGCATCTTCCCATTCTTCCGATACCCCTTCAGCACGGATGCCATCGTCTCCGGGCTCACGCCCGCGCCTTGCAGGCCGGATTGAATCTTCTCTTCGAACGCGGCGAGGTAGTCCCGGCACCGGGTGGTGTCGTTCAGGGCGACGTCGATCTGTTTGATTCGGGCTTCGATATCATCGAGAGACTTCATGGATTCGGGTGCGATCCCCCCAAGCGAACCCATTGTCGCGAAGGCCTCGTTCTGCTTGATCGAGAGGGCGTTGAGTTCACGGGCGAGGGTTGCCATCGTCGCCGTGGCCGCCTTGAGATCGGTGGAATCGCCTTCGCCCATCTTGGCGACCGCGTTGGCCGTGCGTTCGCCCGCGGCCGCGAGTGCTGATGTGTCCCCCGAACGAAGGGCTTCGACCTGTTGGGCCCGTGCGGCCGCGAGTTCCGCCATGCTCGCCGCATGCTGGGCTGCGGTGCGGGGATTGGAAGACCCCTTGAGAATGGTCGCGGCACTCCCGAAGATCGAGAGCACCGCGATCACGCACGCGGTGATGCGGGCCGCTCTGGTGCTTCGAGCGCCGATCCAATAGGCGATCCATCCCGCGAGCAGCGGAAAGAGCAGCGCCCCCGCAATCCCGCCGACGAAGGCTCCGATGCGATAGGCTGACTGCACATCCGCGGAGCCCGCGGAAGAGCCCGACACAAACCGTTGGGAATAGCCCGCAGCGGCCATCGCGAGCGCAAGGACGGATGCGAGCACGAGAGAGTTTCCGAAGACGGGGGGTTTGGCTTGCCTCTCGCTCATGGGCGGAGTGTACCCAGTTCAGGCCCCCTTCCGGGCTGCCGGAGCTGGACCTCCCCCCTGAGAAAGACGGGTTGAAGGGCCCACCGGCACCCCCCATACCTTTCCCGCTCTTTCCCGTCCGCCTTCCAGGAACCTCCCCCCATGTCCCTCCAGTGGCCCGTCGCCAAAGTCCGTCAGACCTTCATCGACTTCTTCTGCAAGAAGTACGCCCACACCTTCGTCCCCTCCTCCCCCGTCGTGCCCCACGAGGACCCGACCCTCCTCTTCACCAACGCCGGCATGAACCAGTTCAAGCCGATCTTCCTCGGGCAGGCCCCCGCCGACAGCCCGCTGGGCAAGCTCCGCCGGGCGGCCAATAGCCAAAAGTGCATCCGCGCCGGCGGCAAGCACAACGACCTCGAAGACGTGGGCAAGGACACCTACCACCACACCTTCTTCGAGATGCTTGGCAACTGGTCCTTCGCCGACTACTTCAAGAAGGAAGCTGTCGACTGGTCCTGGGAACTGCTCACGCAGGTCTACGGCATTCCCGCCGACCGCCTCTACGCGACGTACTTCGAGGGCCACGCCGCCAGCGGCATCAAGCCCGACGAGGAGACCCGCGAACTCTGGCTCAAGTACCTCCCCAACAACCGGATCATCCCCGGGAACATGAAGGACAATTTCTGGGAGATGGGCGAGACCGGCCCCTGCGGCCCCTGCACCGAGATCCACGTCGACCGCATCGGCGGCCGCAACGCCGCCCCGATGGTCAACTCCGGCGACCCCAACGTCATCGAAATCTGGAACAACGTCTTCATCCAGTTCGAGCGCCTCGCTGATCGCTCGCTGCGGCCGCTGCCGGGCAAGCACGTCGACACCGGCATGGGCCTCGAGCGCGTCACGTCGATCCTGCAAGGCAAGTTCAGCAACTACGACGCCGACACGTTCTCGGGGATCTTCCGCGCCATCGAAGAGATCACCGGCGCCCGCGCCTACATGGGCAAGCTGGGGGACGAGGATCCCGAGAACATCGACACGGCGTACCGCGTGATCGCCGACCACATCCGCACGCTGACCTTCGCCCTGACCGACGGAGCAATGCCCAGCAACATCGGCCGTGGGTACGTGCTGCGCCGCATCCTGCGCCGCGCGGTCCGCTACGGGCGTCAGATGCTGGGTGCCAAGTCCGGCTTCTTCAATCGCCTGGTCCCCGTGGTCGTCAGCGAGATGTCCGTCGCCTTCCCCGAGCTCGCTAAGAACCCCGGCAAGGTCACCGACATCATCCGCGAGGAAGAAGAGAGCTTCGGCAAGACGCTCGACCGCGGGATCAAGATCTTCGGCGACATGACCGCGGACCTGGGTCGCAGCGGCAAGAAGATCGTCAGCGGCACCGACGCGTTCAAGCTCTACGACACCTTCGGCTTCCCGGTGGACCTCACCGCGCTGATGGCCTCGGAAAAGGGTCTCACCGTCGATATGGACGGGTACGAAGCCGAACGCAAAAAGGCCGAGGAGATGAGCAAGTCGGGCGGCAAGACAGCCACGGAAGTGGCCGCACGCCCGACGCTCGACGGCGAAGCGGTCGCCAAGCTCAAGCACCAGAACGTGCACCCGACCGATGACGCGTACAAGTTCGACGACAAGGTCATCTCGGCCCACGTCCGCGCCGTGTGGAACGGCTCGGACTTTGACGACGACGCCAAAGCGGGCATGGGCAAGCTGATCGGCCTCGTGCTCGACCGCACGTCCTTCTACGCTGAGATGGGCGGCCAAGAAGCCGATCACGGCCGCATCGTGGATTCCAAAGCCGGGTCCGCGGGAGGTGGCGAGTTCCGAGTGCTGCACGTCTCGACGCACGGCGGCTTCGTGCTGCACGTCGGGCAAGTGGTCAGCGGCGATTTCAAGGTCGGCGAGGCTGTGGAGCTGCACATCGACAAGCACCGTCGCGCGGCCATCGAGAGCAACCACACAGGGACGCACCTCTTGAACTTCGCCCTGCGCAAAGTGCTGGGCGAGCACGTCGAGCAGAAGGGCTCGCTCGTCACGCCCGAGCGGCTTCGGTTTGACTTCAGCCACTCGGGGCCTGTGACGCCGGTGGAGGTGGCGACGGTGGACCAGATCGTGGGCGAGCAGATCGCTCGGAACCTCACCGTGTACGCCCAGCCAGCGGACCTCGCGACGGCCAAGAAGATCACGGGCGTGCGTGCGGTCTTCGGCGAGACGTACCCCGACCCGGTGCGGGTCGTCGCGGTGGGGCAGCCGGTGATGGACCTGACGCACGGGCCCGAAAGCCCGATGTGGCGCGAAATGTCGGTAGAGTTCTGCGGCGGCACACACGTGGAGTCGACCGCGGAGATTGGCTCGTTCGCCGTCGTCTCGGAAGAGGCGGTGGCCAAGGGCGTTCGGCGACTGACAGCCCTGACGGGAGAAGCGGCAAAGGCGGCGACAGCGACAGCCAAGGACCTGCGCGGACGGGTGACGCACGCGTCGAGGCTGCCGGATGACCAGCTCGCGGCCACGCTCAACGAGATCGGGCAAGCGACGGAGGCGGCAACGATCCCGCTGTCGCATAAGGCGGAGATCAGGCTCGATCTTGGCAAGCTGCAGGAACGCGTGAAAGCGGCAGCGAAGGCGGCGGGGGCGGTCAAGCGCGATTCGGCGGTGCGAGAAGCCAAGTCGATCGCGGATTCCGCGTGTATCTCCAACGACCCCGTCATCGTCGCGACCGTGGACGCGGGGGACGACCGGCAGGCTTTGCAGGCGGCGGTGCAGACCGTCGTCGACAACTGCCCGCGTGCGGCGGTCATGCTGATATCGATCCTGGAGCCCTCTGCCGGTGAAGCGGGCAAGGTCGCGATCATCTGTCAGGTGCCGGCGGCGATGCAGCAGAAGGGTCTCAAGGCGGGCGACTGGCTGCGTGAGACGGCGGCGATCGTCGGCGGCAAAGGCGGCGGCAAGCCCGACAGCGCGCAGGGCGGCGGCACGGACACGACGAAAGTGAAGGAAGCAATCGCTCTGGCACGCACGAGCGCGCTGGGAAAGGTGATGTAGTCTCCAAGGCGAACGCACGAGGCCCAGCGCCAACCAGGACACTCACCAATCATGCATCCCGCCACCATCGGCCCATACAAGATCGAACGTGAACTCGGCCGCGGCGGCATGGGCGAGGTCTTTCTCGCCCGGGACACGCGTCTTGATCGGCAGGTGGCCATCAAGGCGATGCCCGCCCATCTGGCTCAGGACGCCGAC
>CALROI020000004.1:0-250236 GCA_943369765.1 Phycisphaera mikurensis NBRC 102666 | reverse complement strand
GCGGGATACATGTCGCCCGAGCAGGCGCGTGGCAAGCCGGTGGACAAGCGTTCGGACATTTTCTCCTTCGGCTGCGTGCTCTTCGAGATGCTGACGGGAGCGAGGCCGTTCCGAGGCGAGACGGTGGCGGACGCGCTGGGCGCGACGCTGCACAAGGAACTGGACTTTGGCCTGCTGCCTGAGGCGACGCCGCGGCGCGTTCGGGAACTGCTGACGAATTGTCTCGCGAAGGACCGCAAGAACCGTCTGCACGACATCGGTGATGCGAGGCTCGAACTCGATCGTGCGATCAACGGGCAGGAGTGGTTTTCGGCGGCCGCATCGACGCTTGTGCCCAAGAGAACGCGATTTCTCGCCGTCGGAGCGGCGTGCGCGATGGTCCTCATCGCCGGTGGAACCGGGTGGTTGCTCGCGAGCAGGCTCACGCGGCCCGCGCCGGCTGCGCCGGCGCAGACGTTTCATGTTTCCACGACCGTTCCCAGCAAGCCGCCCTTCCGCGGGCTGGTGGGTATCTCCCCGGACGCGAGATTCCTGGTGTACACCGCGTGGCCCCAACTGGAGCCCGACAGCACCAAGCCCGAAGGCGTGCTCGTGGTACGCTATCTCGACCGCGACGAAACCACCGTCCTCGAAGGCAGCGAAGGGGCTAGGAACGCTGCGTTGTCACCAGACGGGCGCTGGGTGGCGTTCTCCAGCGTCAAGGACCGCGCCGGCACCAAGTTCAGTCTCAAGAAAGTCGCGCTCGACAATGGGCGACCTTCGGGCAAGCCGGAGACCGTCTGCGATCTCTCGAAGGGATCGCAGTTCTCACTGGGTTGGGCGTCGGACCGCGAGATTTTGTTTTCGGCGGATACGGAGCAGACAATCTACACCGTTGCGGCATCCGGCGGCGAGCCACGGGTCGTCCTCCGCGAAGAACGCTCCGAGGGTATCGAGGGTTGGGGCGACTTTGTCCCGCTGGTCGCGGGGCAGTCCGTCTTGGCCACGCATTTTTCGATTGCGGGTGAGAAGATCAAGGTGAATACCGAAGTCATCGACCTTGCTTCGGGGAAACGGACGATTGTGATGCCCGACGCGGGCGGCGCCCGGTTGGTGGCCGACAGCGTGCTCGGTCAGCAGGTGCTGGTGGCGATGAGGTCTGACCAGGCGAGCCTCGTGGCGGTGCGGTTTGATCCGGGCACACTGCGCACACTCGGCGACCCCGTACGGGTGTGGAGCGGCAATAACGTCAACCAGTTCTTTCTCTCGCCCAGCGGCACGCTCGCCTTGTCGACGCGTCCATCGGACTTTTCGGATCGACGCCTGGCGTGGCTCGACGACAAGGGGCAGCCGCAGCCCATCCCTGGACCGACGCGGGCCTTCTCGGAGATCATGGTCTCGCCGGACGGCGGGCGTGTGCTGGCCAACGTGGAGGTGAACAGCCCGGGTGAACTGACCTCTGGACTATTGGTGCAGGACCTCACACGCCGAACATCGGCGCGAATCCCGATCCAAGGCTTCGCCATGGGCCTGATGTGGAGCCCCAACGGGCAGCGGATTGCGCACGGCTCTTTCGCCAAGGACGAGTTTTCGATCATGGAGCGGCCGGCGAGCGGATCGGGCGAGGCGGTCAAGATGTATGCGACGCCGCTCGCTCAGCAATCGTTTGTGGTGCCCTCGGCTTGGTCACCCGATGGAAAGATCTTGGCGATCGTCCAGCAGGACATGAAGACCAACACGAGCGATGTTCTGATGCTGGAGCAGGAGGCGGGAGGCAGCGGTGGGGCGACGTGGAAGGCCACACCCTACCTGAACTCCCCGGTCGACGAGCACGCCCTGCGATTCTCGCCTGATGGCAAGTGGGTGCTGTTCTGTTCGGTCCAGTCCGGGCGGCACGAGTTGTACGTTCAGCGGTTCACGGGCGCGGGTGCGGGAGCAGGGGATGCTAAGGACGGACGCGTGCAGATCTCGACGAACGGCCACGACGGTGCGGCATGGTGGAGCCCGGACGGCAAGGAACTCCGCTTCATCGATGCCGACAAGCAGGTCGTGAGCGTTGAGGTGAAGACCGAAGCGGCATTCTCCGCGTCGCTGCCCAAGGTGCTGTACAGCGTCAAGGAGCTCAAGACCAGCAACTTTTCGTGGTCACCCGACGGGCGCTTGATGGTGATCCTGCAAGGGGAGAACGAGCAGGCGAACCGAATCGACTTGGTCGTCAACTTCGCGGAAGAGATTCGAGCAAAGATGGGCACGGCGAAGTAACCGCCGCTCTTCTGCAAGACGCGCTCCCGACAGCAGGCGTGCCACGACCGTTCCGATTCGGAACGGTCGTGGCATCGGGCTGGCACAGAGACGCCCGGGGTGTGCTTTGGCGGACCGCTACTGTGCGCGTATGCGTCACACCGAAATCCATCGTTCCCATCGTATCGGTTGGCTGCGTGCAGCGGTGCTCGGCGCCAACGACGGGATTGTCTCGACCGCAAGCCTGATCGTCGGCGTCGCCGCAGCCGACACGGACCGGAGCGGCATTGTGGTCGCGGGGCTCGCGGGGCTTGTCGCGGGCGCGATGTCGATGGCGGCGGGCGAGTACGTCTCGGTGAGTTCGCAGGCCGATACCGAAGCGGCGGACCTCGCACGCGAGCAGGCAGAACTGGCGACGCAGCCCGAGGCGGAGCATGCCGAGCTGACCGCGATCTACGTGCAGCGCGGTCTCGATGAAACTCTCGCCGCCCAAGTCGCCACGCAACTGACGGCCAAGGACGCCCTCAAAGCACACGCCCGCGACGAACTGGGGATCACCGACGAGCTCAGTGCCCGACCTGTGCAAGCTGCATTCGCGTCCGCAGCCACGTTCACCGTCGGTGCTGCGCTCCCGCTGTTGCTGGTGCTGGTCTTGCCCAAAGCGTGGCTGGTCTGGGGCGTCTCGGCCGCGTCTCTGGCGTTCCTTGCGCTCCTGGGCTCGCTCGCCGCGCACGCGGGCGGGTCGTCCGCGTGGCGATCCGCGGGCCGCGTGGCGTTCTGGGGCGCCTTGGCCATGGGCCTCACCGCCGGCGTGGGCGCACTGTTCGGCGCGCGAGTCTGATTGGTCCTTGGCGTGCGAGCTTCACGACCGCCCTGCGGGGCAGGGATTCACTCCCTCACGAAAGCACCGATTCGCCCGTCTGCGCATCGGGCTCGGGCACCGGGCTGGTGACCGGAGGCTCGATTTCCTTCGCGGATCGGAGCAGGGCCGCGTGCGTTGGAGGTGGCTTCGTGCTGGCCTGTGAAGGCGACACCGCGGGCCAATCGTGCTGCCATGCTCCGGGTTCCGCGACCCCGCTGTAGATGATCCGCACGGGCATCTCGCTCAGGCGGTCGTAGAGCCTTGCTTCCCTCCGGATGGGCCACCAGCCGTAGAGGAAGATCTCAAGCGGATGCCACATCGCGACCCAGCCACAGATCACGAGCCCCTCGCGGAGAAGCTCGCCCATTCGCTCGTTGCTCATCAGGTCCGCGACAAACCCCGCCAGCCAGACCGCCGCTACCAGGAACACCAGCCCCACCATGAGACTCGTCCTCCCGATTCGCAAAAGCTCGCGAAGTCGCCGCCGCGTGACCGTGGCGCGGTGCCTGAAGAACTCGCCGATCGCGTCGCGCAACGCGGCTGGCTCATCCGCAGGCCCCGGCGCTCGCTCGACCGTGACGGCCAAGCCAAACACCGCCCCGAAAGGAGCTTCGCGTGCCCACCCGACAATGAGTTCTTCCGCGCTGGGGTCCAGATCCCGCTCGCGGAACGGCGAGGCGTCCATGGAGTTGAAGAGATTCTTAAGACCCGCCACGCGGACCTCGATCAACTCGCACGCCGGCGGCATCACGTCGCCCGCGGATTGCTTTGCGTCACTCAATGGGTTCCTCTTCATCCGCAGGCCCGCTGGAAAGACGGCCGTACGACCAGAGTTTAGTCAGTCTGGTCCGCAGCCCGCCGAGTCACCGTGGAGGTTCTGTGTGACCCCTGAGCATGTCGGGGCTTGGGCGGTGGTTCCAGGGGGAAATGTGCTGGTTTCGGGCGCGGGAGGCGAAGTTGGCACAGGCCAGAGGCCTGTGCCACGGCAACAGAGGCAGCCCGGTATTACCTTTTCGTCTCTGTCCTCTGTGGTGAGTCTTCTTCCCGATCGTCGTTGCGCCGGTGGGCGGGGGCCGGGTCACCCAATAATCTTCCGCCTCTGGTTCACATAGTCCCACAGCACGAACCGGTCGAGGTCGCGGCCGCCGGTGAAGAAGACGCGGCCCTTGGTCGTCTCCGCCATCTTCTGGGCGAATTGCACGTCTTCGTGGCTTTGGTTCCAGTTGGGCAAGAGGAAGATGTTGATCGTGATCCCTTCGCGGGCGCACAGGTGGGCTTCGCGCATCGTCGCGGATTCGGTAAGTTCGTGCGGCGGGTAGAGCATGTAAAGCGTCGAGCCATCGAAGTGGGCGGTGGGCAGGCCGTCGGTGATGAGGATCACCTGGCGGTTGGGCGTGTCCTGCACGCTGAGGGTCTGGCGGGCGAGGCGGAGGGCGTGTTGGATGTTCGTGAAGTGTTGCGGCAAGCGGCGTTCGCTCATCTCCGGTTCGCTCAGGTCGGCTTTGAGGCGGACGACGGGCTGAAAGATCGTCACCGGCTTGGGCATCAGGGCGGGGACGTCGGAGGTGGGGACGCGTTTGGCGAAGGTGGCCATCTCGAACATCGCGAGAAAGTCGCCGGGGTATTCTGTGCGGATCAGGCCGTCGAGGGCGAGGGCCATGCGTTTGCAGTTGATGTACTGGCCGCCGTTGCGCATCGAACCGGACATATCCATGAGGACCGCGGTGGCGCACTTGGGCGAGTTGCGGGTGCGGTGGATCTCCAGGTCGTCGATGGTGACGCGGGCACGGCCCGCGGTGGGGGTGCCGCGTGTGCGTGCAGCCGCGTTCGCGACAGACTGGGCGATGTCCATCCCCGAGACGGGATCGCCGAACTCGTAAGGCTTGGTGCGTTGCAATTCGACCGCCCCCTCGCCCATGATGGGGCCGGTGTGCCGACCGGAGCGGGCGGCTTCGAGATCGCTGAAGATCTCGGTGAGAAGCTTGCGTTGGAAGAGCCTGTACGCCTGTGGAGAGAGGCGGAACCCTTTGGACGATTGCTCAAGCCCCTGCCGGCGGGCTTCTTCGCGGAGATAGTCCTGGATCTGCTGCTGAACCTTGTTGAGGTCTTCGAGAGCGTCCGGGTCGGTCATCTCAGCGAGCGATTCCATGTCGATGATGGCAAGCTTGGCGTCCTTGGCGGCCTGCTTGAGCTGTTCGAGCAGTTCGTCGATGGTTTCGAGTTCTTCCTTGATCGCCAGCGCCTGAGGCACCGACATTTCGGTGCGGCCTGTAAACGCGTACTTGGACGCGAGGGCCTCGACCTCGTACTGCTCGCCCATGCGTTCCATGACGCGGAGAATCGCCATCGCGAACGGGCTCGACTCGTTCTTCTGCTTGTACCAGAGCTTTTCGAGGTCGCGGATCTGTTCCTGCTGGAGGGCGCGTTTGAAGTCGTCGCGGAACTGGCCCGGCGGGTCGACATCGCGGGCCTGCTCGCGGATGTTCGCTTTGGCTTCCTTGCGGGCCGCGTCGGTCTCGTAGGTCGCGAGGATCTTGGCTTTGCGCTCCTTCAGCATGGCTGCGATCGACGCGAGGCTCGGCCCGAGCTTGGGGAACATCGACGGATCTAGACGGATTGCATTGGCCAATTCCTCGTCGGTGAATTCTCGCATGGAGCCGAACTCGAGCATGTGCTCGAACGCCGCCCCCGCGAGGTCCGGTGGCGTCGCGGTGGGGGAGGGGAAGTTCTTGGGGTCGTAGCCGAGGTAGGTGTGGACGATGCCGCCGGGGCCATCCTTACTTGATGTCATACGTCACCCTCCCGTGGTGGGTCGCACGCGAGATCATGTCCCCCGCGTGGAGGCCTGCGAGGACAAACTCGACGCAACTCGCCCGCACCGCGGGGTCGGACGCGGAGTTGACCTCGAACGCCTTTTCCCACACCTTGGGCACGCGTTTGAGCAGGGCTTCGTAGTGCGCACTGGGCAGCATGTCGCCCACTTCGATCTTAACGCCTTTGGCGAAGACTTCGCCGATCTCAGCCAAGCCATGCTTGGTCACGTACTCGTCGAAGACCGTTTTGACGGCTTCGGCGGCGATGGCGTCGAGGGCCTGTTTCTCGCTGAGCTGGTGCGAACCCATGAGATCCAGTTCCAGTTTGCCGATGGCGCTCGCGTGGAAGTGGGCCAAGTCGCTGATGCGGGGCACCGCGGACGCCTCGCCGAGCTGGATCGCTCGCCGGCGTGCGTTGGCGATCATCGTGCGGTAGTTCGCGATCGAGAACCGGGCGGAGACGCCCGACGTCTGGTCGATGAACTTACTCTTGCGAGCCGCGATCGAAAGCTGTTCGACAACCTCTTTCATGAACCGAGGCACGAGCACGGGGAACTCCCCCCCCACGCCGCCTACTCCGCCGAGATCAACGTCCGCCTGGGCCTCCATGATCTCGATGCCCAGGTCGCGCGTGCGCGGGTAGTGCGTCTGGATCGTGGAGCCGATGCGGTCCTTGAGCTGCGGGATGACTTTACCCGATCGGTTGTAAGTCCCGGGGTTGGCGGAGAAGAGCACCGCGACATCGATGTCGAAGCTGATGGGGAAGCCGCGGATCTGCACGTCGCGCTCTTCGAGGATGTTGAAGAGGCCCGTCTGCACCAGATCGTCCAGATCGGGTAGTTCGTTCATCGCGAACAGGCCGCGGTGCATCCGAGGGATGAGCCCGAAGTGCAAGGCGTCCTCCGTGCCCATGCTCGTTCCCGCGAGCAGCTTGGCCGGGTCGATCTCGCCGATGAGGTCGGCGAACTTGGTCCCCGGGGCGAGCCGCTCAGCGTACCGATCCTCGCGGGCCCACCACTTGATCGGCGACCGCTCGCCCATCTCCGAGATCATCCTTCTGCCGGCGGACGTGATCGGCTTGGACGGGTCCTCGTGAACGGGCGAGCCCGGGATGTCGAGGTACGGGATGGCGGGATCAAGGAACCGCACCAGCATGCGCATGAGCTTGCTTTTGCCTTGGCCCTTCTCGCCCAGGAACAACATGTCGTGCCCGGCGAGGATCGCGTTGATGATCTCGGGGATGACCGTGTCGTCGTAGCCGACGATACCGGGGAAGAGCCCGTTCCCGCCGTCTGAGGCAACCTCTTTGGAGCGGAGCGCCGCGATGAGGTTCGCACGAAGCTCCTGCTTGACGGTGCGGGCTTTCCAGCCGGATGCGAGCAGTTCACGGAACGTAGCGGGCGGGTTTTTCATAGCGTGGGGAGCCTAGGTTGACGGGAGTGCTGAAAGAGGGGATCGCCATGGATTCGATGCCGACCCCGAAATTGACGCACGACGACCAACGATTCCCCGGAAATTGTCCATCCCCATGCCAACAAAAAGCCCCGGGCATGGGGCCCGGGGCGTTCGAGTTGATGAATTGGGCGACGCTTACTTGGTGTCGGGCTTCTTGTCGTCCTTGGCGGGGGCCTTCTTGTCGCTCTCGAGGGCCTCTTTCAGGGCCTCCGGCGTTGCGAAGTCCGCATCGCCGATCTTGACGTTGTGCTCGACTTTGTAGCAGTCTTTCCCGTGGATCGATTCGACCCCCGCCACCTCGACCGCCTTGAAGAACGCATCGGGCGTGGATTCCGGAAACAGCGAGGCGTTCCTACTCATGCCGATCAGATCCTCCCCGGAACGCACGCGGGCTGCTACCGCTCGCCGCCCACGACGAATTGGTACGTTCCCGATCCGACGCGGCAGACAACATGAACCGCGGGCAAGCCCGTTGCCGTTGCTGACTCGCCCCGCCCGATCCGTTCGATCCGTACAACCTCGACCTCAGCCGTCCCTGCCGCCGAAAGAGCCCGCCCGCTCTCGGCGATGTCTTCGGCCCGCCCCGCCGGAACGTAGACCATCGCGACGGCACCCACCGGGATCTCGATATCCATCACAAAGCGATCCCCCTCCCGCCGCCAATTGCTCACGATGTTGCCTCGGGCCGTGCGGTGGTTTGAACGCACCCAATCAAGCCCCACCACAGGCTGGGGCCGGATGATGATCGAGTCAAACCCCTTCGCATCGGGCGCGGGCTGGATCCCTCCGAGCCAGTTGTAGAACCACTGGCTCACCGACCCGAACATCGGATGGCTGTGCGAGAACGTGTTGTTGGAGAACTCCCAGTGCTCCCAGAGCGTCGTGGCCCCGTTCTCGAGCATCCAGCCCCAGCCGGGGAAGTCACGCCGGTTGACGATCGCGTACGCAACATCGGCCCGGCCCTCGCGCGACAATTGGTCGAGCATGTGCTTCGTGCCCATGATGCCCGTGGCGAGGCGGCCTTGGCGTTTGACGTTGATGTTCTCGATCAGAGCGCGAACGACCGCGGAGCGGTCTTCTTCTGCGACCAAGGCGTTCGCGAGGACCAACGCCAGGCTGGCCTGGGTCGCGGCGACGGTGGGGGGGAAGGCACGCTGGTACGCCGCACGACTGGTCTTGGCGAGCTCATCAAACACCGCGGCGTCCTGGTCTTTCTTGAGCACGCGGGCCATCGCAGCCAGCGTCTCTGCGCTCTGCACATAGAGAGGCGTGACCATCTGCGGCTCCGGCGCGCTCTCCAACGCCTCGTGATCGCTGAGGCCATTGGTCACGAGCCCCGCCGGATAGTCGCGGGCAACTTTCAGCAGCCAGCGTTTGGACGCCTCGTACTCCTCACGCATCAACCGCTCGTCGCCGTACTCACGGTACAACTGCGTCAGCAGCAGCGGATGGGCCATCGCCCACCCGACACCGCAGTATTGAATCCCGACAAACGGAGCCGTGTCCGTCAGCAGGCCGTCGGGCCGGGCCGCGTCGGAGAAGTCGCGGGCGGCTTTCGCGTAGAACCCCCACATGTCAAAGTTGAGCGAGAACGCCTCGTGCGTCGCGACGATGTCGCCGCCGTACCCGAACCGCTCGCGGTGCGGACAGTCCGACTGAACACTGAAGATATTCGCGAGAAACGTGCGTCGGCACATCCGCTGGATCTCGTTGAACATGTCGTTGGAGCACGCGAATGAACCCGCGTCCGCGACGTCGGAATTGAGACGAAGCCCCGTGATCGTGGCACGGCTCGCCGGGGTGCCCCTGGGGAGGCCGGTGATCTCGACATAGCGAAACGCGTGATACGTGAAGCGAGGCGTGTACGACTCCGCACCCGTCGCGTCCGGCGTCCCGCGAGTGATGTAGGTGTCCCGCTGCCACGCGATGGGCGGTGCGCCGGGGCCACCGACGCTCTCGTCGGCACCCTTCGCGTTCTTGCGCGTGCCCTTGATCTGCCCGGCGACGCTTGTCATCGGGTTCAGCGTGCCGTCCGCATTCAGCAGTTCGCCGTAGCGAAGCGTGATCTCGGTGCCCGGCGCGGGCGCGGGGCCTTCGAGGCGAAGCGACGCCCACCCGGAGAAGTTCTGCCCAAGATCATAAATCAACACTCCCGGCGTCGGCTCGGTGACGCGGACTGCCGCGATCCGCTCGGTGATGCGGATGGGAGGCTGCGACTGCGCCTGCAGAGGCCCGACGGATTCGGTCGCGACCGCCGGCGTCCGCCACACCGAATCATCAAACCCGGGCTCATCCCACCCTGCGATCTCTCGGCGAGCGTCGTAGATCTCGCCGAGATAGATGCTGTTGAACCGAATCGGCCCCTCCGCCACCTTCCATGATCCGTCCGACACGATCGCCGCCGTCGTCCCGTCGGCGTATTCAACCCAGAGGCGAGCGATGAACCGAGGCCGCCCGATCGGCAGGTGCTCGCGGATGTTCAGATGGCCCCACATCCGCAAGGGCAACGGGTTGTACCACCCGTTCCCGACGGTGACACCAAGACAGTTGACGCCCGATCGCACCTGGCCGGTCACGTCGTACGTGCTGTACAGCACGCGATCGTCGTACGCCGTCCAACCCGGGTCGAGCTCGTGGTCGCCGATCCTGCCGCCGTTGAGCGTGGCCTCGTAGAAACCAAGCCCCGCGATATGAAGCCTCGCCCGCCGGACCTGCTTGGCGACGGCAAACTCCTTGCGAAAGAGCGGCGCGGGGTCGGGCGTGAACATGTCCGCCTCGGTCGCGGGGTTGGTCTTGCCATCATTGAGCCACGTCGCACCCCAGTCGCTCGCGCTGAGAAGAGCGACCTCCCACGAGGCGGGCACGCTCCACGCGGTCTGTCGATCCGCACCGTCCCACACGCACACCTTCCAGTGGCACACCTGCCCGCTCGTGAGCGTGCGGCCCGCGTAACCGACATTCAGCGTCTCGGACGAAACGACCTTCCCGCTGTCCCACAGGTCGCCGCGGCTTTCCGCCAAGACCTGTGGCGAGGACGCGACCAGCACGCGGTACGCCGTTTGTCGCTGCGCACGCTTGGATGACGCGAGGATCCAACTCAGCCGTGGCGTGGGCGAGTCGACCGCGAGGGGGTTCTCTCGCCGCTCGCACAGAAGCGTCGAGATCGACAGATCGGCTTCCCTCTGGTTCACCCCGGCCGCGTGCGAGCCGTGTGTCTGTTGAGCCGGGCCCGCACAGCCGCGCAAGAACGCAGCGACAAGCAGAAGGGGGAGAATGAGCCGTGCGTGCAGGTGTGGGTGGGTGTGCGGGTGGTGGTGCGACATGGGTGCTCGGGTGAGGGGTTGTGTGTGAGACATGAAGCAGCAGAGGCCATCAAGATACCAGTTCGCCCGCATCGGTGGCCGGAGGTTCGGCGACTGGTCTCATGTCTCATCCACGAGCCGCCCTAAACTGCCGCGTCTTTCAATCCCAGCCCCGGCGACCCGTCAACACCGGGCAAAGACAGGCCGTCCTCGGAGCAAGAGATGAACCGATCGACCTTCAGCGTGATCGTCTGTTTCCTCAGCGGAGTTGGGGTGGTTGTGGGGATGGTGGGGGTGGGGGGGTGCTCGGCACCCGCGACCTCCTCAGCCGCGAACGCTCAATCTGTCCGCACCTCAGGAGATGCCCCCATGAAACTCGGTAACTTCTCGGTCAGCCTCACCGTCAAGGACATCGCCGCCTCGCGGGCCTTCTACGAGAAACTCGGGTTCGTCGTGGTCTCGGGCGACCAGTCCAAGAACTGGCTCGTGCTCAAGAACGAGGAGACCAAGATCGGCCTCTTCCAAGGGATGTTCCCCAAGAACACCCTGACCTTCAACCCAGGCTGGGACAGCAGCAAAGCCACCCTCGCCGACTTCGACGACGTCCGCGACATCCAGAAGGCCCTCAAGGCCCGCGGCCTCACCCCCGAAGCCACGGCCGACGAAGCCACCACGGGCCCCGCTTACATCACGCTCACCGACCCCGACGGCAACCCGATCCTCATCGACCAGCATGTGCCGAGCCCGAAGAAGTAAAGCGAGAGAAGGGCGCTCCCCGACGAGGACGGGTTCATCGACGACCTCCGCAAACGCGGGATCAAGCCCGGCAACTACATCTACTCCGACTTCCGAGGCCGCGAAGCGATGAACTCGGAGGAGACCCGGAAAGCCCTCAACGAAGGGCCGGTCGACCACCATCACCTTTGGAACACGCCCCTCACCATGGGCGACAAGATGGTCACCACCTTCATCGTCTACCTCGTCGTCAGCTCCGCCATCGCCTATCTCACACGCGTTGCCCTCTCCTCCGCCCCCGCCCCGACGCCCTTCGCCAAGGTCTTCCAAATCGCCGCCACCGCGGGCGTGCTCGCCTACTGCTTCTCCTCCATCCCCAACGCGATCTGGTTCAGTGCCTACAAACGCACCATCGTCGCCAACGTCATCGACGGCATCTTCTACGGCGCGATCATCGGAGCCATCTTCGCCTGGCAGTGGACGCACTGACGCCCCGCCCTTTATCTCCGCTGTGTTTCTCCAACAGACCCTCGCGTTGCAAGGTCAGCGAGGGAGACGCGACCGCTCGAACGGACGTCAGCACCACGTCTCCTGAGTCAAGATAGAGGAAGTTGTCTCTATCGCCCGCTCATGGCTTGCAGGTATGCTTGTCTCGTGAGCATGCTCATGTGTCGGCGAGTTGCGATTCACACTGCATGCGTCGGCTAAAGCGAGGAGCGAGAGATGCGTCAATTACGTTGGACGGTAATGGCTGTCGTGACTTTCGGCGGGTTCGCCGCTCCGGCATCGGCGGACTTCCTGGGCACAGCGCAGAACTTTGCGGTGCTTGGGGGTTCAACGGTGACCAATACGGGCCCCACGGTCATCTACGGTGATCTTGGAGTCTGGCCCGGCACCGCGATCGTCGGCTTCCCGCCCGGGATCGTCAACGGCACGATCCACGCGAATGATGCAGTTGCTCAGCAGGCACAGAGCGATGTGACCACGGCGTACAACGCGTTGGCCGGCATGGCGATCACCCAGGACCTGACGGGCACCGACCTCGGGGGTCTGACACTCCTCCCCGGCGTGTACTTCTTCTCGTCTTCCGCGTTTCTGACCGGCACGCTCACGCTCAACGCGATGGGAGACCCCAACGCACTGTTCATCTTCCAGATCGGCAGCACCCTCGTCTCCGCAAGCAACTCCACGGTTCGCACGATCAACAGTGCCGATGCGTGCGATGTCTACTGGCAGGTCGGAAGTTCCGCGACCCTCGGCACAGACTCAGCCTTTCAAGGCAACATCCTCGCGCTGACCAGCATCACACTCAACACCCGCGCGAGCCTGATCGAGGGGAGAGCTTTGGCACGCAACGGCGCTGTGACCATGGACTCCAACACGATCTCAGCCGGCTGCATTCCCACGCCCGGAACCGCCGCGCTCTTCGGCACTCTGCTCGTCGGAGCGGTCGCTCGCAGAAGAAGATAAGAACCCCGGGAACTCGACAAACGCTCAGTGCGCCCATTGGGTCAGGCAAGCCCCGATCTTCATCCTTGGCGTTTGGATCTCTCAGATGGGGGGGCTTTCCCTTTGAGGCGCTTTGGGCGCCGCGTTGCCGATCACTTGGGGGCCCCTGGTCCACGTCTCAAGCAGCCCACGCTCCCCGCAACGTTCCACAAGCGTTTTCCTCCTCCGGCTCGAGCGGCAAGACCCGTCCCGCCGCCCTTCACCACGCCTAATCTGCGCCCATGCCCCCCACCCCCCTCCAAACCTCCCGCCGCGTCGCCGCCCTCAAGCCCTCCGTCACCATCGCGTTCATGAACCGCGCCAAAGCCATGAAGGCCGCCGGGCAGGATGTGCTCAACTTCTCCGCCGGTGAGCCCGACTTCGACACGCCCGAAGCCATTAAGCAGTCCGCCATCGCCTCCCTCAAGGCCGGCACGACCAAGTACATGCCCACCCTGGGCACCCCCGAGGCACGCGCTGCCATCGCCAAGAAACTCACCGAAGAAAACGGCATCCCCAACTGCACCCCCGACCACATCGCCATCGGCGCGGGCGGCAAGCACTCCCTCTTCGTCGCCTGCCACGTCCTCCTCGACGAGCCCAAGCCCGGCGAAGCCCCCCAAGAGGTCCTCCTCCCGGTGCCCACGTGGGTCAGCTACGCGCCCATCTCCGAACTCGCCGGCGGCAAGGTGATCGAGCTCCAGACCTCCCCCGAGCACGCCTTCAAAATCACCCCCGAACAGCTCAAAGCCGCCATCACGCCCCGCTCGCGTCTCCTCATCCTCAACAGCCCCAGCAACCCCTGCGGCACCATGTATACCCCCGCCGAACTCAAAGCCCTCGGCAAGGTCGTCGCCGAGGCCGCCCGAACCATCGCCCCCGACCTGGTCATCCTCTCCGACGAGATCTATGAGAAGATCGTCTACGGCGGCATCCCGCACTACTCCATCGGCTCAGACCCCGAAATCGCCGAACGCGTCGTCACCCTCAACGGCCTCTCCAAGGCCTACTCGATGACCGGCTGGCGCATCGGCTACATCGCAGGCTCCGGCGATTTCGGCAAACGCTTCACCACCGCCATGGGCGTCCTCCAGGGCCAGATGTCCACCAACATCACCAGCTTCATCTACGCCTCGATCAAGACCGCCCTCACCGAGTGCAGCGGCGATGTCGCGATGATGCGCGACGCCTTCGCCGTCCGCGCCAAACTCATCAACGAACGCCTCGCCAAGGTCCCCGGCGTCCGCAACATTCGCGCCACCGGCGCGTTCTACGCCTTCCCCGACGTCTCCGCCCACTTCGGCAAGACCACCAAAGGCGGCAAGAAGATCAACTCCGCCCTGGACTTCTGCGAAGCCCTCCTCGCCGAAGAGCTCGTCGCCTTCGTCCCCGGCGAAGACTTCGGCGGCTGCGGTAAGAACCACGTCCGCATCAGCTTCGCATGCTCCGAAGACCAGATCAACAAGGGCGTCGATCGCCTCGCGACCTTCGTCGCCGGGCTGCACTAACGCTCACGCTCCCAAAGGCACCGTTCCCACAACCTCAAGCCCGAACGCCTCAAGCCCAGGAATCGGCTTGGGATTGTTCGTGAGCAACCGAATCGACGTCAGCCCAAGATCCCGCAAGATCTGACCGCCGATCCCATACTCCCGGAGAGGCATCGGCACCGCGTTCGCCGCGATCCCCGCCGCGTGCGTCAATTGCGGGCTGTCGTCACCCGGCCGGTGCTCCACACGCAACGTCTGCAACTCCGTCTCAAGGTTCCCCGCCTCGCCCCCCTGCGTCCGCAGGTACACGATCGCCCCGCACCCCTCAGCCTGAATGGCCTGCATCGCCGCACGAAGCGTGGCTCCCGTCGGCCCCGTCGCCGACGAACCCAAATCGCCAAACACATCCCCGAGCAGGTTCCGTCGATGCATCCGCACCAAAGGCGACATCGCGGGCTGCAACTTCCCCGGCTGATCCAACTTCAAACCCTTGCTCAGCACCAGATGCGGCAGTGCATCCACCATGCTCTCGTAAAGCGTCACGTCAAACTCGCCCATCGCCGTCCGTAGCGTTCGCGCCGGTCCGTTCGAGCGTACACGACGCACAAGGCTCTCCCGCGCCAGCCGATACTCGATGATCTGCGCTACCGAGCACATCTTCAGACTGTGCGTCGCGCAGAACTTCTCCAAGTCCGGCACACGAGCCATCGTCCCGTCGTCCTTCATCACTTCCATGATCACCGCCGCCGGCGTCAGCCCCGCAAGACGGCACAAATCCACCGACCCCTCCGTCTGCCCCGTCCGCACGAGCGTCCCCCCCGTGCGCGACCGCAGCGGGTTGATATGCCCGGGCTTCACAAAGTCATCGGGCCCATACGCTGGATCAATCGCCATTCGGATGCACTTGGCTCGCTCCACCGCCGACACACCCGTCGTCCCGCCAAACTTGGGGTGCAAGTCGATCGAGACCGTAAACGCCGTCCCGCGCACGCTCGTGTTCTGCGCCGCCTGCGGGTGCAGCTGCAACCGGTCGCAGTCCTCCTCCGGCAGGCACAGGCACAGATACCCCAGCGCGTTCTTGAGCATGAACGTCACCGCTTCTGGCGTCGTGAACTGCGCCGGCAGAATCACGTCCCCCTCGTTCTCCCGGTTCTCATCGTCAGTCAAAATGACCATCCGGCCCCGGCGAAGCTCGTCCAAAATCTCGTCAATCGGTGAGAACATAGTCCCCCAGCCTAGCGCGCCGGCGAAGGACTCGGCGTCGGCGTCGTCGTGGTCCCCGCCGCCGGTTTCGCCGCAGCTTTGAACTTTTTCTCGTAGTACTTGCTCACCGCCACAAACGCCAACGCCGCGGGCATGAAAATCTTCTCCCCCGCCTTCCGCGACACGTCGCTGAACCCGACCACCTCGCCCTTGCGAACCTCGTCACGCAACTCGATGATCGCATTGTCAAAGATCTTGACCAGACTCGCCCACATGTTCCACTCCGGCATCGTCCTCGGGCGATACTTTGAGATCAACGGCAGGTTCAGCGGCAGCACCACGTACCACTTGTCCCCCACAAGCCTCATCGACAAACCCACGGGCGGCAGAATCGCCTTGCCATCCAGCAACAACGCCGCCTGATCGTCCGTCACCATCTCCGTCGTCAGTCTTCCCGACTGATCCTCGATCCACCCGTACGGATCGGTGAAAATCTCCGTGATCAGGTCCTGCGCGATCGACTCCCGCTGGTCCCGGCTCGTCTGCCGACCCGCCGCCATCAACTGGTTCACCATCGCGCCCGCACCCGTCGCGTCCCCACGCTTCGCCGCCGCCTTGGCCTTGGCTTCCGCCTCGGCCTGCAACTTCTTCATCTCCTCGGGAAACTTCGCCTGGATCTCAACCGCCAGTTCCTGCAAATGCCCCATCAGGTTTCCCACGCGCACCAAGAACGCCCGTTCCAGGTCGTCCTCCGCGTAGATCAACTCCTGAAACCGCTTGGTCTCCCCCGCCTTGAGCATCGCCCTGGCCGAGGCGACCACCGCGTCCGGCGTCGCCTGGCTGTACGTCACGGGCCGCTTCTCGCACGACACCAGCAACGCCAACGACGCCACCAAACCGATCACAATGGTCCGACGCATTCCCATGCCAAAGTGTAAGGCCCGACGCCCCGCCGGTTGCACAGCCGCGTCACGAACGTCTCGAAGACCCCCTCGACGGCGTCGCCGCAGGCTTCCCCACCGCCCGAACAATGATCGCCGCCAGCGACCCGTGATCCAGCACGTCCGCCAGCACCGGCAGCGTCTCGACCCTCTTTGTACCCGAATCCTTCGCCTCCGCCCCGTCTTTCCTCGCCTTTGGCCGCGCCGCAGACGGCAGCATCGCCGTCGCCGCCGTGCACGAGGACCGCAGCACCGCGTCCGCCGGCAGCCTGCAAAGCATGAGCGACACCGCCCCCGCCCGGAGCGTCACCTCGCTCCGGTCCCTCGCCGCCTCGATCGAAGGGAAAGCCCGCGAGAACGCCCCCTCGTACGTCAGCGCCGCCCGCTTCATCTCAAGAGTCGCCGCTTCCAATTGCCGTGCCTCAACCAAAGGCCGCTCCACCGCCAGAGACGCCAATCGCCCGAGCGCTGACCGAAGATCGTCCAATTCCTCCGCAAGCTCCGCCCGCGTGTCCAAGATCGCTTCCGCGGACCCACGCATCACCATCGGGATCACCACCCGCGCCACAGGCTCCGCGAGATTCAACTCCGCCTTCTGCGCCACGCTCGCCGGCTCCGCCCGCGCCACCGTCAACCCATGCCGGCACGCAAACCGATCCAGCCCCGCGACCAGAGGCACCGAGATCGCAGGGTCCGGACCGCCCCGCAGCACATCGTGCGCCACCGCTTCGATGAGCTCCCCGCGATCCTCCCCGAACGACTGTCTCACAAACGGTCTCATCGCCGCGTACCGGTCATCCGCCGCAAGCCTCTCCCACACCGCCCGCATGTCGTCCGCCGCGTCGTCTTCTGCGTGCGAAGACACGATCGCCCCTTCGTGCCACAGCGGCATCGACCATTCCCAGCTCGCCATCAGCCGCGCATACCGCTCCGACGCCTTCGCCGCCGCCCGCACATCCCCAAGCCCCCCTTCGCCGCTGGTCGTGCGAAACACTCCGGGCATGAACGTCACGACCCGTGACGCCAGTTGCAGCGACGCCATCGCAGGCAATTCTCGCGTGGTGAGGTGGTACGGACTGACCGCCAGGATCACTTGGGCACCTCCGCGGGCTTCTGTCCCGGCACCGTGGGCGCAACTTCCGGCGAAGCCACCACGGGCACCCGAGGCTTGCGTCCTTCAGACGCCGCCGTCAGCCACGCGCTGATCTCCGTCAGCTTCTCCGCCACCGACAGGAACAGCATCTCGTGCCCGACCTGCATCGACTCGCGCTCGGGCCTCCCGAGCCTCTCCCAAAGCAGATCGCCCAGCACCGCAGGCACCGCTCTGTCGAGCGCCCCGTGCAGCATCAGCACCGGCTTGTCCCTCAACACCTTCGCCGTGTGATACCCGTCCAAGGGCGCCGCCGCCAGATACGCCGCGTCCACCCGCCGCTCGTCCATCTCGCTCGGCTCCCCGCGCACCCACCGGTACCGCAGTGCATCGACCCCGCGCCGGTAGTTGCTCCGCGAATTGAGCAGCCAGAAATCGGCCCCGCCCCCGATCAAGACCGCCGCCGCGTACCGATCCGGCTCGCGAGCCACCACCGTCGGCAGCGTGATCGCCCCCGCGCTCGACCCGATGACCACCCGTGTCAGGTTCGCAAGGTCCGGACGAGAAATCGCCACGTGCGAGAACGCCGCCTCGACCGAGTACGCGATCTCCGCCACACGGGATTCAAAGATCATCGCCAACTCACGAGCGGGCACCGTGAGGTCCCTGCGCGTGTCAAACTCGACGGTGACCGTTTCCGTCAGCCGCGACGACGCCGAGAGAAGCCGCAGCACAAACCACCCGTCCTGCCGCAGACGTCTCACCATCACGTCAATCACCGTGTCGGGCGTCCCGAACAACCCCGGCATCACCAGCGCAATCCCCCGCGACCCCGCCGCCGGCAGCACGCCCGACATCGCGTCCCCCGTCGCGTAGGGCTCATAGAGCACAAAGCTCGTCCGCTGCAGCACAACCTTGCCCGCCGCTTCCCCGAGCCGCGACCCGTCACGTTCCACGGAAAGATACTTGAACCGCATCACCGGGCGGTCCTGAGGCTTGACCTTCTGGGAAAACGCCTTTCCTTCGATCTCATCAAACGAAACCAGATACGCACCCTTCCCCTCAAACGCGATCTCGGTCGGAGCACCCTCTCCCGCGACCGTCCGCCACACCTCAAGGTCAACCAGATCCTCCGCGTTCGGCTCCACCGCACCGCTAAAACCGTACCGCTGGTGCCATCCCTTGATCTCCCCCGGAATGTCCCGAATCACTCCGAGCCGATCCTGCGCCCGAACTCGCTCCGGCCACGCCTTGGAATAATCCAGAAAGGCCCCGTTCGCGTCCGCCGCCCACTTCGGCAGCGGCGGCAACGCACTCTTTACGTCGGGCTTCAAATCCGGTGCCGGTTGCGCCCACGCCACGCCGCTCGCAAGCAGCGCCGCCGCGACCGCAACGCAGCCAAACCACCGGTTCGCCTTGTTCGCAAAGTTACTCATCGTTTACGGCCTGTATCCGCCCCGATATCCGTTAGGGTGCTTCTCAAACCACCGCCACGCGGATTCAACAATCGTCGGCAGGTCCGCCACCTGCGCCTTCCAACCCAACTCGCGCGTGATCTTCGAAGTGTCCGCGTACAACCGCGCCGGGTCCCCCGCACGCCGAGGCTGCTCCAACACCTTGAAGTCACGCCCCGTCACACGCTTGACGACATCGATGATCTCCCGCACCGAGTACCCCTTGCCGATCCCTAGGTTGTAGTGCCGCTCGTCCCACCCCTCCGGCTTGAGCGCACCCATCACCGAAACGTGCGCATCCGCAAGGTCCTCCACGTGCACATAATCCCGCACGCACGTCCCGTCCGGCGTGGGATAATCCGTCCCGAACAACGACACGTGGGGCCTCACCCCGAGCGCCGCCTGCAGGATCACCGGGATGATGTGGCTCTCCGGGTCATGGTCCTCTCCCAAGACCCCGCCCCGGTGCGCCCCAGCAACATTGAAGTACCGCAGCGCCGCGTACGCAAAGGGCTGCTTCTTCCGTCGGCACCCCTCCGCCACGTCGCGCAAAATGTGCTCCCCGTGCAGCTTTGTCCACCCGTACGGGCTCATCGGCACCTGCGGGCAATCCTCTCGAACAGGGATCTGACCCTCCGGCGGCATCCCGTACGTCGCGCAGGAACTGCTGAACACAAACCGCGCAACGCCCGCCGCCACGACCGCATCCAGGAGCGCGATCATCCCCACCACATTGTTCCGGTAATACCAAAGCGGGTGGTCCACGCTCTCCCCGACATACGCGAGGGCCGCGAAGTGCATCACCGCGTCGATCTTGTGCTGGCGCAGGGCATCCTCGATGGTCCCCCGGTCCGCGATGTCCGCCGGAACGAACGTGAAGTTCTTCCCATGGGGCGACGACATCAAAATGTGGACCGCCGCCTGATTCCCACGCACAAGGTTGTCCACGACGACGACCGTGTGCCCCTCCGAGAGGAGCCGCAACGCCGCGTGAGATCCGATGTACCCGGCGCCGCCTGTGACCAAGACGTTCATAGAAGGATGATATCGGTCTGCGGGAGGGTCGCCTTGCCCGTCCACCTAGAATGCCCCATGCTGAGTGTTCGCGATCTCAAAGTAGGGTTTTTCGACGCCCAAGGCGTCGCCCGGGACGCCGTCCACTCCGCATCGCTCACCGTCCACCCCGGCCAGGTCGTGGCGGTCGTGGGCGAATCCGGCTCGGGAAAGAGCGTCACCGCCCTCGCCTTGATGGGCCTCCTCCCGTCCAACGCCCGCGTCGTCAACGCACCCCCAGCCCGAAGCCCGGGCACCCCCAGGCTCGCCATGATCTTCCAGGAGCCCGCCTCGAGCCTCAACCCCTCGATGACCATCGGCGACCAGATCGCCGAGGCCGTGACCCTCCACCAAGGCCTCCGCGGGCGCGACGCCCTCGCCGCCTGCTCCGCCGCCCTCGCCGAGGTCGGCATCACCGACCCAGCCCGCCGGCTCGCGCAATATCCGCACGAGTTCTCGGGCGGGATGTGCCAGCGCGTCATGATCGCCATGGCCCTGGCATGCCGCCCCGCGTTCCTGATCGCCGACGAACCCACCACCGCCTTGGACGCCACCGTCCAAGGGCAGATCCTCGACCTTATCGCCGCCCGCGTCCGGCCGGACGGATCCGAAACGCCGCTGGGCGTTCTGCTCATCACCCACGACCTGGGTGTCGTGGCCGAGCGGGCGGACGTCATCTGCGTCATGTACGCGGGCCGCGTCGTCGAATACGGCCGGGCTCACGAGGTTCTGCGGTCGCCGCTGCACCCGTACACGCGGGCGTTGCTGGGGTGTGCGCCCAAACTGGGTCATCGTGTCGACCGCCTGCCGACAGTTGCGGACGTCGTCACTTCCGCGTCGCTCGCCGTGGCGACCTCGAGCGGTGAACGGCGTGCGTGGTGGCCCGACGACTCGGCGGGTGCCGCGCCGGTGCTCGCGTTGGTCGGCGAAGAGCGATGGCTCTGCGTGCAGCCCTTCGAGGGTGACATTCTCACCCCGCCCGATCTTGCGCCGCTCATGCCGACAGCAGTGTCCCGCCGATAAAGGCACCTCCCGACCCCTCCGATCCTCGTGAGACCGCCATGCGTGTGCTCATCATCACAGACTCGCTCTTCGCCGCCCGCGAGTGGGAGATGTTCTCGCGCCTGGAGATCGGCCTGGCGTCCGAGGGGATCTCCGTCGTCCACGCCATCCCCGCAGACGCGGTCTCTCATGTCATGTCCGCCGGCGACAACCCGGTCTTCTCCGCCATCATCCCCTTCGTCCACTCCTCGGTCCCTTTCACCCTGGGGCTTCGCACCCAGCGACTTCTCTCCGCTGTTCGCGATCGTCTCGCGGTGGAGGCCGACGAGCCGGCCTTTGATCTCGTCCACGCGTTCGGCGGGCGGGCGATCCCGCTGGCCCTGGCGGCGGCCGAGCGCGAAGAGGTCCCCGTCGTCATCGAAGCCTGGCGTACCGGATCAGCCGCCCGCCTCTCCTCGATGATCCGCCCCGGCGGTCCTGTCGTGTACTTCTCCGCTCCCGACGCGGCGATCCAGCGCGAGATCTACGCGCTCGGCAACGCCGCCCAAGGCTCTTCCAGCGGAGCAGCCGCGGTTCAGGAACGCGTGCGCGTCGTCCCTTGGGGCGTTCACATGCCCGAGTGGGTCCGCGCCAAGCCGTTCGCCCACCACACGCTCTCCGCCATGGTGATCGGCTCTGGGCACGACGCCCAGGGCATGGCCGCAGCCCTCGAAGGTCTCTCTCGCGCGTGCCCGCCCGATCGCGAACTGCTGATTTTCGTCGACGCCGACGCGGGCCGGCGCGCCCGCGTCTGGCGGATCGCCAACCGTCTGGGCATCGCCGGCGCGGTCTCGTTTGTCGACAACCTCGAAGCCCGACGCGATCTTCTCGTCGCGGGCGACCTGCTCGTCTCTCCCGAGGCACGGGGCGAGCACCGCACCGCGCTCCTGGAGGCGTTTGCCTGCGAGATGCTCGTCGTCGCCGCTGCCGATCCGGGCGTGTCGTGCCTGCGCGACGGCCAGACCGCCCGCCTGGTCAACCGTCCCGACCCGGCCTTGTGGGAAGAAGCGGTCCGCTCGCTGATCGAGTCTTCCGAGTCCTCCAAGCGGCTTGCCGCCTCGGCCAAGTCGTACGTCGAGATGAACCACCTCGCCTCCACGCAGGTCCGTCTCCTGATCGACCTTTACACCGAGGCGGTCGGCGGGGGCGTGCTCAAGCTCGACGCCGCCAACCGTTAGACGCGGAAGCCCGTTGATCCACCTTGGGCGAAGCCCGAGGCTCTTCGATCTCGCGCGTGCCCCAAGCGGAACGATCCCGAAAGCCCGGCCACCTCCAAAGGGCCGGGCCTTCGAGATTCGTCCGCACGTCCGAAAGCCAGATCAACGTTGCGTACCGGGATGTCCGGCGTGAACGCCAGTACGCCGCGTCCGCGGCGATCTGCTCGCCGAAGATCTCGCGAATCGCAGCGATGCCGGCGGGCCTCAGATCACGAAGATGCAACGCCCGCTGGACCGACGACGAGACACAAAACCCGCCGCCCGCTTCTTTGAAGTAGATGATGTCGCCCGCCTCCACGCGATCAAACGCGGGCCCGCGCACCTTTGAAAGCCGCGACTCGATCGTCTTCACGCCCGCGACCAGGAGATCGGCAAAGCGGGCCTGCACAATCGCGACGTGCTCGCGCCGTCGAGCGGTCGGCGCCCGCGAAGAGAGGTGCAATTCCGGGATCGATCCTTCAGAAAGCATCCCCGAACTATCGACGATCGTCGGAGTCGGGGCGAGTTTCCGCGGGGGGAAGTTGCACCACCTCCACAACTTCGTGGCGGACTTCGGTATCGAACCCGAAAACTGTGTTGCAACTCGGGCAGACGCCGCGGGAGCCCTGCCCGCCCAGCGAGAAGCCGCAGGCCGGGCAGCTCGGTGCCTTCTCATATCCCCGGCTTGCCGGGCGGATCCCCAGGCCGCGCCGCACGAACGAGACCAGAGCGAAGATCGGGACCAGAACGATCGCCACCGCCAAACCGACCACGACAGCCACGAACATGATCGTAAGCACGACCAAGCCGATCATGATCAAGAGCATTCTCGCCGCAAGGGCTTTGAATTGCATGTGCGTCACTCGCCTACAGGGTCGGCCGCGGATACCGAGACCATGGTATGGCCATCGTGTTCGGCGCGGTCATGTCTCGAGCGGCTTGGGTGATACCCGGGCGAGGTGACCTCGCTCTGCGAGAGGAGACTTACCCCTTCATCTTCCGAATCGTCCCTGTCGTGCTCCGCCCCGCGACCAAGTCAATCAGAGCCACTTTGCCGCCGTAGGACTCGACAAAGTCAGCCCCGACGACGCGGTCCTTGGTGTAGTCCCCGCCTTTGACGAGCACGTCTGGCCTGATGGCCTCGATCAGAGCCTGTGGCGTGTCATCCTCAAAGATCGTCACCGCCCCGACACTCCCGATGCTGCCGATGACGCGTGCGCGGTCCGCCTCAGGGTTGATGGGACGCTCCGGACCCTTGCCGAGCCGACGGACCGACGCGTCGGAGTTGATCCCCACGACGAGGAAGTGTCCCAGCTCCGCTGCTTGCTCGAGCAGCGAGACATGCCCCGTGTGCACGATGTCGAAGACGCCGTTGGTGAAGACGATCTTCTGCCCCATCGCACGCCGTGCGTCGGCCTCGAGTCTCAGTTGGTCCAGCGTCCGCACCTTGCCAGCGAGCCTTCCCGAGTTTTCGAGGAGAAAGTGGTGCACGCGGTCAAAGGCGATGGGCTGAACGCCGAAGACCTCGACCTCAAGCCCCGCAGCGGCGTTCGCGAAGCGGACCGCGTCCGTCCACGACATCGTGTTCGCCCGGGCCGCCGCCAGCCCCGCGAGGAACATGTCGCCCGCGCCCGTCACGTCATAGACCTCGCGGGCGACCGTCGGCACCGCCACCGGGGTCCCGTCGCGCTCGAGAAGCAGAGCCCCGTGCCGGTCGAGCGTGAGCACGACCGCCTCGAGATCGAGCGAGGTCAGGAGCGAGTGGGCGACGCGCGCGTTGTGGTCCGCGTCCGAGGAATCGTGAGCGGTGCGAAGCCCTGTGGCCGTCTCGGCCTCGGTGCGGTTGGGCGTGATGACTGTCGCGCCGCGGTACTTCCCGTAATCGTTGATGCGGGCTGGGTCCACCAGCACGGGCTTGCCCGCGTCTCGGGCCAGCCGGATCACACCTTGGCAGAGCATCTCCGTGCAAACGCCCTTGGCGTAGTCCTCGATGCACACGACGTCGGCATGCACAAGGGCCACCGCGAACGCGTCCAGCACCCGCCGGGTCTGGTCGGCGGAAAGCGGTTCTTTGGATTCGTGGTCGACGCGGAACATCTTCTGCGGGTGCCTCGTCTGGGCGAGCCCGATCAGGTTCTGTTTGACGGTCGTCGGCCGGGCTCGGTCTTCGAGGAGCGCGCCGCACCCCACCCGCTCGTCTTCAAGGGCTTGGCGAAGGAGCGTCGCGTGCGGGTCGGTCCCGGTGACGCCCACCGCGTCGACATTTCCACGAAGGGCAACCAGGTCAAGACAGACGTTGGCGGCGCCGCCGGGGCGGTTGTCCGTCCGGACGACATGGAGGACCGGGACGGGCGCGTCGGCGGCGAGGCGTTCCGCGTTGCCGTAGACCAATTGGTCGAGCATGAAATCGCCGACGACGACCGCCGAGAAGGGTTTCCACGCCGCGAGTTGATCGAGCATCCGGTCCATGTGCGGGAGATTAGCACACGCGGCGTACGGGTGTCTCTAGGGGCGTTTCCACGCCCGGACCGCCCCGATGACCAGATCGGCGACGTCGCCCATGCCCCTGTCAAACGACAGGGCCAGACGCGGGCGGAGCACCGGGCAAGGCCAGCGGTCCTCGGGCACGGTGCGCAGCTTGGACCAGTCCTTCTCGGTGACCAGGATGAGGTTCGCCCCCTTCTCCTTGGCCCCGCGGATGAACGCGTCGAGGGTCTTGCCGCTGAACGGGTCGTGGTCGGGCAGCACCGCTTCGTGGACGATCTCGGCGATCGACTTCACGTGGGCGACGAGAGGCCCGGGGTTGCCGATGGCGCACCCCAGCGCGATCTTGCGACCTTTGATGAAATCCGGCGGGACGGTGCGTTCCTTGGTCCCTTCGCCGGTCACGAGCGACTTCCACGCGTGCCGACAGACCGCCACGGGGCGACGGCCGGTCAGGTCCTCGATCTTGTACGAGAGTTCGGAGATGCGTTGGGCCGGGACCGCCTCGGCGTGGGTGAGGACGATACCGTGCGCACGTTTGAGGCCGATGAGAGGCTCGCGCAAAAAACCGCCGGGGAGTTGGGAATCGTCAAAGGGCGGTCGCGTGGCGTCGATCAGGACGAGGTCGCAATCGCGCCAGAGTTGCCGATGCTGGAAGCCGTCGTCGAGGAGGACGCAGTCGACCTTGGCGCCGCGGCTGGTGGTAAAGAGGACCTTGAGTTCTTCGAGCCGGTTGGGCCCCACGGCGAGGGGAATGCCCGGGAGGATGCGGGCGTACTGCTGGGCCTCGTCGGAGTCGGCGGGGGAGCCGGTGGCGGACTTGTACCCGCGCATGGCGATGCAGGGGGAGCGGCCGGCGTCCTTGAGGGTTTGGACGAGATGAGCGACCATCGGGGTCTTGCCGGTGCCGCCGGCGGAGAGATTGCCGATGGAGATGACGGGTCGGTCGGCGCGTTTGCCGGGGTTGACGTCGTACCAGCCGTTGCGCAGGCCCGCGACCTGGGCGTAGAGCCAGCCGAGCGTGCGCCCGAGGCGGGTGGGCATGGGGCCCGCGAGACCACCTGCGGCTGGTTTGGGCTTCGGACGCGCGTCAGCGTTGGGGGTGGCCTTCGGAGGGGGGCTGCTGGGCTTTGGCATGGCGGGCGTGTTCGAGGAGGGCGTGCTGCAGAGCCTTGATCTGCGTGCGCAGGGCCCGGGTGTTGCGGTAGGAGAGGTAGAGGTTATTCAGCAGATCGGCGATGGCCATCGCGACCACCAGCGAGACCAGCCCGACCACGGCGGACCATGCGAGGACGAAGAAACGCGGGTCCCTGGGGGAGACGGCGCAGAACGCGTAGGCGGTGAGGGGAACGACCAGCAGCATCAGCAGGCCGTTGGCGGTGCGGATTCGGCGGCGGCTCTCGGGCATGTCGGCCGTGCGCATGGCGATCATGTGCGACCCGACGGCGATCACCAGCATCAGTGCCGGGGGCACGACGATCCACGTCGGGAGCATGGCCTGGGTTTCTGAAATGGTGATGGCGATCATGCGGGGACTTTCTCGGGTGCGGAGAACGATTCGCACGCGGCGTTGAACTGTTCCAACTGCGGCGAAAGGGCTTTCATCGGGAGCCCCATCACGGTGGTTGGATCGCCGGAAAACTGCAGGGGCCAGCCGTCGACGAGGCGTTCTCGGAGGTTGTACCCGCCGGCCTTGCCTTGCCACGCGCCGGTGGCGAGGTAGGCGGAGATCATGCAGTCGGAGAGATGCCCGACGGTGACGGAGGCGCGGTCGACGAAGATGGCGCGCCGCCCGGTGGCGGGGTCGAGGAGGGCGACGCCGGTGACGACGTCGTGGGTGCCGTCGCTGAGAGTGCGCAGGATGCGGAAAGCCTCGGCGTGGTCGCGAGGGGTGCCGATGAGGCTGCCGTCCTTGATGATCGCGGTGTCGGCGCCGAGCACGGTTGAGCCGGCGGCGGCGTGGGCAGCTCCGGCGGCGGCCTTGAGGTAAGCGAGGGCGCCGACCCACTGCGAGGCGGTCACCTTGCCCGGGGAGAGATCGGAATCGTCGAACCCCGGGTGCTCGGCGGCGTGATCGAGGGCGGCTTCGTCGAGCAGTTGGCGGCGGCGCGGGGAGCGACTGGCGAGGTGGAGCGTCCGGGCGGCCTGAGTCGCTGGGGGGGCCGCGCCGGCGGGTCTGGTCTTGGTTACAGCCTGCTCCACGCATGCAGTGTACCACGGATTTTCTCGGTGCCAAGACCGATCGGCGGGTATCCTCCGCTTCATGCGTGCACACCTCATCCAGATGGACCTTGCGTGGGAAGACAGGCCCGAGAATCACCGGCGGCTTACGCGGCTTCTGGAGGGTGTGCCGGGGCTGAAGGGCTCTGGAGACCTTGTGGCGGTGCCCGAGTTGTTCGACACGGGGTTTTCGTTCAACTTGAAGGTGACGGCGGACACGGACGGGCTGACGCTTGGCTTTCTCTGTGAATGTGCCCGGAGGTTTGGGATCACGCTGCAGGGGTCGCGGACGGTGATCGGGCCGGACGGGCGGGGGCGGAATCGTGCAACGGTGGTGGGGTCGGACGGGACGGTGCTGGTGGAGTACGACAAGATTCACCCGTTCAGTTTCGGGCGTGAGAGCGAGTTCTTTACGGGCGGGTCGGCGGTGGTGACGTATCCGTGGACAGTTGGGCGCGAGACTTTGACCGTGTGCCCGGCGATTTGCTATGACCTTCGGTTCCCGGAGTTGTTCAGGATGGGGATGAAGCAGGGGGCGGAGATGTTCGTGCTGGGGGCGAACTGGCCTGCGCCGCGAAAGGTGCATCGGCGGGTGCTTTCGATCGCGAGGGCGATTGAGAATCAGGCGTTTATGTTGAGCGTGAATCGCGCGGGGCGAGACCCGCATCTGGAGTACGCGGGGGAGTCGATCGCGGTGGGGCCTACTGGCGAGGTGGTGGGGGAGGCGGGTGTGGCTGAGGAAGTGTTGACGGTGGAGATTGATCCCGGGGCGGTGCGGTCGTGGCGGGAGAAGTTTCCTGCGTGGCGGGATGTCAAACTGACGATGGAGGGGAACTAAGCCATGGCGCAAGAGCCGATTGTCTGTCCGAATTGCAAGCAGGTGATCGAACTGACGCAGGTGATGTCGTCGGCGATCGAGGCCAAAATCCGGCGGGATCTGGACGCTGAGTCGGCGAAGCGGCGTGCGGAAGACGAGCGGCGTCGCGCGGAGCTTGACGCGCGTGAGCAACGAACGCGTGACGAGGCGGCGAGCGCCAAGCGGGCCCTGGCGGAAGCGGACGATCGCGTCAAAGCCCTTCTTGCTGCCGAGCGTGTGAAGGTCCAGGAGCAGGCACGGCGCGAAGCCACCACGCTCGCGACGGCGGAGGGTGAGGCGGCGATTCGGGCGGCGAGAGAGGACGCGGAGCGTGTGCGGGCCAAGCTGGCGGAGTCGCAGCGGGCGGAGCTGGCGTGGCGTCAGGAGAAACAGTCGTTCGAGGACATGAAGCGGACGTTCGAGCTCGACAAGCAGCGTGAGATCGATGAGGCCAAGGCGGGGATCATCGAGCGGGCGCGCAAGGAGGCGGCGGAGGAGTCACGCCTGAACCTCATGGGCAAGGACAAAGTCATCGACGATCTCAAGAGGCTTACCGAGGACCTCAAGCGCAAGGCGGAGCAAGGATCGCAGCAGTTGCAGGGCGAGGTGCAGGAACTTGATCTTGAAGCGACGTTGCGGGCGTCGTACCCCCGGGATGTGATCGAGCCTGTGGCGAAGGGGACGTTCGGCGGCGACACGCTTCAGCGTGTGCCGGGGATCGGCGGCGGGATCGCGGGGACGATTTTGTGGGAGTCCAAGCGCACGCGGGCGTGGAGTGACGGGTGGCTGGCGAAGCTGCGCGGGGATCAGCGTGAGGCGAAGGCTGAGGTAGCGGTGCTGGTGTCGGCGGTGCTGCCCAAGGGTGTGGAGCACTTTGCGCAGGTCGAGGGTGTGTGGGTGTGCGGCGTCGCGGTGGCGGTGCCGATGGCTGCGCTCCTGCGGCAAGCGTTGATCGATGTGGCGGGCGCGCGTGCGAGCGCGGAGGGCGTGCAGACCAAGACGGACCTTGTGTATCAGTATGTGACCGGCGGGCGGTTCAAGCAGAGGCTCGAGGCGATCTGCGAGGCGTTCTCGACGATGCGGGAGGATCTGGATACGGAGCGGAAGTTCGTGATGAGGCAGTGGGCGAAGCGCGAGACGCAGATCGGGAATGTGCTTGCGAGCACGGTGGGGATGCACGGGGACCTGCAGGGGATCGCTGGGAGCAGCGTGCCGGAGATTCGGGGGCTTGACGGTGGAAATGAAGCGGGGCTTGCTGTGAAAGTGCTTGAGGCAGGTCGGGGAGGCGTGAAGCCCGAGCCTCAAGTCTGAGTGTGCGGCGCGGTGAGCGAATGCTTGTGACCCGATGTCCCGGCACCAGATGACCATGCGAGCCAAGAAAAGACCCCAGCCTGTTGGCTGGGGTCTTGGTGCGGATGCTCTTGGATGAAAGGTGACTCTGAACTCTGAGCGTTAGCGCCAGATCGGCTCGGACCCGCCGAAGTCAACGCCTCGGAGGCCGCCGCGGGTTGTCCCGAAGTAGGCCGCGGAGAAGTTGGCGGTGCCGCGGGTGCCGTCGCGCAGCGTCGGGAACCAGTTGACGCCCGCGCTGGCGCAGTCGTAGGAGTAGTCCCACGATTGCGTCATGTTGGTCGGGGCGGTGTAGTCCCACCCACGGTTGGCGTCGCCGGTGACCTTGGTGGCGACGTGGTTGTCGAAGAAGAGGAAAGGCTGGCGGGCGTCGTCAAAGTTCCAGTAGAACGACTTCTTGGTGTAGTGGCGGCTGGCGAAGTCGTACATGATGACCTTCTGGCCGGGGTAGACCACGTCGGTCAGCACTCGGCGGCCGATGCTGCCCGCGAGCGTGCTCGCGCCGCCGCCGGAGGTTGTGTAGAAGCGAGCATCGAGCATGTGGTAGGAGGACTGCGAGGAATTGCCCAGATCCGCGGACCACCAGGACGGAGCGCAGCGGTAGCTGGACGAGTAAGGCCAGCGCTTGTCAGCGTTCGCGAGATTGCCAGCGGGTGCCGGGGAGGCTTCGCCGAGGTTGTTGTAGTTCTGGGGATCGCCCTGCCACGCGAGGAGAAGGCGATCTTCGGGGCACGCAACGGTCTTGGTGGGAAGGGTCTGCGAGAGGTAGTCCTGAAGTTTGAGGTGGTTGTAGAGAACGTTGGCGATCCAACCACCGATGGGCTCGATATCGGTGCGGCCGGTGCGCTTGCGGATGATGTTGACAGCGTCATCGGCGGCAGAGCGCGTCTCGTCAGGGACGTTGTTGCCGTAGGTGATGGTTCTGTTGAGGCCGGTCGTGTCCCACCGGACGGTGCGGCCGCGGTAGTTCTGGAGAGACCAGAGTCGGTCCTTGAAGTCGGCGGCGTAGGTGAAGCTGCCGGTGCCGAACATCTTGAGGTTGGCCCCGCAGATGGTGAGCTTGGCGATTTTACGAGCTTCGCTGAGCGCCGGGAGCAGGATGCCGATGAGCAGCGCGATGATGGCGATGACGACCAAGAGTTCGATCAGCGTGAACGCGGATCGGTCGGGTCCTCTGCCTGAGCCTGCAGACGAACGATGTGAGGAATGACGCGCGATCAGTGAGCGAACGACCTTCATACCAGCCTCCCGGCCCGAGCGATCGGGCCTCAAACCTGTCCCACCCAGCGGCAGAGCCAGCCGCCACGGCGATTTTCGCGCCCTTGCGAATCGACCAGGACGGGGCGAAGAATACGCCCGGGCGTCGGGACGCTCCCCACACGGGAACGCCCTTCCTGATCGCTGAGTTTAGCCTAGCACAAACAAAGCCGGTACACAAGCGAGAATCCGGAGATCTTCCTGGCAATCGGCCTTTCAGGGCGGGATCCTGAAGAAGAGAATCCGTCCAGAATACGAACAAGCCTAATTCGGTCAACGAAAGCCGGAGAGTTGCTTTTGGGCAAGTCTGGACTTGATGGTGGCGGAGAGTGAGACGGCGCGGTCCCGTTGGTCTTTAGTGGCATCCTCGGGGAGTGATTCCAGAAGCGTGCGGGCGCGGGTCAGGGAGTCCATCGTGTCTTCGGAAATGAGCGACTCGGCCCGAGTGAGAGTGGCGGCGGTTTGGTTGGGGGGTGGGGTGGATGTCGGGGGCTCAATTGGCGTGGGAGTCGGTTGGGATTCGAGCGAAGGCGCGGTTTCAGAGGTCGCTGCCGGAGTTCTTGGGGATTCGGTTGGTTTGGACGCAGGCACCGGCTGCGGGATCACGCTGATGTGGCTTTCGGGGGCAGTTGTCGACTGAAAGGCGGGGTTGATCGAAGCGAGGCCGCTGAAATAGGCTGCGGCAACGAGTGCGGAGAGGATGCCCAGGGCGGCGAACGCAGCGAAGAGCCAAGCCCAAAGCCATCGGACGTTTGCTTCAAGGGCGGCGACATGGCGAAGGAGAGCGGGGGACGGATCGGCGTGAGGATCGACGTGAGGAGCGGCGGCCGGTTGGGCCGGCTGGGTTGAGGCGTTCGGAAGGGCCGGTCCGCCGGGGAGCGCACGGAGGGGCATCAGGCCGAGGTCCTGGCGGTCATGAGTGAGGTGGAACTCGGCGTGGCACTCGGGGCAGTGCGGGTCTGAGGGTTCGACGTCGCAGCCGCAACTGTGGCAGAGGCCCAGAAGGTGGGCGACGCCCGGGACGCGTTTGGCGGGGGACCAGAATTGATGGGTGGTCGGTCCGCGAAGGACGGCGTCGAGGGAGATTCGGCCTCGGGAGACGAGGGTCAGGATGGTCTCGTAGGAGCAGCCGGTTTGGAAGGGGCTGTCGGGGTTGCGGATGAACCATGCGCCCATGGCGTTTTGGGAGGCTTGGCGGGAGAGGGGGTCGAGAAAGCCTCGGCAGGAGGTGCAACGGGGCTGGTCGGGCGTCGGGCTGCCGCAGTAGGGGCAAACGAACAGCGCGGGTGCGGCTGGGGGTGAAGGTTGTTCGGTGGTAGGTGTCATCGGGAGGGCTGGGGGAGCGATGGGTACAGGATACCGATTCGGCGGCGGGGGGTGATGGGTTGCGTCTGTTTGGGGCACGGATAGTAGGAATGGGGGTCTACGCTCCGGACGTGGCTGAGCATGTACGAATTACGGACGTTTCTCCTCGCGACGGGCTTCAGAACGAGGCCGGGGTGATCCCGACGGTGGACAAGGCTCGGCTTGTGGGGCTTTTGTGCGCGGCGGGTGTGGATGAGGTCGAGGTCACGAGCTTTGTGAGCGCGAAGTGGGTGCCGCAGTTGGGAGATGGGGCGGAGGTGCTCGGGATGCTGAGAGCCCCCTTGCAGAGGGAGGGGGCTGGGGAGCGTCGGGTGATGCTGTCCGCGCTGGTGCCGAATGAACGGGGGATGCAGGGGGCGACTGAGGTTTGTCGGGCGAGGCCGGGGCTGATTGGGAAGGTGTCGGTGTTCACGGCGGCGAGCGAGACGTTTGCGAGGAAGAACACCAACGCGTCGATCGCGGAGACGATCGAGCGGTTTCGGCCGGTGGTCGATGCAGCGCACGCGGAGGGGCTTGTGGTGCGCGGGTATGTGTCGTGTGTGATCGCGTGTCCTTTTGAGGGCGCGATTGAGCCCGAGAACGTCGCGGCGGTTTCGGGGATGCTCCGGGCGATCGGGGTGGATGAGTTGGACCTTGGGGACACGATCGGGGCGGGGACTCCTGGCACGGTGGGAGCGATGCTCGCGGCGGTGGAACGGGTGTGGCCGCGGGGTGCGGGGCTGTCGTTTGGGGCGGAGTCTCTGACGCTTCATCTTCATGACACGTTTGGTCGTGCGGCGGAGTGTGTGAGGGCTGCGCTCGACATGGGTGTGCGGTCGTTTGATGGTTCGGTGGCGGGGCTTGGGGGGTGTCCATACGCGAGCACGCCCGGGAAGCGGGCGCCTGGGAACATCGATACGCGGGTGCTGGTCGAGACGATCCACGGGGCGGGGTACGTGACGGGCGTTGATCTTTGCCTGCTCGAAGAGGCGGCGGAGTTTGCACGGGAGATTGTCACGAAGTCGAGGGCGGGCGCATGATCAAAGTCACGATTGAAGAGGGCGTCGCGGTGGTGATGCTTCGACGTGCGGAGAAGCGCAACGCGATGACGCCCGAGATGCTCGGGTCGCTCGTGTCGGCGGTGGCGCAGGTTTCGAGGAGCGACGCGCGGGCGATCGTGGTGGGGGGCGAGGGGGCGGCGTTTTGTGCTGGGTTTGATCTTTCGTTGTGCAAGGACCACGCGGACGGGTCGGTGATGCGGGCGCTCTTGACGGGGCTTTCGGAGGCGATTGAGGCGCTGCGCGGGCAGCCGTTGCCGGTGGTGATGGCGGCGCACGGGGCGGCGATCGCGGGGGGGTGTGCGCTGCTTGGCGCGGCGGATCTGGTGTTCACGAACGATGACGCGAAGATCGGGTATCCGGTGGTGAGGCTTGGCGTGTCGCCTGCGGTTTCGGGGCCGTTTTTGAGGCTTCGCGTGGGTGATGGCGTGGCCCGCGAGCGGCTTCTGGAGACGAGGCTGATCGGCGGGCGTGAGGCGGCGGCGTGCGGGCTGGTGTCGCGGTCGATGGCGACGGCGGCGGAGGTGATGCCGGCGGCGATGGATGCGGCGCGGTCGCTGGCGGCCAAGCCCGGCGAGGCGATGACGGCGACGCGGGCTTGGTTGGCGGAGATTGAGAATCTCGGGGATTCGCCTTGGCGGGCGTTGTCGGCGTCGTTGGCGTTGACGGGTGGGGTGGAGGAGCGGGAGTTGCTCCCGGCGGCGTGGGCGCCGAAGGGTGCGTAAAGGTTGCGAGAGAAGCACAGGAAGACACGAGGGCACGAATATGCTGGCGACACTTGAATACAACGGGCTGATCGCGACGTTGACGCTGAATCGGCCCGAGGCACGCAACGCTTTGTCGATCGACCTGCTCGCGTCACTCCACCATCGCGTGGACGAGTTGGCGGGGCGACGTGATGTGACGGTGGTGGTGCTGACGGGGGCGGGCAAGTCGTTCTGCGCGGGGATGGACCTCAAGGCTGTTCTGGGCAATCACGATCTGGCGATGTCGTTGCTGTCGTCGCTCGGGGAACTCACGCTCAAGCTGCGGGCGCTGCCGCAGGTGTTGGTGGCGCGGGTGAACGGGGCGGCGATCGGGGGCGGGTGCGGCTTGACGACGGTGTGCGACTTTGCCGTGACACACGCGGATTCGGTGATGGGGTTCCCGGAGGTTGACCTTGGCGTGTGCCCGGCGGTGGTGGCGCCGTGGCTGGTGCGGCGTCTTGGCGCGGGCAAGGCCCGGGCGGTGCTGCTGCAAGGGGGGACGATGTCGGGTCAGCAGGCGTTTGAGCTTGGCATGGTGACGCGGTCGGTGCCGACGCGGGAGGGCCTCGATGAGGCGGTGGGAGAACTGACGGCGCGTCTTTCTCAGGGCGGGGCGGACGCTCTGCGGGCGACGAAGGGGTTGCTGAACGAGATCGACGGGTCGCTGGAGGGGGAGATCGTGCGGAAGGCGGCGAGATTGTCGGCGGAGGTACTCGGGACGCCGGATGCTCAGGCGAGGCTTCGAGCGAAACTCAAGGGGTGAGCGTGTGGCGGTTTACCAGCCGGGCTTGGGGTCTGGGGGGCCGCTGCGGACGGGGGCCTTGGGCGGTGGGGCGGCGTGCGGGCGGAAACCGCGGGCGACGATGTAGGTTTCTTTGCTGACCTCGCGGCACGCACGGGGCTTGAAGCCTTGGGCTTTGGTGAAGATGGCCTGGGTCTCTCGGACGACGTCCATGTAGTCGGCCCCCTCGAAGATCTTCATCGTGAGGTTGCCGCCGGGGCGGAGCACGTCGGGGAGCAGTTCGAGGACGCGTCGGCAGAGGCGTGCGGAGGCGAAGTCGTCGCCGTGGCCGGAGGTGTTGGGGGCCATGTCGCTGATAACCACGTCGAAGAAGCGGCCCGGGTTGAGTTCATTGCGGATATGGGCGAGGAGGTGGTCGGGCGAAGCGGCGAAGGCGTCCCCGATCTCGGCGATGACGGTGGCCTCGCCCCAGGAGGTGGCGACGGGGTTGGTCTCGAGGAGGTCGATCCCGACGACGACACCGGTTTTGCCGACGGCTTCGCTGGCGGTCTGGAGCCATGAGCCCGGGGCGCAGCCCAGGTCGAGGACGCGGTCGCCCTTGCGGAAGAGGCGGTGGCGTTCGTCGATTTCCTTGAGCTTGTAGGCGGAGCGGGCGAGGTATCCCTCGGCCTTGGCTTGGCGGAAATAGGCGTCTTGGAGTTTGCGGGGTTGGGGCATGGGCGGCGCAGGTTATGTCGGCTGCGGCGGTGGGGCACGGGGATTCCTGGGAACGGGCTCATCGGACCCCCGCGTGTGCGGCTACTGGGGGCCGGTGGAGATCAGATCTCTCCCCTGGAGTCCTTCGCGGGTGGTGGCGAAGTGTGCAGCGTTGAAGATCGTGGAGCCGCGGGCCAGACCGTTGGGGAAACCGGACTGCCATTCTTCATTGCGAGAGCTGATGGTGTACTCGTACTCAAGTGAAGCGTCGGGGCTGTTGGGCTTGTTCCAATCCCAGCCGCGGTTGGTCGCGCCGGACCGCGTGGTTCGGGTGGATCCATCAAAGTAGAGCATGGGCTGCTTCGTGTCCGCGAAGTTCCAATAGACCGCGGTTGGGGTGAAGTGCCGAGCACCACGATCCCACAGGTAGATCTTTGAGGACGGGAATGCGACGTTGGAGAGGGACCGGTACCCGACATCGCCACGACCGCGCGTGAACCCGCCCACCCGGACGGAAAACCTCGAGGAAAGGAAGTACCACGCGCCATTGCTGCCGCCGTTGATGTCAGGTCGGTCGGGGGACCAGGTGTAGGTTCCCCGTATGTAACTGGAGTAATACGGGTAACGCTTGGAGGCGTTGCTCTGGCCGCCGGGGCCCTCAGGAGAGGGCACGCCGAGGTTGTTGAAGTTCATCGGGTCACTCTGCCAAGCGAGCAGGGTTGCGTCCTCGGGACAGGCCCATCGGGCGGAGGGGAGGGGCTCTTGGTCGTAGTCCGAAATCGCGAGTTGCGAGAGAGCCCCGGGCGCGGCAAGCCCGCTGATGCGATTGATGTCTGATCGATTGCCGCGTCTGCGGATGATGTCGACTGCCTGATCGGACGCGCAGTCCAACTCGCTGGAGGGCGAGTTTGCATAGTTGATCGTACGGTTCAGGCCTGGATTCCCGTAGGTCACGGTTTGTCCTGATCGGCTTTGGAGCGAGGCCAGGGCGTCACGGTGGTCGTTGCCGTAGCGGGCGGTGCTCATGGTGATGGACTTGAGGCGGCTCATGCAGACGCACATGCGACTCTCGCCGCCGGCCTGCACCGCGAGCGGGACAAACAGAGCTCCACCAAGGGCGGCGACTGCAGTGACGGCGGTCAATTCGCGGAGAGAGAAGCCACGGTAGTTCTTAGCATTCATCTCAACACGGTACGTCCCGAGGCGGAGGATGTTCCTCAGTAAGTGATGAATGACGGCAGTGTGACGTGGATGTAGGAAGTCTCCGGTGCGTCTGATCGGTGAGGCGTTACTGACTCGGCCCTTGGGGCATGAGGTCACGCCCGGTGAGGCCTTCGCGGGTGGTGGCGAAGTGGGCGGCGGCGAAGTTGGCGAAGCCGCTGGGTTGGCCGTTGGGGAAGCCGGGCTGCCACTGGTCGTTGGGGTTGTTGATGGCGTATTGGTACGAGAACGCGCGGTTGGGGTTGTTTGGGGTTTGCCAATCCCATCCGCGTGCGGTGGCACCGGTGCGGATGGTGCGCGTGGCACCGTCGAAGAAGAGCATGGGCTGCTTGGTCTGCACGAATCCCCAGTAGACCGCGGTGGGGGTGAAGTGGCGTGAGCCTCTGTCCCACATGTAGACCTTGGAGTCTGGGAACGCGACATCGTTGAGGGAGCGATATCCAAGATCGCCTCGATTGTTCGTGTGACCGCCGAGACGGGTGAACTGGGAAGAGGATGTGAAGAACCATGCGCCGGGTGAGGGGTTGCCCGCGCGGTCGGGGCTCCATGCGTATGTCCCGCGGATGTAGCTTGAGATGTAGGGCCAGCGTTTTTCCGCATTGCCGAGCAGTCCAGGTCCGCCGGGGGCGGGAACGCCGAGGTTGTTGTAGTTCTGCGGATCGCTCTGCCAAGTGAGCAGCGTCGCGTCTTCCGGGCAGGCCCATCGGGCGGAGGGGAGAGGTTCGCGGTCGTACTCGGCGAGCGCGAGGTGTGAATAGGCCGCAGGCGCGATCCAGTTGAAGATAGGGCTGATGTCGGTTCTATTGCCGCGGCGAAGAATGATGTCGACTGCTTGATCTGCGGAGCTGTCGGTCTCGCCGAACGAGGCATTGGCGTAGGTGCGCGTCAGGTTGAGACCGGGGTTGCCGTACGTGACGGTCTGTCCCGAGCGGCTCTGGAGCGAAGCGAGGGCGTCGCGGTGGTCGTTCCCGTAGCGCGCGGTGCTCATGCTGATGGATTTGAGGCGGCTCTGGCAGACACAGAGTCGGCTGTCGCCGCCGGCCTGAACAGCCAGCGGGACGAAGAGCGCCGCACCGAGCGCGGCGACGGCCGTGACGGTGGTCAGTTCGCGGAGTGAGAAACCACGGCGTGACGGGCGAATCGCGTTGTTCATGGCTTGCAGCCTACCGCGCGAGCGGGGATGGTGCAAGGGGAAAGCGCGGGTTTATTCGAGTTACTCGGCGCCGGCGATCCAAGCACCAACCTCAATCTTCACATTTCCATCCGCGCTCAGCATGGACCAGAGCTTGGTCCCGCCGTTGAGGGTGGCGCCGAAGGTGGTCAGGGTCTTCTTGACCATGTCGAGGCCGTCGGCACGAACGTTGATGAGGGGTTGGCCCTTGGGGGTGTTGACCTCGAGGCGACCCTGAGAACTTGTTGGAACAAGGATCGCGATATTGCCGGTGGTGGTGCGGAGGTTGATGGCTTCGGCGATTCGGCGTGTGGTGTGGACGGTGATATCGCCGCCCTCGCCGCCTTTGTACCCGTTCTCGACGGTGATCTCGCCGCCGACGTTCTTGAGGACGACGCCGCCGCCGGAGTTGCGGACTCGGACGCCTTCGCAGGTGGGGGTCTGCACAACGAGGCGGACCGAGGAGGGCTTGGTCTTGGCGTCGCGGGTGGTGACGATGCGGAAGACCGGGCGGCTGCCGCCTGCGGCTTGCACGGTCACGATCTCGGCGGCGTACCACGACTTGACGGTCGCGTCGTCGGTGAGGCGCATGAACCCGTTGGACTCATCGAGGACCCAGGCCCGCAGCGTGGGCTTGGTGAGCCCCGGCACGACCTCGACCTCGACCGAGCCTCGGAAGTTCTCGATGTCGACGGAGAGGGGTCGGTCGATCTTGGCGACGTTGGCCGCTTTGGCGACGCGGAGGTCGTGGGATGTGGAGACCGAGCAAGCACCTAGACACAACGCTCCAAAGGCGAAGGTGGCGGCAAGCGTGCGGACGGCGTGGCGGGAATCAAGACGCATGGGGACTCCGTGGGGAGGTTGAACGGCTGAATCGACGGGAGTTGTACGCTTCCCGAACGAGGTGCGAGAACGGGGGTACGTCCGGCACCGGCAGAAGGATCGGCGGAGTGGTATCGGCTCAGGCCTCGTCGGGCCCGCAATCTGGGTGGGGCTTGGAGATGGAGAATCGATGGTTGAACCTTCAGATCGATCCCCTTTTCCCCGTCCCCATGCCTGCCTCCGCGGGGAGACCTTCCTCTGGGGGGTGTGCATCGGCCCCAGAGTTTGGGTATGATGAAGGTGCCCGGTCTTGGCCCGCGATGGGTCAAGGGGGGTTACAGCGTGTTCCAGTGCCCGGCGGGGTGCTTGGACGTCCAAAGGTTCGGTTGGCGGAAGGTTTCGACCTTCCGCTGTTGTCGAAGGTCCGGGCGAGAGCCTGGATGAAAGCAGGGCCTCGAAACGGTGTGACCCACGAGGTCATGGGTGCGGGCTTTGCTGGGATCGCGGGCTTGGGCTGGTGGATCATGCCCGCGTCGAGTTCAGGAGTGGTTTGTGCAGTCGTGAAGTCTCTGTCGTGCTGTTGTGGAGGATGGTGTTGGGATGGTGTTGGGATGATGGGGGCGGGCTGAAGATGAAGAGAACGACGAGAACTCCTGTTCCAAAATCCTGATCGACAATCCGACTGAGGTCGTCCATGTCCCGTGCCGCGGCGCTGTTTCTGGAAAGAAGGTGCCCGATGGACATTTTTGTGCTCGCGGACGTGACGAATGTGATTGCGGGGGCCATCGGGGCCGGGGCGATCATGATCGGTCTTGTGATCGGTGCGGTCGTCGGCGGCAAAGCCGGGGTGAAAAAGGGCACCGTCGAGGGGGCCAAGCAGCAGCAGATTTCAACCGCGGGGATCGTCGAAGAGGCGAACGCTCAGGCGAGAGAGATCACCGCGCGGGCGCAGACTGAGGCGAGGTCCGCGGCGGATCGGCTCAGGCTTGAGGCTGAGCAGAAGGCGATGGAGATCCGCCGGGCCAGCGAGAAGGAACTGGACGCGGCCCGCAACGAGCAGCGCGAGGCCGAGCGGCGACTTCAGAAGCGTGAGGATGCGTTTGACCGCAAGGAAGACGCTCTGAACCAGAAGGACCAGGCGGTCCAGAAGAAGGACGCGGACCTCCAGCGGCAGATGGACCAGTACAAGGCCAAAGAGGTCAAGCTGGGCGAGAAAGAGGCGGCCCTCGATAAGGCTCTCGAAGAGCAGACCAACAAGCTGTACCAGTTGACGCAGCTGACGCCCGCGCAGGCGAAGGAAGAGCTGCTCAAGCGGGTCGAGGACGAGTGCCGTCTGGACGTGGCCAAGCTCGTTCGCAAGATGAATGAAGAAGCTGAGGCTGAGGCGAAGAAGAAAGCTCAGGAGATCACCCTCATGGCGGTGCAGCGGTACGCGACCGAGCACACGCAGGAGTCGACGGTGCGGGCGGTCGCGCTCCCCAGCGACGACATCAAGGGGCGGATCATCGGCCGCGAGGGACGGAACATCCGGGCGATCGAGAAGGCCACCGGCGTCGACATCATCGTCGACGACACGCCGGGCGTCATCGTCGTGAGCTGCTTCGACAAGGTCCGGCAGGCGGTGGCGGTGGAGAGCTTGGAGCGGCTCATCGCCGACGGCCGCATGCACCCCTCCCGCATCGAAGAGGTCGTTGAGAAGGTCAAGAGCGAGATCGAGAGCAAGATCGTGCAGTTCGGCAAGGATGCGATCCTCGAGGCGAATCTGCGCGGCATCCACCCCAAGATCAGCGAAGCCATGGGCAAGCTGCGATACCGCACGAGCTATGGGCAGAACGTGCTACGGCACTCGATCGAGGTCGGGTACCTGTGCCAGATCATCGCGGAGCAACTCGGCCTGGACGGGGCATTGGCCCGCCGGTGCGGGTTCCTGCACGATATCGGCAAGGCGATGGACCACGAGATGGAGGGCGGGCACCCGAAGATCGGCATGGACTTCGCCAAGCAGTACGGCGAGAAAGAGCCTGTGCTCAATGCCATCGGCGGCCACCACGCGGACATCCCGTCGGCCAGCTTCTACACGCCCATCGTGATGGCGGCGGACGCGGTGAGTTCCGCTCGTCCCGGCGCACGTCGCGAGAGCATGGAGAAGTACGTCCAGCGTCTCAACGAGCTTCAGGATATCGCCATGGGCTTCCGCGGCGTGACCGAGGCGTACGCCATCCAAGCGGGCCGAGAAGTGCGCGTGATGATCGACGCCGCCCGTGTCGGCGACGACGAGGCGTACCTGATCGCTCACGACATCGCCAAGCGCGTGAGCGAGCAGATGACGTTCCCGGGCGAGATCAAGGTGACGGTCTTGCGCGAGACTCGGGCGATTGAGATTGCGAGGTAGTGTTTTGCCAAGAGACGACCGCGCGAGCGGTCGACGTTTTCGAACGTCGCAACGGACTTGTTTGACCCGGCGGGCTCTTAGGGCGGGTCCTGAAAGAATGTGCTCGGTGGATGGGGTCGACTTGCGGTATGCTCCGGAACCACGGCGGCGTGGACGAGGAGTTGAGACATGAGGCAGCGTGCAGTTGCGGTACGGGCGTTGGCGGCGGCAGCGAGCGCGATCGGGTTGCTTTCCGGCGTCTGCGGCGCGCGGGCGCAAGTGGTAACGCCCGCGTTTACATACCAAGGTGAGCTGACGGCGGAGGGTGTGCCGGCGGCGGGGCTGCACGACTTCGTGTTCCGGGTGTTTAGCGCGGCGGGCACGCAAGTCGGGCCGACGCTGTGCGCGGACAACATCGCGGTCGTGGGCGGCCGGTTTACGGTCTCGCTCGACTTCGGGCTCGCGCTTGTATTCAACGGGAACCAGCGGTTTCTCGAGATTCAGGTCAGGCCCGACACGGGGCTGGGCTGCGGGGACGGATCGGGGCTGGTGACGCTCGAGCCTCGGCAGGAACTGACGGCGGCTCCGTTCGCCACGCGGGCGACGACAGCGACCAACGCGGATCAGGCGGCTTCTGCGCTGGATGCGCAAACGGCGAACAACGCGCTCAACCTCGGAAACCAGAATGCGGCGTTTTATCAGGACGCGTCGAACCTGACGGCGGGCGTGCTGCCGGGGAGCCGGTTGTCGGGCGTCTACAGCAACGCGGTGCAGTTCAGCAACGCGGCCAACACGCTCTCGGGGGTGTTCGCGGGGTCCGGTGCGGGGCTGACAACGCTGAACGCGACGAATCTGGCGTCGGGCACGGTGGCGGACGCGAGGCTGTCGACGAACATCCCGAGGAACAACGGCACGCAGTCGTTCAGCGGGGTGAACACGTTCTCGAACGCTTCCAACTCGTTCAACGGCACGTTCAACGGGTCGGGGTTGGGGTTGACGGGTCTGAACGCCACGAGCCTGGCGTCGGGGACGGTGGCGGACGCGCGGCTTTCGGCGACGGTGGCACGCCTCAACGTGGCGCAGATCTTCACGGGGGCGCAGACGTTCTCGGCGTCGGCGGGGACGCGGTTCACGACGCCGGTGGCGATCGGGGTTGCGACGGCGCTCGCCCCGTTGCACGTGGCGGACGGCGTATCCGGGCTCGCGGCGGCGTCGTCACGCACGACGGGGTTCTTCGAGTCCAGCGGGATCAACTACCTGCAGGTCGTGTCGCCGACCGCAACGGAGAAGGGTCTGGCGTTCGGCGATCCGTCGAGCGGATTCCGGGGCGGGGTGTACTACGACGGGGTCGGGGTGTTCACAGACCTGATGAACTTCCGCACGGGCGGGAACGCGACGCGGATGGTGATCAACGGGACGGGCGATGTCGGGATCGGGACGACGCAGCCAACCGAGAGGCTGCATGTGGTGGGGAACCTTCGTGTCGATGGCGCGGTGACGGTGGCGACGGCGACGCGGTTTCTGTCGATCGGGCCGACGGCCTTTGATTTCTTCAGCAGTTCGGCGGCGGCGGCCGGATTCTCGCGGAACCAGTCCTTCTTCTTCTCCTTGACGGCGACTGGTAACTTCGTCAACCTCTTTGCGCCGGTCGAGTTGCCCCACGGTGCCGTGATTACTGAACTCAGGCTTTCAGCCATCGACAACTCGACGGTCGAGAATGTCACGTGCATCCTTGAAAGGTCGGCGCTGGCAACCGGAGCATCGGCCGTCGTTGCGACCCTCACTTCGAGCGGGAACGCGTCGGGTGTCCGGCAGTTCTCGGCGGCTGCGAATCACACGGTGGATAATTCTTCCAATACGTACACCGTGTCGTTCACCTACGACAACCCCGCTACGCAGACGGATATCACCATCCTCGGCGTGCGGATCACCTATACGGTGACGTCGCCGTTGCCCTGATGACGCGTCAACGCACGTGCATGAACGTAAAACCGTCGTACCCCTTGCTGCCGACGGTCTGGATCGAGGTCGCGTCGACGCGGCGGCGGATGTCGGGATCGGTGGCGATCAGGTCGTTCATGCGGCGGACGCCCAGCACGCGGTCGTCGGTGCTGTTGGCGTTGGTGACCTCGCCCGCGCGGATGACGTTGTCGACGATGATGACGCTGCCGGGCTTGGTGAGACGCAGGGCCCAGCGGAGGTAGTCGGGGTTGCTGGGCTTGTCGGCGTCGACAAAGACGAGGTCGAAGGGGCGGTCCATGTCGCGTTCGACGCCCGGGAGGAGGTCGAGGGCGCGGCCGACGCGGACTTCGCACGTGGAGGCGAGGCCGGCGCGGGTGAGGTTGGCTTTGGCGACGGCGGCGTGCTCGGGGCTGATCTCGAGGGTGATCAGGCGGCCTGTCGCGGGCATGGCCCGGGCGAGCCAGATTGTGCTGTAGCCGCCGAGCGTGCCGATCTCGAGAATGCGCTCGGCCCGCATGGCTTTGGCGAAGAGGTGAAGCAGTTTTCCCTCGGCGGGCGCGACGTTGATGGGCGGAAGACCCGCTGCGTCGCAGGCGGCCAGTACGGCGTCGAGGACGGGGTCGGGCATGTGCAGCGTCTGCACGGTGTACTGCTCGACAGCGGACCAGATCGGTTGGGACATCGCGGGCCTCCGCCGCAGTGTACGAGCCCGAAGCGCAGGCGAGGGGTGGTGTGGGGCGTGCGAGGCGGAGTCTTGGCACAAGGGGCGCGTGTGGTTGGTCGGACGCCGCTCCTTGCTGGCGTGGCGGGCTCGTACACTTGGGAATGGCAACGATCTCTCTCGTGCTGGCGATCATCTTCGAGGCGGGGTGGGCGATCTCCATGAAGGCTTCGAACGGGCTGACCAAGCCCGGGCCGGCGGTGGTGATGCTGATCTGCTTCGTGCTGTCGGCGGTGTTTCTCGCGCTTGCAACCAAGAAGTATGAGGTCGGCGTCGCTTACGCGATCTGGGTCGGGTGCGGCTCGGCGATCATCGCGACCGTGGGGATCGTGTACTTCAAGGAGCCGGCGGGTGCGCTCAAACTCGCCTCGCTCGGGCTGGTGCTTGCGGGCGTCGTGGGTCTCAAGCTGAGCTCGGTGACACCGCCCGAGCGGACCCAGGCGTCGGAGGTGAAGTGACCCACATTCACTTGACTCGACGCAGTACGGCCCGCTGAAGCGTCGTCGGACGCAGGATCGTGACCGCCGGAATATCTCCGCCCCCCGTGGCGGATGTCGTCTTGGCGTCGAGGGAGATCATTTCCGACACGAGACGGTCGCCATCGGGGCCTCTTTCGAGCCGGTCGTTGGTGACGACTTGCACACCCTCCACGGCGAACGCGGAACGAAGCGTTCCGGCGAAGAGCGTGGTGGGGAGAGTGATGCCGTTTTTCTCGTCGATGGCGTAGCGCCCCGTCGGAGCGTCCAGGACAACGAGCTCGTAAGGGCGGGTCTGCTTCTGATCGCCTTCGGCGTAGACGACGGTCCAGGTGTAGCGGGCGGGGTCGGCGGTGGGGGTGATGGTGAGCGACATCTCAAAGGCACGTGTGCGGCCGTCGGGCCAGTGCAGGCTTGCGGGGCCGGTCCAGGTGCCGAGCCAGTCGCCGGGGAACGCGACCGGTGCGTCGGCGATCGGTTGCGCGGGGGTGGGTGTGCCTGACGTGCGGCAGGCTGGAAGTGCGAGCGTCGGAACCAGCAATGAGATCGCGAGCAGGCGTGTGAGCATGTTGCATTGTTGGCGAGCAGAATCGACGAGGACATCAAGGCGGCGGGATGGCTACCACGTCGCTGGAGGATTCGCTTTATCGAAGGCACTTCCGCACTCGGGGCAGACGCCGATCCGGTCCAGGCCCGCGAGCGAATAGTTGCAGAACGGACAGTGTGACGGCAGGTCCGGGCCGAGGTCTTCGGAAAGTTCCGTGTCTGGGTAGCATGCGGCGAGTGCTTCGGGGCCGTGGGCTGCCACGATCAACTCGGGGATGTCCACCGCGGCGGCGCACGACGGGCAGGCCTTGATCAGCGCGAGGGGGAGCACGATGGAGCAGCGGGGGCAGGCCGGTGCCATCGAGTCATCGAGCAGCCGAAGGTCGGGCTCGGTGTCCTCCGCAGCTATGGTCTGACGGCGAGGCTGACGCTGAAACTCCTTGAAGAGCTCCCGCCCGCGTTTGACATGTTCGGCGTGGACCGCGACGTCGATCCCGAGGAGGCCCGGATAGGCCTCCCCTTGATTGAAGATGCGGGCGTCGGGGATCTTCGCGTCGAGCAGGAACGCGACAAAGTGCATCGCTTCGATCGAACTTGAGAAGCGGCCGACGGTGTCCATGCTCGGATTGTAACAGAACTCTGCGATTCGGCGCACCAAAGAACGAAAGAGCCGAGGCATCTTGGATGCCTCGGCTCTGAAAGGGACAGAATCAAGAGTTCACGAATCGATCAACGTCCGTAACGGCGGACAACACCCTTGACCACGCCCTGGATCTGACAGAACTTGACGCGGATGGGGTCGAAGGAGGGGTTGGCGGGCTGGAGGCGGATGTGATCATCCTCTTTGAAGAAAGTCTTGAGCGTCGTGGAGCCGTCGGGGAGGAGAGCGACGACGCGATCGCCGTTCTGGGCGACCTGCGTGCGTTCGATGAGAACGAAGTCGCCGTCGAGGATGCCTTCGTCGCGCATCGAGTCGCCTTCGACCTTGAGGGCGAAGGTCGAGCCGCCGCGCGTGTTGCTCTCCTCGCCGAAGTAGTCGATGAGGTCGAGTTCGTCGTGGTCGGCAACCTTCTCGATGGGGTTGCCAGCGGCGATCTTGCCGACCAGCGGGAAGCGCAGCGGGCGGGATTCGTCGGGGACGGAGATCCCGTCAGCGATCGACAAAGAGCGAGCCTTGTTCGGCTCGCGGACGAGAGCGCTCTTCTTGATCAGGGCTTCGACGTGCTCGAAGACCGTCACTTTGCTCACACCGATCTCGTCGGCCAGCTCCTGCATCGTCGGCGAGTAACCCCGCCGGACGCGCCAGTCGCGGATGAGTTGCAGAATACGGAGTTGCTTGGGGGTCAGATTCATGAGTATCTCCCGTGTGAGGTGAAACTTGAGGGCAATGGGCGGGGTGATTCGACGCGCTCGAGGAGAACAGTCGTTCGCCCCGTGAAAGTGGCTCGTATCGAGTTGAAACCCGATCAGGTCCGCTCTGTCCAATGGCTGCCCGAAGGGCCCGCTTGGCGAGCTCGGCCAGGTTGCTCGCGAAGCTCCTTGCGAATCGCCGTGCCCCCATGAACTCGCTCGTGAGCATTCTCGGAACGCACCCTTCGGCGTATCGTCCGGCGACTCGAGAGCTGGCCTCCCCGGACTTTCTCCATGACACTCCGCACGCCGCCGGTGAGCACGACCAGTCCGTCACGAATTCTCCGCCGGGTCCGAGTCGGATCAGGGTGCTCGAGTTCGGGATGGAACGTGTGCTCGTCATGGTGCTTGCGAAACTGTCACACAAACGACGGAGGGAGACTTTGTTCGGTTCGGGGGAATGTCCTGTGCGGTTTCTGGTATCGGCCTTTCAGAACCCTTCCGATCAGACTTCTGGCCTCTTGTTCGGTACAAGATAGCATAGTATCTCCCTCACGGCAAGGGAAATCTGTGAGTTTTCTGTGGGGTGAACGGGTTGTGGACGGTAATTGTGTGGAATACCACCTGTAGTGGTCTTTAGGCCCGCTCAAACCCCGAGCCGGACCGCTTGATCCGTTTCTGCAGTTCGAGCATGGTCAGCCGGCCCCGAACTTCGCCTGCGGGAAGACCCGTCGCGGTGATGATCTGGTCCAGGGTTCGCGTTGAGGCGAGTACCGCAAGGATCGGGTCGGCGGGTGTTTCAGGCTGCGATCGTGGGGCGTCAGCGAAGAGGCTCGCGGCGTGGGCGGAGCCTTCGGGGTCTTGAACGCTGTAGCGTGCCTCGAAGGTGCCGGCGTGGAGGTGGTTGGCTTGGATCTCGAGCGCGGCGATCACGTCGCCGGGGTCGGTGACGAGGGCGGCCCCGCCGGACTTGAGCAGTTCGTGGGTGCCGCGGGAGGTGGGGCTGTCGACGCGGCCCGGGACCGCGAAGACATCACGGTTGTGGTCCTCGACCGCGGTCTTCGCCGTGATGAGGGCTCCCGAGCCGACGGCGGCCTCGATCACCAGAACGCCGAGGGACATTCCGGAGATGATGCGATTGCGAGGCGGGAAGTTTTCCGGTGTCGGAGCTGTGGCGATGGGGAGTTCCGAGACGATGGATCCGCCCTGGTCGATGACCTTGCGGAAAAGCTCAGCGTTCTCAGGCGGATAGCAATGGGCGAGGCCGCAACCGGTCACCACGACCGTGCGTCCGGCGGACCGGGTTGCGCCGCGGTGGGCTGCGGTGTCGATCCCGCGGGCCCCTCCGGAGATCGTGGTGATCCCGGCCCGAGCGAAGATCCCCGCGAAACGCTCGGCCTGTTCGATGCCGTAAGGCGAGCATGCCCGCGAGCCCACCACCGCGATGGGGAATCGGTCCTCGCCCTGAGGGTCCAGACGTCCTTGCACGTAGAGCAGCGGCGGCGGGTCGGGGATGGTCGCGAGCAGTGGGGGATAGGCGGGCGTGCCGATGGTGACAAAGCGAACGCCGAGCTTGGTGGCGGCGTCGATCTCCGGATTCACGAGGGATTCCGCGGCCCGCATGCCCGCGGCGATCTTGGACGACTTGCCGGGGCCGATGCCCTTGATCCGTTCGAGTTGCGATGCGGAGAGTCCAAGGACGGCATCGGCGGAGCCGAACTCCTTGACGAGCCGAGCGATGAGCACCGGCCCGAGTCCCGGAGTGAGCGTGAGGCGGAGCATCGCGATGGTGGCGTGGTCGGGCCGTGTCGTCGGTGTCACGCGACAAGTTTATGCGGGATCCCCCCTGAGGCGTTTGCTCTAGAGAAAGCACATCAAGGGGTGACGGGCATCCTACTGCTTCTTCTTCTCGACCACGATCGTTTTTTCGCTCGTCTCGACGGTTTTCTTCGTGCCTTCCGGAGTTTCCGTGGTCTTTGTCGTGGTGGACTTGCTGGAGTTTTTGTTGGAATCACAGGCGGCGAGCGTCGACATCATCGCGGCGGAGGCCAGAACGAGGATGATCGAGGATCGGAGGGACGGAAAGCGTGTTGGTTTCAAGGGGTTCCTTTGCAAGGGGTCACAAACGATGCGGATCAACATCACCTGGGCGTCAGCGTGGTGTCTTTCTCGTGAGTCTCGGTGACGGTTGTGCGTTCGGACGGGGTGTTGGTGGTCTGTTTCGTCGTTGTCTTGGAGTGCCCGACTTCGTCTGTGGCGCACCCGGTCATTCCGATGACAGGCGTCAGCCCCGCAGCGAGAAGAAGAACGGCTCCGAGCACGCGTCCGCTGTAAAGCGCGATGGCGCGAAACGGCGGTGCGCCCCGATGAGTGTTGCAAAGCGTCATGTTCGATCTCCAGAAAAGCCCACTTCACCCGACGGCTCAGCCTAGACGTTCATGGCGAGCTCATCCGCAATCCGAGCATTGAACACAGCAGTTCGCGATGAATCGCGGAGTTGTTCCCGAGGAGCACTCCTTGCGGAGCGACCCGCTGCGAGCCTGCGCAGCCGCACGAGCGAGTCTGCGAGCGAGCCAGGCGGCGGGCATAGGATTTTCCGGGTGTCGTCGCGGAGTCGGAGACGTGAGGGAGGATTTGATGTTCCAAGGCAGCCTGACGATTCAGCGGCTTCTGGCGGCGATGGCGAAGGTAAGCGCCTCGGACCTGCATCTCAAGGTCGGCGTGCCACCCGCCTTTCGCGTGGGCGGCGTGCTCAAGACGATCGACGCACCCCCGCTGACGGCGGAAGCCGCGGATCAGCTGGTAGAGCCGTTGATGACGCCGGTGCTCCGGCAGAAACTGGTTGAGCAGGGAGCGATCGACTTTGCGACCTATCTGCCCGAGAGCGGTGATCGGTTCCGCGTGGACATCTTTCGCGCGGGCGGGCACACGCACGCGGCCATCCGGCGCGTGAAGGCGGAGATCCCGGACTACGCGTCGCTCCGGCTGCCTCCGATCTATGCCCAGATCGTCGAGCGGACGATGGAAGGACTTGTGCTGGTCGTCGGCGTGACGGGGAGCGGGAAGAGCTCGACGTTGGCGGCGATGATCGACCACATCAACGCGACCCGCCACGAAAACATTCTGACCATCGAGGACCCCGTTGAGTTCATCTTCAGGCCCAAGATGGGCATCGTGAGCCAGCGGGAGATCGGAATCGACGTGCCGAACTACGCCCTCGCGCTGAAGTTCATGGTTCGGCAGGACCCGGACGTGATTTTCATCGGCGAGATGAGGGACCACGACACCGTCCTCGCCGCGATTCAGGCCTCGGAGACGGGGCACCTGGTGTTCGGAAGCCTGCACACTGCGGACACGATGCAGTCGATCAGCCGCATGCTCGAGTTCTTCGACCCTCGGGATCACGCGTTCGTGCGAGGCGCCCTCGCGAACACGCTTCGTGCGGTCTGCGCACAGAGGCTGCTGCCGACGGTGCCGGAGTTCGCGTCGATGGAAGGTGGCACCGCGATGGTGCCCGCCACGGAAGTCCTCCTGGGGACGGGAATCGTCAAGGACCGGATCCGCGAGGGGGCCGAGACGGACCTGCCATCAATCATTCACGCGAATCTGCACGACGGGATGCACAGTTTCACGCACTCGCTGGCGGAGCTGGTGAAAAAGGAGTGGGTTTCGAAGCAGACCGCGATGGATCATGCGCCCAATCGCGAGGCTTTGGACGCGATGATCAAAGGGCTGGACGTCCGCGGGTCGTCGATGGTCAACCGGTCCAAGTAAAGCCCGCTCGCGGCGGCTCCGCACAAGGACAGGAGCGCCCTCTCGGCCGGACTTAGCCGAACCGGCCCGTGACGTAGTCTTCCGTCTCACGCAGGTGCGGGTTCTGGAAGATGTCCTTCGTGAGGCCGTACTCAACCAGGCGTCCAAGGTAAAGGAACGCCGTGAAATCGCTCACGCGTGCCGCCTGCTGCATGTTGTGCGTCACGATGAGCACCGTGTACCGCTGGCTGACCTCTTCGATCAGTTCCTCGATGCGGAGGGTCGCGATCGGGTCGAGCGCGGAGCAGGGCTCGTCCATCAGCAGCACCTCGGGCTCGGCCACGATCGCCCGCGCAATACACAGACGCTGCTGCTGCCCGCCCGAGAGACCCAGCGCAGACTCATGCAGTCGGTCCTTGGCCTCGTCCCAGATCGCGGCCGCCTTCAGCGAGCGTTCGCACGCTTCCTGCAGCACCGACTTGCGCCGTTCGCCGTCGATCCGGAGCGGGTACACCACGTTCTCGAAGATCGACATCGGGAACGGGTTGGGCTTCTGAAAGACCATGCCGAGGCGTTTGCGGAGTTCGATCACATCGACATCCGGGGCGTAGACGGTCTCGCCGTTGAGGAGCATGTCCCCCTCGATCCGCACGCCGTCGATGAGGTCGTTGAGTCGATTGACCGACCGCAGCAGGGTGGACTTTCCGCAGCCCGAGGGGCCGATCAGGGCCGTGACCTTGCCCCGTGCGACTTTCATGTTGATCGAGTGCAGGGCTTTGGCCTTGCCGTAATAGAGGCAGAAGTCCTTCATCTCAAGGAGGGCGTCGTCCCGACCCGCCGACTCGTGGATCTCTGGGGTGTGAGGCTCCCCTTTGCGGATCGCGTCGATCACCTTGTACGTCGGGGCCTGCGACGGTGGGGCGTCGAAGGAGATCCGCTTGGTGGGTGATGAGTTTGTCATAGTCGGTGCCATCGAAAGATACCTCTACACCGCCGAGCCGGACCCGCGGGCTTTCAGCCTCGCTCGGATCAGGATCGCCGATAGATTCAGGACGACGATAATCGAAATCAGGAGGAGCGTGGTGGTCCAGACGAGCGGACGGGCCGCCTCGGCGTCGGGGCTCTGGAGCCCGAGATCAAAGATGTGGAACCCCAGGTGCATGAACGAGCGGTCCGCGTGCAGGAACGGAAAGGACGTGGAGAAGGGCAGTTGCGGCGCGAGTTTCATCGCGCCCACCAGCATGAGCGGCGCAACCTCGCCCGCCCCGCGGGCCATCGCCAGGATCATCCCCGTCATGATCCCCGGCATCGCACCCGGCAGCACGATCCGCCGGATCGTCTGCCACTTGCTCGCCCCGCACCCGTACGACCCCTCCCGCATCGTTCGCGGCACCGCGGCGACCGCCTCTTCCGTCGCCACAATGACCACGGGCAGCGTGAGCAGCGCGAGGGTGAGCGACGCCCACAGCAGCCCGCGCTTGCCGAACGTCGAATCGGGTTTGTCGGTGAAGAACCCGCTGAAGTATGGCGTGTGCGCCGCAAGCACCACCGCCAGTGCCGCCGCCCCGAACCACAACGCGGCGGTCAGGAATCCCATCGCCCGATGCCACTGCTGGATCGGTTGGCCCGGCGTCGGTCTTGAGAGGTACGCGGCGACCAGCGCCCCGAACGCCGTCACGCCCGCCGCAGCCGCATACACCCACCACAGACCCTGTCCGTACTTCGTCGCGACTTCCGGCCCCTTGTCGATGTACGCCCCGAGCGTGTAACAGAAGAACCCGAGCCCGAACATCCCGAAGACGATCGAAGGCACGCCGGCGAGGTTGTTGATCGCGATGCGAAGGATCGACGTCACGACGCCCTGCCTCGCGTACTCGCGCAGGTAAAGCGCAGCGACCACGCCGAAGGGCACGACGATGATCGAGAGCAGCATCGTCATCATGACTGTCCCGAAAATCACCGGGAAAACCCCGCCGTCGGTGTTCTGCTCGCGAGGGTCGTCTCCGATAAACTCGCCCCACCGCGACAGGTACACCCCGATCTTGCCGACGCCCGACAGTGCATTGGCATCGACAAGGCGGACAACCTGCGACATCGTCATCGGCTGGTCCGGGTCGGTCATGGCCACAGGCGCAAAGTTCGTGCCCCCCGCGTCCTTCACCAACAGACGCCACGACAGATCCTCACGCTCCAGGACTTTCTTCGCCTTGTCCGCCGCTTCGTACTCAACCCGCAAGTCGGCCAGCGTGCGCGCGACCGAGGCTGTGATCGCGGTGTGCTCGTCAGCCGAAATCGGCCCCTCTCGCCAGGGCCGAAGCGAAACCAGCCCGACCAGTCCGAGCACGCAAAGCACGATGAGCCCGCGTGCCAGCAGCACACGCTCAATCGGGAGTCTCTCGGTGACGGTCTTGCGCTTGGACACCGCCGCACTCGCCCAACCGGCCGCGACAGTCGCCGCGACGATCGCGGCCCACCCCAGCCACGGGAACGGCTTCAGCGGCACGCCGACGGGGCTGAGTCTGCGGTCGGCGTTCCGCTGCGCGACATTGGCAGCGGCGATCCGATTGTTGATGCTCCCGATCTGCACATCATCGATGCGGGAGATCTCGCCTCGTCTCGCGATCGCCTCCGCGTGATACCGGGCGAACACATCCAGGACCGCCCGGGGTCCTTCGGCGATGTACTCTTGCGCGTACGTCTTCCCGTCCGCGAGCACCACACGCTCCATGCGAGATCCGGGGGTTGAAGGCGTCAAGGCCGCCGTGCTCGTGGCTTCGATCTCGGTCTGCTTGACGATCGCCGAGGGCGTCCCGATCCAGATGCCCCACTTGGTCCGTTCCAAAAGCACTGTCGTTTCCGGCTTCGAGATCGACTCGATCTCGCACAGCGGCGTCCAGATGAACGGCTCGTTTGTCACGTCGCGATTGCCCGCCCGGTACAGCCGACGGACCGCTAGCCCATCGGCATCCAGCGAGCCCTCGGGCAGTGTTCCCGCTGCACGGAGCGACTCGATCCGCGCACGCAGTTCGGGCGAAGGCTCGAACGACTCCTCTCGCACCGGCACGCCGTAGAAAGCCCGCCCCGCCACGCCCGGCGATTTCGCCTTCATCTCGACGCGATCGATCTGCCTGGGCCAGAAGGTGTTGACCCCCTCAAGAGCGACCTTGCCCGCGAGCACGACGACCGCAACAAAGCAAAGAACCAGCGCAAGCCCCATAAGCCAGATCATGGGTTCGCCACGAGCCGCCATCGGAGTCCGGCGGCCTGGCTTGGGCGTTTGACGAGCCTGGATCGGCGCTGCTTTGCTCAAAGGGCCGCGCTCCTCTTCCGGAACCGCTGCCGGATCAACTCAGCCGTCGTGTTGAGCACAAAGGTCATGACAAACAGCACCAGCCCGCACAGGAAGAGCACCCGGAAGTGGACGTCCCCGCGACCCGCCTCGGGCAATTCCGTCGCGATGTTCGCCGAAAGCGTGCGACACCCCGAGAACATGTTCCACGACAGGTCCGCCGTGTTGCCCGTCGCCATCACCACGATCATCGTCTCGCCGACCGCACGCCCAAGCCCGATCATGATCGCCGAGAATATCCCCGACGCAGCCACCGGCATCACGACGAGGACCGCCGTCTGCCACGGTGTGGCTCCCGCGCCGAGCGACGCCGAACGCAGGGAGGACGGCACCGCCGCCATCGCGTCCTCCGAGATCGTGTAGATGATCGGGATGATCGCGAACCCCATGACCATGCCCACGACGAGGGTGTTGCGCTGCGAGAATCCGCCGAGCAGCGAGTCCCGGGCGTCAATCCCCGCCGCTTCGAGCATCTTCGCCGCTGCAAACGCCAGCAGGCACCCGCCGACGAGCATGACCGCGAACTTCGCGAGTTCCAGAAGCCCGCCGATGAACGGGCTGGATCGCTCGACGATCGTGTCGAACCCACGCCCGACGGTGAGACGCACCAGCACCACCGCGCCCAGCACGCCCGGGCCGAACAGCAGCAGGAACCAACCCGGGAACGCTCCGCCGAAGTTCCCGTCCAGCCACGCGCGGATCGACGCTTCGGGCGATGCAACGTCCACGAGTTTGTCCGCGGGCTCCTTGGCTCGCACCACCGCTCCGTCCACGAAGTACATCCCCTCGGCACGAAGAGAGCGGCGTTCCTCCCCGTTTACCGTCGTGCGAGGACCGACCCACGCCGGGATCTCCTTCGCCTCGACCGGCACCACCGATCCCCCCGCGACCCACCGATCTTCGTCGCTGGGCTTGAACATCGCCCATTCCACCGTCGGTCCCACGACCCACGCCGACGCGATCGACGAGGTGAAGACGACGCCCATCGTCAGAAGTTTGGCCATGGCGGGAATTCGCTTGGCGGTCGCCCGTGGGATGACCTGCCAGAGGAACCCGCCCAGCAACATCCCGATCGGGAGCGTAAAGAAGACAAGCAGCACCGAGGCCAGATGCTCGGTCACATACGGAGCGATCACGATCGCCGCGATGAACCCCAGCACCACTGAGGGAAGAGACGCCATCATCTCGATCGTCGGCTTGACCACACGACGAGTCTTCTTCGCCAGGAACTCGCTCGTGTAGATCGCCGCCAGCACGCCGAGCGGTATCGCAATCAGCATCGCAAACGTCGTCGCCTTGAGGGTCCCGTGGATGAGAGGTACCAGACTGTACTTCACCTCCGCCGAGTCCTCCCCCGACGAGGACTGATACACGAACTGAGGCCCTGTCGTCCCCTCGTAGTGCACCCGTCCGAAAAGCGAGGAGACGCTCGCTTCAGGAAACCCCTTCTCCATTTCCAACACGCCGATCCCGCCCCCCTTGGTCAGCATCGCCAGCCCGTCGACCTTCGGGGCAATCGTGACCGCCGAGAGCGCACCGTCGCCGCGGTCCTCCATCGGAACGACCCACTTGCCCGAAGTTGCATGCAGAACCCCGACACGCCCCGTCGCATCCGAGATGGCGATGCATCGATCGCGTATCGACGTTCCGATCCATGTGATCGCGGCTTCGGAGACACGCTCCGACCCCGCGGACACGAGCCGCTGCCCGTCGGGTGTCGACGCCGAGCGATCTACCGCCGCGAACGAGCGGGAGAGGAATCCCGCGTCGTCTCCGAGCAAAAGCGTCAGCCCGCCCAGTTGCATCGCCGCCGCCGTTATCGTCCTTCCCCCGGGAATGGCACGCCACTCTTCCGCGAACACGATCGGCTCGCTCTCCGGATTCGAGCTCCGGTATCGCTGCACGAGCCCGTCGTTCCACAACGCGAGGATGCTCTGCCCGTCGCCCGTGATGAACAAGCGATCCGGAAGCCCTCGCCCCGACGGCGCCACGAATGGGATCGGATACTCGGTCAGTTTAATCCGCGGCTTGCCCCCGCCCAGCGGCGTGACGGTCGTGACAATATCGAGAACCGCCGTTCCGTCGCCTCTTATCGCCACCATGAACTCGCGCCCGGACGTCTCGCGGAAGTCCATCGCGTGGACCTTGCCCGCGCCCTTGCCGATCTCTGTCGGCACGCCCATCTCAACCCGCGGAATAATCCGCCGGAACTGCTGCTCCGATACACGCTGAAGCGACGAACCCAGCGGGTGATCATCCGTCTTCGCCCCGGCCGCCGACGTGCCGATCGCAAGCCCGCGCAACGAGACATCAACCTCGTCGGGTGAGAGAATCTCCACGTCGAAAAACGCCCGGCCCAGCGAGACCTTGCCCGACTCTGTCCCGATGGCCAGCAGCCCCGGCAGAGCCTCGAACGCACACGCCGTCGTCCGTTCGCCTTCGCCGGCGATCGACATCTCGCCCAGAATCGCGCCGGTCGCCAGGTGTCTCGCGCGGACCCTTCCGCTCGACTCGATGATGATCGCCGCGCCCTGGTACTCATCCACGCGAAACACAACCGGCGATTCACTCTTGGCATCCGGAATCCCCGCCGTGGCCGCGGTGACTCGCTCGACCGTCCCACTCATGAACAGCGGGGCGACCTGTGCCGCGAGATACACGCAGATCCCCAGCACCGCGAGGATCACCGAGATCCCGCCGACCGTGATGACCGTCTCCGCCACCCGATCCATCGCCTGCACCCCGCCACGCGATGGCCTTGCAGCGCGCCGGGGCGGCTGAGAGGGCGTGGCCGGCTTGGAAGGGTCTGTGCTCACTATGAAAGCGGGTCGGTCGCGGTGACGCGGCCGACCCGTGTTCGTCATTAGTCTACCCTGCAACTCCCGCGTGTGCAGAAGTCAGGAGGGGGGTTAGAAGTTCGCCTTGAGGCCGACCTTCTTCAGATCTTCACGAGCGATCTCGGGGGTCACGGGGAAGTACCCGTCCTTGACGACCGTCTCCTGCCCGTCCTTGCTGTACATCATCTTGACGAACTCAGCCCGCAGCGCGTCGAGCCCGGTCTTCGCGTTGTAGTTCACGTAGACAAGGAGGAAACGCCCGATCGGGTACTCGCCCGAGTACGCGTTCTCAGCGTTCGCCGCGACAGCCTTCTTGCCGCCCTTGGCGATCACCTTGAGGGCCTTCACGTCCGCCGTGGCGTACCCGATGCCCGAATAGCCCATCGCAAACTTATCCGCCGCAACCGCCTGGACCACGCCCGATGACCCGGGCTGCTCCTTCACGGTCGCCTTGAAGTCCTTCTTCTCGAGCACGTGCTCCTTGAAGTACCCGTAGGTGCCCGAGGCGGAGTTGCGGCCGTAGAGAGCGATCGGCTTGCTCTTGAAATCGGGGTTGGTCACGCCCAGGTCGCCCCAGGTCATGTCCGGGCCAGCCACCGAGAACACCTTCATCGCGTTCTCCATCGTGATCTCATCGAGGGGAGCGTCCTTGTGAACAAAGACCGCCAGCGCGTCGACCGCGACGCGCAGTTCGGTGGCCTTGTACCCGTGCTTCTTCTCGAACTTGTCCATCTCCTCGCCCTTCATCGGGCGGGACATCGGGCCGAACTGGGCCTGGCCCTCGGTCAGCGCGGGCGGCGCGGTGGAGGAACCCTTGCCCTCAACCTCAGCGTTGACGCCGGGGTAGAACTTCTTGAACCCTTCGGACCAACCGGTCATCAGGTTGTTGAGCGTGTCCGAGCCGATGCTCTTGAAACTGCCCGAGACGCCCTGGACCTGCTCGTACGCCTTGTACGCCTTGTCGACGGTCACCTTCTTGGTGTCATCGGGGCCGAACCCCGCCAGAACAACCAAAGCCGCCACGCCGATCACGTTCAGACACGCTTTCTTCAGGCCAGATTTCATCGTTACGCTCCCAGATTCGCCCGCCGATTCCTGCCAAGGAACCGATCTCGGACTCACGAAAAACATTAGCGCATGTTCTCAAAAAGCCGAGTTTCTTCGTGTTAAGACTCGGACAAGATCGGACAATTCGGATTATGTACGGATGCCCTTAGCGAGTCCGGCCAAAGTGCATCGAGATCACCGATCGGATCGGATTCGCCGTGCGCTCTTTCGAGATGAAGCTCGCGTGAAGGTCCACGGTCTCCACCGAAAGCCGATCCGTTCGCCCTTCGGACAAAAGGCTGAGTTCGACGAGATAGCAGGGCCCAACCTGGTCCTGCGTCAGCATCCGCGGCATCGTCGCCGGATCGATCTCCCACGTCGCCAGCGGCTTCTCCCGCCCCGCTTCCCCCGGCGTGACCAGCTCAAAGCGAAAGGTCCCCGGCACCGAGACCGCCAGCGGCCAACCGCCCTCCGCCTCGAACAGATGCACGCGCAGCTGAATCAGGTCGGGGGAGCCGTTCGAGTTGGTGTCCCGAGGCAAGTACGACGTCACCACCATCCGCGTCGGGTTGGGCGTGTTCGGGCCGCTTTGACCCACCATCGACGGCTTCCTGGGATCGTCCGAAACGCACCCACCCGCCAGGCCCGCACTCACCACCAACGCTCCGATCCACAGATGACGCATGAACACGCTCCTTCTTGCCAGCCTGATGGTCACTTCGGCTTCTGAGATTCGCTCGGACTCGCCTGGGTCGGAGGCGGCGCAAATCGCAGATCCACCACGCCGGTCCGCGCGACCGGCGTCGACACTCCGCTCCCCTCGGGCTTCGCCGGCGATTCCTCCGCGGGGGGCGGCACCGGGGACGACGGATCACGCGTCGGCCCCATGTCTCCCGTCCTCGGCTCGTCCAACGCCTCGTTCTCTTTCGTCCGAAGGTCCTGGTCCTCAATGTACCGACGAATCTCGATCGGGTCCGCCATCCGGTTGATCATCTGATCATTGATCCGGCGAACGCGCTCCTCCCAATCGGGCCCGGCCCCCGGCACCACCCTGGGCGTCAGGATCACCAGCAACTCCGTCTTGACGCTCGCCTTCTTGCTCGTTCGGAACGCGTACCCGATCAGCGGGAAGTCTCCGAGAATCGGCACTTTCGTCTTGCGGTCTTCCTCAGACGTCTGGATCAGACCACCGATCACGACCGACTGGCCGTCCTTGACATTGACCACGGTCTTGACCGTCCGTTGATTGATGATCGGCGCCGAGAACTCCTCGTTGATCTGAGTCGTTCTGGTCGTCAGTGACGAGATCTTCGGCGCGATGTCCATCTGCACGAACCCGTCGTTGCTGATACGCGGCGTGACGTCGAGCGTGATCCCCACGTCCTGCCGCGTCACGTCCGCACGCGTCGAGCCCTGCGGGGTCCGCTCCGTCGCCGAGGCCACGGCAATGTTGTCGCCGACGTTGATCGACGCCGTCTTGTTGTTGTTCACCATCACTTCCGGGCGTGACAGCACCTGCAGCTTGCCCTGCACCTCCAGCGCCCGGATGAGCAGCGAGAAGTCCGCCGACGAGACCGACATGTTCCCACCGCCGAGCGTGTTGGCGATCCCGCCCGGACCAGCCCCGAGCGACGCCGCTCGGTACGTGTCGCCGCCGAATGGACCCACCCGGATGTCCATCCCCCACGAGTCATCCGCGTCGATCGTCACTTCCGCAAGCAGCACCTGGATCATCACCTGCGGCGGGGTCTTGTCCAGTTCGTCCACCATCTTCAGCACTTTGTCCATGTACCGCGGGCTCGTCGCGATCAGAAGTTTGTTGCTGTTCTCGTCGCCCACCACCGTCACCTCCGCCTCAAGCTGCCGCTCGAGCGATCCAGTCTGGGCCGAACTGGTCGTGGCTCTGCTCAATCCGCTTTCCTGCCTGAAGATGTCCTGCAGTGTCGTCGCCATCTCCTTCGCCTTGGCGTTCTTGAGGTGGTACACCGTCTGCAGCCGCTCCACCGCCTCGATGTTGTCCAGTTTGTTGATCAGCTCGCGCACCTGGTCGAGATACTTCGCTGTTCCCGACACGATCAGCGTGTTCGTTCGCGCGTCCACCGCCACCGACAACGCCTGACGCTCGTCCGGAACCGCCGTCACCGTCGAAGGCCTCGGCCCCGAGTCTGGACCCTCGACCGGCGCGTCATCCGGCGGGACCAGCACGAAACTCGTTCCCTGCTGCTTGAGCGTGAAGACCCGCTGCAGGACGTCCGCCATCCGCGTCGCGTCCGCGTTCACAAGCCTGAACTGCTCGATCTGCCGGTCCGCCTTGTTGCTGTCGATGTCGTTGATGACCTCCTTGATGAGCGTCAACATCTGAGGCGGGGCGTTCACCAGCACCGCGTTCGTCCGCAGGTCCGGCGTCAGCGTCACCTGATCCCGCACCGCCCCGTCGATCTCCGCCTCGGTCGGCTTCTGGCCGTCCGCCGCCAATTGCCCGAGGATCTGATCACGGATGTACTGCACCCGCGTCGCCTGCTTCGCGCCGACGCGCTGCCCGCTCACGCCACGTCCCGACAGCACGCCCTCGAGCAGATTCACGACTTCCAGCGCGTTGGCCGACCGCAACTCGATCCGGTCCAGTTGCCGAACCATCGCCACGTCCGTCGATTCCAGACGCTCGACCAGCGCCCGGATTTCCGAGATGTCCTTGGCGGTCCCGTTCACAAGCACCGCGTTGAGACGCTCGTTGGCCGCGACGGTCACCGCGTTGGCCCCGCGACGCTCGGTCTCCTTCTTGATGTAGATATCCCTGATCTGCAGCACCGCGTCCGCCACCGGCATCTTCTTCAGTTGGATCAGCCCAGTGTCCTGCGCGGCTGCCAACGCTTCACCATTCTTCATCAGCGCGTCGATCAACTCCTTCACGACCGCGAAGTTCTCCTCGCTGGACGCGATGATCAAGAGGTTGCTTCCGGGCTCAGCCTCGATGCTGAACGCGTCCATCGGGTTCGCCACACCACCCGAGCCGCCACGGCTCGCCGCCTCGATCCGCTCACGCATGAGCCTCTGGATCTTCCCCGCCAACTGAGTCACGTCCGCACCCTCGACCGGCACGATGTGAAGCGACACGCTCGGGCTCGCGTCCTTCGCGTCAATCGTCTTGAGGAGGGTGTCCACGACCGCCAAGCTGCGCGCCGAGCTGCTCACAATCAGGCTGTTGATTCGCGAGTCCGACGAGATCACCAAGCGATCCTCGGGCTTGAGGGCCGAAACCTTCTCACGCTGCGAGAAAAGGTCCTGAAGCACCCGCCCCGCCCGGTCCGCCGCTGCGTTGACCAGCGGGAAGACCCGGAACGTGTTTGCCGCGCTCGCCGCCTCGACGTCCAACATGGCGACCATTTCCCGCACTACCGCCACGTTCCCCGTCGACCCCACCACGATCAAAGCGTTCAGGGTCGGGTCCGACGTGATCACCAGGCCGTTGAGCGGCGCAAACAAGTCCGCCTGCACCTGATTCTCAGGCTTCGTCGGGTCCTTCCCCGCCAGCGACATCCGCAAACGCCCGTACTGCTTCTGCAACCCCGCCGATTCCGGCGTCGTCGCAAGGCCCTTGACCAGCACATCGCTCAGACGCGTCGCGATCGCGGCTGCATCCCCGTGCTTGATCGCGATGATCGTTGGCTCGATCCAGTTGCTCATCCGGTCGCTGTCCAGGTCCTTGACCAAAACCTCGACGAGCGCAACCGCTTCCTGACGCCCCGCCACCACGATCGTGTTCGTCCGCTCGTCGAGCGCGACCGCGATATCGCCGATCAACGCCTGACCGGTCGCGGTCACGGGTTCAGCCCGCCGCGTCGTCCCGGGCTGACGCGACAACTGCTCGCCCTGCTGGAAAAGCTGGTCCACGACAACCTTGATCCGTGCCGCCTGCGCGTTCTGGAGCGGGAAAATCCGGACGATCACAGCCTCGCCCATCGGCAGGCTGTCGAGCAGCTCGATCACCGGCGCAATCGCGTCGACGTTCGCGGCTGTGCTGCCGACGATCACCGAGTTGCTCTCGTTGTCCGCCACAAGGCGCACCGGCTTGGACAGATCCACGTCCAGATCCTTTTGGCCCAAGGCCGACCGCGTCAGCTTGAACCGCCGCAGCTGCTCGGCGAGCGCACCCGCCGGCCCGCCCTTGTTCGCCAACTTCGCCTGATCCAGCATCTCCGTGAGCGTCTTGACGAGGTTGTCCGCCCCCGCCTTCTTCAGTCGGACGATCTGCACCACCTCGCCCGCCTCTGCCGGGGTCGAGTCGAGGGCTTTCACCAACTCAATCACAGCGGGCCCGTCCCCCGGGCTCGCGAGGATCGCCAGCGCCGAACGTGTCAGCATCGGCACAATCGTGATCGGCTCGCTCACCACGCCGGGCTTGTCCGCTGCCTGGGCCTTCGTGAGCCCCATGTCGGTCAGCATCTTCTCCATCGCTGAGGGCGCGATGTTCTTGACCTCAATCACCAGCACGCTCTGCCCGAGCTTGTTCGCGCCCGGCACCGCCGTCTGGCCAAACGCGTTGATATCAAGTTCGCGGATGGTCTTCTCGATCTCGATCTTCAGACGCTCACTGCACGCCACCACCAGGGCGTTGCTCCCGCGATCGACCTCGACGCCGATCGATTCGCCGAGCTGCGCCGCAATCGGCGCAAACGTCCGTTGCAGCGTCGGGGCCAGGCGTGCCGCCGGCACGTTCACCAGCTTGTACACGTGCGGCAGCACACGCCCCGCATCCACCGAGCTCTGCAGGCTGTCGGCCAGCGCCTTGATCTGCGCGAACTTGTCCTCCGGCGCACGCACGATGAGCGCGCCCGCCGTGTCGTCGCCGACGATCAGCACGCCCCGCACGCGGCCTTCACGCTCGCTCGTCCCGTCGTTGAGGAACAACTGCCGGATCTGCCCCGCGATCGCGCTGGGTTTGCCCGCCTTGAGCGGAACCACGCGGATGTCGCTGATGTTCGCCAGCGCAGGCACATCGAGCTGCTTCACAAGCGACTGGATCCGCTCGAGCATCTTCGCCCCGGCGAACACCACCAGACTGTTGGTCTGAGGCTCCGCCGAAACCGTCGGGATGTCCTTCGCGTCAATCAGCACGCTGGGTGCGGCGAAATCCTCACGGTCGCGCTGACGCTGCCCGCGGGCCTCTCGCTCGGCCCGGATGCGTTCACGCTCGAACTCAGCCTGCAGCGGGGCCCGAAGCCCCTCGTTGATCGCCCGCGCCACCGACACCGCGTCGGCATGCTGCAGCGCGATCACCGTGCTCTGCTGGGCTGTGTCGTACTCCTTCGTGTCGAGCTTCTTCAGCAGCCCGCGGATCCCTTCCCACTGCGTCTCTTCGGCGGAGATGACGAGCGAGTTGCTCGCCGGGTCCGGGATGATCGTGACGTTCTTCGCGGACGGTGTCGCGTCAAACGCGTACCGCCCGTAGAAGTTCTCCAGCGCCTTGGCGGTCTGTTCCGCCTTGGCGTACTCGAGCTTGATGAAGTCCATCTTCCGAGGCTTGGTCGGCGGCACGTCGAGCGACGCGATCATCTTCTCGACCTCGGGCATCGCGTCCGATGACGCCGACACCATGAGCGTGTTGCTCGCGCGGTCATAGTCGACGCTCGCGTTCGACTCGCCCTCGCCGCGGGGGCGGGCGGAGAGCATCTGCCGCAGGGTGTACGACAGATCGTCGCTGCTTGTGTGCTCGAGCGTAAACCGGCGGAAAACCGTCAGTGCGCGCGGCTTTTCCGTGTCGAGCTTGCCGATCTGCTCCATCGCGAGCTTGATCGCCTCGGGCGAGCCCGTCAGCATCAGGCTGTTGCTGCGGGGCACGGCCGTGATTCCGATCTTGATGTTCTGAGGCAGGGCGGTCTTGAGAGCCGTCGCGACTTCCTGCGCCCGCGCCGCCGTCAGCGTCACGGTCTGGATGTTCGCCTGCTCGGGCTTCGGCGCGGCATCCAACTGCCGCACGAGGGCCGCGATCTGCTCGAACTGCACGATCGGGGCCGACACCAGCAGCGAGTTCTGCGTGGCCTGAGGCGTGATGACCACGCGCTCTTCCTCTTTCCCCGCCTTGGGGAACATCGTCTTGAGCGTGTTGCTCGCTTCCGCCGCCGTCGTGTTCTGAAGCACGTAGATCTCGGTCTTGCGGTCCTTCCCGAGGATGTCCGCGTCGATCTGGACGATCAGGTCCTTGATCGTCGCGAGGTTCGCCGCGTCCGCCGACACGATCAGGACGTTCCCGTCGGGCGAGCCCATGACGCTCACGGGGCTTTCCTGCAACCCCTGCGCCCGCGCACGCTCGCTGAAGAACTGCCTCAGGCTCGTCGCCGCCCGGTCCGCCCGCGCGTTGTTGAGGACCAGCGACGTGATCGTCGTGTCTCCGCGGCCCGAGGACTTCTCGAGCTCCTCGATGTACGCCGCCGCCTGCGCGACGCGTTCAGCCTTCCCGACCAGCACGAGGCTCCTCCGCCCCGAATCAATCTCAACCCGCACGCCCTCAGGGTCCGGCCCGCGCCACGCCCGCCAGCCCGGCGTCGACAGCGCCTGCTCGACCACCGTCTTGACCGTCCTCAGGTCCGCTTTCTCGACGCCCACAGCTTTGATCGTCAGCTGCGACCGGCCCTCCTCGGGCACGTCGAGCTGCGACACGATCCGCTCGACCGTCGCGATCATGTCCTCCTTGCCCATCACCACGATCGAGTTCGTCCGCTCGTTGGTCTGCACGAAGACGTTGTCGTCGCGGTTCTGCCCGCTGGCGTTCCCCGTCCACTTGAACTCATCGATCAGGCTCGTCACTGTCGTCTGGATCTCGCTGATCCGGGCGTGCTTGAGCGGGATCACCTTGAAGATCATGTCCGCCACCGTCGCCGGGGCGTCAAACGTCTTTGCCAAGCTCTCGATCTGGGCGTATTCCTCGTCGCTCGCCGCCACGACAAGAGTCCCCGTCCGCTTCTCGCCGATGATCGCCACCCTGTTCGTGCTGCGCTGCCCCGGCTTGCCCGAGACCTGCGCCCGCTGCTGGTAGAACTGCGTGATCGACCGCGCGACGAGCTCCGCGTCCGCGCGCTCGAGCTTGATCGACTTGACCGGAAGCCCGCCCACCTCGCTCTGGTCGATCTGCGCGACGAGCGCACGGATCTCCGCGAGGTCTTCCTTGGGCGCACGCACCGCGAAGAGGCTGGACCCCTCTTCCGACGACATCCGCACGCGATCCTTCTTCGCCGGGTCGCGTCCGACGATCACCTGATCGACGATCCGCTGCACCGTCGCGGGCGAAGCGGTCTGGAGCGGGATGATCGCCAGTTCAAGAGTCTTGTCCTCCAGCGTCGCGTCCGCTGTCACGAGCAGCCGCGTCACTTCGTCGTGCTGGGGCGTGCTCGCTGTCACGAGAATCGCGTTGCCACGCTCATCCGACACAAACTTCGCCTGAGGCCCCTGCCCGCCCCCCCAAGCACCGCCGCCCGCACCCTCGCGCTGCGCGTCAAAGAGCGTCTGGAACGTGCGGGTCAATTCCGCCGCCCGCGCGTTCTTCAGTTCGTACCGCCGGATCGCCATCCGCCCCTCGCTGGGACTCTGATCGATCAGCGATACGAACCGGTCGAGGATCGCCACGGCCTCCGCTGGAGCAGACACGATGAGCGACGACCCGCCCGGCCCGGCCGATACGCGCACCAACGCGGGGTCGAGTTTGGCCACGGACGTCTTGCCGTCGGTCCCGATGACCGTGATTTCCGCCGAACGCACGCGCCGAGCCTGGGCACCACCCGGCGCCGGCCGCAGCAGGTCCTGGATCGCCTCTTCCGCCTGCCGCGCCGAGACGCTGGCGAGCGGGTACACCTTGATCGTCAGTTGCGTCGCCGCCGAGACCTGCGACACGCTCACGATGAGCGACCCGATCGTGTCAAAGTCCGTCGTGTTCGCCAGGACGACAATCGCGTTCCCCGTCGGGTCCGGCAGGATCGAGACCGGCCCCGTGAACCCGCCGGTGTTCGTCGGCGACCGACGCCCGATCTGCGTCACCGTCTGGTTGATGAGCTGCGACAACGCCTCCTGATTCACGCTCGCCGGGAGAGTCACGACCCGCACCGTTGCAGGGTCACCCGGCATCTGGTCCTGCAACTGCTGAGCCAATTTCGCCAGTTGATCCGTCGTCCGCGGCGATCCGACGATCATCACCGAGTTCGTCAGTGGGTCCACCGCGATCGTCACGTCGGCGTCGGGCTCCGCGTCCGGCTCGGACTTTGCCGCCGCGGGCTGCTCGGGCTGGATCACCGCGAAGACCGAGGAAAGCACGAGGGACTTGAAACTGGAACGTGGAAAGTTGAAGTCGGGAACAGCCCCCGCGATCACCGCCCCTTCGCCCGCCGCCCGCGCTCCGGGCTTGTCCTCGCCCTTCTGCCTCTTGATCAATTCCTCGACGCTGATGACCTCGACCTTGGCCCCGCCCTGCTTCTTGAGCATCCGCCGGAGCGTCTCGGCGATCATCTCCGCGTCGGCCTTGCTCTTGTCGACACTGATCACCTTCATCTGCCGGTTCGACGACAGCGTCGCCGAATCGATCTTCGCCACCACCTCGTCGATCGTCGCCATCTGCTTGGTGTCCGCTCGCACGATCAACGCGTTGCTCGACGTGTCCACCTGGATCGTCGGCGGCTGGGCCGACGAATCGTCCTTGAACACCGCCTCAAGACTCTTCGCCAGCTCCGCCGCGTCCGCGTTCTTCAGCGTGATTACCCGCACCGACTTGACCGAGCTTTCCCCGACCTTCGTCGCCGGGTCCACGTCCAGATCCTTGATCATCGTCTCGGCGAGATCGATCAACGTCTTGGGCCCGCTCACCACGATCGCGTTGAGCTTCGGCTCCGCCGCCACACGCACCTTCGGCTGCGACGTGATCCCCCCGCGGCTGATCACCTGCATCCGCTGCTGCGGCGACAGCATGTCAAGCATGCTCTCCTGCGTCAGTACGTTCTCGATGACCGGGCGCACGGTCTCCGCCCGCGCGTGCTTGAGGTTGATCGTCCGCACCGACAGCATGTCGGGCTTGGCCATCTTGTCCATCGTCTCGACAAACTTCGCCGCTTCCGCCAGCTGCCGCTTGCTCGCCGCGATCACCACCGTGTTGCTCGTCGACTCCGCCGTCACGCTCGGCTTTGGCTCGCCGGGCAACGCCCCCGCCGACAGTGCCGTGTTCAGGCTCGCCGCCACGCTCGTCGCGTCCCCGGTCTCAAGGCGGTACACCCCGACCTCCGCCGAGCCGCCCGCCGCCCCGGCTTCGTCCAGTTGCATGATCAGAGCCTCGGCCGCCTTCTGGACCGCTTCCGACCCCGAGATCAGCACCGTGTTCGTCGCCGGGTCCGCCGCCACCGCGAACAGCCGAGTCAGATCCGCCGCCGTCGCGTCCTTGGGCGCGTCCGCCGCGACCCGGATCATGAGCAACCGCTCGACCATCGGCTGGAGCGTCGCGACCCGCGCGTTCTTGAGCGCGTACATCCGCACGATCCCCGGGGACGCCGCCGCCTCTGTGTCCGCGTCCTTCACCACCTTCTCGATCGTGACAAACGCCTCGACCGGCGCGCTCACCACGATCGTCCGGCTCATCGGCTCGGCATTGATCGTCACCGGCGTCGTCGGCGCAACCCCAGGCAACGCGTTCGCCGACACAAGCCCGCGCAGCGTCGCGGTTAGCGCATTGAGATCCGCCCGAGAGATCCGGTACGTCCGCACCTCCGCATCGCCCGCCACCTTCGCCATATCCAAACGCTTGACGATCTCCTCAAACCCGCTCAGACGCTTGCTCGGCGCATCGACGATCAGCGAATTCGTCCCCTTGTCCGCGCGCACCACCACCTCGCGAGGCTGCTTGAGGTCCGGCCGCGGCTGATTCGTCCGCGGGTCCCGCGGGATGGGAGGCTCGGGATACATCTGATCAATCGTGAGCGCCAGTTCCTCCGCCCGGGCCACGCGCAACGGGAAAATCCGGATCTCGCGCCCCGACTTGTCCGTCGACTGCTGCTCGTTGAGGTCGCCAACGATCTTCTCGATCTCCGGAAAGACGTCCGGGTGCGCCGACACCAAGAGCGTGTTCGTCGCCGAGTCCACCTGGATATCCACCGGGCGCTTGCCCCGCTCCTCCGCCGGGCGCTGCGCATAGGACAATTGCAAGACCTGCCCGAGGTTCGCCGCGTCGCTCGTTGTCACCCTCAGAATCCGCAGCGGGGGCCTCTCCCCTTGCTGCCCTGCGTCCAGATTCTTCACGAGCGCCTCGATGATCATCATCTGAGGCCCCGTCGCGCCCACCAGGACGCTGTTGGTCGTCGAGATCGCCTCGAACACAGGGTTCGCGCCGCCCTTGATGTTCAGGGTCGCGCTCCCCTTCACGAGGTCCTGAAGGTACGTGACAACCTCGTCCGCCTTGGCCAGACGCAGTTCGAGCATCTTCACTTCGCGCGCCGGCCCCGACTGCTTCGCCAGTTCCTCGATGATCTTCGTCACCGTCGGCATCGCCGAGATGTCCGCCAGGATGCTCAGCGTGTTGCTGTTCTCGTCCGCGGTGATCTCTACAGGCTTGGCCTTGGGGTCGCCCGAGGTCTGGGCCGTGTACAACTCGCCGGCCCGCTTGGCGACCTCGCTCGCCTTGGCGTTGACCACCGGGAACACGCGTAGATCCCGCGCTCCCGCGTCCGCCACGTCGAGCCGGGCGACCAGCCCCTCGATGACCGCCATCTGCCCAGGCTCCGCACGCACCATCAGTTTCTTGAGTTCGTCCACCGGCTCAAAGACAGGCTCGACGAACGGGGCCGCCTCGTCCGACACCAAGAGCGTCTTGGCGAACTTCGTCAGACGCGCCGCCAGCACGCTGGGCGTGGCCTTGCTCACCTCGATCATCTTCCCGACGCGTTCGACCTTCACGTTCCCCTGGGCCGTCTCCAGCATCTTCGTGTACGCCGCCAACCCCGCCTTGCTCGCGATAAGCAGCACGCTCCGCGAACCCTCGTCGGTGTTCACCGTGACCGGCTCGGCCTCGGCCTGGCCTGTCTGCGCGTACAGCAGCCCCGCCTGCTTGACGATCTCCGCCACGTTCCCCTTGGACACCTTGACGATCGAGATATCCCGCTCCGCGTTCGCGGGCACATCGAGCGAGGCCACGAGGGTCTCGACAATCGTGACATCCTCTGACGGCCCGTGGATGATGAGCCCGCGCCCGTCTGGTGTGGGTGCGCTCTTGATCATCGCGGCCTGCCGCGGCGTCATCAGACGCTGGATCGTCTGCGCGATCCCGTCGGCCTTGCCGTACTTCAATCGAACCACCGCCGCCTTCGTCTCCGACCGGACCGTCCCGCCCTCGCTGACGACCCCCGGATCGATCGCCGCCAGAAGCGTTGTGGCCTTGGTGATCTGATCCGCGGCGCCGACGATGGTGATCTTGTTGACCTGGGGAAGCGCGATGACCGTGGGTCTCTTGGGCTCGGGAAGCGATGTGAACAGGTCCTTGACCTTCGCTGTCGCGTCCGCCGCCGTCGCCGCCGAGAGCGCGATGGTCACCATCTGCGTCCCGCCGGTGCCGTCCGCCGGCTCCGGCACGTCCAGGAGGGTGATCATGTCCTCAACGATCTTGATCTTGGCTGCCGCGCCCACCGCGATGATGGAATTGGTCCGCGGGTCGGGCTGCATCTGGAGCGACCCGAGTGTGTCGTCCTGCACCGTCGTCCGCTTTCCGTCCGCCGCGATAAACGTCTGGACCGTGCGCGTCGCGAGCAACCCCTTGAGCGTCCCGAAGACCACGTCCGCCTGTGTGTTCTTGAGCTGGAACAGCTTGAACTGTGTGTCCGCCGGCTTGACCTGGTCGATCGCGGCGACGATCTCGCGGATCCGCTTGACCTGCACCGCCATGTCCGTGACAAGCACGAGATTCTGCTGAGGCACCGGGAGCACCACGCCGAACTGACCCAGCAGAGGCTTGATCTGCTCGACGACCGTCGCTGCCACAGCGTGGTTCAGCGGGATCGCGAGGGTGAGGATCTCTTCAGGCCTCGCGCTATCGGGCAATGTGCCGACGACCATGCCGGGCTTCTTCGCCGACTCGGCCAGCGACGAGAGGTACAGGAACTTGTCCTGCTTGCGCAGCTGCACGCCTCGAGTGGACAGGTTCAGATTGAGGATCGTCAGCGCATCGTCAAACGAGTATGTCTGCGGCGAGAGGAACGTCAGCGCGCCCGCGGGCACCGGGGCCTCGAAAATCACCGGGAGCCCCGCTTCGCGCGAGAAGAAATCCATCACCTGGTCGAGGGGCGTTTCCTTGAAGTTGAGTTGAATCTCCCCCGGTTTGGCGGCCGGAATCGGCGTGGCGGCCGGTGCCGGTTGTGGGGAACCTGTCGGCTGAGCGGGAGGAGGAACAGTCGCGGGCGCGGGGGTCGCCGCCGGTGACGCGGCCGGCACCGCTGCCGGAGCTTGTTCCTGCGCCCACACATCCGCTGCTGATCCCGCCGCGGCTAGGATCATCGCCGCTGCCAAAACCCGAGTTGAACGCTTCATACCCATCTCGCACCTCCGTACTCGCCAAGTCCCGGGTTTGCCCCGGGTCTGGCTCGCACCATTGGTCACATCACAGTCTACCGAATCGCCGCCCTTCCCACCCTTCAATTTCCGGCCCGACTTAGGGGGTTGACGGAACCCGATCAGCCAGCGTCTGGTTGACGTTGATCCGGAATCTCGCTCCGGCGATCTCGAACACCGCCGTCTCGCCGCCGCCATCCACCAGCATTGCGTCCTCGACCTTGGCACCTTTCAGCACCGTGATGGTCGCGCTGGTTCGCGTGTTGCTCATCATCGCTTGCACACCTGTCCGCACGCCCACGACAAGCCCCGTGAGTTTCCATTCCGCGTACGGCGGCGGCGGTGGCGGGAGCAGGTCCGCGGTCGGCGGGGTCGTCGCGGGAGTCTCCGCGGCCGGCGCGGGCGCGATGACCTCTGTCGGCGCAGCCGTCGCGACCTTCGGCGCCGAGCGGAACGGATTGCGGGCCACGATCGCTTGCATCGCCCAGGACGCCTCGGGGCGTTCCTTCACAAGTTCGGGCTCAGCGACCTCTTTCTCCATGAGGTCGGGCAGCAGCGGGGCTGCCACGCCGAGATCCAGCGCGAACCGCTCGCCCCCCTTCCCCACGGGGCGGAGCGAGACGCTCTCGATCATGCACCACTTCTGCGCATCGACCTCCGCCATCGCACGCGTGACCTGCTCGAGCGATCCCTCGCCGGTCACCGTGCCGCGCAGAAGGAGGAAGTCGGGCGTCGCCCGAAGCCGCTTGCGCATGTCCTCGGGCCTCACGCCGGTCGTCTTGGTCAGCGGGCTCATCACCTTCTCGGCGTCGCGGTGCGTCACCACCACGCGCGAGAGTCCGACACGCTCGGCGATCGTCCGAAGCCCCGCGACGTACCGGTGGCTCACCGTGTCGGGCACCTTGCCGAGCGTGCGCTGCACCGCCTCGGTCATGTCACGACGGACGGTCTTCCCTTCCCGGAGCTTCTCGCGCAGGTCCGAGACGCTCAGTTCCGCCGACGCTAGACGCTTGCGTGCCTCGTCGATCGGGCCCTGGTACATCGAATGCCACGTCCAGACGCCCACCACGAGCACCGCGAGGACGGTCACGAGAACCACGATTCGGTTGCGTGGTGTCATGGCGTGCCTCCCTTCTCGGGCGTGGGCGCACTCGGGGGCGTGCTTGGCTTCGTCGCGTCTTGCTTCTCGGGGCCGGGCTTTCCGGGCGCGGGCGGCGGTGTCGGCGTGAGCCTTCCCGTCCGCAGTTGCAACGCGAACCGGTCCGTCACGTCCGGGCCCACGATCTCGACGCCGTAGAGATCGCCGTCGAGCAGCCTCGCCCGCATGTCCGTCGCGACGCCCCGCCCCGGGCTTCGTCCCTTGAAATCAAACATGGCCAAAGGTGCCAGCCGCCACTCGCCCGACGGGTACGCGGTTCCCTTGCTGCTGGGCACGAACGTGACCCGTGAATCGGCCTGCCCGCGGATCTCTTCCGCGAACGCCACGCCGCCCTGAGGCACCTGCCCGCAGAGGAGGTTGATGTGCGCGAGCCAATCCACGCGCCCCGACTGCCACGTCTGAAGGTGCGCGAGTCTCGCGTGCTGCGCGAGGAACGCGTTGTATTCCTTGGTCAACTCGACCCGCTCGTCCTCGACCACCGTGATCGACGCCTCGACCGCGTCGAGCCTCTGCTTGCCGAGTGTGAAGAGCCCCCCTCCCACGACGAGCAAGCCCAGTGACGCCGCGAGGACCATCCGCCGCGCCTTGGCGGCGCGATCCACGGGACGCCTCGGGTTGGCAAAGTCGAGCGACGGGCGGCCGCCCACCGCCTGCACGAGCAGGCCCATGAGCGGGGCCGCGGCGGCCCTCTCGCTCTCGGGCATTTCCCGCGGGAGACGGATGGAGGCCGGGAGCGCGACGACACGCGCGGTGGATTGCAATTCGCTCGCGCACCGCTCGCCGACCCGGCGGATCAGTTCACCCTCGCCCAGCACGCCGACCAGGTCCGGCACGGGGCCGGGCCTCGACGCCCGATAGCCGATCCACGCCCGCTTGACCTCGACCGCGACCTTGTCCGCGAAGACCTCGTGCTCCGCCGGCGAGGTCGGTCGGGGCAGGTCCACCGCGCGGGCGAAGGCCATCTGTCCGTCCTCGACGATCACCAGTTCGGTTGAGCCCCACCCGACCGCGACCCCGACGATCGTTCCGTCGCGGGACTGACTGAGGGGCCCCAGCAGAGCCGCGACGCCGAAGCATCGCAGCTCGATTCGGCGCAGTTTGAGCCCCGCCGCCTTCGCGAACGCCCGGCACCAGAGCACGCGGTTGGTCGGCATCGCGCCCGCGATCACGGGGAGGTTGGCCGCGCTGGGCCCCACGGGCACCGGGGCATAGTCGATCGAGGTGCTCTCGATGGGCAGAGCGAGTTGGCGGGCCATCTGCAGACGGACCATCGCGCCCAGGTCCTCCTCGCCGCCGTCCTTGGGCCTGGGGAGCGAGAGATTGCGCAAGACGACATCGCCGCGCGAGACCGAGAGCACGATGGGCCCGGGCGCGATTTCTGCGCGGAGCAGCTCTTGCGCCGCCCACGCCCCCATCGCCTGGGCGTCATCGGCCGCGACCGACTCGGGCCGATCGACCGAGAGCCAGCGTTTGATCTCGGCGTTCGTGCCGGAGATCTGCGCAGAAATCGCGCACAGTCGATTCCCGTCCAGCTCGATCACGCACAGCGTGTTGTTGGTCAGTCTCATTGGGTCCTCCCGGTGCCGGCGTTCCAGCGACCGATGCGTCGGTCCACCATCGTTCCCGCGCCGGGCGTGGTCGGCGCGCTCGGCTTTGCTCCATCGTCGACACGCGGGGTTTCCGGGGCTGAATCATTTCCGAAGGTCGGATCGGGCTCGGGCGGTGGCGCAAAATCCGCGTCGAAGTCGGGTGTTGGTGGCGGTGGGGGGGCGGCCTCGGCGATGGCCTTGGCGAGCGCACCGACGCGGCGTTCCATCGCGCGGGCGATGGGGAGCAGCGTCACTTCGCGCAGGTACGCGAGTCTCGGGCGTTCGGAGGCGGCGTCGAGGACGGCCTCGAAGGTCGCGGTGCGGCGGATGGTGCTGGTTCCGTCCTCGGAGCCGCGCTCGATCGAGGCCTGAACGCGGATGCGCCACTGCGTCGAGCGGGTGGAGAGCCAGCCGACCGCTTGGGCCATTTCCTCGGGCTTCATGATGTCGCGGGAGAGGGGCCAGACGCGCGAGCGGAGCTCGTCGGCGGAGAGTTGCTGGCGGGCGGCGAGGATCGCGGCGGCGTGCTCCTTGCCGATGCCTGGGATCGCGGCGAGGACGACCTCTGGGGCCAGGTTGAGGTCGACGCGGCCGGGGACGTACATGTCGTCGCTGGTGGTGAACAGGTCAAACGCGACGGGCCAGAGGGTCTTGGGGATGCCGCTGTTGATGATGGCCGCGGCGAAGTCGGCGTCGGTTGAGAGGTTCTTGTTCTGCTCGATGAGGCGTTTGACGGCGTTCGATGCTTCGGCGCCGAGCTGCTTGGCGATGAGTTCGCCCAGTTCGTCCGACCATCCCTGCGCGATGTTGAATCGCAGCGCACCGGCGGCCTCGGCGGACGCGATCCCGGCCTGTATGTTGGGGTCGAAACTCAGGGTCGTCAGCGATTGGGACGGGTCGAAGGACGCGAGCGACGGTTCGCCGCGTGATGCCGTGGCGTCGGTGGCTGGTGCGGTGACGGAGAGGGTGGCGAGCTCCTCGACGCTGGCGAACGGGCGTGAGCCGCGGCGGGCGACGATCTCGGCGACGGCGGTTTCGGCAAGACCCAGCGCGGCGAGCATCTCGGGTGTGGCGCGGTTGAGATCGAGTCTCGCGCTCTCGGGCATGGCGAGGGGCGGTTCGCGGCGTTCGGCGTCGTCGGCGTCGTCCCACGGGAGGAGTCTCACGACGAGTTTCTCCGCGCTGGCTTCATCGCTCAGCACGATCTCGGGGGTGAACGTCGGGGGCTTGCCCGCAAGAAGGTCCGGTCGCTGTTTGGCGAGTTCGGCCATGGCGGACTGAACCCCGGACCACGCGGCGGCGCGGAGCGAGACGCGTTCGGCGTGCCGATCGGTGGCGGTCGCGGTCGAGTCGCCGGCGGTGAGAACGACCGCTCCCATCATCGCGGCGGCGGCGACGACACCCAGGACGAGGAACAGGGCCGAGCCCCGACGGACACGCGGGTGGCGTGGATGGTGGTGCTTCATGCACCCTCCTTCCAGCCCACGGCGGGCGCGTCGGGGATGGTGATGAGGCGCCAGCGGTCGGGGGCGCGGAGCCCGGGGCTGTCGGGGTCGAGGAGCGCGGGGCCGGCGGAGGCGTACCAGACGCCGACCTCGATGGCGACGGGGAGAGCGTTGGACTTGGCGGAGTCGAAGGCGTCGGACCAGGCCGAACCGTCGAAGTATCGGAACCGCAGACCCGCGACGCCGGCGCCGTTTCCGCCCGCGATGGGCTCGGCGGAGGCGGAGGAGCCCGCGGTGGGGCCGACCCAGCGTGCGCCCATGATCTGCTCGCCGCTGAGGTTGAAGCGTGTGCCCCGCAGGTCGGAGAGTTGTTCGCGGGCGGCCTGCTCGCCGAGCGCGGGGTCGGTGGGGATGCCCACGCCTCGCGAGAGAACCTGCAGCGACGAGGACGAGCCGACGATGCCCGCGCCGGCCGCGGGATCGGCGGCGACGGCTGCGGTGAGGTCGTCTTCGAGACGGTCGAGGAAAAGGCCGACGGAACGCTGTTCGTCGGCGGCGCGTGCGGAGAGTTTTTTGGAAGCGGCGAGGGTCGAGAGGAACGAGAAGGCGAGCACCGCGACCATCGTCGTCAGAGCGAGGGCGAGGAGGGCTTCGATGAGCGTGAAGGCGCGGCGGCGCGGAGACTGCGTCATGGGCGGCCGCCTTTCTTCGGAGGGTTGTCGGTGGGCCTGGCTGAGGGCTTGGGATCGGGCTTGGTGGTTTCTTTCAGCAGCGACTCGCCCGCGGTGTCATCGCCCAGTGGAGAGAGTCTGACGAGTTGCGAGAGCGTGAAGAGGGGCGAGGTTTCGGTGTCTGTGTTCGATCGTGAGACGCGAACGGTGAGCCTTGCGAGCCCGGGGTAGGCGGTGGGCTCTGTGTCGACCTCGGCGCGGAGGTGCCCGGTGTCGGACGCGACCTCGGGGAAGTTGTTGTCGGCGTCGAGGGCGAGCCACGCGGCCCCGCTGCTGTTGGACCGCACCGTCTGGGGGGCGTTCTGCGGTGTGACGAGGCCAGCCTCGATGGCGGAGAGGAGAGAACGGGCGAGGTCCGCGGCGTGGGCGGTGTCGCGCGAGGTGCGCAGGAGTCGCTCGCCGCGGTCGGCGGCGGCCATGATGGCGGTGCCCGAGCCGACGAGGATCGCGACGGCGACCAGGACCTCGATGAGCACGCTGCCTCGCTTCATCGCGGCACCTCGTCGAATGAGGTTTCGTCGTCGGGCGATTCGGCGTCGGAGAGGGTTGTGTCCGAAGGGGCCGTTGCTTCCGTGTTCGGGAAGACCTCGGTGAAGGTCGCTTCGGCGAACCAGGGGCTCAGAAGGACCGAGAAGATGCGGGGTGTGGTTCTCGGTTGCGCGACGGAGAGTTCGAGCGAGCGGCGCGGGACGGACGCGGTGCCGTCGGGAAAGACCATGGCGAGCATCAGGCTGGCGGGGCTTGCGGCGCTGGCGGGAGCGGGGATGTTGATGGGGGTGTTGGTCTGCTTGGTTGTGGTGGTTGAAGGCGACGAGTCGCTCTTGCTGACGTGGGAGAGTCGGCAGCCGTTGGGCAAGATCCCCAGCCGACGCGTGGAAGGAGTGCGGGGCGATTCGGCGGGCGGGCTGTCGAGCGGGCTGTTGGGCGGGCTGTTGAGATCGGGGCCTGGCGCGGCAATGTCTTCGGGTTCGCCGAGGCTTTCCTCAGCGGCGTCTCCCGAGTTGCCGAGCGAAGACGCGATGTCTTGGACCGCGGTCACGACCGTTGCGGTGATCTGGCTGGTTCCGTCGGCGTCGGGAGCGGAGATGCTGACGATGACGGGCATCGAGCGGGCGCGGGCGAGGGATCGGGCGTCGCTGAGGGCGGCGGTGATCTCCGCCTTGGCGCGGTCGGTGGTCGCGTCGCTCCGGAGGGAGAGGAGCGACGGGACGACAAGCGTCGCGAGCATCGTGACGATCACGAGCGCGAGCATGGTCTCAATCAGCGTGAACGCTGAGCGGCAGGCGGTGCGTCCGGGCGCGGTGTGCATCGTTCACCCTTCCCTCCACACGATGGATTGATCCGAACGTTCAGCCGCCGGTCGACGCGGGCGAGCCGCTGTCGCTGGGGCTGTTGCCGTCGGACATTTTCGCGCGGTTGTGGATGTCGTCCTCGGTGCCGTCCTGGCGATCAGGGCCGAAGGAGTAGAGGTCGAAGATGTCTTCGGAGCCGTCGCCGCTCTCGTCCTTCTGGCGGTAGCCCCACGGGGTGCCCCAAGGGTCTTTTTCGGAATCCTCCGCACGGTCGACGAGGCGTTCCCATTTGGCGCTGTCGCTCTCGTTCTCGACCTGGAGTTTGCTCTTGTCCCAGAGAACGCTGAGCCCTTCTTCGTCGGTGGGGTAGCGGCCGAACTTGTCGTTGAAGCGTTCGAGGGCTTTATCGAGGGCCCGCATGCCGATCTTGGCGGCCCCGAGTTTGGCGTCCTTGCTGCTGCCCTTGAGGTTGACGGCGACGAGGGTGGCGAGGATGAGGATGATCGCGAGGACGATCATGACCTCGACGATGGTGAATCCGCGGCGTGCGGCCGAGGCGAGGGTGGAGCGGCGTGAGGGTTGGTCGAACATACCTGAGATCCTCCGAAAGCGGTCAAGGTTGGCGACTTCATTAAGGGACGGACAGCATCACAGCCCACGAGTGAGTGAATACTAGCCACCCTCGGCGGATGGAGGGAGTTTCCTACGGTGCGGGCGGGGTGTGGGGTTCCACATCAAGCGGGGCCTGTGTGCAGGGTTTCAAGGGCCGTTTCGCGACGATTGACGTTGCCCGATGGGGGGAAGTCCGAACGCAACCTTCATATTGGGGGGGCGGGAGCCCAACCCTGCCTTCGGTATTGTTGGAGCATGACACAGGGCTTTGGCGTGATGGGGTTGACGTTGCTGGTGGCTTTGGGTGCTGGGTGCGCCGGCACGGTGAGGCCTCAGGCGGCCGCCTCGGCAGCGGCGGGCGAGCCGCTCGTGCTTCGCCCGATCGCCAAACTTGGTCCGGGTGCGGGCGAAGAGATCTCGGGGATCGTTCGCAGCCTTCGTGACCCGACGGTGTTCTGGACCCTCAACGATTCGGGCGATGAGCCACGCGTCTACCCGATCCGAGTGGACGGCGGGGTGGTGCCCTCGGTGCGATATCCCGACGTCCCCGGCACGTTGATCGGCGGGGCGATCAACAGCGACTGGGAAGCCATCGCGATGGACGCGTCGGGGCGGCTGATCGTGGCGGACATCGGCAACAACACCAACGCCCGCGCGGATCTGACGCTTTACTTTGTCGAAGAGCCCGAGCCGACGGAGGGCCGCACGACGTTCACGAGCAAGGTGCTGGTGCGGTATCCGGAGCAGCGTTCGCGGCCCGCTCCGAAGGATGATTTCAATTACGACGCGGAGGCGGTTTTCACGGTCGGGGATGACGTGTACATCTTGACCAAGCATCGGTCAGACACGTTCGCCGCGTTGTACCGACTGGATGCACGCGAGCAGGGCGTTGTGAATCCGCTGACCTTTGTCGAGCGGTTTGATGTACGCGGGCAGGTCACGTCGGCCGATGCGAGTGCGGACGGTCTTGTGCTGGCGGTGCTGACGTACGACCGGATCTGGCTCTTTGAGCGAGGGTCGGTGGCGGAGTCGTTCTTCGCGGGCTCGGCGCGGAGTGTCGCGTATCGGATGCCCGACGGGACTAGTGATAGCGAGGCGATCTGCTTTGAAACGGCGACGACGCTGCTGATCGCGGACGAGGCGAGAGGAATGCTGTATCGCGTGGGGCTTGACGAGATCCGTCTCGGCGGCGAGCGGTAAGGCACGGGTCGGCTGCGGCGTGCTCAGCACCCGGACTCAAAGTCCGTGACGAACTGGTCGTAATCGAAGAAGTCAGCAAAGCCGTCGCGGTTGAAGTCGGCGGTCTGGTCGCAGGGGCAGTCGCCGCCCTCAAAGCACGAGACGTACGCGTCGTAGTCGAAGAAATCGAGAAACCCATCGCGGTTGAAGTCCGCGGGGCAGTCGTCCTGCGCGAGGAAGCGGACGAGGCCGAACTTGGCGTGGCCCGCGGCGCAGACCGAACCATCGCCGAAGTAGACGCGTCGAGACGCTGAGCCCGTGATGCCCACCGCGACCGAGAGCGTCCGGACGCCGTCGATCAGGAGCGTCGCTGTGCCGCTCGCGACCTCGAGGCGGAATCGCTTCCACACACCCTGGCATTGCACCTGGGCTCGCGGGGCGAGGGGGCTCCCGACGACGGCGTTGTCGATCGTGCTCAGGAAGACCCAGCCGTTGCCGATGCCAACGTTGAGGCGTCGGTTGGCGATGTCGTTCATGCCGATGATCGTGCCGGCTCGCTGCCCGGCGCCACAGGGGTTGGTGGCGTACTGAGAGTTGACGATGAAGATATCCGCTTCCATCACCGCGCCACGCGCAAAGTCGATCGAGGCGTCGCGGTCGTAGTAAAGCGTCCCGCCGTAGGTCGAGGGCCCGATGGTGAGTTCGCCGCTCGAAAGGGTCGGGGCGGGCTGGCCGGACGAGCTGTTCAAATCCCAGCATTGAGCGGTGGGGACGGTGCCCCGGGCGGGGTCGTAGGTGACCCAGAACTGCTGCTGGGCGTGGGCGGGGAGGGCGACAGCGGTCGCGGTGACCAGTGATAGAATCGTGAGATCGTGGCTCATGGGAACGACAGGATACCCGTGGGGGATGGGCCACCCCAAGCACTTTCAGCCCGCAAAGCGTCGAAAACTCGCGTTGGGCGGGTTCGCGGACCCTGGAGGCCTTTGGGGTCGGTGGTGGTGTGAGTGCCGGGGTGGGTTCTAGGTGGGGCCTGGGTGGGTCCGACGGGACTTGAAGCGGTCGGGGGGTCCGTCTACCATTCCTTCCTGCATTCCATTCCGACCGATCCCGGCCGGATACCAAACGAACGGATCACACTCATGTCCCAGCAACTTCTCGATTCCATCGGCAACGAGCACCTGAAAAAAGACCTCCCGGTGATGAGCATCGGTGACACGATGATCGCCACCTTCCGCATCGTCGAAGGCGAGAAGGAGCGCACCCAGGACTTCCAGGGTGTGCTGATCGCTCGCTCGGGCAGCGGGATCAACGAGACGATCGTGATCCGCAAGATCGTCGACGGCGTCGGCGTCGAGCGCATCATTCCGATCCACACGCCCCTGGTGGCGAAGTACACGATCCTCCGTCACGGCGACGCCCGTCGTGCGAAGCTGTACTACCTCCGCGACCGCGAGGGCAAGAGCCAGCGTCTCCGCGACCGCCGCAAGAAGCTCAAGCACGTGGCTGGTTCCGGCGCGGTCGGGGCTCCCCCGGCTCCGAAGGCCTGAGGCGAGACAGCGATTTGAATCAACCCAGCGGACCCGCCTCGTGCGGGTCCGTTGCTTTTTGCTTTCCCCGATTCGCTGATCGCGGATCACGGTTCGCGATTCCTGTCGCTATTCTCCCCCCATGCGAGCCATCGTCGTCGAGCGTCAGGGCAACCCCGTCACTCCCAACATCTCGTACCGCACGGATTGGCCCGAGCCGGCTGCGCCCGGCCCTGGCCAAGCCCTGCTTCGGACCCTCGCGACGGCCTTCAACCACATGGACCTGTGGGTCGGTCGCGGCGTGCCCGGGCTGACGCTGACGTACCCGCGGGTGTCGGGGTGTGATGCGTGCGCTGTGGTCGAAGCGGTGGGGCCCGGGGTTGACGCGGCGTGGGTGGGGCAGCGTGTCATTGTCAACGCCGCCACGATCGTGCCCGAGCGGGAGCATCCGGCCGATCCGCCCGCTTCGACGCTGGCTCCGATCTATGAGCTCATCGGCGAGCACCACAACGGGATGCTGTGCGAGAAGTTTCTCGCCCCAGCGGCGAACTTGGCAGCGGTGGGGGACCGGGACGCGACGGAAGCGGCGGCCTTTGGGCTTTGCTCGCTGACGGCGTGGTCGATGATGATCACCAAGGGCCAGCTCGCGTGCGGGCAGTCGGTGCTGATCACGGGGATCGGTGGCGGCGTGGCGACCAGTGCGCTGGCGATCGCCAAGCACCGCGGGTGTCCGGTCGCGGTGACGAGCCGGCACCAGTGGAAGCTCGACAAGGCCAAGGCGCTGGGGGCGGATCTATGCGTGCTGGACAAGGGGCAGGACTGGTCGAAAGAGGTGCGGGCGTGGTCGAACAAGCGGGGCGTCGATATGGCGGTTGATTCATCGGGGAAGGCGACGCATCTGAACTGCATCAAGAGTCTTGCGCGAGGCGGGGCGTACGTGACGCCGGGGTGTACCAGCGGGCCGGACGCGACGACGGACCTGGCGCGGATCTTCTGGAATCAGTTGAGGTTGTTCGGGTCGACGATGGGGACCAACGCGGAGTTCCGCGCGGTGGCGAGCCTGTTTCGCACCGGGCACCTGCGTCCGGCGGTGGATCAGGTCTTCGCCCCGGACCAGTGTGCCCAGGCGTACGCGCGCTTGGAGGGTGCGGAACAGTTCGGGAAGATCGTCATCCGGTGGTAAGGGGAGGCTGACGCGGCGTGTGGGTTCGGGCGGGGTCTTCCCAACGGGAATGGTGACGACGGGGGTGGAATCCTGTACACTGCGGGGATGAAGACTGCATTCACTGCCGGCATGGTGTGGACCTTGGTTGCTCTTGCGGGGACGCCGGTCGCGGCGGCTCGGGTTGCTGAGCCGACGCCCGCGCCGATCGTCGCGGGCGGGGAACCCGACGCGGCGCACGATGCGCGGATGGGGTGGTGGCGTGAAGCTCGATTCGGCATGTTCATCCACTGGGGGCTTTACGCGATCCCCGCGGGGGAGTGGCCAGGCAAGGGCAACAAGCACGCGGAGTGGATCCGCGACACCGCGCAGATCCCGGTGGGCGAGTACGAGAAGCTCAAAGACAAATTCAACCCGACGAAGTTTGACGCCAAGGCGTGGGCGGGTCTTGCGCAAGAGGCGGGGATGCGGTACATGGTGATCACGAGCAAGCACCACGACGGGTTCTGCCTGTTTGATTCGGCGCAGACGGATTGGGACGTGATGTCGACGCCTTTCAAGCGGGACATCATGAAGGAGTTGTCGGAGGCGTGCAAAGAGACCAAGCCCGGCAAGGTGGACGGCGGGGCGACGTATCCCGTTCGGTTCTGCATGTACCACTCGATCATGGACTGGCACCATCCGGACTACCTCCCGCGTCGCCCGTGGGAGAAGGCCACGCGCGGCACCGAAGGGGCGGACTTTGACCGGTTCGTGACCTATCTCAAGGCCCAGTTGGCGGAGATCACCGCGCCCAAGTACGACCCGGCGATCATCTGGTTCGACGGCGAGTGGGAAGGGACCTGGAACCACGACCGCGGCAAGGACCTCTTCGCCTACATGCGCAAGATCGCGCCCAACGTGATCGTGAACAACCGCATCGACAAGGGGCGGGCGGGCATGGAGGGCTCGACCGAGGCTGGGTTCCTGGGCGATTATCACACGCCCGAGCAGACGATCCCCGAGCGCGGGCTTCCCGGCGACTGGGAAACGTGCATGACGATGAACGGGAACTGGGGGTACAACGCGGCGGACAAGAACTTCAAGACCACGACGGACCTTGTGCAGAAACTCTGCGATATCGCGAGCAAGGGCGGAAACTTCCTGCTCAATGTGGGGCCGACGGCGGAGGGGGAGATTCCGGCGCAGAGCATCACGATGCTGAAAGAGGTCGGGGCGTGGATGCGGGTGAATAGCGACGCGATCTATGGGACGGAGCGGAGCCCCATGGCCGAGATGCCGACGTGGGGTCGTGTCACGATGAAGACGATGAAAGAAGGGGGCAAGACGACGACACGCCTCTATCTGCACGTGTTTGACATGCCCACGGACGGGAAGCTGATCCTGCCGGGGCTCCTGAACGAGCCGGTCAAGGCGTGGATGCTGCAGAGCGAGAAAGCATCGGTGATCCCGACGGTCGAGGCCAAGCAGGTGGGCGGGGCGATTGAGATTGACGCGTCGCGCGTCGTGGCCGGTGCGAAGGTTGGGACGGGTCCGGTGACGGTGCTCGCGGTGGATTTCGCCGGTGCGCCCGACGCCTCGATTGCGCCGACGATCGACTCGTTCGCGGACCAGTTCGTGACGACGGCGTCGGTGACGATCGCGTGCCCGATGGAGGGCGTTGAGATCCGGTACACCGGCGACGGGAAAGAGCCGACGATCGAGTCGCGGAAGTATGACGGCCCGTTCAGCATCACCAAGGCGATGGTGGTCAAGACGCGGGCGTTCCGTGCGGGCAAGCCGGTGACGCCTGTGGTCGCGCGGTCGTTCGTCCAATCCCCGCCAAGGGCGAGCGTCGTGCTCGACAAGACCACGCCCGGGCTCGTTGTCTCGTGTTACACGGGCGAGTGGAAGAAACTCCCAGACTTTGACACCCTCAAGCCCGCCAAGGAGTCGATCGCGACTGTCATCTCGACGAAGGAGGCGTGCGCGGACGACAACTTCGCGCTGCGGTTCACCGGGTACATCAACGTGCCCAAGACCGACGTGTACACGTTCCATCTGGCGAGCGACGACGGCAGCAAACTCATGATCGGGTCGGGCGTCACCATCGACCACGACGGGCTGCACAGCCTGAACGAGAAATCCGCGACGGTTGTCCTGGCGGGCGGATGGCACCCCATCACCATCGAGATGTTCGAGGCCACGGGCGGCTCGGGGCTCGGGCTGGTTGTTTCCTCCCCGGGATCGCCCCGCAAGGCGATCACGCCGGAGCAACTGGCGCACGTTCCGGTCTCGCTGCCAAAGTAGGCGCGGATTGTACTATGATGGCCCATGCTGACCGCAATCCTGTGCTCCCTGCTCGCCTTACAGCCCGCTGGCCAGCCCGCGGCGGACGCCAAGCCGGCCCCGCTGGACTGGTCGAAACTGGAGGCACCGCTTCTCACGAACCATCGGCAACTGACGTTCCGGGACCGGTTTGTGAAGGCGGGGGAGAACTACTTTTCGCCGGATGGGAAGCACATCATCTTCCAGGCGATCGAAGTGCCCGAGGCGGGGAAGGAGCCTGAGCCGTACTACGCGATGTATGTGGCGAAGTTCGACGGTGGCAAGCTCGGGGAGATTCAGCGGGTCAGCCCGGCGGGCTCGGCGAACACGTGCGGGTGGTTCCATCCGACCGAGCCGAGCGTGATCTTCGGCAGCACGATCGTGATGCCGAAGGAAGAGGTGTCGTCCGGGTATCAGCGCGGGACAAGCCGGTATCGTTGGGCGTTCCCCGCCGAGATGGAGATTGTTTCCGCTTCGCTCAACTGCACCGAGCCTGGGCTCATGGTGAAGGAAACAGGTGCGCTCTTCGCGCGCCCGAACTACGACGCGGAATGTTCTTTCGACAAGACCGGTCGCTTCATCCTCTACGCCCATATCGAAGACGCGCCCAAGCCCGCCGCGGATGAGCCGAAGGATGCGCCCCCGCCCAAGCCCGACGCGAACCTTTACATCTACGACACGGTCACCAAGAAGGACTATCCGATCGTGGTCGCCCCTGGGTACGACGGCGGGCCATTCTTCTCGCCCAACGGCGAGTGGATCTGCTACCGCTCGGACCGGCGCGGCAATGACGAGCTGCAATTGTTCGTTGCCAAGCTCGCGTTCACGAAGGCGGACGACGGCGCGATGGTCCCCACCGGTATCGAGCATGAGTTCCAGATCACGGACAACGAGCACGTCAACTGGTGCCCGTTCTTCCACCCTTCGGGCGACTATCTGGTGTATGGCACCAGCGAGGTCGGGCATCAGAACTACGAGGTCTTCGCGATCGAGTTGAACAAGGCGAAGCTCCAAGCGGCGCTCAAGGGGGCCGGCGACGCGACCACGCTCGTGATCTCCGACATGCCCCGTGTGCGGATCACGCAGGCGGACGGAGCGGACGTGCTACCGGTCTTCAGCCCCGACGGCACGAAGATGCTCTGGTGCAGCCAGCGCGGGCCGAAGATCGAGGGCGAGCCCCGGGCGAGCAGCCAGATCTGGATCGCGGACTGGAACGGGACGCCGTTCAAGGCAGAGCCGAAGTAGGCCGATCTGAGTGGAGCCGGATGAACCTCCCCAACGATTTCGGGCTTTCCCCCGCCGCGACGATGGCGCACGTGGCGGATCCGACGCCCGCTCCGTGGCATCAGGCGTTCTGGCAGGCGTGGGGGCGAGAGTTCTGGGCGCGAGCGCCGAGGCTTGATCGGCTTCCGCCGGCGGACCCGTCGGATCCGGGCGTGACGCATCGGTTTGAGAGCGCACTGGTGGATCGGAGCGTCGCGGTGGGGTGCCGGCTTCTGGCGGCGAGGGACGCGAACGATGCGCCCGTCGCGGCGCGGGCGGGTGTCGTGGTGACGCACGGGTACAGCGGCGTGGACCCGCTCGCCAAGGATGAAGAGCGATTTCTGGCGATGGCCCGGCGTGGCGTGGCGGTGCTGCTGGTGCGGGTGCGGGGGTTCGCCGGGTCGCAGCTGGGCGTGGGGCCCTTGGAGCAGCATTCGACGGGGTACGTCACGCACGGCCTGGAGCGATTGATGCACGCGCCGGAGGACGCGATGTCGTGGGTGCTGCCCGGCGCGGTCGCGGACGTCGCCAACGCTTGCCGGGCACTCGCGTCGCACATCACGACCGTCGACGGAGTTGCCCCGCCGATTTCGATCCGTGGCGAAAGCTTTGGTGCGGGGCTTGCGGTGGTGGCTGCGGCGCAGTTGGCACCCAGGTTTCAGATCCATCGAATGGTGCTCGGCGTGCCGACGCTGGGCGACTGGGCGTGGCGGCTTTCGTTGCCCGAGAGCAGCCTGCCTCGTGCCGGGATGGGGCGAGAGATCCGCGAACTCTTGATCCGCGAGGGGGAGCGTGCGGAGTCGATCGTCGAGGTGCTCCGGCTTTGCGACGCTGCGGTGCACGCGCCTGCGGTTCGGTGCCCGGTGCTGGTCAAGCTGCCCTTTCGGGACGACGTGGTGCCAGCGCCGTCGCAGGCGGCGATCTTCAACGCGCTGGGATCGAACATCGGGGAACGCGAGCGGTTCGTGGTGCCGTACGGGCATTTCGACGGCGGCATCGCCAACGCGAGGCGGCACGCGGCGTTCGAGCGTTGTGGGGATGAGTTTCTGAATCCCACGTCATGAACGGCGGTTGCCCGGATCAGCTCTTGGAAACCAAAGCCCAGCAGGCCCGACGCTTGAGATCGGAGACGACCACGCCCTCGGGCTTCTCGATGGTGACCGCGAAGACCGCGGCACCCTTGACCTTGAGTTCGGGCTTGAAGGGCACCACGATCTCGCCTGTGCCTGTGACGTCGAAGAGGCCGGCGCTGACGCGCTGCTCAAGCCCGCGTTCATCGATGATCCAGAGCTGGTAGCGTTCGACCTTCGGGTCGTTGGGTTTGAGGCCCGAGATCCGCATGAACCCGGACTGCTGGGGCTCGCACCAGACCACGTCGCCGTTGACGCCCTTGAGTTCGGGCTCCTCTTTCGTGACCGGGTGAGCGAAGTCGCTCCACGACCACTTGCCGACGCCGGGGCCAGCCTGAAGCATCGCCTGGCGTTGCTCGGAGGGCGAGAGGGAGGTCGCGGGAGTCTTGGGCCACCACGCGGCCATGGCGGCGAGCATGGCCATCGCGGCCACGGCCCAGCCGAGGGAGAAACGACGGGCGCGATCGGCGTTCCGAGCTGGGACGATGGTCGCGAGCACGGGATCTGCGAAGCGAGTGTTGGCGTCGGCCTCGATACGGGCTCGGAGGGAGGCGGGGAGTGGGTGCGAGCCGGCTTTGGCCTCGGCTTCGAAGGCGAGCATCGCGGCCGCAACGGCGAGATCGAACGTCGGGTCGCCCGACGAGTCCGAAGAGGCCAGTTCGAGCAACTCACGGTCGTCGAGGCCCTGCGTGGCGCGGTCGGCCAGGAGTTCCTCGACTCGGGGAGAGATCGCGCGGTTGAAGATGGGAGAGCGGACGTTCATCGCGACACCTCCCTTTCCATACCGCCCGCGGAGCGTTCGGGCGGGGCCTTGCCCCCCAGCATCGCGCGGATGCGGATCAGCCCGCGGCGAACGTGCGTCTTGACCGTTCCGAGCGGAAGACCGGTGCTGGCCGCGATCTTGTCGTGCGTCAAACCTTCGTACACGGAAAGCCTCAGGCAGCGGCGTTGTTCGTCGCTCAGGTCTTCGAAGGCAGCGGCGGCCGCCCGAGCCTCTTCGGAAGTCGAGAGATCGAACGACGTGGTCGGGGCCGGTGCCGCGGATGTTTCGGGGAGGGGGTCCTTGTCGTGGCGGCGATCAAGCCGGCGGCGGCGATCGATGAGCCGCCTGCGGGCGAGCATGGCCACAAACGCCGTCTCCGAAGCGACCGTCGCGTCGTACTTCCAAGCGTTCTTCCAGACCTCGATGAAGACCTCGTGCACCGCGTCTTCCGCCTCGGCGTGTGTGTGGAGCAGCCGCCGCGCGAGGGACCATATCAGCCCGCCGTACCGATCGAGGCATTCCCGAACCGCAGTTTGTTCGCCCAGAGCGACCCGGGCAAGAAGATTCGGGCTGTCCAAACGTGGCCTCCGCGATCGAACCGAATCAAGAGGGCTGGTGGTGTTCACAGACGAAACAGGCGGGCTTTGAACCGCCTTATGGTAGCGGACTCCACGGGCTGTGCGAACCGCAGATCGTCGGCGAGTCTGTGCGGTTCGGCGGGATGGACATCGGCACACCATCGGAGGCTCCAACAGAAGGCCTCCGCCTTCTACGAACCCTTCGACGGCGAGAGTTCGACGGATTCGTGCAAGTGACTTCTCGGGCGTTGCTTAGGAGACGACCGACCCCGGGGGCAGGTCGCCCGCGGGGGACAGGATCGCCAGGAGCCGAGATCCGGCGGGGCCGTCCTTGGGCCCGAAACTCCCGGCCAGGAGCATGCCTCGGGACTCTTCGCCGCGCAGGACGCGTGGGGCGAGGTTGGCCACGATGACGATCGAGCGGCCCACGAGGTCCTCGGGCTTGACGTATTCCTTGACCCCGGCGCAGATCTGGCGTGGCGTCCCGCTCCCGTCGTCGAGTTGGAGCTTGAGCAGCTTGTCGGCGGAGGGATGGGGCTCGGCGTGGACGACCTTGGCCACCCGCAGGTCGAGCTTCATGAAGTCTTCGATCGTGATGGTGGGCTTGAATCCGCCGGCCGGTGCGGGTGCCGGAGCCGGTGCCGCAGCGGGGGTGGTCGAAGGAGAAGCGGGGGGGGTGGGGGTCTGGCTCATAGGCCCCATGGTAGTGGGGGCTCGGAGCTTCGGACAGCGTTTCGTTTAGGGTTTGGTCCAGCCGCCCGCACGCCACACCGTCCGCGTGGTGTCCACCCCGAGAACCCCCGGGAGGTCGCGGGCATCGGGATCGCGGAGAGGTTCGCCAAGATCGGAGGCGACCTGTGCCGCCCACGAGCGGTGGATCCCCGAAAGGAGAAGAGACTCGAGGCGAATCTGGGCAAGCCACTGCTCGGGGGTCAGTTTCATTCCCGGGCGGCCGTTGCAGGTCGTGCAGAGTTTGTAATCGCCGGCGCGGGCGGACTTTCGAACGATGCGCTGGTTGGAGCACTCTCGGCAGGGCCAGCGGCTCGCCTCGCCCTCGATCGCCGCGAGCGTTCCCTTGTACGGGCTGTCGGTGATGAGTCGGTCGTAGGTTCCCAGCAGCGATCGGACGGCGGGCATGTCGAGCGCGAGGAGGACCTGCCTTCCGTCGCCGGTGCGGGCGGAGCCCAGCGCGGACGCCGCGAGAAAGGCGGTCTGGGCCGAGGCGGCTTCGCGCTGGCCGACCAGCCAGCCGGGGGGCCGGCGGCGTGGGTCGATCGCGACCGCGAGGGCGGCGAGCCACCTTCGATCGGATTCGGCCCGAGCGGTGGACGAGAGTGCAAGGCAGCACGAGGCCGCGAACTCGCCCCGCTTTCCGGGTGATCGCGCCTCGTCGAGGATGAAAGCGAGCGTGAACAGCTCGAGGGCAAGCCGAACACGTTCGGGAGAGTCTGCGGCGTCTGCGACCTCCTCCCCGAGTTTGAAGTACGCCCCGGGGTCGTCGGGGCGGAGCTGTTCGAGTGAAGCGGAAAAGCGGTCGAGCGGGTTCACCACCATCGGCGGCGAGGGCAAGACGGCGGGCGCGACAGGCTGGGCCGCGGGCGGAGCCGTGGTCGCCGGCTGAGGCTGGGACGTCAGCATCGCCACTCCGGCGGCGAGCACGATCGTGAGTGTCTGCGTCATACGCGAACTCCCTGCGTTTTGAGCCTCCAAAGCCCGAGCATGGCGCTCTCGGAAGCCTGGATCTGCTCAAAGATGTGCTTGGCCGACCGTCGCGAGCTCTCCCATTGCTGGATCACGACGCCGACTTTCTCGGCGAGGGAGGCGTCCTCCGCGGCGACGACGTACGCCATGAGTTCCACGGACGCGGCCTGTTCCGCGACAAACCGCTGGACGACGTTTGACGCGACCCCGGACCGGCCCGCTGCACGCTGTCGGATCTGCCCGAGTGTCGCGGGCTCTTTCCCGGTGGGCGGGATGCGCTCGGCCTCTTTGTCCCATCGCTCGCGGTACGTCTGAGCAAGCCGGAGCAGCGTCGTCCCGTCGAACTGGGAGGGCAGGCCGTCGGCTCCTCCGAACGCGGCGAGCCGATTGCGATAGGACTCCCCGAGCAGCGTCGCGAGCGTGTCGACGACGCCGAACTCGCCCCGGCCCGCCGCGAGTTCGAGGAGGCGTTCGATCAGGGATCGGCGAGCGGCCTCGCGCCATCTCGTGTCCCGCAGCGGCGGGATCTTCGCTCCGGTGACCTCTTCGATGAGCGAGATGGTCTCTGGCGTCGGCGGGAGCACCGTCGCGAGCCCGAGAATGGCGTTGATCATGGCGGGGAGGTTCTTGTGCCGGATGATGATCGTGCGAGCCTCACGACGCACCGTCGCGGGCAGCCCGCGAATCCCCTCGGAGGCCACGACCTCGCACTCGAGCGCGGTGAGGGCATCGGCGGCGAAGGCCTGCTTGAGCATCTCCAGACGCTTGGGGCCGTCGGAGAGAAGTGAGAGATATCGCACGGCCCACGCGCCGTCGTTGTCGCCGCCGAGCGGATCGGCCTTGACTCGTTCGAAGGACGCCCCCGCTTTGGCCGGCCCTCCCGGGTCAGCGGTCACCGCTGCCGCCTTGCTCGTGTCGCCCACCGCGATCCACGCGGCGGCCTCGGAGAGTCGCGACATCGTGATCGCACGGACGAGGGCGGCCACGTGGGGGCGAAGTTCGCCGCTCGCGTCAGTCTGGACGCCGGATGCAGCCATGACCTCGTCGGACGCTTTGAGCCACGCGGTGAGGACCTCGGATCGCGCCCCGCCCGGGGCATCGCTCCAGGCGGCGGCGTATCGCCCGCGGAGGGCGGCTCGTTCGCCTGCGCTGGCGACGGCGGAAAGCACCATGCTCGGATCGATTCCTTCCGCGCTGCTCTTGGCGGCGAGCGCGGAGGTCATCGCGTGCAGCGCCGGGGTGGAGATTTCCGACGCGTCGAACCAACGGAAGACCCACGCCCGAGTCTGTTCGTCCGAACGCCACGTCAGCGCGGTGGTGAGCACCGCGATCGAGTCCATCGCGCCGGGGTTCTTGAGCGGGTCCGGATGGTTCAGGAGGAGCGAGTCGATCGACGCCGCGATGAGCCGTCCGCGGGAGGGCGCGTCCGCCGAAACGACGCCGACGCCGACGAGCCATTGCCGCCAGGTTTCGGGATTGGGGGAAACGGCCAGCCTGGGCGCGAGCGCGGCGACTCCTCGCGAAACGCCCGCCACGAAGGTGCCGTCCCCGAGGTCCGCGTCCGAACCCAGCAGCGAGGCCAGCGAGAGTCGAGCCGGGCCCCCGATCGCGGCCGGCAGGTCCCGCTCACGCACAACGCGAGAGAGGATGCCGGCGGACCACAGGACCGGAACCACGGACTCTGGCGTGACCATGCTCCCCGACGAGACGGCCTTGAGCGGATCTGCGAGGACCCTGGCCGCGTTGCGGAGAGCGGCGGGCTCGTGCTCCGCCCGGTAGAGATAGTCGATCACCGCGTTTTGGACGGCGGCGAGTTCGTCCGGGCCCCACCTGGGCCAGCTTGCCGATGCATGCCGCATCGCGGAGTCGAACTGCGTCCCCGCGTCGTTGATGTCCTCGCGAAGCCGGTCGGTGGCCGCCGCGACCTGACGGGCGACCGCGTCCGCGGCTGTCACGTCTTTGGAAACATCGTTGGGCCTCTTGGGCTCGACCTTGGGTTTCTCGGTCGGGCCACTTGTCGGAGCTGTCGCGACCGGTCCCGGCACCGTTGGCACGGTTGGATCCTGGGGTTTGGTGCGAAGTGCCGCCAGCACCCCGAGTGCGGCCGCAAAGAGCACGAACGTTCCGCAACCTACCACGCCGAACACGATCCGGAGCCGTGCCGCGGACTGGGCGCGGATCTCTTCGGGCGTCAGTTCGAACGTGGTCGGACGGAGAGGCGGGGTTGGCGCAGCGGCGCCGCCCGGAGTGGGCGATGCTTCGGTGCCGCGTGCGAACCCCGGCCCGCGAGGGGTTGTCGGATTCGTCGGGGCGGGAGAAGAGGCTTGCGTACGCGGGGGGGACGCTGCAGGGCGGGAGAGATGCCGCACCGCCGCCGCGACATCGGTCGCGGTCATGTCCCGCGCGTGAGCGAACATGAGAAGGCGTTGCAGGCTTCGGGCGTTCCACCCGCCCTCCATCGCCATCGCAAGCACCGCATCACCCTCGAGGGCGATGCGGCCGGGCGTGCCGGACGATCTCATGGCTGTGGGCACGGCGGAGAAACTCTCCCACGCGCCGACGGAGTTTGACCCCCAAGCCTCAACGAGAGACGCGCGGGCTGCCGGGTCGAGAAGCTGGGCCGCTGTGGCGTGCAGCGCGAGGCGGACCTCATCCGCCGCGGGTGTGCGGCACTCGGCGTGATCGTCAAGTTCGGCGAGACGAGCCTCGAGCGCGGCGATGACAGCACCGGGCGTCACCTCCGTCGGCGGCACGCCGAGAAGATCAAACGGGCTCCCCGAGGCGCGTTCCGCCCCGAGAAACCGATGGATCCCGCGAGAGTCGTCGCGCACGCTCATCGCCCACCCCCGCCGGTGGCCGGTTTCGAGGCGCCACCTCCGGGCGGCGTCAGATCGACGCCGAGACTCTTGGCGAGCTCGGAGAACTTGCTCCCCCAAGGCTCGGGGCCCCACGAGGGATAGAGCGCGTGGTGTTGGACAAGCGCCTCGCGGGCACCGGGCGCGTCCGTGGTCGATACGAGACGGATGGTCTCGTAGCGTGCCTCGCACCACGACACGCCGCCGGCGTCGAGAGCGGACGAGAGTTCACGCCATGTGGCCAGCGCGGTGAGCGTGTCGCCCGCGGCCTCGCTCGTGCGCGCATACCGACGGAGCGAGGGTTCGGTCCGGATCTTGGCGGCGAGGAGATCACGATCGAGCGAGAGCGCGACAGACCTCAGAGCGGTGTCCTTCTCCGCCGTCGCCACCGCTGCGGCTGCTTCGGCGACCGCGTCGTAGACGCCCGCGAGATTCGGATCCGGGAGCTTGATGCCCTCGCTCTCCATCTGGGCGATGACCTTGCGGCCGTGCTCTACCACCAAACGCCCGGTCGCCGGCCGACCTGAGGAACGCCAGCCCTCCAGGTTTCGGCGGTAGAGAAGGCGTCGGGCGGCTTTGGGATACTCCCCCGACTCGCCGCCGAGCTTCTCAACCCAGGCCGCGGCCCCGGCGTCGTCCCCGCGAGCGAGCGCGGCCTGCAGTCGACGGTACCCGAGCTCGCCCTCGAACGGCTTGAGGTCGATCGCGTGCAGCAGCGCCACACGTTCCAGCGTGGTGATCGCGCTCTCCGCGCGGGTGGCGTCCGGTGCCGTCATCGAAAGGAGCGAGTCGGCGATCTGCCTCGCGTAGAGCACCGCGGTCGAGGCGGCTTCCTTCGCCGAGGGCGTGCTGACATCCTCGAGCGATCGGGCCGCTTCAGCGTTGAGCACCTGTTCGGCGACGCCCGCGAAACGGATGGCGGCAGCGTCCTTCGCTCGGCCGGTCGCGCGACGGTACACCTGATAGAGCAGCTTCGCCGCCTGTCGCTTTGCAAGCCCGTAGGTCGGCGAGGTGGCCGGGACGCCCAGGAGAATCTCGACCGCTCTTTCTTCGGTGAGCAATCCCGTCGCGGACCGGCGGATGAGGAGTCTGGACGCGTTCTCGGTGGTCGGATAGGTGGTGATGTACAGGATGGATGCGTTGTCGCGACGCTCGGCCAGATCGTTCTTTCCACGCTCGACCGCGCGCTCGAGGGAGAGCACCGCGTACCAGAGCGCGTCGCGTCGGAGATCGTCCGGGGCGTCCGCCTTTGACACCGCTTCGAATCGGTCGGCGGCGATCGCGAACTCCGACGCGTAGAAGCGGCAGAGTCCCTCGAGCAAGACCGCTCGGGCGCGGGCCGGGCCGAACGCCTCGGCGTCGCTCTCCTTTGCCGCTTTGGCGAAGGCGTCGGCGATCTGTGCGTACGCCTTCACGATCGAGGGGTCCTGGGGCGGTTCGTCGGGCTTGCCCGCTTTTTTGTGCTGGTCTCTGACCTGGTCGTACCCCTGGACGGCACGCACGTACGAGGGAATGAACCCGATGTCGCCGAGAATCGCGACGCCGTAGCGCTTCGCGAGGTCGAGTACTTGCGACAGGTCTCCCTTCGCGACAAGCTCGGCCATTCCGATCGAGGCGACCGATCGTGCGGATCGAGTGGTCAGGTCGTTCGTCGGGTTGGCGGCGAGAAACTCCATCGCCTGCACTACCACGAGACGTGCCGCGGCCGGCGCGAGGAAATTCCGTTGATCCGCGCTCTTGGCCTGGCGGTCCTTGAGCAGCGATTCGACCTGCATCCATTGCCCGCCCGACGCCATGATGCCGATCCGCCGCAGGACGACCTGCTCGATCACCGCGGGCGGGACACCGTCCGCGAACTGCACCGCGTCGAGCCACCGCATCGCCTCGTCCGATGTGCCCTTCGCGGCGAGCGCCATCGCGACCCCCATCGCGGCGCGGGAGACGTGTTCGTACCGCAGGAGCGAGGTGGGCACACGATCCAGGATCGGTGCCCTGTTCTCCTGCGCGTTGAGCAGCCACCCGAAGTTTTCCAAGGCAGACTGTGCCGCCTGGGTCTTTCCGGTCATCGTGGCGGTGTAAAGGTCGCTCCAGCCCGCGTAGTACCGCGCGAGCGAACGTAGCCGCCTGAGATCCGCGAGTTGCTCCCGGAATTCCTCGGCCTTGTCCTCGGGGGCCTGGTCGGCCTGGCGATCCACCGCTTCGTGCTTGCGGTGAACTCGGTTCGCGACGTCCTTGAACGCCGGGCCTACCTGTTCGAGAATCCGGAGCGCCTCCGCTCTTTCCTCGTCGGTCGCGAGACGGAGGCGTTCGCGTTCAGCGATCTCCTCGGCCTTGAGGTACGTGGTCTTCGCGAGATTCACCCTGAGCTCAAACCCGTCCACGTCCGGCATCAGATGCAGCAGGTCCTTGCATCTGGACTCGAGGACCTTTCGCTTCTCGGCGTCGTTCTCCCCGGCCAGTTGCTTCGCGTAGATCTTTCCGAGCGATTCGGCGGCGTCGCGCTTCTCTTCGGGCGTTCCCTCAGCCAGCTTCTTGCGGTGGATCGACGCGAGAACATCGTCGAGCCCGTGCTCGGCGAGGAACGCGATCGTGCGGTCGTCCGCGGCGGGGCCGATCAGGGGCTCGGGTTCGACGTGCGCCGCCACGGACGAGCCGAGGCATGCGAGTGTCGCGACGATGGAATGCCACGGTTTCAAGGCGCCGAGCCCCCGGATTCCACTTCGCCCGCCCGGGGGACGTAGCTGATCTTGACGAACCCGGCGTCCTTGCACGCCTGGATCGCCGAAGCAACAGCGTGCGTCGGGGCCGAGCCGCTCACGCGAACGACCACGCCGCCATCTTTCGGGAGTGACTTGAGGACGTCGGTGAGGCCCCTCTTGTCCGCGATCAATCGTTCGCCCAGCCGGAATGCGCCCTGCCCGTTGCCACCCTCCACGTTCACGATCTGCGGCACGAGATTGGATGCGGCACTTCCCGATTGCTTGTCGGTCTTGAGCGAGGATTCAAGATTCGCTTCGACCGCGGCGAGGTTCCCCGCCATGATGAAGTAGAGCAGCAGGAAGAACACCACGTCGATCAGCGCGACAAGGGGCAGCTTGGGGATCTCGAACTCGTTGCGTCGAACGCGCTTGAGATTCACGGAGGGCTCCCGTCCCCCGCGGTGGCGAGTTTCCAGTTGCGGATGCCCAGTTCCGAAAGCAGGCGGGCGACCTTGTTGAGATGGACAGCCGGCGTCGATCGGTCGGCCCGGATGATCGTCTCGACCCTGTCCGCGGAACCGACGTGCTTGATGTGTGACTTCATCGTCACGCGCAGCCCGTCCATGTCGAGCCTCGTTCCGCCTGTGGACATGTCCCCCGCTTTGTCGATATCAAGCAGAAGCGTGGTCGGCCCGACATCGCCCTCGCGTTTGCCGGGCTCCGCGGGGAGATCCAGAGGCTTGCGGACGGCCTGCGCGAACTGTGCAGAGAGCACGAAGAAAATGATAAGGAGCAACATCACGTCGATCATCGGCGTGAGGTCGAACCCGGCCTCGGGGATCGCTTTGACTCGTCCGAGTTTCAATTCGCCGAACCTCCGGTGCCGGTGCCCTGCATCGCACGAGGTCCGACGGCGCCCGCGGGCCCGCGCGGCGCGGGTGCGGCGGGACGCGCCGCCGCGCTCTTGCCCTGAACATAACCGGCCAGTTCTTCCGCCTGCTGTCCCAATTCGCCCGCGAGACGATCGATGCGGCGTTTGAACACGGTAAACGCCGCGGTGCACGGGATCGCAACCACCAACCCAAGCGCTGTGGCGACCAGGGCGTGCGACATGTACTTGGCCAACTCGCTCGATCTTGACGCTCCTTCGAGTTCGCCGATCGTGCGGAAGGCGCCGACCATCCCGAAGACGGTCCCCAGGAGTCCCAGCATCGGTCCCAGCGCGGCGATCAGCCCGACGCCGTCGGTTAACTTGGTGAGGCGATCGACCTGACGCTGACCGGATTCCTCAAGAGCGGACTTGAGTTCGAGGAAACCGAATGGCGAACGGGCGCAGCGGACGAGGGCGGAGCCGAACATGCGTGTGAAGAAGCAGTCGTTCTCGGCCAACTTGCAGTAGGCGACCGCGCCATCGACGTCGTGCTCGCGGAGGCGTTCTTCAAGCCCGCGGACAACGTCGCTTGGAGCAAGGCGGCTCATCCGGAGTTGAATGATGTTCGCGATGATGATGGCGAACGCCACGAACGAAAGCCCGACGAGGATGTACCCGACGGTCCCGCCTTTGGTGATGTAATCCACCAGGCGGATGCCGCCCACTGCCGGGGGGCTTTGCGCGAGCATGGTTGTCAGTATCGTCACGGGTGGAAACTCCCTTTGTTGTTCGGTGGGCTGATTCTGTCTGCTTACTTCGGTGGGCTCGGTTGTGCTTCCGGAACGATCGGGGTCGTCGGTCTGGCCGGCCTGGCGCCGCGCGCCAGCATCCACTTGGCCATCAGCGGTGATTCGAGCGCGGGATGGTCGGGGAAACGATCGGCTGCTTCATTGGCAAGCACGGACGCGGCGGCCTCGTTCCCGTCCTTGCTCAACGCCAAGGACATCTCGGCCAGAGCGAGCCCGGTCAGATACGCGTCGGCGGGGGCGGACCTCGAAGCCACATACGCGAGGGACGCCAGCCCGAGCCGGCGATCCTCCTCGCCCGTCTCGAGCAGAAGCGATCGACCGACCGCCACGCGACACCACACTTCCATCCAAGGCTGCGCGCTCCCGGTGATGCGTTCTTGGAGCGAGCGTCGCGCGTCGCGTCGCTGGGCCTCGTCTCCAAGGCGGGACTTGACGATGTCGTAGACGAGTCGCACTCCGGGGTCGGCGGTCGCCCCACCCCGATCGGGAAGCGGACCCGTCGAGCCGCTGTCCACCTTCGCCGCCAGCACGTACAACGTCAGGAGGGAATTGGCTCGCACTTCCTGCGGGTTGGGCTTGCTCGCGGGATCGATGGCAGGGACTTCCGTCCTTGCGAGCGACTGGACCGCCGCCGTCGACAGCCACATGGGCGGCAGCCCTGGGACCAGCCCCGTGCCGGGATCGACGAGTTTGGAAACCTGTGCACCCACGCTCTCGGGCAGAGTGTCGCCGCCGGTGCTCGTGGTCGTTTGCGCTCGTGTCCAGGAGATCCAAGGCTCGACCGCCGCGGTCTGAGCTCCGCGAAGCAATCGGCACCGGACCAGCCCGCCGGCGACCGTGAGCGCGGTGGGCCCGGTCTTAAGCCGGTACTCAGCGAAAAGTTCTTCGAACAGCGGCTCGGCGGCGATCCAGTCCCCGCGTTCGAGCCTCGCCCGGGCGCGCCACGCTTTGTCGGCCACTTCCGCGAACTTCGCCGCCTCCGTGCGCATGGGGCCGGTCACTTCGCGCACGCGATCCCATCCGATGACGAACGTGGCGACGGGCTTGCCGTCTGGCCCGCGATCACGCACGACGGAGATCCCCTCGGCGGAGACCGCCGTCGGTTCCCCCAGCGAAGTCTCGCTCACGCCACGCGGCATGACGGACCCGTCGGGCTGCGGCTGGACCCACGCCGCGGAACCTCCCGCGATGAGCAGGCCAGCGGACGACAGGATGATCAGCCGAGCGGCCAGCGTCATCTCGGCTTCCTCGCGACGAAGGTGTAGGTTCCCCCCGAGTCCTTGGCGATCTGCTTCATCTGGGCTTCGCTCAGGTTCTCCTCGAAGCAGATGCAGTGGATCTTGACGCGCGGGCTTTTGTTCATGCCTTTGAGCGTGTTGGGGACGTCTTCCTTGAACTGTCCGTCGGTCATGAAGAAAATCACGTCCGCGCGAGGCCTGACCCTGAACATCTCCTCGAATCCACGCATGGCCTCGGTCCCGCCGTCGGCGACCAACGCCTCGACCTGCCGGGCCGCGGCCATTTTGTTCTTCGCGTTGGCTTCACGCCATTCCAGCTTGCCCCCCAGCGCAAAGGCCTCGGTGGAGAAGGGCACCACGAGGAACGACGAAGTCTCCGTCATCTCGCTGATCGCCGAGGTCAATTGGCTCTTGAGTTCCGCAAGCCGGTCCCCGATCATCGAGCCCGACGTGTCGACGACGAAGGCGATCCGGTCGCCCTTGGCCTCGACGCCGAAGAAACTCGTCCCGCCGCCGCCCGCGCCACCCTGCCCGCCACCGAGACCCGCGCCGCCGGTGATGTCCCCGCCGCCGCCGAGCCCGCCGTTGGTGTCCGAGCCGCCCGCGTCACCCGTGGTCGCGTTGTCACCCGGGGGCCCGCTCAGTTGGTCGTCGCTCGGGAACGCGTCGGTCGGTGTGGGCCCCAGGCTGCTCATCGCGTCATCGGACCCGCCCGCAGCCAGGGCGGAAAACTCCCCCTCGGTCATCAGGGCCATTTCCACCCCGCCGCCTCCGCCCGCGTCTCCGGGCTGGCCGTTCCCGGCGGGGCCCGCGAAGTAGATCATGGTCGCCATGAATCCCCCCAACAGGTGGAATCCGGCCGACACGATAATCCCCGCGACGAGGGCGTTGCGCATCCACATTTTGAGGCGTGGAGACAGGCCTAAAGGACGGCCCGAATTCTGGTTGGGTGCGAACGACTCAGGGTCGGTCGCCGTCGGTGCGTTCATGCATTGTTCTCATCGGTTCGACGGGCACTTTGGCCGAAGACCGAGGGGGGGGGTGGGGGTGTCGGGCTCTCGGAACGTGCTTTCGCTCGTTCGTGCGCTCAGCCTACCGGATTGCAGCCCCAAGGGTTCAGGGGCTGGTCGTTGGACGTCAATTCGTGCCCGGTGCGCTCGCGGTTCGGACGAACATTCCCGGAAGCGAAGATTGAACCGGGACCCGGCGGACGCTACAACACTTCCGGAACGTTCCTTCGAAACCGACAGCCCCCAGAACCAACCCACCCCTATGAGCCCATCAACATCAGCCCCACGGTACCGCCGCGTTCTGCTCAAACTGTCGGGCGAGTCCTTCGCTAGGCCGGGGTCGTTCGGGATCGATCCCGAGTGCCTCAACGTCATCGCGCGCGAGGTCAAGGAAGCCGCCACGGTGGGGACCCAGGTCGCGGTGGTGGTGGGGGGGGGCAACATCATCCGCGGAGCGACCTTGGCGGCGGCGGGGCACATCGCGCAGGCGACCGCCGACCAGATGGGGATGCTCGGGACGGTCATCAACGGGATCGCCCTCAAGGAAGCCCTCATCGCGCAGGGTTTGGACACGCGGGTGCAGTCCGCGGTGGAGATGAAGACGGTGGCCGAGCCGTTCATCCGCGGGCGGGCGATACGGCATCTTGAAAAGGGCCGGGTCGTCGTGCTGGCGGCGGGGACGGGCAACCCGTTCTTCACCACCGACACCTGCGCCGCCCTCCGCGCGGCGGAGCTCAAGTGCGAGGTCATCCTCAAAGCCACCAAGGTCGATGGCGTCTACACCGCCGACCCCAAGAAGGACCCCTCGGCCAAGCGGTACGAGACGCTCTCCTTCGCCGAGGCGATCAGCAAAAACCTCAAGGTCATGGACACGGCGGCCTTCGCCCTCTGCCAGGACCAGAAGATCCCGGTCATCGTCTTCAATTTCGACACCCCGGGGAACATCCGGCGGGTCGTGCAGGGCGAGTCGATCGGCACCCTCGTCCACGCATAAACTCCCCCCACCCCCACACCCCCCCCAACCTTCACATCCAACCGCGAGGTATATCCATGGACCCAGATACCATCCTTCTCAACGCCGAAGAGCACATGGAGAAATCCATCAAGCACCTCGAGCACGAGTTCAAAGCCGTCCGCACCGGGCGTGCGACGCCCGCCCTGATCGACTCGATCCGCGTGGACTATTACGGGGCACAGACGGAGCTCAAGTCGATGGCGGCGATCTCCTCCCCCGAGCCGACGCAGCTCCTGGTCAAGCCGTTCGACACGCAGTCGCTCGGGGCGATCAAGACCGCGATCGAGCAGGCTGGGATCGGCCTCAACCCCATCTCCGAAGGCAAGCAGCTCCGCGTGATGGTCCCCGCCCTCTCGCAGGAACGCCGCAAACAGTTCGGAGCCCACGTCAAAAAGGTCGGCGAAGAGCAAAAGGTGGCGATCCGCAACGTCCGCCGCGACGCGAACAAGCACGCGGACCAACTCAAGAATGACAAGGCCAAGGCCTACGCCGAGGACGACCTCGAAAAGCTCAAGGAAGAGATCCAGGAGCTGCTCAAGAAGTTCGAGGCGAAGGTGGACACGCTGGTCGAGCAGAAGACCAAAGAGATCATGACCGTCTGACCCCCATCCCCCCCAAAGGCATGGAGCACGGGCGTCCTGCCCGTGGCTGCGCCCGAACCGCGACAGGGGCGAACAGCGACACGCGACAAGCGAACAGGGAAAGCCAACGAGCCCCACGCGCCAGCGTGGGGTTTGTCTTTTTCCTCTATCCCCGTGTCGCCTCGACACGGGGATAGGAGCTGCTACGACTCAGGACGCTTTCCGCTTTGACGGCTCGTCCACCTTGGATGAATCCTGAAACGACATGGTGCCCTTGGACGTGTCCACGCTCGCCGAGGATTCGTCCGCCTGACCGACGGTCCGACCAGAGGAACGAACAACGAGGACGAGCAGAAGCCCGCAAGGCAGTGTGGCGAGGTTCGCGAAGGAAGGCTGCTTCGCCTTCAGAGTTGCGATGATGCAAAGGGCAAAAAGCACGAAGATGCCAATGCCGAGGCCGTCACGCACGCGGGCGTGAAAGATGGGAGAGGATTGACGGGTTGCCATTCACGCACCCGCCTTGCTAAGCGCTTGGTTCACCTCGTCGAGTGCTGCATTCGCTTCTGACAGCTCCCTCAGACGTTCTTCAAACTCGGATCGCATACTCTCGATCAACAAGGGGAGCAGCTTGGCCACCTTAGATTTTACTGTAATCGAGGCGTCCTTCAACAGGATTTCGCTCCAGTATTGCGGCTCCATGGAAGGTGTGAGTGTGCACTTAAGGCACCAGGTGCCCTTGCTCCGCTCGAAGGCGAGAATCAGATCCTCACCGGCGACGCTAGTTTCAGCCTTCCAGCTGACGTTTGCAAGATACTGTTCAACCGCAGCCAATCGAGTTGTCAAACGGGCGGCTTCTTCGATCAAAGCACCTGGACGGCTTTGCGAATCTCGGCCTTCTACTTGGTCATTTCGCGCGGAATTTCGCGGCATGGTCAGCGCTCCGGAAGGCCTTTCGACCTCTAGCACTCTGTACTCAGTCGCCTTGCGACGACCGGATCGAAGCCAAAATGCACGTGCCCGCAGGCTCATGGTCCCCGTTGGAGGACTCCTCGATTCGCCAGTGTAGGCTCCGATCCAGTTCAAGGGGCGGTGGGGCCCGGGGGCGGGTGGCGTGCTTCTGGGTTTGCAGAAGCATGGGCCATTGCGGGCTGGATCAGGAGCAATCTCGGTCCGTACAGCGGCTGTTCCGGTCGGGAGAGGTGCAATCTCGGTCGGTAAAGCGTGTGTACCGGTCGGAACAGGCGCAATCTCGGTCGATACAGCTGCTGTTCCGACCGAATCAGAGGTTGTTGCGGTCGGAACAGGCGTTGTTCCGGTCAGAACAGCCGCGATTTCGCATCGAATCGGTCGGTGCATGACGTTTGCAACGCTTATCCGGCCATTTTTCGCCGATGATGACACCTTCCCCTCGCCCCACTCTCTTCTTCTCTGGGCCTCTGTGCCTCTGTGTCTCTGTGGTGAATTCTGACCTTCTCTGAAGTCGCGGACAAACTTCGTCGATGGCCTTTGTCAGAACCAGCAAGACTGGTTCTCACAAGGAGATCAGTCATGGCTAATTTCGAAGGATCACGTCGTCAGAAGCTTGAGTGGATGGAAGCCCGTATCACCCAGTGGCAATCGAACGCGCTGGCGATTGGAATTTCGGCGGCGCAAGCCACCAATGTAAAAAATGCCGCGGTGACGTGCCGCACGGAGTTTAATGACGCCGAGGCGGCGCGTGCCGCTGCGAAGAACGCGACCGTCGAGTTCTACACCGCGTCCAACACCATGAATGGTCTGGCTCGCGACCTCATCGCGACCATCAAAGCCTTCGCCGAGACGACCAACAACCCGAACGTCTACGCCCTCGCGAGCATTGATCCGCCCGCGCCGCCGACGCCGGTGCCCGCGCCGAGCGTGCCCACCGATTTCAACGGCAGCGTCAGCCCCGGCGGCGTCGTCACGCTGACGTGGAAGGCCACGCCCAGCGGGGCCAGCAGCGGGATCTTCTTTCTTGTCGAGCGCAAACGCGCCGGCGAGCCCGCGTGGATCGCCATGGGCGGCACGGCGGAGAAGGCGTTCATCGACCCCAACCCCATGCTGTCGACGGGAATCGTTCAATACCGCGTCAAAGCCGCGCGGGCCGAGGCCGCCAGCGACTGGTCCTCGTTCGTGAGCTTCGACCTCGCGGGCGGCGGCGGGAGTGTGGTGGGCGTGCTGAGCTTTGACGATGGTGAGCAGGCGCAGGCGGCCTGAAGCAGAAAGCACAAAGCACAAAGCACAAATGACGCGCGCTCGGCGCCTTCATTTGTGCTTTGTGCTTTTCTCCCTTACCCGCCCTCCGCCTCGTCGAACGCTCCCGCTTTGGTCTGTTCTTCGACGTACTTCTTGAACTCGGTCATCTTGTAGCTGATGAACGCGAAGGCGTGGTGCAGGGTGAGCCATTCGAGGTCGGCTTTGTCCTCGTCGAGGTCTTTGCGGAGGCGGTTGAGTTCGGCGAGGAGGGTTTCGGCTTTCATGGGGGCTCCGGGCGGCGTCTCGACGGGTGGCTTGAGAAGGGTTGCCTGCCATTCTTGGCTCGTCACGCCGAGCGTGAAGCGAGCCCGCGCCAGCACGAGACCGCGGCGAAGGCGGCGGTCAGCACGAGGACGATGCTCGGGCCCGGGGGCCAGCTGTACTCGAACCCGAGCACGAGCCCGCCGATCACGCCGATGAGGGCGGCGGCGACGCTCAGGGCGAGGACGGCACCCGAGCGGACGCTCAGCTTGAGGGCGATCGCGCCGGGGAGGATGAGGAGGGCCGACGCGAGGACGACGCCCGCGAGCCTCATCGTGGTGACGGTGGCGAGGGCGAGGATCGTCATCACGACGATGCGGACCGCCTGGCCTCGGACGCCGAACGCTTCGGCGGCGGGCTCGTCGAAAGCCCAGAACGTCAGCGGGCGGCGGGCCCACCAGAGCGTCGCGAGGGTCGCGAGCGTGACGCCCGCAGCGACCGCAGCGTCGGTCCAGCCGGTGTTCATGAGGTAGCCGAAGAGGAAGTCTTCCCAGCGGAAAGTCGGGGCGTAGTGACGGACGAGGATCGAGCCCAAAGCCATCGACGCGACGAGGACGATGCCGATGGCGGTGTCCTCGTGGGTTGCGCCCGAGCTGCCGGAACGGCGTGAGGAGTTGCCGCTCGGCGTGGCGAGAAACCCAACGACGAGGGCGGCGGCGACGCAGAAGGCGAGGACGACGCCGAACTGGGCGAGGGCGCCGGTGGCGGTGCTGGCGGCTTCTGCGGAGGCGAGCCCGAGGACGGCGGCGATGCCGATGCCGCCGAAGCCGGCGTGGCTGATGCCCTGGCCGATGAAGGCGAGGCGTTTGAGGACGACCAGCACGCTGAGCCAGGCGCAGAGAAGGGCGAGGCAGATGGCCCCGAGGACTGGGGGCCAGAAGACCGAGGGAAAGTCGCGGAGGTACTCGAAGATTTTCAAGGGCCGTCCGCCTTCTTGGTTTTCGCGGGCAGGCCGAGGGTCACGGTGGCGTTGGGCGCGGTTGAGTGGTGATGGCCGGCGCAGTCGCCAGCGGAGTGGGCGTCGATGTGGATGTCGCCGAAGATCGCGGAGACGTCGTGGCGGAAGACCTCGGCGAGCACGGCGGGCGTGAGGCCTGCGGGTGCGGCGTGGAAGTGGAGCGTGCGACTGAGGCACGCGACGCGGTCGCAGCCGGCGGCGACGGTGCGCAGGTCGTGGCTGACGATGATGATGGTGACGCCGAGCTCACCCTGGACGCGTTGGAGCATCTCGCTGAACTGACGCTGACCGGCGGCGTCGATGCCGACGGTGGGTTCGTCGAGGAGGAGGAGCTTGGGGGAGGCGGCCAGGGCGCGGGCCATGAGGACGCGCTGGGTTTGCCCGCCGGAGAGTGCGCCGATGTGCCGTTCGGCGAGGTCTTCAGCCCCGACGAGGGCGAGGCAGCGGGAGACGAGGGCTTTGGCGTCGGACGAGACGCCTCGCCAAGGCGGCAGGCCGACGGTGGCGGCCATGGTGACGACCTCGCGGACGCAGAGCGGGAAGGCGGACTCAGCCTCGCTTCGCTGGGGGACGTAGCCGACGACGCGGGAGCGGCGTGCTTCGCGGGGCGAGAGGCCGAAGACGGAAATGCGGCCGGCGGTGGGTTCCATCATGCCCAGGGTGAGGCGGAGGAGGGTGCTTTTGCCGCCTCCGTTGGGGCCGAGGATGCCGAGGCGTTCGCCGGCGCGGACGGTGAAGGAGAGCCCTTCGAGCGCGGGCCCGCCCTTGCCGCTTCGACGCTGGTCGGCGGGGGCGTGCGGGTAGGCGTACGACACCGCGTCGTAGACCACCGCGGCATCGTTCGAGGGCGCGATCTGCATGAGGAGAGTCTAACGGGTCTTGGCGGGATCGGCGGCGGGAGTGGGGGCGGCGGGAGTGGTGGGAGTGGTGGGGGAGGAGGAAGTGAAGGCGTCGAGGAAGCCCGCGAGGTTGGCCCGCATCATCGCGTCCCAGTCGCCGGTGCCCAGCGGATCGATGGTGACGAGTCGCGCCCCGGCGGCCTGTGCCACGCGCTCGGCGGACCGACGGTCGTACGCGGGCTCGACGAAGATGACGCCGGTGCCCGAGGCTTTGACCGCGGCGATGATGGCGGCGGTGTGGGCTGCGTCGGGCTCGACGCTTTCCACCGGGCGGAGCACCTCGGCCACCTCAAGCCCGTACCGATCGGCCAGACGTCCCCATGCAGCGTGGTGCGTCACGATCCCCTTGCCGGCGTGCGGGGCCAAAGCGGCCTTGTACTCGTCGTCGACACGCTTGATTTCAGCCAAGAGGTCGGCCTCGGCGGCGGCGATCTTGGACTCGTTCCAATCAGGCGTGGACTTTGTGGCGGCTGCGACGGCTGTTCGGATCGCCGGCACGACCTTGGCAACGAGATTGGGGTCCAGCCACAGGTGCGGGTCCTCGGCATCGTGATGATGGTGGTGGTCGCCCGCGGCGTGGTCATGGTCGCAAGCGGCCAGGCCCTCGATCCCGACGGTATCGGCGAAGTTCACGACCTGCCGGGCCGGGTCGGGATGGTCTTTGAGGAAGGCTTCGACCTTCGGTTCGAGCATCATGCCGACGAGGACGACGACGTCGGCTTTGGCGAGGGTGGCGAGGTCGTCGGCGGTGAATTCCTCCCCGTGCTCGCTGCGGCCAGGGGCCATCAGGATCTTGACCTCCGCCGACGCTGGGAGCAGGGGTTTGACAAGCCCGGCGAGGGGGGCGATGGTCACAACCGCCCGGATCGGACCAGGAGCGCGGCCCTTTTTGCCGTCGCACCCGGTGAGAACCACGAGCGACAGAGCGAACACGAGATAAACGAGCGGGCGCAGGCTGAACATCGGGGGGTCCTCTCAATGAGAATGGAGTATCAGTAGCATACGCCGGTCTCGTCGTCCCGGTTCGCCGTCGCCCGGGGTAGACTCAAGGCGTGAATCTTCTCCGCATAGCGTCGGTCCTCTCGCTCGGGCTCGTGACTTTCGTGACGGGTTGCTCCTGGACGACGTCCTCGTCGCCAACCGTGCCAGTGCGGGGGGGCGTCCAGGCGTCGAACCCGTTCGGGCCGGTCTCTCTCCGGATCCATCCGTTGACACGGACGGTGAACGTGAAAGGCGCAGCGGGTGCCGTGGGAGGTGGAGGCCCGGCCGAGGTCGTGGTCCATCTGGAATTGCGCGATGCGTGGGGCGACTCGACCAAGGGCGTGGGCGCAGTGCTGGTGAGGCTGGTTCGGCAGAAGCAGGCGGGTGTGGGTGCCGACTCAGTCTCGGCTCCGCCGGGCGACCAGTCGCAACGATGGGACATCGATCTGTCGGATCTTGCGACCAACGCGGCGATGTTCGACCCGGCGACGCGCACCTATCGAATGCAACTCACGGGGGTGCCCGCGTGGGTGGGGGGCGGTGTGTCGACGGATGGGGCCCGCGGCCGAACGATGATCCAGGCGACTCTGACCATGCCGGGCGGAACGATGATCGCAGCGGAAGCGTTGCTCGAGCGGTAAGGTGTGCGGGTTGATGGAAGGTGGGAAACGTGAGTCATCGAGTTCGCGGCGAGTTTGACGTGGTGATGACGCCGCAGGCTGAACAGCCCGGGGTCGGCGATCCGATGGTGGGGCGGATGTCGCTGGACAAGCGATACCGCGGCGACCTTTCTGGGGTGAGCAAGGGTCAGATGCTCGCGGTGCGGACGGCCACGAGAGGCTCGGCGGGGTATGTCGCAATGGAGCGGGTGGAGGGGACGCTCGTGGTCGGCGGCGAGCCGCGAGCGGGATCGTTTGTGCTACAGCACAGCAGCACGATGGCGCGGGGCGTGCCGACGCAGTCGATCTCGGTGGTGCCGGACTCGGGCACGGGCCAGTTGGTCGGCCTTCGCGGGGTGATGACGATCGACATCGAGGCCGGGAAGCACTACTACAACTTCGAGTTCGCCATTGAAAATGCCGCGTTATGACGCGGCGTGATCTTGGTTAAGTTGCAAACGTTGAGGTTTAGCCCCAGTTCCACGCTTCCTGGCCCCACCAGTAGCTGTCGCCGTGTCGGCCAACGCGCCCGAACCCGGGCCAGGGGAGGTGGTACGCAAAGACGCGAGCTTTGTCCGCGACGAGCATCGGGAAAATGCGTTTGCGAGCGGCGGCTGCGCCCTTGGGGTCGGTGTCGAAGGCGATGGTCCAGTCAGGGTTGTGGAACATCGCGACGTGATTGTGCACGAGGTCGGCGATCATGACCATTTTCTCGGAGCCCCCGTCGACGGAGACGCACAGGTGGCCGGGGGTGTGCCCCGCGCTGTCGATCAGTTCAAGCCCGCTGAGGAGTTTGTCCCCCGGCTTGACGAGTTCGAGCTTGCTTTTGATGGCGGCGATGGTTTTCTTGGCGCCGTCGATGCCGCCCTTGCGGGCGTCGGCGGGCATGCGGCTGTTGGGCATGTCGGCGGGACCGGTCCAGAAGTCATGCTCGGCCTTGCCCATGAAGATCTTGGCGTTGGGGAAGGCAAAAGAGCCGTCCTTGGCGATGGTGCCGCCGATGTGGTCGCCGTGGGCGTGGGTGATGATGATCGCGGTGACCTGCTCGGGGGTGGTGCCCGAGGCGCGGAGGTTGTCCATCATGCGGCCGTTGGGGCCTGACCCCGTGTCGATGAGGATCCGCTCCGCACCGATCTTGAGCAGCACGGGGTTGATCTCGAGGGAGACGCGGTCGGTGGGCTGGAGCGCGCCCTCGAGCACCTTGGTGAGTTCTTCCTTGGTGGTTTCAGCCGCGATGGTCGGGTGCGGGTTCTGGAGCGCGAAATTGCCGTCGGTGAAGACCGTGCCCTCGATGGTGCCGAGGGTGAACCGATAGAACCCGGCGCCCTGCTTGCCCGCGTTGCTCTTGGGTTCCTCGTGCGTGGCGGGCGTGCCCCCGACCATCGCGGAGGCGTAGGACGTGCCCAGCATCGCGGCGCCGACCCCGGCGGCTTTGAACATGGTGCGGCGTGAAAGCGTGGCGTCGTGCATCGTCGGCTCCTTTATGAAACGTCAGGCGTCAAGAAGGGGTAGTCGGTGTACCCCTTGGCACCCTGAGTGTAGAACGTCGAACGATCGGGCTCGTTGAACGTCACCGGCTCGCCCGCCGCCTGTCGCCGAAGCCGCTCGGGCAGGTCCGGGTTCGCTAGAAACAGCCTGCCGAACGCGACGGCGTCGGCCCAGCCCTCGCTGAGGTACCGCTTGGCTTTGTCGAGCGTGAATCCGGAATTGGCGATCAGGACGCCGTCGTACATCGGGCGGAAGTACCCGACGTTGATGTTCCCCTCGTCACTGGGCGGCGTCGCGTCGTACGAGACGCGTTCCATGATGTGGAGGTATCCCACCCGCCGTTTGCCCAACTCGCGAACGACATGCCCGAAGGTCTCATGGGGCGTGGAATCGGTCATGCCGGGAGTGATGATCGATGGGTTGAGCCGCACGCCCACGCGGGGGGCACCCCAGACGTCGATGCACACCTGGGCGGCTTCGAGCATGAAGCGGGACCGGTTCTCGATGGACCCGCCGTAACGGTCGGTGCGGTGGTTGGTGCTGTCGCGGAGGAACTGGTCGGGGAGGTACCCGTTGGCTCCGTGCAGTTCGACGCCGTCAAATCCCGCGGCCATCGCGTTGGTCGCGGCGCGGCGGTAGTCTTCCATGATCCCCGGGATCTCGCCGATGTCCAAGGCCCTTGGTGTCACACGCGGCTTCATGCCCGTCGGCATGCGTGACTCTCCGCCGGGGTTGATCGCCGACGGCGCGACAGGAAGCACGCCGCCGGGTTGGAAGTCGGGGTGCGAGATGCGTCCGACATGCCACAACTGCGCGTAGATGAGCCCGCCCTTCGCGTGGACCGCCGCTGTGACTTGCTTCCAGCCTTCGACCTGAGCGGGGGTGAAAAGCCCCGGCGTGAACGGATACCCGCGGCCTTGCGGAGAGATCGGCGAAGCCTCGGAGATCAGCAGCCCCGATGATGCACGCTGCGCGTAGTACTCCGCGACCATGGCGGTCGGGTTCTCGTTCTCTTCGGAGCGCGAGCGCGTGAGTGGGGCCATGAAAACCCGGTTCCGCGCGGTGTGCGGCCCGACTCGGATGGGGTCAAAGAGGGTGGGCACTCTGCGCTCCAAGAGATCTAGAAAAGGGGAGGGAAGCCCATCTGGCGTCGCCACGCGGAGAGTTGCCCCGTGTGCATCGCCTCGTGTCCGGTCATGAGATTCGAGATCGCGTGCCCGAAGGTCTCAAACGGCGTGTCCGCCAAGAACGCGATGCCGTGGGGAGAATCGATGCGGCCCGCGTCCGCTCGCTTGACGGCATCGGCGACCGCTTCATGCCCGCTCCGAATCGCTTGGAGGAGATCGGCCTTGGTGACGCTCGGCGTGGCGTCCTCCTTGCTCCCCGGGCCGAACCAGCCCATCCACTCCGCCGGACATCGCGTGGGCGCTCCCAGCATCTTGAGCGCAAAGTCCTGCGCGATCGCCAGATGCCCAAGGATCCACGCGGGGGTGTGACCGACACCGTTCGCTTTGGTCTTGATGTGCTCGTCGGTCAGATCTCGCGTGAGCATGTCGAGTATCTGGAGATTGAACGTGGCAATTCGAAGTTCTTGTTCGAGCATATGGATCTCCCGCAGCGGTGTGTCCCTGCTTACCACCGCATGTGAACGCCCAAGTGATAGAACCCGCCGCTGGGCCCGGTCTCTGGCAACGTCGCCAACTCAACACTGGTCTTTGCGCCGTCCACAAGCTCCATCGGAGCCTGAGGCCCGCCCATGTCGGTCTTGACCCACCCCGGATGAGCGGCGTTGACCTTGATCGGCGTTCCCTTGAGTTCGTGGGCGAGGTGGTTGGTGAACATGTTCACCGCCGCCTTGCTGCTGTCGTACGCGAGGAGCTTGGCCTGATGGATCGGGCTGTTGGGGTCGGCGTGCTCGGCGATGCTGCCGAGGATGCTGCTGAGGTTGACGATGCGACCTGCGGCGCTCTTGCGGACGAGCGGGAGGAACGCCTGCGTGACCGCGACCAGGCCGAAGAAGTTGATCTCAAAGGTCTTTCGGAGGGTGTCGAGCGAGACGGTCGAAGCGACGCCCTCGGTGGCGTAGTCGAGCCATCCCGCGTTGTTGATGAGGATGTCCACGACCCCGAATTCGCGCTCGACTTGGGCGAATGCAGACTTGATCGACGCAGCGTCGGTGACTTCAAGGCCGACCCATTTGGCCGAGATCCCTTCCTTTCGGAGGTTCTCGACGGCTGCCAAGCCACGTTGCTCGTCGCGGGCACCGATGAGGACCGTGATCCCTTTCTTGCCGAGCTGGCGGGCAGTTTCGAATCCGATGCCCTTGTTCCCGCCCGTGATCAGTGCGATGGTCGCCATGGTGTGTTCCTTTACTCCGTGAGTGATCGAAACCAACGATATCAGCGTTCGGCCGACACGCCAGCCATCATTTCTGGTTCATTGTCGGCGGCGTCGTCAATCCGTTCGATCGCGCCGGCCGCGTCCTGATGTTTCTTGTCGCATGTACACACGCAGGGGCAAGGCTGCTCCGGGGAAAGGTCCCCGCCCGCCCCCGCAAACGCCGCCAGATCGATCGCAGCCGCGTTCGCCGCCGAGATCGCCACCGCACCCGCCGCCAGTCCCGTAAACGCCCGATAGATGACCGACATCGCCGCCTCCTGTCCTTGCCACGGCCCGGGATGGGTCGCGAACGTATCGATGTTCATCGATGCGACATATTGATGCCAATCAATGCGTTAGGTTCAAGCGCATAGAGGAAAAATCTTTGATTCGGGCCGATTCCGGGCGCAAATGCCTTCAAATCGAGGCTTTGCGCGTCTTTCGGACAGCGGGAACCTTGGGCTTTCGGGCCTTGGGGGTCGCTCCATCGCCTGGGGTTTGGGTGGCGTTCGTAGTGACAGGTTCCACGCCCTCGATCGCACCGGTGAACGCCGCCAGTCGGGCTTCGCACGCGGTGAGCACGTGGTACTGCCCTTCCTTGCGGACCGTGATGAGCCCGGCGGACTCGAGGGTTTTTACATGATGCGAGATGGTCGGCTGGCTCAACGGGAAGCACCCGCAGATCTGGGAGCAGTTGAGCGATCCCTTGCCGCGGATTTCCTGCAGCATGCGGAACCGGGTCGGGTCCGCGAGGGCCTTGGCGACTTTGACAAAGTCTGCGTCACGCATCGATAGGTATTGATATGCACAGAGCACCTCAAACTCCACATTTCGTGGCCGATTGGGACGCGTGTCCTACCGTTCTGTGAGATTTCATCCTTGGAGCACGCATGCGCCGCCACACCTCGACTTCCGCCGCCGCGTCCTTGGCCTTGGCCTCCTTCGCGTACGGGCAGGCAACGACCAATCCGACCACGAGTGCCCCGACGCCGCAGCAACCCGTCGGCCCGCCGACGCCACGGTTTGAGCCCGATCTCACGAAGTGGTGGAACCAAGCGGTCTTCTACCAGATCTTCGTCCGTTCGTTCGCGGATTCGACCAAAGGCCCACTCGCCAACGACGGCATCGGTGACTTCGACGGGCTGATCGAACGCCTCGACTACCTCAACGACGGCGACCCCAACTCCACGACCGACCTGGGCGTCAACGCCATCTGGCTCATGCCCGTCATGGACTCGCCCAGCTACCACGGGTACGACATCGCGGACTACAAACGCATCGAGAAAGACTACGGGGACAACGAGAGTTTCAAGCGTTTCATGGCCGAGGCCAAGAAACGCAACATGCGCGTCATCCTCGACCTCGTCCCCAACCACTGCTCGTGGGAGCATCCGTGGTTTGTCGACGCCGTCAAGCCCAACAGCCCCACGCGCGACTGGTTCGTCTGGCAGGACACCAAGCCCGCGTGGAAGGGCCCGTGGAGTCAGGACGTCTGGCACCCCTGGCCCAAGGAAGGCACGGGCAAGCCCGAGGGATACTACTACGGGATCTTCTACAAGGGAATGCCCGACCTGAATTTCCGCAACCCCGCCGTGACCGCCGCTATGAACGACGTCGTCCGATGGTGGATGCTCCCGGAGAACGGCGGCGTCGACGGGTACCGCATCGACGCGATCCGCCACCTCATCGAGGAAGGCCAGCAGCAGGAAAGCACGCCCGCGACGCACTCCTGGCTCAAGCAGTTCCACACGTTCTACAAGGGCGCGAACGCGAACGCCTTCACCGTCGGCGAGGTCTGGGCCGAGACCGCCCAGGTCATCCCGTACATCGGCAACGAACTGGACTCGTGCTTTGAGTTCCATACGGCGTACGCGACGATCGACGCCATCAACGACGGCACTCGTGAAAAGCTCGACCGTCAGTGGGAGGTCAACCTGACCCAGTACCCGCGCGGGCAGTACTCCACGTTCCTGAGCAATCACGATCAGGAGCGGGTCATGTCCCGCTTCGGTGGCGGGGATGCGGGCACCCGCAGCACCCCCGACGCCTCCTGGGCCAAAGCCAGACTCGCCGCGACGCTGCTGCTCACGAGCCCGGGGATCCCCTTCGTCTACTTCGGCGAAGAGATCGGGATGGTCGGCAAGAAGCCCGACGAGGATCTTCGCACGCCCATGCAGTGGACCGCCGGGAAGAACGCGGGCTTCACCACCGGCTCGACACCCTGGCGTGCGATCAACACGGACGTCCCTGGGAAAAACGTCGACGCCCAGCAGAAGGACCCCAAGAGCCTCCTGAGCCTCTACAAGAAGCTGATCCGTCTCCGCCGCGAGAACCCGGCCCTGAGCCTTGGAACGATGGCCTTGGTCGACGCCGGCTCGCCAAAGGTCTACGCGTACACCCGCGAGCACGAAGGGAAGAAGTTCCTCATCGTCGCGAACCTGAGCGACAAGCACGAGCGGAACTACGGGCTCAGACTCGTTGCCGGATTCGCCGACGCGACAAACAAGGCCACCGACGAGCTGACCGGGCGGGCCGTCGCCAAGGCCGGAGCGCCGCTGTACAAGCCCACAAGCGAACTGACGCCCCGGGCGGTGCTCGTGATCCGGATCGATTGACGAGCCCCGAGCGTCAGCGACGGGGTGCGCCCGCAGATCTTTCCAGTATCAATCCTCGGTTCGAACCCGTCGCTGACGCTCCGGGCTCGTCTAGACTCCCTCCGATGACCGCGCTTCCAGTCCTCAAGTCCAATCCCGGCTCCGTCCCCACGCACGCCATGACCGACCTCGAGCGTGATGGTGTCGCTCGCGAACTGGCCAACGCGGTCCGCGGCGATGTCAGGTTTGATCGCCACAACCGGATGCTGTACGCGACCGACGCGTCGCTGTATCAGGTGGAGCCGCTGGGTGTCGCGATTCCCGCGGATGTCCAGGATGCCGTGGCCGCCGTTGAGTTCTGCGCTTCGCGGAGTTTGCCGATCCTCCCCCGCGGCGGCGGCACGTCCCTCGCCGGTCAGTGCACCAACCGGGCGGTCGTGATCGACTTCTCCGCCAACTGCCGCAAGGTGCTCTCGGTCGACGCTTCGCTCCGCGAGTGTCGAGTCGAGCCCGGCATCTCCATCGACGACCTCAATGACGAACTCGCCAAGACAACTGAGCTGTTCTTCGCTCCCGACCCCGCGACGAGCAAGCACTGCAACGTCGGCGGGGCGGTCGGAAACAACGCCGCGGGCTCGCGCTCGATCAAGTACGGCCGCACCAGCGAGAGCCTGCTCGGCGTGGACGTCTTGCTCACGGACGGCTCACGGTTGACGTTCGAGAAGGGTGCCGCCCTTCGCGACAGCCGGGTCCGCGATCTCACGCGGCGCATCGCCGATGTGATTCTGCCCGTTGCGTCCGTCATCAAGGCCCGATTCCCCAGGACCGTCCGCCGAAACGCCGGGTACGCCCTCGACATGATCCTCGCGGGCATCGAGAAGGACCCTGCCAATCTCTCGGAGGTCAACCTCGCCCACCTCGTTTGCGGCAGCGAGGGGACGCTCGCCGTCACGCTCGGCGCGAGGCTCGCTCTTCACACCAAGCCCAAAGCCAAGGGGCTCAGTGTCCTGGGGTTCTCCGATCTGGATGAAGCGATCGCGGCGGTGCTCCCCATTCTCTCGACAGGCCCCAGCGCGGTGGAATTGCTCGACGACATGGTGGTCGGGCTGGCTGCGGCCAACGCCGAGTACCGCCGTTACGTCGACCTCATGCCTCCCCCCGCCGATGGCAAGCCACTCAAGGCGGTGCTGTACGTCGAGTATTTCTCGACCACCGGCACGGACGAGATCAAAGAGAAGTTCGCGGCCCTGGCCAAGGTCGTCCCCGGCGTCGCCAAGCAGGACCACACCGATGCCAAGGCGATGCTCAACGCGTGGAAGCTCCGCAAGGCGGGGGAGCCGCTGCTCCACGGCGTGCCCGGCGACCGTAAGCCGATCACGTTTGTCGAGGACAACGCCATCCCGGTCGAACGCCTCGGCGAGTTCGTCAAACGCCTCCGGGCCATCGTCACCAGGCACGGCACGATCGCCGCGTACTGGGCCCACGCCTCCGTCGGCGTCCTTCACGTCCGCCCGCTTATCGATATCCACGATCCCGAAGATCGCAAGATCATGCAGGCGATCGCACTCGAGACAGCCGACCTTGCGAAGGAACTCGGCGGGGTCATGTCGGGCGAACACGGGGATGGGCGCGTCCGCGGGCCTCTTCTTGAGCGTTTCTATGGCCCTGAGATCATGCAGGCCTTCCGCGATATCAAGACCATCTTCGATCCGCGCAACTTGCTCAACCCCGGGAACATCGTTGAGCCGCGTGCCATCGAGTCCATCGCCCAGAAGCTCCGCGTGGAGCCGACCGTGACGGGACCTACCACGTTTCCGGCGGTTACCACGTTCTTCAACTACGACGATCAGCACGGATTCGACGGCGCGGTCGAGATGTGCAACGGTGCCGGAGTCTGCCGGAAAAAGACCGGCGGCACCATGTGCCCGAGTTACCAGGCGACCTTCGACGAGCGCCACAGCACCCGAGGCCGCGGCAACGCGCTCAGGCTCGCGATCTCCGGTCAGCTTCAAAGCTCCCTCCCTCAGGGCGGGGGTGATGTGTGGTCCGACCCGGCGACCATCGAGACCCTCAACCTGTGCCTCTCGTGCAAAGCCTGCAAGACCGAATGCCCCAGCAACGTCGATATCTCAAGGCTCAAGGCGGAATACACCGCCCAGCGGTACAAAGCAGCGGGGGGGCCGCCGCTTTCCGCGATGATGTTCGGCCATGTCCGAACCCTCAACCGCCTCGGCTCGCTGACCCCCGGCATCGCCAACTGGATGAATCGCACACGCCTCACCAAGTGGATCCTGAGGAAGTTCGCCAGGATCGATCCCCGCCGTGACGTCCCCGCGTTCGCCAAGTCGCTCGCGAACGACTTCCCCGCTCGTCACGCCGAGGCTGAGTCCTCGAAGCCTCGGATTTCACTTTTCGGCGACTGCTTCACGATGTTCAACGAGCCCGGCATCGGGCGTGCGACCAAAAAGGTCTACGAAGCACTCGGCTACCGCGTTGATCTCGCCGACGCGGGGTGCTGCGGTCGCGCCCTGATCTCAACCGGCCTGCTGCCCGAGGCGATCGAACAGATCGACACCACCCTCGAACGACTCCGCCCGCTTATCGAGGACGACAGGGTCGAGGCGATCCTCGTCGCGGAGCCTTCGTGTCTTTCCGCGATGAAGGACGATTGGCTCCAGCTCAACCTGCGCACGCCGATGAACCTGCGGAAGAGACTCGCCGCCAAGTGCTACCTGCCCGAGGAGTACCTGTCCGCGGGGGGTGACACCGCCGCGGGGGGCGGGCTTTCAGCCCGCCTCAAGACCCTCTGTCAAAGCTCTCTCCGCTCACGCCCCCGCGCCAGTCAGCACGTTCTGCTGCACGGCCACTGTCACCAAAAAGCCCTCTGGGGCGCCGACACCTCCGCCAAGATCCTTCGCGAGATCCTCGTTGACGGATTGGGCGACGACCTCAAGGTTCTCGACACCGGCTGTTGCGGCATGGCGGGCTCGTTCGGCTACACCACCGACCGCTACGACCTCTCGATGAAGATCGGCGACCTTACCCTTTTCCCCGCACTTCGCAAAGCCCCCGACGCCGCCGTGTGCGCACCCGGCACGAGTTGCCGCCACCAGATCCACGACGGCACCGGACGCCACGCGCAGCACCCCATCGAACTGATCGCCAGTCTGCTCGACTAGACGCGTTCCTCAGTTCGCAGCCTCGTCCTCAACCTTGATCACCGCCAACGTGACCGGGTCGTAGTGGTAGAGCTTGCCGGGCGCTTCGACTTTCGCGGTCGACTTGTGGGATCCGTCACAGATCGGAAAGGTCTTCGACAGTCCGCACGTGCACACCCACACCGGCTTCTCGTGCCCGGGTTCGATTTTCAGAGGCGCGGATTGGACCAGCTTCACGACTCGTGCCATAGGGCCGAGGATAGGGGAGCCTCTCGGTGCTTGTATGGCGCAAAGATTTCGTGTAGACTTCGAGTTGCGGGCAAAGCGGTCCGCATGGGAGCCGATGGTTCGTGACCGAACGTTCACCAGAAACGCCAGATGCTGTGCCCTTTGACAGTGCCAAAGTCCCCGCAGAAGCGTGGATTCGGGTTCTCACGGGCGATCTGCCGTGCGCAAAATGCCGGTACAACCTCCGCGGGCTTTCCATCCTGACTGTCTGCCCCGAGTGCGGCACCCCCGTCCGCGGAACGATCCTCGCGACGGTCGATCCGCACGCCCGAGAACTCTCCCCGATTCACTTCCCGATCCTGACGGCCTTCTCGCTGATCCTGTGGGGTGTTTCGTGTCTCGCCGCCGCTCTCTCCATTCTGCTGCTCCGCTCCGAGGAGATCGTCCGTGCCCTCGGTGGCCCGGACCTCTCGCTCGCCCTCGAGTGGCGGTCTGTCCCCGCCTTCGCGCTCGCGATGGCCGGGCTTTTCGCGATCGCGTTCGTGCGCCCGCACGCGAAGATTTCGCTCCTCCACAGCCTCGCCGCCGCGCTCGCGTGCCTGGCGCACCTTCCGCTCGCGTACCTGACGTGGCACATCCACGCCGTGATCGACACCGCCGCCGCCTCGCCCTTCACCGCGATCGATCCGCGGTGGGGCCCCCTCCGGTCTTTGCTGAGGCTCGGTTGCGCGGCGTGCATAGCGGTGATCATTCTCGGGATTCGTCCCAACGGCAGGCTGCTCGTTTCCCGATCGCTCCTCATGCGCACAGGACGAGTCGATCGACAGACCCTTCTGGTGATCCTGTCCGCGGTCGGTCTCGCGGCGTTGGGCGACGTTCTTCGTCTCGGCGCGCCCGGGCTGCCCACGGACCGATCCGACCTGCTCGCGGGTCTGGGCGGCGCGGTGATCGCGGTCGGCTCGTTCCTCACCCTTCTCGGGCTGGGCGGCGTGCTCATCGACACGCTCCGGTTGCGGCACTCCATCATCGCCCCGCCGCTCCATCTGGATACGATCGCGCCCTCGCTGCCGGGCAGGGCGGAATCACGTTTGCGATGAAGGGGATGGATCGGTGACCGAGATCGAGCAGGCCAGGTTTGACGCGTTGGTTGAGGAAGCGATCGGAACGCTCCCCGACCGGCTCCACGAACTCCTCGACGAGGTTCCCGTCGTGGTGCTCGACCGCCCCACGCCCGCGATGCTCAAAGACCTGGATATCGACCCGCGGGACACCGAGGCGGCCCTCGAGATCTGCGGCCTTCACTCAGGGACGCCCGACATCGACGCCTCGGTTGAATCGCCCGCCTTGACAAGCAACATCCATCTCTTCCGCGAGGGCATTCTCTCCCTCGCGGGCGGATGGGAACCCAGGCCGGATTTCATCGAGGACGACGACACCGGCCCGGGCGGCGAGGACGCGGTCTACGAAGAGATCATGGTAACGCTGCTCCACGAGATGGGGCACCAGTTCGGGCTGTCAGAGGACGACCTTCGCGAACTCGGGTACGACTGACCCGCGTTGCGGGGTTTGCGGGTCCGGCGTGAAACCACCGCTATCATCGACGGTATATCACACCGAAGGAGATCCGCATGCGTTGTTCGCTCGCGTTCCGTGCTGTTGTTGGTACCCTCGCCCTCGTGTCCCTCGCCGGGACCGCGTACGCCTCGAAGCCCCTCGCCGAGTTGGCCCCCCTCCCCGTTCGCCACGCCGCCCCTGCGGTCGTCGGAGACACCGTCGCCCTCATGGAGATCGACGGGGCTCTGCACGAGCAGCCCAGCCCGCTCGCGTGGCTCACCGGGAGTGAAGGGCACCTCACGCTTTCGGATGCCATCAGCAGCATCCACCGCATCGGGAGCAGCACCAAGTACGCGGGCCTGGTGATCCGCCTCAAGGACGCCACCCTCTCCCGCACCCAGACCGAAGAACTCGGGGCCGCCATCACCGCCGCTCGCAAGCTCGGCAGGAAGGTCCATGTCTTCTCCGAGGCCTACGGCACCTCCGAACTGCTCCTGGCGTCGTACGCCGACGAAGTCCTCACGATGTCCGGCGCGCCCGTGATGATGACCGGCATGCACGCGGAAGAGATGTTCCTCGCCGACACCCTCGCGTGGGCAGGCCTGAGCGCCCAGTTCGTCCAGGTCGGCGACTACAAGGGCGCCAACGAGATGATGGTCAACAGCAAGCCCAGCCCCGCTTGGGACCAGAACATCAATCAGCTCATGGACAGCCTCTACGGCAACATGCGCGCCACCTTCAAGACCAATCGCAAGATCGACGACGCCAAGCTCGACCAGGCCTTCAGCGATCTCTGGCTTGCCGATTCCGCCGCCGCCCAGAAGGCAGGGCTGGCTGACGGCCCGCTCGACTATCCCGAGCTCGTCGACCATCTCGACAAGGGGTACGGCCGCGAGATGAAGCTCGACGACACTGTCCTCGGCGGCGACACACAGGCTCTCGATGTCTCCAACCCCTTCGCCATGCTCACCAAGCTCTCGCAGAAGCCCGACACCACCCCCAAAGTGCCCACGATCGCGGTCCTTCACATCGACGGCGCGATCGTCGACGGCGACTCGACCTCGGGCGGCATCATGGGCGGCGAGGGCTCCGTCGGCAGCCGAACGATCCGGCGCATGATCGAGGAACTCCTCGAAGAAGACCTCATCAAGGGCGTCGTCCTCCGCATCAACTCGCCCGGCGGCTCCGCCAGCGCGTCCGAGGTCATCTATCAAGGCCTCAAGAAGCTCTCCGCCAAGAAGCCCGTCTGGGTCTCCGTCGGCAGCATGGCCGCCTCGGGCGGGTACTACGCCGCCGTCGGCGGTCAGAAGATCTACGTCAACCCTTCCAGCATCGTCGGCTCCATCGGCGTCGTCGGTGGCCGCATCTCGATGGAAGGGCTCTACAAGACCTTCAAGATCAACGTGGTTGACCGCTCGCGCGGCCCGCGTGCGGAGATGTTCCGCTCGACCTCGCCCTGGTCGCCCGAAGAAATCGGCGTCATCCGCAAGAAGATGACCGACACCTACGACCAGTTCACCAGCCGCGTCACCGCCGGTCGCCCCGGGATCGACCTGAGCAAGACCGCCGAGGGACGCCTCTTCACCGGCGACAAGGCGGTCGCTCTGAAGATGGCCGACAAGATCGGCGGGCTCGACGAAGCCATCCGCGATCTTGGCAAGGAACTCGGCCTGTCCGACCCCGGCGTCATGCACTACCCGGGACCCAAAAGCATCCCCGAGATGATCGAGGACACCTTCGGCGGCATGGTGAGCGCCCCGGGCGTGAAGATGCCCGCGGTTTCGCCCCTCGCGGGGATCGACGCGGCCGGTCAGGAACTCTTCGGCACCGCCTGGACGCAGGTCCGCCAGGGGATGCAGGCCACGTTGCAACTCCGCAAGGAACCTGTCCTGCTCATGACGCCCAGCGTTCTGATCTTCAAGTAAGAAGAATTCACCAAGTTCGTCGTCAACGAGCCCCACGCGCAAGCGTGGGGTCTTTCGTTCATGGCGCCTTGATCGTCAAGGGCTTCCCGAGCATCTCCCGCTTGCGAAGCAGGTGCACCATGTGCCCGCGGATGTGGTCGATGTAGATCTGCACCATGTCGCCAAGAGTCACCTTGCCGCGTTGGTTGTGGATCCCCACGCGTGCGAACGCCGCGTCGGGGAGCCGCCGCAGCAGGTCCGCCGTCATCCGCCGGTTGTCGTCAAACAACCGGCAGACCCGCGTCAGATCCTCCCGGTCATAGAACAGCGACTGGGCGCACGCGGTCTCGTCGTACGCGATCAGAAGGGGTGTTTCCTCCGCGATGATCCGCCTCATACGGTGCGACGCGGCGAGGTCGCTCTCCCACAGATGCACGATGATCTGCTGGATCGACCATGTCCCCGCCACCGGGAACGCGTTAAGTTCAGCCTGCGAAAGCCCGGCGATCGCCCGGGCGGGGATGTCAGCACCAGCGTCAAAGAGATCGATGAGGGCTCGGTTCATGCCCGAGCATAGGGCTCATCGTTAGGCCTATGGATTGGGCCTATGGAGCCTTGGGTGCCGCGGTCTTAAGCCCGAGTTTGGCAACCTCGGTGATCCCTTGCCGGGCGTAGTCGATCGACTCGCCGAGGATCCGCAGGCTCTCGGCGGGCGCGTGGAACCCGAACGAGTTCTCTGCGTTGAGATAGTCGGCCCGCCACTGAGCCTTGCGCTGGAGCAGACGCGCCGACTGCAGCTGCTCGTCCGTGCCGCCCGCCTCCTTGGCCTGCTTGATCGCGACGATGAGTTCGACGACCGCGACTTCAGCCCGCACCTGCATCGCCTTGGTCCGGTCCTGGATCTGGTCCACCCTGCTCTGGATCTCCGACTCGGTGTAGTTGTGGCACGTCTGGCACGACAGATTCACGTGCGCCATCGGCGTCTGGACCTGGTGGTCCGTGAACTTCATCGCGCCCTCGCGCTTGTAGGGCATGTGACAGTCCGCGCACGAGACGCCGCTGCGGGCGTGCACGCCCTGGCTCCAGAGCTCGAACTCGGGGTGCTGAGCCTTGAGGACCTTCGCGCCCGAGTCATTGTGCGTCCAGTCGTTCCACCCCGTCTCGTCGTAGTACGCCTCGGCCTGCTCCGCCTTGAGCCCCTTCATCCACGGGAACGTCAGGCGCTTCTGGTCGCCCTTGAAGTAATACTCGACATGGCACTGCCCGCACGTCATCGAACGCATTTCCTGCCGGCTCGCCAGCAGGTTCGCGTCATAGTCCTTCGCCCGATCCCCCTTGCGCCACTGCTCCACGCTCGGGAAGTGGGGGACCGGATCGTCGGACTTGGCGAGCGCGGCGATCCCCTCCATGAACGCGGGCTTGGTGATGCGGAGCGACATGGTCTTGGGATCGTGGCAATCCAAGCATGAGACCGGGTGCGCAACGAGTTTCGTCGCTTCCGCGTAAGGGATCGAATTCGTGTGCTCCCACCCGGTGAAAAGCTGCTTGCGTCCCGCCTCGGATGAAAGCGGGTCTTCCAGGGTGCCCGGAGCGCCGTGCCCGATCCCCGCCTCGCGATACGCCACCACGTTGGACGCGTGACAATTCAGGCACGCCCCGGGCTGCTGCTTTTGCTTCACCCGCTCGGTGTCACGCTGGTCGTCGAGCATGAACGCGTGCCCGCGACGCTCGCGGTAGTCGATCGCGAACGCGTACCCGTTGAAGATCGTCCGGAGCCTGGGGTCGCTGTCGAGCTTGGACTCCGCCTTTTTCGAGTTCGGATCACCGCCGCTCGTCCCGTCCGTCTCGGGCGGCCTGCCCTCGCTCCACTTTCCCCGGGCTCGCGCGTTGTCCGCGGTCCTGATGTACCCGTCGTACTGCCGGGGGAAGTTCTTTCCCCACTCGGCCGGATCGATCGTCGTTTCGGTGATGGTCGCGATCTTGAGAACCGAGCTCTCGGCCTCGACTTTCCGCCGCGTGATGTTCCCATAAAGCATCATGGCCGCGATGGTCCCCGCTCCAAAGACGATCGCTGCGGTCCAGAAAACCACCGGCTTTGAGATGGCCCCGCGTGTGGCTGTGGAAGACGTGTTCATCGGTGTGCTCCTGTCAGCATCGAATCAACGAGTGGTGCCGTGCGCGACCGAGGCGTGGCAATGAAGGCAATCGACGCCGCCCGAAACCCCGCTCGCCCCGTGTCCCGGCGCGGCCAGGCGGATTTCCTGAGTCATGGCCTCGTGGCAGCGAACGCAATTGTCGATCACCACGTCCCGGCTCCCCTTGGTGATCCGGATCGGCTCGTGGAAATCCTGAAACGTGAACCCTTTCGAGTGCCGGTATCCGTGCTCGGCCTTCACCGCGTACTTGCTCACGACCGAATCGTGAGGCACGTGGCAGTCGTTGCACGTCGCGCGGCTGTGATGAGAACCGCTCGACCAGCTGTTGTACTGGTCGTTCATGATGTGGCAGTTGATGCACGCCTTGGGGTCGTCGGAGAGATACGAGGTCGCCCGCGCGTCGTGCGCCGTGTACCCCACGCTCGCCGTGAACGCTCCGATGAGCCCGCCGAGCACCACCGAAGCGAGCAGCCCGCCCCCAGCGGCCTTAGCCGCAGACCTTTTCAGACTGGTGGGTGGATTGGCTGTCATGCTCCGCATCCTAACCGACCGGGCCGGGTGATTTCTACACCCGTCATCCACGAAGCGAAGATGAGACATGGTCTCATTCTTGTCTTGGCTGTGCCTACCGTCGGGCGTGCTCGTCCTCACCGTCATCCAAGGCCCCGACAAAGGGCGGACCTACGAACTCCCCGACCATGAGCCTCAGCTCATCGGCCGGTCGAGCGAGGCCCTCCCGCTCATGGACACCACCGTGTCCCGCCGCCACGCTGAACTCACGCCCGACGACGGCGCGTGGTACCTCCGCGACCTCGAGAGCCAGAACGGGACCTACGTCAACGGCATCAAGATCGCCGAACGTCTCCGCCTCCGCCCCGGCGACCAGATCCGCACCGGCTCAACCCTCTTTGTCTTCGGTCAGACCGAGCTCAAAGACCCCGAGGTCATCCGTGTCCTGCGGACCGACCAGATCGATACCTCCATCGAGCGCACCCTCAGCAGCAACGCCGACTCGGTCCTGATGTCCGAGCCCGAGCCCCGGGCCGCCGCGGTCGACCACCTCCGCGTCATCTACCGCCTGACGACGATCCTGACGCAGGTCACCGAGCGGCAGGAACTGCTCCGCCAGGTGATGGAGGTGATCTTCGCCGAGTTCAAGCCCGAGCGCGGGTTCATCCTGCAAATGGGCGAGAACCCCGACGAAGCTCCCAAGCCCGCCGTCGTCAAGTACGCGATCGCCCCGCGCGATCTCGACGACGCCAAGATCCACGTCAGCCGCACGATCCTCCAGCACGTCGCCAAGAAGGGCGAGGGCGTCCTGAGCAGCAACGCCATGACCGACCCGCGATTCGCCAAGGGCGACAGCGTGCAGCGCGGGCACATCCGCTCAGCCATCTGCTCGCCCATCAAGTACCGCGACCGCATCTACGGCGCGATGTACGTCGACAGTTCCATCGCCAATTACACCTTCACGCCCGAGCAGCTCGCCCTGATGAACGCCATCGGGCAGCACACCGGCTTGGCCCTCGCCACCGCCGACATGTACCAGCAGAAACTCCAGACCGAGCGTTTGGCCGCCATCGGCGAGACCGTCGCGAGCCTGTCGCACTCGATCAAGAACATCCTGCAAGGGCTCCGAGGCGGGGCCGACGTCGTCGAACTCGGGCTCAAGAAAGACGATCTCAAGGTCGCCAAGGGCGGCTGGGCGATCCTCAAGCGAAACCTCGACCGCATCGTCAACCTCACCCTCAACATGCTCACCTTCAGCCGCCAGCGCAAGGTCGAGCCCGAACTGACGAAACTCGGCCCGCTCATCGACGAGTGCCTCCAACTTGTCGAAAGTCAGGCCCGCAGCAAGCAGGTCGTCGTCATCGCCGACGTCGACAAAGACCTCCCCCCGGTCATGCTCGACCCGCACCTGATGCACCAGGCCCTGATGAACCTGATCCTGAACGCGGTCGAAGCGGTCGAGGCTAACAAGGGCGTCGTCACCATCCGCGCAGGCTGGGCCGGCGGACAGCCACCCGCCGCCACCTCCGGTGTCGGGATCAAGGCCGAGATCGCGGTGCAAGACAACGGCCCGGGCATCCCGAAATTCAAGCAGGCGTGGATCTTCCACCCCTTCAACACCACCAAAGGCGTCCGCGGCACGGGTCTCGGCCTCGCCGTCGCCAAACGCATCGTCGACGAACACCAGGGCATGATCGAGGTCGATTCCGAAGAGGGTCGCGGCGCGATCTTCCGAATCACCCTCCCCCTCGGCGGCCCCGAAGGCCTCGGCCACGAGGGCGACCCGTCCGCTACAACCGGCGAACGCCCCAATCATCACGACAAGTGATTCGGACGCCCAGGGTTCGATCCGCCAGGCCCCGCGCTCCTCGCAGCCGGAACGCTCATTCACTCGCGTCTTGAGGACTTTGGGCCGCTCTTCTTGGCCTTCTTCTCCACGACCGCCGGCGATTCAAACAGCGCCACCGCCGCCCCCGCCGGATCCTCAACTACGGCAAACCGCCCCATGGCCGACGGCGCACCCGCCGCACGCCGAACCTTCCCGCCCAATTTCGTCACCTTCGCCACCGCCGCGTCCAGGTCCGCCACGGTGATGTAGATCAGCCACGTCGGCGGCAGATCCGCGTTCACGCCACGTGCATGGCATACGCCAAAGGTTGAAACGCCGTCCCCGCCCGCTTCACCCGACATGACGAAATCGTCATACCCGCCCATGTCAAGGCCTTGGGCTTTCCACCCAACCACCTTCGCATAGAAATCCTTGACCTTCGCCGCGTTCGGCACGGTCAGGTCCATCCACGTCACACTCCCCGGCGTCGGTCGCTTGGCCATAAATCTCCGGGACAGCCTTCGCCGGCCCGGAGCGTACTCATTCTTACTTCTTCGTCGCCGGAACCGCCGGCGCGGTGGCCGGCGCAGCCGGAGCCGCGGGGGCAGCCGGTGCCTTCGGCGCAGGGGCCGCCAGCTCGAACGGCTTCTCGGGAGCCTTCAGGCCCGCTTCCTTCAAGAGGGCGTCGATCTTCTCGGATTCCTCGACGGGGTTGGGGTAAAGCCCGTTGAACCGCACCACGCCCTTGGAGTCGATGATCGCCACGTGCGGGATCCCCTGCACGCCAAAGTCCGGGTTAAAGCAGCTCTTGTCCCCGAACGCGATCGTCCAGTTCACGCCCATGCCCTTCATGAACCCGGGCATCAGGCCCGCCTCTTTCGCGAAGTCATCCTTGCAGTCGATCCGCTCACGCTTCTCCGCGTCGGTCCCGATATGGAACCCCTGCGCACTCGTCAGCCCGAGGATCACCACGTCGTACCCCTTGTACCGATCAGCAAGCTGGGCCATCTTCGGGAACGCCGCACGGCAAGGCCCGCACCACGTCGCCCAGAAGTCGATCATGACAACCTTGCCCTTAAAGTCCGCGAAGGACTTCTGCTTCCCGTCCTCCGAAACCCACGTCAGGTTGATCGCCGGGGCCGGGTTCCCGATGAGCGTCCCCTTGGCCCACGCCCCGTCGGCGAGGGCGAGCGTGTCCTTGAGCACCTTGACCTGCTGAGCTGCCGGGCCTTCCGCCGACTTGTTCTTCTCAATCGCCGCGTTCGCCGCCGCGACAACCCGCAGGCGGATCTTCTCGCGGAGCTCCGACGGAATCGCCGCCACGCCCTCTTCGCTGTTCATCGCTGAGATCAGCGATCGCATCGAATTGACCGCTTGGGGTGCCATGTCCGTCGTGATGAAAGGCTCCGCCGCCTCCAGAAGCTTCTTCTCTGTGAGGACCTTCGCCGGCAGCGAAGAGAGCGGACGGAACACGCCGTCACCCTTGCCGCTCTTCACCAGATCTCCGTACCCGGGATGCCCGAGCACCGCCGACACCGCGTCAGCGATCGCCGCAGTGTCCGGGTTTCTCCGATCAATCGGCAGATACACCGCACGCAGCTCCGCCGCCCGCGCCCCATCCTTCCCCGTCCCCTTCGCCAGTTCGGCAAGCCGCGGAGCCGCCGCGTCACGCAGGTCCGGGTACATCCCCAAAATCCGCGCGTCAGCCAACTTCTCGATCTGCGCCAACGTCGCCTCGCCAAGCTTGACCTCGCCCGCCGCAGCCTTCGCCGCGTCCTGCTTCATCTTCGCCAGCGCCGCCCGGTCGGTCTCGCCCTTCCCTGCCTCGTTGATCTTCGTGATGACCCCGTCGATCTGCGCATCGGTCGGAGGTTCGGCGAACGCCAGCCCCGCGAACGCCACCAGACCAAGAATGGACACGCCAATACGACGACGATTCGTTCCCGACAGCATGCAAGCCTCCTTTGCGTGGACGCGAAGGCTTGGATCCCAACGTGGACCGCAGGCGTTTCGCTCCCCGCATTCTAACCAATTTGCCCCCCGACCGCTCTCCCCGCACCCCGCCCCGTCTGGTACACTTCCCGACCAGTCTTCCCAACCTCAACCGCCCGGAGACCGTCCCATGCTCGCCATCCTCGCCCTCTCGCTCGCCGCAGGTTCTGTCCTTTCTGCACCAGCCGAACCCCTCACCAAGGCCGACACCGCCGCTGGCTGGAAAGACCTCATCGGCGCCGACGCCACGAAGTCCTGGCGTGGGTTCAAGTCGCCCGCCTTCCCCACCAAGGGCTGGACCGTCGAGAACGGCGTCCTCTCCATCTCCAAAGGCGGCGGCGGCGGAGACCTCGTCTCCGTCGACAAGTTCGCCGACGTCGAGATGTCCTTCGAGTTCAAGCTCGGCGAAAAAGCCAACTCCGGCATCATGTGGCGCGTTGATGAATCAGCCGGCGCTACCTACATGACCGGGGCCGAATACCAGCTCCTTGAGGACACCACCTACGGCGTCAAGCCCACCGACGCCCACTCCTGCGCCGCCCTCTACGACCTGTACGCCCCCGCCGAGGGCAAGGTCATGAAGCCCGCCGGCGAATGGAATCACGGCCGCATCTACCTCCGCAACGGCCTCCTCCAGCACTGGCTCAACGGGTCCAAGGTCGTCGAGACCACCGTCTTCGGACCCGACGGCAAGCCCTCCAAGGAATGGGCCGGCAAAATCGCCGCCAGCAAGTTCAAGGACTGGAAAGGCTTCGGCGTCCTCCCCACCGGCATGATCGCTATCCAGGACCACGGCGACACCCAGCTCGCCCTCCGCAACTTCCACGCCCGCGATCTCGCCGCACCCCTCGCCGGCGAGATCTACCTCTTCAACGGGATGGACATGACCGGCTGGAAAGCCATCCTCCCCGGCGGAGGCTCCATGCCCGACGTCTGGTCCGTCAAGGACGGTGCGATCATCTGCAAAGGCAACCCCGTCGGCTACATCCGCACCGAGACCAAGCACACCAACTTCATCCTCCGCCTCCAGTGGCGCTTCGACCCCACCAAGGGCGCGGGCAACTCCGGTGTGCTCCTCCGCATGGTCGGCGACGACAAGGTCTGGCCCAAGAGTGTCGAGGCCCAGCTCCAGTCCGGCCAGGCCGGCGACTTCTGGAACATCGAAGAGTTCAAGATGACCGCCGAGAAGAGCCGCACCAACGGCCGCAACACCAAGCGCGACCCCAAAGCCGGCAACGTCGAACGCCCCCTGGGCGAATGGAACGAGTACGAGATCATCGCCCACAAGGGGCTCGTTGTCCTCAAGATCAACGGCGTCGAGGTCAACCGCGCCACCGACGTGGAACAGATCCCCGGCTTCATCTGCCTCCAATCCGAAGGCTCCGAGATCCACTTCCGCGATATCCGGCTCGTGCCGCTGGATTGATCGCGCGTTCTTCGATTGGAGTGCGGCGTCCGCCCGACGGATGGCTGTCGCGTGCGCATCTCTAGCGTCCTCTCGAACAAGGGAATCCCATGCCGCTGCTTCACCGCCTTGCCAAGCCGATCGTCATCGCCGCTGGCGTGCTCGTGTTCCTTCAGGGGTGCGCCTCGGCCGATCCCTCGGCCGAAGGGACAAGGCCGATCGAGGCCGCGCCGTCGGCCGCCGCACCCGCGGTTCTCAGCCCCGGATCGGTGACGCCGAACGTCGACGTCAAGGAATGGCTCAAGGGCGCGCCGGTCGGGTCGTTCGAGAAGGACCGAACCTATGTCGTCGAGTTCTGGGCCACCTGGTGCGGACCATGCCTGGAGAGCATCCCGCACCTCACCCAACTCGCCTCGAAGCACGCAGAGGTCCGGTTCGTCGGGATCAGCGTCCTCGAAGACAACGACAAGGGGCAGGTGCGTCAGTTCGTGGAGAAGATGGGCGACAAGATGGCGTACACCGTCGGGTATTCCGGCAATAAGACGGGCATGGCCAGCTCATGGCTTGCGGCCGCCAAGCAAGGAGGCATCCCTTCCGCCTTCATCGTCAGAAACAACACCGTTCTGTGGATCGGCCACCCGATGGGCCTCGACACGCCGCTCACCCAAATCGCCGCCAGCCAGTTCGATGTCGCCGCCGCGAAGAAGTCCTTCGACGCCAGCCTGGCCGCCCGCGAGCGCCGTGAGAAACGGGACGCCCTCCTCGAAGAAGCCGCAAAACTTTACGACTCGGGGAATATCAAGACCGCCAAAGCGAATCTGGACCGCGTGGAACGCGACCCAGGCGGTGTCGCCGCCGCCGAGCCGCTCCGGTTCAAGTGGCTCTGCCTCGAGAGCCCCGAGGCGTGGCGTCTCAAGGCTGCGGAGGCGTTGGCCAAATCCGACGACAAGGGCTCGGAGCTCGCTGTGTTCGCCGACCACAACGCGACCCTCGCCCCCGATCAGTGCAAATGGCTCTTCGAGCAAGTCTCAGGCAGGTACCCCGACAACTGGTACGTCTGGCTCTGCGGAGCGCGGATGGCCCGCCGGCTCAAGGAATTGGACACCGCGCTCGTTCACGCGGACCAAGCACGCCAGGTGATCCTCGAGCACCAACGCCAGAACCCCGACGCCCCCAAAGGGAACGCGCTCGAAGTGATCGGCGCTCTCGAATCGCAGATCAAGAAGGAGCGGGGCTGATCCCACGTCTCGCGGTGATCGACTGATTCACCTCGCCTGGTACGAGAACTTCTGCCCGCCTACCGACGCCTCGTACATAAGCCCAGCCTCGCCCATCGTGAAGACCGCGACGCCGTCGGAGTACTTGGCGTTCGCGCCCGCGCCCGACTTGAGCGCGACCGCCGTCGCCTGGGCTGAGAACGCGAAGTTCCCCGTCTTGAACTTGGTCAGCGCCTCCTCGGTCCCGAACGCGATGATCTCCGAGTACGCCTGCCCGCCCAACTGGAAGCCGATCGACGCCTGCGTCAGGTCGCAGTACCCGACAAACGCCCCGCCCTCGTAGAGCACGCCCTTCCCGTACGCCCCGCCGATCCCGATCGCGCCCTTGCCGACCGTCGGAAAGACCGCGTATCCCTTCGCAGCGTCCAGCAACGTCCCGAGCGACGAGTCGCTGGAACGAGCCTGCGCGAGCGTCTCGTTGGCTTCGGTTCGGATATCCGCCCGTGCCTCTTCAGTCCGCGGGGCCGTCGAACACCCGCCCATCGAGAGTCCTAGCCACGCGACCGAAGCGAGGCATGCGAGAATGAACAGTGAACGACGAACGTGGTTGGACATGAAAGCTCCTTGGTCAAGGCGCTTCACGACGCCGCGCGCCTCGATTCAAAGAGCCTAGGCACCATCCCCGATCTCAACCACGAGGGAGAATTCCCCTCTGGCACCGCAAGGCCCGCGGTGCCGAGCCGTCACCCGCCGATCGTGATCACGTTCTTCCCCAGTCGCTTGCTCTCCAGCGCGAACTGATCCGCCTTCGCCAGCAGTTCCGCCCCCGTCCCGCCGTCCCACGGGAACGTCGCAAGCCCGCCCGAGACCGTCAACGGCCCCGGGGCGTCCGTCAGCCTCGGGAACTTGTGCTCCCTGATCTGGCTCTGAAACCGGTCCGCGATCGCGTGGATCGTCTGCGGGTGGCGGCTCCCGCTCTCCCGCGGGCCCTTGGGCTCGTAGAAGATCACCGCAAACTCGTCCCCGCCGATGCGGCACACCCTGTCCGTCGGCCTCACCACGCTCTGCAGCAACTTCACCGTCTCGCGAAGGATCTCGTCCCCGATCCCATGCCCGAAGCGGTCGTTGTAAGACTTGAAATCATCCACGTCGAAGACCAGCACCGTGACCGACCGCCGGTCCTCGCGGGCCGCCTCGATCGCCGACGTCAGGAACTTGTCGAAGTACCGCCGGTTGAACGCCCCCGTCAGCGGGTCCGTGAATGCCGCGTTCCGCAGCGCGTTCTGCTGCTCCGCAAGACGCATCCACGACGCCAGCCACTCCGCCGCACGAACCAGCTTCGCCGAGGGCACGTTCGTCGCGGTGAGCGTGCCATAGACGCTCGAATCCCACGAGACGGTCGCGCCGCCCGCGACCTTCGCATCAGCGTTCGCATCGCTCGAAGCCTCAAAGCAAAGCGAAGCATCCCCAAGCCGGCGACGCAGCACCGCGACCGCCACCGACGCCACGTCCTGCCCGCGTACGAGAGCCTTGATCACATCCTCGTCGCCGATCTCCGGCATCGTGACGCCACGCGGGATCTCCACCATCAGCGGCTCGTCCGGCACAGACATCGAGGTCTTCGGCCTCGGTGGCACCATCGAACGCAGCGGCGGCAACTCCGCCTGCTCGGAGGCCGCCGTCACCCTCACGCCGCGCAGAGCCTCACGCAGCCCGATGGTCGAGATGTCCGGAGCTACCACCCCGTCGTACGCCCCGCCCGCATCGGCTGTGCCGACCCGCAGCACCGTCACGCCCGGGTCAATCACCCGCACGCCACGCGCAAAGTCCGACGCCACCTCAGGGTTCGTCGAAACCGATCCCGCTTCATCGCCGACAATCACCACAGAACGTGCGCCCGGTGCAAGCGGCGTTCCAAGTTCGCCGATCGCCTCCATGGGCGAGCGCACGCGCAGCACCTCCACCGAAGTGTCCAAGCGCAATTTGGCATCCAGCCCTGTCTTGCCGACAAGGATCACGCGAACCTGCACCCCATGTTGAGGCTCCGACAAAAGACGCTCCACGCTCGGCCTGCGCCTCTCTCCCAAGGCTTGGGCAACCCCCGGCCCCGGCTTCCCCAAAGGTGCCGCGGGTCGAGGATCTCGTTCAGGAAGACCGATCGTCGTCATTGTCTCCGCCTAGTGGGTCAATCGCCAACAACATTGAGAGTTCTTCGGAACTCAAAAGCCCCCCAGCTTGCCGATCTTTCCCATCTTCACGACCCAAGGCCAGTTTCCGATCAAAACTTTTGACCGATAACTGAGCTGGCTCGCGATCTTCGCCGTGAGAGGCACTCCGTCCCGGTAGAACTACTGGACTCGAGGGCGCTCGGTTCGGCGTCACTCGGCTGTCGTCTTGAGCCAGAGCGCTACTCGCCCAGCCCTCGACGTCTTCCACACGCACAGCGCGGAGGCGAGGTGTGCCCGAAGGATCGAAGAGCCACACCGACGCGTGAGGTGCGTATCGCTCGGCCGTGCGAACAAGCGCGGCCGGGTCAGTCAGGCGCGTCGGATAGGCCAACAGCAGGATCAGGCCCTCTCCGCGTTGCCCGGCCTTCATGCACTCAACTTCGCGGCGTGCGGCAGCGCACAACTCAGCAAAGGCCACATACACGTTGTCCGTGCGCACCATCGCGAGATCCGGCCTGTTCAACGCGTCGAGCAGCTCCCGTTCCGGAACTGTGCGAGGCGGGGAAAGAAGCACGCACCGTGCTGAGATCCCGTTGAGTTGGCCCTTGACAAGCGGCATACGGGAACATCATACCGGGTTTCCCGCGCCGTACCAAGGCCGAATAACTCTCACTTCGCCAAGGCCCACACCGCCTCGGCCACCCGGCTCGCTCCGTCCGCCGGGCCCAGGGATGCGCACTGTTTGCGCATCTCGGCCCTGAGAGCCCCATCGGCCAGGAGGGCGAGCAGCCGTGCGCCCGCGCCCGAGGCGTTCGCCGCCGGGTCGATCAGGTCGGTCACGATCTCGGCCGCTCCCGCCTGCTGCAGCGGCAAGGCGTTGGCCCGTTGGTGTTGGTCTTTGTGATACGGATAGGGCATAAACACTGCTGGCACCGTGTTTGCCCAGGCCTCGGCCACGATGCCCGCCCCGCATCGGCCTAGCGCAAGATCCGCCGCGCCCCACCAGAGACCCATGTCCTTCACGAAGGGGCGCACCACGGCGGAGATTCCGGCCTTTGTGTAGGCCGCAGCACACGTCGAGGCATCGGCGTCGGTCCCGCCGGTTTGGTGCAGGATCTGCCATCCGTCGAAGGACGGGCGCGATTGCTCGACGAGTCGTGTGATCAGTTGGTTGATCGACCGTGCCCCGAGGCTCGCGCCGGTGATGAGGAGCACCGGGCGGCCCGGATCAAGCCCGAGGGCATGTCGGCAGTGAGCCGCGTCGCCTGGCGCGCGGGCGGCCGTGCGCACGATGGGAGGGATGACCTCCCACGCGCGACCCGGACCTTCCGGGATGGTTGCCGCGGTGAAGACTCGCGTCGCGTGGCCCGCGGCCCATCGGTTCGCCCGCCCCGGCACCGCGTCGAGGTTCACCATCACCATCGGAACGCGTTGGGCGCGGGCGGCCTGGATCGCCGGGGCGGAGACGAACCCGCCGGTGGCGACGAGCACCACAGAGCCTTTCGCCTTGTGCATGCGGATCACGGCGCGGGCCTCGCGGACGGAACGGCCCCAGTGGGTCACAAAGCGGAGGAATGTGCGGGGTGAGAGGCCGAACGGTTTGGCAGGCAGCGCGGTGTAGAGGAGGTTGTGTTCGGCGGCGATGGAGGCGTCGATGGCGCGGTCGGAGAGGAGGAAGTGGGGGGGGAGGAGGAGACGTGCTGCGTCGGATGCAGAGTCACCGACCGCTTGTGCGGTCGTCTCTTTGGGCTTCAGTGCTTCGAGGATGGCGAGGTTGGGGAAGATGTGGCCGCCGGTCCCGCCGCCGGCGAAGATGACGGTGAGAGGGGCCGCGGGTGTGGCGGTGCTCATGCGGGGGAGAGATGGGTGTTGCGGGAGGGAATCGAGGCGGGATTGTCCGTGGTCGAGCCGCCGAACTCCTGAACGGCGACGCGTTGGGTGCGGCCGATGGCGATCAGGATGCCGAGCGAGAACGCGGTGAGCGTCCACCCGGTTCCACCCGATGAGACGAGGGGGAGGGCGATGCCCTTGGTCGGGGCCATCGCGGTGACAACGAGGAGGTTGATGAGGGCTTGGAGCCCGACGGTGGCGACCACGCCCAACGCGAAGAGTTTGAGCAGCCTGTTGTGCTCGCGGGCGACGATCGTGTACGCAGCCCAGAGCAAGCAGCAGAAGATGGCGACAACCATGAGGGCTCCGGGGGCGCCGAGTTCCTCACAGATGATGGCGAAGATGAAGTCGTTGGTGTCTTCGGGCAGGTAGCCGAATTTCTGGATGCCGTTCCCGAGACCTCGCCCGAAAAGGCCGCCGCTGGTGATCGCGCCCATGGACTGGATCGGGTGGTACCCGGTCTCCTGCGGGTCGGCGTAGGGCTCGAGGAAGGCGGTGATGCGTTTGACGCGGTAGCTGCTTGTCGCGATCGCTGCGGTCACTGCGCCCACGGCCAGCGGTGAGAGCAGGAGCAGATGCCACGCTTTGGCCCCGCCCGCGACGAGCACCAAGGCCGCTGCTGCTCCGATGAGCGCCCCGGTGCCAAGATCTTCCTTGACGATGAGTCCCGCGACCGCACCGACACCGATCAGTGCAGGAATGAGCCCCTTCCAGAAGAGTGGGAGGATCGACGCCCGCTTGGTGGCGTACCACGCGACCAGCCCGAGCAGCGTCCACTTCGCGATCTCGCTGGGCTGAACCGAAAGCTGTCCGATGACCGGCATCGGGATCCGAAGCCAGCGTTCCGCTCCTTTGGCCGATTTGCCGAGCCCTGCAAGATAAACAAGCGCGAGCACGGCCAGCAGCATTCCGCATCCCAGCATGAGAACAACCAAGCCCGAACGCCGGCTCCGGGCAGCCTCCTCGCCCTGAAGAATCGAGTCGGACGGTGCGAGGCGTTCCGCCAACTGGCGGACCGGGAGGAAGGCGGCGAACGTCATCGCGAGGAGCGCGATGACCATGAAGATGGCTTGCGGAGTACGAAGGAGTTGGACGATGGACAACTCACGGGCGGCCGGGGTCTGCGAGACCGAGGAGCCGAGCGAGCTGCGGGGGTCGATTGACGCCACGGCTCCCGGTTCGTCTCCGAGCCCGGCCTGGGCTGCGGCTTTGGCGGCGGGGGGGGCGATTTCCATCGAGGCGGAACTGACCATCACGACGCCGATGGAGAGCAGCGCGAGAACGCAAAGAGCGACGACTTGGAACGAGCGGAGCATGAGGAAGAGTATCGGACTTTGAGCGGGTTTTTGCACACCGGTCGGGGAGGCGATCTCTGGAACGAGCACCACCCTGCCGGGCGCGTTCTGGGGGTAAGAAACCGGTGCTGGCGTCGTGGCGGCAGGGGGGGCCTAGAATCGGAGATCGGCGGGAAGGCCGATTCCGTGGTTCTCGCATGAAGCGAGGCGGATATCCACGCTCACAAGCCGCCCCGATGGGGCAGCCCGCAGGCTCTCGGCACATGCCGAATGGGTCCACGGGTCAGGGTCTCGGTGCCGCTCGTCTCCTTCCCGACGGATGGTGCCAGTCCCGCAAAGGTTGTGCATGATCGATGAATTGCTGATTGCCTCTCTCTCCGTGAATGATGCTGATATCGAAGCGATGCTCAAGGGCTCGCCCGGTGCCGGCAAGACGACGAACCACATGGACGACTATTTGGTCGGCAATGTGGCCGACCTGACGCCCGGGAAGCTCATCAAGGGCAAGGTGGTCGGGTTCGCCGGGGACGACGTGGTGATCGAGGTTGGTCTCAAATCCGAGGGGCTCATCCCCAAGGAAGAGTTTGACGGGGTCCCCGTCAAGATCGGCGAGATGATCGACGTCCTCCTCGAGGACATCGAGGGCGAGAGCGGCCTGATCCAGCTCTCCAAGCGTCGGGCTGATCGTCAGCTCAACTGGCAGCGGATCGTCGACACGACCAAAGAGGGCGATGTCGTCGAGGGTCTGGTCACCAAGAAGATCAAGGGCGGCCTGCTGATCGATATCGGCGTGCCCGTGTTCCTCCCCGCCAGCCAGGTCGATGTCCGTCGTCCGGGCGAGATCGGCGAGTTCATCGGCAAGCGTGTTCGCGCCAGCATCATCAAGATCGACCTTGAGCGGCACAACATCGTTGTCTCCCGCCGCAAGCTCATCGAGGAAGAGCGCGATGGTGCGAAGCGCCGCCTGATGGAGAACATCAAGGAAGGCGACATCGTCACCGGCGAAGTCAAGAACATCGCCGACTTCGGCGCGTTCGTCGACCTGGGCGGCATCGATGGCTTGCTCCACATCACCGACATGTCCTGGAACCGGATCAACCACCCCTCCGAGCTGCTCAAGATCGGGCAGAAGGTGGAGGTCAAGGTTCTGAACATCGATCGCGACAAGGAGAAGATCGCGCTGGGCCTCAAGCAGCGCGAGGCTTCCCCCTGGGCTGAGATCGAGAAGAAGTACCCGGTCAACAGCCGCGTGAAGGGCAACGTTGTCAACCTCATGTCGTACGGGGCGTTCATCCGCCTCGAGGACGGCATCGAGGGGCTGGTCCACATCTCCGAGATGTCCTGGACCCGCCGGATCAATCACCCCTCCGAGATCGTTCAGCCCGAGCAGGAGGTCGAGGTCGTTGTTCTTGAGATCAACAAGGACAAGCAGGAAATCAGCCTCGGCATGAAGCAGATCGAGGTCAACCCCTGGGAGCTCGTCAGCGAGAAGTACCCCCCGGGCACGGTCATCGAGGGCAAGGTCCGCAACCTGGCCAACTACGGTGCGTTCATCGAGATCGAGCCCGGCATCGACGGCTTGCTCCACGTGGGCGACATCAGCTGGACCAAGAAGGTCACTCACCCCAACGAGGTTCTCAAGAAGAACGACAGCGTCAAGTGCGTGGTGCTGGACGTCGACCGCGAGCGTCAGCGCATCAGCCTGGGCACCAAGCAGCTCACCGAGGATCCGTGGCTCAACGCCATCCCCGAGCACTACAAGCCCGGCATGGTCATCCGCGGGACGGTGACGAAGATCACCAACTTCGGCGTGTTCGTCGAGCTCGAGCAGGAGCTCGAAGGCTTGCTGCACATCTCCGAGCTGGCGGACCACAAGGTCGAGAACCCTCACGACGTGGTCAAGGCCGGGGACGAGGTGGACGTGAAGATCCTCCGCGTCGACAAGGCCGATCGGAAGATCGGGCTCTCGCTCAAGCGCGCCCAGTGGGGCGACACGAGCGGGATCACCCCCGGCGCGGAAGAGCCGGCACCGACCCCCTCCAAGAAGAAGGCCGGCCCCACCAAGGGCGGCATGGACGGCGGGCACGGCGCGATGGGCACCGACAAGATCCGCTTCGGCGGCGGCGACGAGTAATCGCTTCCTGATCCGATCCTGAAATGATTCCAGACCCGGGCGAGAGCCCGGGTCTTTTCATTTCGGCTGCGAGGGTTGTTGCGGGCCGGTCGGCGGCGAAACGCTGAGGGTCCGGGAACTCGCCACGACCTCTCGCGTAGGGAGTGGGTCGGTGTCGGCGGCGGCGTAACGTCTAGCAGAGAGCGACGAAGCTGAGGAGGCAGAGGATGGCGATCCGGCGGCGGGTTTCGGTCATTTCGAGAAGGTTGAACATGGGTGAGGCTCCGGGTCTTGGGTTGTGCTGGAAGATGATTCAACGGCTGTGCCAGACGACGCCGTTCCAACGAATCGAGGTTCAAATGTGCGATGGACGCGTTTTTGTCGGACCTGGGGCCTCGCGGTCGGGGTCGGCGGCGTGGGGCGTGCGCGGGGTGTTGAGAAGCCTCCACAGGTGGTGTGGTGCGCACGCCACACTGTGGTGCGTCGGCGTCGCGGCGCTGTTCGGTGCGGGTGCGGCGGTGGGGCAGCCGGTGGTCGCGCCGGCGGCGATGCCTCCGGACGCGTCGGGCTCGATCGCGGCGTTTTCAAAGGTCCGGGAATGGGTTCTGGCGATGAAAGTCTCGGAGGCGGCACCCGAGGGATTGATTGCTGTGCCCGCGGCGAGCGTCACGCTTCGCCTGCTCGGAGAGCCGGTCGGGACGGGAGTCGATACGGGCGGCGACGCGGGAACGGTCTGGCGTGCGGCCCGCGAGGCGATCGCGGACGCGGCGCGGAGTTTGCCCGTGGCGGCGGATGCGCTCGCCGAGGCGCGGCTGCGTGAGCTGGCCGGGCAGATGACTATCACGCTCGAACTGGCTGGGACGCTGGTGCCCCTTCGCGAGCGCACGTTTGATGAAGTGGACGACGCGGTGTCGCCTGGCGTGTACGGGCTTGCCGCACGCAGCGGGACCACCACGAAGTTCACATTCCCGTCGTCGATGCTCGCGACGGGGACCCTTCCCGGGCAGGCGCTCGCGGCGCTGACCGGGGACGCGCTCGGAGACCCGGCCAAGGGGCTCCGGGTCGACCCCGACGCGCAGCCCGCGAAGGTGACGGCGCGGGACGGCGTGGCTTTCTTCAGGTTCGCGGTGGTGCAGATCGGGCAGATCGCGCCCGCGGACCCGGGGAGCTTTTTGACCCGGGGCGGGCGCGAGTTTCCTCTCGTCGAGGTTTCGCAGGCGAACATGCGCGAGATGGGGAGCGGGATCGCGGCGCACCTCGTGGCGAGGCTCCGGCCGGCCGGGAGGCCGGTGGACGGGGAGGTCTATCTCGGGCTCCGAGGGGCGTATCAGCCTGTGCGCGGGCGTCATGATCCGGAAGTCGCGCCGGCGGCCGAGCAGGCGTTGGTGGCGGCCGCGCTCGCTTCGTGGAGCGGGTTTGAGAAGCGTGAGCCGGGGCCGCGGGACGCCGCGGCGAGAATTCTGGCCGGGATGTTCTCCAAGGGGAGCAAGGTCGATCCGACCAAGGAACCACGGTCGGCGATGCTGGCGATGATCGCGTCGTCGTTCGCGGAGAGCGCGGGCATCGATTGGGCTGCGGCGATCGAGGGTGGTTCCGCCGGTTCGATGGAGGCGTGTCTCCTCGCGGTCAAGAACGACAGCGCGCTGGACGAGGCGGGGATGCTGGTTCTCGCGCTCTCGGGTTCGGCTCCCAACCGCGAGCTCGCGAAGAAAATCGCGGACGCGATGTACGTGCCCGACGCGAAGGGGAAGACGGAGGATCTCGCGTCGCACTCGCCGTGGATCATCGCGGCGGAGCGTGCGCTCGGCGGCGGGCGCGTTCGTCCCGAGGCGGTGGCTCCTCTTCGCGAGCTTCGCGACAAGGCGTACCGGTACGTCGTGACCCCGGCGGACGCGGGCGAGGACGGGGCCGATCTCGTCGGGGGCGTGGTGTTCCCCGGGTCCAAGCCGCCGCTGCCGACGGCGCAATCACTCCGTGTGATCGCGGGTCTGGCGATGATGCTGGGCGACGAGTCGATCACGCCCAAGGCCGAGTTTGAATGGGAACTGGTGCGTCTGATGCCTTGTCTGCGGTTCGCGAGACAGTTGTGCGCGGACGACTGGACGCTCACGAACTGCCGAGAGCCGAAAGCGGCGAGGTGGGGCGTGCGATCGGCCCCGTGGGATCCCAGAATGACGGGAGAAGCGTCGGCCCTCGCTCTGATCACGGTCAAGGAAACGCTCGAGGCTCTTGAGAAACGAGCGAAATGACCTCGAAACGGGTGAGATGAGATGTCCAAGCCGGCTCACGGCGTGAGGATCGGGGAGAGTCCCTGGCTGATCTTGGTCCGTACCCCGCGCTGGCTGAGCAGTTCGAGGAAGTTCTTGAACTGCCTGTCGACGAGCGCGATGTCAGAGTTGACGTACGCGGTGAACAGAACCAGTCCGTCACGTCGCGTGCGATACGCCACCGCGGCTGTCCGTCCCATACGCTCTTCGATGACGCTTCCCGCGCGGCCCATCGCGGCGTCTGTGAGCATGGCGGCGAGAGATTTCTCGTAGATCCCGCCCTCACCCTCGCGGAGGAAGTGGATGAGGGCCCAGATCTGCGCGTAGTACCGGAGCGGGGCCCAGTCGTCCCTTTCCAAGAGCGCCTGCGGCGAGGTGCGGAGCAACTCCTCGAGCGGCATCGCGCGGCGGCGTCCAACGGCGTAGCGCAGCGTCTCGTACCGCTCGAGGTTGGCCCAGGGCATAAAGATCGGGAGCGTCGGGTCGTCGGGGCTTGGGCGGAACCCCTCCATGTATGTCGCCACGCCTTCGTCGAGCCAGATCGGCAGCGGGTCGCGGAACGTGGTCTGGATGTACTGGTGCCACCCCTCGTGGGCCGCGATGGTGAGCGTGTCGTTGATGGGGCCGAGGTCGTAATAAACCCCGCGACCCCGGTGGCTGAACCCGCCGCGGTCGATACGGAGGAACGGTCCCGCGTCCTCGCCGAGCAGTTTTTGCGTCAGGCGGTTCCACTGCGGGCGAGTCGCGAAGAGGTACGTCTCAAGGGGCGCCCTGGGCCTGGGCAGGTCGGCGATCTCGGACGTGTAGTGGAACAACGCCCGCTCGAGAAACCCGGGCATCCGATCCGCCAGCGGGCCCTTCGGCAGCGTCGTGTGCAGCGCGTACGAGGGTGTCCGGACCAGCCGCCCCGGCGTCGTGTCGAACATCCAAAGGTCTTCGCCCAGAACGAGCAACGGCGGCGTCGACACCACGCCTGGCGAAGGGCTGGGCTGTGCGGGCGGAGATTGAACCAGCGGCGCATTCGCCGATCCGCACCCACCGACCGTCGCCAGCAGAACCGAACCCAATACGACGCCCAGCGTCACTCTTGAGCGGGATGTCATGGGGCGTTGGTTCATGGCTTACACGGGGAGCGAGGCCAGGGTGGCTCGGGCGGCTTCGACCTCGCCCTGATCCTTGGCGATCTGGTCTTGGGTCTGCTTGACCATCGCCGGGGGGGCTTTGGCAGCGTACCCGGGATTGGCGAGGCGGGCCTGCATGGTGGCGATCGACTTCTCCTTGTCCGCGATCAGCTTCGTCAGGCGGGCCCGTTCGGTTCCTACGTCGACGCCGTCGGCGAGGTTCGAGACGGCGTATTCAGCCCCGTCGAAGGCGAACTTCACCCGAGCGGCGGCATGATCCGTCGGGCTCGACTGGTTTGTACCGCCCCCTCCATCGATGGTTTCGATCCCCGCGAGCGTCTGGATGAGGGTCGAAAGGTTCGCCCAGCCCGCAGCGTGGGCGACGGGGACGTGCAGCGTGATGCGGCGTTTGGGCAATATCTGGTGCTGGGCCCGCACCTCGCGGATGGCGGTCACGAGGCCCTTGAGGCGGGCGAACGCCTTGTCGATCGCAGCGTCCTCCGTGCCCGCTTTGGGTGTCGGCCACCCAGCGGTGCAGAGCAAGTCGCCCTTGCGCGATTCGTGGAAGGAAACCGCGTCGATCGCCGGCAGAGACGGCAGCCGCTCGCGCAACTGCTCCCAGATGACCTCCGTGATGAACGGCATCACCGGATGGGCGAGGGAGATCGCTCCGCGAAGAGCGGTCGCGAGCGTGGCCTGCTGCTGCGGGTTGTCGCCCACCGTCTGCTTGATGGACTCAAGGTACCAGTCGCAGAAATCGTCCCACACGAAGCGGTAGAGAGTCTGGGCGTAGTTGGCAAACTCGTAGTTGGCCAGGGCTTCGCTGATCTCGCGCGTGGTGGCGGCCAGCCGGGAAAGGATCCATTGGTCTGGGAGAGAGACGGAGAGACGGAGAGACGAAGAGACGGAGTGGGAAGACGAAGACGAAGACGAAGATACCGAAGGTGCAGGGCTTTCTGCGCCTTTCACTTCGTCTCTCCGTCTCTCCGTCTCTCCGTCTCTTGCTTTATCCAGGATCGCCAGCGTAAACCGGCTCGCGTTCCACATCTTGTTCGCGAAATTGCGTCCAAGATCAAACCGCGACGAGGTGTTCTTGGCGACGGGCATCTCGGGCGTCGGCTTGGCCTGGCCCGAAGCCATGCCGAAACTCGACACCATCTTCTTGCCCTTGTGCTCTTGGATCGGGGCAGCGACGCGGGCTGAGCCGTGCTGGATCATCTTGGCTGCGAAACTCTCGCCCGTGTGCGGGTCGAGGATGTCCACCGGCATGCGGACGTCCTGCGTTTGCGTCGCCATCTGGCAGAGGGTGAACCGCATCGCGTCCGAGCCATGCGTCTCGATGATGTCGAGCGGGTCGACGCCGTTGCCGAGGGACTTGGACATCTTCTGGCCTTCGCCGTCCTGGACGACAGCGTGGATGTAGACGTGCTTGAAAGGCACTGGAGAGGCACTGGGCACTAGGCACTTGGCACTAGGGTCGTGGCCCGGGGTCTTTTGTACTTCCCCTGGTGCCAAGTGCCTAGTGCCTGGTGCCTCGCTACGAAAGTATCGATTGAACATCGTCATCCGCGAGACCCACAGCGTGATGATCTCGCGGGCGGTGCAGAGGACCGACGTGGGGTTGTACGCCCGCAAGAGGCCCGCGGTGGCGGCTTGCTCGGGCTCGGGCCAGCCCATCGTGGAGAGTGGCCAGAGCGCACTGGAGAACCAGGTGTCGAGGACGTCGGGGTCGCGGACGAAGCCGTTGGCTTCGAGTGCAGAGGGCGACAGTTGATCGCCCGCCTTGTTCAACTCTGACGCGGGTACGTCATTCTTGAGGCAGACAAATACAAAATGCTCCCCATCGCTGGGCGGTTGTTGAGCCTGCTTGCTCCACCGCAGCGGATCCCATTGATCGATCGGCGAGGAGACCACGCAAGCGTCGCTTGAATGGGCAAACAGCATGGCTGCTCCCGCCGCATGTTCATCAGAGCAATAGCCGTTTTTGAAATTCAACGTCTTACGCCACACCGGAATCCGATGCCCCCACCACAGTTGGCGTGAGATGCACCAGTCGCGGATGTTGTCGTGCCAGTGTTCGAAGGTCTTGGCGTAGCGGGCGGGGAAGAAGGTCATGGAGCCGTCGCCGTTTCCTTCAGAGCCCGAAGCGACAGCGAGGGGGGCGTCGCCTTGGGCGTTCGAAACGCGAGGTGCGGCCGACGCGGGGGACGAGTTCGATGCGGCGGTGGGGGCGCCTTCTTCGGTTCCCCCTTGCTTGCGCTGCGGGCTCTGATGGGACCGCTGATCCGCCACCAACGCCGCGTTGGCCGATTGGGCCATTCTCGGGTCGGTGACGCGGACGTACCACTGGTCGGAGAGGTAGGGCTCGACCTGGGCTTTGCTGCGGTCGCTGAAGGTTTGGCTTTGCTTGTAGGGCTTGATCGATTCCATGAGGCCGTGGGATTTGAATTCCGCGACGACCTTCTTGCGAGCTTCGGGCATGGTGAGGCCGACGAAGAGGTGGGCGGAGCCGATGTCGGACCAGCCATGCTTGTCGGAGACCTTGCCGTCGGGCGACATCATGTTGATGATGGGCAGGTTGTGGCGTTGGCCGAGTTCGTAGTCGTTCTTGTCGTGGCCGGGCGTGACCTTGAGGAATCCCGTGGCAAACTTGGCTTTGGGATCGTTCTTTTCTTCCTCGGTGCGTGCGAGGGCTTCGGGGAGGACTACGTACGCGTCCTCGACGATCGGGATCACGCGGCCCACGAGGGGCAGCTGCACGCTGAGGCCGCGCAGGGCGACCGCCCGCGGGTCGTGCGGGTTCACCGCGACCGCGGTATCGGCGAGATAGGTCTCGGGGCGCGTGGTGGCGACGGTGACCCAGGCTGGCTCGTCAGCGGGGTGCTGATCCGCGCCGGGATAGCCGCGGGTGGCGAGGGTGGACCAGGTGACGGGCTTGCCGTTGTGAACCAACGGGTAGCGCAGGTACCAAAAGCTCGTGTCGATCTCTTCTTCGAAGCACTCATCGTCGGCCACGGCGGTCTGCAGCGCGGGGTCCCAGTTCACCAATCGTTTGCCGCGGTAGATGAGCCCGTCCTGGAAGAGGCGGAAGAAGGCTTCGCGAACCGCTTTGGCGCAGATCTCGTCCATCGTGAACCGCTGACGGTCAAAGTCGCACGAGCAGCCCATCAGTTTGAGCTGATCGGTGATCTGCCGCTCGTAGTCGTCTTTCCAGACCTGGACCTTGGCGACGAATTCCTCGCGGGTGAAAGCGTCCTTGAGCGGGCCTTTGAGGGTGCCCTCGTCGCGGAGGCGGCGTTCGACCACGGCCTGGGTGGCGATGCCGGCGTGGTCGGTTCCGGGCATCCAGAGGGCTTCGTACCCCATCATGCGGTGGGCACGGGTCAGAACGTCCTGAAGGGTGTTATTGAGGGCGTGCCCGAGGTGGAGGCGTGCGGTGACGTTCGGCGGGGGGATCAGGATGGAAAAAGGCTCGGCTTGGCCTGATAACACGCGCTGGGGGTCGGCGGCGAAGGCGTGGGCGTCCATCCACCGCCCACGAATACGGTCTTCGTGCTCGGCGGGTCGATAGGCTTTGGGAAGTTCTGCGTTGGACATAGGGTCCATGGTATGGGTGGGCGGTGGGGGGGAAGGTCAACATGCAGGCACGAGACAGGCAATCCGGTTTTGGCCGAGGTTCGGTGCGGGTGTCAACGGTGGTGATGCTCGGGCTGGCGTCGGTGACGGTGGGGGCGTTGTCGTGGGCGTTGTGGCCGCGTCCGGTGGAGGTGGTGCGTCCCGTGACGGAGGCGCCCGCGGCCCCGACGGTCAAGCCTCTCTCCGCGGACGAGCTCGAGACGATCATGACCGCCGCGGTGGCCAAGGCGCAGTCGGGGGAGTTTGCCCAGGCGGAGACGATCATCGAGAACGCGCTGCGCGAGCATCCCAGGATGCAGGATCTGTACCTCGCGCTCGGGCAACTTCGGTCCGGGAGGGACGGAGAGGGGGCGTACAAGGCGTTTGCGAAGGCGGTTGAGGTGGGGCCGAAGACGGGGCCGGTGCAGTACGCCGCGGGGAGTGCGGCGTTGTCGCTGGGCGATCTGGACCGGGCGGAGGAGCACTTCGCGGGCGCGATCGGCGCGGAGCCTCGGACGGCTGAGTTTCACATCGGGCTCGCCGAGGTGTACAACCGGCGGAACAAGCCCGAGGACTCGCTCATGGAGCTGACCAAGGCGTCGAACCTGGACCCGAACAACGCGGGGACGTGGGCGGCGATGGCGGACAACCAGATGAGGATGAACCGTCCGCAGATGGGGCTTCAGTACATCGCCAGGGCGCGGGACCTGGATCCCAAGCGAGCGGCGTGGAGGCTGATCGAGGCGCGGGCGCTCAACCGACTCGGGCGGGCGCAGGACGCGGTGAATGTGCTGGGTGCGCTCGATGAGAGCCAGCGGGTGTCGGTCGCGGTGGTGAGGCTCGCCTCGGAGAGCTTCGGGCTGCTCGGGAAGCCCGAGGAAGCGGCGGCCTGGTGGATCCGGGCGGCGGACGCATCGCCGACGGACCCGAGCGTCGCGTACGAGGCGGCGGTCTCGGCCCGGAAAGCGGGGAAGACCGACGAGGCCCGGCGGCTCGCGGACCGCGCGGCGGTCCTTGGTCACAAGGACGCGGCGGCGCTCAAGGGTGAACTGGCTTCCGCCCCGGAACGGTGACGCCTTGGGGCCGCGCGGGGGCGTCCAACCGGGCTATGCTTGGCCGATGGCGCGGAGTCGCGCGATCGAGCATGTCAGTGATTGGAAACCCGGGCATCCCCGGGACGGAGACTGCAATGGCCGCGAGCAACTCCCGACTTCGGGTCAAGCGCGTTGAGAACGTGACGCAGGTCGAGTTCATCGACCGCAACATCCTGGACGAGGCGAACATCCAGATGATCGGGGAAGAGATCTCGACGCTCGTCGAGGCCGAGGCCGCCCCGAGGCTCCTGATCAGCTTTTCGAACGTCGACCACCTGTCGTCGGCGGCCTTGGGGACGCTGATCACGATCATCAACAAGGTCCGTGCCAAGCAGGGTCAATTGCGTCTGGCGAACATCGACCCGCAGATCCACGAGGTGTTCGTGATCACGCGGCTCAACAAGCTGTTCTCGATTCACGAGACGATCGACGCGGCGATGAAGAGTTTCACCAAATAATGACCCCGCCGACCGGCCAGAGGCCGGGCGGCTCCGTACGCGATTCGGGCAGCCTCTCATGTCTGCGAACCCCAAGCCAAACCCGGGCCGGAGCAACGCGGCATCGACCGCGCCGATTCCCACGGGCGCGGACTCGGGGTCGACCAGATTCCACAACGATCATGCCGCTTCCGAGGCGGTCCAGAACGCCGTCGTCGATGCCATGGACCGCCATGGGTACAGCAAGGCGTCCCGGTTCGCCGTCCGGCTCGCGCTCGCCGAGGCCATCGCCAACGCCTTCAAGCACGGTCACAAGGGGCTCGCCCCGACTACGACCATCGGATTCTCATTCCAGGTCTCCTCGGATCTGGTCCGGATTGTCGTCGAGGATCAGGGGCCTGGGTTCAAGCCCGAAGACATTCCCGATCCGACCCTGGACGAGAACATCGAAAAGGCCTCCGGCCGCGGGCTCATGCTGATTCGGGCGTACGTCACGCGCATCAGCCACAATGCCAAGGGCAACCAACTCGAGATGGTGTACGAAAAGCCCCAGCCTTGACCAAGCCCCAGCCTTGCCGCCATCCCGGGTGCTCATGCTGCCCGGCTACGAATTCGGTGATTTGGCTTGGCAGAGGTTGCAAAGCCCCATGAGCGTGATCTCGTGCCGATCAAGCCTGAACCCGGGCGGTGTCATGTGCCCGAGATTTCCCGGGCATCCCTCGACCTCGAAGAGTCTCGCGCACCGCGTGCACAGGAAGTGGTGATGGTGGGCCCGCCCCGCGGGCTCGTATCGCGGTGATTCGCCGGGGACGTGGACCTCGGTCAGTTCCCCGGACGCGCACAACGCCTTGACATGCCTGTACACGGTCGCCAGGCCCAACCCCTCGGAGGCTTTCGATGCCGAACGGAGGATCTCCTGGGCGTTGAGGGGCCCGGGTGCGGTGGAGAGCGACGCGAACACCGCGGCACGCTGCTTGGTCCGCCGGGGTGCGGGGGTTGGTGACTTCTTCGGCATTGGTCAACTATCGCACGGTCCGGGCGTGGATCAAGCAAAGGTCGAATCCCGGATCGGCAAACTCACGCCTCGGCGAGCCCTTCGCGGATGGCGTATCTCGCGAGGTCCACACGATCGTGGATATCGAGCTTGTTCATGATGCTTGTGCAGTGATTGTCGATCGTCTTGACCGACAGGTGCATCGTGGCGGCGATCTCTTTCTTGGCCATCCCGCGAGCGATGTATCGGAGCACTTCAATCTCACGGGCGGTGAGCAGGCTCGAGCGGGTCCCGACCGGGGTCGAGAGGGTCACGCCGCCCTGATCGATGACCAGCCTGCTCTTGACCTCGGGCGAGAAGTAGGCCCCGCCGTTCACCGCGATCCGGATCGCCTCAACGATCGACTGCGGGCTCTCACCCTTGGTGACGTACCCCGCCGCCTCGACCGCCAACGCGTCTTCGATGTATCGATCGTGAGAAAACGCGGAGAGGAAGATGATCTGTGTCGAAGGGCAACGCAGTTTGATCGCGCGCGCCGCGTCAAAGCACTGAAGCCCCGGCATGTCGATGTCGAGAATCACCACATCGGGGCGGTGCGTCAACGCCGCACTCACAGCCGCGTCGGCGTCCCCCACGTCCGCGACGACCTCGACCTCGCCCGTCGCGTTAAGCCAAGCGCCCAGCGTGCTCCGGACCAACGCGTGGTCGTCGGCGAGGATGACTGTGATCGGCCTGCCGAGCGTCATTGGGGTGCCTTCAGAAACCGAGTGCTCACGTTCAATGCGTCTCTGGGTGCTTTAGAGCTGGAAAATCCAGCAAGAAGTCGCAGAATTCAGACAGACTTTAGGAGTCATTCGGGGGCCGATACCGGGGATGCCGGAAAATAGGGTGATTACCCCCGTGGGGTCGTCAGGACGGTCAGACGTGCCAGCAGCAGGAGGCTGAGCAGGCGGGCACCCGCCGAAAGCCAGAAGATCGCTGCATATTGCTCGGTCGTGGCGTTTGTGCCCAGCATGAGCCCCCCGATCAGAGAGCCGGCGAATCCGGCGGCGTACAAACCAAGCCCGAATGTCGAAAGCACGCTGGTTCGCTCTCGGACGGGGACGTGTTCCATCTGGAAGAGCAGTGCGCACAGCTCGAAGGTGCCCAAAGACGCGCCGCTCGCGAACTGGAACGCGATGAGCCACCAGAACGCGTCGGAGGCCAACCAGGCAATCGGAACCGGGACCAGGGCGATGGCGCACGCCCACGTGACAGGGAGCAGCCCGAAGCGATGGATCGCTCGCCCGGCGATCTCGGGAGCGATCATCTTGCCGACGAAGAACGCGGCGAGCAGAGACGAGTACAGCACGATGTCGTCGGGCCGGTCCGGGGAGGACGCGCCGATCTGGCTGAGCATGTAAGGCTTGAAGAACGGGAACGCGATCCACATCGCTGCCTGCGCGACAATCAGATACGTCAGGGCCCGCCCGTCGTTGCCCGAGCGGGCGCGACGGATGACTTCCATGGGAGGGACGACCACCGGGGGCTCGTAGCCGTGCTGGCTGTACCGGCTGAGGTAGTAAGCGGAGCCGCCGCGTGCGACCGCGGAGAGGGCGAACATGACCGCCAGTGTGCGCATCACGTCGCCAGGCCCAGCGCTGGCGGCATGGTGAATGGCGGCAAGACCGCCGAGCAGCCCGATCAAGAGCGGCACATGGATAAAGACGGTTCGGCGGCCGAAGTACCGCGGCAGAACGCGCTGAGGGATCGCGAGCCCGACCATGGCCATCCATGGGGGGCTGCCGGCGAACGCACCGATGTAATAGGCGGTGACCAGTGCAAAGACCCCGATGGTCAGGGCCGAACTCGCTGGGATGGTCCCCAGATCGGGCTTGTCGGCGGCCCACCAGGCGAGCGCGGATAGAGGGACAAGCAACGAGGCCTGCACCGCGGCAGAGATCCAGACAACGCGCTTGTAGGACCCCGCGGCCAGCACCATCATCAGGGAGAACTGCTGCACCACCGTGGCGATCAGCATCGCGACGGGTTCGAGCCAGCCGACCGCGGCGTCGCCCAGCCCCAGGTCCCTGGCGAACTTGGCGATGTACTCCTGTCCCAGCCCGACCATGAGCATGTAGAGCATGCCGTCGAGCGTGCACGCTCGGAGGTCTTGGCGGAGTTGGGAAGGGGGCCGGTTCAACGAGGGCGATGGTACGGAGTGCCCCGCTTCAATCTCGCGTTATCTGGCGGGGGCCGACGCAGGTTCCGCGGGCTTGGCGGTTGCGGCCGGTGTTTCCTGCTGTTTCTTCGCTGTTTCCAGCGGTGCTCCGGTTTTCGGATCCATCTCCGCGACGAGGCGGAATCCGACGTGCTGCCCGTCGGACATCCACCACTTGCTCTTGGGGATCTGCGGGTCGATCTTCTGCCACTTGATGTCGTACTCCGCGCGGGACTTGGACGAAACATCGGAGGCCTCGCTCTCCCACGACCCGCCTTTGGCGACCCCGCCGACTTTCTTTGTGTCCGCAGCCGTTACCCACTCCGAGACGTTCCCGTGCATGTCGAAGAGCCCCCAGGCGTTGGGCTTCTTGGATCCGGGCGGGTGAGGAGATTCGTCGCTGTTGTCTTTGAACCACGCGTAGTCGCCGAGGGACTTGGCGTCGTCGCCGAAGTGGTACGTCGTGGTGCTCCCAGCAGCTGCGGCGTGCTCCCACTCGGCCTCGGTCGCCAGACGGAACTGCCGCCCCGTGCGGGCCGAGAGCCACTTGCAGTACTCGGCCACCGATCGAAACGTCGGGCAGATGACAGCGTATCCAGCGTGCCCGAACCCGCTGTCGGGCGGGATGTACGGGCGGCTCGGGCGTGTCATGACATCGGCGCCGAGGGGGGGCAGGCCGGCGTCTTCGTCTTTCGCGAACACGAAGGTGTCGTACGCGTCCCAGACGGTCTCGAGCCTGGCCATGTAAAACGGCGCGATCGCCTTCTTCTCATCGCCCGGGATCGGTACCATCTCGACAGCGAACGCCGCCCCGGGGATCTCCTGCTTGAACGCTCCGACCTTCTGTCCGTTGACTGTGACTTCCGCGATCGGAGCCGGTTCGGCTTTCGGCGCGGGCTTGGCCTCCGGCGTTGACGGCGGCGAGGTCGCGGCCGGCTGGGCGGCGGAGAGAAACGAAAGGGCCAAAAGCAGGGCTGGGGTCATCGTGGGGTGCCTCGTGTCGTGCTTTGCGGTCTTGGTGCTGATGGGCGGCTGTTCCGTCGCGGGGATCGTTCCCACCGACCTCAAACGGTATTCATTCGCCCGCATGCAGATGGGCGTCCGCAGCGAGATCACACTTTATTCGTCCGATGAGGCCTCCGCCCGCGCCGCGGTGGTCCTGGCGTTCGACGAGATCAACCGGCTCGAGGACCTATTCAGCGATTACCGGCCCAAGAGCGAACTGTCGAGGCTCTCTGATCGGGCGGGTGCACCCGGCATGCAGGTCAGCCATGAACTGGCGGAGGTACTTCGGGCCTCGCTCGCGATGAGCAAAGCGTCGGACGGGGCGTTCGACGTCACGGTCGGGGCGGCCTCGAAGCTCTGGCGTGAGTCCAGGCGTCTCGGCGAGCTCCCGGATCAAGCGGTCCTGGCGTCGGTGATGTCCTCGGTTGGCTGGCGGAACCTGGTGATCGACGACTCGGGCCGCGTCGTGCTCCAGCGACAGGGCACGCGTCTTGACCTTGGGGGAATCGCCAAGGGGTACGCGGCCCAGCGCGCGGTGGACCTCTTGACTCGCGCCGGCACGCCTCGTTGTATGGTCGCGCTGGCGGGGGACGTGGTGGTGGGGGACCCGCCGCCGGGCGCGATTGGCTGGCGCGTGGCGGTCGGGTCGGGGCGGGAGGGCGGGATGGACCAGACGGAAGCACTTGAGATCGTGCTGAGCCAGGCGGCGGTCTCGACGTCCGGCGATGCGGCCCAGTGGGTCGAGATCCAAGGCGTGCGCTACGCGCACATTCTGGATCCGCGAACCGGGCTCGGTTCCACTCGGCAACGATCGGCGACGGTTGTGGCACGCGGCCGCGGGGGGATCTCCGGCGGGACCCGGGCCGACGCCCTCTCGACCGCCTGCTTTCTGACCTGCGAAGACCCGGACGCGTTTGCGCGGGCTTTCGATGTGGCCGTGTACCTGATCGACGCCGACGGCGTGCGTTGGGCCGACCCGCTGGGACTGACGGGAAAGCACTGAGACGAGCGGGGCAACCGTCCGGCCCAAGGAGCAAAAAGAAGAAGAGGCCCGCACGTTGGTGCGAGCCTCTCGAAGGGTTGGTCAATCATCGCGAGCGCGATGGCTCGCGAAGCGGCTTAGCGCCGACGACGACGGTTGGCCGCGAGGGCGACCACGCCGGCCAGGCCGAGCGCGCCCGGGGTGGGGACGGGCTTGAACTGGATGTCGGTGAGCTTGTCGTTGACGGTCCAGAGGCGACGCAGGTACGCGCCGGTCTGGCCGTCGTAAACTTCGACCGTGCCCGAGGCGAAGGCCATGTAGAGGTCGCCGTCGGCGCCGAAGGTGAACCCGTGCGGGCCGTTGGGGTAGCCGCCGCCGCCGGGAGCGGCAGAAGCCTGAGCGAACATCGACCAGGTACCCGCGCCGAAGTCGTACTTCCAGACGCCCGAAATCGCGGCGCTCTCGTAGAGGCCCGAGGCGTAGAGGTTACCGAGCGAATCAAACTCGAGAGCCTGGCATGAGAACGGGGTGCTGGCCAAGGTTGCGGTGGTGTTGCCGGTGATCTGATCAACCTTGATGACCTGCGTCGCGCCGCCGGTGCTCCAACGCGAGACGTACAGGTCGGTGCCGCGTGACTTCATGAGGTGGCCACCGCCAGCGTTGAGGCCGGTGGTGAGCGTGCGGACGTAGCTACCGGTGGCGATGTCGTGCTCATCGATACCACCCGAGTTGCTGCCGCGGTAGAGCGTGGTGCCGGTGTAGGAGATCTGGACGTCGAGGGAAGCCCCCGAGCCGATCTGCTTCACGAAAGCGCCGGTGTTCCCGTCGATCTCGGTGAGGCCGCCGAACCCGCCGATGAAGAAGTTGTTGCTGACCCCGCCCCACGTGGCGCGGTAGGGGGAAATGAATTGTGTGTCGCTGGCGAGCGCGAAGTGCGAATTCGCGGTGCGCGGGTTGAGAACTTCGTTCCCGGCCAACGTGACCTGGTAGACCTTGCTGGTCCCGTCACCGAAGATGTACGCGTCGTTGACGTCACCGGGGCCGGCGAGGGCCGTCCCCGCGAGCGCGGCGACCAAAAGCGAGGAAGCAATACGAATCATGAGAATCTCCCCTTTCTAAAAGGACTCTGAATCTTCAACTCCCGCACGATGCAAAAGCTGAACACCGATAGGTTCCCTTCGGAGGAACCGATCAGCAGGAGCGTGACGCGGCCAGATGCCGCGAAACACTCACACCGCAACAAAATGGCACCGGGGGATCTCTCTTCTCTCGATGCTGTCTCAGACGCTCTCGACCTTCCAGAAAGGCAGTATGGCACGTGCGGAAACCCAATTCAAGACCAAAGTGATCAATTTTGCACTATTTTTGCGGATTCTCGAATCCGCCCACGAGACCTCGGTCAGCAGCCTTGCTCAAAAGCGGTCACAAACTCATCATAATCAAAGAAATCCAGAAAGCCATCCCCGTTAAAATCCGCTGTTGAAAGCCCGTTCTCGAAAGCGTCCACGAATCCGTCGTAGTCGAAGAAGTCCGCGAATCCGTCGCCGTTGAAGTCCGATAAACCGCCGGGCGTGACTGCTGCCGCCGAAATGGAGGACGGCGAACCGGGCATGAAAAGGGTCAGTGCCGCGAGGCCCGCGCGTGGTGGGCGGTCCGTGGTGCACTCAAAGGTCGCGACGGTGCCCCATCTCAGTGCAGAGGTGTCCGGATTGGTCGCAAAGGTCTCGGGAGCGGTCCAAGAAACTTCGCCGTTGTTACGGCTGGCCAGCCAAGGCGTGTTCGCCCATCGCTCGCCCGAATGGTACTGAGGCAGTGTCATGGCGCCGACCGTGGTGGTTGCGCATGTCGAAACGGGAATGAGGAGCGAGGCGATGGCTCGATTGCTGTTGATGTTCTGGATGCTGTAGACATAACGCCAGCGGCCGTCACCCAGGGGCGTGGCCCGCGAGCCGAGCACGATCGCGCCGTCGCCGGGGATCTCGACGCGCGTGATAGTTACGCCCGGATCGACAGCCCGCCAGGCCTCGATCGCGGGGGCGGAGCGTTGAGTCTGAGTCCCTGCTGTGGGCGTCATGTTGAGCGTGCTCGGGTTGACGGTGAACTCGCGATAGGAAACGCTGTTCGCGCCGTTGCCGAAGACGGACTCATCGGCCGCGATGAACTGGCACTCGGCGAAGTACCGCGCACCCTGATTCAGAGCCGCGTCGACATCGGCGGTGAGGACCTGGACGCGGCGTCCGATGGTCGGTGTGGCCGCGGGAATGCCGGTGAAATCCACCGGGAACGGGAAAACGCCGGTGGCGGGATTGATCGGCCCGCGCGGGCCGAGTGTCCAGAGTTCGCCGTTGATCCCGGCGGAATAGGCGTCGGCGCACCCGATGCCGAGTTGTTGCCCGTTGTACCCGGGTGGGATGGTGCATGTGCCGCAGTATGGGGCGATATCGGCACTGAAGGCGTGCTTGACCCAAGAGACGCCGATCTGCTCGAATCGCCCGCCCTTGACCCGGTAGAGCCCTTGCGCGATCACGGGGTGTGCAGGCGTGAATCGGTTCCAGTCGGCGATGGTGTCGCCATGGTTGCAGACGATGGTGCCGACCGAGTAGGCCTGCACACCGTTGCGGGCCCCCCAGCGGAAAACCTCGTACACGTCCGCAACGACGAGGTCGGGGCCGACGGCCTGTCCATGAGCCATCGCCACGGGCAGCGTGCCCATGCCTGCGACCAGCCAATGTCTGAGGGTTATGGGCATCTTCTCTCCTCGTGAATTATAACAGAGGACCGACTTTGTGCAAGAGAATCCGGGGTGATCCTCTCGCTTTCCGCGGCCCTAGGGGTGCTGGCACCGGCTGTGCCGGGCGGATCGGCTGCTTCGGCGGTGCGCGGGCTACCCGGTTCCGCGGCGTTTCGCCCGATATCCTCCGGCCATGCCCCCGATCCCGATCTGGCTTCAGACCGTGCTGCTCCTGGCGGCTTCCAACGTCTTCATGACCTTCGCGTGGTATTTCCACCTGCAACGGAAAGAGTCGTGGCCGCTCGCCATGGCGATCGGCGTTTCGTGGCTGATCGCGCTCCCTGAGTACATCCTGCAGGTGCCCGCCAACAGGATCGGGTCCGCGGCTTTCACGCTGCCTCAGCTCAAGATCATGCAAGAGGCCATCACCCTCGTGGTGTTCACCGGCTTTGCGGTGCTGATCGCCAAGCAAAGTCCGACGTGGCGGGACGTGGTGGCGATGCTGCTGATCCTCGCCGCCGTGGCGGTCTCGTTCTCGGGTCGCAAGCCATTCATGCCGGCGGAGCCCGCGCCGCTCAAAGAGGGTTCCGTATGAGCAAGTCATGGTTTCGGCGTACGGCCTTGGTCGCGGGGCCGGTGGCTGCCCTGTTGATCTGGAAGTTCGCGCCCGTGGGCACGGGGCCCGGCGAACTTTCCGAGCCCGGACGCCTCACGCTCGCCTTCGCCGCGTGGATGGCGATCTGGTGGCTTTCCGAAGCGGTCGAGCTTGAGGCCACCGCCCTGCTTCCCCTGGTGCTCTTCCCCGCCGCGGGGCTGATGTCGATGAAGGCCGCCGCCGCCCCGTACGCGGACCCCACGATCTTCTTCTTCATGGGGGGGATGATGCTCGGCGCGGCGATGGAGCGGTGGGGGCTGCCGCGGCGTTTCGCGCTTCACGTTCTGCTCCGTGTGGGCGTCAAGCCGCCCCTTCTCGTGCTGGGCGCGATGGCCGCCACCGCCATCATCTCGATGTGGGTCAACAACACGTCCACCTGTGTGATGATGCTGCCGATCGGGATCGGGATCGTGCGGATCATCGAACGCGAGACCAAGGCCGACACGAGCCCGGAGGTTCGCAAGGGCGTCGACAATTTCGCCACCGCGATGATCCTGGGGATCGCGTACGCCGCGACCATCGGCGGGATCGGCACGCTCTTCGGCACCGCGCCCAACATCATCCTCCAGTCCAATGTCGAGAAACTGGTCGACCAGGGTTTGCTCTCCGAACGCCTGAGTTTCGCCAAGTACGCTCTGATCGGGATGCCGATCATGGCTCTCTACCTACCCGCCGCGTGGCTCGTGCTCATGTGGCTCTTCCCGTCGAACCTCCCGGCCTCAGCCGGGGCGCGTGCTCCGATCGAGAAGGAACTCGCGGACCTTGGGCCGATGACCGGGGCGCAACGGGTCCTGCTTGTGGTGCTGTCGTCGGCCGTCGCCCTCTGGGTCTTCATGGGGACGGTCAACTCCTTGCTTCAGAGTCTGACGGGTGTGGATCGCGTGCTGAGCGAAGCGTCGATCGGCGTCGCGGCCGCGCTGGTTCTCTTCCTGCTCCCCGCCCGAACCGAGGAGGGTGCCCGGACCCGTATGCTCGATTGGCCCACTGCCAACACCATCCAGTGGGGCGTCCTCATCCTCTTCGGCGGCGGGCTCTCGCTCGCCGAGGCGATGTCGCAGACGGGCGTCAACACCTATCTCGGCGGCATCTTCGAGGGGCTCCGCGGCGTCCACCCGTTCCTCATCGTGCTCGCCGTCACCGCGCTCGTCACCTTCGCCACCGAGATCGCCAGCAACACCGCCATCGCCACGACCTTCCTCCCCGTGGCCTATTCAGCGGCGAAGGCACTCGACATGAACCCGTACCTGCTCATGTTCCCCGTCGCACTCGCGGCGAGTTACGCGTTCATGATGCCGATGGGCACGCCGCCGAACGCCATGGCGATCGCGACCGGGCGTGTGCGGATCTCCCAGATGGCCAAGGCCGGGATCCTCCTCAACGTCATCGCGATCCTGCTGATCTCTTCCTTTGTCTACCTCACGATGAAGTAGTGGGGGGGCGGAACGTCCGGGGTACCCTTTCTCGTGCCCGAGCAGCCGACCGATCTTCCCTTTGACCTTCCCCGCGTGACCGCGCCCCAGCGGGCCCGCGCGGCCCGACTGCTCGCCGCACTCGACAAGCACTGGTCGCACGCCCGCTGCGAACTCAACTACACCGTGCCGCACGAATTGCTGATCGCGACGATCCTCTCCGCCCAATCGACCGACGCGGGCGTGAACAAAGCGACCCCGGCCCTCTTCGCCGCATTCCCCACGCCCGCCGACTACATCCGCGCGACGCCCGCCGAGATCGAGCCGTACATCAAGTCCATCGGCCTCTACCGCAACAAGGCCAAGGCGATCCACGCCGCGATGACGACCCTTGTCGAGAAGTTCGCCGGCCAGGTCCCGCTCACGATGGACGAACTTCTGACGCTCCGAGGCGTCGCTCGAAAGACCGCCAACGTCGTGCTCGGCAACGCTTTCGGCATCCATATGGGCATCCCCGTCGACACGCACGTCGAGCGGCTCAGCACCCGCTTTGCGCTCGTGCCCAAAGGCACGACGGTCGCGATGATCGAACGCATCCTGATGGCCCTGACGCCCCGCGAACGGTGGGGGGACCTCTCGCACATGCTCATCTGGCACGGGAGATACCAGTGCAAAGCACGCGGCGCAAGGTGCGAAGATCACGAGATCTGTCGGGATTTCGGCAAGGCCTGCGAGTGCCGGGGCACGTAAACACGGATCAGACGCTCCGCAGCCCGTACCCCTCGACCTCAAGCCGGTCGCTCGCCATGACCATCGGCGCCCCGTCGATCTTGAGCCCCGCTGCGGCGATCAGCGTGTCGTCGATCTCGAGGAGTTCGGCCCGCCTGAGCGTCCAGGGCTCGTGCCGCACCTCGCCCGCCATGATCCTGCCCCAGCGTTTCGTGAACAGCCAGTACCGCTCCGTCAGGAAGTGCTCGAGCGTTCCCGGCACGCTCCGTGGCAACACCTCGCCCGCTCGCCACTTCACGCGCGTGCGCCCCGCAGCCCACGGGCCGGGCAGCCGATGGACGGCATAGTCCGTCACGCCTTCTTGCTGGTTCACCGCGAACCGGCTGTACACATAGTTGAGGCTCCAAAGCCAGCGCCCGCCCAGCACGGGGAGCAGCGTCGCTGCATCGAGGCTGAAGAACCACACGCCTGACTTCGCCCCGCCCTTCACGTACGTCCGCACGTTGCACTCGTAGAAATCGCGCAGCCCCGGGAGCCTGGGAAACCCGCGAAACTCCGACCCCTCCATCCGGAACGGCACCAGGCCGACCCACGCGGACCCGTCGAAGCAGTCGAGCTCGAGCTCCGCGGGCACGAGCCGGCGCATGACCGCCGGATCGACACGCCAATGCGCGAAGAGCAGGTTGACCCAGTTCATTCGCACATCGGGGGTGTCGGCCGTTCGGGCGTGGTCGTTCGGCATGGAAGAGGCTAACCCTCCCGATCGTGCTCCGCCAGAACCGTGTACCCGTCGACGGATCGTTCAAAGTACTCAGCTCGAACCCGCAGATACTCCGGGTGCGCGAAGAAGGCCTCGCGGGCGGGGCGGTCGCGGAAATACAGGGAGAACAGACGCGTGATCGGGTGCGGCGAGGCGGACCGCAGGACCTCCGAGACGACAAGGTCGTACCTGAACCCGCCGCCGAAGGTGGCGAGGATCGGCATCATGCCCTTTCGGTATTCCGCGTAGGTTGTGGGATCGGTCACGTTCATCGCGATGATCATCTCGTGCGCCAACTCAAACTCCTTGCCATTCCTGAGCGGGACTTTCGGTCGCCACGCGACGTGCGCACCGTCCCCTTCCTGTATAGTGCTCCTACGGTCGCCCGGTTCTCCGCAGCGGCGCGAAAATGGAGATCGCTTTGAAAATCATGATCCTCGCTCCGCTCCTCGCGATCACGTCCCCTGCCTTGGCTTCGCCCCCGTCCGACTGGCTGGTGGACCCGCGTCCGTACGTCGCCACGGTTCGTGAGGATAAGACGGAGATTACTCTCGCCAACGGGCTGTGCTCGCGAACGATCCGACTCGCGCCCAACGCGGCGACGATCGCCATCAACAACTTCGGCACGGGGCAGAACGAGATCCGGGGCGTGCGCCCCGACGCGATGGTCACCCTCGACGGAAAGCCGTACGCGATCGGCGGGCTCGTGGGGCAGCCGATCCAGAACTACCTGCTGCCCGCGTGGGTCGAGGGGATGAAGGCGGACCCGGCGGCGTTCGCGTTCCGCGGGCACCGGATCGGACGCACGGCCGAACGGTTCGCGTGGAAGCGTCGGCCCGAGTGGACGAGTGCGCCCGCGGCTTGGCCGCCGCCGGGGGTTTCGCTCGAACTGGACTTTGTGCCTCCCGCGGGCGGGCCCGAAGGCGTCACGATCACGGTGCACTACGAGTTGTACGACGGGCTCCCGCTCTTCTGCAAGTGGCTGACCGTGAAAAACGCGGGGAAAGCGGCGATCACCGTGGACTCCTTCGCCGCGGAGATTCTCGCGGTCGTCGAGCCCGCGTCGATGGTGGGCGGGAAGATGGCGGACTTCGCCAGTTACCCGCGTTCGATGCACATCGAGACGGATTTCTCCTTCGGCGGCGGGATGGACAACGGCGTCGACGCGCCCGGCGTGCGATGGAAGCTCGATCCGCAGTACGACACGCAGGTGAACTACGACCGGCAGACCCCGTGCCTGCTCGAGTGCGGGCCGACCGTCGGGCCAGCGGTGGCGGTCGCTCCCGGCGGAACGTTCGAGTCTTTCCGCGTCTTCGAACTGCTTCACGATTCGACGGACCGCGAGCGACGCGGGCTCGCGCAGCGGCGGATGTACAGGACGATTTCGCCCTGGGTCCTTGAAAACCCGCTCATCTTCCACGTTCGAACGGCGGACCCCGCGAGCGTGCGCGGTGCGATTGATCAGGCCGCGGAGGTCGGGTTCGAACTGGTCATCATGACCTTTGGCTCGGGGTTTGAGATCGAGAACAGAGACCCGGCGTACCTCGCCCAACTGAAGGAACTCGGTGCGTACGCCCACAGCAAGGGGATCGCGTTGGGTGGGTACTCGCTGCTTGCGAGCCGGTCCATCGACGCTGCGAACGATGTGGTGAACCCGAAAACCGGCAAGCCGGGCGGGTTCGCGGCGTTCGGAAACTCGCCGTGCATTGGTTCCGCCTGGGGGCAGGAGTATTTCCGCACGCTGTATGCGTTCTACGAGGCGACCGGTCTTGACGTGCTTGAGCATGACGGCAACTACCCGGGCGACGTCTGCGCGTCCTCGACGCACCCCGGGCACAAGGGGCTGGCCGACTCGCAGTGGACGCAGTGGAGCACGATCCGCGATTTCTACCGGTGGTGCAGAGGTCGAGGCGTCTATCTGAACGTGCCGGACTGGTACTACCTCGCGGGGTCGAACAAGTGCGGGATGGGGTACCGCGAGACCAACTGGTCGCTCCCGCGCGAACAGCAGGAAATCATCGAACGCCAGAACATCTTCGACGGCACCTGGACCAAGACGCCGAGCATGGGATGGATGTTCGTCCCCTTGACGGAGTATCAGGGCGGAGGAGCAGCCGCGACGATCGAGCCGCTCCACGAACATCTGGACCACTACCAGCGGCGGCTGACGAACCTGCTCGGGGCGGGCGTGCAGGCGTGCTACCGCGGGCCTCGCCTTTACGACACGGACGAGACCAAGGCCATGGTCAAGAAGCAGGTCGCGTGGTTCAAGCAGCACCGCGCGATCCTCGAATCGGACATCATCCACGGCCGCCGTGCGGACGGCGCGGACATCGATTGGATCCTGCATGTGAATCCGACGCTCAAGGACTGCGGGATGCTGGTCGTCCACAACCCGCTCGCGACGGACGCGGCCCGCGAGATCGTGGTGGATCTAACCTACACGGGTCTCAGCGGGGTTGCCGTGATGCGGGATTCCGCCGGCGCTCGGACGCCAGTCACGATCGACGGGCGCGGACGGGCATCGGTCAAGGTGACGGTGCCAGCTCGCGGAACGTGGTGGGCGACGATTGCAAAGGAGTAGCCCCGCACTCGCCGAGCCGCCGTGACGCCCGCCGCGCATCTCATCCCGGGAGCGAGTAGAACCCCTGCCCGTGGTCCTTGATCAGTTTGCGGGACGCCAGTTCCTTCCACACCTCGCGCGGGAACTGGTTCGGAGGCTGAATCTGATCGATGTCCGAGCGTTTCCCGCCCGTCATGGGGCGGCCGGCCCCGAGGCTCGACTCCTGATCAAGCCTCATCAATTTGATGCGCTTCTTGAACGCGCCCAGGGCACGCTTGAGGTCATCCTCCGACGGTCCGGGCGGCGGTGGTGATGGCGATTGGGATTGCGGAGGAGCTGGCGTGTCCATGTTGGGACCTCAAGTGAACGGTCGGCGATGGGTCGTGTGGTGCTTACTTGCGAAGGTCTGGCATGCGTCCCGGCGTCGCGGGGCCGCCGGCCTGCTCGATCTTGTCCTCGAGCGCCTTGATCGACGTTTCGAGGGACTTGATATCCGCCTGAGCCTTCTGGAACTCGGCCAGCGCGAAGTCGTACTGCTGCCGTTGCGTCCCGGTGGGCGGGTGGCTGCTGCCGCGGGAGTCCTGTGCGACCCCGACCCGCTCGGAGATCGAAGGCGGCGTGGCCTCGACGCGACGCGCGATGGTGGCATCGCCGAACAGCGTGGTCTTGATCGCCACGAGACGCTGACGCAGGTCCTCGTGCTCCTTCAGTTCCGCAGCCCCAAGAGTCGCGGTGGCTTTGATCGCCGCCCCAAGATGGGCGATGCGGCTCTCCTGCGCTCCGACAAAGTTCGCCGTGCCGCTCACGACGCGGTCGAGCTCCGCGACCTTCATCTCAAAGTCGAACTTCTCCGTGCGGGCCTGCCCCTTGGCGGCCAGGGTCGCGACCGCGAGGTCCTGGATCTCGAACGACGCGGGCTCGCCCAGGTCGGTGGAGACGCCGCTCACGACCTTGGAGAGTTGGATGTTGTACGTGCCGGGCGGGGCCACGACGCCGCCGCGTTCCGACTCCCACGGGTCCAGCGCCCGACCCCCGCCGAGGGACACGGGGTCCATCGAGGCGTACCGAAGGTCCCACGTGAGCCGGTGCATGCCCGCGCTCTTGGGCGCTTCGAGCCGGCGCACCACCTTGCCCGTCGCGTCCTTGATGGTCAGCACGTGGCGCGGCGCTGGCTCCTTGTCCTCAGCCCTTGACTGTTCAAGCGTCGGATACGTCCAGCCCTCTTTCTTCTGCGCCTCCTTGCGGGTCTCGGCCAGAGTCTTGAGCCCGTCCTTGATGTGCAGCGTGAACGTCGCGCCGTACGCGGGGTTCGGAACGTTGTAGAACGTCGACCCCGACCACCCGCGGCCCGACCCGTTGCCCAATCGGGCTCGCTGCACGTACGAAAGCGCTGGCTTGATCGGGAAGAAGTACGCCGGCCTGTCGAACACCGCCGCGTCGGTCGTGCGCATCGGTGAATAGTCGTGCAACAGATAGAACCCGCGACCGAACGACGCGAGGGCCAGGTCGTCGTCCCGGCGCTGAATCTCGATGTCGCGAATCTCGATCGTGGGCAGCCCGCCGATCTTCGACCAGTTCTCGCCCCCGTCGATCGTGAAGTACGCGCCGAACTCGGTCCCCGCGAAGAGCAGCTTGGGGTTGACATGATCTTCCGCGACGGTGTAGACCGGCCCGCGTTCGGGAAGGTTCCCGACGATGGACTTCCACGTGCGCCCGCGATCTTCAGACCGAAGGATGTAGGGCTTGTAGTCGCCCATCTTGTGGTTCTCGAAACTGGCGAAGACGGTGTCCTTGCCGTGCCGCGAGCCTTCGAGGTCCGAGACATACGCCATGTCGGGGATACCGGGGAAGAGGTCCACCTTGCGCCAGGCCTTGCCCCCGTCCTCGGTGATCTGAACCAGCCCGTCGTCGGTGCCCACGTAGATGAGCCCTTCGACCATCGGGCTTTCGGTGAGACTCACCGCGTTGCCGAAGATCGACGTCGAAAGGTTCTTGCTCGGGGCCTCGGGCTTCTGGACCACGCCCATGACCTTGAGCTGGTTGCGATCAAGCCCGCGCGTGAGGTCCTCGGACACGCGTGTCCACGAATCGCCCTTGTCGTCGGAACGGAACAGGAAGTTCCCCGCGTAGTAAAGCCGGTCCTTGTTGTGCGGGCTGATGACGAGAGGGGTGTCCCAGTTGAAGACGTAGGGCTTGTCGCCGGGCTGCTCGCGCGGGCGGATGTCGGTCCCCTCGCCGGATTTGCGGTCGTACCGGGTCAGCCCGCCGTCTTGCCACTCGCAGAAGACCAGGTTGGGGTCCTCCGGGTGAATCACAACCTCAAACCCGTCGCCGCCGACGCAGTTGAACCAGTCCGAGTTGGTGACGCCGGCACGATCTGTCGTACGCGAGGGCCCGCCGATGGTGTTGTTGTCTTGCGTGCCGCCATAGACGTAATAGAAAGGCCACGAGTTGTCGATGCCGACACGGTAGAACTGCATGATGGGGAGGTTCTCAAAGAACCTCCAGTTCGTGCGGTCAAAGGACTCGTAGACCCCGCCGTCGTTCCCCTGGATGAGATGGTCCGTGTTGTCGGGGTTGATCCACAGGGCGTGGGAATCCACGTGGACATCGGGGATCGAAACGCGCTGCATGGTCGCGCCCCCGTCGTTCGTGAAGTGCATGAACGTATCCAGGCTGTAGAACCGATCGGGGTTCTTCGGATCAGCCACAAGCTCGTGGTAATACTGCGGGCTGGTCGCGATGTACCCCGAACGCTTCTCCCACGATTCGCCCCGGTCTTTCGAGCGGAAGATTCCGCCGGATCCTTCCGAAGCCTCCACGATGGCGTAGAGCGTGTCAGGGTCGGCGGAGATGCACATGCCGATGCGCCCCTTGTCCGCCCCGGGGAGCCCGCTGCCCGCTTTCTTCCACGTCGCGCCCCCGTCTGTGGTCTTGTAGATGGTGGATTCCGGGCCGCCGTTGATGAGAGTCCAGACGTGCCGCCGGCGTTGATAGGCCGTCGCGTACATCGTGTCCGGGTCGCGAGGGTCAATGTGGATCTCGGAGATGCCCGTCTGGTCCGACACGTTGAGGATCCGCTCCCACGTCTTGCCCCCGTCGATCGTGCGATAGAGCCCGCGGTCGCCGCCGTCGGACCACAGCGGCCCCATCGCCGCCACATACACCGTGTCAGGATCGCTCGGATGAACCTTGATCATCCCGATGTGGTTGGAGTCCTTCAGCCCGACGTTGGTGAAAGACTTTCCCGCGTCACGCGAGACGTAGACGCCGTCGCCCCATGAGACCGACCGCTGGCTGTTGTTCTCGCCCGAGCCAACCCAGATCGTGTTGTCGTTGGAGGGATCGATCGTCACGCACCCGATCGCGAACGACCCGTACCCGTCAAAGATCGGGGAAAAAGTGGCGCCCCCGTTGGTGGTCTTCCAAAGCCCACCCGACGCGACAGCAACGTACCACTCGCTGTGCTTGGCCGGATTGACCGCGATGTCGCTCACACGCCCCGACATGATGGCCGGCCCGAGGTTCCGAACCGACAGAGACTGAAACAGATCGGGCTTGATCTTGGCGGGCTCGGCCTTCGCCGCCGCCGTCTCCGCCTTGGCAGCCTCTGGCTTGGCTGGGTCCGCCTTGGTCGCCTCCGCCGGTTGCGAAGCCGTTGGCGCAGGTGCCGCTGGAACAGGCTGTACAGCACCCTGAGCCATCGCCCATGGTCCTCCCGCCGCCAAGGTCATCAAGATGGTGGCCCGGACACAAACCCGACTGGTTGATTCGAAACGTCGCATGAGGCTTTCCTTGCGGTGCTCGTGGGATGGTGACTTCTGAAATGGACGGCGATGCGTCCATGCCGACACGGGCCCGAGCATACCTCCCCAGCGGCCGCCCGGTGGCAGAATCACAACTCCTCCCGTTTCTTCGCCCATCACCGGCCCGGCCGTTCCCCTCGGGTCAGACTCCACTCGGTTCTCCCTGAGTTCCGCGATCTCATCCTCATACAGGTGCGAATCCGCGTTCAAGGGGCCCCGACATAGCACAGCACGACCCTCACCAAGTTGCCCCGCTTACGACTTGCCCGCCCCCCCAATCTCACATACACTTGTTTGGAATGATTCTAAGAATCAGGCTCAGCCGCTGGTTCTTGTCCCTCTTCTCGGAGACCTCCCATGGGCAGCACCGTCCCTTCCTCGACTCCCCACGCAGCCGCCCACGCGACCCCCAAAACCATCTACCTCGACCACGCCGCCACCACGCCCTGCGATCCGCGCGTCGTCGAAGCCATGCTCCCGTACTTCACCACCACCTTCGGCAACCCCGGCAGCCGTAACCATCGCTTCGGGTGGGAGTCCGAAGAAGGCGTCGACCTCGCCCGTGAACGCGTCGCCGCCCTCATCGGTGCCGACCCCAAGGAAGTCGTCTTCACTTCCGGCGCGACCGAAGGCAACAACATCGCCATCAAGGGCGCCGCCTATATGTACGAAAAGGCGCCCGCCGGACAGCCCAAGCGCGGGCACATCATCTCCTGCAACATCGAGCACAAAGCCGTTCTCGACCCCTGCAAGCGACTCGAAAAAGAAGGCTTCGAGGTCACCTTCCTCGAGCCCCCGCGCGATGGCATCGTCACCGCTGAGATGGTGAGGGCCGCCCTCCGCCCCGACACCATCCTCGTGACCATCATGTGGGCCAACAACGAGATCGGCACGATCAACGAGATCCCCGAGATCGGCAAGCTCTGTCACGAGAAGGGCATCATCTTCCACACCGACGCCACCCAGTGGGTCGGCAAGATGCCCACCAACGTCGAGAAGGACAACATCGATCTCCTCACGTTCAGCGGCCACAAGATCTACGGCCCCAAGGGCGTCGGCGCCATGTACGTCCGCCGCAAACGCCCCCGTGTCCGCCTCCAGTCCCTCTACGACGGCGGCGGCCAGGAGCGAGGCTTCCGCCCCGGCACCCTCAACGTCACCGGCATCGTCGGCCTCGGCAAAGCCTGCGAAATCGCCATGCAGGAAATGGACAAGGACGCCGCCCGCCTCTCGACCCTCCGCAAGAAGCTCGAGCGTGAGATCACAAGCCGCGTCGACGTCTGCACCGTCAACGGCCACGCGGACAAGCGCCTCCCGCACATCTCCAACATCTCCTTCGGCTTTGTCGAAGGCGAAAGCCTCATGATGGCCGTCAAAGACATCGCCGTCAGCTCAGGCTCCGCTTGCACCAGCGCAAGCCTCGAGCCCAGCTACGTGCTCAAGGGCATCGGCGTCGGCGACGACCTCGCCCACAGCAGCCTCCGCATGAGCCTGGGCCGCAGCACCACCGAGGCCGAGATCGACTACGCCATCGAGAAGATCGTCACCAGCGTCCACCGCCTCCGCGAAATGAGCCCGCTGTACGACATGCACAAAGAAGGTATCGACCTGTCAAAGGTCGAATGGGCCCATCACTAAACACCGCACCCCCGACGCCTGACCTGAGGCACTGCGAAGGTCAGGGAACGAGCAAAGGAAACGCACATGGCATACGGCCCCAAAATCATCGACCACTACGAAAACCCCCGCAACGTCGGAACGTTCGGCACCCAGGCTGACATCAAGGCCCGCAAAGACATCGGCGTCGGCCTCGTCGGCGCGCCCGAGTGCGGCGACGTCATGCAGCTCCAGATCAAGGTCGGACCCGACGGCACCATCGAGGACGCCAAGTTCAAGACCTTCGGCTGCGGCTCGGCCATCGCCAGTTCCTCCCTCGCCACCGAGTGGCTCAAAGGCCGAACCCTCGACCAGGCCGAGGACCTCAGGAACACTCAGATCGTCGAAGAACTGAGCCTCCCCCCCGTCAAGATCCACTGCTCCGTCCTCGCCGAGGACGCCATCAAGGCCGCCGTCGAAGACTACAAGAAGAAGAACGGCCTGCCCGTCCACGACCACGACCACGCGAAGGCTTGAGCCCAGCCCGTCAACCACGCCGATAACCCAAGAACCCAACGCCTCGGGAAACGTATTATTCCCCGAACGGCACCAAGCCCGGGAGACCAACCATGACGACGACCACCACCCAGACCGAACCCTCCTCTCTCATCCTCTCCGAACTGGCTGCGAAAGAGATCAAGAAGATCATCGCCGACCAGGAACTCGACCTGGCCAAGGTCCACCTCCGCGTGGGCGTCAAGGGCGGCGGCTGCTCGGGCTTCTCCTACATCCTCGACCTCACCGAGTCCGTCAAGGACACCGACGAGGTCATGGAAATGCACGGCGTCCGCATCATCTGCGACCCCAAGAGCTTGCTGTACCTCTCCGGCGTCACGGTCGACTTCAAGGACGAACTGATGGGCCGCGGCTTTGTCTTCAACAACCCCAACGCCACCAGCACCTGCGGCTGCGGCAGCAGCTTCTCCGCCTGATCCGAGTTTCACGCACGGATTTTCCGTGTAATTCCGTTACAACGCCGGCCCCGCGACCATCCTCGCCGGGCCGGCGTCTATCGTTTTCCATGCGCATCCTTCTCGCCTCACTCGCATGCCTCGCCGCCGCTTCCAACCTCCTCGCCCAGGCCGTCCCCGTCACCCTCAAACAAACCGGTGACACCTGGACGCTCGTGCGCGACGGCAAGCCCTACCTCATCAAAGGCGGCGGCGGCTCCACCGATCTCGACACCCTCGTCAAGGTCGGCGGCAACTCCATCCGCACCTGGGGCGCCGACCAGTTCGTCCCCGCGCTCGACGAAGCCCACAAACGCGGCCTCACCGTCACCGCAGGACTCTGGCTCGGGCACCCGCGCCACGGCTTTGACTACAACAACCCGGACATGGTCGCCAAGCAACTCGAAGAGTGTCGCCAGGTCGTCATGAAGTACAAGGACCACCCGGCCATCATCGTCTGGGGCATCGGCAACGAGATGGAGGCCGATTCCCAGGGCAACAACGCCGCCGTCTGGTCCGCCATCAACAACATCGCCGCGATGGTCAAGAAACTCGACCCCAACCACCCGACCATGACCGTCACCGCCGGCATCAGCCCCGCCAAGGTCAAAAACGTGCACCGCCTCTGCCCCGACATCGACATCTTCGGCATCAACTCCTACGGCCCCGCCGCCCAGATCCCCAAGGAATACCGCGACCTCGGCGGCACCAAGCCCTACATCCTCGCCGAGTTCGGACCACGCGGCTCGTGGGAATCCCCCTCCGCGCCCTGGGCCGTCCCGTTCGAACTCACCAGCACGCAGAAGGCCGAGGACTACCGCAACGCCTACCAAGGCGCTGTCCTCGGCTCCGGCGGCCTCTGCCTCGGGTCCTACGCGTTCATCTGGGGCCACAAGCAGGAAGCCACCGACACCTGGTTCGGCCTGTTCCTCGCGACGGGCGAACGCACCGCCGGCGTCGACGTCCTCACCGAACTCTGGTCCGGCAAGCCCGCCGCCAACCTCTGCCCGATCATCGAGCCCATCAAGGTCCAAGGTATCCCCGAAGCCCCCGACGGCACCCCGATCTTCGCCAGCGTCGTCGCTAAAGACCCCGAGGGCGACGCCCTCACGACGACTTGGGTCCTGATGGGCGAACCCGCCATCCACGCCAACGGCGGCGACGCGATCCCGCCTCTCAAGACCTACCCCGAAGCCATCAAAGTGCTCCCCGATGGCCGCGTCGAATGCCGCCTGCCCACGACAGCCGAAAAGTTCCGCCTCTACGCGATCGTGACCGACAAAAACGGCGGGGCTGCGACCGCGAACGTCCCGCTTTTGAGGCAGGTGCCGCTTCCCAAGAAGTAGTGGGGGCCACTGCACGGCCAAGTGCGAATCGGTCCGCGATCCCGAAGGGGTCAAAGCCAGGAGCCGGGGCAACGCCCCCGGTCCAACTTTGACCATTGGGCCATTTCTCCCCCATTCTCCCCTCCACCCCCCCGGTCTATCATTGCGCGAAGCCGCATCGGACGCGGCGGCCGTACGCACCCTCGCCTCAGGATTTCCCGCCATGATGACCCGCAACCTCGCACAGCGTCAAGGCCGTTCCATTCTCCTCTCCCTCTCCTCCATGCTCGTCGGCGCGTCGCCGCTCGCCGCGCTCGCCATGATGCCCGCTGTCGCGCTCGCGCAGAAGGGCGTCAAACAGCTCGAGCCCACCTACTACGTCGTCACCGCTGAGCGCGCGGGCGTCCGGGCTGGCAACCATGACTCGCTTTACGTCGTCGCGGAGGTCAAGCGCGGCGACATGCTCACCGTCGATGGCCAGGACAACACCTGGACCCGCGTCGTCTACGCCTCGGACTGGCCCGCGTTTGTCGGTGCGTCCGAAGGGTCGTACGACGCCGCCACGGGGACCTTTACCCTCAGCAAGCCCAGCACGCTGCTCGCGTACTCGACCATCAACCCGCAGTACTGCTGGCAGGCCCTGCTCCCCGAGACCAAGCCCTTGGCTTCGGGCTCCAAACTCAAGGTACAGGGCGAGATCAAGGACGCGGCCGGCACGCTCAAAGGCTACCGCGTCAACGCCCCCGAAGGCTCCCGCGGCTTTGTCGAGACCCGCTCGCTCGTTCCCGCGACCAAGGAACAGGCTGACGCCCACCGCGCCAAGATCGGTGCACCGGCTGCGGCACCAGCGCCCGGGACTCCCGCACCCGTGACCCCCGCAGCGACCCCCGCACCGACCCCCGCACCGACTCCCGCGCCGACGGCCACCCCCGGCAGCGACCGCACCCTCGTCGATCCCGTTGTCCCCCCCGGCCCCGGCAGCTCGCCCACCGCCACCCCCACGACCACCACGACGCCCGCCGCGACACCGACAACCACGCCTACCCCCGGCCAGCCCGTCGTCATCGACCAGCAGACCGACCCCAACGCCACGCCCGTCACGCCCCCGGCTGTGACGCCCGGCACCGAGCCGACGACCCCGGTCGTCACGGCCAAGCCTGTCGACCGCAAGACCGCAACCCTCGAACAACTCGAAGCCGCGTTCACGAAGGTCAACAGCAAAGAGACCGACATCTTCACTGCGGAGTACGACTCGCTGCTCGCGGAGATCAACAAGACCATCGGTGAACTCTCCACCAGCCCGGTCGATACGCAGCGCAAGCGCCAGCTTCAGCTCCGGGCTGATGTGCTCAAGCTCCGCATCGGCGTCCGCGACAGCCTCCGCAAGTCCGAAGAGACCAAACGCGCCCTCAACTCCGAGATCACCACCGCGTCCAACGTCATCGCTGAGGCTGAGAAGTCCCGCGTCTACAACCTCGTCGGCACCCTTGTTGCGAGCAGCATCTACGACGGGAAGAACCTCCCGGTGATGTACCGCGTTGTTTCCGCCGACACAAAGGCCCCGACAACCATCGGCTACATCAACCCCGACCAGGACCCCACGCTCGCGTCCAAGCTCGGCCAACTCGTCGGCGTCATCGGCGAAGCCATTCTGGACCCCACGCTCAAGATCGCGGTTATCCGCCCGATCCGCGTCGACCTCGTCGGCCAGACCGGCTCCCCGAGCCTTCCCCTCCTCCAGCCCACCACCATCCCCCGCGCCGACCCGGCACCCGCACCAGCCCCCGCCCCCAAGGCAACCCCCGCCGCGCCGAGCACCGACAAGGCACCCGCCAAGCCGGTCGAGATCATCAAGTAGCATCGCGTCTCCTTGCTGGAACGCTCGCTAGTCTGCCCCGTGCGGGCCGGGTTCCTCCACGGGAACATTCGAAGCCCTGATCATCGCGAGCGTTCGCTCTGCCGTTGTGACGATGGCCTCGAGGGCAAGGATCGCGGATCGTTCGCGCGATGTGCGTGACGCGGCGACCATCGCGTCGGCTGCGGCTTTGAGTGAGTCGCTCCGGACCTCGACGCGACTGACCGCCGACGACAACGCGACCTTCAGCAGTTCGCGACGCATCTCCGCCGCTCGCGATTTCAGTTCGAGCACGCGCGTCGATCTCGGCCCCGACCGCTGGGCGAAGGTTTCCAGGCTCTCCGCCACCTCGCGGCACCGCGTCGGGTCTCCCGAGGCCGCCGCGAGGGCGGCAGAATCGTTGAGCCGCTCCAACTCGCCCCGCCACGCCTCGTACACCTTGCGATCATCCCCGTTCATCGCCCCTCCTCCACGCTCGCCCGGCGGACCGCTTCACGCAAGCGCCCCGCTGACAACACCAGTTCGTCCACGTTCACCGCGCCCCCCGTCTCGATCGCGCGGGCGACTCCCGCGTGAACCGTTGCCCACGCGCGGACCGCCTCGCCCATGCGGGCGACGATCTCTTCGCACCGCTCGCGTCGTTGCTCGATGGCCGCGAGACGCCGCGTCACATCGGCCCACGCGGGATCGGTCGCGGCGACGAGGCCCGCGAGTTCGACGAGGCGGGCACGATCGGCGTCGGTCATGGCGGCTTCTCCGCGTTCGATGAGGGCCGTCGCCGCGTCCTGCGCTTCACGTCTGAACTCAGTCAGCGTGGAGACGCTCGCCTCGCTCCGGATCTCCGCGGTGGTCGAATCGCACGCGAGGTCGATGATGAGGGTCAGGTCGTCGTGGTCCTCGGCGAGTTTGCCCGCGATGAGCGTGACAGCCCCCTGCGCCTCGCGCACGACGCCCGCGAGGTCCGTCGCGCCCCTCGCTCGCTCGATCTGCCCCCAGACCATCGCGGCCGACGCAGAGGCGATCGGCACGACGCCCGTCCCGGGGGCGACAAATCCGGCGGCGGTCGCGAGGTTGGACAGGCGATCGGTGAGCGCCCTCGCGCGTGCCTCGCCGGCTTCCGCGCGTTCGCAGATCGCGCGGAGGGCGGCCGCATACTCGACCATCGCGGCTGTCGCGTGCTCACGCGAGACCCACGCGCGAGCGAGTCGTCGGGCGGGCTCCGCCCCGCCCGGCGTCGCCCGGACGGCAGCGATCACCTCGCGCCCCGCCGCCGCAACTGTCTCGTGACAGACCGCTGTCGCGGTCACGAGTGGCCCCACGTCGGGCATCGGTCCCGCACACCCACCCACACGCGATCCGAGCCAACACGCCAGCACGAAGACCAACACCGCCCGCACCCACCACGCCACTCGCTTCATTCCGCACCTCCCCCGGATGAAGATCCCTGTGGCGGCGAGGCCTTTCGGGGTCCGAGCACAAAATCGGCGGAGTGACGTCCGTTGTGCGCTCCAGGACCGTGCTTACAATGAAAATCCGAGTGGCCCAAGGAAATTCCGGGCTGCCAACACCGAAGGAAGTCGCATGAGCATGACGCAGAGCACCTTGACCCGAGACCAGAACACGAATCTCCGCCGCGGCAGTTGGCAGAAGGGGTGCCTGATCGCGTTCGTGGTGGTGATGGTGCTGGCGATCGGGCTGGCGGTGACGGCGGCGCTGACCTGGCGGCGGATCATGGCGAGCGGGATGAACTCGGCCGCGAACGCGATGGTGACGCAGTCGGCCCTCCCGCAGGACCAGAAGGATCGGATCCTCGCGAAAGTCAGCGGAGTGACGTCGGACTTCAAGGACGGCAAGGTGTCCATGCAGCAGGTCGGGATGGTGATGCAGGCGGTTGTCGAGAGCCCGCTGATCCCCCTGGCGGTCATGGCGGGGGTCGAGGCCAAGTACTTCGCCAAGAGCGGGCTGAACGCGGACGAGAAAGCGGGAGCCAAGGTGGCGATCCAGCGATTCGCGCGGGGCGTCGCGGACGAGAAACTGACGATGGACGATATGGGGAGTGTCATGGCTCCGATCTCGAGCAGAACGAGTGTCGTGACGACGAGCACGTCGGGCGGGGCGGCGAGAGCGGGGGTGACCACGCAGAACGGGAACTTCCAGCTCAAGCCGACGGTGACCGACGAGGAGCTCCGCAAGTTCATCAGCGATGTGAAGGAGAAAGCGGACAAGGCGCAGATTGCCGAGGATGTCCCGGAGATGAACATCGCCGAAGAGATCGAGAAGGCGATTGATGCCGGGCTGGCGAAGGGCAAGTAGTCGCTTTGCTGATGCGGCATGACGCGGCAGGCCAAGCGTGCGAAGAGGCATGCTTCTTGATCGACGAAGAGTTGACAACTTTCCAGGAACCAGGATGCAAAGTCAGATTGTCGCTTCCCGTTCTCAGAATCGCGGTTCTCTGCGCCGGGGCGGGTGGCAGAAGGGATGCCTGATCGCGTTTGTCGTGGTGCTCGTGCTTGCCATCGGGCTGGCGGTGACGGCGGCGTTGACGTGGCGGCGGATCATGGCCGCGAGCGTGGCCATGGGCGTGACGCAGATTGTGAGCACCTCGCAGCTGCCGCAGGATCAGAAGGACCGGATCCTGGTCAAGGTCGGCACGGTGACGGACGACTTTAGGGCGGGCAAGGTCTCGCTCAAGCAGTTCGGTGAGGCCTTCGAGTCGGTCCTCGACGGGCCGTTGATGCCCCTGGCGGTGATGATGGGGGTGCAGGAAAGGTACTTCAAGACCAGCGGGCTTTCGGACCAGGACAAGGCTGAAGCGCACAAGGCCATCCAGCGTTTCGCCCACGCTGTGGCGGCTGGGAAGCTCAAGACGAGCGACCTGATGAAATCGATGGATGTGCTCTCGGCCAAGTCGAGCAGCACGACGACCACGGTGACCACTGACGGCACGACCACGACCACCAACAATTCCCAGCTGCGGCTGAAGGCGAAGGTGACGGATGAGGAGCTTCGGGCGTTCATCGCGGACGTGAAGGCGAAGGCGGACAAGGCCGAGATCGCCGAAGACGTTTCCGAAGTGAACATCGCGGAAGAGATCGAGAAGTCGATCGACGCGGGGTTGGCGAAGGGCAAGTAGACGCGGCGGTGGCTGTCTGGGGATGTCGAGCCCACACCCGAAACCGGGATAAAGGGTTGGCGCTGGGTGAGAATCTTCCATTTGTCCGTGAGTTGGTGATCGGATTGGCCGAAAGCCAATGGAGGCCTCGTATGGAGGGGGTTGGTTGGCTCGGGGGCTCGGCGCGGGTGGTTTTCGGGCGTGTGTCCCGAGAGCACAACAGGTGCCGAAGCATCGAGCGAGTGTGTTTGGGAAGTGGTTGGGCGATTGATCGAACGAGGAGCAGGCGATGAAGAAGATGGCACGAACGATGGTGAGCGGTCTGGCGTTGGTGGCGGTGTGCGGGATGGGTTTGGCTCAGCCTGGGGTCAACCCTCCCAAGACCGTTCCGTCCAAGGCTCTTCCGGGCAAGGTGCCGTCGAAGGACGCGGTTCAGCCTCCGACGCTTCAGCCCGTGCCGAGCGAGTCGGACGGGGGGCTTTTGTTCGCGGATCCGACGATCCAGTTCGAGAAGCTGGAGTTTGATTTCGGCAAGATCTTTGACGACCAGGCTGTCGAGGCGGAGTTCAAGTTCACGAACACCGGTGGCGGCGCTCTGGTGATCACGAACGTTCAGACGAGCTGCGGGTGCACGACGCCGGACTGGGACCGTCAGCGCAAGCAGTACAACGCGGGCGAGTCGGGCGTGATCAAGGCGCGGTTTGACCCGGCGCACAAGTCGGGGATGCAGACCAAGACCGTCACGGTGATGACGAACGATCGGTCGAATCCGAGCGTGGTGCTGAACATCAAGACGAACATCACGCCGATGGTGGTGATGGAGCCGACGTATCAGGCGTTCGAGCCGATCCAGAAGGGCGGCACCTCGTCGAAGATCATCAAGGTGACGGGGCGCAAGGAAGGGTTCGCGGTGAAGGAAGTGACGGTGAGCCCGCCCGAGGTTTTCGCGGCCCGCGTGCTGGGTTCGAAGAAGGTCGAGATCAACGGCGAGATGCTCCCGCAGACCGAGATCGAAGTGACGATGAAGGCTGGCTCTCCAGTGGGCCGGTGGTCGGCGACGATGCAGGTGCAGACGAACGACGAGAAGGCCAAGCCGATGCCGCTGGGGCTTTCGGGCGAGGTGCTGGGTGATCTGACGGTGACGCCGAACCAGGCGATGCTGGGTGTGGTCGCGCCCGGCGCGGACTTTGCCAGCGAGGTCAAAGTGACACGCAAGGACGGGAAGCCCTGGTTGCTCAAGGGCTCGGAACTGCGCTCGATCAACGCGGACCCGAACAAGCCGGAGATCTCGATCGCGACAACGCGGAGCGAGAGTGGGGATACGCAGACGTTCAAGCTGACGGGCAAGGCTCCGACTCAGCCGGGGTATCGCTTCACGGGTGAGCTGGTTGTTTCGACGGACATCCCCGGAGAAGAGACGGTTCGCGTGCGTGTGATGCTGACGGTCCGTCCCAACGCCGCGGGTTCGCCCGGTGCTGCGGGTACGCCCGGTCTTGGTTCGACTCCCGGGACGAAGGTTCCGGGCATCAAGCCGACGGAGAAGAAGGACCCCGTGAAGCCCACCGGGACGCCGGCGGCCGGGGTTCCGGGCGCGGGTCCGGGTGCGACGCCGGCGGCGAGCCCGAAGTGAGCTTCTATGGTTGATGCAGGTCTGGCTTCGTCCGAGGGAGCCACGCAAGGAGTTTCGAGATGATGCAGCGAGTTTCGAGCGTTCGTTCGGTCGTGCTTCTTCTGAGTGCCATGGGGCTTTCGGCGGTCGCGGTCGGACAGGTCACGAGCCCGCCGAGTGTCGCACCCGCGGCACCCGCGTCGGGCGAAGGGACCGGCAAGCAGCCCGAGACGGCGGGCGAGGGTCCCAAGCTCGTGTTCGAGCGGTTGGTTCAGGACTGGGGCGTCGTCACCGATCAGGACGCGCTCAAGGGCGAGATCAAGTTCAAGAACACGGGCAAGTCGACGCTGATCATCTCCGAGGTCAAGGCGAGCTGCGGTTGTGTGCGTCCGAAACTCCGCGGCGAGAAGAAGGAGTATGCGGCCGGCGAGGAGGGCGTGCTCGACATCGGGTTCGAGCCGCTTAACAAGCAGGGCGGCACGAAGATGTACATCACGGTGCGGACGAACGACGTCGCCTCGCCGTTGACGAACATCGATATCAAGTGCGATGTCAAGCCGACGGTGGGGATCGAGTCCCCCGAGGGCATGTCGTTCGGGACACAGGACGCCGGGGTGGGCAAAACCCTGACGTTCCACATTTTCGGGGTGCTCCCGGATTTCAAGGCGACATTCGCGACCATCAGCGCAGAGACGGGGTTTGACGTCAAGATCGGCGAGACGGTCGAGGCGGAGCACCGTGGCGAAAAGGTGCGACGGACGCCCGTGATCGTCACGATGAAAGAGAACGCGGCGGTGTCGAAGTTCTCGCACTCGGTCGTGATCCGGCACAGCGACAAGCGGATCAAGGGCGGGCTCTGGGAGGCGACGGTGACGGGTGAGGTTCTCAACGACATCCGAGCTGACAAGTCGGAGGTAGATCTCGGGTCGATCGCGATCGGGGAAGAATTCAATACCGAGGTGCGTCTGACCCACGTGAAGGGCAAGCCGTTCAACGTGAAGGCGGTTCGTTACGTGGGTGCCCGGGGCGGCGCGGTGAGTGTCGAGACCACGACGGAGCCCACGGACAAGCCGGATTCTGTTGTTGTTCGACTCAAGGGGAAGGCTCCTTCTCGTCCCGGGGCTTACGAGGGCAGGGTCCAGGTCGCGGTGGATGCCAAGGGGATGCCGGCGATCAGCATCCCGTTCAAGATCCTCGTGCGGGATCGGCTCAAGGAACAGTCTGGCGAAGGCACCTCGGGCACCTCGAAGTAGGAGACTCTCTTGGGCAAGGTTTACGCGCAGGCAATCATTCTGGCAATCATCGGGCTTGCGCTGGCTCTGACGGACCGTTCGGTCCGGCCGGTGCCCGGTGTTGAGTCCGCGGGGCAGGCCGCGTCGGCGCCCGCGGCTGCTCCGGCGACGAACGCGAGCACGAATCCCAAACCCGCCGATCCTCCCGCGGTGCCGCCGCCTGTCCCGGCAGGAACCACGAAGCCGGACGCGACTCCGGTGGTGGTTCCGGCTCCCTCGGCCGATCCCAAGCCGAGCACGGGCCCGGTGGTGGTGATCCCGGACCTGGATGTTTCGAAACTCCCGGTGAAGTTGGAACTGGCTCAGTCGTACACGCTGTTCACGAACGGGGCGGCGTTTCTTGACGGGCGCAAGCCCGAGGAATTCGCGGCGGAACGTGTGCAGGGCGCGATCAATCTTCGGAACGAGGACGTGCAGTCGAACAGCCCGGCGTGGAGGGAGTTCTTCCAGAACGCCAATCTCGAGGACGTGCATGTCGTGTACTGCTACGGCAAGGACTGCCACGAGGCGGATCAGTTGCGTGACACGCTGGCGGCGGTGGGATTCAAGAAGGTGTTCGTGATGACCAGCAGCGTGGAAGAGTGGAAGGCTGCCGGCCTTCCGACGGAGTAGACCTTGCTCAAGCCATTGCACCCTACCAAAGCCGAATCGGTCCTGCTGCTCGTCCTGCGCGTGGCGCTGGGGTGCATGTTCCTGTTCAGCGCGTGGATGAAGCTCTCTCCGGCGAACATGTTCGGCATGGGCCCGCTGCCCGGGATGCACTTCTTCGCTCAGGCGGTTCGGAGCTTTGACCTGCTCCCGGAGTCGATGGTCCCGATCGTGGTTTACGGCATCCCGTGGACCGAGGCGATCGTGGGCGTGTGCCTGATCCTCGGGATCGCCTCGCGCGGCGCGGGGATGCTCGGGTTTCTGCTCCTGCTGGTGTTCACGGTGGGTGTAGGGACTGTGCTGTACCGCAAACTCAACATCAGCTGCGGCTGCTTCGGGCGGTACAAACTGATCTGTCAGGGGGCGGTGGGGCAGTGCAAGGTGGGGGAGAACCTGATCCTGATGTCGATGCTGTGGGTGGTCGCTCGGCGCACGGGGGGCAGGTTCGGGTTCGATAAGGGTTGGATTGACTGATTCAGCCCGTTCGGGTCTGATCGGGGGAAGCAATCGGGCGAACCGATGGACCCGATCCGAGGTTGTCGCTATCATCCCATTCGCACCGTCGCCCGCGTCGAATTCGGAAGTTCCGAGTCGAGGTGGGCCCCAAGACCAAGACGGAGGCCGGCACTGCCGGCAGAGACTTTATGAGCAAGTTCGCCCGATTCGGCCCTGTTGCCAAGCCCCGCATCACCAAGACCGCCCCCAAGGGCGCGGTGTACGTGGATTGGAAGGACGTTGAGACCCTTCGTCGCCTGATGAGCCCGAACGGCAAGATCATGGGTCGCAAGCGGTTGTCGGCGTCCGCGGCTGAGCAGCGCATGCTCTCGCAGGCGATCAAGCGGGCCCGTTTCATGGCCCTCTTGCCCTTCACCTCCGCGACGGTCTAAGACTTTGCAGGGGTGCAGGTCCGGTCGTCAGTCGGGGGGTGCGGTGACCAATGGGCAAGCCAGTCCTCAATCGTGTGTACGCGCCGGTGTTGGCCAAGGCCAAGCCTGTGGGCGGTCGTGATGTGCGCATGAAGCATGCGATCGACCTCCTGTGGGATCATTTTTCGATGCCGATCCACCCGCCCGATGATTCGCCGGACGCCGAGCAGCATCCGTCGATCTCGTGGGTTGGTTTTTACACGAAGGTCGAGGGTTCGGACGAGATGGTGCTGGGCGTGTGCCGGAACAAGCCGGCGTGCTCGCCGATCGGTCTGCACGGGGTGTGCGGGCGGTGTTGGAAGGAACGTGCGCCGGTTCTCGTGGCGGACGTGGTGACGCTGGGGAAGGATTACATCGCGTGCGACCCCTTGGACAAGAGCGAGTTGTGCGTGCCGCTGCTCAACGATGACGGGACGTGCTGGGGCGTGCTGGACGCGGACAGCTATCAGGCGGAGGCGTTTGATGAGCGGGATGTCAAGGGGATGACGATGCTGCTGCAGCGGCTCGGGCTGACGAGCAAGGCGGCGGCGGAGTGCGCGATCCTTCGGGTCTGATCGCGGGCGTGTGAATTCGGTGTGCTGGTTCAGCGGGTCTATCATCGCGCGTGATCGCATTGGTGCTCGGACTTGTGCAGGCGGGGTTGATGTTCGCGGCGTACGGATCGCCCGCGTTGTGGCCGCTCGCGTTTGCGGTGCCGCTGCCGGCGTTGTGGGTCGCGATGTCGGGCGAGGTTTCGTGGAAGCGTGCGGCGTTGTTCGCGGCGGGGACCGCGCCGTTCTGGGCGGTGCGACACGCGTTCATCGGCGAGATCACCGCGGCGGGCGTGGTGCCGCTGGCTCTCTACCTGTCGGTCTTTCCTGGCGTGGTCGTGTGGGCGGTATCGCGCGCGGCACGGCACCGGTGGGGGGCGGGTCGGTGGTGGGCGAGCGTGCTCGCAGCGGGCGTCGTGTGGGTTGGCGTTGACATGATCCGCGGCGAGATGATCTTCGGCGGGTACGCGTGGTACATGGCGGGGGAGCCATTGATTGAGCTTTATCCCCTCGCGGCGGCGGGCGCGGCGGTGGGGCTTTACGGCGTTGGGCTGATGGTGGTGTTGGCGGGTGCGTCGGTGGTGCAGGCGGCGAGGCGTCGTTCGTGGAGGCCGATGCTCGGCGTGGCGGCGACTGGCTTGGTTTGGGCGGGTCTTTCGATGCTGGGGTGGCGTGGCGAGGGGGTCGGCGGTGAGTTTCGCGTCGCGATCGTGCAGACGAACGTGCCTCAGAGCAACAAACTCGCGTGGTCATCGGGGAAGGCACAGGCGGACTTTGTGAGGCTGCTGGAACTGACGGCGGCGGCTGGGCGCACGAAGCCGGACTTGATCATGTGGCCCGAGACGATGAAGCCTGGGTGGGTGTTGACGGATGCGCAGATCGCGGAGACGAGAGCATTGCTCGTCGAGTTCCCGGAGTTGCGGGGTCTTGAGGGTGAGATCTCGCGCGGCGAGGTGGTGCGGGAGGTTGTGCGGGCGGCGGGGGCACCGACGCTGGTGGGGCAGGAGACGATCGAGGGGCTGCGTTTCGTGAAGAACGACGGGCGGTGGCGCGAGCGTTATGCGGCCCGGTACAACAGCAGCTACGTGGTGGGTACGGATGGCCGCGTTTCGGCGGAGCGGTATGACAAGTTGGAGCCGACGCCGTTCGGCGAGACGATCCCTTACGCGTCGGGGTGGCCTTGGCTGCGGGACAAACTGTTGGACCTGGCGGCGGGGGGGATGCGTGTGGATCTGGCCTCGGGGACGAAGCCGACGCGTTTTGAACTTGGCTTGAGGGGGCGGTCGTCCGGCGAGGGAGCGGTGGTCCGAGTGGTGACGCCGATCTGCTTTGAATCGACGGACACGGACCACGTTCGCGGGCTTGTGGGAGATTGGGCGGGGCGGCGTGCGGATCTGATCGCGTGCATGACCAACGACGGGTGGTTCGGCGGGCAGGTCAGCGGGCGCGAGAGTCACCTGAGGCTGGGGCGGTGGCGGTGCGTGGAGCTGAGCACGCCCATGGCCCGGGCGGCGAACACGGGTCTTTCGGCGTTGGTCGACGCCCGGGGGCGGTTTGTGGAGCCGGACGCTGCGGGGGCGGCGGAGCTAGGGAGCAACGCGGTCGGGGCACGGGCCTTCGATCGTGACGGCGTGATCGTCGGTACACTGCGAACCGGGGGCGAGCTTTCGGTGTACGGGAGGGTGGGGAATGTGGCGGGGTGGGGGAGTTTCGCGGCGTTTGGAGCGATGATGGTGTGGAGTGTCGGGGGATACTGGCGGAATCGGAAGGTCCTGAAGAGCGGAAAAACGCGGGCGACCGTCGCCCCTCAAGGAGTCTGAGCATGGCACAGTCGAAGGCGATGGGAACCAAGTGGGCGTGGCGGATGGCGATGGCTGCGGGGTTGGCCGGCGGATTGGTTGGTGGATTGGCGGCGGTGGGGGGGTGCTCGTCGAGTCCGCCGCGCACAGGATCGCCGATCGCGGATCGCAGCAAGCCTCGCGTGGTGCAGCCCGGGTCGCCCGCGGTCGCTGCGGACGGCGAGGTGTTCGGGGGTGACAAGCCTGCGCCGGTGCGCACGGCGGCTGCGGCTCCGGCACCGCGCGTGACCACGTCAGCGGCGGCGGCCCCTGCTGCTGCTCAGGGTGATCGGCCTGCGCCGGCGATTGACCTTGATGAGGCGCCGGCGGCGAAGCCGGCCGCGACTTCCGCAGCGGCTCCGGCGAAGCCGGCCGCGACGGCGACCAAGCCTGTTCCCGCACGCGAGCCTGTCGTGGATCTGGATGAGACCAAGGTGACCAAGCCCGCGCCTGCTCCGGCGCGTGAACCTGTGACGAATTCGGGTCCGAAGCCGGCGGCAGCGCCCGCGCGTGTTGAGGCGACGGCTCAGCCGGTGACGCCCCCGACGGGCGATATGGGGACGCTCTCGGGCGTCACCGAGTACGCGATGGCGCTGATCGAGGAACTTTCACGCAGCGAGCAGCCTGATGTGCGAGCGAACTGTGTGGAGGCGGCGGGGATGGTGCCCAAGCGTCTTGAGGCGGTGATTGTCTCGGGGTTGTCGGATCGCAACGAGGGCGTGCAGGCGGTTGCGGCGATGACGATCGGCCGGCAGCGTCTGGCTTCGCTTGCGCCACGGACGCGGGCTCTTTTGTCGAACCCGTCGGCGTATGTCGAGACGGCGGCGATCATGGCTCTGACACGCAACGGAGAGGTGATTGACGACGCGAAGATGTCGCGACTGGGCGAGCTTTTGTTTATGAGCCAGTCGCCGCGCGTGAGGGCGCACGTGGCGTTCCTGGTGGGCGAGATCGGGAATGATTCCGCGCTTCCGATGCTCAAGGCGGCGGCGGACGTCAAGATGCCGCTGGCGGCCCAGGGTGAGTTCAACAGCATGATGCTGCAGTTCGCCGAGGCGATGTTCAAGCTGGGGGACACGAACCAGATCGAGGCGATCCGGGCGGCGCTCACGCCGGGCCGGCCCGATGATCTGGAGGCGACGGCGGCGGCGGCGCAGATCCTCGGGGAGCTCGGCGACAAGAAGCCGATCGACCAGATGGTGTACCTGACGGCGTACCGCGATCCGACCACGAAGCAGCTGTACCCGGCGGAAGTTCGGATGCAGATCGCTTCGTCGCTCGGGAAGCTCGGCCTGGACCGGGGCGGGTTTATCGCGGACGAGTTCTTGAAGAACGAGGATCCGGCTTTGCGGGCGCAGGCGGCGGCCGTGTACGGGGATACGGGGCGGCCGGAGCATCTGAGCAAGCTGGTGGAGTTGCTGAAGGACCCGCAAGAACAGGTTCGGATCACGGCGGCGGGGGCGGTGCTGAAAATCGCCAAGCGGTCAGGTGTGCTCGCGAAGTAGAGTTTGGAAGGATTATGTTTGGATGTCGGTTTGTGTGCCGGAGAGTTCCCGATTTGCGGGGCGGTTGACACGGGCCGCAGGATCCGTTATTTATCCGCTTCAGACGTCGGCTTGGGTTTGGATGGACCTATAGTCGGCCCTTTCCCGGAACCGAACCGGTACCAGCCGACGAAGATGCTATCCCGGGAGGTGCCGGTTTTGGATTGAGCTTGAGGCGGTTTGGGCGAGGATTTGGGTCAGGTTTTGGGTGGCGGGGTTTGGGTAGGTGGGGCGTGTCCGTGAACAGCACCGTTCGCCGGCGAGGAACGGAAGGCAGTGGATTTCAAGGTTGGCCCGCAAGACAGGAGTAGCCCGTGCATTTTGTCACCAAGGTTCTGGTCGTGTTCGCGACGATTCTGAGTGTTTTCCTTTCCGCGCTCGTGATTTCGTACGCGGTGAATTCGGACCGTGTCGCGAGCGATTACACGGAGCTGCAGGCACGCCTGGCGGCGCTGCAGGGCGGGCAGCAGGCGATGGCCATCGAGAACGCTTCAAACCTGAAGAAGTATCAGGAAGACATCACTCGTGAGCAGAACGAGGCGACGCGAGCCAAGAACTCGATGCGCGAGCTCGACAATCGGGTTCAGCTGATGCTCTCGACGCAGCGGACGGTGCAGGACGCTTCTGACAAGTCTCAGGCGTTGGCCACCCAGCTTGCGACGACGAACGCGACGCAGACGACGCTGATCGAAGGGCTCCGCAAGGACGCCGATGACAGCCGCACGAAGCAGGTGGAGATCGCCAAGCGGAACGCCGAGCTGGAGAAGGCGATCGCCGATCTTCGCCGGAGCTACGACGCGGCGGAGAACGAGAAGAAGCTTGTTCGCGAGCAGCTGGCCGAGGCGAAGAGCCAGCTGGACGCGTTGCGTGCGGGCGGGGTGACCTTGGGTGCTGCCAAGACGAACGAGCCGTTCGTGTACTCGGGCCCGACGATTTCCGGGAAAGTCGAAGAACTCACGAAGGACGCCGCGACGGGCGAGCTGCTGGCCAAGATCAGCGTCGGCGCGAATGACAACGTTCGCGAGAACATGAAGCTTGCGATCCGCCGGGACAACGAGTTCGTCGGGAACATCGTGGTCCTGAAGACGGACCTGAAGTTCGCGATCTGCAAGATTGATCTTCTGGGCCGCGCGGTTGAGGTGCAGGTCGGCGATGTCGTTCAGAGCAACCTGCAGTAAGCGATGGAAGATTTGAGTTGAACTCGCGCCCTTGGCGGCCAGAGTGATCGAGGAGTAGTCCATGAGTCAGTTCGGGATGCAGATGCCGGGTGGGCGGGTTCGGCGCGGTTCTTCGCCCGACGTGTTCGCGGGTTTGGCCGCCCTGGCCGTGATTTTCATGAGCGTGGCTTGCTTTGTGATGTACAAGGCCTCGGTGAAGGTTTCTCCGGACGGCTCGCCGTTCTCGCTTCAGCAGCCCAAGGCGATCAAGTTTCAGAAGTGATCCTGATTCCTGCGGTTTCCGGTCTGGACTCGGATCGAATCCGGGCATGGACGGTGTGGAAACGCGACTGCGGGGTTGATCAGAAGCAGGAATCTGGTCGAAACATGGGTGAGACTTGAAATCGTTCGTGTAGCGTCTACCCTTACCTCCCGGCGTCTGGATTGAGCTCCAGACACCAAGACTTGGGTCGGTGGGCGACAATTTGGGGCGGTAGCTCAATTGGTTAGAGTACCGGACTGTCGATCCGGTGGTTGCGGGTTCGAGTCCCGTCCGCCTCGCTTCGAAGAGCCTCGCTTGCGGGGCTCTTTTCGTTTTTACGAACCTCTCGGTGTGTTTGGCGGTGTGCTTGACGGTGTGATTGCCGACGTGTTTGGGCAGGTGTCGCCGAGGGCGCGCATTCAAGCGGCTTTGGAAGCGTTGGAGAGGTAGTCCGTGATCGACACGTTCTGAATTGCGGGCCCCCCTGAGATCTCGAACGTGTCTTCACTGGTCGGGCGGAGCGTGACGGGTCCGTCAAGCCGTCGGGCGAAGGTCACGCTCGAGTCGCCTGTCCCGAGCGTGACGCCGGGGTGGATCGCGGTGGAGACGGTGAGGAATGACTTGTCGATGGCGGTCGTTGCGCGTGCGACCTTTCTCCGGTTGGCCTCCATGCGATCGATGCTCTGTTCGAACTCGGGGATCTCCATCATGAGCACCGTGAGCATTTCGCGGTCGGAGTGGGCGAGACTGCCTGAGGGCTTGGCGTTGATGTCGGCGAGCGTCTGACGTTTTTGGTTGAGTGCCGTCTTTCGTGCCCTGAGCTGGATGTCGACGGCACCAAGAAGGGCGAGCTTGTTCAGAGTGCGTCCGAGCACGAGATGGGTCGGAGTGGAGTCCGCGGAGCCGAGCTCGCCAACGGTCGCGTTTCCGAGGACGTGCGCGGTGCCGCCGATGAGCGAGGCGTTCGGAGCGTGAAGATTGCCGAAGATGTCGAGGGTGCAGTCGAGGATGTTGCCGGTCGACGTCAGGTCCCTTTCCGTGGAGAGGGCTGTGGCGGTGAGTGCTGCGACCGAGATCGAGTCTTTCGCGTGGATGTTGAACCGGGCGTCCCAGTGGGTGTTCTTCTTCACGGCGACAAGGCTGCGGAGTTCTGATGTGATCCAGTCGGGGTTGACGCCGACGGCAAGCAGGACGGCCGGGTCGGCGACGAGTTGTCCGCCGATGGTGAACGAGCCGTCCGGGGCGGGTCGGCAGGAACGGACGAGAAAGACGAGGAGGGTTGGTTCGAGTTCGCCGGCGCGAAGCCTGAGGCGCCAAAGGCTTCCGAGTTGGACCGCCTTGGTCGAGCGGAGGCGAGCTCCTCCGAAGGAGAGGTCTTCGAGCGACATCGCTCCCGTGACACCGGGGCCATCGGGCCGATCGAGGGGAAGGAGCTCCGCGTGGGCGCGGACGGACTGGCGTTGAAGTGTTCGACGGTGGTTGGTCATGCGGCGGCTTTGGCCTTCTCGAGTGTGATCTGGATGACCCTTTTGAGACTCTCGGGGGTGAAGGGCTTGATGGCGTAGTTGTTCACACCGGCCTTGATGGCCTCGATGACGCGGCACTTCTCCGCTTCTGTGGTGACCATGATGATGGGGGTTTTCTTGACCGTGGTCCGATACTCCCTGACGAACGTGATGCCGTCCATGACGGGCATGTTCCAATCGCAAAGCACGAGGTCGGGGGCGAAGGCACCGATCTTGGCGAGAGCTTCTTTGCCGTCACCGGCCTCCTCGGTCGCGGTGGCGCCCATGGTCATGAGCACGGACTTGAGGATGGCCCGCATGGTCTTTGAATCGTCGATAATCATCACGCGCATGGGATGGTCCTTGTGCCGGTGAACCTCAGGCGATCTTTCGGGCCAGAGTCGGGTTGTCTTGCAGGTCGATTTGAACGTAGAAGCCTCCGGTGCGGAGCTTGCAAGGCAAGGTGAGGCGTGCGCTCGGTTCTGTGGCGTGAGCCTGGACGAGGCGACCGACGGAGACGGTCGGGATCGAGAGGCTGATGCTCCTGTCTTTGAATCTGGACTTCGCGGCCCCGGAGATCATGTTGGCGATCTCGCCGAGCGCGTCCGAAAACTCAGGGCTTGCGGATGGAAACTCGCATCCTGTGAATTTGGAGATCAGGGTTGATGCCACGCTGACGGGCATGCTGAGCGTGATGGAGCCGGTGACGTCCCCGGAGAGCTGAACCGTGGCGGTGGCGTCATGCGGGGGATGTACAGACGAGCAAAAGGGCTCGCCAAGCTCGAAATCCAGGCGGATCATCGTCGAGAACACAGCCCGAAGTGCGTCGGAGAATGGAATGGTGTCGACCACGCGCATGAGCAGGGAACTCCGAGAGGAAAGTGCAAACGGAATCATCGGAGTCCCGGATCGCGTCCTTGAGCCTGATCGTCTGAGAGTCGGTCCATTTGGCTCAAAAATGAGAGCCGAAAGCCGAGTGGCGTCATGTGATCAGGTTGGCGGTCCGATGACGGGAAGCTGCCGGGCGGACGTTGGCAAGCCGACCCCCGGAACCTGTGAGGACTTCGCACGTGCAAGAAGGAGTAGAACAACGCGTGGAGGGTCTGGCGCGGTTGGCCGTGCGTGCTGACGCGGAGGACCTTCCCGGGCTGGTGGCGATTCAGGAAGCCTCGATCGCCCTGTCGTCAACTCTGGGCACGAGTCAGGCTGGGGTGCTGGCGAGGAAGATCAGCGAGCTTGCCGAGACGATCATCCTGCGGTCTGTACCTGATGTGAACGCGTCCTTTGCTAAGCTCCTCTCGTTTGTGGGAGCGTTGCAGGAGAGCCCGGACGAGTCGTCGCGTGGCACGCCGGAATCGGAGAGCAGGGCGAACGGGGATCGCGAGCTTGTGGGCGCATGGATCGCGAGCTGCGATGCGGCGCTCGCTGAGTTGGAGGGGTCGCTCCTCAGGCTCGAGACATCGCCGAAGGACATCGAGGCGATGGGAGCGATTCGGCGGACGATGCACACGCTGAAGGGCGAGTGCGGCGTGCTGTCGTTGGACGTGCCGCAGCGGTTGTGCCATGAGGCTGAAACGCTCCTTGAAGCGGCTCTTGCGTCGGGTCGGAGCGTGTCGATCGACCCGTATCTGATGCTGATTGACTGGCTCAAGGGGTATGTGGCGGCGCTCACGGTGGACTACCGAGCCAAGCCGGATGATGGAGAGGCCGTGATGGCTTCGCTGCTCGCCGCCGGCTCGAAGCTGGAAGCCGAGCGGGAGGCGCCGGTCGCTCCCTTGAGAGAGGTTTCTGGCGACACCGTGCCTGTCCGGTGCGTTGCGCAGGCGGGGACGGAGGAGAATCTTTCGGACTTCCTGTGCGAATCGAAAGAGCATCTGGTTCTCTCGGAAGAGGCATTGCTCGGTCTCGACGCGGATCGGACGAACGAAGAGCTGATCAACACGGTGTTTCGGGCCTTTCATACGATCAAGGGCGTCTCGGGATTCATGGCGCTTGTTCCGATCGTGTCACTCGCGCACAGCGCGGAGCAGTTGCTGGACGGGGCTCGCGGCGGATCGCTCGTGCTGGGGCGGCGGGAGCTTGACTTGGTGCTCGCGTCGTGCGACATGATGTCGAGGCTTCTGGGTTCGATGGAAGGAAAGGCGGCACCGACCGGAGGCGAGCTGCGGGCGCTTATCGAGTCGCTTGACTCCGTTGCGTGCGCGAAGCAGGGGGGGGCGCGAGCGGGCAAGGCCGAGGGCTCGGCACCGGTGGGCGAAGGAAGCCCCGGGCGGATGCCGGTGGTGGAGACGAAGGACAGCGCTAGGGTGGCGGACCCCGCGCCCGTCCCGGACACCGGGTCCAGACAGAAGCGTGCGGACCAGACGGTCAAGGTGAGCACGACGCGGATGGACAGCCTGGTGAACATGGTCGGCGAGCTTGTCATCGCGCAGCAGATGGTCGTGCAGGAAGTTGAAGCGTTGGGGAGCAGCTGTGGAGCGAGAGTCCATCGCACGCTGGGTCACATGAGCAAGATGATCCGGGAACTTCAGGAAGTCTCGATGTCGCTCCGGATGGTGAACCTGCGAGGGACGTTCCAGAAAATGACACGACTGGTGCGCGATGTCTCGCAGAAAGCGGGCAAGCAGATCGAGGTGGTGACGGAAGGTGAGGACGTCGAACTCGACCGGAACGTGGTTGAGGCGATGACCGATCCGCTGGTGCACATGATCCGCAACGCGTGCGATCACGGGATCGAGACGACGGAGGAGCGCAGGGCGTCGGGCAAGCCCGCGATCGGTCGTGTCGCGCTCAGGGCGTACCACGCGGGGGGCTCGATCGTGATCGAGATCGTCGACGATGGGCGCGGGCTGCGGCGCGAGAAGCTGCTGGCCAAGGCGAGGAGCAAAGGGCTGTTGCCGGAGGGGACGGATGAGGCGGGGATGCCGGACTCTGACGTCTTCGCGTTGATTTTCGAGCCGGGGTTCTCGACGGCGGAAGCGGTGACGGACCTCTCGGGTCGCGGCGTCGGGATGGACGTGGTCAAGCGGAACATCGAAGGGCTTCGCGGGAAGGTCGAGATCCGCTCGACGCCAGGGACCGGAACGACCTTTCTGCTTCGGCTTCCCCTGACGATGGCGATCATTGACGGGATGGTGGTGCGTGTGGGTGAGCAGCGGTATGTGCTCCCGACGCTTTCCATCGTGCAGAGTTTCAGGCCGACCGACGACCAGATCAAGACGGTGGTCGGCGCGTGCGAGATGGTGAACGTGCGCGGGACGATGCTCCCGATTCACCGGCTCGGGCGCGTGCTAGACGTGCAGGGCGGTCGTGAGCGGCTGTCTGAGGGGCTTTTGATCGTGCTTGAGACGCACAACATGAGAATCTGTCTGATGGTCGACGAGATCCTCGGGCAGCATTCCGTGGTGATCAAGGCCCTCGCGCACACCGGGCAGCCTTTGCGAGGCGTGTCGGGCGGCGCGATTCTCGGTGACGGGCGTGTCGCGCTGATTCTGGACGTTGCGCAGCTGTCCGGGCTTTCGAAAGAGGCGTACGGCAGGGTGGGGGTGTCTCAACCGATCGAGCACAAGGCGATATCACTCGCCGCATGAATGAGCAGGACCACGAACATGGAAAGAGCAATGCCGAACAACCACAATGCCGGAACGCCCGTCAAGCCGATGGGTGGTCTCCACAACGCCAGAAAGGTCCTCTCGTTCGGGCTTGGGCGGGAGGAATACGGGCTTGAGATTCTGGCGGTGCGTGAGATCATCGGGCTGATCGACATCACGCCGCTGCCGCGGACTCCGAACTACGTGAAGGGCGTCATCAACCTTCGGGGAAAGATCATCCCCGTGCTGGAACTGCGGGCGCGGTTCGGGATGCCCTCCATCCCCGCGACGGAGGAGACGTGCATCATCGTTGTTGATGTCCCGGTCGAGGGGGAGTCCGAGGTGAGGCTCATGGGTGTAGTGGTGGACTCGGTGCGAGAGGTGCTGGACCTGCCGAACGAGGGTATTGAGCTGCCGCCGGAGTTTGGATGCAGCATCCCGATGGACTCGATCACGGGGATCGGCAAGATCAAAGAGCGTGTCGTCATCCTGCTGGACATCGCGCGGGTGATGAGCCCGAAGGACGGAACGGTGGCGCAGCAGGCCGCTTGATCCCGCGGTTCTGGCGGCGTGTGGAGAGAGAGTGACGGAACGGGAGTGTCTTGAATCAGGCGAGAGGTGAGCGTGCCTTTCCCAATCGGAGAATTGCGAACATGGTGCTTGGAAACGTGAAGGTCAGAACGAAGTTCATGGTGCTCATCGGCGGGGTGATTCTGGCGTCGTGCGGGTTCGGTCTGTTCACGTCGAGAATCGTCGATCGGGTCAAGGTCGGCGGGCCGCTCTACGGCCACATCGTGATGGGCAAGGACCTCATCGCCGACATTCTGCCTCCTCCGGAGTACATTCTGGAGAGTTACCTGACCGCCATGCAACTGGTTGGCGAGAAGTCGGAGCGGGAGCGTGGCGTGCTTGAGGGGAAGATCGCTCAGCTCCGGAAGGACTTCGAGGATCGGCACGCGTACTGGAGCAAGGAACTGCCAGCTGGCGAGATGAGAGATTCGCTCCTGATCAAGGCGGCCGACCCGGCTCGGAAGTTCTTCGATCTGGCCGCGACAAAGATGTTGCCGCTCCTGGAAGCGGGAAAGTCCGAAGAGGCTTCGGCCCTTCTGAACGGCGAGATGAGAGAGTCATACAGGTTGCACCGGGCTGCGATCGACGAGGTTGTTCAACTCGCGTCTGAGTTTGCGAAGACCACAGAGCAGGGTTCTACGGAGGAGTTGTCCTCGTCCTTGACGATGCTGTCAGCCTCGGCGCTGGGAGCTGTGCTTTCGCTGGTGGGGCTCTGCGCGTTGATCGCAAGGAGCGTGACAAAGCCGCTCAATCAGCTCGAGGTCAGGATGCGGGACATTGCCGAGGGCGAGGGTGATCTGACCAAGCGAGTGGGCGTGATGAACAGGGATGAGATCGGCATGGTGGCCGAGTCGTTCAACGTGTTTGTCGGGAAGATCGAGCGTCTTGTCGAGGAAGTCAAGGCGGGAGCCAAGGAGATCGACGCCGGCGGCGTGCAGATCGCTTCTTCAAGCCAGTCGCTGGCGCAGGGGGCGAGCGAGCAGGCAAGCAGCCTGCAGCAGATCAGCGCATCGCTTGAGGAGATCTCCGGGCAGACTCAGCAGAGCGCGGAGAACGCGCGGCAGGCGAGCACGCTCGCCGACGACAACAAGAAGGCCGCGGACCGAGGGCAGCACGAGATGGCCGAGATGTCAAAGGCGGTCTCTGAGATCAAGCAGAGCAGCGGGGAGATCAGCAAGATCATCCGTGTGATCGACGAGATTGCGTTCCAGACGAACCTGCTTGCGTTGAACGCGGCGGTCGAGGCCGCTCGAGCGGGAGAGGCAGGCAAGGGCTTCGCGGTCGTTGCGGAGGAAGTTCGCAATCTCGCACATCGATCCGCGGAAGCTGCCAAGAGCACGTCGGTGATGATCGAGGATTCGGTGAAGCGATCGGAGCGTGGCGTGCAGATCGCGGTGCGGGTCGGCGGCGCGTTGGAGGAGATCGCCTCCTGCACCGGGAAGGTCAGTGCGCTCCTTGCCGAGATTGCCAGTGCGAGCAACGAGCAATCCGTCGGGATCAGCCAGATCAACCAGGGTGTCAGTCAGCTGGATCAGGTCACGCAGCAGAACGCGGGGAACAGCCAGGAGCTGGCTTCGTCCGCGGAGGAGATGTCCTCGCAGGTCGCTCAATTGAGCGGGCTTGTCGATCACTTCAAGGTCGGGTCGCGTGCTCAGCCGACGGCGTGAGTGCGGCGCGTGTGAACTCGGAAGCGCCCGCGACATCTCTGGTGATCGGAACAGAGTGCAGGGACAAGGGCAGACGGAATCTGAGCCGGATGATCGGAACCATGGAGAAGCGGATGAGACTCTCGATTCGAACGAAGCTGATCGCGTTTAGCATTGTGGGCCTGTGTGTCTCGGGAGTCGTGGCGGTGACCGCTCGGCTGAGCATCGGACAGCTTTCGGTGGCGTTGTCCGAGGTGCAGACGAGCGGCCAAGCGATTCGCAACCACATGGAGGCGGACATGATGCACGACGCGCTCCGGGGCGATGTGCTGATGTCGCTGCGCGCCAAGGCTCCCGAGCAGCATCGGGATGCTCTCAAGAGCGTGCAGGAGCACTCGGGCCGCATTCGAGAGATGATCGCGGCCAACAAGGAGCTGTCGCTGAGCGAGACCATCCGCAGCGCTCTTGACGAGGTCTCCCGGCCGCTCGACGATTACATCCAGATCGCAAGCCGTCTTGTGACGGTCGCAGCGGGGAATCACGATGAGGCCGAGAGCCTCCTCCCTCGGTTCACGGAGGCATTCGAGTCGTTGGAAGGCAGGATGAGCACGGTCAGTGATCTGATCGGCGCAGAAGTGGCAATTGCGACGGCCCACGCGGAGGCGTCCGAGAAGTCTAGCTCGCGTTGGGTTCTCGGGGCGATGGTTCTGGCGACTGTGGTCTCGATCGTCTCCGCGATTCTCCTCGTGCGTCTGATCACGCATCCGATCGCGATCCTGATCGCTCGCGTCCGGGACATCGCTCAGGGAGACGGAGATCTCACGCGTCGCATCGACGAGACCCGCGGCGACGAGATCGGGGAACTCGGCCGGTGGTTCAACGTGTTTGTCGGGAAGATCGAGCGTGTGGTCGAGGAGGTCAAGGTGGGCGCGAAGGAGATCAACGCGGGCGGCGCCCAGATCGCCTCGTCGAGTCAGTCGCTTGCCCAGGGCGCGAGCGAGCAGGCGAGCAGCCTTCAGCAGATCAGCGCGTCGCTTGAAGAGATGTCCGGGCAGACCCAGCAGAGCGCGGAGAGTGCTCGGCAGGCGAGCGTGCTCGCGGACGAGAACAAGAAATCGGCGGACCGAGGTCAGCAGGAGATGGCCGAGATGTCCGAGGCGGTGAGCGAGATCAAGCAGAGCAGCGGCGAGATCAGCAAGATCATCCGCGTGATCGACGAGATCGCGTTCCAGACGAACCTGCTCGCGCTGAACGCGGCCGTCGAGGCGGCTCGCGCGGGCGAGGCGGGCAAGGGGTTCGCGGTCGTTGCCGAGGAAGTGAGGAACCTGGCGCACCGGTCGGCCGAAGCCGCCAAGAACACGTCGACGATGATCGAGGACTCCGTGAAGCGATCCGAGCGTGGTGTTCAGATCGCCCGGCGCGTCGGTGCGGCGTTCGAGGAGATCACCACAAGCACGGGGAAGGTCAGTGCGCTTCTGTCGGAGATCGCCAGCGCGAGTATCGAGCAGGCCACGGGGATCAGCCAGATCAACCAGGGTGTCAGTCAGTTGGATCAGGTGACCCAGCAGAACGCGGGGAACAGCGAGGAGTTGGCTTCGTCCGCGGAGGAGATGTCATCTCAGGTCGCGAGCCTCAGCGTGCTCGTCGCGCATTTCAAGGTGAGCAACGCGGCCGGCGACGGACACGGCCAGTCGGAACGCAAGCCAGTACCCAAGCAGGTGCATCGGCCCCAGCCTGCGGGTCAGGGCGCAGGGGCAAAGCCGCGAGGCTCGGCAGCGTCGGTCCCGAAGCCGTCGCGTGCGAAGTCCAAGGAAGCCGCGAGTCCGATTCCGATGGTCGATGACGAAGTGCTGTCTTCGTTCTAGGGCTCAGAGTGAGAGGAGACTGCGATGCCCGCTCTTGGGACACTGACGGACCACCAGTTCAATCAGGTCGTAACGCTCGCGAAGGCGCGGTGGGGATTGTCCATCACGCCGAGCAAGCTCCAGCTGGTCACGACGCGTCTCGCCTCGTTCGTCCGGGGTTCCCGATTCTCGAATGTGACCGAGTATCTCAGGCACGTCGAGAACGGGGCCACCGAGGAGGATCTGCTGTGCTTCTTCGATCTGCTCTCGACGAACGTGACGAGCTTCTTTCGCGACAAGCCGCACTTTGACTATCTCGAGCGAGAGCTGTTCACCGCTCTGGCCCGCGGCAACCTCACCCTCCCGGGCCGGAAGCTGAGGATGTGGAGTGCCGGGTGTTCGACGGGCTGCGAGCCTTACACCATGGCGATGGTCGCTCACGAGCACATGTCGGGGTTGAGCGGGTGGGACACGAAGATTCTGGCGACGGATCTCTCAAACTACGCGGTCGCACAAGCTCGGGCGGCCGAGTACAGGCACGAGGAAGTCAAGGACATTCCCGCGGATCTGCGCGAGCAACACTTCGAACGAAAGGAGGACGGGTGGAGCGTCAAGCCTCATCTGCGGAGCATGGTGAGCGTGGCGCAGCTCAACCTGATGGCCGAGTGGCCGATGAGGGGGTCGTTTGACGTGATCTTCTGCCGGAACGTGATGATCTACTTTGATGCGCCCACCCGGGAGAAGCTGGTCGCCAGGTTCGTCAGGCTTCTGCGCCCGGGCGGAATTCTCGCGGTGGGGAGCGCGGAAACGCTGGCGGGAATGAACGTCGGACTGCGCACCGCGATGGCCTCGTTGTATGTGAAGTAACCATGGAAGAGAAAGTGACTAGCTTTCCCGGTGTGCCCGGGTTCGCGGCCGTGCCCGTGAAAATCACCGTCGGGATCGCTGACCTCGCGATCACGGCCGACCATCGGCAGAAGATCGTGACCTATGCGCTCGGGTCGTGCGTGGGGGTCACGGTGTACGACCCGGTGGCGAGGGTGGTCGGGATGCTCCACTACATGCTGCCGAGTTCGACCCTGAGTGCCGAACGCTCGGTGAGTCGGCCTTGCATGTTCGCGGACACGGGCGTCGCCAAACTGTTCAAGGGCGCCTATGCCCTCGGGGCGAGGAAGGAACGTCTGATCGTGACCGCGGCGGGCGGGGCTGAGATTCTCGATGACGAAGGGCATTTCAGCATCGGAGAACGCAACATCGCCATGCTGAGCCGCCTCTTCGACAAAAACCACGTAAGGCTTGGCGCAACGGACCTTGGCGGCACACACAGCAGAACCATGACGATCCGTGGCGCGGACGGGACTGTCACCATCAGGACGGCGAACGTCGAGAAGGTGCTTTGGGGCGGTGAATGAGCGGAGAGCGTGGCGATGGACCGGCCCACGCCGCCAAGCGGAACGCCGATCGAGAGGGATCTCTTTATGGAAGCCAAGGTCAAAGTTCTGGTCGTGGACGATTCGGCGGTCGTGCGGCAGACGCTCGAACGGGAGCTCTCTCGACAGCCCGACATTCAGGTGGTTGGGACCGCTCCCGACCCTTTCGTCGCCCGTGACATGATTCTTGCGCTCAAGCCCGACGTGCTCACGCTGGACATCGAGATGCCGCGGATGGACGGGCTTTCGTTCCTGCGCCGGCTCATGAAGCATCACCCGATGCCGATCATCGTCGTCAGCTCGCTCGCGGGCAAGGGGAGCGAGATGGCGCTCGCGTGCATGGAGGCGGGCGCGATCGACGCGGTGCCCAAGCCGGACGCCAGCTACTCCATCGGCGACGTGGCGGAGAGGCTGGGCGATCTCATCCGCGGCGCGAGATTGGTGCGTCTTCGAGCGTGCGCACCCGCCGCGACACCGACGCAGGTCGTTCGCCTCGCCGCGTCGGGCTCTCTGGCGGAAACCACGCACAAGGTCATTGCCATCGGATCTTCGACCGGCGGGACCGAGGCGCTGCGTGTCGTGCTGGAGAGACTTCCCAAACAGTGCCCCGGGATCCTCATGGCACAGCACATGCCCGCCGGGTTCACCAAGTCTTTCGCCGATCGTCTCAACACCCTGTGCGAGATCGAGGTCAAGGAGGCTGCCGATGGGGACTGGGTCGTTCCGGGCAGAGCACTCCTGGCCCCGGGAAACTTCCATCTGAAACTTCATCGCGACGGGGCCCGGTACATCGTGCGGGTCATCGACGGCCCGAAGGTCAACCGGCACAAGCCAAGCGTGGACGTGCTCTTCGATTCGGTCGCGAAGTGCGCTGGCAAGAACGCCTTTGGAGCGATCCTGACCGGGATGGGCAACGACGGCGCAGCCGGGCTGCTTGCGATGCGACAGGCCGGAGCGGTCACCGTGGGCCAGGACGAAGCATCGTGCGTGGTCTACGGGATGCCGAAGGAAGCGGCCAAGCTCGGCGGAGTGCAGGTTGTGTCGCCTCTCGACGAGATCTCGACCCACATGATGGCTTACACCAAGGGTGTCCTCAAAGCGAACGCCGCGTAGACGCGATCACTTGAGGTCGCCGCGCTGGCGGTACTTCTCCTCGTACTTCTTCAGCAGCTCGGTCTGCTTGGTCGACAGGTCGATTGCCTTGCCGTCGATCCACCCGCGCTCGACGCGGGTGGTCACTTCGAGGATGTTCCCGTCCGCGATCAGGAGCGTCGCGGGGCGTCCCTGTTGCAGCGATCCCAGCTTGTCCCCGACGCCCAGAATCTCCGCCGCCCACTGGGTGATGGCTTTCACCGCGTCCTCCTGATCAAGCCCGTGGGCCGCGGCGGTCCCGGCGTAGTGGGGGAGGTTGCGCTCGTTGGCGGGCTCTTCGCCGCTCGCGATGCAGAACCGGATCCCCAGATCCTTGAGCATCTTCGGCAGGCGGAACGCCTCGTCGTACGCCGAGTCGCCCCGCTTGGGCATGCGGTTCACGTTGTCGATGATGACCGGCACGTCGTGCTTCTTGAGCATTTCCGCGGCCAGCAGAGAGTCGCGTCCGCCCACGATGACGGGCCTGAGCCCGCGCTCGGTCAGGAACGCCACCGCCGCGGTGATCTGGTCGATATCCGACGCGAGAACAAAGACCCGAGCCTGCGCGTCGCCCTTCGCGAAGAGTGACCTCATCGCCTCCCAGCGCAGATCGATCACCCGATCGGCGTACGCGGTGCGTTCCGCGTCGTACGCCTTCGCCTTGTCGAGAATCTCCGCGATGCGGTTGAGGGGTCGGGCCTCTTCACGCGGTGCCGGGGCGTCCGGGCGCGGCTCTCCCTGTCGGCGATCTTCAGGCGTCGTGTCCGAACGCATGCCGGGCCACGAGATGATGATGCCCGTCGAGGCCGCGACCGTGAGATCGTCGTTGGTCCACCCGTGCATGCGGATAACGCTGACCTGTCCGGGGACGGTCCCCCCCTGCGGGAAGAGTGCGGCCGCGAAGACACCGCCAGCGCGGGCTACCGGGAGAAACCACGAGTCTGGATTGACCGCGTGGGCGGGGATGACCTCGGGCGTCAGGTCGCCGACCTCGTCGGAGTCCCTTGGTGGGCGGAGGCTCGCGATGTCGGTGATTCCGATCGCTGTTTGTGGCGCGATCAGCCCGGGGTACACGTGCTTCCCCGTGGCGTCGATGATCTCCGGGCCCGGGGCTACGAACCTGCTCGAAGCCAGGAACGCCTCAGCTTCCTTCGTGGTGTAGACGCTCGTCAGCACGCCGTCTGCAAAGACGACGGCGCCGTTCTCGATGGTTCCGTTGGCGACGGTGTGGACGGTGCCGCCCTTGATGATGACCATCCGGGTCTGCGCTGGTGCGACGTGCGTGAGATCCTGGGCCAGTGCCTGAAGCCCGGCGGCCATCGCGAGGGCGGCCGGAGCGAATCGTGAGAAGAATTTCATCGGACAGCCTCCGTCGTCAGTGTTTCGAGTTCCTCGGTGCCGCACTCCCCACGGCCGCCGCCCGCATCGGTCGCCGACCCATCAGTCGGACGCGGACGCCGACCGCCGCCACCACGAGGCCCGCCCGAACCGCTCGACGGGCGATCCGCCTTGTCCTTGAGCAGTTTCTGCATGACCCGCTCGCGATCCGCCGCGTTCTGCGCACGCATCACAGCGTCCTGCTCGATCGAGAATCGCTGGACCCCGTCGACAAACGTCCGCTCGCAGCGAGAGAGCGACGAGAGCGGATGTCCGGTCCAGACGACCACGTCCGCCTGCTTGTTGATCTCGATCGAGCCGACGTACTGGTCGATCTTGAGCTGCTTCGCAGGGTTGAGCGTGACAAAGGCCAGTGCTTCCTCGTCGGAGAGTCGTCCGTACTTCACCGCTTTGGCCGCCTCCATGTTCAAGCGTCGTGCCAACTCGGAATCGTCGGAGTTGAACGAGCAAAGCACGCCGACTTTGTGCATAAGCGGGAACCCGTACGGGATGGCGTCCTGCACCTCGACCTTGAACGCCCACCAGTCGGAGAACCCCGACGCCCCGCCGGAGAACTCCTTGAGCACCTCAGCCACCTTGTACCCTTCGAGGATGTGCTGGTAGGTCCCGATCTTGAACCCGAAGTCCTTGGCGACATGCCCGAGCATCAGGATCTCGTCCTGGCGGTAACTATGACAGTGCACCAGCCGCGTCCCCGCGAGAATCTCCGCGAGGGGTTCGAGTTCGAGGTCGCGGGGCATCGCGGGGTCCTTCTTGCGGGCCGCCGCGTACTCCTTGGCCGCGTGGAATCGGTCACGGATCTGAGCCTCGACGCCCATGCGCGTCTGCGGGTACCGAGCCCGGCTGCCGTCGCCGGAGTTGCCCCGCTTGGGATTCTCGCCCAGTGCGAACTTGATGCCAAGGGCAGCTTCTTCCATTTTCATGCCGAGGGGGTTCTGGGTCCCCCAGCGGAGTTTGGTGACAGTGTTCTGCCCGCCGATGGAGTTGGCGGAGCCGTGAAGGTTGTTCACCGCGGTGACCCCGCCCGCGAGTTGGCGGTACCAATTGGAGTCGTCGGGGTTGAGTTCATCTTCGATACGCACCATGCTGGTGATCGCACGACCCACTTCGTTGGCCGTGCGGAGCCCGGTGTGCGAGTGACAGTCGATGATGCCCGGCGTCACGTGCTTGCCTTTCGCGTCGATCTCGCGCCAAGGCTGACGGATGAGTACGCCCTTCTTGAGCCACGCGTCGAGTTCGTCCCCGGTTCCGACGAACGCAATCTTGCCGCTCGCGATGACAACGCAGCAGTCTTTGATCGTGCCCTTGGGCCCCAGTGTCCAGACGGTGGCGTTGCGGATGACTGTGTCGGGCTCGCCGCCGCCCTCGAACGCGGCCGGCAGCGTGCCGTACGCTTGGAACGGGACGGGGATCACTTCGGGAATGTCCGCGAGCACGTCCGGGTTGCCGGGGAGGCGTTCCGCACGCCACGCCAATGTGGCCGCGTTCGGGAGCGTCATCGTGCCCTCGAGCGCGTCACCAGCGAGCGATGCGGTGGACTTGACGTCGCCCTCCGCTCCCAACGGCTTCATATCGATCGTGTAGGAGATCGACGCGCCCACAGCCTTGGATTCTTTGGGCGTCACGATGCGGCCCTTCCCGTTGAGCAGGATCGTGCCATCCGTCTTGACCGCGATGATGCTCCTGTCTGGGCTTGGCTTGCCGTCGACGGTCGTCACACGCCACCGGCCTACGAGCCGCTCGTCGAACTTCGGCTTGGAATCCTTTTTCTCTGCCTTCTCAGCCTCGGGCTCTGCGATCTCCTTACCCGGGGCCGCCTTGACTCTCTCGGCCTTGTACGCGTGCTTGGACCCGTCGGGCATCGTGCTCTCGCCGATGAGGGTGTCCTCATCGACGGTCGCCGAGTCGATGGATTCTCCGTCGCCCAGGCCGAGCTTCTTGAGACCGTGGCGGAACCTGAGCAGGTTGCCCGCCGCGACGACATCATCCGCGGTGATCAGGGTCGGTTCGCCCTCGTTCTTGGTGAACTTGAGTTTGAGCGTGCTCTGCGTGATGGTGAGCGTGAGTTGGTCGGGGCTGTCGGGGTTCTTTGCCACGCCGTCCGCTTCGGTCACACGCCAAGTTCCAATCGCAAGCGTCGGGCCGAGGCGTGTCGCACGGAAGTCAAAGGAGGCGCCGTTGGGGCGAAGCCCCTTGCCGACGTACGCCGTGGGCTTGCCATTCTCACGAAGGATCGTGCCGGTGAGGGTGAACATGCCCAGTTGCTGGTCGAGGGGTTCATGATCGAAGATCAGCGTGAGTCCGTCTGGGTTCAGCGCGTCGGTTTTGACCTGGGCCGTGGAACGCTTGCCGTCCTTGTAGATCGTCGCCTTGGGAGTCTTGGCGGGCGGGCCGCTCCCCAGTTCGCCCTCGAACTGAATGAACCGCTCGCTCGGCGGACCCTTCGCGCCCGGCAACTCGACCGTCCACATCCCCGTCACGTCGGTCGGCAGCGTCGCGTACTCAAACCGCCGCCCTTCGATCCAAACCGCCAGGACCTTCGGCGTCCCCGACGGCTTCTTCGCTTCCGCATCGGGCTTGTCCGCACTCTCATCCTTCGAGTCCGTCTTGGGTTCTGTCTTGGCCTCTTCGGCGGGCTCGTTCGCTTTGGTCGCGAAGAGTTCCCGGTCCGAGATCACCAGGTTCGCGACTTTGCCCGCCGCCACGGTTCCGAGTTGGTCGGACGTTCCCGTGAGCGAAGCCGGTCGCGTCGTCACCATCGCGAGCGCCGCTTCCTTCGGCAGCCCGTGGTCGACCGCCTTGCGCAGCAGGTTCAGGAACTCGCCCCGATCGCGTGCCTTGGACGTCGTGAGGCTCGCCCGCACACCCGCCTCTTCGAGTCGGGCCGGGTTGGTGGGGGCCTGTTCCCAGGCCATCAGTGTGCGCAGATCGGTGTCCTCCGCGCGCCCGACCGAGGAAACGTCCGGTGCACGCGGGTCGGTGAGCGGGATGATCCACGGATGCGCGTCCTTGAGCGCAGGCATCGCGGCCGTGAGAGCCTTCACGGCCTCGCCCACCGCACCCGCGCGGCGATACTCGGTTCCGCTGCCGACGATGATCCCCGGGACCGAGAACTCGGCCGCAAAGCCGGTGGCCCGCAGCGCGTCCACCTCGTTGTCGACATCAATCACAAACGGCCTGCTCGCGGTGAGCGCCGCCGCCCACGCGGGGAGGGGCCCGCTCGACGCGGTCGACCATCCGCGGGCGTCGTACATGGTCTGCCTGAGGAGCGCGATCGCGCCCATGCGAGAGGTCGGGTACGAACCGAACCAGGCCGAGCCCTCGCCGTCCTCGCGGGCTCCGAACCCGCCCGCTGTTTCGAAAGAAGCGTTGATCGCCCACGCGGGGACGTACACCCGAGGTTGGGGGGAGTTGGGGTCACCCGCGGTCGGCGCCGGGAGCAGCGACATGACCGCTGAGGTCCCCCGAAAGACCCCGCCGCGACGCTTGCCGGCGTCCATCGGGACAAGCCCGGCCGTCGCAAACCCCATCCGTCGGAGCGTGTCGCCGGTCGCCCGGTCGAGCCCCGTCGCGTCGAGGGCGTTGCGCTCGGGAATGACGTTGATGTTCCAGTGCCGCTGCGTGGTGTTGGCCCCGCCTTCGGAGGCGGGGCGGGGCACTTCGACCTCGATATAGGGATCGATGAACCCGGCGTACACGTGCTGGCCTGAGAGGTCCCAGACGTGCGCACCGGCCGGCCATTCTGATTCGGGGAGAGCGGATCGGGTGCCGACCCTTTCGATCTTGCCAGCCTTGACCACCACGACGGCGTCTTGGACGACGTCTGCGTCGCGTGGGGTGGGGTGGAGGGTCGCCCCGACGAGGATGTGGGTGGAGGGGTCGGTTTGGCGGGGGCCGTTGGTGGGCGGGGCGGTGCCCGGCTGGGCGGCGGCGGCACTGAGGAGGGCGGCGGCGATGGTCCATGAGGCGGTTGGGGTCATGCCCAAGTCTACCAGCCGCCGGGACTTGGTGAAATAGGGTGATGTTCGGCATGCATGGTCCGAACCGGACCCCTACCGGCGACGTATGCTTGACTGTCTTTGCGTCTGGGAGGGTTCACCTCATTCTCGTTTTAACCCGGTTCCGCGAGTTCTTTGCGGTCCGATCCGTTGCCGAACACATCGAATGTCGCGGGCCGCAGTGCCCGATCGCCGGAGCCCTTCATGTCGAACTCTCATGATCATGCGCACGACCACAAGCACGACCAGCACGCCGAGGCACTCCAGTGCTGCTCTCACCACGAGGTGAAGATCGAGCGGTACATCGTGGTGTGTCTGGTGGGCGGGTTGCTGGTGCTGGTCAGCACGATCTGCAAGTGGCTCAACCTCACCGACCCCTCGGTGGCGCTCGTGCCCGCGGCGATCGGGTCGATCATCCTCTCGGTTCCTCTCTTCGTCGCGGCGTTCACCGAGATCCGTGCGATGAAGCTGTCGTCGTCGACCTTGGCGGCCCTGGCCATTCTCGCGTCGCTCGCCATTGGCGACTACATCGTCGCCGGGTGGCTCGCGTTTATCCTGGTGGTCTTCGGTCAGATGGTGCGCCGGTCGGCCTCGGGCGCACAGCGTGCCATCGCGGACCTCGTCCAACTGACCCCCGACGTCGCCCGCACCGTTCAGAACGGCTCGGAGCGTGAGGACGTGCCCCTTTCGCAGATCACCGTCGGCATGCTTGTCCGTGTTCGGCCCGGAGAGAACCTGCCGGTTGACGGAAGGATCGTGTCGGGGCGGTCGACGATCAACCAGGCTTCGCTGACCGGCGAAGCTGTTCCGGTCGAGGCGACAAAGGGCGACGACGTGTTCGCCGGCACGACGAACCTGACAGGCGGGATTGATATCGAAGTGACGCGCGTCGGCGGGGACACGACCATCGGGCGTGTGACGCAGTTGATCCGTCAGGCGGAGCAGAGCCGCACCCCGCGGCAGATGCTGATCGAGCAGGTGGCGTCGTTCTTTGTGCCCGTGGTGCTGAGCGTCGCGGGGATCACCTGGTTCATGATGGCGCAGGACCCGGCGCGGCGTGCGGACGCTGCGGCGACGGCGGTCTCGGTGCTGGTCGTGACGTGCCCGTCGGCGTTGCTTCTGGCGAGCCCGTCGGCGATGCTGGCCGCGTTCGCAGCGGCGGCGCGGTTGGGAATCCTGATCAAGCAGCCCTCGTACCTCGAGGCGGCCGCAACGATCAACACCGTCGTCTTCGACAAGACCGGCACGCTGACCACCGGCAAGTTTTCGGTGACGCGCCTTACCCCGGCGGCGGGCGTGGACGGTGCGCACCTGCTTCGTGCGGCGGCGCTGGGCGAACAGTCCTCGAACCACCCGCTCGCGCAGTCGATCGTCAACACCGCCAAGCAGGCCCGCATCGAGGTCGATGCTCCCTCGGCGTACGAGGAAATCCACGGCCGGGGCGTCAAGGCGTCCACCTCGCTGGGCGAGGTTCATGTCGGGCGGGCCTCGTGGCTGGTCGAACTGGTCCCGGGCATCCGTGCTGAGGTCGAAAGCGTTGAGAGCAAGCTGGACGGGATCACCGCGGTGCACGTGATGCAGGGCGGTCAGTATCTCGGGGCGGTGGGGCTCGAGGACACGATCAAGAAGGACACCAAGGGCGTCATTCAGCGTCTCCGCGACCTGGGCGTCAAGCAGATCGCGATCTTCACCGGCGACCGCCTGAGCGTCGCCAAGCGGGTCGGGACGGCCGTCGGCGTCGACATGATCGAAGCGGAGTGCCTGCCCGAAGAGAAGCACGAGCAGATCAAGGGTCTGGTCCGCAGCGGTCACCGCACGATGATGGTCGGCGACGGCATCAACGACGGCCCGTCGCTCGCGGAAGCGGACGTCGGTGTCGCGATGGGCTTGGCCGGGTCGGATATCGCGGCCAACTCCGCGGGTGTCGCGCTCATGAACGACGACCTGTCGCGGGTGCCGTTCCTGATGGAACTGGCCCGCCGCAGCCGCATGATCATCGCGCAGAACATCGCGGCGTCGATCGTGATCTCCCTGATCGGCCTGGCGCTCGCCGCCACGGGCACGCTCACCGCCACCGGGTTCGCGGTGCAGATCGCGGCGCTCTACCACTTCGTGGGCGATATCTTCGTGTTGGCCAACAGCTTCAGGCTGTTCCGGTTCGGCGAGAACTTCGCGCAGGCGGAGATCGAGACCGAGCCTTTGGTCAAGCGTCGTGCGGCGTCGGTCCGTGGGCTTGGTTCGCCGGGTCCAGCTGCGTCGGTTTCCGCATGATCATCTCACGGTGAAGTCGGTACACTGTCGGCATGCAAGCCATCCTTTGCGCGATTCTGGCCGGGCTCTGTTGGGGCGTCGGCGAGATTTTCACCAAGTCGGTCCTGAACACCAAAGAGATCGGCCCGCTCGGGACCGCCTTCGTCAGGGCTGCGGTCACCCTCCCGCTCGCCCTGCTCGGGTTTATGGTCGCCCAGTGGGTGCTGAAGACCGAGACGCAGGTCTGGTGGCGCGACATGCGGGGCGTGACGTGGATGAAACTCATCTTCGGCTCGGGCGTTCTCGCCGGGTTCGCCGGCGTCTTCTTCTTCTACATCGGCCTCTCGCTCCCCGGCGGCGATATCTCCAAGCTTCGCCCCATCGCGTTCGCACTCGCACCCGCCACGGCCGTGTTTCTCGGCTGGTGGTTCCTGGGTGAAGGCATGAGCGTCCGCAAGGGAGTCGCTGTGGTCCTGATCGTCGCGGGCATCATCATGCTCGCGGGCGAGGGGCATTCAAAGCCTGAGCAGCCCGTCACCGAGCCCAGATCAGCATGAGGATCGCGAGCACGCCACGGGCGGTCCAGAGGACGGTCCGGATCCAGTTGGTCACGACGAGTTTGCGGATGACTGCCGCGTTCTTTCCGTGTTCCAGTTTCGCGTGAAGCGGCACCGAGACGAGAAGTGTCGCGGTCCAGACGACGACCACGAGTCCGAGGCCTGCCCATGCCAAGCGTTCAGGGACTCCGGGCACGAACCCAGTGGCGATCGCTCCCGCAGTGCCGAGTTCGACGAACATCAGCGGGGCGACCACCCAGGTTGTTCGCTGCTGGTGTTTGCGCTCGTACGCGGCGAAGCCCTCCTCGGGGACATCTGCGAAGAGGGGGTAGTGCACGATCTGGACGAACCAGATGAGCCCGCTCATGCAGATCGTGCTGAACGCGTGAAGGAGGAGGATGGCGTCGGAAAGTGGCACGATGGGTGGGGAGTTGGCGGTGGGGGGGTCAGGCGTAACCGCCGCCGTCCTTCTTGCGACCGCCGCGTTCGACTGCGGCTTTGGCTTCGTACCCGCTCTCGCGGTGGGCGAGGAGCGGGTCTCTCGGGAGGCCCTTGCCGCGACGGTACTCTGCGAGAAAGTCGCGGACGTCGGTTGAATAGGCGTCCTTCCACGCCCGCTCGGCCATCACGATATCGCCTCTTTCTCGCGCGAGGGAGGCCGCGTCAAAGTCGATGAGCATCGCTTTGGCGAAGTGTTCCTGGGCGGTCATGACGGTCTGGATCATCGCTTCGATCTTCGGCTTGAGGTTGTGCGACTGATCGATCATGTACGCGACAGGCTGAGGTTTGCCGCCGCCAACGGTCGCGTCGCGATCGGCCGAAACGATCTCCGCGAAGATGCGGAAGAGCTGATACGGATCGATCGAGCCCATGGTGAGGTCGTCGTCAGCGTACTTGCGATCGTTGAAGTGGAACCCGCCGAGCAGCCCCTCAGCGATGAGGAACGCGACGATGTGCTCGATGTTTGTGCCCGGCAGGTGGTGCCCGGTGTCGACGAGGACCTTCGCGTTGGGCCCGCACGCGCGAGCGAACGACGCAGCCATTCCCCAGTCGGCAATGTCAGTGTGATAGAACGCAGGCTCGAAAGGCTTGTACTCGATCAGCATCGTCATGCCCTGAGGCATGGCGGCGTGGGTCTCGCGGAGGGCTTCTTCCATCCAGGCACGCCTTTGGCGAAGGTGCCCCTGTGCTGGATAGTTGGTGCCGTCGGCGAACCACAGGCTCAGCACGTCTGACCCGCACGCGGCGGCGAGGCGGACACTTTCGAGGAGGTGGGCAATGGCGTGGCGGCGGATCGCGGGATCGGTGTTCGTGACGGAGCCGAGCTTGAATCGCTGATCTTGAAAGAGGTTCGGGTTGATGGAGCCGGGCCTGACGCCGTGCTTCGTCGCGGCGGCGTTGACCGAGGCGGCGGCGGTCGCGGGTGGTCCCACGAGTTGTCCCGCATGGTCGTAGGGAAAATCCCACAGAACGTGGAGCGCGACGGTGGGACAGCAGCCGGTGAGCCGATGGACCTGTCCCGCGTCGGCGAGCTTCTCGTCGGTGGTGACGGCGGCGGCGGGCTGGAGGAACTTGCCAAAGCGGGTGCCCGTGTCGGCGTACCCCCACGACGGTGTTTCGATCTCAAAGCGGTCGAGACGGTCGGCGAGTTTTGCTTCGTCGAATTTCATGAACGCCTCCCTCGGATGGCGGGCCAGACCGCGAGCCCAACGAGACCGATCGCGGGCCAGAGGAGCCAGGCCTCGAGCGGGCGGCTTTCCGCCTGGGCTGAAACGGTCGTGATCAGCTTTGGCGCGGGTGTCTTGAGGGTGGCGAGGTAGGCTACGACGTCGCGTGCCTCGCGTGGTTTGAGGATGGTGGTCATCGTGGGCATCGCGGAGACCAGACCATAGCCTGGCGTCACGGTGGCGCCGGGATCGACGATGGATTCGACGAGTTTGCTGAGGGGGGAGCGCGAGCCGACGTCGGAGAGGTTGGGGCCCGCGTTGCCGCCGATGCCCACGAGGTTGCCCTGGTCCACGACGGTGTGGCATCGCAGGCACTCGGCCGCGCCGTGATGGAAGAAGATTTCGCGTCCGCGGGCGGCATCGCCACCGGTGCGGAGGAGCGAGGTCGCGAAGCCTGCGGGCCTGTTGCCGGCCTTGCCGATCGGTTCGACCAGAGCGCGAGTTTCTGGAGCGGCGGCCATCGCGGCTTCGTAGATGTCGAGCGAGAGCCCGTCGTCGTCGAGGGTGCCCGTGGCGAGTTGCTCGGCCAACTGGCGGACCGCGGCTCGCGCGGGCTCGGCGGTGAGCCCGCCGAGGAGGGTGACCGAGCGCTGACGGTCCTGCAGACCGCCACGATTGATGGCCTCGGCGAGGTAGGCTGACGCTGCGGGCGGGTCGGCTTTGACCCAGAGTGATTCGGCACGGGCGCGGAGGAGGCCTTGCGCGATGGTCGGGCCGTCGCCGGAGGTGGGGCCACGGAGTACGCGCTCGCAGGCTTCGGCGACGCGTGCGGGCGAGCGGCGGGCGAGTTCGTCGAGGAGCGTGAGCCGTTCGTCGCTGTTGCGTTTGTCGTCGTGGAGGCGAGCGATCAGATCGTTCTCGGGGAGGGTGTACCGTGCTTCGAGTTTCTGCGCCCGGGCGAGCAGGTCGCCTTCGGCCGAGGCGAGGAGCGCGGCGATGCCGTCGCGCACGACGGATTCGACGGCGGAAGCGGGGCGGCCTGGCAGGTCGACCCAGTTGCCCCAGACGCCTTCGCGCTTGAGCGGGGCGTCCCACCCTTGGAGGCGTTCGAGGGCGAGACCGCGCCACTCCGCGGCGATATCTGTGCGGCTGGCGAAAGCGAGGAGTGTCTTGGCGTTGTCGTCGCCGCCGAGGAGGACGTTGGCCTCGATCGCTCGGCGGAGAAAGCCGTCGAACGCGAGCGTGGCGAGCCTGGGGGCGGGCTCGGCGAGCATGGCGGCGAGACGGGGCAGCGAGCCTTTGAGCCGCAGGTCGTACACCGCGCGGGCGGCCTCGGCGGCGACCGCGGGATCGGTGTCGGCGAGGAAGGCCCCGAGTTCTTCCGATGATTGACGGCGAAGGGCGAGCACAGCGGCGAGTCGGACGGCGGGTGGGCCCGCTTTGCCGAGCTGCGCGAGGTCCTTTGGGACGAGGGTTTGCGAGAGGGCGTAGGCGGCGGCGTTGCGGAGCGTCGGGTCCCGGTCGTCGGCGCGTTCGAGGAGCGCGGTCAAGGCGCGAGTGCCGGTTGGGCTCTTGGACTTGCCGAGGGCGATGGACGCTTCGTGCTGAACGCGGGAAGATTCGTCGCCGAGCGCCGCGACGAAGGCGGCGGTGGAGGCGTCGGTCCCGAGCCTGAGATCGCCGAGTGTCTTGATGATCTGTGTGCGAACTTCGGCATCCGCGTCGCGGACGAGCGTCAGGAGGCTTTGGGCGATGTCGGGTTGTCGGCGAGCAAACTGACCGATGCACCAGATCGCGTGGATCCGCTTGAGTCGGGGCGAGGCGGTGTTTGCTGCGGTTGCGGCGACGGCGGGGCTGGTCGCGCCCGGGTCGCGTGAGGCCAGTTCGTGCTGGGCTGAGAGGCGCACGCGGCTGTCGCGGTGGCCCATCAGCGCGACGAGTTCATCCACGCCGCGTCCGGCAAAGCCTGTCGCGAAAAGCGATTTCACCTCCGCGATTGCGGTTGCTTCATTCGTGTCGGCGTGAACACGGTCGTTCTTGGAGACGAGGACCTCGCCGTTGAGGTTGGGGGACCAGCCCCCGCCCCAGTCGGCCATGTAGAGACGACCGTCGTATCCCCAAGCAATGTCGGTAACGGTGACGCCCTTGTAGTACTCGACATGGTTCTTGAGGGCAAAGCCCGCGCCCTTGGGCCCGGGGAGCACCGCGTGGATCTTCGCGCCCGACCCGTAGAAGTCGACGAGGAAGAGGTGCCCGTCGTAGGCCTTGCTCTCGCCGGTGCCCGGGTAGGCGCGGAGGCCCGAGGGGCCGTCGCCCATGTACGAGATCGGGGGGAGGAAACAGGCGGGTCGTTCGCCGGCACCGAAGCCACCCGAGGCGGTCGGACCCGGGACGGCTTCGAGCGTCTGCCAGATGTGCTCGCGGTTCCAGGGGCCGCGCGAGGGGAGGCTCTGGACGTCCTGCCGCCAGCCGCTGTCGGCCTGCTCGGCGACGTGGACGAAGCGTGCGCGGTCGCCGCTGTCGCAGTTGTTGTCGCCGGTGAACAGGTCGCCGTATTCGTTGAACGCGAGGCACTGCGGGTTGCGGAGCCCGTCGTGGAACAGTTCGAGCCCCGACCCGTCGGGCCAGCAGCGGAAAACAGCCCCGCGATCAACTCCGACCAGATCGACGCCTTCCTTGGTCCGGACGTTGTACCCGCGGTCGCCCATGGAGAAGTAGAGGCGTCCTTCAGGCCCCATCACCAGGCCGTGCAGGTCGTGCCCGAAGAAGCACCAGCGGATGCCGTAACCGCTTGAGAGCGACTCTCGCGAAGCGGCGGCCAGCCCGTCCTCGCGGGCGGGGAGTTTCCACAGATTGGGGATGCAAGTGTAGTAGATCGATCCGCCGCCCCCTCCCGAGGCTTTGCTCGTATCGGGCACCCAGAGCACGCCCGCGCCGATCCCGTCCAGCGCGTCGTTGAACCCGCCCGCGTACACCGACGACTTGTCCGCCACGCCATCGCCGTCGGTGTCGCGTACGAGCCGCACGCGGTCCTCGGTCTTGGTGAAGAAGTCCTTCTCGAAGGCACCCTGGGCGATCCAGCGGTTGATCTGGGCCCGGCGGTCCTCGACCGACTTGAGCACCAGGTCTTCCTCGACCGCGTTGAGATGTCCCAGGTTCCTTGTGTCGTTGACGGCGTTGCCCGCCCGTTCGCTCTCGGCGACGTAGAGGTTCCCTTTCCAGTCCAAGCAGATCGCGACCGGGCTTTGCATGAGCCCCTTCTTGGCCCACACGGAGATGGTGCGGGGCTCCCCGTCCTTCACAAATGGGGAGGCGGGCTGGGCGTGGGCCGTGGTTCCCGCGAAACCCAGAAGGGTCCAGAGCAGCGTGATGGCGTGCTTTCGGCGGGAGGACATGTTGGACAACGTGGGCTGGCGTCGGGGGTGCGTTGGGGTCACTAGCAAGTGTACTGCCTCCGAGAAGGCGAGCGGCACCCTCCGTACAATGACCCGATGTTTCAGGCCTTCTTCGCCCAACTTTCCCGAGAGCAGTCCCAGACCTTGGACGGGGTGGTGACTGGCTTTGTAGTCGCCATTATCGCGATTCTGGCGTTGGGAGGGCTCTGGATTCAGCGGGAGAGGAACGAACGCCTCCTCGCCCAGCGGCGCGCCTTTGATGCGGAGCGTGCTCTTCTGGCTTCGGGCAACCCGACCGGGGCCGAAGAGGAGAAAGCCACCGAGCGCAACCAGGTCATGTTCGAGCAGCACCGCCGCATGAACCAGCTGACCATCGCCAAGTTGGAAACCGAGATCCAACTCATGCAGGCGCAGCTCACGCAGCGAGAGACTACCGAGGATCGCCTCGAGGCGGGCAAGGAATACCACGAACTCATGGTCGAGAAGACCAAGCTCGAGATGGACAGCCTTCGTCTGCACATCGCCGAGCTTCGCAAACGCATGGAAGACTGGAATTCGGACTGAGGCCTTTCCTTCCTCCTTCCGCGAGGACGCTTCCTACGCTCCGCCATGACGACCGCGAGCGAGTACGTTCTTGGCACCGGGCTTGATGAATCCGCACGACTTGGGCTTCAGCACAGGCTGTGGTCTTGGGTCACGCACCGCCTTTGGGAGCGTGCTGGCGTGCGCCCCGGCCAGGTCATCCTCGACGCGGGGTGCGGCCCCGGGCACGCGGCGATGGAGCTGGCGCAGCTCGTCCGCCCCGCGACGAGCCGAGGGGATCGGCGTGGGATGGGCGGGCGGGTCGTTGGTTTGGACGAGTCCGCCGCGTTTCTCAAGGAATTGGGTGAGGAGGCCAAAGCCCGGCACTTCTCGCACGTCGAGCGTGTGCTCGGGGACGTGCAGAATCTGACCGCCGCGTTGCCCAAGCATGAAGGCGTGTTCGATCTTGCGTACTTGCGATGGGTGCTCTGCTTTGTGCCCAGGCCGATGGACGTGATTGAAGGCCTAGCCAAGGTCGTCAAGCCCGGCGGGCGCGTGGTCATTCAGGATTACTTCAACTACGAGTACTCGATCAAGATCGCCCCGCGCGACGCGGCCTTTGAACGAGGCGTGGACGCCGTCGCTACGAGTTGGCGTGCACGCGGGGGGGACCCGGACATCGCGTCGCGGCTCCCCAACATGCTGCGCGAAGCGGGGTTTGAGGTGCAGTGGCTGGATTCAGTTCAGCGTGTTGCCCGTTCGCCCGCTTCGTTTGGAGCGAATGGCGGCGCGGGCGGCGGTGACCCGATGTGGTACTGGCCCGATTCGTTCTTCAAGACGTTTCTGCCCAAACTTGTCGAGCCGGGCTTCTTGACAAAGGACGAGTGCGCAGCCGCATTGACATCGTGGGACCGCGCCGCCGAAGATCCCTCCGCATTCATCCTTCTGCCCACGGTTTTTGAGATCATCGCCGTTCGCGTCTAAGACGCGCGATCAGCGGGCTTGGTCGCGATACGGATCGCCGCCGGCCGCTTCGTCCCGCGTCACGCGGACATTGGTGGCTGCGCCGCCGCGATCATCACGGGGAAGCCTTTGCTCGTAGCCCGCGCGACCGTCGTCGACCTGCCGGCTCGAACGATCGTTCCGTCGGTTGTCGCCATCGTCGGCGACATCTTCCTCGACGCCCTTCAAGCCCTTTTTGAACTCGACGATCGAGCGGCCCATGCCGCGCGCCACCTGCGGCAACCGGTTGCCGAACACGAGGAGGGCGATTCCGCCCAAGATCAGCATGTGCATCGGGGAGAACAGACCTTCAAAGAGCCCGAGAACAACCACATAGCTAGCCATACAGCCTCCTGCCCCCCGCACCCCTTCGAACCAAACCATCTGCCCACGCGTCGTGAACCGTCGGTTCGCGACGCCTGTCGCTGAAACCACGCCCAACCGGACGGTGGATCATAGCCCGCCGTCGGTGGTTTGTGACCTTCGAGTCGGGGCTTCGCGAACGGGCCTCTGTGTCATTGATGGCACAACGCACAGGTCCACGAGCACCTTGCGTCACGAGGAAGTGCTTGTGACACAAAGGGCAGCCCGTTCGCATGCAGACCGCGCCGCTGACGGAGAAGCTGTTCAGAGGCGTTTCCTTCGGTCGGTCGAAGCGGCCTTCCGGTGCGCGTCGTGCAAATAGAGTCCAAACCGGGCCTCTGGCAAGGTTGCCAGTTTACACCTGTTTAGGTAGGGTGCTTCGTTCCGCAGCTTCCAAGACGTTGCGGAGGAGCATCGCCACCGTCACGGGTCCGACGCCGCCTGGGACCGGGCTGATGTGCGACGCCACTCGGCGGACCGCCTCGAAGGAGACGTCGCCGACCGTCTTGCTCTTGCCGTCGGCCCCCATCACGCGGTTCACGCCCACGTCGATCACGACCGCGCCGGGCTTGACCATGTCGGGCGTGACGAGGTTGGGATGACCGGCGGCCGCGACGAGCACGTCGGCCAATCGCGTCAGGTCAATGAGCCCGGGCGTGTGCTTGTTGCAGCTGATCACCGTCGCGTCCTGCCGCATCAGAAGGACAGCGATGGGCTTGCCGACGACGTCACTGGCCCCGATCACGACGGCGATCTTGCCTCGGAGAAGGGGAACGTCGTGCGGCGTGCCGCGTGCTGCGTGCTGCGGAGGAGGGGAATGCGGGGAAGGTTCGACGCCTTTCTCCGTGGCTTCGTGACTCTGTGACTTTGTGACTGCTTCTTGCACGCCGAAGACCTCTTCGACCATGCGGAGCACGGCAAGCCCCGTGCACGGGGCGAGGCTGCTGCGGCCGTAGACGATGTTGCCGATGTTCGCGGGGTTGACGCCCTCGACGTCTTTTTCGGGGGCGATCAGACGTTGGACGCGGTAGGGGTCCACGCCCGCGGGGAGGGGCATGTGGAGCATGATTGCGGAGACGGTGTCGTCGGCGGAGAGGAGGAGGATGCGCCCGGCGATCTCGTCAAACCCCGAGCCGGCCAGCAGCACGTGGAGCTTGTAGTCGATTCCCGCAGCGGCGCAGGTCTTGGCCTGGTTGTCGGCGTAGACACGAGCGGCGCTATCGCCGCTGTCAACGAGCACGGCGTCAAGGCGCACCGAGCCGCCCTTGGCACGAACCGCCGTGACTCGCGCGGCGATGTCGGCCCGAACGCGCGCGGCGATGGCGGTCCCGTCGATGATGGCGGCAGCGGTGGGGGTGGTGGGGGCGGTCACGTCGGCATGGTAGCGGGAAAAAGGCGGAAGGCTGAACTCTCAAATGGAAAAGGCGGAAGGTGGATTGACTCCGCCTTCCGCCTTCGATGTTCTGCCTTGGTGGCCGTGCTTAGTCCTTGAGGCCCTTCATGAGCTCGTTGTACTTCTCGACGGGCAGCTCCTCGATGGAGGCCTTCTGGAGGACGGCGTCCATGGTCTTGTGCTCGCGGATCTGGTTGTACACCGCGCCCACGCGGTTGGACTGGATGATCTCGGCACGGAGGCGGTCCGGGCGGACGTTGCGCTCGTAGGCCATCTGGGCGATCCGCTGGTTGATCTCGCTCTCGTCGACGGTGACGCCGAGGTTCTCAGCCGCCTGGTGGAGGATGAAGAAGAGCTTGAGGTCGCGCTGGGCGAGTGTGCCCGACGCGGTGCGAAGTTCGGCCATGTGCTCTTCGATCTTCTGGGCGTCCACGCCGCGGTACATGAGCTCCATGCGGCGGTTCTCGAGGATGCGTGAGGCCTGGTAGCTGGCCATCTTGGCGGGAAGTTCCATGGCGACGGTGTCGGTGAGGTGCTTGGCGACCTGCTGACGCATCGCGACCTGCTGCTGTTGGGCGACGCGCTGGCCAAGGCGGCTCTTGAGGGCCTCCTTGAGGGCGGCCTCGGACTCCATCCCGAGCATCGCAACGACGGTCTCGGTCGTGGCAGGGAGGATGCGGTCGATGCGGTCGACCTTGAAGGTGATGGTCAGGTCGTTGCCGCGGATCGCCTCGACCTCGTGGTTCTCCGGGCCTTTGGTCTTGACGGTGGCGGTGTCGCCGACCTTGGGGCTCTTGAACTGGGTCGAGAAGTCGTCGACCATCACGCCGAGGATCATGCCCTTGGGGGCCTTGTCCTTGGCGGGGAGTTGCACGACGCAACCCTTGATGTCGTAGAAGTTGGTGCCGTCCTTGCCGACCATCATCCCGTGACCGGTGAGGTAGTCGCCGGGTTCGGCGCTCTCGCGGGTCTCGAGCGAGCCTTCGTTGATTTTGATCTTGTTGATCTCTTCGTCAACGGCGGAGTCGGGGACCTCGATCAGCGGCTTCTTGACCTTGATGCCATCAAGCGACGGCATCGTGAAATCAGGCATGACTTCGACCTCAACCTCGAAGGTGAAGTCCTTGCCGTGTTCGAGGTCCTGCTTGGCGAGCTCGGTGCTCTCCGGGGAGGAGACGACCTTGAGTTTCTTCTCGTCGACGGCGGCCTGGTAGGCCGAGGCGACGAGCTGGCTCTTGGTTTCGCCCTTGACCATCGATCCGAAGCGTTTCTCGATGAGCGCACGCGGGGCTTTGCCTTTGCGGAACCCGGGGAGGGCGGCCTCGAGGGCGAGGGTGTCAAGCGAGTCCTTCAGCTTTGCTGAGACCTCGTCGGCGGGAATCGTGATCTTGAGCTTCTTGCGGCTTGGGCCGGCGTCGGTCACGGAGACTTGGTGGGCGGATGCTGTGGCTGCGGTCATGGGCAAACTCCGGAGGGTGGGTGGCGGCCGAAACGGCGACCATGTTCTGGCGGTGAGCGGGGTTCAATGAGGCAATCTGACCAAACGCGGTCACCGGCCCCCGTACCTGAACGGGGGTCGGATTGAATATCAAGCAGGCGTCAAGGATAGACCTTGAACGCGCGCATGGCGAGCGGTCTTGGGTGCTGGATTGTGTGCTTTGCTCGGTTGCGGGGTCGGACGAGCAATTCGGGTGTTTACGGGTTCATGAACGCGAGGGCGCGGGCGAGGGTCTCTTTGGCGTCTTTGCGGACGAACACCCCGTTGACAAACAGCCAGCCGACCCTGGTGTACCCCGCTCGGGTCAGGAACGCGATGACCTCTTTCCCCAGAGCGGACTGCCCCTTGGAATTGTCCTCGACCAGGAGTGCCGTGGGCTTCCACCGAGCGAGATCAAACCCGTCGAGGAGGTTGAGTTCGCCTCCTTCGACGTCGATCGAGGCTGCGTCGATTCGGAATTCTCCCTCTCCCCCCGCGGCTTTGGGGTGCGTCTCCAGGATCGCGTCCATCGTCGTGAAGGGGACGGAGACCGTTTTCTTGAGATACTGCCCTTGCCTGAGGTCGGCTAGGTGCCTTTCGTCCGTGGTGTGGTAGGAGAGCATGCCCCCGTGTTGGTCTTGCACGACCGTGAAGGTCGCGGTCCCTGTCGAGCCGCGTTTGCCAAGTGCGGCGTTCACAACCCGTGCGTGAGGGCGTCTGGTCACACACTGCTCGTAGCGTTCGGGGATGGCCTCGATCAAGAGTCCAGTCCACCCTGCGGCCTCGAGCCCGTAGGAGGTCGAATAGGTGTAGCCGTCGAAAGCACCAACCTCGATGAAGAATCCGTCGGTTTTCCCGTCGAAGAGGGACCAGATGAGTGCGTCTTCGCCGAACTGCGAGCGGAACTCGATGGGCATTCGGGGGGTCAGGCCTCGGGTCCGGAGGGTCAGTTCGGCTTCGAGCCTCGCTACGCGGCGCCGGGAATCCGCGAGGAGGAAAGCTTGGTTCCACAACTCGGTGTTGATTATGGTGCTAGTGCGCAGTAACTCGTGGAGGGCCTGTTCGAAGCCCTGCCCCCCGCCCGTCCCGCCTCCGCCACCAAAGCCGCCGCCCGCGCCGAAACCACCGGGGTTCCCCCCAAGGTTTCCCGAGGGGTTCCCACTGCCGCCGAAGGTGCCGAACTGTGCCATGGGTGATGCTACGCCACGAAGATTCGTGCCTGTCGGAGCCGTTTCATGCTGTTGGGGCAGGCTAGGCGGCGGAGTGAAGACTGGGTGGAGTGACGATTGCGGCCGGCTCGTCGTGTCCCACGCGCGATGGCGGTCGCTGCGATGCCTGTACAGGGGGTCGGTCTCGTATGTCGCTGACGTGTTACACTTGACGTGTACGGAGAGTCTTCACAAGGAATCAGAATGACGATCAAACACGCGGCGGCGGCCCTTCTGTTGGCGATGGTTTCAGGCCTGGCGTGCGCCACGGAGCCGACCTCAGGCGCAGCCCGTATCGCGATTGTCGACGGCAAGGAAGTGCCTGTGCCCGCCATCGTCATGGGCGACGCTGCCAGCATCGCCAAGATCCTCGACGAAGGCAAGAACAACAACCAGGTCATGTCGCACCTTCGGCACCTTTCCAAGGAGATCGGCCCCAGGCTCACGGGATCGGCGCGGGCGGAGACCGCCAATCGTTGGTGCAAGGGGCAGTACGACCTCTGGGGACTCAGCAACGTGCAGGTCGAGGAGTGGGGCACGATCGCGACGCGGTTTGACCGCGGCCCTTCACGTGCGACGATCGTCCTGCGCGATGTACGCGAGAAGGACGGGGAGAAGACGGTCGAGTTCAAGACCGTGCGAGAGATGCAGATCTCAAGCCCCTCATGGACCAAAGGGACCAACGGCGTTGTTCGTGCGCCCGTCGTGCGGGCACCGACGACCGATGAGGAGTACGCGGCGGTCAAGGACACGCTCAAGGGTGCCTGGATCTTGCTCCCCGCGCAGCCCGGGGTTGGAATGCGGGGCGTGCGGAACAGGCTTTCGACGAGCTTCGAGGCCAGAACAGAGGCACGCAAGGACGTATCCGAAGGGAAGAAGAAGCAGGAAGAGATCGCCCTGCCGCAGCGGCTGATCTTCGACGGGGTCGCCGGCTTCATTTCGACGACGCGGGACGAGCGGGTGTGGACCGGGGGCGCGCCGGGGTGGCGTGAGCGGGCGATGGCCGACATTCCTGACGACATCCACATCGTCGTCCGTCTGACGGACTACGACTGCATCAATTCCAGGCTTGCTGACAACGAGCCGGTCGAGATCGAGGTTGACCTTCAGCACACCCTGACCGCCGGGCCGATTCCGTGCTACAACACGATCGCCGAGATCAAGGGGAGCGAGAAGCCCGATGAGGTCGTGATCGTGTCGGCGCACCTCGACAGCTGGGACGGGCCGGGGAGCCAGGGGGCCACGGACAACGGGACCGGTTCTTCTGTAGTGCTCGAAGCTGCGCGAATTCTCGCGGCGACGGGAGTCAAGCCGAAGCGGACCATTCGCTTCATCAACTGGACCGGCGAAGAACAGGGGCTCCTGGGCTCGCGTGCGTATGTGGAGAAGCACAAGGACGAAGTGCTCGCGAAGGTCTCGGCGTGCTTTGTCGATGACGGTGGGACGAACTACCAGGGCGGTCTTCCCGCTGCGGAGAATCAGGTCGATTACCTCGCGGCGGCGACGGCCCCGATGAACAACGTTTTCTTCGACGAGACGGACAAGAAGTTCCTCAACGTGAACGTTCGCAACACCGGCAAGACTATCGAGACCCACGGCTCCTCCGATCATGCCTCGTTCAACCAGGTCGGTGTTCCCGGATATTTCTGGGATGAAACCGGACGCGCCGACTACGGCTTTGGCTGGCACACCCAGAACGACACGTTCGAGCTCGGGATTGAGATGTATCTCAAGCAGTCCTCGACCTGCATGGCGGTGACGGCGTTCAATCTCGCGTGCGCACCGGACCTGCTGCCGCGGGTGGTCAAAGAAGAGAAGTCCGACGCGAAGAAGAACTGAGCAACGCGGGCTCCCTCGTCGTGGAGCGCCTCAACGGGGCCGGTTGCTGCGGAGGCGTTCCCAGATGAAGTAGACCGGCACGCCTCCTGCGAGCAGCACAAGCCACCACAGGGGCTGCGCCATCCATCCGTCCTTGGCGACGCCACCCCAGACGGAGAGGCCTGTCATGAGCGCGGAGGCCAGCACAAAGAACGCGGGAACGACCGGGTAGCCCCAGCATCGGTACGGACGCTCGGCGTCGGGGCGAGTGACGCGGAGCGTGAAGATGGAAAGCCCCGCGAGGCCGTAGAAGATCCACATGGTGAAGGTGAACCCGAGGGCCATCTCGGTAAACCCGCTCAGCCCCCAGAGGGCGAGAAGCGACAACCCGAGCTGCACCCACAGGGAGACGTCGGGGGTCTGGTAGGTCGGGTGAACACGACGGAAGAACGAAAAGAGAAGCCCGTCGTTCGACTGCGCGTAGGTGATGCGTGCCCCGGTCATGATCGACCCGTGGGTCGAGCCGAGCGTCGAGACCACGATGAGCGCGGTGACGAACACGCCCGCCGAGCCGCCCAGGAGCGCGGTGATCACGGTTGGGGCGAGGTCGGTCTGCGTGCGGATGGAGTCGATGGGCAGGATCCAGAAGTAAGCCGCGTTGATGGCGACGTAGATCCCGGTGATGACGATGGTCCCCGTGATATAACACATCGGGATCCGGCGGACGGGGTCCTTGATCTCTCCTGCGAGCGACCCCACGTCGCTCCACCCGTCGTACGTCCACAGGATCCCGCTCATCGCGGCGACCACGGCGAGGTACCAGACCGTTTCGATCGGCGGGGCGATGGACGCGAAGGGGACATGCTGCGGATTTCCGATCCCGAACGCGAGAGCGGCAATGGCGAGCAGGGCTGACACCTTGATCGCGGTGAGCACGCCCGCCAGCCCGGTGCCCAGACGCACTCCCCGGACGTTGACGCAAGTCAGAAGCACGAGGACGGCTGACGTGACGATTTTGGCGCGGACGGCGTTGGTTTGGGCGTTCTCCGTCAGGAGGCCGAACAGCCGAAGCACGTTCTCGCCGAAGATGATCGCGATCCCCGCTGCGGCGAAGGGCTTGGAGATAAGCGTGTACGTCCAGCCGAAGACAAACGCGAGGCATCGGCCGCCGCGTCCGTACCCCTCGCGGAGGAAGACGTAGACGCCGCCCGACTGTGGGAACATGGTGGCGAGTTCGGCGAAGGCGAACGCGCCGCAGAGCGAGATGAGCCCGCCGGCGAGCCAGAGCGCGAGGATGATCCAGGGCGAGCCGATTTCCTTGGCGATGTCCGTGGGGGTGCGGAAGATCCCGCTCCCGATGATGATTCCCATCATCACGGCGGTGACGCCCCAAAAACCCAGCACGCGGGGGAGGGCGGCGGGAGAAGCGGTTGGTTTGGGGCTGTCCATGGGAGCACACGGTACCACGCCGGGAAGTGTCGCGTCTTCTCGTTCGGACGGAATCTCCGCCTCCTACCGCGGCGCGGAATCCTCGGGGCTTTCGTCGGGCTCGATCGGGCTGCTTGGCGGGCGGATCGTCCGGCGAAGCCCCTGGAGACGTGCGAACTGCTCTTCGGTCATCGACCCGATGAACAGACGCTCCATCTGTTCGAGGGCCTCTCGGGCGAAGAGACCGTTGGAGACCGCCGCCACACCCAGGAGCCACCCCTCCACATCACTCCCGCTGGCTTCCGCGTCGGCGAGCCTCCCGAGTCGGATGAACGCCGCGACGCGGAGGCGTGCGATCTCCATCGCCATCCCGCTTCCCGGCGTCGCGACCTCGTCGAGAGGATGGTCTTCCGGGGATGCCGTGGCGAGAGGCGTGGCTGGGAACATGTCGGAAAGGACGTCGAGAGCACCGATGGCTTCCGCGGGTTTGTCGAGCGCCAGACGGACACGCGCGAGCCGGATGAGCCCGTCCTGGATCGCTCGGGCTTTAAGCTCATCGGCCCGCTCGGAACTGACGCGTTCCTTCCGCGCCAGCGTGCTCAACACGGCTTCCATGATCTCGGGCTCGCCGGCCTGGCTCTCGATGGCGGTGAGAACTTCCGTCGCGGACAGCACGCTTGCGACCGCGGTGAGCGAGACGCGGCGAAGCTCCGGGCGTCCTGCGGTGACTCGTTCAATCGCGACGAACCCCGCTGCGGTCTGCCGGTGCAACTGCACACCCCGCACCGCGACTTCGACGAGCCGAGCGTCCGTCATCGCTGCCGAGATCAACTTGTCCAGATGGTCCGCAAAGACAACCGTTGTCTCGGCGGCGGCCAGTCGGAGCGCGGCGTCGGTCGAGACGAGCAATCCGGCGATCCTCTCAAGATCGCTGTCATTCCCGAGCAGCCCGGTCAGGTGGCAACCCCCGGGGGAGAGCTCCTCCACGGGAATGAGGCGAAGAGACGTGAGCACACGGGCCCGATCCGAGGCGTTGTTCATGATGCCGCGGCGCGTCAAGTGCCAGGCGAGATCGACCGCGGCGTCTCTGCAGGCACGCACGATCTCCGGCGTTGATGCGGCTGCAGCACCACGCGAGGGTGATTCAATCCAAGAAATCGCCTGGGCGACCGCAGCTTGGTCGTTTGCGCGGATCGCAAGCCTGAGCAGAGGGATCGCGGCCTTCGAAGAGGTTTCGCGGGAGAGAGCAGCGGCCGCGACTTCCGAGGCACCGGCCGGGGAGAGTTGCAGCACGAGCCCCGCCGCTGCAGCACGAACTCCTTCATCCGGATCGGCGAGGAGCCGAAGGCCTGCGGTCGAGACGTCCGTCCCGAGCGTGTTGGCCGAGGCCAGCTCACGCAACGCGAGGTCGATCCCCAGAAGCCGCACCTCGGCAAGCGGGTCGGCGAGCAGCGTGACGAGTAGTTTGGAACGGTCCGCCGCGGGCGTGCTGAGATGGATCTGCCTGAGCGTGTCGAGCAGTCTCGATGAGGTTCGCCGCTCGATATCGGCGAGACGGGTGGCGCGATCCGCCTGCCAACCCGCCACCGCCCGGAACCAACGTTCGTCGGACCACGTCTCCGCATCTTTCAGCAGTTCTCTCCACGCCGCCGCTTCCGACGCGATGTCCTCCCGGCCTGTCAGGTCGATCAGGGCCGCGAGGGCGGCCTGCTTTGCTTGGGGAGTCGTCATTCGTTCCGCGAGGTCCACAAGTGCCGTGGCCGCTTCACGCGAGCGTGCCCCCGCCAAGGCTCCGGCGATCATGCCGGCGGCTCGCTCTTCCCATGTCTTGCTGGCTTGGATCACGGCGGTGACCGCCCATCCGGGAGCAGGCCGGCCCTTGGCCATCCGCGAAAGCAACTCCGAAGCCAACTCCGACGTAGGCCCGACGCGGAGCGAATCTTCGACCACCGCCCGTTGCTCGGGAGACGCACCCTCGAAGAGAAGTCCGTCCGCTTCCTCGGGGCCGCGGGCCCGCGTCTCGCTCGGCGCGGAGGGGGTGGCGGTCGGTTGCCCCGCGGGCTGCGCGGCCCATCCGATCGATGGGATCGCGACGCCAAGGCCCGCAGCAATCGCTGCGAGGCACGCCAGGCGTCCGGAATGGCGTGATTCCTTTCGCACGCGCCTCTCCCAATCTGATCAGTCTCAAGCCTGCTTGCTCTGCTCCCGGAGTGTCAGCAGCCGGCTGGCCTCTTCCACGTCCTTGTCCCCGCGCCCCGAGAGATTCACAACCAGATTCTGGTCCTTGCCCATCGTCGACGCCATACGCACCGCCTCCGCGATGGCGTGCGACGTCTCCAGCGCGGGAATGATCCCTTCGGTTCGCGCGAGCAGCAGAAAGGCGTCCAAGGCCTGATTGTCCGTCACCGCCGAGTACCGCACGCGCCCCAGGTCCTTCCACGACGCGTGCTCGGGGCCGACGCCGGGATAGTCGAGGCCCGCGGAGCACGAGTGAACGTCCGCGGTCTGCCCGAACTCGTCCTGCAGCACATAACTGAGCGAGCCGTGCAGAATGCCGGGTTCGCCCTTCGACAGGCTCGCCGCGTGCTGACCGGGCTGCGACGAGCGTCCGCCCGCCTCGACGCCGACGAGCTGCACCTTCTTGTCGTCGATGAAGGGGAAGAAGATCCCCGCCGCGTTGGACCCGCCGCCGACGCACGCGACGACGGCGTCGGGCATCTTGGCGAACTGCCGCAGGCACTGGGCCTTGGTCTCCAGGCCGATGATCGACTGGAAGTCGCGGACGATCATCGGGAAGGGGTGGGGGCCCACGACCGACCCGATGATGTAGTGCGTGTGCTCGACCGAGCCCATCCAGTCGCGCATCGCCTCGTTGGTGGCGTCCTTGAGGGTCCGGCTGCCGGAATCCACCTCGATGACACGGGCGCCGAGCATCTTCATCCGCGTGACGTTCAGCTTCTGCCGCCGAACGTCCTCGCTGCCCATGTAGACGTCGCACTCGAGCCCGAAGTGGGCGGCGGCCGTCGCCGACGCGACGCCGTGCTGCCCCGCGCCGGTCTCGGCGATGATCCGCTTCTTGCCCATCTTGCGGCAGAGCATGGCCTGCCCCATGGTGTTGTTGATCTTGTGCGCCCCTGTGTGCGCCAGGTCCTCGCGTTTGAGCCAGATCAGGCAACCCTCGGCCCCGGAGATGTTGTTCCGCCGGGCCATCTCCCGCGCGTGCATCGACAGGCGCTTGGCCGCGTACAGCTGCGTGGGCCGACCGACAAACGTCGAGAGGAGGGACTTGAGCTCATCCCAAAACTTCGGATCGTTCTGGACCTCGGCGTACACCTCGCTCAGCTGGGCCAACGCCGCCACGAGCGTTTCGGGGACGTACGCCCCGCCGAACTTCCCGTACCGGCCGAATTCATCGGGCGCCTCCGACAGTTTCGGGGGCAGCGGCGCGGGCGGGGGCATCGTGTTGACTTCGGACGAGGTGGAAGCGGGCATGAGGGTCCCTTTGGGTTGGTCCTGGCCGCGCAGCCTCCGCAGGGGCTGCCGGCACCACCTGTATTGTTGAACCCCTGGGCCCCGGATTCACCCCCGGGAGGGCGATTCGTCCAACATTTGTCCGGTTGGTTGTTCGGGTGTGGGGTCGGCGAGGTCGGTTTGTGATCCGCCGGTCTGGACGCCCAGGTAAATCGCCCCGTCGATCTTGTCCTGCCGCACCATCACCTTGCGGTCGCGGACCATCATGAGCAGCGCGAGGAACAGCCCGACCATCTGGCTGCGGGTCCGCCCGGCGAAGACCGACGCGAACTCCACATCGCGGCCGATGTGCTCGGGGCTGTTGAGCACGCCCATGATGTCCGTCGCGTGGGCCTCGATGGGCGTGTCGTCGTACGTGACCTGGTGGTCGCCGATGCGGTCGAAGTTGACCGTCTCCATCACCTTGCGGAACGCCTCGGTGAGGTCGACGAGTTCGAGGTCCTCGATCTCGTGCAGGGCCTGGGCCTCGATCATCGCCCGCTTGATCGCGGCGACGTTGGGGTCGCTGCTGTTGGGCAGGACTGCGGAACTGGGGAACCGCGACTGCCAATCGGCCAGCCGTCCCTCGAGGGCCGCCGCCGCGTCGCGGTACGCCTTGTACGCGAGCAACTGCCGGACGAGTTCCGCCCGCGGGTCGCCTCCCTTGGCCTTGTGATCTTCGGCGTCCGCGCCCTCGGGCACCGGCTGCTGGTGGAACGCGACCATGCGGCTCTTGATCTCGGTCAGCGTCGCCGCCATGAGGAGGAACTCCCCGGCGACGTCGATGTCCACTTTGTCAATCTGGCCGAGGAACGCCATGTACTGCCCGGCGATCATCGCGACGGGCACATCCTCGACCTCCAGCTCGTTCTTCCGGATCAGGAAGAGCAGCAGGTCGAGCGGCCCCTCAAAGGCGTCGAGCCGGACTTTGTAATCCTCGGTGAGCACGGCGCAGAATAGGCCTCGGGGGTGGAGGGTGGTTTTGGGGGTGAGGTCTTCGGTGGCCCGGTTCTTTGGTGGCCCGGTTCTTTGGTGGCCCGGTTCTCCGAACCGGGTCTTTCGAGTGCCAAAGGCGTCCGAGCCCCCCCCCCCATCCCCCCCATCCCTCCTCCAAAGGCTCGACGAAACGTCGCAGAACCGCCACGGCGCGACAAATCCTGCCGACGATTTGTAAAATCCTCCCGACCAAATGGAAAATCCCGAGGACGAACCCCCACTCCGTCCAGACCAATTCACATTTCGTCCCGACCAACTCCCACCCCGTCCCGACGATTTTGCTTTTCGACTCGACCATGTCCCACTTCGTCCCGACCATTTTGCATGTCCCCCCGCCGGAGCGTCACCCCGCCCGGACCCCAAGAAGGTCCTTGGACGTTTGCCGCTGAGCGGGTATTCTCCTTTCTTCACGGAGGTCCCCTCATGCGCGTCTCAATGGCTTTGGTCGCTGTGCTTGTGGGGTTTCTCTGCCACACCGGGCCTTGCCACGCCCAGTGGACCGTCACCAACCTCAGCCCGGCGGGCGCGGAATACTCCCATGCCTATGCCGCCAGCGGCGGGCAGCAGGCGGGGTCGGCCTACGCGGGCGTGACCCGCGCGAGCCTGTGGAGCGGCACCGCCGCCTCGTGGGTCGATCTCAACCCGGCAGGCTCGAGGCAGTCCAATGCATATGCCGCCAGCGGCGGGCAGCAGGTGGGGTATGCCGTTGTGGGCGCGGTGTACCGCGCGAGCCTGTGGAGCGGCACGGCCGCCTCGTGGGTCGATCTCAACCCGGCGGGCTCGACGGGGTCCGTTGCCAATGCCATCAGCGTCGGGCAGCAGGCGGGGGATGCCCGAGTGGGCGGGGTGCAACGCGCGAGCCTGTGGAGCGGCACCGCCGCCTCGTGGGTCGATCTCCACCCTGCGGGTGCGGCGTGGTCCGAGGCCTCTGCCATCGGCGGCGGGCAGCAGGTGGGGACGGCCCAAGTGGGAGTCAGGAACCGCGCGAGCCTGTGGAGCGGCACGGCCGCTTCGTGGGTCGATCTCAACCCGGCGGGATCGACGGAGTCACGTGCCTATGCCGTCAGCGGCGGGCAGCAGGCGGGGTTTGCCGATGTGAGCGGGGCGCTACACGCGAGCCTGTGGACCGGCACCGCCGCCTCGTGGGTCGATCTCCACCCGGCGGGCTCGACGCGGTCCGAGGTCTATGCCATCAGCGGCGGGCAGCAGGTGGGGCTTGCCCGAGTGGGCGGGGCGTTCCGCGCGAGCCTGTGGACCGGTACCGCCGCCTCGTGGGTCGATCTCCATGCCTTCCTGCCGAACATATTCTCGAGCAGCCGTGCGCGGGGCATCTCCAGCGACGGCGTGAACACGTACATCTCTGGCTACGGCTACAACTCCGTGACTCGCCGCAACGAAGCCCTGCTCTGGACGCGGCCGCTCCCCCCGCCCCCGTGCCCCGCCGACTTCAACGGCGACGGCTTCCTCGACTTCTTCGACTACAGCGACTTCGTCGAGTGCTTCGAGACCGAGGCCTGCGGCGGCGGCACAGCCGACTTCAACGGCGACGGCTTTGTCGACTTCTTCGACTACGCCGACTTCGTCACCGCCTTCGAAACTGGGTGCTGAGCCCTCTGATCGGCGGGCGGGCTTCACCCCCATTCCCAACCTTGCGGGCATCCTCTGGGGCGGTGCATCGCCGACTTTTCTCTTGTGCCTCGCGGGCCCGTTTGGTAGAATGGCGCGATGCAAGAGCCATCCAAAGTCCGCAGTTCACACGCCGCCTCCACGCGCGAGGTCTTCATGCCCGAGCGCACCAAGCACCGCACCAACTCTTTGCTGCCACGTCTTCTGCCACGTCTCTGGATGTGTGCCACCGCCTTGCTTGCCTCAGCATCCGCCGCCATCGCACAAGTTCAGGATTGGTCCAATCTGGGCGGCAACGGCCGCTGCAACGGCCTAGTCGACGTCGTCGGCCCCGACGGCATCGGCGACTCCGACCTGCTCTGGCAGGGCGGTGGTTTCAGTTGGATCGCGTGGAATCCCGTCGTCGAGGGGCGGCGGGTCTTCATGGTGCGGCAGACCGAGTTTCCGCAGAACAACCCGCCTCCCAACGACGCCACCATCTACGCGCTCGACCTCGATACCGGAGCGACCCTCTGGACCGCCGACCTGCCCTTCGAGGCGGGTGACTGGACCACCTGGATCGCGGGCGTGAAGAACGGCCGCCTCTACGCCAGCCGCTCGGGCAACGGCGCAAGCGTCGCGGCGCCCCTCTACTGCCTCGATGCCGCCACGGGCGCCGTCCTCTGGCATACCGCCGGCGGCGCAAGCCCGCTCCCGCCCCGCTATGAAATCACCGCCGGCCCCTACACCGCCGCCGTGTTCGCGCCGGACGGCGACATCATCTTCGGGTCCTTGCGCTGGATCGAGCGGTTCGACGCAGGGACTGGCAATCTGGTCTGGCGCACGGCTCGTCTCGAACAGGTCGGCAACACCACCGGCGTCGTCATCGAGGGCAACGCGGTGTACACCGTCGACCTCATCAACGGGGCTGGCAACCGGATCGCTTTCCGCAAGTTCAACGCCGACACCGGCGCGTTCCTCTATCGCGGCCCGCTCTTGACCGGTGGCCTGTTGCACAACGGCCCGTTCATCGGCACCGACGGCCGCCTCTACCTCAACTACTCGCAGAACTTCGACGTTAACTCCGACTTTCTGTACTCCTTCACCGACACCGGCACCGCGATCGTGCAGAACTGGCGAGTCTCCTCCGGCGGCGGCGGCGAGTTCTCCCGCTGGGGTGTCGGGCCCGATGGCTCGATCTACTCCATGACCTGGACCGGCACGCCGGACTTCGCCGCAGAGGGTCAGCTGCAGCGCCTCGACCCCGCGACGGGCGCGGTGCTCAATACCTCCGACACCATCACGGCCGACTACATGCAGATCCACATGGCTGTTGACTCCCGCGGCGTCCTGTACGTCTCCAACGGCAACGCCGGCGGTCTCGGTGGCGGCAAGCTCTATTCCTTCAACCCCGACCTCACCGAGCGCTGGTCCACTCCCATCGATGGCAACCTCAATCAAGGCGGCCCCGTCCTCGCCACCGATGGCACGCTCATCATCGCCAGCACCGGCACCGACGTTCGCGCCTATCGCACCGCAGCGACCTGTGCCGCTGACTTCAATAGCGACGGGTTCATCGATTTCTTCGACTACGACGACTATGTGAGCTGCTTCGAGACCGGCACCTGCCCGCCGGGAAAGACGGCCGACTTCAACGGCGACGGCTTTGTCGACTTCTTCGACTACGCCGACTTCGTGCTGGCCTTTGAGACGGGGTGCTGAACGCGCCGACTCACGCGGGCTTTCGGCCCTTCGTACGCTTGCTTGCGGTGAATGAAGTGGTGGTCCGCTGCCGCCACAAACCTGAGGAGCTTTCGATGTCACGAATCAGTTTGTTCGTCGTTGGATCCATGCTCGGGACGTTCGTGGGAGCGGCTTCCGCCCGCGCCGACGACCCGCTCACCGCCGACTTCGACCTTTCCTCCGAGGGTTGGACGGTCGAGACGCGGACGAATCCGACCGGGGCTTTCACGGTCGTGGGGACCTTCGCCCCGGACTTCGTCGCTTCGGGAGGTGACCTTGGTGGGCATCTCCGCGAGGTCGATCCGGACTCGAACTGGTCGTTCTTCGCGGCTCCCTCGGCGTGGCACGGGAACCGGGGGGCGTTTCTGGGGACGCGGCTTTCGTACTCGATCCGCACGAATCTGAATGAGTACCCGGACGGAAGGCTTGTGGTGCTTTTCGGGGGCGGGCTTCGGATCTCGTGCGCGACCGAGCTTCCGCCGGTTGGCGTCTGGACGCGGCGCACGATCCTGCTGGATGAAGGGCCTTGGCGTGTGGGTTCCTCCGGCACCGGCGCGGTCGCGACGCGAGCCCAGATCCAGACGGTGCTCGGCTCGCTCACCCGCGTGCTGATCGGGCTTGAGTACGGGTCGGAACTCGGTGAAGAGCAGGTCGACCTTGACCGCGTCGTTTTCGGCGAGCCCGTGCCCTGCCCGGCCGATTTCAACGGGGACGGCTTCCTGGACTTCTTCGACTACGACGACTTCGTCCGCTGCTTTGAGACCGGAGAGTGCCCGCCGGGCCGAACGGCGGACTTCAACGGCGACAACTTCGTCGATTTCTTCGATTACGACGCGTTCGTCGAGGGGTTTGAACGCGGCTGCTGAAAGCCGCCGAAGTAAAGAGCGGGCGCCTCGTCCGGTCCCGGCGAGCCGGGTGTGCTGGGTACGCAGCTCGGCAAGTCCGATCGATGCGGATCGGACGTGGCACCCCACATACAATGGATCGATGGCCCCCGATCCCAACAACTCCCACCAGAGTGCTCATCTCGAAGCCGAGTTCGCCCGGGGCGTCCTCCGCACGCAGGCCGACGCTCTTGCCGCGTTGGGCCGCACGCTGCCCACAGGCTTTCTGCAGGCGGTGGACCTGATTGTCCACTGCGCCGACTCGGGCGGGACCGTCTTGGTCTCGGGGCTGGGCAAGTCCGGGCTCGTTGGGGCCAAGATCTCCGCCACGCTCTCCAGCCTGGGCATCCCCTCGCACCCGGTGCATCCGACCGAGGCTGCACACGGCGATCTGGGCCGGTTCCGACCCACCGACACCGTGCTGTGCATCTCCAACTCCGGCGAGACCGACGAGGTCGTCGCCCTCGCGGGGATCCTGCGACAGGACAGCATCCCGATCATCTCGATCACCAAGGGTGACATTTCCAAGGACATCGGTGGAGGTGGGGGGTCCAGCCTTGAGCGTCTCGCCACCGTCGCCCTCCGCTTTGGCGCGGTCGAAGAGGCCGGCGGCGGCGAGGTGGGCATCGGGGCCCCGACAACCTCGACCACCGCGACCCTCGCCCTGGGCGACGCCCTCGCGCTGACCGCCGCCCGCAGACGCGGGTTCACCAACGCGGATTTTGCCCGCAGGCACCCCGGCGGCTCTCTCGGCGGCCTGCTTCGCCCCGTCCGCGACCTGCTCCGGTTTGTCGTGGGCAAGAACCTCCCGATCGTCCGCGACTCCCTCTCCGTCGACGCAGCGTTGCGGCAGGCGGCCACGGTCGTTCGTCGCCCCGGCGCCCTCCTGCTCACCGACGAAGCGGGCGTTCTGAGCGGCATTCTGACCGACGGCGACCTCCGCCGGATCATCCTCCGCGACCGCAAGGAACTCGACCGCCCCGCCCGAGAACTCATGACCCGCTCGCCCCGCACGCTCTCCGAAGGGGCACTCGTCCGCGACGCGGTGAACATGGTCCGCGAGTTCCGGCAGGACGAGATCCCCGTGGTCGACGCGGGCGGGAAGCCCGTGGGGATTCTCGACGTGCAGGACCTGATCGCGATGCGTCTCGTCCAGGAATCAACGTAGCATCGACCGCAACCGCACGCCTCGTCGGTGCGAACCTTGTGGCATCAACTCCTGGGGACCTCTATGCCTTCCAATCCGCGTGCGATCCAGTTGCTCATTCTCGACGTTGACGGCGTGCTCACCGACGGATCCATCTGGGTCGGGCAGGACGGGTACGAGATGAAGCGGTTCCACGTCCGCGACGGGCTCGGGATCAAGATCTGGATGAAACTCGGCTACCAGCTCGCGGTGATCTCCGGGCGGCAGAGCATGACCACCCAGCGGCGCATGGACGAACTCGGCGTCACGATGGTGTACCAGGGCGTCAAGGACAAGCAAGAGTGCCTGAGCGAACTGCTCGACCGCACGGGGCTGACGCTCGCGCAGGTCGCGTACATGGGCGATGACTGGCCGGACGCTGCCGTCATGAAGCGGGTCGGTTACGCGATCACGGTTGCCGATGCTGATCAGGGGATCAAGCGACTCTCCGCGTTCATCACGAACAAGGACGGCGGGTGCGGCGCGGTCCGCGAGGCGATCGACCACCTGCTGACCGGCAAGGGCAAGACCGACGACGACCGGGCCGCGTTCGGCACGGACGGGAGCGAACTGCCCAGGATTCAGGCCGCGCGGACCGGACGCAAGAATGGCGACGAGATTTTCCCGACCTGAGAGTCTGCTGATGGGCTCAAGACGATGTGCGGTGGATCGCCGCTCGCTCAAGTCCGCGATCCGGAATGAACCAGATCGCCGCGACGACGGCGTAGAGCCCGCACCCCGCCCATGCGAGCGGTATTCCGGCGTCGCCGATCCAGCACGCTGCCAAGGCGAGACCGATGCCAAGAACGTAGAGCGAGAGCGAAGCGATGGCCTTCCCCCCAAGCCGGATCCCGTCGAATAGCCCGGCCGCCTGACCCCCGTCCTGATGGTCCGCGTGCAGCGCGGCGAGTTCGCGGCAGAGCATCTGCCACGCCACCGCGCACATCAAGAGGACAACCCCGTACGCAGCGACCGGCCACGCTGCGAACCGACTCGTTCCGAGCCAGCCCGCGAGAAACGGCATGAGCGACATCCAGAATAAGAGGTGCAGGTTCGCCCAGAGCACGCGCCCCGAGACCCGATGGGCTGTGTGCAGCAGGTGGTGGTGGTTGTTCCAGTAGATCCCCACGTAGACGAAACTCAGGACATACCCGAGCATCGAGGGCCACAAAGGCCCGAGCGCTTCGAGCGTCTGGTCCTTGGGCGGCTTGAGTTCGAGCACCATGATCGTGATGATGATCGCGATGACCCCGTCACTGAACGCTTCGAGCCGACCTTTGCCCATGGGATACCTCTGCGACGAACATAGGGCGCCCGTCAGCGCGAATCTCCGGTTGATGAACGAAGACGTCAGAGAACCGTCGGACTATTCCTCCGCCCTGGGCTTGAACGCCGCGATGACCGCCGATTGAACTTGCGGCGGGGTCGGTTCATCGTGCGAGTGGTCCATGCTGTACGAGCCCGCGCCGCCGGTCATGCTCTTGAGCTCGTTGGCGTAGTTCTGCAGCTCCGCGAGCGGTGCGCTCGCTCGGATGATGCACACGTCCCCCGCGAGCACCTCGCTGTCTTGGACGCGGCCTCGCTTGGTCGAGAGGTGCCCGGCGATGTCGCCGAGGTACTTGCTCGGGGCGGAGACTTCCAGATTCACGAACGGCTCGAGCAGTTTGGGCCGGGCTTTGGTGACAGCGTCGATGAAGGCCCGGCGGCCGGCTGTGATGAACGCGATCTCTTTGCTGTCGACGTCGTGGTACTTCCCGTCGTAGACCGCGCAACGGATCCCCGCCATCGGATAGCCCGCGAAGGCTCCCTCGGCCATGACTTGGCGGACGCCCTTCTCGATCGCGGGCCAGTACTGACGCGGGACGGTCCCACCGACGACCTCGGAGACGAACTCGAACCCCTCGGGGTGGTCCGCTGGGAGGGGCTCGATGCGGAGATAGACCTCGCCGAATTGGCCCGAGCCGCCCGTCTGCTTGCGGTGGCGGTGGTGCCCCTCGGCCTTGGCGGAGATGGTCTCCTTGTACGCGACCTTGGGTGTGCTGGTCGTGACGTCGATCCCGCCGTGCTTGAACTTCTCGAGGATGATTCGGAGATGGAGGTCGCCCAGACCTCTGAGCACGGTCTGGCCCGTGGCGGCGATGCGTTCGACTTTGAAGCACGGGTCCTCGAGCATCAGGCGGTGTGAGATCGTCGAGAACTTCGTCTCGTCCGCGTGCGTTTTGAGCTCGACCGCAAGCCCGAACAGCGGCTTGGGCAGCTGCAGGGCGTTGAGGTGGACCGAATCGTACTCATGGCTGTCGTGGAGCACGCAGTTGAAGCGCAGCTCGTCGACTTTGGAGATGGCGGCGATCTCGCCCGGGCCGACCTCGTGCACCTCGATATGCTCTTTGCCTTGGAGTTTGAAGAGGTGGCTGATGCGCACAGGTTTCTTCATCTCGTCGATCAGGATGTCGCCCTTGGACCGGAGGGTGCCCTGGTGCACGCGGAAGACGCCCAGTTTGCCGACGAAGGGATCGGTGGTGATCTTGAAGACATGGGCGATCAGAGGGGCGGCAGGGTCGGGGCGGGCGTGCCACTCCGCCTCGGGGCCGTCTTCCGCGACACGCCGCACGAACGCCGGCGGATGAACCTCGATCGGGCTTGGGCACAGGCTGGCGAAGACGTGCAGCAGGTCGTCGATCCCCGCACCGGTCTTGCCCGAGCAGAAGCAGATCGGGATGAGATGCGCGTCCTCGAGGGACTTCTCGAACGCGGCGTGGAGTTTCGCGGGATCAAACCCGGCTCCTTCGCCCTTCTCGAGATACTCCATGGTCAATTCGTCGTCGACCTCGATGACCTGTTCGACAATCTGCTTGTGCGCTTCGTGCACAGACGAGAAGTCCGTCTGGTCGCCCGCGGCGTCGTGCCCGTCGTGCTCGAAGACGTTGATGACCTTGGTCCCTTTGGCAGTCGGGAGGTTGATCGGGAGGGCGATGGTGCCGAACGTCTCGCGGATCGCCGCGACGATCCCCGGCAGGTCGGCGTTGGGATCGTCGATCTTGTTCACGATCAGCATCCGCGGGATCTTGCGCTGCTCCGCGACGGCCATCAGGCGGCGGGCCACCGAGTCGATCCCCTTCACCGCGTCGATGGTCACCGCGATCGTCTCGCACGCGGGGAAGCACGCGATGGCGTGCCCGATGAAGTCGGAAAGCCCCGGGGTGTCGATCAGGTGGACGTCGTGCCCTTCGAATTCAAAGTGGACGAACGAGGGCTGCAGCGAGTGCTTGTGCTGACGCTCTTCTTCGGTGAAATCAGAAACCGTGTTCCCCTCCGCGATGGTCCCGAGTTTCTTGGTCGCGCCTGAGGCGAAGAGCAGTCGCTCGGTGATGGTCGTCTTCCCTGCTGCGGTGGTTCCGCACAAGCAGATGTTGCGCACATTGGACGCATGCGTGGAAGTGGTGGAGGGGGTGGTTGATAGTACCGCCATCGGACACAGACTCCTTTCATGCCCCGCGCGTGAAACGCGGGGCGGGCTGTCGGCGGTCGACGTCTGGGTTTTCGCGGTCGGGCCTGTCCCGATCGTGGCGTCGGCCTTTGCTCAGTCTAAACACTTTTCATCTACGGTGCGAGTCGATCTGTCGTTCTCGCACGAATTTGCGTGACTGGCTGGCACCGCAGCCGTTTGAATTCGAAGCAGGTCCCGCGATTCACCCAAACGGGTCATCGCAGGGGCCCCAACCACGAATGGACCGCTGTCATGAATCCCTCTTCTAGATTCCACATTTCCGTGCTCGTCACCGTTTGCGGCCTGGCCACCCCGGTCGTCCAGGCTGGGGTGCTCCTCAAACCTGACGGCGAGTACCCCGGCGTGGGCCGGACCTCGACCTCGCGGGGCATCGCCGTGCGGGCGCTGCAGGCGTCCTACGTCCAAGCCGGGAATGCCGACGGCCTCCACGTCGCGCTCAACGCCCAGGGGTACGGGTCTGACTGGGAGATTTTCACGCCGAGTCTGAATGGGGACTTCCGCCTCGACCAGTACGGCGCATGGACCGAGAACGAGCCGCCCCACAATCAATACGGGTTCAACTGGGGCGTGGATCCCAACTCGCGCCGCGGCGGGGCGGATATCGCCTTGGCGTACCTTCCCAAGGCGGGCGACCCTGTGGTCGCGGATGCACGTTGGTTGCAGATCATTCGGACCAATACGCCGCTGGGGTGGGGACGTGACAACGGGGCGGTGCTCTCGGGCGACCCGGGGTTTACGTGGTATGTCGACAACGGGTACGACGTTCCCGCGGGGCGCGACCGAGACATCTTCTACGGGATGGACGACAACATCAACGACACGGGGTATGCCGGGAACGGGCGGGGCATCATCGATACGCCCTCGCGCGATCTTGTGAACGGCATTCGGTGGGAGGCGTGGGCGTTCCTCGCCACGTGGGACAAGGAAGGCAAAGCGATCACCATCTACGACGGCGTGCACTGGGGCTTTGAGATGGTCCCGGCCCCGGGTACCGTGGCACTGCTGGTGATGGGCGGGATCGTTGCGGCCAAACGCCGTCGCCCCTGATCGACCTGCACCCAGGGGAGAGTGGTGCAGAGCCCGGGCGGAGCGATCCGCCCGAGGCTTTTTCTTCCGAAGCTATCTGAGCAGCGCCTGCCACTTGAGGTGCGTCGCGCTCCGCCAGAGCCATTCGAGGGGGCCCATACGGAACCGAGCGAGCCACAGCGGGCTCCAGAGCAGGATGAGTGCCCACGCTCCGAGCACGAACAGATACACCTCAGCCCGTTCAAACTTCGCGAAGAGACCCAGGCCCCAGCCATAGAAGCAGAACGTCATCATGAGGGACGTGGCGAGATAGTTGGTAAACGCCATACGGCCCACCGCGGCGAGGCGATCGGTCAGGAACCGCAGCAGGCCAGCACGGACGATGAGGAGGAGGACCGAGGCGTGGGCGAGGGCGACGCCGACGGAACCGACGTAGTTCGCCTGCCCGCTGAGGCTGAGCATGGCGCTGGGCGGGTACCCCGCGCGGACGTGCTCGATCGCAGCTGGAACAATGAGCCCCAGGCCTGCGGCATAACCGATGAACGCGGTGAGGGCGTAGGCACGCGTCGACCAACGGCCGTTGAAGAATCCAAGTTTCATGAGGGCCATCCCTATCAGCATGAGCCCCAGGGCACGCCAGAACGTCCAGAGAAACAGGAAAGCGACCTGAAGGATCAGCGCGTTGAATGCGTTGTACTTGAGCGTTCCGATCAGCCCCGAGCGGACTTGCTCCACCGAAGCCGCGTACTTCTCGGGGGTCGGCGTCATGTCGCCGCGTTGCTCGGGGGGCGTCAACTCCATCAAAGCACCCAGCCCGACCATGGTGAACACGCCGATGGAGAAGATCACGATACCAATCAGGATGAGCCACTTGGGCGCGAGGTTTCGCAAGGGGTACAAAAGCAGCCCGCTCAGCGCGTACGACAGCAGGATGTCCCCGAACCAGATCGCGAACCCGTGCAGCATGCCCACCGCGCCCAGGAACGCAAGCCGCCGGTAGTAAAGCCCTGCAAACCCCTCGGGCCTCGACCGCATGAGCAGCACGACGCCACCGCCGAACAGCATCGAGAACAGGGCCATCATCTTCTGGTCGGCTACGAGGTGCGCCACCCACCACGCCCACGCGTTAGGGCCCTTGAACGCCCCGATGTAAGGCTCGGCGCCTTGGATCATCGGGTTCTGATACGAATCCGCCGGGTACGCGAACGCGATGATGTTCATCACCAAGATGCCCAGCAGGGCGAACCCGCGGATCACGTCAACGGTGTGCTCGCGGTCGAGCAAAGCGGGAGTGGGAGCGGGCGTCGGGTCGGCTTCGGGAGCAGTCGGCATGGGCGTCTCCATCGGGTCAGAATATCCGTCCTTGGGAATCGACGGTCTATCCTTGCGTCCATGACCCTCACTCCGACCGCCTCATCCCCCATCGTGACGAGATTCGCCCCAAGCCCCACCGGGCACCTGCACATCGGCGGGGCCCGCACCGCTCTGTTCTGCTGGGCCTTCGCCCGGCGCAACGGCGGCAAGTTCATGATCCGCGTTGAGGACACCGACGCCGCCCGCAGCAGCGAGGAATCCGCACGGGGCATCCTGGCCGACTTGGCGTGGCTGGGAATCGAGAACGACCTGGGGCCTTACATCAAGCCCGACGGCACCATCGGCGAGCGCGATTGGCCCGCCGGCGACCCCCACCCCAAGGTCGGCACGTTCTTCCAGGCCAAACGCGTCGCGATCTACAACCAACAGCTGGACCGCCTGATCAAGTCCGGCCGGGCTTACCCAGCCTTTGAGACCAACGAGGAGACCGAAGCCCTCCGCAAGGCCGCCGTCGCCGCCAAGCAGACTTATCGCTACGCACGCCCCGCCGATGTCCAATTCGGCGTGTACAACGACGCGCTCGCCGAGCGGCTCCGCCGTGCGGAGTCGGGCGAGCGCCATGTGATCCGCTTCGCCGCCCCTAACGAGCCGATCGTCGTCCCGGACGAGGTCTTGGGCGATGTGAAGATCGCGGCGGGCGAATTGGACGACTTCGTGATCCGCAAGGCCGACGGCTTTCCGACGTACCACTTCGCGGTCGTCGTCGACGACGAACTGATGGGCGTCACTCACGTCCTACGCGCCCAGGAGCACCTCGCCAACACGCCCAGACACGTCGCCCTGCAGAAGGCCCTTGGGTTCCGCGTGCCGATCTACGGGCACATGCCCCTCATCTTCAACACCGACGGCTCGAAGATGAGCAAACGCGACAAGGCGAAGACCGCCCGCAAAGCAGCGAAGGACAAGGGGGGTGCAGGGGGGGCGGGCTTTCAGCCCGCTGGCATTGATCCTTCCGCCCTGTCTTCCTTCCTCGCTGGCGACAACGACAACATCGACACCGCTGAGAAGATCGCCGCTCATCTCAAGATCACCCTGCCCGAGATCGAGGTCTGGGACTTCCGCAAGAACGGGTACCTCCCCGAGGCGATCAACAACTTCGTTTCGCTCCTGGGCTGGAACCCCGGTATGAAGCAGGCCGACGGGAAGGACCTCGAGAAGTTCGACACCAAGTTCCTCTGCGAGCATTTCGGCATCGACCGCATCGGCAAGACCAACAGCAAGTTCGACCGGGCGAAACTACTCAGTTTCAACGCTGATTTCATCGGGGCCATGACCGACGAGCAGTTCGCTGATCGTTGGCTCGGGTGGATGAAAGAGCACGAGCCCGAGGCTGGCACGAAGATGGCCGCGATGCCGCACGCGTCGCTGCTCCTGCTGGCCCGCGCCCTGCGCCCACGTGCCAAGACCCTCCGCGACGCCCTCCGCCCCGCAGCTTTCGCGATGGTGGGGGACTTGGAGTACGCCTTCGACCCTGCAGCCGTTGACAAAAACCTCCTCGCCAATGACAAAGCGGGCTTGAAGCTCCTCATCGAGTTCAAGCCCAGGATCGAAGCCCTGGGGAGTGGGGGGGACTGGTCCCCCGAAGCCATCACCGCGATCATCGACACCTTCGCCAAGGAAAAAGGCATGCCCAACCCCGGCGGCATCGCCCAGCCCCTCCGCGTCGCCCTCACCGGCACCGGCGTGAGCCCGGGCCTGGGCGAGACGATGGCGGTGCTCGGGAAGGCAAGCTCGCTCGCCAGGATCGATCGATGCGTTGCGGGTCTCGTCTAGGCTCCCCCGCGTCGAGCTCTTTGCGGTAAGCTTTGCGTATGAGACGATCCTGGCCGTGCGTGTTGGGTTTCGCAGCGGTGCTTTGCTTCGTGGGATGCCACACCCCGCCGCGAACGGACGTTCCCCGCCTTCCGCCCAACATCGTGGTGATTCTGACCGACGATTGCGGGTATGGCGAGATCGGCTGCTACGGGCAGACGAGGATCCGAACGCCGAACATCGACGCGCTCGCCGCCGCGGGTATCCGGTTCACCGATGCCTACTCCGCCAGTCCCGTGTGTGCGCCCTCGCGGTGCTCCTTGATCACCGGCCGCCACTCCGGTCATGCCGCGATTCGAGACAACAAGGAGATCCAGCCGGAAGGACAGCAGCCGTTGCCGGAATCCGCCGTGACAATTGCTCAGATGCTCAAGGCACAGGGCTACGCGACCGCCGTGATTGGAAAGTGGGGCCTCGGCCCCCCCGGAAGTTCCGGCGACCCGCGCAAGCACGGATTTGATTCCTTCTTCGGATACCACTGCCAGAGGCACGCGCACAACCACTACCCGCCGTTCATCTACCGAGACAACGAGAGGATCCCGCTTCCCGGCAACCTCGCGAAGTACCCGTCCGGCGACAGGCTGGGTCAGACCTACGCGCCCGATTTGTTCATCGACGAGGCTCTCGGATTTGTGAAGACCCACGATCGTGAGCCCTTCTTCCTGCTGTTCGCGACGCCCGTCCCTCACCTCGCCCTGCAGGTGCCCGAAGAATCGATCGCCGAGTATCGCGGAAAGTTCGACGACCAGCCTTACGACGGGAAACGGGGCTACATACCCCATCCCGAACCTCGTGCCGCGTACGCCGCGATGATGACCCGCCTGGATCGCGATGTCGGCCGGCTTGTCCGTGCGCTCCGCGACCTTCCGACGGATCGCGAGACTCTCGTGATCTTCACAAGCGATAACGGCCCGACCATCAATGTCGGTGGCGCCGACAGCGGCTTCTTCGAGAGCACCGCGGGCCTTCGCGGCCGCAAGATGGACCTCTACGAGGGCGGGATACGCGTGCCGCTGATCGCCGCATGGACGCGATCAGAGGTCGTGGGAGTCTCCAACGTGCCCGTCGCGTCCTGGGACCTCTTTCCCACCTTCGCCGCCGTCTCCGGGGCTCAGCCCCCGCCCGGCCTGGACGGTGTCGATCTCTCCGGGCTTCTCCGGGGCGGTTCTAAAGCCCCGCACCGCGAGTCTCTTTATTGGGAGTTTCCATCCGGAAAGGGGATGCAGGCGGTTCGACTGGGCGAGTTCAAAGCGGTGCGGCGAAACGCGCGTGGCAACCCGGACGGGGCTGTCGAGCTCTACCACCTTCCCACCGACCGCAACGAGACGAGAGATCGCGCGGCAGACTTTCCCGAGGTTGTCGCCCGCGTCAAAGGCATCATGCGCGGTCGGTCCGAATCCGAGGTTTCCGAGTGGAACTACTGACGGCTCGGTCGCGCCCCCCTATCCTCGTCCCATGGCCATCCTCATCCTCCAGCACGCGTCCCACTGCGGCCCCGGTCGGCTTGGCTCTTGCCTCCGCGACCACGGGTTCGCCCTCGACATCCGCCGCCTCGACCTCGCCGCCGACCACCCGCTCCAACGCGGCAAGATTGTCGGAGTCCCTACCGACCTGGACAACATCCACGGCGTCGTCTCGCTCGGTGGCCCCATGAATGTCGGCGACAACCTGCCGTGGATGGCCGCTGAAATCGCCCTCCTCAAGAAGGCCCACGAGGCGCAGCTCCCCGTCGTCGGGATCTGCCTCGGCCACCAGCTGATCGCCCACGCCCTCGGCGGTCAGGTCGGCCCCATGGACAAGCCCGAACTCGGCTTCCACGACGTCTCCCTCACCGTCCCGGCCCAGACCGAGACCCTCATGGGCGGCATCCCCTGGACCACGCCGCAGTACCAGAGCCACGGCCAGGAGGTCAAGCAACTCCCCCCCGGCGCGATGCTCTACGCGTCGAGCAAGGCCTGCAAGAACCAGGCGTTCAAGGCCGGGCTCCGCACGTTCGGGTTCCAGTATCACTTCGAGTGCGACCAAGCGATGATCACCGAACTCGAACGCTGCGACGTCGGTGTTGGCGAATGGGCCCACAAGTCCGAAGCCCCCAAGGGCAAGGATCCCACCGTCGCGATGGAGATGTTCAGCAGGGCCGGCGATCGCCTCTGCGTCAACATCGCCGCGTTCCTCTTCCCCATCAAAGCCAAGCTCTCCGCCTGAAACGCCCAGCGTTCAGTCTGAAAGCTCGTTGCGATTGGGCTCCCGGAGCGCGTCTCGCACGAGCCGAGCGGCCTGCCGAAGAGAGGGCGGCCGCACCCCACGGGCACGGTTCGCCGCACCGATCTCAAAGGCGGCGGAAAGCCACCTGGCCAGCGTCCGGTAGGCCCGCGCGATGGACATGCTCGGGTCGTAAACGTTGGTCGACTCGGACGTGATCCCGTTCAGCTCGATCACGATGAACCCCTCGCCCTTGCGCAGCTCCGCATCGCTCGAATATCGGATGTCGAATCGGCCGAAATGAAATCCCGGAATCGCACGAGCGATCTCGTCGACCGCGACCACGAGCTCCGGGGTGATCAGGTGCGTGCCATCGAGAAACATCGTGCCCTGGCAGTGATTTCCAGCCAGACACACCGGCACACGCTCTCCGGCTGGGGGGACGCGTGAGGCACCGTCTCCGAGTCGAGCGAGAAATCGCTCCCGCTGCAGGCGCTTGCGAGGGTCGCTCGCGATCAGCTCGGCGATCGTCGCTCGTCCGTCACCGACCACCACCGCGAAGTCCTTCACCGTCACCGAGAAAATGCCGCCCGCCTCGCTCTTCGGGTTTCGAACGTAGAACACACCCGCCTCGCGCGGGCCCGGGTGGAACGGCTGCACGAGAACCGCCTCGGAGTGGTCACCGCCCGCACCCGCGATCGCCTTCGCCAACCCCGATTCGTCACGGGCAAGCCGAACTCCAGATCCCCGGCACCCTCGGTCGGGCTTGACGATCAGTGGGAACGACCATCCGCGTTCGCGAATCGAGCTCATCGCCAGAGCGACCGTGTCGGTTCCGCGAGGATCGAGTCGAAACGACCGCGTGACGCTTCCGCCGGGCATCAGATCGAGGATTTCCTGCTTGGACTCGCCCGCGAGGCGAGCCAGCGGCCCGCACGTGTTCGCGATGAGCGGGAGCGTCCAGGAGCGGTGCTTCGCCGCAAGCCAGAAGTACACCGGCACGAGCGGCGCGTACGCCGCCCAGGTCGGCCAGAACTCCCAGTGCATCAGCTTCGCCACGCTTGTCGGCACGAGCAGCGCCAAACGATCGCGTGCCCGATCAAACAGGCTCGGGGACGAGGCCGCCGTCACGCTCGGCACCGCACGTCCTGCGACTGATAGCCGAGGATCGAAGACGAAATCGCGCCCAGCACAAGATCCTCGTATCGCATCTCGGCGCACCGTGGCTTGAGCTCGACCGTCGTGATGCTCACTGTTCGCGCATCGCAACGGTCCATGTCCACGCTGATTTCCGGACGATTCTCCCAACGGTGATGGTGGAACAGGTCCTGCCGGAGATCCGAAGGGTTGGTCCCGACCATCCGCTCAAAGAGCTCGCGACGTGGCGATTCAACATGCTCATCGCCAAGCCCGGACGATGACAACACGAACGGGATCGACAGTTCTCGCCCGACATCAATCATCTCGGCACCCCGTCCGCCCGTTCGGCCGCCCGTGCGTTCGACCGCTCGCAGCCCGTCGCACACGAGAAGGCGGAACGGGGCGTAGTCCAACCCGTCGAGATCCCGCATCTCGTCCAGTGCGGACTCGAGACTCGAATTCGAGAGCACCCGGGGAACAATCTCTCCGCGGCTCGGGCCTCCTGATTTGCCTGAAGGTGAGAGCCCCGGATTGCGATTGAGCAGGACCGCGACCAAGCCCGTCGAATTGACGCCGATCCACGTCCCACCGCGATCCGAATCCGTCGGCATCAGCAGGATGAGGCCTTGGCGTTCAGCCCGCGTCGGTGGAAGCGCCGCGCCGCGGCTCCGCTGCTCGTCGCGGCTGCAGACGATCCGCACACCCGCACCCGGCGGCCCCAGGGGGATCACGCTCACCGTGCACATCGACCCTCCGTCGGAGTACCGGCAGCGATCCCGAGCGTGACAGGGCATTCAACGCCGGCACGGTTCAGCATGGTCCGGACCATCGCCAGATGGTGCACCGTGTGATCCACGACGTACATCACCTCACGCTCAAACGTGGACTCGGTCCTCTGAGGCTCTCTCGATTTGATCATCAGCGCCGAGACCGTCACCCTCTGCGGCGACTCCTGCGACCGCGAGGAAAGCGAGCTCCTCGCGTCGGAGATCGCGATGCGTGCCGCCTCGGGGGATCTCTCAATCTCTCCGCCGCGTTGGCGCGCCTCGTAGTCGATCGACACTCCCGAGCTCAGAAGGTTCCTGATGTGATCGAGGATGTGCCGAAAGTGCCCTCCCACCGTGCTCCCAAAGCACGCGTCGATGGTCGGATCCGCGTAAACAGCGGCCGGAATCTGGTCGAGCAGAGTCGAGAGCTGCCCCAGATGTTCATCCAAAGCAGCCGCTGCAACCCCGCAACTGTCACCCGTCGCCGTCTCACACGTTTTCTGACAAGCGTCCATGCTGGAATCTCCGGGTGAACTCTAGAACCGCGACCCGACAACCGGCAGGCTCCGCCGGCGGATCACCGCGACGGCAGACGAGCATACGAGGGTTATCACCGCCATCGCGAACAGCTGACCCCCGTCGTCCTTCACCACGATCCCGAGTTTGGTCAGGTGAGACCCGATCGCCCCGACCATCAGACCCACCGAGAGCAGTGCTCCCACCCCCGCCGTTCGAGGGATCAGCAGAAGCACCACCGTCACCAGCTCCGCGATCCCCGTCCCGATCCGCCCCCAGGGCTCTGCGCCGAGCGTCGTGAAGATGTAAACAGCCTCCTCCGCGCCCGTGAACTTGAAGAACAGCGTCTGGCCCAGGATCACGGCCGAAACCACCTGACACACCCACGAAACCACGGTTTGAATCTTCGACATCACAGGCCTTTCGAGCGATTCGCTCTGAAGGTGAATTCCACGTTTCAGACAGTGTGCTTTCTCCGGAACACCCGGACAAACGGCCACCGACGCGAACGGTGAGGCCCGCCGCTAAGATGCCGACAACCAACTCGGGTTTCTACATCTCCAGCGTGTCCCGCGACTTCATCCCGCGTGCCCGGAACGCGCCGCCCGGCCGGAGCGCGCACCATCCGGCGACTGCGCGACGCGGAACGATAATCCAAACAAAGACCGATCGCGGCGACCAGCCCGAAGATGGAGCTTCCAACCGTCATGCCCTTCGCACTTCGAACGCCGGACGATTACCTCCTCTCAAGGGATTTCTGCTCCTACGGCTACTTCCTGCTCCGGCCGAATCACTGGGATGTCAAACGCCGCGTGCTGACGCGCTCGTTCTCAATCGATCGCGTTCCGTTCGCCGTCCAGGTTTCCCAAAGTGGACTCGGCGAGAAGCTCAAGATCGAATCAACGCGTGCGCTCACCGCCAAGGAACGATCTCTGGTCGGTTCCTGGCTCACCCGCATGCTCCGTCTCGACGAGCCCGCCTCAACGATCGCGGAGTTCCATCGCCTTGATCCTCGATGGAGGCAATCCGGACGCGGCCGTCTGATGCGGTCGCCGACGATGTTTGAAGATGTCATCAAGACCGTCACCAGCTGCAACGTCACCTGGCCCAGCACCGTGCACATGAACCGCCGCTTGTGCGAGGTGCTCGCTCCCGCGGGCTCCAAAGCCGACGAGACGGTCTCCCTCTGCCCGTTTCCCGACCAGGCCCGCCTCGCGGCCACCCGCGTCCAGACGCTCCGCGCACGGTGCCGCGTCGGCTACCGCGACCAACGCATCGTCGACCTCGCCAGACTTTTCCGCAAGGGCGCCGTCAAGCCCCAGTGGTTCGAGGACCCGACCACTTCCGACGATGACGTGTTCGAGGCTCTGATCGAACTCCCCGGCATCGGCCCCTACGCCGCCGCGAACATCATGCAGCTCCTAGGACGCTACAGCAGGCTTCCTCTCGACTCCGAAAGCGTCCGCCACGGCACCAACGTGCTCGGCATGAAGGGCTCGCCCGCCCAGATCATGAAAGAAGTTCACAACCACTTCAAGCCCTTCGGCCCGCACGCCTTCCGGTCGTACTGGTTCGAGCTCTGGTCCTTCTATGAAGCCAAGCAAGGCCCCTCGCACATGTGGGACCGAGAAGCCACAGGCTCGATGTTCACCGCATCTCAGTTTGCAAAGGACAAAGCTCCCGGAGACAAGCCCGCGACTCCAAAGCCCAAAGGGGCCAAGAAGCCGCCAGCCAAGCGCTCCGCCCCAAAATGACCAACCTGCTCGCGCCCGGGCTTACCCGTTCTTGCGCTCAAACTCACGCATGAACTCGCCAAGAGCCTTGCACCCCGCCTCGGGCATCGCGTTGTACATGCTCGCCCGCATCCCGCCCGTCGCGCGGTGCCCCTTCATCCCGTCAAGCCCCGCCGCGGTTGATTCCTTGCAGAACTTGTCGTCCAGCTCGGCTGTCGGGCAGCGGAACGTGAGATTCATCAGGCTGCGTGCTTCGGGCACCGCGTGTCCCTTGTAGAACCCGCTCGCGTCCAGCACGTCGTACACGTGCTTGGCCTTGCGGATGTTCCGCTCGTGGATCACCTCGAGGCAGTGGCGCGTGGCGGTCCCCTGCGCGAGGATCCACTTGAACACCAAGCCGCAGATGTAGATCGCAGCCGCCGGGGGCGTGTTCGGGCGGCTCTCGTCCTTCGCGAACGTCTCGTACTGCTGCATGAGCGGCAACGCCCGGGCCTTGGTCTTTGCCAGCTCGTCCTTGATCACGACGACCGTCGTTCCGGCTGCGCCCAGGTTCTTCTGAGCCCCCGCGTAGACCAGGCCATACTTCGTGAAATCAATCGGCCTCGAATAGATGTCGCTCGACATGTCGCAGACCAGCGGCACGCCCGCGGGCCCGATCGGGTCGCGCTGGTGCCACGTGTTCTTGCCGGTCGCGGGGTCAAGCTTGTGCCACTCGGTCCCGTAGATCGTGTTGTTCGAGCAGAAATGGATGTACGCCGCCTTGTCCGAGTACTTGGTCTGGGCGTCGGTGGGGATGTACGAGTGGTTGCGGTCCTTGCTGGTCGCAGCCTCGCTGAGCGTGCCGTAGAACTTGCCGTGCTCGAGAGCCTTCTCCGCCCAGTACCCCGTCGTGATGTAGTCCGCGGACTGGTCCTGAGGCTTGAGGTTCGCCGGGACCATCCAGTTCTGGGCGGTGGCCCCGCCGGTCAGGAACAGAACGTGGTAATCCTTCGGCAGGTTGCTGATCTTCCGGAAGTTCTCGATCGCGTCCCCGAGGACCTTGTCAAAGACCTTGCCGCGGTGGCTGTGCTCGAGGATGCCAATCCCCGACCCCGCGATATTCATCACGTCGGTCTGGATCTGCTGCAGCACTTCCTCCGGCAGGCACCCGGGCCCCGCCGAGAAGTTGAAAATGCGGCCCGAAGCGGTTTGGGTCACGGACGGCTTGATCCCGGTGTTGGAAGCGGTTGTCACGGCGAGCATCTCCTCCCCACACCCGCGCAATCATAACCACCGAAACGTTCCGGGACCGGGCTCCCTCAGGGCGGTGAATCGGCTGCGGTTTTGGGTCGTGGGGTCAGTGGGGGTGGCGGCTGGGCTTAGTACACCGACTCGGGGAAGTAGAAGTCCTTCGCGTTCTCAGGCGTGATGAGCTCGACGTCGATCATCAGGTGCCGGGGGAAGAACTTGGAGATCTCCGCCTGCTTCCCGTCGCGCATGATCGACACCGCCGTGTGGATACCCGCCGCGACCATGCTGGGGGGATAGGTGATGTTCGCCGGGACCATCGGGTCCTTGTCCATGACCATCTTGACGGCTTCCTTCATCCCAGCCCCGCCGACGATGAACATGCTCTTCTCGCGCCCCGCCTCTTTGATCGCCTGGATCGCCCCCATCATGATGTCGTCGTCCTGCGCCCACACCGCGTCGATCGTCGGGTGCTTGGTCAGGAACGTCTTCATGACCGACAACCCCTTCTCGCGGCTCCAGTCCGCGGGCTGACTGTCAAGCACCTTGATGTCGGGGAACCCACTGAAGACCTCCATGGCCGCGTTCACACGGTCGGTGTTGACCGTGGTGCCCGAGATCCCTTGCAGGATGACGAGGTTGCCCTTGCCGCCCATGCGCTGGGCGACGAACTGGGCGCTCTTGCGGCCGAACGCTTTGTTGTCCCCCTCGAGGAAAACGTCGGCGACCGGCTTGGTGAACCCGCGGTCAACGTTGACGATGAAGACGCCCTTCTCCTTCACTCGTTCTGCCGTCGAGGTGAGCCCCTCGCTGTTGTGGGCGAGAACGACCAACGCGTCAAGCCCCTTGACGATCATCGCGTCAATCTGCGACGCCTGCCGCTGCGCGTTATCCGCCGTCTGATACTGCCACTCCACATCGGGGTACAGCTTCATCGCTTCCTTGGCCCAATACCCCACGCCCGCGGTCCACCCGTGGTCCGCCGAGGGGATCGAAACGCCCACGCGGATCTTCTTCGCCGGGGCCACCGTACCCGCGGCAGGGGTCCCAGCGGGCTTGGCGGGGGTCGCGGGCTGACGCTCGCACCCGATCAACGTACCAGCCAGTGCGAGAACAACGACCGCGAACGAGAAGGACTTGGACATGATGCCTCCGAAAGAAAATGCCTGAGTGCGATGCTACTTGGCGCCGCGCTGAATCAGCACAGCCGCCACGATGATACTGCCTTTGATCAGCCCCTGCAACGCCGGGTTCGACCCCCACATCACAAGCAAGTTGTCGATCACCCCGAGCAGCACGACCCCGATGACCGTCCCGATCACCGTTCCTCGCCCCCCCGACATCCGCGTCCCACCGATCACCACCGCCGCGATCGCGTCCAGCTCCCACATCCGCCCCGTCGTCGAGTGCGACGCGCTCCCCATGTAGCTGGTGATCATCAAGGCCCCTAGCCCCGCTGTCAGCCCCGACAGCACGTACACCATCAGACGCACCGTCGGCACCGAGATCCCCGCGTACCGCGCCGCCGTTTCGTTGTCGCCGATGGCAATCGTCTTCCGCCCGAACGTCGTCCGCGACAGCACCAGTTGCCCGATGATCGCCGTGCCGACGAAAATCACCACAGGCCAGGGGATCATCACCGCCACCCGCCCCGCCTCGTAAATCAGAGGGATTCCCCCGGATCCGACCGCTTCGTACAGATCGCCCTTCGACGACACCACGCCCGCTTCCGCCCGCACCTCCGCCAGCGATTTGTACGCAGCGAGGCTCCCAAGCGTCACAATAAACGGCGGGATCCGTGCCCACGCGATCAGCGACCCATTGATCAGCCCCAGCACCATCCCAAGCCCGAGCGCGACGCCCACGCCCATCAGCACATGCGTCGTCGTCGGATCCGCCGTCCCAGCAAGCCAATTCACCGCTTGGATCGTGCACACCCCCACAAGAGCGGCCAGCGACCCCACCGAAAGATCAATCCCGCCCAGCGTGATGACAAACGTCATTCCGATGGCCACAATCCCCACCGGCGCGGCTGCCCACAGGATGTTCTGGAAGTTCTCAGGCTTGCGGAACGTTGGCTCCGTCGCCAGCCCGATCGCCAGCAGAAGCACCAATGCCAGCAACGGCCCGAACCGGGCGAGCAGCAAACCAATCGACAGCCCGGGTTTCGATGAAACGTGTTGGGTCACAGCCGGTCATGGTAGCGGAATCACGACGCCCCGGACGCGCACATTCGCCCTCGATCGGTTGGAACGCTGTTCCAGCTACTCCGCCCCGCCGCCCACCATGTAGTTCGGCGATTCCTTCGTGATCTTGATGTCGTGCGGATGGTTCTCCACCACCGTCGCTCCCGACACCTTGCAGAACCGACCGTCCTGCTGCAACGAAACGATCGTCCCGCACCCGGTGTACCCCATCGCGCTGCGAAGCCCGCCCACCAGTTGGTACACAAAGTCCGCCAGCGTCCCCCGATACGGCACCATCCCCTCCACACCCTCGGGCACGAACTTCTGCGTCTGCTTCCCGTCCGCCGCCACCTTCTCCGCCTGCCGATACCGGTCCGCCGACCCCGCGTTCATCGCCCCCTCGCTCCCCATGCCGCGATAGCTCTTGTACCGCCGGCTGTGCGAGATCACAACCTCGCCCGGGCTCTCCTCGAGCCCCGCGAAGAGCGACCCCATCATCACCACGCTCGCCCCCGCCGCGATTGCCTTGGGAATATCTCCCGAATGCCGGATCCCGCCGTCCGCGATGATGGGGATCCGCTTCCCCCCGCCGCGAACATGCCGCTCGATCCCCTCCGCCGCCTGCATGATCGCGGTGATCTGGGGCACGCCCACGCCCGTCACCACCCGCGTCGTACAAATCGATCCAGGGCCGATGCCCACCTTGACCGCGTCCGCCCCCGCCTCAGCGAGGTCAAACGCCGCTTCCGCCGTCGCGATGTTCCCCGCGATGACGTCGATCTTGTACCGCTTCTTGATCTCCCGCACCGTCTGGATGACGTTCTCGCTGTGCCCGTGGGCCGTGTCGACCGTCAGCACATCCACCTCCGCCGCCAAGAGCGCCTCGACGCGGTCGTACTGATGCACGCCCACCGCCGCTCCGCACCGGAGCCGCCCGCGCTCGTCGCGGCACGCGCGAGGGAACTGGCTTGCCCGGTCGATGTCCCGCATCGTGATCACGCCGCAGAGACGGAACTGATCGTCGACCAGGATCAGCTTCTCGACCTTCTGCTTGTTCAAGATCCGCTCCGCCTGATCCAGCGTCGTCCCAAGCGACGCCGTCACGAGCGGGCTTCCCGGCGCGTGGGCGGTCATCACTTGGCCAACCGGCGTCGCCAAATCCTCAACAAACTTCAGATCCCGCCGGGTGATGATCCCCAGCACCTTCCCCTTCCCGCGTGCCGAGCCCGACGTCCCGGGCGACCCATCCTCCGTCACCGGGAACCCCGAGACGTTGTGCGCCCGCATCAATTCCTTCGCCCGCGCCACCGTGTCCGCAGGCCCGAGCGTCAGAGGGTCGGTAATGACCCCGTTGGCCGACCGCTTGACCTTCCGCACCTCCCGTGCCTGGGCCTCGATCGAAAGATTCTTGTGGATGATTCCAAGCCCACCCTCCTGGGCGAGCGCGATCGCCAAAGCCGACTCCGTCACCGTGTCCATCGGAGCCGACAGCACCGGGATGTTCAAAACGATCCCCGCCGTCAGGTTCGACCGCGTGTCCGCATCCCCGGGCATGACCGCCGACCGCCGAGGCAGCAAAAGCACATCGTCGAAGGTGATCCCTTCGAGCGCGATCTTTGAAGTGGAAATGGAGGGGGAGACCGACTGGAAATTCGTCTGAGTACCCATGAGATAGGGTTAGGGCGCACATCCGCCGGGTCAAGCCCCCGCCGGGACAGAATCCGCCCTCCCCGCACCCGCGAACCTTTCACATCCCCGGAGACTCCGCCATGCCGCTTCTCGATCCAGGATCCAAAGCCCCCGATTTCAGCCTCCCCGACCAGACCGGCACCACCCACCGCCTCGCCGATCTCGCCGGAAGCCCCACCGTGCTCTATTTCTACCCCAAGGACGACACAGAGGACTGCACGACCCAAGCCTGCTCGTTCCGCGACACCCTTCCCGCCTTCCAGAAACTCCAAGCCACCGTCCTCGGCATCAGCCCCGACGACGTGAAACGACACGCCAAGTTCGCTGCTAAGCACACCCTCAATTTCCCGATCTTGGCCGACCCCAAGCCCGAGTCTCCCGTCTGCCGCGCCTACGGCACCTTCGTCGAGAAGACGATGTACGGCAAGCCCGTCACCACCGTCGCCCGCACCACCTACCTCATCGACGCCAAGGGCATCATCCGCGCCCGCTGGGACAAAAAGCAGATCGAAGCCGACGTCCCAGCCCACGCCGGAGCGGTGAAACTCGCCGTGGAAGTGCTGCTCAAGGGACTCGACCCGCAGCCCGCAACCGAACCGGTTGAGAAAAAGACCGCGAAGAAAAAAGCACCCTCACGCCGAGGCTGAGTCCGCGAAGCCTCGGATGTCTTGAGTCAAACCGTGTCCGCAAGCGAGGCTTCATCCACCCGCACGCTCCTAGAGATCCAGAACAAGACGCCGCGGATCCTCGATCGTCTGCTTCACACGCACCAGGAACTGCACAGCCTCCGCCCCGTCGATGATCCGGTGGTCGTACGACAACGCCAGATACATCATCGGGCGAATCGCCACCTGCCCGCTCCCTGCGGGATACTCAACCGCACGGTTCTTGATCGCGTGCATGCCCAGAATCGCCGACTGCGGCGGGTTCAGGATCGGCGTGCTCATCAAGCTGCCGAAAATCCCGCCGTTGGTGATCGTGAACGTCCCGCCCTGCATCTCCTCGAGCGTGATCTTCCCCTCTTTGCCGCGAGCTCCGAGGTCCTTGATCGTCGCTTCGATCCCCGCCATCGACGCCCGCTCGCAATTCCTCAGCACCGGCACCACGAGACCCTTGGGCGTGCTCACCGCCACCGAGATATCGCAGAAGTCGTGCTTCTCGATCATCAATTGGCCGTTCTCTTCAACGATGAACGCGTTGACCATCGGGAACGCCCGCAGCGCCTGCACGCACGCCTTGACGAAGAACGACATGAACCCCAGGCCCACGCCGTGCCGCTTCTCAAACTCTTCCTTGTACGACTTTCGGAGTTCCATCACCGGGCCCATGTCGACCTCGTTGAAGGTCGTCAGCATCGCCGCGGTGTGCTGCGCCTGCACCAGACGCTGCGCGATCCGCATCCGCATCGGCGTCATCTTCTCGCGGGTCGAGTTCCGTCCACCAGCCCGATTCTCGGTGGCCCGGTTCTCCGAACCGGGCTTCGCATGGCTCCCGTTCGCCGCGCCCAGAACATCCGCCTCGCGCACACGCCCGCCCGGCCCCGTCGCCGGCACCTTCGCCATGTCGACGTGCAGCATCTCCGCCGTCTTCTTCGCCAAAGGCGTCGACCGCACCTCTTCCGCCACTGCGCCGACCGCGACCGGGACCGCCTTGGCTGCCGGAGCAGGAGTCGACGCAGCCGCCGTCGCCGCCGGGGCCGCCGCCTTCTCGTCGATCGTGCCCACCGAGGCCCCGATGTTGACCGTGTCCCCTTCCTTCACCTTCTGCGACAGCAAAACGCCCGCCGTCGGCGAGGGAACCTCGAGCGTCGCCTTGTCCGTCTCCAGTTCGAGGATCGTCTCGTCACGCTTGACGTACTCGCCGACCTTCTTGGTCCAGCGAAGCACCACGCCGCTCGTCACGCTCTCGCCCGCCTGTGGGATGATGATGTCCGCCATGTCCTGCCTTCCATCGTTCAAAGCCCCGGAGCGTCATGCTCCAAAGCGTCATATGCCTTCTTTACCGTCCCGCCTTCACCGCTGTCTTCGCCGGCGTCTGCACCGGTGCCGCCTTCGCGGGCGACCCGTTCCCCGTCGGACCCACCGGCTTGGCCGGTTGCCCGCCGCTGTCGAGCGGCGCAATCGCCCCGCTCAGCACCTTGTCCTGCTGCTTCTTGTGGGCGTACTCGCTCCCCGTCGCCGGGCTCGCGCTCGCGTCACGCCCGACGTACGACAGGCTCACGCCCACCTTCTCCCGGAACGCGTCCGCCGCGTACAGGAACGCCCCCTGATTCCGAGGCTCTTCCTGCACCCACACGCGCGCCGCACCCTTGGGGTAACGCGCGTCGATCTTCTTCGCCAATTCCGCGTGGAACGGGTACAACTGCTCGACCCGAACGATCGCGATATCGGCTTTCTTCGTCGCTTCGCGACGCTCGTGCAACTCGTGATACACCTTCCCCGAGCAGTAGATCACCTTCGTGACCTTCGTCGCGTCCTTCATGTGCGGGTCGTCGATCAGGTGCTGGAACGCACCGTTCACCAGTTCGTCCACCGTTGCCGTCTCGGTCCGCAGGAACTTCTTGGGCGTCATGACCACCAGAGGCTTGCGGAAGTTCCGCTTGACGTGCCGCCGCAGCATGTGGAATACCTGCGCCCCCGTCGATGGATACACGACCTCCATGTTGTCGTCCGAGCACAACTGAAGGAACCGCTCGAGGCGTGCCGAGCTGTGCTCGGGCCCCTGCCCCTCGTACCCGTGCGGCAACGCCAGCACCAGGCCCGCCCAACGGTCCCATTTGACCTCGCTGCTCGCCATGAACTGGTCGATCACCACCTGCGCGGTGTTGCAGAAATCCCCGAATTGCCCCTCCCAGATCACCAGCGCGTGCGGATTCGCTCGCGAATACCCGTAATCAAACCCCATCACCGAATACTCGCTGAGAGGGCTGTCCCACGCGTCGAGCTTCGCCTGCCCGTCTTTGATCGCGTTCAGCGGTGTCACCCTCGCGCCGGTCTTCTCGTCCCGCAGCACAGCGTGCCGAGACGTGAACGTCCCGCGGCGGCTGTCCTGCCCGCTCAGACGGATCGGTGTGCCCTCCATCAAAAGCGTGCCGAACGCGATCATCTCCGAATCCGCATGATTCAACTTCTTCGTCGTCGGCAGGTTTGATCGGCTCTCCAGCAGCCCCTTGAGCTTCGGGTGCGCGTTGAACCCCTCGGGCACGCGACCAAGCGCCGCGCACACAGCCTCGATCGTCTTCATGTCCACCGCCGTCTTCGGCGACGCGAACGTGTACGCCCCCGTGAAACCCTTCCATCGCCCCTCTCCTGGCGGCGAGATCGGATTCACAGGCTTCGCGCGAACCGCGTCCTGCGCCTTGTCCAGCACCGCGATCTCCGCCTCGACCGACGCCTCCGCCTCCGCCGCGCTCACCACACCCGCCGCCGCCAAGCGAGCCGCGTACACCGCCCGCGTCCCCGGGTGGGCCCTGATCTTCGCGTACATCTCGGGCTGCGTGTAACTCGGCTCGTCCTGCTCGTTGTGCCCGTGCTTGCGGAAACAGACCAGGTCGACCCACACATCCTTCCCGAACAACTGGCGATACTCAATGGCCATCACCGCCGCACGCACGCACGCCTCGGGGTCGTCCCCGTTGACATGCATCACCGGTGCGCCGATGACCCTCGCCAGATCCGTGCAATACTCCGACGAACGGTCGTCGCACACGTCCGTCGTGAACCCCACCTGGTTGTTCACCACGACATGGACCGTCCCGCCGACGTGGTACCCCTCGAGGTACGACATGTTCACGCATTCCGCCACGACGCCCTGCCCGATCACCGCCGCGTCCCCGTGGATCAGCAGAGCCGCAATCTCGCGCCGACCGTCGCGACCAGCCTCTTTGGCCCCGTCCTGACGAGCGCGCGCCCGCCCCATGACCAGCGCGTTCACCGCTTCCAGATGGCTCGGATTGTTCAGCATCGAAAGGTGCACGTTCCCCGCCGATGTCGGCAGATCGAACGAGTACCCGCGGTGGTACTTCACGTCCCCGCCGCCCTGATCCGCGCCTTCCGACCACGAATCCTCGAACTCCGTGATGAGACGCTCGGTGTCCTTGCCCAGATAGTGCCGCAGCACGTTGAGCCGCCCGCGGTGCGCCATCCCCACGATCATCTCGCGAAGCCCCAGCTCGCCCGCACGCTCCGTCATCAAACGCAACATCGGGATCAGCGTCTCCGCACCCTCGAGGCTGAACCGCTTCTTCCCCTGATACCGCTTCCCGAGCCAACGTTCAAACGTCTCCGACACCGTGAGGTGCTGCAGGATCGTCTTGCTCGTCGCCGCGGTCGTGGTCGGAGCGGGCGCTTCAAACCGCGACCGGAACCACTCGCGCTCCTCGTGCGTCGTGCAGTGGAGATACTCGACGCCCACCGTCCCGCAGTACGCCGCTTTGAACCCGGCGATCGTCTCACGAACCGTCTTGCCGCCGCTCGTCCGCTGATCCATCTCAGCGTCTGAAATCATCGAGAGCACGCCCTTGATCGGCCCCGCCTCGGGCCTCAGCGTCCCGAGCGGATCAAGCGTCGCCTCCATGTGCCCGAATCGGCGATACGCCATCGCGACACGCTCCGCGTGCAAGTCAGCGACCGACCCGCCCGCCGTCGCAACCACGCCACCTGCAGGCCGGTCCACGCCGAGGTCAAACCCCTGCATGAACGCCCGCAAGTCCGCCGGCACCGAGTCCGGATCCGCTTTGTACTTCGCGTACATCGCGTCCAAATACTCAACGCTCCAGCCGTTGACCGCTCCGGACACCGCACGCACTGTCGATTCAGTACTCATTCTTCGATTCCAACCGGGCAAGCCCGATCCATTCCCTATCGTGATCCGAACAAGAAGCGACCGCCGGACGGGCACACAGCCGCTTTCCGTCCCAAAATGCTAGGCGTGTCCATCGGCCAGCCCAAGGTCCGCTCGTCAATCCCGGGTACCCCCCCAGCACCCGAAATGCGTGCCCGAGTCAGGTTGCCGACGGACTTTCAGCCAACGCCGCAAGTGTCTTGCCCCGGACACCCATGAGCCTTGATTCCCGCGTGGAGCGGAGCAGCGCCGAATGCGGGCTCCGATCCGCGCCCTCCCACATCGGGTCGCCCGCGGTCACGATCTCCTCACCCATGATCGACTCGGGGGGGCGACTCAGCACAAACGCACGATCGGATTCGTCCCCGGTCGATACCCGATGGAGCAGGCCCGCGTTCACAAATCGTTGCAGGATGTCGAGCGTGACCGGCTCGCTGAGAGCGAACTCGCCCGCGAGCTCGCCCGCCTTGGACGGCTTTCCTTCCCCGAATCGTTTCGCGAGCACCACCATCAGCGGAAGCCCCACCCCGAACCCGCCGTCCACCAGCGAAGGCCCCGGCGGCGTCGGGTTCAGGAACCTCTTCCAGAAACTGTCACCCTGCTCGCGAACCTCCCAGAACATCTGCAAGCTGAACGACAGCTGCAATCCCGCCAGCACGATCATCCACGTCACATAGATCCACAGCATGAACAGCGGCAACAGAAACAACGCGCCGTACAGCTGCTTCACAGACCCCGACGCGACATACGCCCGGAATCCCCACTTGCCAAGCTCCCACAGGATCGCCGCGATCAGCGCACCGATCACCGCCGCCCGCATCCGGACCTTTGTGTTGGGCACGGTGACATAGATCACCCAGAGCATGAGCGTGCTGATCGCCACCGTCGCGGAATAGCCCGCGAACCCCACCATGAACTGCTGGACGCTCGTGCTCTCCGCCGCACGCACCGACATGCTGCTCACGAGGCTTTGGAACTGCTCACCCACCGCAAAGGACGCGAACAAGAGCACCGGCCCCAGAGTCAGCAAGGTCCAATACTGCGTGATACGCCGGCTCCAACTGCGCCCCGCCGGAGCGTGGTACACCTGGTTGAACGCCATCTCGATCTCAATCAGCATCGAGATCGCGCCGTAAATCAGCGTCAGGATCCCGATGATCGCAACACCGCTGTACGAGACGCCCCGCACCCGCCCGACCAGCTCCAGGATCCACTGCTCGATCCCCTTGCCGCCAACCTCCGGCGTGGCACCATCGGACGCCACGACCGCCGCGTCGATCGCAAGCCCGCCGAATTGCAGGATGCGCGTGATGCTCTGGCGCACCTGGTCCTCGGTGGAGAACGCCCCCAAGATCGCGACGCCGATCACCATGATCGGGATCAGACTGAAGATGGTCCGATAGGTCAGCGCCGCCGCCATGCGCGTGAGTTGCGCCTGCAGCGCCGAGTGAATGGCGAGCCGAAGAATGTCAATCGAACCCTTCGGCCCGTCCTTGCTCACAATCGCGCCCAGCCCGCCCGAGATCGACTTGGCAAACGCGACCGACGCCCCTTCGACGATCGGCTTGCGCTTGGGCGCCGAGGTGACGTTCGGAATGGGTGCTTGATTCGGTGTCGCGCTCATGTCTGGTCCGCAAACTCTCCGGTTGACTCTCCGCCGATGACCCGAGGCCTGCGCCTCGCCGCGACCGGCTTGGACGCCGCGACCTGCGGCACCGCTCCATCATCGGCCGTTGCGCCCGCATAGGTCTTCTTCGGGGCTGCGATCGGCTGCTTGCGTTCGCTCGGGTGGCGTTTGGTGACGGTATGGATCTCGCTCTTGGTCAATTCGCGCCAGCGACCCATCGCCAGTTCGCGCAAAACCAGCGGGCCGATCGCCACGCGGTGCAACCGTCGGACCTGGTGCCCGACCAGTGCAAGCGCTTTCACGATCTCGCTGTCCCGCGCATGCTTTGCGCTGATGTCGAGGGTGCAGTTACCTTCGCCCATGGTGCCGACCTTGACGTCGATCTGGACCTTTCGCGCGCTCGAGGGCTTGCCCCGGGTGAACTGGGGCCCGTCCTTTTTCTGAGTCCGCGCGCCGGCGGCTGGCTTGCTCTGGAGATGGGCGTTGGGCATGGCACGCGAGTTCGCGTTCTTTCCGTCGCTCTTCTCGTCCTCGGGCTTCGTGCCGTCCTCGGTGTCGAAAACGTAAACCCCTTTGGCGAGGTTGGCGATCGTGGCGGGCGAAGGGCGGCCTTTGACTTTGGCTTGATAAAGCCGCGTGTGCCCGTAGCGTGGGTGCGTCAGGCGGTTGACGACCGCGCCGTCGTTGGTG